>NZ_FNJC01000003.1 GCF_900104305.1 Filomicrobium insigne | reverse complement strand
CGGCAAACTCGGGTATCGCGGAAATCGACTTGTCGAACGCCAGCGTTGCTGACGGTATGTCGTCCTCGCAGGCTGGCTCGGCCATCATGCAGAACGACATGGGCGGCCCGGCATTCGGCAACTACGAGTTCAACCGCGCTAACGTTGTTCGTTACGATACGCCAACCATGGGCGGTTTCGTAGTGTCGGCTGCTTGGGGTGAAGACGACCTTTGGGACGTCGCTCTGCGCTATGCCGGTGAGCACGGTGGCTTCAAGATTGCTGCAGGTATCGCCTACGGTGAGAACACGGATCGCAACAATGGCGCTGGCCCTACGGATGATCCGGCTATTGAAGTCCTGAACGGTGGTTTGTCCATCATGCACATGCCGACGGGTCTGTTCGTCACGACCTCGGCCGGTACGCGTGACGCCGATGACTTCGCTGATGAAGAGCACTTCTGGTTCTTGAGCGGTGGTCTTGAGCGTAAGTGGTTCACGATCGGTAAGACGACGCTGTTCGCCATGGGCGGTGAGCAGGAAGATCGTTCTGATCGTACAGCGACCTTCTGGGGCCTTGGCGCTGTCCAGAAGATCGACGCTGCGGCGATGGATCTTTACATCAGCTATCGCCACTACGAGCTGGACGGCGGCACGGCTGGACTTGTCGATCCTAACGAAGATAAGTTCGACACCGTTGTCGGCGGTGCACGCATCAAGTTCTGATGTAACGATAAATATTTGGGTCCCCCGACCCAAACTCTTAAAGGGCTGCCATTGGCAGCCCTTTTTTCTTACATTGGGCCAAAGTCCGAACATGAGGAGTTTGAGGGTGGGCGGCGATGCTCGATAGTGCGTTGGTGTTATTCTCGGGTGGCCAGGATTCCACCGTTTGCTTAGCGTCAGCGCTGGACCGCTTTGAGCGCGTTGAAACGGTCGGGTTTGCTTACGGTCAACGGCATGCGCTTGAGCTTGATGCGCGATTGAGGGTGCGCGCGCGAATATCGGAGCTGAATTCGCGTTGGGGCGAGCGGCTCGGAGACGATCATTTCCTCGAACTGCCTGAGTTTGGCAAAATCAGCGATACGGCTCTAACGCGTGACCGCGAAATTGAAATGACGGCGGCCGGATTGCCGTCAACGTTTGTTCCCGGACGCAATTTACTTTTCTTTACGTATGCAGCAGCCGTTGCTTATCGGCGCGGCATTGAAGTGCTCGTTGGCGGCATGTGTGAGACCGACTATTCCGGCTATCCAGATTGCCGTGCAGAGACGCTCGACGCGCTGGAGAAGGCGATTTCGCTCGGTATGGGGCGAACTTTTAAGATTGATACGCCGTTGATGTTCATCGATAAGGCGGCGACCTGGGTCATGACGGAAGAACTTGGCGGCGCGCCGTTGGTCGACCTGATTATCAACGAGACACATACCTGCTACCTCGGAATACGAGGCCGGCTGCATGAGTGGGGCTATGGCTGCGGACATTGTCCGGCTTGTCAGCTGCGGCAGAAAGGATGGGAAAAGTGGCAAGCCGCAAAGAGCTAATCCGTGCGATTGACCTGATCCTTTCAGGTGAAAACGACAAGGCTCACGCCATCGTTCAAAAGAACGATACAGATGCCAATGCCTGCTACATCCACGCCGTTCTACATCGCCTCGAAGGCGATAAGGAAAATGCAAAGTATTGGTACGGGCGGGCAGGCCATCATGAGTGGCCGGCTTCGGATCCAGAAGGGCAGTTGCTGCGCCTTCGAGACGACCTGCTCTTTCAACCCTGATTTGTGCAAGTCATTCGGCCCACTTGACATGGCCGTCACGGCTGGCAACTGCTTGCGCCATGTATCACGTCAAAGAAATATTTCTCACGCTGCAGGGAGAGGGCGCCAACGCTGGCCGGGCTGCCGTGTTTTGTCGGTTTGCCGGCTGTAACCTCTGGTCGGGACGTGAAGTCGACCGGAGCGAAGCGACCTGTCAGTTCTGCGATACGGACTTTGTCGGTACGGATGGCACGGGGGGCGGCCGGTTCGGGACTGCCCCGGATTTGGCCTCAGCGATCTTGTCCAATTGGGCTGGCGGGGAGAACGAGCGTTTCGTCGTGCTGACTGGCGGTGAACCGATGCTTCAGGTTGATGCCGCGCTGATTGATGAGTTGCATCGACTGTGTTTTGAGGTCGCAATTGAGACCAACGGGACGTTGCCAGTTCCTGATACCGTTGACTGGATCTGTGTAAGTCCGAAATCCGGCGCAAAACTGCAGCAAATTCATGGGCATGAGCTAAAATTGGTCTATCCGCAGCCGGGTCTCGATCCAGAGGATCTTGCATACCTTGACTTTGGGCATAGGTACGTTCAGCCCATGGATGGCCCTGATCTTGCGGCCAATACCGCCGCGGCGGTGGCTTACTGTCGCAAACATCCAGAATGGCGATTGTCGTTGCAGACGCACAAACTGATCGGCATCGCCTGATTGGTAGGTCAATTGCTGGTAATGGCTGAAAAAATCTCTTAGAGACGGCTCATGCGAATATATAAGGACTTCAATTTCGAGGCGGCGCACTACTTGCCCAGCGCTCCTCCTGGCCATCCAAATTCCCGCATGCACGGGCACTCATTTCGCGCGCGTATCTGGGTGGAAGGAGAGCCGGATGCGCATAGCGGCCTCGTGTTCCATTTCGACGAGCTTTCGGGGGCGATCGCTGATGCGCGCGAAGCGCTAGACCATCGGCTTTTGAATGATGTCGAAGGCTTGGAAGCGCCGACGCTTGAGCGCATCACGATCTGGCTCTGGAACCGACTTGCCAATCGGGTGCCAGGTTTGGCGCGTGTCGAAGTCGCACGTGATTCCTGCCAGGAAGGCTGTGTCTATGATGGACCCGATCGACGCATGCCACTGGCGGCGGAGTAAATAATATGGGCAGCAAACCAGACGTAACGCTACTTGGCCATGCGGCAGCTATTCCTCAGGCTCCGGAAGAGGCTGTCCTTGAGCGTGTAGAAAATCCACATGTGGACACCCATTACCTTGCACGGTTTACGGCGCCTGAATTTACATCCGTGTGTCCCGTGACTGGCCAACCCGACTTTGCGCATCTGGTTATCGATTATGTGCCTGATGCTTGGCTCGTCGAATCAAAGTCTCTCAAGCTGTATCTGACGTCGTTTCGTAATCATGGAGCGTTTCACGAAGATTGCACCGTGACGATCGGCAAGCGTATCGCTGATCTGATCGCTCCCCACTATCTGCGCATCGGGGGATATTGGTACCCGCGCGGGGGCATTCCCATCGACGTATTCTGGCAGGTTGGCAAATGTCCAGAGGACGTGTGGCTTCCCGATCAAGGAGTAGCTCCTTATCGAGGTCGCGGCTAAGGGCGGACAGATAAATCAATTTTACGCCCGAATTAGCCCAAAATTTGTGCGCTAATTGCTCATTATAAGTCCTGTCTGTAGGCGGCTCTTCATGCCGCAGGCAAATAATTGTAACTCGGCGACGGATTTCGCCGGGTCCAGACGTTCTGCCCGTACGCCGGGAAACGCCAAAGGAGAGAGTACCTCATGAAAAAACTACTCGCGGCGGCCATCGGCCTGTTCGCACTCGGTGCTGTTGCCACCAGTAGCGCCAGCGCTGCTCCGCTTTCGGGTGCCAATGGTTTGGCGGCCAAAACGGAAACCAGCAACGTGATCCAGGTCCATGGCCGGCACCGTGCGTGCAGGCTCGACCGGCGTGGCTGGCACCGTTCGTATCATCGTGGTTCGCGTAGCTGGTGCCGGCCGCGGTGGAAGCGTCACCGCCATCATCATCACCGTTGGCACAAGCGCCGGCACCACCACAAGCACCACCACCACCGGCGCCATCGCCACTAAGTTTTGGTGCTTTCCAAAAAAGATTGGGCCCAGTGCGACGACGTCGCGCTGGGCCCTCTTTTTACCAGGTTGTGCCCTTACGCAGGTTCTTTGACCGGGGCTAGTTCCCTGCGTTGATCAGGCGCAACAGCTTCACGTGTGAGCACACCGATCGCTTCGGACAGCGGCATAACCTGCTGTGCCTGACTTCCTAACCTGCGGATCGATACCTTGGCTTCTTCGGCTTCCCGCTTGCCGACGACGAGGATTACCGGAATTTTCTGCAGTGAGTGTTCGCGGACCTTCAGATTGATCTTCTCATTGCGTGTATCGATCTCAACGCGCAGGCCTGCGGACTGCAGTTCTGCGACGACTTCGCGTGCGTAATCGTCGGCCTCCGACACAATCGTCGCAACGACGACCTGAACCGGTGCGAGCCACAGCGGGAAATGCCCGGCATAGTTTTCGATCAGAATGCCCGTGAAGCGTTCCAGCGAGCCAAACATGGCGCGATGGATCATCACCGGTGTCTTTTTTTCGCTGTTGGCGTCGATATAGAATGCGCCCAGGCGACTGGCCAGATTGAAGTCGACCTGCGTTGTTCCACACTGCCAATCACGCCCGATGGCGTCACGCAGGACGTACTCAAACTTAGGACCGTAGAAGGCACCTTCCCCAGGATTGATGCTGGTTTTAATGCGTCCGGCGCCTTCGCGTTCAATACGTTCCAGAACCTTGGACATCACTGCTTCGGCGCGGTCCCACAAGGCGTCATCGCCAACACGCTTTTCGGGTCGCGTCGAAAGCTTCACGACGATTTCTTGGAAGCCGAAGTCTTCATAGATCGACAACATCAGCTCGTTGATCTTCAGGCATTCGTCTTCGAGCTGATCCTCGCTGATGAAGATATGCGCGTCGTCTTGCGTGAAGTGACGCACACGCATGAGCCCGTGCAAGGCTCCGGATGGTTCATAACGATGGACTTTGCCGAACTCAGCAATCTTCACGGGTAAGTCGCGATAGCTTTTCAGGCCATGCTTGAAGATCTGCACATGGCCAGGACAGTTCATCGGCTTACAGCAGAAGACGCGCTCATCGGGCAACGTCGTGGTGAACATGTTCTCACCGTAGTTTTCCCAGTGGCCCGATAGCTCCCAGAAGTGCTTTTCCATCATGTCGGGCGAATTCACCTCGACATAGCCGGCATCTGCCTGGCGGCGGCGCATGTAAGAGATCAGGGTCTGGAACAGCGTCCATCCTTTAGCGTGCCAGAATACAGAGCCCGGTGCCTCTTCCTGGAAATGGAACAGGTCCATCTCGCGGCCGAGGCGGCGGTGGTCGCGCTTTTCGGCCTCCTCTAGCATCGTCAGGTAGTCTGCAAGTTCCTTATCGCTCGCCCAAGCCGTTCCGTAGATACGTTGCAGCATGGGATTGTTGGAATCGCCGCGCCAATAGGCCCCAGCGATCTTCATCAGCTTGAAGGACTTGCCGATTTGTCCGGTTGAAGCCATGTGCGGCCCGCGGCACAAATCGAGCCAGTCGCCTTGGCGGTAGATCTTAAGATCCTGCCCCTCGGGAATGGCGTCGACCAACTCAACCTTGTAGCTTTCGCCCTTGCCGTCAAAGTACGACTTGGCCTTGTCGCGGCTCCAAATCTCCTTTGTGAAGGGAGCATTGCGCGCGATGATCTCGTGCATTTTTGCTTCGATTGCAGCCAGATCTTCAGGATGGAACGGTTCGTTCTTGGCGAAGTCGTAATAGAAGCCGTTGGCGATCACCGGACCAATCGTTACCTGAGTGCCCGGATAGAGTTCCTGCACAGCTTCCGCCATGACGTGCGCGGCATCGTGCCGGATAAGTTCCAGCGCCTCAGGATCCGTGCGTGTGACGATGCGCACCTGAGTGTCTTCATTAATGGGATCTGACAAATCACTCAGTTCACCATCGCGAACAATGGCGACGGCCTTTTTTGCGAGTGATTTGGAAATGGCTTCGGCGAGTTGAGCGCCTGTGATGCCCTTTGGGTAGGAACGTGCGGCACCATCGGGGAACGTAAGAGTAATATCGGCCATTAGCTGGGCCCCTTCTCTCAATCGCTGCATACCAAGCAGGTAAGATGGGTTGGACGTTGTCGCGTCGCGAGCCGCATTCAAACTGCTGCGGGAGGCTGGCATCTGCGCGGTAGGCGTGCGCCATGTCAAGGCCTGCGCGGCAGTTTGTTGGTTCTTTGGCCCGGTAGTCTCATATGGGAACGCAGGGAGATCAAAGCTACGAGATCAACGTGCGCCGAGGCGCCGCGGCGTGGGACCGTACCTCTGAAGCGATCACGAGATCGCCCAGCTCCTGCCACACATTCTCCTTCTCCGCGTCGAAAAACCGCCCCCAGGCTGGCACCACCTAGGGCACGGAAAGGCAAAAGGTTTTTGCCGTTTGCTGACTGTGGTTGTCGGGGCCACACGAGTTTTGGCAGGTTGGGGAGCCTGCTTGAGTAGTGTTTGCGTACAGGGGCGCGCGTAAACGATGGGCTTCAATTCCATTGGTATGGGTGGTGGGTATCTCACCACGGCTGCTGGATTTGGTGTGTCCGCACGGATTTTTGCTGCTGTTGTTTTCTCGTTCGCAGTATCCCTAACTGCTTCGGCTCAGCCAGCGAGGTCTCCAGCTGCCGGGAAGAGCGGTGGCAACGTCGATGCACAGGCTTTTGTCAGTCGCGTCGCGTCGACTGACGATTTGAGAAATAGACAATCTCTGACTCTCCTTGCTGGCAGCTCTGGTAGCACCGCTCTGCAGATGGCGCAGGATGCCTCCATCGTTCTCGGTGGTGCGGACGATGTCCGCGTGCTCCCGATTGTCGGGAAGGGCGGACCACAGAACATCTCCGATTTGCTGTACCTGAAGGGTATCGATCTTGCGATTACCCAATCAGACGTCCTGGCGGCTTTGTCCCGTGGAGAGCTGGGCGGTGACATCAAGAGCGAGCAGATCGCCTACATCGCCAAGCTGTGCAATGAGGAGCTTCATGTCGTAGCGCGCGGTGACATCGGCGATCTGGGTGAACTTACCGGTCGTGCTGTCAACTTCGGCGAACACGGCAGTGGGACGCAATTTTCAGCGCGGCGCGTTTTTGCGGCGCTCGGCATTGAAGTGCGCGAAGTCAATTTGAGCCATGCCGACGCAATGGAACGGCTCCAGCGCGGTGAAATCTCAGCGCATGTTTTTCTCGGAGGCAAACCTACTCCAGATGCGCTTGTGATGGAGCGGATTGAGGGCCTTCGCCTTCTGCCCATTGCATATCCGCCGTCATTGGAGGCTGATTACCTTCCCGCCAAGCTGACACATGCGGATTATCCCGATCTGATAGGGGAGGGACAAAGCATAGATACGGTCGCGGTTGGTGCTGTTTTGACCGTCGTGAATTGGCCCGCCAAGCACGAGCGCTATCAGTTGTCGGCCCGGTTTGTTGAAGACCTGTTCGGTAATTTGAAAGGGCTGCGTGAGCCCGCGCGGCATGCGAAGTGGCATGAAATGAATCTACCGGCGCCTGTGCCGGGCATCGTTCAGTTCGGGCCCGCTAAGGCTTGGCTTGAGCGAGTACTCACCGGTGCCCGCTCGAAAGCTTCAGCGACGCAATCTTCGTCGCGCCAATCTGAGCTGACGAGCAGGTCGAGTGGGGGAGAGGCGGAGAAGCGGTTGCGCTAACCGGGTTGTCCGCAATGCGCTCGAGCTTGGTTCGAGGTGCAATTACCAAAGACTGGGGAAGTACATGAGTTATTCGTCAGGGACATCACAAGACAGCTCGATCAAGGCGCTCTTACGCCGGCTCGACGCCGTGGACCCGCTCGGCGATGAGTGTATCCGTTCCGATCCCATGCAGGTATTGCGTGAGGCTCGTATGAAGGTTGCTGCGCAGGCCTCGCGCAATGATGAGGAACGAGAGACTTCGGATATTGAGGACGGCGAACTCGTTGGCGAGTTCGTTGGTGTCGCTCCCTGGCATGAAATGAGTTCCATCGACGTTTCATCATCATCCGCGGTGAACGACATCAACTCCGAGCGCGAGCCTAGTAAAGGGGAATTGGTCGTTGTCGAAGCTGTAACGGATCAGGTTGTTCGGTCGCGACGTTGGCCGCTTATTGCCGCCGGTTTGGCTATTGTTGTCGTGTGTGCGGGGGCTACGTTTGTGTACGAGCCGACACTGATTAGTGGGCTCGAACAAGCTGGGATTGAGTTGTCTTCCATAATGTCAAATCCAGCAGCAAGTGAAGCGCCACCAATGAAGGCGGCGTCCGTCCAAGATCCTGTCGTTGAGGGTGTCGGTCGCTTTACCATTGCGGCGTTCAGCTTGGTCGGCGCAAATGCGGCGAATATGTCAGCGGAGCCTCGTGCGGAGAACGCTAACTCTGAGATGACCGTCTTAGCGCAGCGGGATGAGACTGCGATCGCCGCTGATGCTGGTGATGAAGTGCGTCTGCCGATTGAACTTAGTCCGGCTCATGGTACTGGCGAAGTCGCGGCGATTGTGCTGCGTGGCTTGCCCCCGGACTACAATGTGGCAGGCGCTATGCCGAGCGGAGATAACAGCTGGGTTCTTTCACCGGATAGCCTGGATGGTGCTCGCATTATCGTGCCGCCGGGCGGGGCTGGCGATGTCACTGTAACAGCCGAACTTTTCGACATGTCGGCCCAGCCGATCGGTTCGCCGCGCTTTATTCTCAAGGTCAAACCGACTGAGGTGACCCGCAGTCTTGATCCTCAGCGCGCACAGGCATTGCTGGCAAGGGGCCGTGGCCTTTTGCAAGCTGGAGACATCAGCGGTGCACGGCTCTTGTTTGAAATGGCTGCGGAGAGCGGTGTCGCGGAGGGCGCGTATGCCTTAGGCGAAACGTTTGATCCGCTTCAGCTTGCTGCTCGCGGCGCAGTCGGTCTGACGGGTGATGCAGCGCGTGCGCGCTTCTGGTATGCGCAGGCCTCTGAAAATGGGGTTGTCGCCGCGAGAGAACGGTTGGCCACGCTGGAGGCAACCAACTAGTCGTTCCGGTGTGGCCGGGATAGCGACTCCGTTGGGCTGGTCCACTGCTCCTCCATATGAGCGCCCGTCCAGCGGCCGTATCTCCATGGCGCAAATGGATGGCGTTCGGTGGAAATGTCCGGCACCGGATCGTAGCCGGCAGATCCGCCCGGCCGGCAGCGGGCCAGGCGAGATAGAGTCAGCCAAAAGCCGCGCCAAGCGCCATTACGATCGATTGCTTCTAGTGCGTATTCGGAGCATGTCGGCAAATGTCGACAATGCCAGCCGAAGAACGCTTTGAAGGTATAGCGGTAGGCGTGGATCGGCGCTTTCAGCAGCAGGCCTGCCCAACCTGACCTTCTGTCGGTAGGGGTGTTAGGGCTGTGATCGTGCTGCTTACAAGTGTTCAATCGGATTAGGTCTCCGTTGTGGCTGCCGTTGTCGGCTGCTCACCAGACTTTCCATGTTCGCCTTCGGCTTCATTGATGGCTTTGCGTAAGGCATCGAAGACAAGCAGTGTTGACGCGTGCCGCGCTTTGTAGTCACGCACCGGTTCCAGAACAGCAAGGTCGGCCCAGCGCCCCTGGGGAGGAGGGCCGTCCTCCTTGAGCATGCGGCGCATGGTGTCCGCGATGTCCGTAAACTCCTCGATTGGGGTGCCGATAATTTCTCGTCCAACGACGGAGGCGGCGGCTTGTCCCAGAAGACAGGCTTTCACCGTTTGCCCGAAGTCGACGACACGGCCATCGGATAACTTCACGTCGACATCGATCGTGGAGCCGCACAGCTTTGAGTGCGCGGATGCCCGTGCGTCAGGATCCGCGAGGCGTTCGGTGCGCGGTATTGCTGCGGCGAGTTCGAGGATCCGCGTGTGGTAAATTTCATCGAGGTCGGCCATAGAAGTCCCTTCGGCTACGCCGATGGCGGAGGATTAGTCCTCCCGCCCAATTCAATCACTATATAGGAGATGGTGCAGGTTGACTCTTGGCGGGTCAATTTGCGGGTTCCTCCTGTATGTAGTGCCGGTCAAGGCGGAGGGAAGCGGTTATGTCTCTAATGGGTCCTGGCGAGGACAAAAGCGACTTGGAGGAGGGGCTGGCATTTCAGCCGCGTTTTGACGGCGCCGGCGTCATCCCGGCCATCGTCACAGACGCGGACACTGGGCAGGTTCTAATGTTTGCCTTCATGAACGCGGAAGCTCTGCAGCTGTCCCTCGAGACGGGAATAGCACATTTCTGGAGCCGATCCCGAGGACGCCTCTGGAAAAAAGGCGAAGATAGCGGCAACCGGCTTCAAATTATTGAGATGCGAACGGATTGCGACCAAGACGTTATCTGGATGCAGGTGCGGATCGAAGGGCATGGGGCGGCTTGCCACACGGGGCGACGGACCTGTTTTTACCGGCGCGTCGTTTTCGAGTCTGAGTCCGGCGTTAAACTCGTTCCGAGCGATGACACCCGATTGTTCGATCCTGAGACAATTTATAGCAAACCTGAAGGAAAATGATCTGTGTGGAAGGCAAAATCTTGAGAGGGTGCGTTTAGGGGCTATGGTTGATGCGGACTAGCGCTGCGTTAATCTTATTGCGGTATTGTGCTTAATCTCGATTAGTACCTCCGTTTTGCTTGCATCAACTCGGTACTCAGACGGTTTGTCGTGCCCAAAGCAGCAGAACGGGAGACGAACACGGTAGCTGTAGGCTCTGGAGACGTTTTATGGAGTACGGCAAGATCGGTTTGGCCCTTGGCGGCGGTGCCGCACGCGGCTGGTCGCATATTGGCGTGATCCGAGCTCTCAGCGCTGCCGGTATCGAACCTGACATCATCGCAGGCACTTCTATCGGAGCTGTTGTCGGGGGCTGCTATGCGGCGGGCCACCTTGACGATCTCGAGGACATGGCCCGAGGGCTGACCGTTCGGGGTGTTTGGAATTTCCTTGATTTCAATCTGGCGGGTACGGGTCTCATCTCTGGAACACGGCTCAATTCGCGATTGAAAAAGGTTTTCGGCGATGTGCGTATCGAAGACCTCGATTGTAAATTTACAGCAGTTGCCACGGAGATCGGGACGGGTCATGAAATTTGGCTGTCTCGTGGAGAACTTGGAGATGCGGTTCGGGCCTCTTATGCACTTCCAGGCGTTCTTAAGCCGGTCAAACTCAATGGGCGTTGGCTGTTTGATGGTGCGTTAGTCAATCCTGTTCCGGTTTCTGTTTGCCGGGCGCTGGGCGCGCGCTATGTCATCGCCGTTAATCTGAATTTCGACCTGTCGAGCCGTGGGACGACCGCCGCTCAGTTTGATCTTTCTGAGGTGGTCGAGGACGAAGAGGCGGAGCCTCTCGCGGATATCGCCCCGCGCAGTTTTTCCAATGGCTTTGGTGCGCGCAGGCTGCTGCAGCGGCAGATCTTCGGAAAAGGCGACAAAAGCGTTCCGGGGATTTCTACGGTTATGGTCGATGCTTTCAACATCGTTCAGGATCGCATTGCGCGCTCCCGGCTGGCTGGCGATCCGCCGGATGCGATGATCAGCCCGCGTTTGTATGGCTTCAATCTGTTTGATTTTCACCGCGCCTCCGAACTTATTGATCTCGGACGGCTCGCGGCGGAACGCGAGTTGGAAACAATACGTCAGGAAATTTCTGTGCGACGTCAGCTCGGTCGCCTCAAGGCTGGGGTCGCATAACATCGGACCTGTCGTAGATCTGGCCGGTGCCTTACGCCACCGGCCAGAATAATTAATCCGAAGCATTTCAGCCGGTGGCCAGATATCCCTGCATTGCTGACACTTGCATTTCTACCTCGGCGAGATGGTGTTTTACGACGTCGCCAATGGACACGACTCCGACGAGTTCTCCATTCATGACGACTGGAGCGTGACGGAAACGACCCTTGGTCATCATGCCCATTAATTCGTCGAGGGTAACGCTCTCTTCGCAAGTTACGACGCTCTTGGTCATAACAGTGGAAACCGGCGCGCGAAGTACTCCTTCGCCTGACGCGGCTATGGCTCGAACGATGTCGCGTTCGGAAATGATTCCGATTACAGTGTTGTCGTCATTGACGATGACGAGAGCACCAATTCGCTTAGCAGCGAGTTGAGAGGCAATCTCCAGCAGTGTTGTGTCTGCTCCGGCCACTGCTACAGCACGGCCTTTGGCCTTTAAAACTGCGGCTACGTTCATTTACAGGCACCTCCAATTCAATGGGTCGCCGCCCTTGCCTTTTGTAATTTGTTGCATATGGCAAGACTGCAAACCCGGTCGGTGCGTTCCGTCAGTTAACGGAACGCCCTGGTTCCCTCCGGAGGTGCATGGTGCGACGATACGACAAAAGTCGCAAGCGTCAGTTGACGAGATAGGGGCGGGGCCTACTCGTAGGCGCGCGGTTGTCGAAGAAGCCAAAGCACAAGAAGCCCGCCGCGTAGCCACCCACGTGCGCTTCCCAGGCGATGCCACCGCCGCTGTCGACGCCAGGTATACCAAGGACGCTGAGAGCGTTAAGCAGAAGCCAGATTGCGGTGACGGCAATAACGCGTTTGTCCGTTAGGGCTTGGTTCAAGCTCATTAGCGGGACGCTGTGGGGAGCCTCGCGCAGAGCTGCGAAATTGTGCCGGTCGATCGCGGAAAACAGGAAGCGCATGACGCCCCCCATCATTCCCGAGACGGCTCCGGAGGCTCCGACGACGGGAACCAGTTCACCAAAGTGGAACGCTAAAAACGTTAATGCACCGATGACGCCCGTAAAAGCTGTGAAGGCAAGAAAGCGGGGTCCGCCGATACGCAGAGCGATTGCGCCTCCAAAAGCCAGAAACCACGCCGAGTTAAACATCAGATGGGTGACATCGCCATGGACAAGCATGTGCGTAAGGAACGACGTGATGGAAGCGATTTCCCCACCCGGCAACTCTGCGGCGTAGCCTGAGTAGCGCGCAGGAACGAAGGCCATGGCGACGGTCAGCCATTCTTCCTGATCCACAGGCAACATCTGCCGTACGATATGGACCGCAATGAAAATCGCGATGAGCGCCAGCACTGAGTTTGGGACGTTGAAGATTGGCTGGTGATATCGCACTTAAAGTTCCTTTCGCGGGGGCCGTTTTACGTGTCGCGAGCTTTGAAGCGTTACAGCCAGCCCGCGCCTTGGACAAGCTAATCCCCTTAGTTGTACCGGAGTTGAACGCGGCGCGTCGGACCCTATCTGGTCCTCGTTCCTTATTAGGCAAGATTAGACAAGTGTTGTTCGGGGTGCGGGCCTCTTTTCGCTGTAGTGCGGCGGCTGGCATGGAAGGTGCTCAATCAAGGCTATACCCGGTTATGGGCGGTAAATCGTCCCGTTTCTGGACAGTGATTGAAATAGCTTTGACTGGTCTGTCCGCGTTTGGCGGTCGACCCATCGTTCGGGGCCCGCGAGAGCAATGCGACATTCGACTAGCCGTAATTTGTATCGGTATTGGAACGAGGTAAGGGGAGATCGTATCGCCCCCCGGCGATTTGAGATCGAGCCTTCGCGCATATCACATTTGCTGCCAGAGACATTTATTCTGGAAGCTGTGGATGAAGGCAACTTGCGCTACAGGCTGGCGGGCACGCGACTTACGGAGCAGTTCGGCAAGGAATTCCGCGGAGCAAATTTCTTTCATCACTGGATAGGGCTCGAACGCGGGACCGTGATGAGTAAACTCTCAGAGGTCATGCGCTCCGGTTCAGTTGCGGTTATCGCTACGGAGGCCCTCTGTAGCCGCGGACGAAAGGCGAGCTTTGAGTTTGTTGTGATGCCCTTGGTTCATACTCAGGGTTCGATCGATAGGTTGCTTGGAGCCGGAAGTTGCATCAACCCTCCAGCCTGGCTTGGACAAGAGCCGTTGGTTCGTCAACGTCTGATTGATGTTCGAATTATTAGCCCTGAACAGCCGGTTTCATTAAAACTACCGGAGTTTTCTCCGCCCGCAGAAGATCCACCTCCGTTTTTTTCTCATGTGCGCAATGCTCGGATCGTTCGGCAGGACCGACGCCAATTCCGCGTTTATGATGGCGGGCTCTTGACACGGGGAACTGAAACTTAACGACGTTCGCATGCCGTGATTCTGCCACCTCCTGACTGTTTCATATTTGGACGGGACGTTAGCCTAACGTTAACGGCCTCTACCGCATAATCCTCAGCGATGTTCTGAGCACTTGGTGTCTCAGTACGAAACGCGGCGTCTGCCAGCGCGTGCGGGCAGGCGGTGAGAAGGTGCGCATATGTCAGCGACTACGGCACAATTGGTGCTGCGGCACCTCGCGGGTGAACCCGGATCAGGCAGCGAAACTACGCGGCGTAGGTATCGTCGTGTGATGCTGTCGTTGCCTGGGCGCTTTATGCGTGCCGACAAGACCGAGCATGATTGCCAGCTTGTGGATATCTCTGTGGGCGGGGCTTCAGTGAAGAGCGCCGCCGCCGTGGAGAATAATGAGCGCATCGTTGTTTATTTCGAACATCTCGGAGCTCTTGAGGGCGTTGTCGTGCGCGCATTTGCGGGAGGCTTTGCCCTGCGAAGCAGCCTGTCTGCCCATAAGCGCGAACGTCTTGTCGCAAAGCTGACGTGGCTCATCAACCGCAGTGAACTGGAGGACTTCGAGGCGCGCAAGGAAGAGCGTGTCCGACGGTCTGGAAACACGGCGTTGCTTCGTCTGGAAGATGGTCGCGAAGTCGAATGTGAGCTGATCGATATGTCCGTGTCAGGGGCTTTGCTTGCCACGACGTGGCGTCCGCCGCTGGGGTCAATTGTGACTGTCGGCAGACAAAGCGCCACCGTTCGTCGTCATCACCGAACGGGCATCGGCATTGAATTTGGAGCGCAGTAGGGCGGAACCTGATGATGTCCAAACTGTTGAGAATGGGATTGGCAACGGCGTGACGAGGCAAGCACACAAGCCGGTATTAACAGCCAGTTGCCTTGGTGAGGGTTGCGCTGACAAGTGCGTATGTCAGTATGAAACGAGTATGCGGGGGTAATCGAGTATGACGCGCGTCGGTACCGTTTTGACGTTGGCCGTTCTGTGCGCTGCCGTTGGTGGCCCAGCGCAGGGTCAGCAGGTTACGGGCTCTCATCATAAGCCCAGCGCGTCTTATTATGGGCACCGCGCTCCCGCCTTCATGAAAATCTTCGGTCCCGCTCAGCCACCCTACGGTTTCGTACGGTTCTGCGAGTCCAATCCGAAGTATTGCGCACCTCACGGGATTGCCGAGACGCGGCTTACCGCAACGCCAGAGCGTCTCATCGAGCTTGATGAGGTCAACAGGTATGTGAATGATCGTATTCAGCCGCTGACGGATCAGGAGATCTACGGGGTTACGGAATATTGGACCCTGCCTGACAAGTACGGCGACTGCGAAGATTATGTGCTTCTGAAGCGGCAGATTTTGATCGAGCGTGGCTGGCCGCCGAGCGCACTTCTGATCACGGTTGTTCGGGACGAGTATGGTGATGGCCACGCTGTGTTGACCGCGCGGACATCTCAGGGCGACTACATCCTCGACAATAAGGTGTCTGAAGTTCGCGTCTGGAGTTCGACGCCCTACCAGTACGTTATGCGGCAGTCTTACGTGAACCCGCGTGTCTGGGTGTCACTGGAGGAGATGCTGGTGGATCAGCCGTTGGTGATGTCGGGTAACTCCGGTTCCGACCGTGACTGAGCGCAAAATCATTTGCTCCGGCGGGAAAGCTTTTTAGCTTTCCGCTTGGGGCTTCATGCGATCCGAAAAGCGCTTCCAGTTTTCCACATAACGTTCGGCTGCGAGGGAGAACTTCGCGACGTCTTCTTCGCTTAGTTCCCGCACAACGCGTCCGGGAGATCCCATCACGAGAGATCTTGGCGGGATCACTTTGCCTTCTGGAATGAGGGTGTTGGCACCGATAAGACTGCCTTCGCCGATAATACAGCCATTGAGCAAGATCGAGCCGATGCCGATCAAGCTGCGGGTGCCGATTGTGCACCCATGCAGCATAACCATGTGTCCGATGGTGCAGTCGGATGCGATTGTCATGGGAAATCCAGGATCGGTGTGCAGCACGCACCCATCCTGGATGTTCGAACGGTCGCCGATACGGATTGGCTCGTTGTCTCCCCGGATGACGGTACCGAACCAAACGCTCGCTTCGTCGCCGATTTCGACATTGCCAACCACAACGGCGTTCGGAGCTACCCAGTATGCTCCGCTGGCAGGCGTGCGCACCTGATGATCAAGTTCAAATAGGGCCATGAGATCGTCGTTAATGTCGAACCGGCACATTAAGCCGTGAGCGGCGGCTGTGCGGGCTATCGCTTTGTTTAAATGCTCAAGCTTGGTGCGTAATTCACGCGTCCTCGAGATCCATCTCTAGGATGGCCATTTGGAACTGATATTCGGTCTCGCCGTCTTCCACGATTTTGTAGAGCGTGGCGACAAATTCATTGGCGATGAACACCTCGGCCATATCGTTCTTTTTAGGCTGCGGCCGAACTTCAAGGCTCGGGGCGCCGAACGTCTTTCGCAAATAGCCTTGCAGGCGCTCGATCTCGGTTTTCGTCACCGTTTACGTCTCCAGTTCTTATAGGTCGTTTTGCCGGACGAAAGTCCGGCACTCGATGTTGCGCGATTATTCTCCAGGCAGATCCTGGTTCATCGAACGCGCAGGCTCAGAGCATCCTGCCGGACCAACGACTTTCGCTGGAACACCGGCCACTGTGGTTTCGTCGGGGACATCCCGCAGCACGACACTGCCGGCGGCCACGCGCGAGCAATTGCCGACACGGATGTTTCCGAGAATTTTGGCACCGGCGCCGATCAGGACGTTGCAGCCGATCTTGGGATGGCGATCCCCGCCCACCTTGCCGCTGCCGCCAAGGGTCACGCCGTGCAAGAACGAGCAATTGTCCCCAACCACGGCGGTTTCACCAACCACGAAGCCCGTCGCGTGATCAAGCATGATGCCTTGGCCAAAACGCGCGGCGGGGTGGATATCCACGCCGAAAAGCTTCGATGACTGGCTTTGTAAGTAGAGTGCAAAGTCGCGACGTCCTGCGGCCCATAGCTCGTGGGCGAACCGGTACGTCGTGATGGCGTGAAAGCCCTTAAAGTAGAGGAGCGGCTCGATATAGCGCTGGCAGGCAGGATCACGATCATAGACTGCAGCGAGATCTGCGCGGAAGGCGATGCCAAGTTCCGGCTTTTTGGTCAAAACGCCCCGGAAGATATGGCTGATAAGGCCCCCATCTACGTCGGAGTGATCCAGGCGCTGTGCAAGCCGGTGCACGACAGAATCTTCAAGCGAACTTTGACTCAGGACGGTTGCGAACACAAAGCTGCCAAGGGCTGGCTCGCTCCCCATGAGTTCCTCGGCCTCGCTACGGATTTGCGACCAAATAGGGTCGTGTGTCTGCAGCGTGTCAGAACGGGCTTGTGGATTTGGTGACGCCATAGCGACCTCGACGGGTGTGCTGGTCAGGGTTTCGTCTCGGGCTGTAGGACCGAGCCGTAACGATCCGATGTATTCAAGTCAATGTAGAGATCGGTGAGATGATTGCCAGAGTGAGTGCTGAAAGCCCCTTATTGTAGGGGTTGTGAGGCGGTTCGGCGCAGTGCGGTCTACATTTTGTCACTAGGGTTTAACGCAGTCTAAGGCTAAAGCATTAGCCAAATGCGGTGGGCAGGCGAGAACTGAGTTGCTGATACCGAAATGCGTTTTACGTCTCAAACGACCTTTTTTCGCCTCGCTGTGCGGAAGGGGGCGTATCCCTGCTATTATCGCTGCTGCTGCCTTAACCTTGGGTATGGTCACGCAGTCGGGTGTCCGCGCGCAGTCGGGCGATGATATTCACATGCCTTCGTTTGGGGATAGCCGGCTTCTGTCAGCGTGTTTTTCACCTAGTGCGCTCAAAGGACAGCGCGGTGAAATCAAGCCGGTTAAGGGCGTCAGGACCTTCGACGCGACGACAGCGGCGCGTACCTTGGCGGCTCATTCGCCAATCCCGGCTGGATTATCCGGGGCCATTCGTCGGGTAAATGTGAGGAATGGTGCCAAGCTGATCGCCCTCACGCTCGATCTATGTGAGCAGACCGGAGAGATTGCCGGCTACGATGGTCCCATTATCGATTACCTTCGTGAGAACCAGATCAAAGCGACCCTGTTTACGGGCGGCAAGTGGATGCGATCGCATGAACTGCGGATCCAGCAGCTCATGGCCGATCCATTGTTTGAGATAGGCAATCACGGCGAAGCCCACCGCAATCTCAGACTCTTGTCACCGCGTGCTCTTGGGGCTGAGATTGAAGGTCCGCAGCGGGCTTATGAGGCAGCCAGGGAGGGCTTCGCGAAAGAGCAGTGCGTTGGGAATGTGCCGGGTGGATTGTCGACCGTTCCGCCGCGGATGGGCCTTTTTCGCTTTCCGTTCGGCGCGTGCAACGCTCAATCCCTGAATGCCGTAAACGCGGCGGGGCTTCTTGCTATTCAATGGGACATCTCTACGGGCGACCCCGATCCCAATACGAGCGCCAAGGCGATCGTCAACACCGTGATGAGAAAAGTGAAGCCTGGTTCCATCATCATCGGGCATGCCAACGGGCGTGGCCATCATACGGCGGCGGCATTGTCGCAACTCATCCCGAAGCTTCGGGCGCAAGGCTATAAGTTTGTGACGGTGAGTGAGCTCTTGGCTGCCGGCACGCCGGAAATCGTGCCGACCTGTTATGATTCACGTCCGGGGGACACGGATCGTTATGATCGACTGCCGTTTCAGAAGCGCGCTACGACTGCCACAGCGCGTCCAGCAGCGGGAGCTGGAGCGGCGGACAGATGACGGCGCGCTATTCGGACCTGCCCTATGAAATTGGTTCGGTCGTTGCGCGGTGCGGACGTCAAGAAGCAGTAAGGCTTGAGGCTCTTTCATCGGATTGTGCCGATTATTTCGGAGCGCAATTTTCAGCAATGACGCCGTGGGCCGAGTATGGGTTTTCGCATCAGGATCTCGCTAAGTTCCTGGCGACTTCCGAGGTCGGTGCGGCGCGCATACTGATTAGGGTTGCCGAAGCTCCTGCTGGTGTCGCTGTGATCCGAGGACAGTGGCTGCGTGGCTCCTACCTGCATTTCCTTGGCATTCTCCCGGCCTTTCAGGGACGCGGTGTTGGGGCCGCTGTCCTGTCTTGGTGGGAAACGCATGCGCGCGGCTTCGGTGATCGCAACCTTTGGATCACCGTGTCCGAGTTCAATACGCCGGCGAGATCATTTTACGGGCGACAGGGTTTCAAAGAGGCAGCAGAAATCCCGGGGCTTATTGAAGAGCCTCATTCCGAGATCCTGCTGCGTAAGCGCCTTATCTGAGTTTGCTCTACTCGATCTCGAGAACGACGCGCCCGCGAACTTCGCCGGCCAGGATTTTCGGTGCTAACCCAATGACGTCAGCTAAGGGATGCGTCACGGTGAGTTCGCTAAGCTTGCTGCGGTCCAGGTCTCGGGCGAGACGATCCCACGCTTCCACACGTTTGGCTTTGGGCGCCATAACGCTATCGATTCCGCATAGCGTAATGCCGCGTAGAATGAACGGCGCTACGCTTGCCGGAAGATCCATGCCTTGTGCGAGTCCACATGCAGCAACGGTTCCGCCGTAGCTCGTCATGGCGATAGCATTGGCAAGTGTGGTGCTGCCGGCAACGTCAACGGCACCGGCCCAGCGTTCTTTCCCAAGTGGCCGAGCTTTTCCGGACAGCTCGCTACGATCCATTATTTCAGCGGCGCCAAGTCCCCTTAGAAATTCCGTCTCGCTGGTCCGGCCGGTGGATGCGATGACGTGGTAGCCCAACCTGGCGAGCACTGAGACGGCAATAGATCCGACGCCACCTGCGGCGCCCGTGACCAGGACCGGGCCGGATGCGGGGACGACGCCATGGGCTTCGAGTGCTAGAACGCACAGCATTGCCGTGTAGCCAGCTGTACCAATTGCCATAGCCTCAGCGGCAGTGAAGGCTGCGGGTCGGTGGATCAGCCAATCGCCGTTTACGCGTGCGTATTGGGCGTAGCCACCGTGATGCGTTTCGCCGACACCCCAGCCGTTTAGGATCACAGCATCACCGGGTTTGAAATCAGGGTGATTCGATTCGGCTACGGTGCCTGAAAAGTCGATTCCGGGAATCAATGGCCAGCGGCGCACGATGGGCGCGCGCGCCTCCAAAGCGAGGCCGTCCTTGTAGTTGATTGTCGAGTGGCTGACGCGAACCAGCACATCGCCTTCCATCAGGTCTTCAGTGCCGAGTTCCACCCAGTCAACTGATTGGCCACCCTCGTCTTTTTTCGAAATCATCAAGGCCTTGAAGCGGTCCATCCAGAAGTCCTTTCAGGCAGTTTACTGGGGCTCAAAGAGCGGCTAGTTCACGCTGAAAAATGGTCGGTTTCCTGGCATATCGTCGACCAAATTTCCGGGTGCGAATACGATGGCGTTATAATTTTTTTGCAGGAGGCCTGCGCAATTTTTTTGCGATGCACAGGTGGGAAAAGCCACACCCGGATTGCACAACTTTGCGTGTATTCAATTCTTCGAAAATCTTAATGGTTACCGACAAGTTGCTGCGAAACATCCTGATGACGAAAGTCGTTAAATTGGAATGGATCTGTATACATAAGCAAGCTGATCGTCGTGTTATAAATAGCTCTACTGAAGCTGCCTAAATGACACGCTGCGAAATGCCTAATTCCACTGCAACGCAGCAATTTTTTCGCTTGTCTCACTTTTAAACACGCAACTAGGATCTGCCAATGGTGTGGTTCTGACTACACTAGGATAGCTACCGTTTATCGGTACAAGGAGGCAACGATGACGCTGCAGATGCGACTTAATTTATTAGCCGCTATCATCTCCTTCGGTTTTCTGGCTGCCATCGTGCTCGGCGCCATCTAACGAAGGGACCGTTGGCTTACCAAGCGGCGGATGATGCTGCAGATATAAAAATCAAAGCCACTCAAGGGCAGAAAATACAAAGAGGCGTGGAACCGGACGAGTTCCGCGCCTCTTTCGCGTTTGGAGTCTGATGTCAGGTAACTCGGCGAAGTTTCAAGGGGCCGCCAGCGCTCGCGATCAACGGCGGGCGAGATATCCCAGGATCGCACCCGCAAGTGGAATGAATTGTGGATTGATTGCTCTGGGAATGCTGACGCCGAATGCCGGAAGGAACACCACGATCGCGGCACCGATGAGAGCGCCGACAAGAGCGGTGGCGAGCGTTGGCGTGCCGGGCATCCGCACGTCTTTCAGAACGAAAGAAAACAGGACGCCAATAATCCACACGATAAGAGCGTAGATCGCCGCTTCGATTGCCGCAGTCGCCAAGCTTCCGAGGTTACTCGGGATGTAGCTCATGACTTTCGGCATGCCGAACCAAGCGGCAATGATTTGCAGGATGACGAGAACGAGGTATCCGAGCATCGTTTGGCCCTCACACTTGGCGTGCAGCCCCCCACGGGCGCAAGTTGCCGTTATCCTCGCGGACTAGCACAGCTGTGGGTTTGGGGAAACGATGCAAACGATGTCGGACGAATTTGTGCCTGGGCACACGTCCGTCCGACACACTTTTGGGGCCCGGCCGAATAGTCAGCCGGGATTGATCAGGCGACTTTCGCGCTACGTTCACGCCGCGGGTCGTAATTGAGAATCGGGGCCAGCCAGCGTTCGGCTGTTTCGATGCTCCAACCCTTGCGCGCGGCGTAGTCCTCGACCTGATCGGCTTCGATCTTGGCGACACCGAAGTAGTGGCTGTCGGGATGCGCGTAGTAGAAGCCCGAGACGGCGGAACCGGGCCACATAGCGTAGCTTTCCGTCAGCTTGATGCCTGTCTGTTTTTCAACGTCCATCAATTCCCACAGCGTGGACTTTTCTGTGTGATCGGGCTGTGCCGGGTATCCCGGTGCCGGACGGATGCCGCGATACTTCTCAGCGATCAGTTCTTCGCTGGTCAGTTTTTCGTTGGGAGCGTAGCCCCAAAGCTCGCGGCGTACTTTTTCGTGCATGGCTTCGGCGAAGGCTTCGGCCAGACGATCAGCCAGCGCCTTGAACATGATCCGCCCATAGTCGTCGGTCTTCTTGAAATGGGCTTCCAATGCTTCTTCTTCGCCGATGCCGGTGGTGACGGCGAAACCGCCGAGGTAATCCGCAAGACCCGTCGATTGCGGCGCGATGAAATCCGCCAAAGCCGAGTGCGCGCGTCCGCGATTGTGATCGCGGGCGATCTGCTGGCGCAGGGTGTGGGCGGTGGCGCGGACGTTTTTGCGATCGTCGTCGTCGAAGAGAAGGATGTCATCACCGACAGCATTCGCTGGCCAGAAGCCGACAACGGCATTTGCCGTCAGCCATTTGCCTTCGACGATACGATTTAGCAGTTCCTCTGCATCAGCGAAGAGCTTGCGCGCTTCGGGGCCGACGGTGTTGTCGTCCAGAATGGCGGGATAGCGGCCGCGCAGTTCCCACGTTGAGAAAAATGGGCTCCAGTCGATGTAGGGGACCAGATCCGCCAGCGGATAGTTTGAGAACGCCCGCGCGCCCGTGAATGACGGCTTCGGCGGTTCATAGTTCGGCCAATCGATCTCGAAGCGGTTGTCGCGTGCGGCCTGCAGCGTTATCCGGTTTTTCTTGGCTTCGCTGGCATGGTGCGCTTCACGGACCTTTTCATATTCCGCTTGGATGTTCTCTACGAATGATCCGCGATCGTTGTCAGACAGCAGCTTGGAGACAACACCTACGGCGCGGCTCGCGTCGAGAACGTGGATTGCCTGGTTGCGTTCGTAGTTTGGCGCAACCTTGACGGCAGTATGTACGCGACTTGTTGTGGCGCCGCCGATCAAGAGTGGGAGCTGGAACCCTTCGCGCTCCATTTCAGCTGCGACAAAGCACATCTCATCGAGAGAGGGCGTGATCAGGCCAGATAGGCCAATGACGTCGACCTTCTCCTTCTTTGCGGTTTCAAGAATCTTGGCGGCCGGAACCATGACGCCCAGATCGATGACTTCGTAGTTATTACACTGAAGCACGACGCCGACGATGTTCTTGCCGATGTCGTGCACGTCACCCTTTACGGTGGCCATCAGAATCTTGCCTGCGGCAGGCTGATTAACGAGCCCCATTTCCTGCTTTTCCTTTTCCAGGAAAGGCTGCAGGTAGGCGACGGCCTGCTTCATAACTCGTGCAGATTTGACCACCTGTGGGAGGAACATTTTACCCGCACCAAACAAATCGCCGACGACGTTCATGCCGGCCATGAGCGGCCCTTCGATGACATGAAGCGGGCGTTCGGCTTGCTGGCGGGCTTCTTCCGTGTCCTCTTCGATCCAGTCGTTGATTCCGTGGACAAGAGAATGTGTGAGACGATCCTGAACCGGCTTTTCACGCCATGAGAGATCCTGTTCGCGCTTTTTGGGTCCGCCTTCGCCCTTGAAACGCGGTGCCGCTTCAAGCAACCGGTCGGTCGCATCGGGGCGGCGGTTCAGGATGACATCTTCGACCAGTTCACGCAGATCAGCCTGAATGTCGTCATAGACAGCCAGCTGACCCGCGTTGACGATGCCCATGTCCATACCCGCCTGGATGGCGTGGTAGAGGAACACAGAGTGCATCGCCTCACGGACGGGATCGTTGCCGCGGAAGGAGAACGACAAGTTCGAGACGCCGCCCGAAACATGTGTCAGCGGCATCTCTTCCTTGATACGGCGCGTCGCTTCGATGTAGGCCACGCCGTAGTCATTGTGCTCTTCGATGCCGGTTGCGACGGCGAAGATGTTGGGATCGAAGATGATATCCTGCGGTGGGAAGCCGACTTTTTCGGTCAGCAGCTTGTAAGCGCGTTGGCAGATGCTGAATTTCTGCTCGGCTGTTTCCGCCTGTCCCTGTTCGTTAAAGGCCATAACGACCACGGCGGCACCGTAGCGCAAGATTTTGCGCGCTTGTTCGAGGAAGGGACCTTCACCTTCCTTCATTGAGATCGAGTTGACGACGGCCTTGCCCTGTACGCACTTGAGGCCTGTTTCGATGACGCTCCATTTGGAGCTGTCGATCATGATTGGGACTTTGGAAATGTCCGGCTCTGACGCGATTAGGTTGAGGAACGTTTGCATCGCCTTTTCAGAGTCGAGCAAACCCTCATCCATATTGACGTCGATCATCTGTGCGCCGTTCTCGACCTGCTGTCGAGCAACGGAAAGCGCTGCCGTGTAGTCGTTGGCTTCGATGAGCTTTCTGAATTTCGCGGAGCCGGTGACGTTCGTGCGTTCGCCGACGTTGATGAACCGCATTGCTGCTGATGTCATTTACACTTCAACGGACTGATGGGTCCGCCGCCTTTCGCGTTTCTTTCCCGATCTTATCGGCATTTGCCGCAACCGCTTACTGGGTTGATCGAATTCAATCTTGATGGAGGCTGTCCGTGAGTCGATGGGACGAGATCACCCATGTACGAATGGTTCGAGCCCTGACAAGCGCATCTTGGGAGCGATTTCTGGAACCTCACGAGGGGCGTGTTTTTCAACGTGCTCGCGGACGTGCTGGATGTGTTCTGGCGTTGAGCCGCAGCATCCACCAACGATATTCAGTAGACCGTCCTCGGCCCAGGGTTCGAGCAGACACGCCATCTCGTGAGGTGTTTGATCGTATTCGCCCATGGCGTTCGGCAGGCCGGCATTGGGGTAGGCCGACACCCGTGTATTCGCGACGTGGGCAAGTTCAGCCACGTAAGGACGCATCAACTCGGCACCCAACGCACAGTTCAACCCGATCGAGAAGGGTTTTAGATGCGCCATCGAATACCAGAATGCTTCTGCGGTTTGCCCAGAAAGCGTGCGGCCGGAACGGTCCGTGATCGTACCTGAAATCATGATTGGGAGTTCGACGCCTAATTCATCGAACACCTCGAGGGTGGCATATCCTGCGGCCTTGGCGTTCAAGGTGTCGAAGACCGTCTCGATGAGGATGATGTCTGCGCCACCATTTACCAAGCCGCGCACCTGCTCCGAATAGGCTTCGCGCAGGACATCGAAGGAAGTGTTGCGAAAGCCGGGATCGTTGACGTCCGGAGATAAGGAGGCTGTGCGGTTCGTCGGGCCAACGGCGCCGGCAACAAAGCGGGGTTTGTCCGGTGTCTTCTTCGTCCATTTGTCGGCAGCAGCGCGGGCGATGCGTGCTGCCTCAACGTTGATCTCGTATGACAGCTCTTCCATCTGATAGTCGGCCATCGAGATGCGCTGTGCGTTGAACGTATTCGTTTCGAGGATGTCAGCGCCCGCGGCGAGATATTCCTCATGAATTTCCATGATCATGTCTGGCTGGGTGAGCACCAACAGGTCGTTATTGCCCTGCACGTCGCACTTCCAGTCATTGAAGCGTTCGCCGCGATAGTCGGCTTCGGTCGGTTTGCGTCGCTGGATCATGGTGCCCATGGCGCCGTCGATTATGAGAATTCGCTTTGCGGCAGCAGCTTCCAGTGCGGCCCAGCTCGGCTTTCTTTTCATTGTTTTTTATGACTCCATTCTTTTGTTCGCTTGGGCACTCGCCTCGTTGAGCGTAATACAGTTGGGTGCCGTGTTTCAGGCGGCATTTGCCTTTGCTTTTGCGCTATCGACCGGCGCCGGCCGCAGGCCTAGCAAGTGGCAGATCGCGTAGACGAGATCGGCGCGGTTCAAGGTGTAGAAGTGGAAGCTTTTGACACCTTCATCCACGAGTCCCAACACCTGCTCAGTGGCTACGGCGCTCGCGACGAGGTGGCTGGTCTTTGGATCGTTCTCAAGCCCTTCGAAACGGCGCTCGATCCACGCCGGTATCGTTGCGCCTGTCTTTCGTGCAAAGCCTGAAACCTGCGCGAAGTTGTGGATCGGGATAACGCCTGGTGTAATGGGAACCCAAATCCCTGCAGCGCGTGCGCGCTCAAGGAAGCGCAGGTAATAGTCGCCGTCAAAGACGAACTGCGTGATGATGCGATCAGCTCCAGCGTCAACCTTCGCTTTCAGGTTTTCTATGTCGGCGTCGAGGTTGGCACTTTCAGGATGGCACTCGGGATAACCTGCCACTGAGATCTCAAACGGTGCGATGGACTTGAGCCCGCTGACCAGAGCCGCAGCATTGGCATAACCACCCTGTGTCGGAACATAGTGATCGCCGACGCCGCTGGCAGGGTCGCCGCGCAGTGCAACGATATGGCGGACACCGGACGTCCAGTAATCACGGGCGACGTCATCGACTTCAGCCTTCGTGGCATCGACGCAGGTCAGATGTGCTGCTGGTTTCAGGTTCGTCTCCTTTATGATGCGGGAGACGGTGGTGTGCGTGCGCTCACGCGTGGAGCCGCCGGCACCATAGGTGACGGACACAAACTCCGGGCGCAAGGGTGCCAGTCGGTGGATGCAATGCCAGAGCGTTTCTTCCATCTTCTCTGTCTTAGGTGGGAAAAACTCGAACGAAACGTCGATCTCTCCGTCTCCCACCAACCTGCTCTTGGGTTCCATATGCGGTCTCTCCTATTTCTTGAATGACGGATGCACGCTCGACGCGCATCGTCGTCACGCCGCTTCGGACTTTTCTGCCAGCCAAAGCGAGACTGTTAGGTTGTCGGTTTTGTCGCCGTGTTGTGGTGAGGGCGGCAAATGGCGGGTCGTGACAGGCTTCAAGCCGCTATCGGCGAGCCAGTTCGTCATGGTGTCTGTTCCAATGCCGAGGCGCTCGTGGGCGTGATCGCGTAGGAATTCGAGCTCATGTGGTGCGAAATCGACGATCAACAAACGGCCGCCTGGGCGAAGTATGCGGGCTGCCTCGTCCAGGGCGCGCTGAGGATCTGACAGGTAATGCAAGATCTGGTGCATGACGACGACATCGGCTTCGTCCGGCATAAGTGCAAGGTTGTAGATGTCTCCGTGGCGCACTTGTGCGTTACGTAAGCCAGCGTTGTCGATCTTGCTGCGCGCATAAGCGAGCATGGCCTGGTTTATGTCGATGCCGACGGCGCGTTGATAACGTTCGGCTAACAATTCGAGCGTTCGACCGGTTCCAGTCCCTAGATCGACAAGAAACTCTATTGGGGCTGGCCCGAGCGCTTCGCTCATGGCCGCTTCAACTTCCGCTTCGGCGACATGAAGCGAGCGGATTTGGTCCCAATCGCTGGCATGGCGCTCGAAGTACTGTTGGGCAATGGCTTCGCGATCGCGCTTCAGGTGTTCGGCACGTTCTCGGTCCCGAATTACGATGGGGTCGTTGAGGTCCGCCATCGCCAGTAACACGGAAGCCAATCGGCCGTTTGCGGTCCTATCGGACAAGTGGAAATAGACCCAGCTTCCCTCGCGGATGCGCTCGATCAAGCCGGCTTCGACCAACAGCTTCAGGTGCCGGCTGAGCCGAGGTTGGCTCTGGCCGAGGATCTGCGTCAGGTCCTTAACGTTGAGTTCGCCCGACGTAAGCAGCAACAGAATGCGCAGCCGCGTAGGTTCGGCCGCTGCTTTCAGGGCTATCACCATCTGGCTCGTAGCCAGTGGCAGCCGCGTTGGGGACAGATCGTTCATGACGGCAATAGATATAAAGATATCTTTATATGTCAAGCGATATGTCGTCTTCTTCAAGCTTGCTGGCTGATCGCGCGTCGCGAAGGCTTAGGTTTGGCTTAAGACCTGGCAGTTATGCTGGCTTTTAGTGTTTCCCAACCGCTGTGCCGCTTCAGATTTCTTGCTTGCTCATGCCATTTTCTTCCTTCGAAACGGTCTCAATCACCGCGCATCGTGATGGATTGCCGGCACACATAGAACAGCGCGTGTGCAACACCGCAGCTCTTGCGCAGCTTTTCTTCCTGCTTCCGGTTCTAGGATTGTTTGCCGCGCCTTATCTGGTGCTGGGTGTTGGTTTTGTTTCTGAACCAATCTTTTCAGAAGTCGTCGCAGAGCGCCCGAGCGCCTTTCTTGCCATCCTTGCTGGTTTCGGAATGGGCGGCATTTTACTGGGGTTGCCGACTGTCAGATGCCTGCGCCGGCTAGGGAAACGACGCGAAATCACTCTTACGAATAGCTATGTTGAAGTCGACGACCGGAACCTTTGGGGGGCGAGCAAATGGGGGTGTCCGCTCCGCGAGTTCAGTGGCGTCACTCATCACATACGTACCAATGTGTCAGGTGTGCGCCATGAGCTGATCCTTGTGCACCCTGTTTCGCGGCGCTGCCTATTGTTGCGTATTGGGGATCAAATCAGCCTGGAGGACACCCAGAGTCTGGCGGATCTGCTGGGATTGCCGATGCTTTCAGCGTCGGCCCTCTTTGCTCGGCGATCGCCTCAGGGCACATCTTCAGGCGACTTTGCAGGTCAACATCGCAGTATTGAGATCAGTGAGGGGATCCGTTGCCCTTAACTTGCCATCTAAGCTCAGTAGCAGGTTTAATGTGCTTTTTTTGGCACGCGGGCGTGCCGTCATTTGGGTTCAGATAAGTTTGACGGGGCGGGGTAGGCATGAAGATTGTATTTTGCCAACCATCAATCAGTTATCGCAGGCCAGCGATTGGACTGCCAAAACAAGCGCGTAGCGCCATGGAGATGTTCATGACCATTGCCCGTTTGCGTTCGGGTCACGGTTTCTTACGGACTCGGTTCGGGGTGTTGGTGCTGGCCAGCATCGCAATGGTCAGTTTCGGAATGGGCGCTGCGCGGGCCGAACAGCCAGTTCAGTACATGCAGCGTGTGGCCAATGAGCTTGTCACCGCCGCACGCCAGGGCACGAGCGATGCCTTCATGCAAGTCATGGAACGGCACGCGGACCTGCCCTCTATCGGGCTCTATTCCCTAGGGTCTTATGCCAAAGCTCTGCCGAGCAGCGAGCGCACGTCCTACTATTCAGGGATGATGTCGTTCATCTCACGCTATGCGGCGTCGCAGGCACCTCAATATCCCGTCGTCAAGGCGGTTGCTATCGGTCAGACGGAAGAAACACGGTCTGGCGTTTACGTGGATAGCGTTGTGACAATGCGTGACGGCACCTCATATGAGGTGCGTTGGTGGCTGATCCGCCGTGGTAGCTCCTTTAAGGTTGGCGATGCGGAAGTTATGGGCTTTTGGGCTCGCGAGCAGCTCAAGCGGCTTTTTGAGACTTACATTTCGGAGAATGGCGGAAACCCAAAAACTTTGGTTCTCGCGCTCAACCGTTGACAATCAGCACGGCTTGAAAAATTACGCCGCCCGAAAGGTCTGACCATCGGGCGGCGTTTTCGTTTCTTGCGCTTTGAAGTTCGCGCGATTAGCGCTCGAAGCGCTTGTATTTGATCCGGTGAGGTTCGACTGCGGCGTCGCCAAGGCGACGCTTCTTGTCTTCCTCGTAAGCTTCGAAGTTGCCTTCGAACCATTCCACGTGACTGTCGCCCTCGAAGGCGAGGATGTGCGTAGCGAGACGATCAAGGAAGAAGCGGTCGTGGCTGATGACCACGGCGCAGCCTGGGAAGTCTTCCAAAGCAGCTTCGAGTGCGGAGAGGGTTTCGGTATCAAGGTCGTTGGTCGGCTCGTCGAGGAGGAGCAGGTTGCCGCCCTCTTTCAAAAGCTTGGCAAGGTGGACGCGGTTGCGCTCGCCACCCGAAAGCATATCGACCCTCTTTTGCTGATCGGCCCCCTTGAAGTTAAACCAGCCGCAATAGGCGCGTGAAGGAACTTCCTTCTTGCCGCCGAGCAATATCTGGTCGAGGCCGCCGGAGATTTCTTCCCAAACAGTCTTCTTGGGATCGAGGTGATCGCGCGACTGGTCGACGTAAGACAGCTTCACCGTTTCGCCGAGTTTAAAAGTTCCAGCGTCGGGTGTTTCCTGGCCGGTGATCATCCGGAATAGCGTCGTCTTACCGGCGCCGTTGGGACCGATAACGCCTACAATGCCACCAGGAGGAAGCTTGAAGGACAGGCCGTCGATAAGCAGGCGATCGCCGAAGCCTTTCGTCACGCCGTCGGCTTCGACCACGACGCCGCCAAGGCGTGGACCTTGAGCGATGTGGATGGTGGCGCGGCCAACATCCTCGCGACCAGCTTCCTCGGCCAGCTTTTCATATGCCGTAATACGGGCTTTGGATTTCGCCTGACGTGCCTTGGGGCTTGAACGGATCCATTCCAACTCGCGGCTGAGTGCACGCTGCTTGGCTTCTTCCTGGCCCTTTTCGACTTCGAGGCGCTTCGCTTTCTGTTCCAGCCAGCTCGAATAGTTACCGTGGTAGGGCACGCCCTGGCCACGATCCAATTCGAGGGTCCACTCGGTCAGGTTATCGAGGAAGTAGCGGTCGTGCGTTACGAGAATGACGCAGCCGGCGTATTCCTTGAGGAAGCGTTCGAGCCAGGCGACGCTTTCAGCGTCGAGGTGGTTCGTCGGCTCATCGAGCAGGAGAATGTCGGGCTTCGACAAAAGTAAACGGGTCAACGCGACGCGGCGCTTTTCACCACCTGACAGCTTGGTGACGTCGGCATCGCCCGGCGGGCAGCGCAATGCATCGAGGGCCTGTTCGACCTGTGTGTCCAGATCCCAGAGGTTCTGGGCATCGATCTGGTCCTGGAGAGCCGCCATCTCGTCGGCGGTTTCTTCGGAGTAGTTGGAAGCGATCTCGTTGTAGCGGTCGATGAGTGCCTTCTTTTCGGCGACGCCTTCCATGGCGTTGCCAAGCACATCCTTTTCAGGATCGAGTTCGGGTTCCTGAGGCAGGTAGCCGACCTTGACGCCATCCGCGGCCCAAGCTTCGCCGACGAAGTCGGTCATCTGGCCGGCCATGATCTTCAACAGTGTCGATTTACCGGCGCCGTTGAGACCGACGACGCCGATCTTGGCGCCGGGTAAAAATGATAGGGAAATGTCCTTCAGGACCTGCTTGCCGCCCGGATAGGTCTTGGACAGCTTGTGCATGTGATAGACGTATTGCGGGTTCGCCATTTAATTGGGCGCCTCTCTCGCTGGATTGTTCGGGAGTCTTGATCTGCGCCGGTTCTAGCCGATCGCGCGGCGCGGCGCAAAGGGATGCCTTACTAATCCCATCGAGCGCTTGAACGACTGATGGAGCCGTCAGTCTCGCGGTCAACTGTATCCTGAAAAATCAGGAGCGCTTCGGAAAATCTTCTCACCGCACGCAACGACTGAATTATCACCGAAGCGATAAGTAAGGCCGGCAAATAGAATAGAGCTGTCGCCGCGTAGGTTGCCAATAGCTCCGTTGTTCCGTGGATGCTTTCGCGGCTGGACAAAATACCCCAAGACATCAGTACTACGATCACTGTTGCCTGCAGACGGACTAATTGCGTTCGTCCACTCCTGACCATCAGTGCGAGGGCAAAAGGTACAAGTGAACCAGCGAACAAAAAGCTTCCAATAATCAGCAAATTAAGTGACCAAAATCCGTTTCCAATTGGCATGAGGAAGTCCACGAGGCCGGGTCGGTGGACGCAGGAAATCACTATGGCCGTGCAGGATAAGGCCGCGTGCAGGAGTATAATTGTCAAGGCAGTTGCCCGATCTACCAGGGTGCCCCGAAAAGTTCGATCCGCCCACAGCACCAGCAGGCCAGATAAGAAACCAGAAATTATTGTCTCGGACGACATTGGCGAATTCCGTATTGGTGTGCGTGTGGACTTGCCATTGTTCTCTTTTTGTTCCAGTTGAAATTGGTTAAAATATGGACTCCCGTGTACGAGTGTGAGCGCATAATTGCGCAGCGAGAGGCCTCTCAAAACGCCCATTTGATCATGGAGAAGTTCGAGACGCCGGTGAAGAAGTAGTGGCCGAGGCCGACGGTGAAGACGAGCCAACCCCAAAGGGTGTGTTCCAGCCAGACCGCCCAGAAGGATCGTGTGGCTTCGTAGCGGTAGGCCAGCAAGGTGCCGATGACGGCTGTCCCGGCGATTGCGATCCAATTGCCGAAGAGAAAATGGGCAAAGCCAAAAAGGATGCCGTTGGCGAGAATGAGCGCGCCGCGTTCCTCTCCGAAGAGGGGGCCGTAGCGGTGGAAGAAGAAGGTGCGATAGACGAGTTCCTGCACCGGCACGGACAACATCGGGTACAGGATCATAATCCTTTCCCATGTCTCCGGACGTTGAAGTGGGAAATTGAGGTAACGCGCTGGCATCTCTTGCGCGACATATGCTGCGACCATGCCGCCCGCGATGGCGCAGATCGCGAGCATGGAAAACAGTTCTTTCGGACTCGGCAGACGGATCAGCTCGCGCCGCAGGTAGAACGTCCGGTCCCAAAGCAGAAAAACAATAAAGGCGAGTAGTACGGGCTGCAAAACGACAAACAACGGGACGGATTCGCTGTGTACAGCGTAGTCCAGCGCGATAGGCAGTCCGATGAAGAGCCCCAGCATTTCGATGAGCAGGAGGAGACGTCGCAAAAGCGATGGGACGGCATAGCGCTGTTCGCGCGGCAAAGTTCCGCCGGCGGCGAGGCCGGGCTCTCGGAGCAATAAGCGGTTTGTGCTGGATACTTCCGCCATTCTTCGCCGCACACCTGCCTTGTCAGAGCGGATTTCCGTTAGCTGGCGGCTGTCATCTTTTTGACGGCGGCTGAAAGCGAATGGCGGATCTTGTGCCAGCCCTTGCTGCCTTCGCTGGTCATCCAATTCATTTGCAGCGAGCGCCGCTGGCCTTCGAAGGGATGATGACCATGCCAGGAATTGTCCGAGCGTTTGAAGACTAGGAGAGTGCCGTTGTCCGGAGGAACTTCAGCGACGTAATCGTCCACGTCGGTTCCGTTACGCAGGATGCGCAAGCGCCCGCCGTCCTGGTTCCAGTTCTCATTGAGATAGAGCAGGACCGTGATGATCTTGTCTTTTGAATCCGTATGGATGCGGCCGTCTTTCGCTCGCGTGTAGCCACGCAGGGAGTACATCTTCGGGCGGCCTTCAAGCTCGACTGCAAACTTTTCTTCGATGGCACGCTGGAAGTCAGGGCCGTCCAGCTCCTCGATGACCTCTTTGATGGTCATGTTGGATTCGAGGCTTTCGATCGGGTAGGAGCCACCCTTTTCGATATTCGGATAGGTTTCGGTGATTTGGCGGATACTGTCCGGCGACAGGAACCCAGGTACGATCGTGTGGAGATAAGGCTCGGTCTCGAGGCTGGCGTCCCGGAGAGCGTTAAGGTTCAAGTGCGCCATGCGGATCATCCCTGATGCTTGAAAAAGGGGTTCCTGATCGTCGTCTGTCGTCTTAGCTAGGGCAATGTTCTGCCGGAAATGGGGCCGCGCGCCCAGTTAAAAGACCGCGCGCCTTCTTAACTCATAATACCCGAGAGCATCTGCTTACGCTTTGCGTAGCGGTGATTGATCTCACCGGCAATCCGGGCGGCGGAATCAAGCGGTTCATAAGTCCAGTTTTCGAGGTTTTCAAAGACTGTCGGCAAGGGCCGTGTGGCCCCATGCTCGGCCAATCCCTGGTGAAAGCGCGCGAACTTCGCCGAACCGCCGGACGGCGTGAATATGTAAACGGGCTTTCCAGTGGCGCAGGCTTCACCGCACATGTTTACGCTGTCCGCCGTCACGATAAGAATATCGGCAGCGGCCAGAAAATGTGGATAAGGATTGGCGCCTTCGCCCGTCCAGAGGATGCGAGGGGCATCGCGCGTGGCGTCCTCGGCGGCTGCGATGAGGCGTTGGTGAGTTCGCCGTGATGGCGTGATCAGGAAACTGGCCCCGAGTGCGGATAAGGATCTGAGACTGGCCGCGAAACGTGCGTCATCATCCTCGGTAAATTTGTAGACGCCGTTCTTTCCACCTAGAACAACGGCGACGCGCGGGCTTGGCAGGACTTTGATTTCGTCAGGTAGTTCGTCGGCCAGCTGCTTCAAGCGCGCCGGCGTGAAGCTGTGCGGAGAGGTCAGGGTCGCCAAGACATTGGGGCCGCGGCGCTTATCGTGTTGCGGTACCCAAATCAAATCAGCGGTGCCGGGGCCTGATTTAGGGTCTTGAAGAACGACGGTGTATGTTTGGGGACCCGCAAGTTTCTTGATGGCACGGATATAGGGAATGCTGGCGCGCCCTGTGGCAATGGCGACGGCGGGCCAAGGTGGTGCAAACACGCTGCCGGGCTGCCCCAATTTTGCTGCGGGATCGACTGGTCCCCAAGGCGCCAATATGCGCCAGATCCCCGATGGGTCGACGTCCTTCATCACGTAGTCGAGGCCCAAAGCATCGGCGACGCCCTTGGCCTGGACCACCATGCCAGCTTTGCCATCGGTGATGATCCAGCCCTTTCGTCCAGCCAGAGAACTGGCTGGGGCGGGTGATTGACTGGAAGGTTGTGTCATGTCGGTCATACGGCGGTTTTGACTGTTACTGCGCCTATTGTCGAGTGCGCAAAGGGTCTGAGTGTCTCTTTGCGAGAACTCCCGTTGCCCCATAGGCGGCATACGCTGGTGCGCAATATTATTTCTCTCGTTGATGATAAGGTTGCGCATTATTGCGCCTTGCCCGGCGTTATCCTACCGTCAGGCTGACCGCTGTCCACGCTAGTCCAGGATTGTGATGGGACACACACTCGATACCATTGATTGGAAAATACTGCGGGAGCTCCAGAGCGATGGTCGAATCACGAACGTCACGTTGGCGACCCGCGTTGGACTTTCCGCGCCCGCGTGTTTGCGTCGCGTGCGTGCGCTGGAAGAGTCTGGGTTAATCGCCGGCTACACGGTGCTTCTAGACGAAGTTGCGCTGGGCTTTTCGCTCACGGCTTATGCAATGGTTGGATTACACAATCAGGCCGAAAGCGATCTTCGGGCGTTTGAAAATTTGATCCTGAGCTGGGTATACGTGCGCGACGCTTACATGTTGTCCGGTGAAACGGACTACATGCTGCGCTGCGTCACCCGCGATCTAGCCGAAATGCAGGAGTTCGTTCTCAACGAGCTTACCGCCGCCCCAAACGTAGCGAGCGTGAAGACGTTCTTGACGATCCGTCGCGTCAAACGGGAGCCTGGCATCGCGGTGAAACTGCCGACGGGTTAGCCCTGTCGGCAGCCGCCCAGACTATTTCCAGTCAATGTTGAGAATTTCGAACGAACGGGCCCCTTTAGGCGTCGTCACCTCGGCAGAGTCGCCTTTGGACTTGCCGATGAGTGCACGTGCGATAGGCGAAGAGATCGAGATCTTTCCGTCGCGCAGGTTGGCCTCCAGGTCGCCCACAATCTTGTATGTCACCTCTTCGTCGGTGTCTTCGTCGACGAGTTTGACTGTAGCACCGAACTTCACGGTATCGCCGGACAGCGTCGATACGTCGATGACGTCGGCGCGCGAAAGCTTGTCTTCAAGCTCCGCGACCTTGGCCTCGTTCAAGCCCTGAGCTTCTTTCGCGGCGTGATACTCCGCATTTTCGGAGAGATCGCCGTGCGCCCGCGCTTCCGAGATCGCTTGAATGATGCGCGGGCGTTCTTCCGATTTCAGGCGGTGCAGCTCCTCTTCGAGCCTGCGGAACCCTTCGGTCGTCATGGGCACCCGTTCCATCGCCATAGCTTAACGTCTCCTGCGTGGCCCGGCTGATTGGCCGGGACCAATAGACTTTCTGTCAGTGTACGCGTTTTGAGGTTGCTGCCCAGCATTACGCTCAGGCTGCGAGGGACTAACTTATGCGGCTTGTAAAGCTCTGCAACGGCGCAACTTTGATACCGTCTCCCTTCAGTGCCCTAATTGCGCGGGTGACAGCAACTGCGCCGGCAAGGGTTGTATAGTATGGAATGTGGTGAAGCAAGGCTGTTCGGCGGATATCCTTAGAATCCGCAAGTGCCTTGGCTCCTTCAGTTGTATTGAACACTAGCTGCACCTCGCCATTTTTCATGGCGTCTACGATATGTGGCCGTCCTTCGAGGACTTTATTGACCACTTCGCAAGCAACGCCGTGCTCCTCCAAGTAACGCTTCGTCCCTCTCGTCGCGAGGATTTTGAAGCCCATCGCCGACAATTCTTCCAAGGGCGCAACAATACGAGCCTTGTCGGACTCTTTTACTGAGGCGAAGACTGTTCCGGCGAGGGGTAGCGGTTGGCCGCCACCAATCTGGCTTTTGCAAAAAGCCATGGCAAAGTCCGTGTCAATGCCCATGACCTCACCGGTCGAGCGCATTTCTGGGCCCAGAATTGGGTCAACACCGGGGAAGCGCGCGAATGGGAAGACAGCTTCCTTGACCGCGATGTGATTGAGCTTCGGCGTCTTGAGATTGAAGTCGGCCAGCGGACGACCCGCCATGATCTGTGACGCAATCGCTGCGATGGGGAGACCGATGACCTTCGCGACGAATGGTACCGTGCGCGAAGCCCGCGGATTGACTTCCAGGATGAAGACTTCGCCATCCTTGATTGCGAACTGAATGTTCATCAGGCCGACGACGTTGAGCGCGATTGCCAGGTCCTGCGCCTGACGTTCCATTTCGGCGATGATAGTCGGGTCAAGAGAGTGAGGTGGTAGAGCGCAGGCGGAATCGCCAGAGTGGATCCCGGCTTCCTCAATGTGCTCCATAACACCCGCAATGAACGTGTCCTTGCCATCCGACAGACAATCCACGTCAACCTCGACCGCGTCCGACAGGTAGCGGTCAATGAGTAGCGGGCGGCGGTCGGAGACGATCAGCTCGGAAGGCCGATCCAGGGTAGCGGACAGGCGCGTGATGTACCGATCGATCTCATGGCCGTCATGGACGATTTCCATGGCGCGTCCACCCAACACGTAAGATGGCCGGATGACGACTGGATAGCCGATCCGATCGGCGACGGCGCGTGCTTCGCCGGGTGTTCGTGCAATGCCGCTGGCGGGTTGCTTGAGGCCCAGTTTCTCGATCAGTTCCTTAAAGCGGTCGCGGTCTTCCGCAAGGTCAATGGCATCGGGCGACGTGCCAAGGATCGGGACGCCGGCCTCTTCGAGCGCAGCGGCGAGCTTCAGCGGCGTCTGACCACCGAACTGAACGATGACGCCCTTAAGCTTGCCATTCTTGGATTCGGTACGGACGATTTCAAGCACGTCCTCCGCCGTCAGCGGTTCGAAGTAGAGGCGGTCGGACGTGTCGTAATCGGTTGAAACCGTTTCCGGGTTGCAATTGACCATGATGGTTTCATAGCCCGCATCCGTTAGGGCGAAACAAGCATGGCAGCAGCAGTAGTCGAACTCGATACCCTGGCCGATCCGGTTCGGACCGCCGCCGAGGATAATGATCTTTTCGCGATCGCTGGGCTGGGCTTCGCAAGCGGGTTCATCCACCAAGCCGGACTCGTAAGTGGAGTACATGTAAGCGGTCGGAGATGCGAACTCTGCGGCGCATGTGTCGATGCGCTTGTAAACCGGCGTTACACCGAGCGACACGCGCAGGTTTGTAACGTCAGCTTCTGACATCTTCGCGAGCGTTGCCAACCGTCCGTCTGAGAAACCCATTGCTTTGAGCACCCGCATTTGGCGTGCGGATTTCGGCAGGCCATGGGCTTTGATCCGCGCTTCCATGTCGATGATTTCCTGCAAACGCGCCAGGAACCAAGGATCGATCTTGCAGAACGCGTGGACCTGCTCGTGATCAAGGCCAAGCCGTAGGGCTTGGGCGACCTTCAAGAGGCGGTCAGGTGTTGGTCTGGAGACGGCAGCACGGATGACATTCTTGTCGTCACCCTGGCCAAGTCCCTCAAACTCGATATCGTCGAGTCCCTGCAGGCCTGTCTCCATCGAGCGGAGCGCTTTTTGCAGGCTCTCGGCGAATGTACGACCAATCGCCATGACTTCGCCGACGGACTTCATCGATGTGGTCAGTGTGGAGTCGGCGCCCGCGAATTTTTCGAACGCGAAGCGGGGAATTTTGGTGACGACATAATCGATCGTAGGTTCGAACGAGGCGGGTGTGGCTCCCGCTGTGATGTCGTTTTCCAATTCATCGAGCGTGTATCCAACTGCAAGCTTCGCCGCGATCTTTGCGATCGGGAAGCCTGTTGCTTTGGAAGCCAACGCAGAGGAGCGAGACACGCGTGGGTTCATCTCAATGACGACAAGACGGCCGTCTTGAGGGTTTACGGCGAACTGGACGTTAGACCCGCCGGTTTCAACGCCGATCTCGCGCAGCACCGCGATGGAGGCGTTGCGCATGATCTGATATTCTTTGTCAGTGAGGGTCAGCGCCGGTGCGACCGTAATGGAGTCGCCGGTGTGTACGCCCATCGGGTCGATGTTCTCGATCGAGCAAATGATGATGCAGTTGTCAGCGGTGTCGCGAACAACCTCCATCTCATATTCTTTCCAGCCGAGAACGCTTTCTTCCACGAGCACTTGGCTGGTGGGCGAAGCGTCCAAGCCGCGCTCAATGATCTCGAAGAACTCTTCGCGATTGTATGCTATGCCGCCGCCTGTGCCGCCCAGCGTGAACGAAGGCCGGATAATGGCTGGCAGGCCAACGAATTCCAGTGCGGCTGAGGCTTCGTCGCGATTGTGCGCCAGTTGGGAACGTGGCGTTTCCAAGCCGATTTTCCCCATAGCCTCGCGAAACAGCTGACGGTCCTCGGCCTTGTCTATGGCCTCCGCATTCGCGCCGATCAGCTCAACGTTCAGTGCAGCGAGCCGACCCTGCTTGAAGAGAGTTAGGGCTGTGTTGAGCGCGGTCTGGCCTCCCATTGTCGGGAGGATTGCGTCGGGGCGTTCGATCTCGATGATCTTGGCGACGACATCGGGTGTAATCGGCTCGATGTATGTCGCGTCGGCCAGATCGGGATCGGTCATGATCGTGGCTGGGTTCGAGTTGACCAGGATGATCCGATATCCTTCGGCCTTCAGCGCTTTACAGGCCTGAGTGCCGGAATAGTCGAACTCGCAGGCTTGCCCAATAACAATGGGCCCCGCGCCGATGATGAGGATGGACTTGATGTCTGAGCGTTTCGGCATATCGGGGGCGTCTTCTATTGCAGGGCAAGCTCTTTGGCTATAGGGCGCTTGCGCATGGTTTGTCGCGGTCGGCCGCGAAGCGGGCGATTTTGAGAATGTAGAGTAAAGATTGTGGTCGTCGTTGTTTTCAGGCAGCAACCGGCAGCTGCTGCCTATGTTGTCGTGCGGGAGAGATCCGCGCTCTAATTGCTGGTGGCCGGGGGCTCAATCTTGATCGAGTCCGGATAAGTGTACTTCGCCGTGAAGAATGGGCGCTCGGGTTTGCCGACAGGCGCGACCTCGTTGCGAACCGGGCGACCTGTTTCAGGATCGACGTAAAGCCGGCGTACCGGTAGCCCTTCAGCATGGTTGCCATTCTTCTCAGGTTCGGTGCCTACGTAGAGCTTCATTGGGCGGCCGTCTAGTTCCGCGTCTACACCGCATTTGTAGCTTAGCGGATCCTTAGGCGGCTCAACGACGGTTTGCCTCATTTGCTCGTGGAGTTCCTCTGCAAAATCGTCCGGCATGACCTTCCAGCCTTCTCCGTTATTGGACCAGGCCTGATTGCCGATCAGAATAATTTCGCTCGGCTTTGGGTCCGTGAGCGATTTCGCGGTCTGATGCAGCTTATTGGGCAGAACGTAGTCGACGGTCATTTGCACGAGACCGCGTTCGTTAATCAGGTTCGAAACCATGCGGAACGCGCCAGCTTCGCGTTGTTTGGCAAAAGCCGCATCGACTTCTTCGTTGCATGTGGCGGCATGTGCGGTGGCCAGCGGAAGTGATAGAGCAACAAGCGTGAGGGCGAGCAATCGGCGCATAATATTAACTCCGTTGGGAACCGTCGGGCTGCAATCTTTAAATCCAAGGGCGAGGGAGCAGGCAAGCCTACCGATTTCATCATCCTTTAAACGATCAACTACGGCTTCACATCTGTGGCTCTATTCCGCGCCGGTTCAGATTTCTTTTCAGTTGAAGGGGTTGGAGCACCTTTGCTCATATCTTTTCGCATCTTCTCGCACGGGTCAGGCCTGTCAGTGCGCGGTGTAAAAACGACGTAATCAACCGCAGGTTTCCCTTCAGGCGTACTGTCAACGTATGCTGCGGGGTTCGTTTCGCCAGGGCGGAGCTCCACATGTGCAATACTGACGATTTGCTTCGGGGTGACACCTCGTGCCATGAGGAAAAAAGGAACTCCACGGTCGCGTCGAACATGGCCGTTGCCTGCGATGAGTATGGCTCCCTTGTAGGGGCCGACTGATAGCATGGCGTCCGCCATGGTGGCATCGCGGAAGCGTTGGACGCGGGCCATGGCGGGGAACGCAGCCTCCGGAATCAGCCCACAGTGACTTTTTCCGATTTCCGCTGTGAGTGCATTTTCCAGATCACTTGAGAACGCGATATCGAGGCCCAATCGCTTAATCTCGCCTTGTGAAAGAGCGTTGTCCCAGTCCTTGGAGACCTTGCGGCTCAGCTCCTTCGACGGGCTTGCTGGTACGATCACGAGCTGTTCGTAGAGCGCCTGGGATATAATTGGTTCGTATATCTTGAAATCCGGCCAGCCTGACTTGTCCCATTCAAGAAAACGGGCAAGCGCCTTTGGGGGGCGAGGGCGTGGAACTTCTACATCGCGCCCGTAGAACCTATCGAGAGCCGCATATTGATCGGCACGGATCATTTCCATGGCGATGATGTCGATCTGCGGTTGCCCCTCAACGATGCGGGCGCCGCGCAGTTTAGAGACCGCCCGGATGGCCCAGGCTTGCCACAAATGGTGATCTGGATTGTCGTGAATTTCGCCGAGCAGCACGAAGCGTGCGAGTGCCAGCGCGCGGCCCATATCTTGTGCTGAGACAACGGTGTTCGAGGCTGTCGCGTAGATTTTCCCAACGAGCGGGTGATCACGGTCGAGTGTGGAAACCCAGTCCGTTGGAGGTGAGGGGACATCTCGATTGTCGGCTCGCGGAGCCGATACGTTCACGAGCATCAGTATCAAGATGAGCGCGACGAACGTAGCGACTGGGCGCCGTAGCATCGAGAAAAGTGTCTTCACCGTGCCACCGATCCCGCAGGCATCGAGCGCTTATGCTCCCGGATGAGTTCCATAAACCGCGTGAAAAGGTAGTGGCTATCCTGTGGGCCGGGAGAAGCTTCTGGATGGTATTGTACGGAGAAAACCGGTTTACCTTCCAACGTGATCCCGCAATTGCTGCCGTCGAAGAGCGATCGGTGGGTTTCCTTTACGCCGTCTGGGAGACTCTCGCGATCAACCGTAAACCCATGATTCATGGATGTAATTTCGACTTTTCCCGTCGCGTGGTCCTTGACTGGGTGATTGGCGCCGTGATGCCCCTGGTGCATCTTTCTGGTTTTAGCTCCGAGGGCTAAAGACAGCATCTGATGACCGAGGCAGATGCCGAACATCGGCAACCCCGTATCGATCAACTTCTTGATCTCTGGCACCGCATAAGTGCCTGTGGCGGCCGGATCGCCTGGGCCGTTGGATAGAAAGATGCCGTCGGGCTGGCGTTCAAGAACGTCGGTGGCCGTTGCTGTGGCGGGCAGAACTGTAACACGGCATCCGGCACTGGCCAGGCAACGCAAAATGTTGCGTTTAAGGCCATAATCAATAGCGACCACGTGGAATTCGGGATTCTCCTGCCGCTCGTATCCGACATTCCAGCGCCAGCGCATCTCATCCCACGTATAGGATTGTCCGGTGGTAACGTCCGGCACGAGATCCATGCCATCAAGCCCTGGCCATGCCGCAGCATCGGCGGCCATCTTCTCGATATCGAATTTGCCGGAGGGTTCGTGTGCGATGACGGCATTCGGCATGCCCTGCTTGCGAATGAGCGCGGTCAAAGCCCGGGTATCTATGCCGCCGATCGCAATAATGTTGCGAGCCTTCAACCATTGATCGAGGTGGGCCGTCGCACGGTAGTTGGAGGGATCACTGATTGGTGCGCGCAGTACACAGCCACGGACGGCGGACGTAGCAGCGAGATTGGAGGTTTCGCCGTCTTCGTCATTAACGCCGACGTTGCCAATGTGCGGAAATGTGAATGTGATGATCTGGCCGGCATAGGAGGGATCAGTCAGAATTTCCTGATAGCCGGTCATCGCCGTGTTGAAGCAGACTTCACCGATTGCAGAGCCGGTGGCGCCCAGTCCTTGACCTGAAATGACTGTGCCGTCCGCCAAAACAAGGCGTGCCGTCAAGGGTTCGTCATCCCATGAGGCCGGAGCGTCTTTGAAGGGGGTTGAAGTCAACTCGAACTGTCCCGATGTTGCATTGCCGCGGGCCCGATATAAGGCGTTCGGCGGGCAGATACAGCCCTGCCGCTCGTTCCAGTAACCGGAAATATCATTAAGGTTGTGTGCTTATCGGCTGGTGGCGGGAAGTCAAGAGAGCCTAGCTCAAGTTTCCATACTCCCCGACGTTCTATGCGACTTTTTTCGACAACAGGCTAAATACGTGAAGGGTGCTTGCAGGTATTGGCCTTGCCCTCTAAACCACGCGGGACTTGCCGCCGCGAAAAGCGCGATATCGGCACACAACGGCTCAGGTAGACACTGGCGCCACTTTTGGCCATGGATACAGACAGTTCCGGCACATAGGCGTCCCGCAGCCCAGCTCCCGGCTGTGGAATTTACGTTATGGAGGCGATATGCGCGAACGCATCAACCAAGCGATGAAGGACGCAATGAAATCTGGCGAGAAGGCCAGGGTTTCGACTTTGCGGCTCATAAACGCGGCAATTAAGGACCGCGACATCGCCGCACGTGCCGATGAAAAGGGACAGACGACCGGCAAAGACCGCGCGGACGAGCAAGATATACTCGCATTGCTGCAAAAGATGATTAAGCAGCGCCGCGAAGCGGCCGACACCTACCGTCAGGCAGGCCGGATCGAGTTGGCCGAGAAGGAAGAAGCCGAGATTCCCATCATCGAAGAGTTTCTGCCGCAGCAGATGAACGAGACAGAGATGCGTGCGGCCGTGAAGACCGTTATGGATGAGGTGGGCTGCAGCGGCTTGAAGGACATGGGACGCACCATGGGTGTGCTGAAGGAACGATTTGCCGGTCAAATGGACTTCGGCCGGGCCAGCGCGATGGTCAAAGAGGAACTGAAGTAGCCTCTTTGAACCAAGTTCCTGTGGAAAGCGGGTAGAGAGCATGGCGCTTTGCTTGCTCCAGGCCTACCCCAGGACGAATCGCTCTAATCTCTGTGGATAGCGTCGTTTTTTGTGCGCTCTCATGAAGCGTTCGAGCCTTATCTGCGCGTTGGTGCGGATGACGCGAGCGCTGCAAGCGGGGTTGAAGGCGATGTCGCGCCTCAATCAAGGGGAAAATCGAGATCGCTAAAAAATCTGCAGGCAGGCTCGCCCGGCAGGTTGAGGGCGATACGGTTAGAGAACTGCGATCGAGATACCGCTGATGCGTTTTCCACCTCACATTCTCGATGAGATTCGCTCACGCCTGTCTGTCAGTCAGGTGGTTGGGCGCAAGGTGGCGTTGAAAAAGCAAGGGCGTGAATTCGCAGGCTTGTCCCCCTTTAAGACTGAAAAGACGCCTTCCTTTTTCGTGAATGATCAGAAGGGGTTCTACCATTGCTTCGCTTCGGGTGAGCATGGTGACATCTTCACGTTTCTGATCAAGACGGAAGGTTTGTCGTTTCCTGAGGCCGTCGAGCGTCTGGCGGAAGAAGCGGGTGTTACGCTGCCAAAACCGGCGCCGCGCGATCCCGAATCCCGGGCGCAGGAAGACGAACGGGAACGTCTTTACCGCCTCCTGGAAACGTCGGCGAAGTTCTTCGAAGATCAGTTGCATACGCGCGATGGCCGGGAAGCGAGCGGCTATCTTGTTCGCCGCGGCCTAAGTGAAGCGACGGTCAGCGGGTTTCGCTTGGGATATGCGCCTCATGATCGGACACGGCTGAAAACCTATCTAAGTGCGGCGGGTTTCACCGAACGTGAGATGATCACGTCGGGAATGTTGATCGGCGGGCCGGATATTCCAACCTCGTATGATCGTTTTCGCCATCGCGTGATGTTCCCGATCACCGATCATAAGAGCCGGGTGATCGCATTTGGTGGACGCGCCCTCGATGATGGCCAGCCTGCTAAGTATCTCAATTCGCCCGACACGCCGTTGTTTCATAAGGGTTGGGTTCTTTTCAATCTTGCGGCGGCTAGGCCGGCCGCGCATGAGGCTTCGCGCATCATCGTTGTCGAAGGCTATATGGACGTGATTGCTTTGGCGCAGGCTGGCGTCAAGGAAGCGGTCGCGCCGTTGGGTACCGCATTGACGCAAGAACAGGTGCAGCTGTTGTGGCGGATGGCTCCCGAACCCATCTTATGCTTCGACGGCGACAGCGCTGGGCGCAAAGCGGCGAATCGAGCGCTCGATACTGCTCTTCCGCATCTGAAGCCTGGAGTTAGTTTGTCTTTCGCGTTCATGCCGGATGGGCTCGACCCGGATGATATGTTGCGCCAGTCAGGCCGAGAAGGGTTTGAAGGCGTTATGGTGCGGGCACGGGGCTTTGCCGATGTGCTGTTCTCCCGCGAGTGGGATGCAGGAGATTGGTCAACGCCGGAACGACGGGCGGGCCTGGAGTTGCAGATCCGCAAGTTGACCGCTCAAATTACGGATGACGCGGTGCGTTCTCACTATGAACGCGATATGCGCGATAGGTTGTTTAAGGCCTGGAGGCCGCAACCTGGAGCTGGTGCGCAGCCTGCGCATGCGTCAGGAAGTATGCGGAAACCTGCTTACGGTGCGCCGGCCGCCGCCGGCAAGTGGAGTAGTGGGCCTCCTGGTAAGGCTGCTCGACAAGGAACCCGCGTTGCAGCTAGCAGTAGTTTGAAGCAAAGCCGGCTGGTTGCCGCGGGTGGAGGGTTCCCGCAGAGAGAAGTGCTCCTGATACGGACATTGTTAAATCATCCGTGGCTTGTCGCCGATTACGCCGAGGAAATCGCCGATATTCAGTTCAGTGCAGAAGGATTGGCGAAGATCAGAGATGGGGTTCTATCTGCTCAAGCGACCGAGAAATCACTTGACAGAAACGAGCTTCGTTCTCATTTGACCTGTTTGGGACTTGACAAGTTCGTCGAACTTGTCGAGCGCTCTATTACGCACCGGTGCGATAAGTTTGTCGAACCCGAAGCCGACGCCGCAGAGGTGGAGACTGGCTTTTGCCACTCCCTCGCGCTCCATGAGAGCCAAGTCGGGCTTCAGAGTTCGCTTCGTGCGGCTTGGCACGAAGAAGACAGCAGCGCAGCATTGGCGCAGATCTGCGAGATCAAGCGGCAACCGTCGACGGAGGCGGAGCCTGCTCTTTCCCCAGTCAAGTCGGGGGATAGTGAGGCTTGAGAGTCGTGGGTCAACATTCAGGGCGAAGGGGCCGCCCATGCAAAGACAGGAACCGAACTTGCATGACGAATGATGGCAAGCCTACGAGAAATTCAGGCGGCACTTCGTCAGCGGTACTCGGGGATCGTTTGGCCACTTCCGACCCAAAACGAGGATTCAACACGAGATTCGATCGTACGTGAGCTGGCGGCAACAACGACGAGGCCGGCTGAACGTCGTCGAGGCCCAACACAACTAGGGTAATCGCGACCATGGCGAATGTGAAAGAAGAAGATCAGGCGAACGCGTCGAGTGCAGAGATCGAGCGCGACAGCCCGCTTCTCGATATGTCCGACCAGGCGGTCAAGCGCTTCATCAAAGCGGGTAAGGCACGCGGTTATGTTACATATGAAGAGCTGAATACCGTTCTGCCGTCTGAGGAGGTTTCCTCAGACCAGATCGAAGACCTTTACGCGATGCTCGCGGATATGGGCATCAACGTCGTCGAGTCCGACGATACCGAAGAGCGCGAGGGTGAAGAGCAATCTGAAGGCGAGGACGAAGAGGAAAGCCGCGCGCTGACTACGCAGGCCGTACCGGCGCGGGCTGAGACGAAGTCTGAACCTAGCGAGCGTACAGATGATCCCGTCCGCATGTATCTGCGGGAAATGGGATCGGTCGAACTGCTTTCGCGCGAAGGCGAAATTGCTATCGCGAAACGCATCGAGGCCGGTCGCGAGGCAATGATCGCAGGGCTTTGCGAAAGCCCGCTGACGTTCCAGGCCATCATCATCTGGCATGACGAGTTGAATGACGGGCGCATTCTCCTGCGCGACATCATCGACCTCGAAGCGACGTACGAAGGTCCGGAAGCCAAGGAGGCCGGCGAGGCCGAAAGTGCGAACGGCTCTACCGAAGAAGGTGGAGAAACCGAAGGCGAAGCGAACGCTGAAGGAGCCGAGAGCGAAGAAGACGAGGAGGACTTCGAGAACTCCATGTCTCTCGCGGCGATGGAAGCCGAACTGAAGCCTAAGGTTCTGGAAACCTTCGAGCGTATTGCGTCCAACTACAAAAAGCTTCGTAAACAACAGGATCGGATGCTTGAGCAGCAGGTGGCGGGTGATCAAGCCTCCAGCCAGCAGCAGCGCGCCTACGACAAGCTCCGCGATGAGATCATCACGGACGTCAAAAGCCTTTCGCTCAATAACAACCGTATCGAAAGCCTCGTTGAGCAGCTGTACGCCATCAACAAGCGGCTTGTTGGTTTCGAGGGGCGTCTGATGCGGCTCGCCGATTCCTGCGGTGTTTCACGGCAGGCCTTTATTGGCGAGTACTTCGGTAACGAACTCGACCAGACTTGGCTCGACCGCATGGCGCAGCAGGGCAAGAAGTGGGCGAACTTTATCAATAATGAACGTGCCCAGATCGACGTGATACGCGGTGATATTCACGAGCTGGCGAGTGAAACCGGCCTTGAGATTCCAGAGTTTCGGCGCATCGTAAAGGCGGTGCAGAAGGGCGAACGGGAAGCCCGCCAAGCCAAGAAGGAAATGGTCGAGGCGAACCTCCGGCTCGTGATCTCAATTGCGAAGAAATATACGAACCGTGGCCTGCAGTTCCTCGATCTCATCCAGGAGGGCAACATCGGTTTGATGAAGGCGGTCGATAAGTTTGAATATCGCCGCGGTTACAAATTCTCGACTTACGCGACGTGGTGGATCCGGCAGGCGATCACGCGGTCTATCGCGGACCAAGCTCGTACGATCCGTATTCCGGTGCACATGATCGAGACGATCAACAAGATCGTTCGTACATCGCGTCAGATGTTGCACGAAATCGGTCGGGAACCGACACCGGAAGAGCTGGCTGAGAAGCTCGCGATGCCACTTGAGAAGGTACGTAAGGTTCTCAAGATCGCGAAGGAGCCGATCTCGCTTGAAACGCCAATTGGCGACGAAGAAGATTCGCACCTCGGCGACTTCATCGAAGATCGCAATGCGGTGTTGCCAATCGATGCTGCGATTCAGTCGAACCTACGTGAGACCACAACACGGGTGCTTGCATCACTCACGCCGCGTGAAGAGCGCGTTCTGCGTATGCGCTTTGGTATCGGTATGAACACTGATCACACGCTGGAAGAGGTTGGTCAGCAGTTCTCGGTTACGCGTGAGCGCATTCGGCAGATTGAAGCCAAGGCTCTGCGTAAGCTGAAGCATCCGAGCCGTTCAAGGAAACTGCGTAGCTTCCTCGACAATTGATCGTGCATCACCCAACGATCTCCAAAACAAAAATAGGACCGCGCAATGCGGTCCTATTTCTTTCCGGGGGCAGTGATCTTGGTCGTCAGTATTGAGTAATGGCTTGCTGTTCTGCAGGGCTCAAATCGATGAGCGCGCCGGGCATTTCTTTGTTCAGTTTGAATGTCTGCATCATGCTGCGCTCGGTTGCAGCCTTGACGCCGACTTTCTTTGCCGCCAGAGCCGCCGCGCATTTCGCATAGGCCCCGATACCGTTCGCTGAGGTCGACCGGGGTTTGACGCCCAGACGGCGACGCATCAGGCCATTGGTGTAGTAAACGCCATAGCGGCGCTTGGTCTCCGGCGTGAAGTAATCCGTCGTGATGGAGACGTTGAGCCCTTCGAGATTGTCAACGCGGTGAGGGGCATTGTGCGGCCAGCTCAAGGCGTACCCTGGTTCGAGAACGATACTTTGAGCTGTCTGATCCCATGACTGGTCGTAGGGGATTTCCTCTTCGGTTTCGCGCAACATGATCCCTTCAAGGACTTCGTCGGGAAGGTGCGTCTTGTCGTTGGGGTCGTATAGCCAAACGCGCTTGCGGCCGCGCAAATGCCAGAGGGAAACCATCGGAATATCGGCGTGGTAGAGCACGCGTGCGCCGGGAGACGAGATCAGAAGGCTCGATTTATGTCCGCTGGTCGTGAGACCGGGGTTCATGCTTTCGATCTGGGCGAATGCATCCGCGACGAGGTCATCGTATTCCGGTGCGATCAGGTCGAAGCGACGGAGGCAGAGCCAGAGTCGTCCGTTGCGGATCGCCTCAAGCGCATACTCTCCCGACACCCCGTTGAGGTCGCCGTTGCGCCATTCCGGCTTCTGACTCTGCTGGGTCATCGTGGTTATCATATAGTATTCGCGCGGATAGCGTTCGATCAGGCGCGCGAGACGTTCGTCCGTGAATAGTCCGGACGAAAGGAAGTCATGTTGAAAATGGGACAGTCCCTTGCCGAATTGGGACATGTCGTTGTTCGGAAACGTGACGCTGCGCGGATGCTCGGTGTGTTGAACCACGGTTTTTTGCTCCTGTTGCCGGCCACAGGCGTCATAAAGGGCGCTCGGTGTGCTGAATTGATCTGGTGGCGTTTCAGGAAGCAAAGCTGAGGCCATGATCTGACCATAGGAGGCCTGCCGGGGATCAGATTTCTCCCAGCATTAATAATGTCTTGCGGCGTGTAAAGATACGTGTCGGAAGCGCGAAGCGAGCTATCGGCGTCGCGCGTTCGACGGTGCTGGTTGGAAATGGTTCTGACCGCGAGCTTCTGCGAGATCTATCTGGCGCTGCCGATCCGCTGCGCGATTCAGTCGCTCTGGATCAGCCTCAGTCGCGCACTTTTCACACTCTTTAGTTGCATAACCTCCACCCTGGCCGGTCGGCGACGAAATCGGTTCCCGGCAGACGGAGCACAGTTGGTAGGAGCCAACCTTTAATTCGTGGCGAAGGGAGACGCGTTCGTCGAATACGAAGCACTCACCCTTCCAGAGGCTTTCATCTGCGGGGACATCCTCCAGGTATTTCAGGATGCCGCCTTTGAGATGGTAGACCTCCTCGAAGCCTTGCTGTTTGAGCAAAGCGGTGGCCTTTTCGCAGCGGATCCCGCCGGTGCAAAACATTGCGACCCTGGGCTTTTTACCAGCGTCAAGATTTTCGCGGACCCACTCTGGAAACTCTCGGAATGATTGGGTCATTGGATTGATGGCGCGTGTGAATGTTCCGATCGCGACTTCGTAGTCGTTGCGGGTATCTATCAGGATCGTTTCCGGATCAGATATCAGCTCGTTCCAGTCGGCAGGATCGACATACGTGCCCACCGTCGTGCGTGGGTCGATACCCTCAACGCCCATTGTCACGATCTCGCGCTTGAGGCGCACCTTCATGCGCTTGAAGGGCTGCGTGGCGGCTGGCGACTCTTTCCACTCGACATCGTCGCATCCAGGAACCGCCCGGATCGCAGCAAAGAGGCGGTCTATCGCTTGCCGGGTTCCGGCAACGGTTCCATTGAGGCCTTCCGATGCAAGAAGCAGGGTGCCCCGTATCGCCTCGCGCTCGCACAGGGCGAACAGCTGATCGCGGAGTGCGGAGCAATCTTCGATTGCGGTAAACTTGTATAGGGCGGCGACGGTGATTCCGCTTGCTGGTTGGGCCACGTCGTGATCCCCAGGTTCGATTTCTGTTCTCATGCGTCTGCAGATAGCGCGTGGTGGCACTGTGTGCAAGATCGCCATCTTTACTTCGCCGGATAACTGCGGCGCTTCATGACTTGGCCAGGACGAGCGTGGCTGCTAAGCAGAGTTTCGATTTTCAGCATATCGCATGGGAGAACAATCGCCGATGAGCGACAATGCAGCGCAATCCGCCGCTCGCCAAGAGACGGCTGCTTTGATCCGCCGCTATTATGACGCGTTTAATGCCGGTGATTCTGACACGATGCTTTCGTTCCTGACGGATGACGTCATTCACGACGTTAACCAGGGCGAGCGGCGTCAAGGTAAAGAGAAGTTTGCCGCATTCAACGCGCGTATGGCGCATCACTATCGCGAGCAGCTCGAAGACGTCGCTGTCATGGTCGGACGCGATGGTACCCGGGCCGCGGCTGAATTTAACGTCGTTGGCACCTATCTCAATACTGACCAGGGTCTGCCAGAGGCCAAGGGTCAAACCTACCGGTTGCCGGCGGGGACTTTTTTTGAAGTGCGGGCGGGGAAAATCGCGCGCGTTACGACGTATTACAACCTCACAGATTGGATCGCGCAGGTTGCCGGCTGACGTTCCAGCCAGAGCCTCGCCATCACGGAGCCTGCCTATGCTCGTTACGATGCTGAAATGCAAACTGCATCGCGCCACCGTTACGGAATGCGACCTCAACTACGAAGGATCGATCTCGATCGATCCAGAGTTGATTGCAGCGGCCGGGCTTTTGCTCAACGAGCGCGTGGAGATCTATGACATCGATAACGGCAATCGCTTTGCCACCTACGTCATTGAAGGCGCTCCGGGTTCCGGTGTCATCGGTCTGAACGGTGCGGCCGCGCGCCTCGTTTGTGTGGGCGACAAGCTCATCATCTGTGCTTACGCTCAAATGGAAGAACGTGAAGCCCGCAACTGGCAGCCGACCGTTGTTATATGCGATGCCAACAATAGACCACAGAAGCTGCGGATATGAACCTGACTGTCGATTCTCTGACCGGCGATCAGTTGAAATCAGTACTGCCGGATCTGGCGCGCTTGCGGATCGCCGTATTCCGGGCTTGGCCTTATCTTTACGAGGGCTCAGCGGCCTATGAGGAAGAGTATCTGGCCAAGTTCGCCGCGGGTCGTGGCGCGGTCTGCATTGTTGCCCGTGACGGCGACAAAGTGGTCGGGGCGTCCACGGCCTCGCCCATGGTCGAGACCGATGCTGAGTTCATTGAGCCCTTCGAGTCCGCAGGGTACGATATTTCGAAAGTGTTTTACTGCGGAGAGTCAGTGCTGCTGAAAGAGTACCGCGGGCACGGTCTTGGGCATGCATTTTTCGATGGCCGTGAAGAGCACGCGAGGAAACTTGGTGGCTTCGATATCTCGACGTTTTGCCGTGTCGTGCGTCCCGATAATCATCCGTTGAAAGAGCCTGGGTATGTGCCGCTCGATGCGTTCTGGCGTAAGCGCGGCTATGCCCCGGTAGAAGGGCTCGTAGCGCACTATTCCTGGAAGGATATCGGCGAGGACGAGGAGACCTCAAAGCCGATGCAATTTTGGGTGAAGGCGCTGACATGACATTCCGTAAAACGCTGACCGTCGCCTCGGCGCAATATCCGATTGGCGAGCCCAAGAGCTTGTTCGAATGGCAAGACAAGGTTGCAGAGTGGGTGGCGGATGGCGCCAACAGCGGCGCTGAGTTGTTGTTGTTCCCTGAATATGCGGCGATGGAGCAGGCCGCCATTCACGGGATTGAAGTCGCTAGCGATTTGCGGCGTAGCCTTGCTGCCGTCGCGGAGATGGCCGGCGAGCGAGTTGCCTTCCACGCAGCGCTCGCAAAAGAACATGGCGTTCATATCCTTGTTGGCAGCGGCCCCGTCATAGGCTCAGATGAGCGCTATCTCAATGCCGCTCAGTTGGTGACGCCGGACGGCAATATTGGCGAACAGACGAAGCTCATGATGACGCCGTTCGAACGCGATTGGGGCATCTCTTCGGGTGGTCCCGCTCGTGTGTTTGAGACTTCGTTGGGGCGAGTCGGCATCGTGATTTGTTACGACAGTGAATTTCCGCTCATTGCGCGGTCTATGGCCGCCGCCGGCGCTGAGTTGTTGCTTGTTCCTTCCTGTACGGAATTCGTTTCGGGCTATCATCGGGTCCGTACGGGCGCGCTTGCCCGCGCGTTGGAAAATCAGATTGCCTGTGTGACGAGCCCGACGATTGGTGACGCGCCGTGGTCTCCTGCGGTCGATCGCAACAATGGTGCGGCTGGTATTTTCGTGCCTTCCGAACATGGGGTGTCGGATAGTGGTGCGTTGGCGGAGGGCGGCTTGAATTCTCCGGGTTGGGTGTCTGCGACGATCGACTTTGAAGGTCTTCGCCGGCTACGGTCAGCCGGGGAGATGCGTAATTTCACAGACTGGGCCCTGCAGCCCGGGGTTGAGGACAATGGCAGCTCCGCGGAAGTCATCAGCCTCATTTAAGTTGCGATAGCGATGTCGCGGTCCAATTCAACCCGCAACATCGCTTCGGACCTTCTCAGTTCTTTCAGTCGAGTTCCCACGTCACCGTAACGCGTGCTTCCAGAGTTTCCTGGCCTGGCGCGACAGGAACGGCTGAGGCCATCTTTGCGGCGCGGAACATCGGGCGCGGTCCGCCCTCTTCTGAGGAGACGTCTTCGGAAATGCGGACGACGTCCCCGACTTTGGCTCCGGCGGCCGTGGCATAGAGCTTGGCGCGACGTTGCGCGTTTGCGATAGCCTCGCGACGGGCGTCATCCTTCAACGTCTCTGCGTTGGTGACGATAAAGTTCATCCCCTGCATCTGATTGGCGCCGAGAGAAACCATAAGGTCCAGGATTTCACCGAGCTTAGGCAGGTCACGGACGAGTACGTTGACGGAGTTGTTGACGCTGTAGCCGACAAGTTTGGGAGGCCCACCATCCTTGGGGTTATGCTCGTGACGTGGATGTATGCTGAAGTTGGATGTCTGGATGTCTTTGTCAGTGATGCCAGCAGCCTTCAGCCCGTCAATCAGGTTGCTCATGCTCTTCGTGTTCGTATCGAGCGCCTCCCGGGCGGTGGCAGCTTCGCTGACGACACCGCTCATGATGCTGGCGGCGTCAGGATCGACCTCAACCGAGGCGGAGGCTGAGACAGTGACAGTGCGTTTCATATCGTCGGCCTTGGATGGGGAAATGGCAGTCATGCCGAAGAACAGGACGGCGGCTGCAAAAGTGGCAATTTGGCGCTGTGACAGGGTCATGTTGTCCTCGATTATTGTCGTCGAATGAATAATAACGACGATTGGCACAAAAAGAGGGCTCAAGAGGCATTTAGCGCTACGCGCAAGTCTGCTAAGAACCCGCTTTCGGCGTAATGGAGGGGCCCGTAGCTCAACGGTTAGAGCGGGCGGCTCATAACCGTCTGGTTGCAGGTTCGAATCCTGCCGGGCCCACCACGCGCTGCCTGCCTTTGGGCTTCCCCAACGGCGTTTTCCAAGTCGACCTCGATTGGTGAAGCAAACCGGGGATGCGATGCGCGCGCTCGAAGCCCTGATCTTATCGGATGGCCGGCCGGGCCATTATTCCCTGTCAGAGGGCATCGTGACCGCGATTGCGCAGGTACGCGAGGTCAATCTTCGGCGCATGCAGGTTGAGCGTCCCTGGTGGTTACCTGCGCGTGCGCTCTCCTACCTCGTCAATTATGGCGTATCGCCTGAGCAAATCCTGCGTCGGGTTTATGGCGTTGACGCGCATGCCTTGGGCTCTCCCGACCTTATCGTGTCTGCTGGCGGAGATACATTGGCGGCCAATATCTCCGCTGCACGTGTGACGGGTGCTGCGAATGTTTTCTATGGTTCTCTGCGCCGTTATCGCCCGAGCGACTTCTCGCTCGTGCTTACATCTTACGCGGAGCAGGCGAAGGGCCCCAACCGCCTGATGACTTTGAAGCCCAGTTCGAACAATCCGGACGAAGCGGAAGCAGCAGGGTCAAGGCCCGTTCGAGCGCCAGGGGACTTTCCACGTGTCGCGGGTCTCATCATTGGTGGAGATGCGGGAACGGTGCGCTACACGGATGAAGACTGGCGAGAGCTTCTGGTGTTCATTTCCGAGTGTGCAGAACTCTGGGGGACGCGTTGGATCGTTTCTAATGCGCCGAGAACGCCGGATCTCGTGTCGGGAATGCTTGCCGGGATGACGGGACCGCAAAGGGCGGTGCAGCAGTTCATCGATATCAGGCAGGTGGGACCGGGCACTCTTGGACCCTTGCTGACCGACTCCGAAGTTATCGTCTGTACTGCGGATTCAAGCACGATGCTTTCCGAGTGCGTGTGGATGCGCCGTCCGGTTGTATCGGTCACGCCACGTGGGTGGGCTCTACCGGCAAACGAGGCTTCGTACCGGGAATGGCTTTCAGCCAATGGCTGGGCCAAGCAGCTTCCGATTGCTCAATTGAATCCTGATAGCTTTTTGGACGTCCTTGATGCCATAGAGCCGCTCGACGTCAATCCGCTCGACAAGCTTGCCGAAGAGCTCAAAGAGCGTCTGTCGCTTCTCATTGAGTAGTGGCTTCAGCTATCGGCTTCGATGATCGCAATATGCTCGCCTGCATGTACGCCGCGCAATTGGCGCACGTCGTCCAGAGCCTGGGCCCAGATGTTACATGGGCTAACGAGTCGGATTTCACCCTTACGGGAAATGGGGGTCGGCCCAAAGCCGATTGCGATGGCGACGCCGTCTGGCCAAAAGGCGATCTCACCGGCTTCCACGACGTCCCGTGCGTCAGGCTCGCGGACATTTTCAACTGGGGCTTCAAAGTAGATTTCTTCGCCCCAGGTGCGGGCGTTGGCGTATATCGGCAGGTTTTCCCAGATCCGATTAGCGGTCGGTGTGTCGAGGAGGCGTGCGCGGATCGCCACCTCTCCCGAACGGATGAGAATTTCGCGCATCGAACCCTCCCAAGTACGTCACGCTGATTTCAGCCGTTCGCTGCGGCCTTGATTGTTACCTTCTCACCGGGCGTCACGCTCTGCAATACGGATGTGTCGTCTATGGCCCGCGCCAGAACGTTGCAGGGGGAGGGGAGGCGGATTTCGCCCGAGCGCGAGATGGGGGTTTGGCCGAACGGGATTAGGAGGCGTTCTTCATGGCTCCAGAAGTATATGTAGCCATGTTCTCCGTTTAACCGCGCGTTGCGTTCCCGGCCACTGCGTACGGGAATTTCGAAATGAAGGCTGTCGCCCCAGCGTTCCGCAGTCGAGAATAGCGGCAATGCCGCCCAGATGCGGTCCGCTCCCGGTGTATCGAGCAGTTGGGCGCGGAGTTTGGCTTTACCCGCAGTTATCTCAATGATGCGTGGTGCGCGCGAGGTTGGTTTGGGCTGGGGACGTGGGGGCTTGTCGCGCGAACGCAGGAAGTTCGTCGGCATGACCGGCTATCCCAGAAGTTGTGGCCGAGCAGCTGCCCGGCCACGTTATCTGCGCGTGATCGTCAGGCAGCCGGTGCTGGGCCGAAGACCAGAACCGCGTTCAGGCCGCCGAAGGCGAAGGAGTTCGACATTGTGTATGTGACCTCCATTTCGCGGCCTTTGTTGGGCACGTAATCGAGATCGCAGGCTGGATCTGGATCGGTCAGACCGATCGTCGGCGGGACCCAGTTTTCTTCCATTGCCTTGATGCACGCGACAGCTTCGATGCCACCGCCCGCACCTAGCGGGTGGCCATGCATCGATTTCGTCGACGAGATTGCCAGCTTACGGGCGTGATCGCCGTATACTTGCTTGATGGCGTTCGTCTCGTTTTCGTCGTTGATGGCGGTCGCCGTGCCATGCGCGTTGAGATAGTCGATTTTTTCCGGCTCAAGCTCCGCGTCAAGCAGTGCGAGACGCATGGCTTCGCTCGGGCCTTCGACTCCGGGGTTGACCATATCGCGGGCGTCCGAAGTGCTGCCGTATCCAACGATCTCAGCCAGGATGTTCGCGCCACGCTTGCGGGCGTGCTCCAGCTCTTCAATGACGAGGATACCGGCGCCTTCTCCGAGCACCGTACCGTTGCGCTTCTTGTCGAACGGGAAGCAGCCTTCCGGCGACAGAACGTGAAGGGCCTGCCAGGCTTTCATGGTGCCGTAGTTGATGACGGATTCGGAAGCGCCAGCGATTGCGACGTCGACAACGCCGCGACGGATATATTCAAGCGCCAAGCCGATTGCGTGGGTTGCTGTGGAGCAAGCCGAACACGTCGCAAAGGTCGGGCCCTTGATGCCGTATTCGATACCGACGTGCGCTGCTGCCGACGAACCGATGATCCGCAAAAGTGTCAGTGGATGGGTCGCGCGCTTGTTGTGGATGAAGAGATTTCGATAGGCCTCTTCGTAGGTGGTTAGGCCTCCGGCACCGGAGCCGATGATGCATGCCGTCCGGTACGGGTCAGCGACGGGCATCTCGAGGCCCGATTGCTTGACGGCTTCATCTGCCGCCGCACCCGCGAACCAGGAGTAGCGGTCAGCGTGCATGATGATCTTGTCACGGCTGAAGTGCTTCAGACGGGCCTTATGGTCGAAATTCTTGATCTGGGCCGCGATCAGGATTTTGAGATCTTCTAACGGGAAGCCGCCAAGCTCGCTTACGCCGCACTTGCTTTGCTTCATCGAATCCCAAAACTCTGGGACGGTGGTACCAATCGGAGTCACGACTCCAGTACCGGTCACGACGACGCGGCGCCTGCCGTTCGTTTCAGTCATTGTTTTTCCAATTCTCCGGCGCAGGACCCGTTAAAAAGCGAACCCCGTACAATAGCGCTAACATGGTTTGGCGCGCCGTGGCGCGACGAGTCCGTCAGGGAACTCCGCCTTCACGCGTGAATGCGGAGATCACGGACAGGTCAAGCCTTCGCAGCTGCAGCACCACCGCTGCTGGCTTCGACGAGCGCGCGGACCTTATCGACAACAGAGCCGACTGTCTTAAAGTCTTCGACGTCTTCATTGGCGTTGTAGGGGATCTCAATACCGAAGGTGTCTTCGATATCGAAAACAATCATCGCGAGATCTAATGACTCGATCGACAAGTCCTGAAGTTCTGTCGAGAGTGCGATATCGTCTCTCGGCTCCTTCATATGCTTCTTCAGAATATCGACAATTTTCGATGCGACTTCGTCCATCTCGCTCTCCTCCCCTAAGTCTTTAAACAAGGGGACCCTTAAATTTCGGTTTCTGACAGTTGAAGGCCCAGGACTATGACAGCTGCGGCGTGACATATACGCAATCGCCGAGCAAGTCTAGCCGCGACCGACCTTACCTTCGTGACCGTCATTATGGCGGCCACGATGACGATATCGCAAGATGCGTGCCGGTTCTGTATCGCACGTTACGTCCACGTTCCCGATGCAGGCACGATCAGCTCTGCTGATGGCGTTCGCCGATGGAAACGTATTGTATGAATGCTTAGCTATTCCTTCAGTAGGCCCGTGGCAATATCCTTTACGCCTACTACGGCTTGTTGCAGACCTGAAGGATATTCCGGTCATAGGACTTAGCCGTCTGCGCGGGGAGTGAAAACCAGCAATGACGAGCCATGATGTCGCAGTATCACCTCAATCCAAGGCTGAATGGCCGTGGTTGAAGGGCTATCCAGAGAATGTCGACTGGTACCGAACGTACAAGAGCGCGCCAATTTACGTGCTTTTGGACGAGGCTGCCTCGTCTCATCCTGAGAATATCTGTACCGATTTTTTGGGTCGAAAGCTTACCTACGGTGAAATTAGCAAGCTTGTAGACGAAACCGCGGCGGGCCTGCAGGCTCTTGGCGTCGGGGCTGGGAGCCGAGTTGGTCTCCTGCTTCCGAACTCGCCTACGTATATCGTTTACTATTTTGCCATCCTGAAGGCTGGAGGCGTGGTTGTTAACTATAACCCGCTTTATACGGTCGAAGAGCTCAGTGCGCAGGTGGTCGATAGCGATACCGAGATCATGGTCACCTTGGATCTGCGCATTCTGTTCGACAAAGTCGAGGCGCTGATCAGCAATGGAACACTGAAGCAGGCGGTGGTGGGGTCGTTCCCTGGATTATTGCCTGCGACGAAAGCGGCGCTTTTCAAGCTTTTCAAGTGGCACGATCTGGCCCGTCCAACGGCTTCACCGGTCAGCGATAAGATTCTTCTGGATGCCGACGTCAGGAAACCTGGCGGAAAGCCCGTGCTTCGCGAGATTGATCCCGACAAGGAACTCGCGGTCCTCCAGTACACAGGTGGCACAACCGGCGTACCCAAAGGCGCCATGCTCAGCCATGCCAACATCTACATCAATACACTGCAAGTCAGTGACTGGGGTCCGGTGTTAGCGCACGGTGAGGAACGTTTTCTCGCCGTTTTGCCGTTTTTCCACGTGTTCGCCATGACGGCGGTGATGAACGTGGCGGTGAAGACGGCGGCGTCCATGATCATTATGGCCCGTTTTCGTCTGAACGATACGCTAGCGTTAATTCACTCGAGCAAACCGACGGTCATGCCGGGAGTGCCGACGCTCTTCAATGCTATTATTAACCATCCGAAATTGAGCTCTTACGATCTCAGTTCGCTGAAATATTGCATCTCGGGGGGGGCGGCGTTGCCCTTGGAGGTGCGCACGCGATTTGAAGAGCTGTGCGGTTGTCCTCTCGTTGAGGGCTACGGCTTGTCGGAAACCTCTCCTGTTGTGACGTGCAATCCCATCGATGGGACGGCTCGGAGCAATTCGATTGGGTTACCGGTTCCAGCGACCATTATTTCGCTACGTGATGTCGATGATCCCGAGCGGGAGGTTGCGACAGGCGAGAAGGGCGAGCTGTGCGTCAAGGGCCCCCAAGTCATGATGGGCTATTGGAAGAACCCCGAAGAGACGGAAAAGGTCTTCACCAAGGACGGCTTTCTGAGGACCGGCGATGTTGCGCGAATGGATGAGGATGGCCGCTTTTCCATCGTGGACCGGATGAAAGACCTCATCATCTGCTCGGGTTTCAACGTTTACCCGCGCCGCGTGGAGGATGCGATTTATGCGCATCCCGATGTTGTCGAAGTCACCGTTATCGGCATCGAAGACTCCTATCGGGGTGAAGCGCCTAAGGCCTTCGTCAAACTCAGGGATGCCGCCGAGGTTACCGAAGAAGATCTTATGACGTTCCTTGAGCCCAAGCTCTCAAAGATTGAGATGCCCTCCGTTATCGAGTTCCGCGAGGAATTGCCGAAGACGCTCATCGGTAAACTTTCCAAAAAGGAGCTCAAGGAGGAAGAACGTCAGCGCCGCGCAGCGAACTGAGTAGTCCGAACAGGGGCGTTCTTTATGCCTATCACCGGTAAAGGTCGGCTCGGGTGGGCGGCAGTGCCGGTGGACGCTTCGCCGACTTCGAAGCAAGCGTCTGGTATAATCGCGCCGTTCCCCTGTTAAAGCTGATGGCGCAACCTGCTAAGTACGCGACATAAATACGATATTTCGCTTCGCCGACGATGGCGATCGCCGCGTCTTTTTGGGCGATGAGCCGATCATGCCATAGGGTGCAGGTGCGCGCGTAGTGCAAGCGCCAGGCTTCGACATCTTGAACTTCGAAGCCGGCGCGCTCCATCTGCTGAACAGTGTTGCCGATGTCGTCGAGGGCCCCACCAGGAAAGATGTACTTTGCAAGGGCGCGCTGTTCGGGACGCAAGCGATCCGGCCAAAGGTTGCGGCGTTTCTTTGCGCGCCGGGAGATGGCGTGGTTCAGGAACAATCCGTCTTCGCTTAGCAGTGAACGAATCTTGCGCATGTAAGTCGGAATGTTATCGAGACCGATATGCTCGTACATGCCGACCGATGCGATCTTATCGTACGTGCCAGTCAGATCGATGTAGTCGATGAACTCCAACGTCACCCGGTCCTGAAGCCCGAGGGCGCGTACCTTTTCTTCCGCGTGGCTTAACTGCTCGACGGAAAGCGTAATGCCGTGGGCGGTAACGCCGTAGTTTTTTGCTGCGTGCGCTACGAGCGCGCCCCAGCCGCAGCCGATATCCAGGAACCTGTCGCCGGGCTTTAGACGCAGCTTGCGGCAGATCATGTCCAGCTTGTCATGCTGCGCGGTGGCGAGGTCGTTTGTCCAATCCGTGAAGTACGCGCAGGAATAGACCATCTCCGGATCGAGGAAGAGCTCGTAGAAGGCATTCGTCAGGTCGTAATGGAATTCGATAAATTCCTTGTTTTCGCCAGCAGCGCGGTTTGCTCCGGTGATGTTGCCGCCGAAGGCGCCTTCCTCGGGCGGCGGCTCGCTAGAGGCGAAGAGAAATGGACGCAACTGGGCGATAACCTTGGCGATATCCATGGCCGTTAGTTTGGCTGAGCGATTGCCTTTGTTGAGGTTCGCCCCAAAGTCGATGAGCGAACCGCCCGAATAGTCGATGCCCTTATTGACGTATTGGCGGATGATGGTGTCCAGCGTCGGCCGGCGCAGGATCGAGGTGATCACGCCTGGCGAGGCGATTTTAATTTCGAAATCGCTCGTAACGTTCTGGCCGAGGGGATGGCGTGAACCATCCCACAGTCGCACACTGGCATCCATGTTGAGGCGGTTCGCCAAGCGCTTTACGAGATTGGTCGCCGCGGCGATCTGCTTGGCGTGTTTGTCCTCGCTGCCCGCCATGGTGCCCTCTTCCGTCGTTGTGCTCGTAGATGTCTTCGAGCAGAGGGCTTAGCGCATTATGACGGTCCCGTCTCGCATTGCGGCGTGGCATGCGAAACGGGAGTGTTGAAACGTTATCAGGCTGCTACGTCCATCGTTTTCGCTTTGGGGCTTTCCAGAATCGCCGCCACGCCCATACCTCCGGCTGTGCAAACCGAGATCAATCCGCGGCCGCCATTCTGATCGAGCAGCTTGGCGAGGTTGGCCATGATACGTGCCCCGGTCGCGGCAAAAGGGTGCCCCACGGCGATGGATGAGCCTTTGACGTTGAGCTTGGTGCGATCGATGGACCCTAGAGGCGCATCTTTGCCAAGTACGTTTTTACAATATTCCGGATCTTCCCAGGCTTTGAGTGTGGCGAGAACCTGGGCCGCGAAGGCTTCATGGATCTCGTAGAAGTCGAAGTCCTGAAGCGTGAGGCCGTTACGATCAAGCAGCTTGGACACCGCGATCGTTGGCGCCATGAGAAGACCGTCGCCGGATACGAAGTCATTACCGATGTGTTGCGCGTCGACGAGATAAGCTTGGATTGGCAAGCCGCGTTCAGCCGCCCATTCTTCCGATGCGAGGAGCACAGCTGCTGCTCCATCGGTCAGGGGGGTGGAGTTGGCTGCTGTCAACGTTGCGGTGTCGGATTTGTCGAAAGCGGTTTTCAGAGTCGCGAGCTTATCGAGGCTGATATCTTCTCGAATGTTGTTGTCGCGAAAAACGCCGGCGCAGGGCACGACCAAATCGTCCATATAACCAGACACATAGGCTTCGGCTGCGTGCTTGTGGCTTTCGTAGGCCAGCTCATCCTGCTCGACCCGAGGGATCTCCCACTTCTTGGCCATAAGTTCGCAGTGCTGACCCATTGAAAGGCCCGTCCGTGGCTCGCTGGTTTGCGGCGGCTGCGGTACGAGTTCACCAGGCCGAAAGCCGCTAAACACCTTAAAGCGCTCCATGACCGTCTTCTTGCCGGCCATCTCGGTCATACGGCGCGCAAACTTCTTGCTGAAGACGATAGGCGGATCTGAGGTTGTATCTGATCCCACAGCAATGCCGCTCTCGATCTGACCTGCCGCAATCTTGGCGGCTATCCCCATTGCCGCCTGCAGGCTTGTGCCGCATGCCTGCATCATGGTGATGCCCGGTGTGGATGGCGCGAGGGTCGTGCTCAGCACCGCTTCACGGGCCAGGTTCCAATCCTTGGCATGCGTGACAACGGCCCCGCCGACGACTTCGTCGACATGGGCCCCTTTCAGATTGAATCGATCGACGAGGCCGGAAAGAGCTGCTGTCATCATGTCGAGGTTGGACAGATCAGCGTACAGCGTCCCCGAACGACAGAACGGAATTCTGACGCCGCCGATGATGGCGACTCGGCGTAGCGTTTTGCTCATTGGGGTGGGGCCTCCAAAAGGATCATAACTATGGTCACTCGGCAGCGTCGCGTGCGGCGGCTTCCGCCTGTTCGCTTGCCCTGAAATGTAGCGGGCCGCCTCGGAACGGAGCGAAACCAGTTCCGAAGATCACACCGGCATCGACAAGGTCGGCATTGGCGACGATGTGGTCATCGCGCGCTCGTTCCGCTTCCGCGATCAACGGTTCAACGAGTTCACGGCCGAGCTTCTTGATATCGGCCTTGTCCCAACGTTTGTCGTTGGACTTTTCGGGTTTGCCGTCTTTCCAGACGTAGTAGCCCCGTCCGGTCTTCTTGCCGAGTTTGCCGGATTTGACGAGTTTGGCGGCGCCAGAGACTTCGTCGCCAAGGCCCAGAATTTGGCCAACGCTCGCGCAGACATCGAGCCCGACTGTGTCGGCCAATTCGATGGGGCCCATAGGCATTCCGAAAGCGCGCGCGGCTTCGTCGATTTTTTCCTTATCCTCACCCGCATCGACGCGAGCCATAGCAGCCATCATGTAGGGTGCGAGAACACGGTTGACGAGGAAGCCTGGGACTGACTTCACAACGAGCGGGAACTTGTCGATCGCAGCAACGAAGATCGCACCCTTGTCGACTTCGCCCTGGCGGCTCATTTCACCGCGAACGACTTCGACCAAAGGCATCTGCGCGGCCGGGTTGAAGAAGTGGATACCGACGAGACGGCCCGGGTCGGCCATCGTCGCGGCAATATCCTCGATTTTGAGGGACGATGTATTGGAAGCAAGCAGGGCGTCAGGCTTGACCTTGTCTTCGAGTTCCTTGAACAGCGCTTGTTTGATTTCGAGCTTTTCGATGATGGCTTCGATGATGACATCGGCGCGAGGTACACCGCGCCCGTCGGGATCTGCGATCAAACGAGCCTTTGCAGCGTCTTGCTGCGCTTTGGTCCGGAATTTTCGCTTGAACAGCTTGCTCTGTGCAGCGATGCCCTTTTCGATCTGACTTACCGACAGATCCTGCAGCGTAACCTCCATGCCGCATGCCACGCACCATCCGGCGATATCAGCGCCCATAGTGCCGGCACCGATAACGTGGACGCGCATCGGCCTCCAGGAAGATTGCTTGGGAGCCTGCGCTTTCAATGCTTCGGAAAGAAAGAAGACACGGCGCAAATTGCGCGACGTGTCCGACACCATCAAAGGAGCGAACGCGGGGCTTTCTTCACGCTTCATATCAGCGTAGCTGCCGCCGTAGCGCTCAAACAGATCAATCAATCGGAAGGGAGCAGGGTAGTGGTCTTCCCGAACCTTCTTGGCTGTTTCGGAACGCATTTTGCCAGCTAGGTATCCGCGGGCTGGCCATTTGGCCAACAAGCCGGCGAAGCCTCCTTTGGCCTTCGACTTGCGGTTCTGAAGAACGGCTTTGCGGGCTGCCCAACGCAGAGCTCCGCGACTTTCGACGAGTTGATCGATGAAGCCTTGAGCGCGCGCTGCGCTGGCGCGGATCATCGAGCCCTTCAGCATCGCCTGCATGGCATTGAGCGCGCCGGCTTGTCGGATCGAGCGTGCGGTTCCGTTGAAGCCCGGGAAGATCCCGAGCTTGACCTCGGGGAAGCCTACACGGGTCGCATCGTCGCGCGTGGCGATGCGGTAGTGGCACGCGAGGACCAGCTCCAACCCACCGCCCACACACACACCGTGGATGGCCGCGACGACCGGAACGGACATTGCCTCAATACGATCGAGCAACGTATTGACCGGCTTTAGCGCCTCGATCACCTGCTGTTCGGTTTTGAGGTCGGCGAATTCGCGAATGTCGGCTCCGACAATGAAGCTCTTCTGCTTGCCGGACATGATCACAAGACCGCGGATCGTGCCTTCGCGCGCACCGGATTGGACGCGATCGATGATTTCGCCAAGTTCTTCGAGGGGGCGGCGCCCTAGCGCGTTAGCCGATTCATTCTCGCGGTCGAAGATGGCCCAGGCGATTCCTTCGAAGTCCACTTCGAAGCGCCAGTCCTTAAGTCCAGTCAGATCCGCCGCAGTTGTTTCGGTCGTCATTTGCTGTCGTTCTCCTTGGCCACGCTTACTCGGCCGCTCTGGACGCCAGCCGCGATTCACTGCGGTCAGCTACTTCATAGTTGGGTTTGAGTTCGGCAGGGTCAAAGTGGTCAACCGCAATCGCGCGAGCGACGTGTTGATCCGCATCGCGGAGTTGATCGGCTTCTGCTTGGGTCAGAACGCCTTTGCTGACGGCTTCGGCGTACCAATCCAGTCCGTGATAGCGACGGACCGTTCCGGCGCGGATAGCACGTTCCAGCTTCTTTTCTGCAGGTTCGGCCGCGATGACCTTTGTGAGGGTAACCTCGAGCAATCCGCCTGCATCATCGGCATCATCGCTGACGTAGATGTAGCGCGTCAGGCGATCGCGCGCTTCACCCGGCTCAAGAGCGAGCGGCAGGATGCTTTTCGCGAGACGGTCCGATGCCGGGCGGTAGGGACGGCCGAACGGGAAGACCAGAACGCTCAGAATGAACCGCATCGGCATCATGGGGAAGTTGTCGATCACGCCGATCAAGGCTTCCTGGCAACGGAACAACCCGTTGCGGGCGGCCAGCTCAACGAGAGGTTTGTCGCTCGGCGGGCGGCCATCATCCTCGAAGCGTTTCAGTACGCACGAAACCAAATAAAGTTCAGAGAGCGCATCGGCCATGCGGCCGGTTAGTTTTTGCTGCGTTTTCAACCCGCCGCCGAGAGATATGACCATCATGTCGGCCAACAGGGCGAAGTTTCGGCTCTGGCGGGAGACTTGGCGATACCAGCGTTCGCGCATGCCGACGTTGTCTGGCGTTCCAGCGAACGCGCCGAAGGTGAGGTTGTGGAACAAAGCGCCAGCGATGTTTGAGATCGTGAACGAGATGTGTCCGCAGAAGGCTTTGTCGAAGGCGTTGAGCCCCGCAGCACGATCCGGATTCTGGATCGCCTTGACTTCATCGTAGAGATGCGGGTGCGAGCGCAACGCGCCTTGCGCGAACGTGATCAATGTGCGCGTAAGGATATTAGCCCCCTCAACGGTGATCCCCACGGGGACCATCTGATAGGGTGAGAGCAGATAATTGTGTGGCCCATCGCAGATCGCACGACCACCGTGGATGTCCATCGCATCATTGACGGCGCGACGCATGCGTTCGGTGGTCTGGTATTTCATCAGCGCGGAAATCACGGAGGGTCGTTCACCGCGCGATACCATGGCAGCCGTTACGGCACGTCCGGCTTCGTTGACATAGGCGGACTCGACCAATCGCGCGAGCGGTTCACCGATGCCGTCCATACGGGCTATGGGAACGCCAAACTGTTTGCGAATGCGTGCGTAGGCGCTCGTGAGACGCAACATCGCTTTTGTTCCGGCCGTTGCGGAGGACGGAAGTGAAATAGCGCGGCCCGCGGCAAGGCATTCCATCAACATGCGCCAGCCATTGCCGGCTTGCGCTTGCCCGCCGATTACCCAGGTTATGGGAATGAACACGTCCTTGCCCCAGGTCGGACCGTTGGGGAAAGCCTGACCGCAAGGCAGATGTCGACGGCCGATCTCTACACCTGAGTGTGAGGTAGGGATCAACGCTAGGGTTATGCCGACATCGGTGCCTTTACCGAGCAAGTTGTCTTCGTCGAATAGCCGGAATGCCAGGCCCAGCAGCGTCGCCTTGGGGCCGAGCGTAATGTAGCGCTTGTCCCAGTTGAGCCGGATGCCCAGGACTTCCTGGCCTTTGTAGAGGCCGCGGCAGACGTGGCCGATGTCACGCATCGCGGCCGCATCGGAGCCCGACGTTGGGCCCGTCAGCGCGAAGCAAGGGATCTCCTCACCCTTTGCGAGGCGCGGAAGATAGTGATGTTTCTGTTCGGTGGTCCCGTATTTTTCGATGAGTTCGCCTGGGCCCAGGGAGTTGGGGACCATGACGATTGTGGAGACATCCGGCGAGCGTGATGCGATTTTTCCGAGAATAAGCGACTGGGCCTGGGCGGAGAAGCCAAGCCCGCCATGCTCCTTGGAGATCAGCATCCCGAGGAAGCCGTGTTGGGCTACGAAATCCCAGATTTCCTGGGGAATTTCGCGCTCGGTGAAGCGTATCCGCCAATCATCGATCATCCCACAGAGTTCTTCAGTTGGCCCGTCAAGAAAGGCCTGCTCCTCGTTTGTCAGCACGATTGGAGGAAGGCCACGTAGTTTGTCCCAATCCGGACGGCCGGAGAACAATTCAGCGTCGAAGCCGACGGTGCCGGCTTCAAGCGCCTGCGTTTCTGTGTCCGAGACTTTGGGGAGTGTGCCTTTGAGGAGGCCATAAGCCGGTTTGATCAACACGGCACGGCGCACAGCGGGCAACGTCAGCAGGGCCAGCACGATGGCTGGAATCCAGGCGAGCAGCTGGGTGGCTCCAAACTCCGGTGCGCGGGCAACACCGTCAATCAGGTCGGATTGCGCCAGAAAAGTTGCAATAGCAATTACACCCGCCCAGACCGTCAGAGGGGCGCGTCGGATCGCAAGGACCCACAGCACTGCTACGAGGACGACAACAAACAACATCAGTTGGTTCTCCACCATGCGGAATTATGTGTGCCAGCCGAAGGTGCCTTGTTTTTCAAGCTAAGCGCATATCAGTGGGCCGAATTTCTTGGCCATAATATAGTGCGGCGCGTTAACCTCGGCTTGACAGCCTGGAAAGATATTTTTCGCAGTGAAATTCGACCTTTAGATCGGTCCAATTCCAATACTCATGCTGGCATGGAGGCGACCGTCCGTTTGTGCACGTTATCGCGCTGGACGGTGCATTTGCCACGGGAGCAAGTATAGCCACATATTCACATGGCGTTCGAGTGGCGCCAAAGGCCGCCGTGACCGGCGAACGCGAGCCCCCAATATTAGTTGCAGGTGGCACGGGAGAAGAACGACGTGGTATTGGAAAGTGATGGTTCGGTTGAACCAGAAGCCATGGGAGCCCCGGATGGTGACTTTCTCGATGCGATGCGCGCGGCGGCTTTAGAGGCGGCCAAGCTGCTCAAATCCATCGGTAGCCCGCATCGTTTGATGATTTTGTGCCTGCTTATGGATGGAGAAAAGACTGTCAGCGAGATCTCCGAGGCGATCGGCGCGCAGCAAAGCTTGACGTCTCAACATTTGACGCGGTTGCGTCTGCATGGCCTTGTGGCCGTCGAGCGGCGTGGACAGTTTGCGTATTATTCAATCGCGGACATTGCGGCGCGCGAAATCGTGGAAGTCCTCTATCGTCACTATTGCGCGGGCAAGATGGCCGGCGTCTGAGCTCTGGAAACACCGAGAGGAGTTTTGTCTATGATTGGGCTTACGACCGCCGGGAGTTCTTTATCGTCACTGCGGATGCCAGCTTGGCCAAGCAATTTTTCCAACGCAGACCAGAAGTATTCATTGCCTGGATAACCGATAATCCGGCCAACCTCTTTGCCGTCGCTACGCACCAAAATGAAGGTTGGCGTGTAGACGACGCGTTGGAAGCGCTGCGCGGTTGATGAGTCTATATCAAGCTTGACCAAGGGCGCATACCGGCCCGCGGGTGTCGAGGGATAGTAGCGCCCGACCTCTTTGTCCCAGAGCTTGCAATAGCTGCAGTCGTCCTTTTCGATCATCACCAGACCCAGCTTGCCAGCCTGAGGCGCGGCGAACGTTGCTACGGGATCAATTGCGAGGAGGAAGGCGATCGCCCAAAGCGCGAGAAACGAGGGTGCGCGCGCGCGTTTCACTCTCTTGGCAATTTGCAGCGTAAGACTTTTTGACATAGTTCTGTTCGCCTTGTTCGCTATATGTGAAAGCGGCCTGGGCTTAAGTAATGTGTTTGCCTATATAGAAGCAGATTACTGAAAACCCCTACATCCTCTATTAAATACGTCGTGAGCGGGGGATTATGGCGCCGAACGTGCTTTGAATGAGTGGCTTGGTTTATAGCCGCTGATATCGGGGATGCTCAGACGACGTTGATACATAGTGTTTGCGGGAAGGAGGCCCGGATACATGGTCATGCAATTGCACTTGGAGACGCTCGACCGGCGTCAGTTTGTGGTGGGCGCAGGTGCTGCGGCTGCCATTTTTGCATTGTTCCGCTCAATTCCAGCCTCCGCCGAAAAACCGCAGGATTTCGATGCCACTTTTAAAAGTATTGTTGGCGATGCCGAAACCGGTGATAGCGGCGTAGAAATCACATTGCCTGAAATTGCTGAGAATGGGAATACCGTCCCATTTTCGATCGCGGTTGAGAGCGCAATGTCTAAGGATGATTACGTCAAAGCAGTTCATTTGCTTTCGACCGGAAATCCTCAGCCAATGATCGCAACATTTCATTTCACGCCACTGTCCGGTACCGCGGACGTCTCAGGCCGTATGCGTCTCGCAAAGACCCAGGAGATTGTGGCCGTTGCTGAGCTGAGCAATGGCAAGTTTCTGGTCGGCAAGCAGATGGTCAAGGTGACGATCGGCGGATGCGGCGGTTAGCCGGGAGGAGAACAGAGCAATGTCTAACAATAAACCCCGCGCGAAAATCTCTCCTGCGAACCCGAAGGTCGGTGACGTCATCGAGGTCAAGACGCTGGTCAGCCACGTGATGGAAACCGGGCTGCGCAAGGATAAGAATGGCCAAGTCATTCCGCGCAATATCATCCACTCGTTCAAAGCGACCTTTGAAGGAGAGCCGGTATTCAGCGGTGATCTCTACCCGGGAATCTCGGCAAACCCGTACATCGCCTTCCACATGAAGGTGACCAAGCCTGGGGCGCTCGAACTCACCTGGGTGGACGACGCCGGCGAGACGTTGTCGACGACGGTTTCGGTCACGGTCGGCTGACGGCTATAGTCAGATCGGGATCGAGATCACAAGGCCTGTCCAAACTGGACAGGCCTTTTTTGTGACGTGGGTGGCACTTGGCAATCGTTAGAATAGGATGCCCGTGTCGGTGCGCGGCCTTGTGCTCAATGAGTAGAGCCGCTAATGGCGAAGGCTAGATTTTGAGCACAGGCGGGCCAATGGCCTGACGTCGGGGAGGATGTGACGTGTCGGATGAAAGCGTAGTTGCCCAGAAGGGCCCCTATCAGGTCGAGCTTGTCGGGGGTAAGGCCTACTTTTATTGCCGTTGCGGCCGCTCTCAAAAACAGCCCTTCTGCGATGGCGCACATAGCGCGACCGATATTCAACCGTTACGCTTTGTTCCCGCTGAGTCCGGTACTTACAATTTGTGTGGGTGCAAAACGACGGATGACGAACCCTACTGCGACGGCTCGCACAACTTGCTCTAAGATTGTTACCAACAGTCTATGAAGTCCGACTGCCGCACGGTGTTTGCCGCGTTGAGGTGCATTGTTCTATGGGCTTTCGCCTCACTAGGATGCAACACGCCTGTCCATAATCGCACCTTTGCTCAAAATTGCAGCTTTCCTCTCTATTGCCTAGACACTATGAAAATTAAGGTCGGCGGCGACCGCATAATTTTGCTCAATTCAACCGATGAGACCTTATGGATTATTTCGTTCAACAGCTGCTCAACGGTCTTACTCTCGGGTCGGTCTACGGGCTTATCGCCATCGGATACACGATGGTCTATGGCATCATCGGCATGATCAACTTCGCCCATGGCGATGTGTTCATGGTCTCTGTCTTCATCGGCCTCATTCTATTCCTGCTGATCACATCGCTTTTTGGCGGGCTTGCGATCGCGCTGGCGCTCATTATCGTGCTCGTGGCGGCGATGGCTCTCACGGCTCTATGGAGCTGGACCATCGAACGAGTTGCCTATCGCCCATTGCGCGGTTCGTTTCGACTGGCGCCGCTGATCTCAGCGATTGGCATGTCAATTTTCCTGGTCAATTTTGTGCAGCTCGTGCAAGGGCCTCGCAACAAGTCCATACCTCCCATCATTGATGGAAGCTTTACGTTGCCTATGATCGACGGGAACGTAACCGTGGCCTACAAACAGCTCCTCATCATGGGGACGACGGTCGTATTGCTCACTGCATTTTGGTTCATTGTTCAGAAGACGTCTTTGGGACGCGCTCAGCGGGCGTGTGAGCAGGATCGCAAGATGGCGGCCTTGCTCGGCATCAATGTCGATCGCACTATTTCGCTGACATTTGTCATGGGCGCTGCGCTCGCTGCTGTGGCCGGCGTACTGTATCTTGTTCAATATGGGGTCGTTAGTTTTGCTGATGGCTTCGTGCCAGGCGTGAAGGCCTTTACCGCAGCGGTCCTCGGCGGTATCGGTTCGCTTCCCGGAGCGGTGATCGGGGGCTTGTTGATCGGTTTGATCGAGGTTCTTTGGTCAGCGTATTTCTCGATCGATTACAAAGACGTCGCAGCGTTTTCCATTCTCGCAATCACCTTGATCTTCATGCCTTCGGGTATTCTCGGTAAGCCCGACGTAGAGAAGGTCTGAACCAATGGTGGGGACCGGCAAGCGGCGCGAGCCCGCCGACCTCCAGGCCTCGCCCGGCTTTTTGGGCGCTGTGAAAGACGCCGGCTTTCTGGCTCTGCTTACGTTTGGGCTTTCATTTCCGCTCGTTGCTTTCAACGCTTATCAGCATCTTACAGCCGGGCTCATTCTTGAGCCACGTTGGGGCTTGGTGGCCTGGGCGTGCGGCATCGCGTTTTTTGCGCGGCTCGCATGGAACCTGTTTGGCGGTTACATTTCGCGTGGCGGCAGCGCCGCCATCGGCGCGATGTCGAGCTTGGGGAGCCGCACAGGCCTCAGTGTCAATCATATTCGCTGGATAGGGCTTATCTGGCTGCTTTCCTATCCGTTTCTTGCTGTCGCATTGGCAGGACCGGGTGGCGCGCTCAAGTGGATCGATAACTTCGGTATCCAGATTTTGATCTACGTGATGCTGGGTTGGGGGCTCAACATCGTTGTTGGCCTCGCCGGTCTGCTGGATCTCGGATATGTAGCTTTTTATGCCGTCGGCGCTTACTCGACAGCGCTGCTGTCTACCACCTTCGGTTTTTCATTTTGGCTGTGCTTGCCGCTTGCAGGCATCTTTGCTGCGTTCTGGGGGATCTTGCTCGGATTTCCGGTGCTGCGGCTGCGCGGTGACTATTTGGCGATTGTCACGCTCGCCTTCGGCGAAATCATCCGGCTGGTGTTGATCAACTGGGTGGACGTGACGGGCGGTGCAGCAGGCATTTCCGGTATTCCTCGGCCGACTTTCTTCGGCATTCCCTTCAATGCCTCTGATGAAGGGTTCGCGGCCACGTTCGGGCTGACCTTCACTCCCTTGCACAGGCTCTTCTTTCTTTTCTATTTGATCCTCGCCATGGCTCTGCTGACGAACTGGATCACGGTGCGTCTGCGGAAGTTGCCGATCGGGCGTGCTTGGGAGGCGCTGCGGGAAGACGAGATTGCATGTAGGTCTCTCGGTATCGATACGGTTCTGACGAAGCTTACGGCATTTTCGATCGGCGCAATGTTCGGCGGCTTTGCCGGCGCTTTTTTTGCCGCGCGGCTGGGCTTCATCAGTCCGAAGTCGTTTGAGTTCATGGAAAGCGCGGTAATTCTGTCTATCGTTGTATTGGGTGGGATGGGTAGCCAGATCGGCGTGGCGATCGCGGCCATTGCCATGATTGGCGGCACAGAAATCCTGCGAGAGCTCGGCTTCCTCAAGGCTTTGTTTGGCCCCGCCTTCGACCCTGCTCAGTATCGGATGCTTGTCTTCGGGCTTGCGATGGTCGGCATGATGGTCTGGCGGCCGCGCGGACTTATTTCAAAGCGGGAGCCGTCAATTTTCCTTCGAGAGAAGAAGGCCATTTCCGGGGCCCTGGTGAAGGAGGGGCACGGGTAATGGTGGGCGGTGCTTATGAGCCCTTATTGCTGGTTGAGAATTTGACGATGCGCTTTGGTGGCTTGGTCGCCGTCAAGGATCTATCGTTCACCGTCGGCCGTGGTCAGATCACAGCGCTGATCGGGCCCAATGGCGCAGGTAAGACGACAGTATTCAACTGTCTTACCGGCTTTTATAAACCGACAGGCGGACGTATCGCGCTTGTCGGCGGCGGTGGTGATGTGGATGCCGCTCTAGCCGCCGTTACGGATAGTCCCCGGCGATATCTTCGCTCCCCTGACCGAGAAGTCTATCTGCTCGAGCGGATGGGCGATTCAGAGATCAACGCAAAAGCGAGAGTTGCGCGAACATTCCAGAATATCCGGCTGTTCCAAGGCATGACAGTTCTCGAGAATCTTATTGTCGCGCAACACAACGCACTTAACCGCGCGTCTGGTTATTCCCTTTTGGGGCTTGTGGGAGCGAAGTCATTCCGGGATGCCGAGCGGACTGCGGTTGATCGAGCGGCTTATTGGCTCGACAAAATCGGGCTACTGCATCGCGCGGACGACCCAGCGGGCGATCTTCCCTACGGGGATCAGCGACGTCTCGAGATTATCCGAGCGATGTGCACCGAACCGGCATTGCTCTGTCTCGATGAACCTGCAGCGGGTCTTAATCCGAAAGAAAGCGCTGACCTAAAGGCTTTGATTCTCGAGATTCGGGCTGAGACCGGTACATCTGTGCTCTTGATCGAACATGATATGAGCGTGGTTATGGAGATTTCCGACCACGTCATCGTGCTCGAATACGGGATCAAAATCTCAGATGGCACACCTGCGGAGATCCGCGATGATCCGAAAGTCATCGCGGCGTACTTGGGTGTCGAGGATGAGGAAGTTCTCGCGGTGGAAGCGGAGTTCGAACAATGACGCTTCCTTACGATCCATCATGGGAAAATGCCGGGGATGCCCCAATGCTATGCGTGCGAGGCGTTCGCACCTACTACGGGAGCATTATGGCGCTCCGTGGCGTAGATCTGGATGTCTATGCTGGCGAAATCGTCACAATGATCGGCGCCAACGGGGCTGGCAAATCGACGCTGATGATGACGATTTGCGGAGACCCTGCGGCGCGAACCGGCAGCATTCATTTTGAGGGGCGCGATATCACGCGCATGCCGACGCATGACATTGCGCGCCTTAAGATCGCGCAGTCTCCGGAGGGGCGGCGTATCTTTCCGCGCATGACTGTGCTCGAAAACCTCCAGATGGGCGCAGGGCTCGCGGATCCTCGTCATTTTGACGATGACCTCAACTATGTGACGAGCTTGTTCCCGCGCCTCAGGGAAAGGTTGCATCAGCGCGGCGGCACGCTTTCTGGCGGTGAGCAGCAGATGCTTGCGATCGCGCGTGCCCTGATGAGCCGACCGAAACTCTTGTTGTTGGATGAGCCCTCTCTCGGGCTAGCGCCATTAATTGTGAAGCAGATCTTTGAGGTCATCGCTGAAATCAATCAACGCGATGGCGTCACGATCTTCCTCGTTGAGCAAAATGCTTATCATGCGTTGCGGCTGGCGCATCGCGCCTACGTGATGGTCAACGGCGTGATTACAATGAGCGGCGCAGGGGCAGAATTGCTTCGCAGCCCCGAGGTCCGCGAGGCTTATCTGGAAGGTGGACGGCACTGACGCCCATTGCGGCTCTGCGTCTGCGGTTGCAGCGCTGATCGTGGGAAAAGGGAGGGTTTATGGACACATTTTATCCGGCTGAACCCCACGCGTTCGCCGTATTCCTGTTTGCCACGGTCATACTCGGCGGGGCGGCCTCTTGGGCAACGGGGCGCGCTGTCGCCCTAACCTGGAAGCCGTTATGGCAGCTTGTTTTCTATATGGGTCTCATGACGTTGGCTGTGCGCTTTATCCACTACGCGCTCTTTCATGAGGTCTTTCTCTCTCTTCAGCATGTCGGCGTGGATTTTGTGGTCCTCGCTGCCATTGCGTGGCTCGGATACCGGCAGACACGCTCTACGCAAATGCAGTCCCAGTACCCCTGGCTCTTTAGGCGAACCGGCTTGATAAGCTGGCAACGTCGGAGTTGACCGGATTGGGATGCGTGCGGATTAAAATTGGATGCTGATACCCGACACTTGGTGACAAGCGGGCAAATTTCGGCTCAACATTAGCCATTCACAGCCAAGGGATGATGAGACTTTTCTTTTGGGGCAGCACTTCGTTTGCGGATTTTGTCCGCCATCCAGCAGTTTGAACACATGGAGATCTTGTAAATGCGATTAGGTTGTCTCGTTGGCTTGACCCTTGCCACAGGCCTTGCGCTGGCGGCGTGCGGTGACAGCAACACTCCTGAGGTTGCTAAGGAAGAAGCAATCAAGATCGCGGTCGCCGGACCGCTCACCGGCAAAGACGCGGCTTTTGGTGCCCAGCTCAAGAACGGCGCGGTTCAGGGGGTTGAGGATATCAACGCAGCGGGCGGCATCCTTGGCAAAAAGCTCGAGCTTTCTATCGAAGATGATAACGCCGATCCAAAGCAGGGTGTCTCCATCGCCAACAAGATGGCCGGGGAAGGCGTCAAATTCGTCATCGGCCATTTCAACTCTGGCGTCTCCATTCCGTCTTCGGACGTCTACAACGAGAACGGCATGCTGATGGTGTCGCCGGCATCGACCAACCCGACATTTACGGACCGTGGTTTGTGGAACGTGTTTCGGGTGTGCGGACGTGACGATCAGCAGGGCACAGTCGCCGGGCAGTACATCGCCCACAATTTGGCCGATCAGAAGGTCGCTATCGTTCACGACAAGACGACGTACGGCAAAGGTTTAGCCGATGAAACCAAGAAAGCGCTCAACGAGGCCGGCATCCAAGAAGTTCTCTACGAGGGCATCAATAGTGGTGAGAAGGATTTCTCCGCTCTGATCGCCAAGATGAAGGAAGCTGGCGCGCAGCTCGTGTATTTTGGAGGTGTACACACCGAGGCTGGACTGATCGCACGACAGATGCGCGACCAGGGGCTCAATGCCACGCTGATGTCGGGTGACGGCATCGCCACGGATGAGTTCGCTTCCATCGCCGGCCCGGCTGCCGAAGGGACGTTGATGACGTTTGCCCCCGATCCTCGCAAGCGCGAGGAAGCGGCTGGAGCTCTCAAGAAATTCGAGGAAAAAGGCATCACGCCTGAGGCCTACACGCTTTATTCCTACGCCGTTGCTCAGATCTTCAAGCAGGCTGCGGAAGCTGCCAAGTCCACCGAGCCTAAGAAGGTGGCAGATCAGATGCGATCGGGACAGACGTTCAATACGGTTATTGGTGATATCGCTTTTAACGACAAAGGCGACGTAAACCGGTTGGATTACACGATGTACACTTGGAAGAAGGTGGACGGGGATCGGATCTCGTACGTCGAAAACTGATCTTCGTATTGCTGATAGCTATCGACGCGAGCGCCTCCGAAATTCGGAGGCGCTTTTTTGTTAAGAAACTTTGTGCTGCGCAGCATTTGATACGAGATGGATTGGCCGTGTGATTGGTTTCGCGGGATTTATAGTGTGCTTCTATCTGGCGATAGCGCACACGCGCATGAAGCGCCGGCCCACACTCGGCCGATTTGGGCCGGCCAGGTAAAAGATGTGCTCGTAGATTGTCTGATGGAATAGATAATAGGTTGGGGCATTCGTGAGATAAATCCCACCTAATGGCGCGTTGTTTTTCGCGCGCTTTCTTTAAATCGTTGTTTTTCAAATAGCGGTCATTCGCATTCCGAACCAATGTGTTCGATTTCTGCCATCAGCTATTTTTGAAAATATCTAGCAGAGAACGCGCAGATCGCGTTTCGGCTCTCTTATGTGGGCCAAACCAAATTCTGCGTATTCTTCATCGGCGTGCTCTAAATTAGCGAAACCGATATGTGTATAATTGCTATCTCTATTTCATGTGGCATACCGGCTTAAGAATGAGCACGTAAGCCACCTTGGTGCGTTAGACGGACCTCTCTCGTAAAACACGTCGCTCCCACGCTCTTGGCATAAGTCAGCGCCCTTGCGACTGAGCCAAACAATCTCTCAATAGCGCTGCTTCGAGACGGCGCAGATCGTCAGGGATTGTCTGACCAGCTTCGCGGCGGCGGCGGATGCATTCTTTGACCATCGCATAGCCTTCGCGTGGATCTTCCAACGCGTCGATCCGACCGTTTAAGTCGGCGACTTCTTGTTGAACCTCATTTAGCATTCCATTCTCCCTTAGTTCTGAAATCCTGAACAACTAAAACTCTGGCCTTCTATTGGTTTTTACGTCCAGCGATTCATTTGTTCAGCCTAGTAGACAGATAACGTTTAAAGGCAGCAATTTCAGTTGCTGTCCTTAAAAGTGTTGAGCTCCCGTTGCGATTTGAACACTTCTGGCTCGTCCTCCTGCGAGGTATTTCCCGGCGGCCACGCGATAGGGCCCGAAATTGTGCTCAGATCTTGACCCACTCACAGAAATCAAAGGTTCCTTTCTCAAAGTGTTGCAGGCGTGGCGCAACCATGATTGCGTCAGGCTCCTGCATGTTCGTTTTGCGGCACCCTCGTGCGAAAGCCCCGTCAATTCACATAGGTCCGAATTTTCGGATCACAACTCGAATGAAACAATGAGCGCTCTCCGCAATCACATCTGTGATGTTAGACAAATCCAAGTTGGCTCCGCGCACGATGCGTCAATTTGTTCCGGCGTGACGGTTGTACTTCCGACGCGCCCTTGCATTGCCGCCGTGGATGTCCGTGGGGGCGGGACAGGCACCCGTGAGATCGAGGCCTTGGGATTGGCTGGTACGGTCGATGAGGTGCATGGGATCGTTCTGGCGGGTGGCTCGGCTTTCGGATTGGCGGCGGCTACCGGGGTTCAAGCTTGGTTGGCCGAACGCCGGATCGGCTTGAATGTCGCCGGCGCGCGCGTTCCGATCGTGGCGCAGGCGATCTTGTTCGACCTTCTAAACGGGGGAAACAAAAGCTGGGGGGAACGCAACCCTTATGAGCGTCTGGCGCGGACTGCCTGCGACGAAGCGTCTGGGGAGGCTGCCGAGATCGGGAGCGTTGGCGCCGGCTTCGGTGCAACGACCGCGAACTTGCGCGGTGGATTAGGGAGCGCTTCGGCAGATGTTGGTGATGGTGTGGTGGTGGGTGCGCTGGTGGCCGTCAACGCCGTTGGGTGCGTTACGATGGGTGATAGCCCTCATTTCTGGGCATGGCCGTTCGAACAGGATGAGGAGTTTGGCGGGCGCGGGCCTCCGGTTTCTTATCAAAACAAAGGCGCGCCACCCCTTCTCAAGGGTGGGCCGGGGCAAAATACTACGATAGCGGTGGTCGCGACGAACGCACGGCTCGATAAGCGTCAAACTCACCGGTTGGCCGTAATGGCACAAAGCGGTCTCGCGCGCGCTATCCACCCTGTGCATTCTCCGCTTGATGGAGATCTGGTTTTCGCGATGGCGACAGGCGAAGTCGAACTGAAAGATCCCATCATCGGCTTGACCACCCTCGGCTGCGCTGCAGGCGACGCGCTGGCGCGTGCTGTCGCGCGGGGTGTTTATTTTGCTGCACCTGCGCAAGCCGGTTGGCAGGGGCCCCAGAGCTATCGTCAAAGATTTGGTGCAAGACCAGCAAACAAATAGAGGAAGCGGCCGGGTCCTCAATTGAAGCCGGGTAGCTGCTCTGCTACAGGCTCAGTGGATATTTGGAACCCGTAGAAAGACGCCAATGATCCCTCGTTACTCCCGGCCGGAGATGGCCGCTATCTGGGCCCCTGAGTCCCGTTTTCGTATCTGGTTCGAGATCGAGGCGCATGCTGCCTCTGCGATGGCCGAGATGGGTACGATCCCGAAAGAAGCGGCCGAGACTATTTGGGCTAAGGGACGCAACGCGACATTCGACATCTCTCGGATCGATGAAATCGAAGCGGTCACGAAGCATGACGTGATCGCGTTTCTGACGCATCTGGCGGAAATCGTCGGGCCAGACGCCCGATTCGTTCATCAGGGCATGACGTCCTCCGACGTTCTCGACACCTGCTTCAACGTCCAGTTGGTGCGTGCTGCCGACATTCTCATTGCGGATGTCGATCGATTGCTGACCGCTTTGAAGGCGCGCGCCTTCGAGCACAAGAACACCATCACGATCGGGCGCAGCCACGGTATCCACGCGGAACCCACAACCTTCGGCGTGAAGCTTGCCTACGCGCATGCTGAGTTTGAGCGTGCGCGCGACCGTTTGCTGGCTGCGCGCGATGAGGTCGCGACCTGCGCACTGTCCGGTGCGGTAGGCACATTCGCGAATATCGATCCTCAAGTCGAAATCTACGTGGCGGAAAAGCTCGGGCTTAAGCCGGAACCGGTGTCGACGCAGGTCATTCCGCGCGACCGACATGCGATGTACTTCGCGACCTTGGCGGTTGTTGCCTCGTCGATCGAGCGGCTTAGCGTTGAAGTCCGCCATCTTCAACGGACCGAAGTTCTCGAAGCCGAAGAGTTCTTTTCGCCAGGGCAAAAGGGTTCTTCAGCCATGCCTCACAAGCGTAACCCTGTGTTGACGGAAAACCTCACGGGGCTTGCACGTATGGTTCGCGCCTATGCACTGCCGGCGATGGAAAACGTGGCGTTGTGGCACGAGCGCGATATTTCGCATTCATCTGTCGAGCGGATGATCGGACCAGATGCGACAGTTACACTGGACTTTGCGTTGGGCCGTCTCGCGGGCGTGATCGAGAAGCTTGTGGTTTATCCGGGCACCATGCAGCGTAACCTCGACAAGCTCTCGGGCTTGCATAACTCCCAACGCGTTCTGTTGGCGCTTACGCAAAAAGGCGTCAGCCGGGAAGACGCCTATCGCCTGGTGCAGCGCAATGCCATGAAAACGTGGGAAGAGGGGCGCGATTTCCTCAGTGAACTCAAGGGAGATAGCGAAGTTAGCGCGCATTTGTCGGCTGCAGAACTCGATGCGATGTTCGACAATGCATATCATCTCAAGCACGTGGACACGATTTTTGCGCGGGTCTTCGGAGAAGCCTGACGGACCTGCCATCACATGATTAGGTCATACGAAGCCGTTTTGGAGCGATCAAACCTCTCATGCGCACTTCAGACGTGGAAATTCTGATTGTGCCGGGTTGGTCTGGCTCAGGGCCCGATCATTGGCAATCTCGGTGGGAACGCAGCCTCAAGACGGCACGACGTGTCGAGCAAGAGGACTGGTTGAAGCCGCAGAGCGAGCAGTGGTCGGCTCGGATCGCCAGCGCGGTGGCAGCGTCGGAAAAGCCCGTTGTGCTGGTGGCTCACAGTTTGGGTGTGATTTCGGTGGCCCACGCTGCACCGCGTCTCGATCTGACGAAGGTGGCCGGAGCATATCTGGTCGCACCGGCTGATATTGAAAACGCGAAGGACTGGCCGGTTACCGAAGGGCATTCGTTTGAACAGGATGTGCGGGACTTCGGCACGATGCCCCGCGAACCGCTCCCATTTCCTTCGACGCTCATTGCTTCGCACACCGATCCCTATTGCTGCTTCGAACGGGCGAAGGAGATTGCAGCGATGTGGGGTTCGAAGTTGCTTGAAGCGGGCGACGCAGGCCACGTCAATGTTGCGTCTGGTCATGGCCCCTGGCCGGAGGGGCTTTTGCAGTTCGGCCTGTTCTTGAAGGATTTGCAGGAGCCCGCTGCAGGGACGAAATGACGATCATCCCTGCAGCCTTCTCCAAGGACTGCCGTGCACAAACTTCTCGGACAGCGATCCGTTAGCTCGCGCTGCCTTCGATCTGATTGATCGCTTGCGCGAGCATTTCGACCATCTGCTGCTGGATCTCTTCGTCGCTGACCGAAATTCCCTTCGCCTCGAAGTCTGCGCGAAGCTTTCGGATCACGTCGTCATCGCCCTTTTCCTCAAGGTCCGCACGCCGGACTTCCTTCTGATATTCGGCAACGGCGTCTCCCGTGAGGCCGAGCTTTTCGGCGGCCCAGGCGCCAATCAGATTATTGCGACGTGCTTCCGCTTTGAATTTAAGTTCTTGATCATGCGCGAATTTTTTCTCAAAGCCCTTTTGACGCTCATCGAATGTGGTCATGCTGTTTCTACCTGTGATTGCTGTTAACGAAAACTACTCGCGCTTTAATCGCTACCGCGATGTCGCACCCCTTGGCGGCGGACTTGGCCTGAATAACGTTCGAGTGTTGGCAAATCAATGACTTGCCTGTTGTCGATAACCGTTCCGCAAATCGCCTATTGTAAAGATTGTTTATGGGGGGGCATTCAGCTAGTGTCAGCCACCTGGACCAGACCGATCTGGACTCGCTGATGTTGCAGCGCCACATAGAGTGGCACGCAGCAAAATCCCGACATCAGACCGGTCTAGCGTTGCGGTCCCATTACAAAGAACACACTGAGACATGAGCTCCATCATACTTAAAGGACCAGGCATGAACAGGCGCCGTCGTATCTACGAAGGTAAGGCGAAGGTTCTGTACGAAGGACCCGAACCGGGAACGCTCATCCAGCATTTCAAGGATGACGCTACGGCCTTCAACAACAAAAAGCATGCCTTAATCGAGGGCAAAGGCGTCCTCAACAATCGTATCTCGGAAATGGTCTTTCAGAGGCTGGGCGAGATCGGAGTTCCGACGCATTTTATCCGCCGTCTCAACATGCGCGAGCAATTGATCCGCGAAGTCGAGATCATTCCGCTCGAAGTCGTTGTCCGCAACGTTGCGGCCGGCTCGCTGGCGACACGGCTGGGACTTGAGGAAGGCGCGCAACTTCCACGTTCCATTATCGAATTCTACTACAAGGCTGATTCCCTGAACGACCCGATGGTTTCGGAAGAACACATCACGGCGTTTGGATGGGCAGCGCCGCAGGAGATCGATGAGATCATGCAGCTCGCACTGCGGATCAACGACTTCCTGGTCGGTCTGTTCCTCGGAATCGGCATCCGTCTCGTAGACTTCAAAGTGGAATTCGGCCGTCTTTGGGAGAATGATCAGATGCGCATCGTTCTGGCTGACGAGATCAGCCCGGACTGCTGCCGTCTGTGGGACATCCAGACGTCGGACAAGCTCGACAAGGACCGTTTCCGTCGCGACCTCGGCGGTGTGCTTGAGGCGTATCAGGAAGTTGCCCGGAGGCTGGGCGTTCTCAATGAGAATCGGCCATCCGTGGGCGCAACGCCTGTGCTCGTTGCGTCCAACCCGACGGGCAAGCCGCATTAGGGTCTTTTGCTTTTCGTTGAAAGGCGGAAAGTCCCTAACTGTTCGTTTTGGCGTGCGTCGTGTCGGAAAATCGGTTTCCACTCTTCCGGAAGCACGCTACCAGTTGAGAGATCCCGAGGCGCCCAATATACGTTGGGCGCCTCGCCGCTTCATTTCGGCGCAGCCCCATTTTGTCGGCTCGCGGCTAAAGAGACGTCATGAAAGCACGCATCAAGATTACACTCAAAAACGGCGTTCTCGATCCGCAAGGCAAGGCGATTGAGCATGCATTGTCGTCCCTTGGATTTTCCGGCGTCAACGAAGTGCGTCAGGGAAAATATATCGAGGTCGATCTGGCGGATGGTGATGCGGCGAACGCGCGCGAGACCGTCGAGAAGATGTGCAAAGACCTGCTCGCCAATACGGTGATCGAAAACTACGACATCGAGATTGCCAGCTGAGGTGATTGCGGGGCGTTGTGTGCTTGCGCCTATAGGGCGAGAGTTTGCCGCTGGCGCTGATTTGCGGTCTAGGGAGACATAATCAAATGATCCGCTCCGCTGTTATCGTGTTCCCCGGTTCGAACTGCGATCGCGACGTGAAGGTCGCTCTTGAGGCGATCACGGGTTTTCCGGCGCGGATGGTGTGGCACGGCGAATCAGAAATTCCTGCTTGTGATCTGATTGTTCTGCCTGGCGGATTTTCCTATGGCGACTATCTGCGCTGCGGTGCGATGGCTGCGCATTCGCCGATCATGCGCGATGTCGTGGCCAAAGCTAAGGCCGGAACCCCATTGCTTGGCATTTGTAACGGGTTTCAAATTCTGCTTGAGACCGGTCTGCTGCCGGGTGCGCTGATGCGGAATGCCTCGCTGCGTTTCATCTGCCGCGACGCCTTTTTGCGCTGTGAAACGAAGGATACGTTCTTCACCCGTTGCAACCGTGTGGGTGAGGTTCTGCGGATGCCGGTCGCGCACCATGACGGGAACTATTTCGCGGATGAAGATACGTTGGACCGTCTTGAGGAGGATGGTCGCGTGGTCTTCCGCTATTGCGATGCTGATGGAGCGGTTACGGAGGCTGCGAATCCCAATGGCTCACAACGTAACATCGCCGGCATAACAGACAGTACGGGACGAATTCTCGGGCTGATGCCGCACCCTGAACGCTTGTTCGAGCCCCAGCTTGGCGGAACCGACGGACGTCGGATTTTTGAAAGCGCTGTGGTCAGTATCGCTGAAGCAATGGTCGGCTGACGCCACGTTGCTGCGTTTCGATCGTTTAACTCTGAGACATAAAGCAAGAGAGGGCTGAAGCCCTCTCTCGGCCGCATCCCAACCCCTGCGTGTTTTTCGGCTGGGTTCTGCGGAACTGGTTAGATGCGCGGTGCGACGGCGACGTGGTCAAGCGGCGTTACCGTCATCTTCGCGGCGTTCGCGGTGCAATCGAAGCCGAGCGATTTACCGTTAGATGTATCGACACGGGCGGGACGGCCCGGGGCGACGGCGACAATCATGCGTGTTGCTGCGCCAGGAACGGTGTCTTCTGTGTAAGCCTCGGTAAGCATAAGGGTGAGGTGGCAAACACCATCACGATCCAGAAAATAGCTTACGGCGCGTTTGTTTCCCAAGTCGAAGCTCTGGCCGTGACCGGGCGTCAGCTCAATTGGGCGTACACCCTGGCCAGCCATGACCGTCGTCGCGGTAATGACGCAGACTGCAACAGTACTCAGTATGGTTTTAAACGGGGTCATCAGAGTGCTCCTCGCAAAGATCATCTCATCGTCAGCTCATGCGGCTAGCGTCGATGCCGGGCTTGCAAGACTTTGTGCCCAGTCGTTAGTGGCCAGCGTGGAGAAACACTTAGCGCCCTTCTCATTGGTGAGGCATGCTAATTTGTGCATTGCAGCAATACGCATGCTGCAGCGCGGTTCGGCCGCGCGGCAGAGCGCTTCACCCGCTCGGTGAAAAGGCACTACCCGAGTGGGTGAGGTCTCCACCGGATATTGTGCCGCATTAGGCGTTGAGGCTCTGGGATGTCGCGAGTTTGGCGTCTATAAGCGGGCCAGGCTACACCGGCGCTTGCCGTCCCCCGTCGCGAGAAGAAAACAGCAATGAATGATGCCACCGAAAGCACGGTTCCGTTCGAAGTGACTGATGAGCTTATTGCCGAGCACGGTTTAAAGCCGGATGAGTACACACGGCTGCTCGAGATCATGGGGCGCCAACCGTCGCTAACGGAGCTCGGCATTTTCTCCGTGATGTGGTCAGAGCACTGCTCCTATAAGTCTTCGCGGTTCTGGCTGAAGACGTTACCGACGTCGGGTGCCTGCGTGATTCAGGGGCCAGGCGAAAATGCCGGCATTGTCGATCTTGGCGAAGGCTGGGCGGCCGTCTTCAAGATGGAAAGCCACAATCACCCTTCGTACATCGAGCCTTATCAGGGTGCTGCGACAGGGGTCGGCGGTATTATGCGCGACGTGTTCACGATGGGTGCGCGCCCGGTTGCCAATCTTAATGCGCTCCGCTTTGGCGATCCCTCCCACCCCAAAACGCGCCACCTTGTTTCAGGCGTCGTGTCAGGCATCGGCGGATATGGCAATTGCGTGGGCGTGCCGACTGTCGGCGGTGAGGTGAACTTCGACGCGGGCTACAACAACAACATTCTCGTCAACGCCATGTGTGTCGGCTTAGCACGCACCGACAAGATCTTTTATTCGGCCGCCAAGGGCGTTGGGTTGCCTGTCGTATACGTCGGTTCCAAAACGGGCCGTGACGGCATTCACGGCGCGACGATGGCTTCGGCGGAGTTTGACGACAAGTCGGACGAAAAGCGCCCAACTGTACAGGTTGGCGATCCCTTCACAGAAAAGCTGCTCATCGAGGCTTGCCTCGAGCTGATGGCATCGGATGCCATCATCGCCATTCAGGATATGGGCGCTGCAGGTCTGACGTCGTCCACCGCGGAGATGGCGGACAAAGGCGGGGTCGGGATCGAACTCAATCTGGACCAGGTTCCGCAACGCGAAACCGGCATGACGGCCTACGAGATGATGCTGTCGGAGAGCCAAGAGCGGATGCTGATGATTCTGCGCCCGGGCTCCGAAGCCGCAGCGGAAGCCGTGTTTCGCAAATGGGATCTGGACTTTGCGGTGATCGGGCGCACGACCGACACAGGCCGGATGATCGTGACACACAAGGGGAAAGTAGAAGCCGATATCCCCGTTGCGACGCTCGCCAATTCGGCGCCGCTCTATGAGCGCCCTTGGGTGCCGCACGAGCCGGCAAAAGTTATCCTTCCACAATGGGTGCCACCGCCTGACGCTGGTATTTTGCCGTGCCTCAAGACGCTTATGGGTACCCCGGCGCTAGCCTCGCGTCGCTGGGTCTGGGAGCAGTACGATCACATGGTGATGGGCGACACTGTTCAGCGCCCGGGTGGTGACGCTGCGGTGGTGCGTGTGCACGGGACACAAAAGGGGATTGCGGCCTGTTGCGATGTTACGCCTCGATATGTGGCTGCGGACCCAGAGATGGGTGGCAAACAAGCGGTCGTAGAGACGTGGCGGAACCTGACAGCCGTCGGTGCGGATCCACTCGCAGTCACTGACAATCTTAATTTTGGCAACCCGGAGCGACCCGAAATTATGGGGCAGATCGTCGGTGCCATTAAGGGAATTGGGGAAGCTTGTCGGACGCTCGACTACCCGGTCGTGTCCGGGAACGTCTCCCTTTATAATGAAACAAATGGCGTTGGGATTCCGCCGACGCCGGCCATTGGCGGCGTGGGGCTCATTCCTGATGTCCAAAAAATGGCTTCCGTCGATCTCAAGCGGGAAGGTGAGCTTCTCGTCCTGATCGGCGAAGAGAAGGGTTGGCTTGGCCAATCGCTCTACCAACAGCACGCTGCGGGAAAGCTCGAGGGCGCCCCGCCGCCGGTCGATCTAGCTGCGGAGCTCAAGGCGGGGCGGCTTGTGCGCGCGCTGATCCGTGAGCGCGTGTGCGATACCGTGCACGACTGCTCGGACGGTGGTTTGTTGGTTGCCGTAGCGGAAATGGCTCTGGCGGGTGACATGGGTGCAGAGCTTTTCGTTTATGAAGGCAAGCTACCGGGGCATAGCGTCTGGTTCGGTGAGGATCAGGGGCGCTATGTGGTTTCTGTTGCTCCGGCGGCGGCTGAAGAAGTTCTCGGCCGGGCGCGTCTGCTGGAGTTGCCAGCCCGGATCGTTGGGCGTACCGGAGGGGCGTCGTTGACGCTGGCGGTTGAGGCGTCATTGCCGCTCAGTGAGCTTCGCATGGCACATGACTCCTGGCTTCCCAATTATATGGCTGGTGTTTAAGGCTTTTTACTTGGCCTGGCAGTGACGGTGGCTCGCTTTGCTCTAGCGACATCTCTATAATTTGAGGCCAAGGGGTGCTTTGCGCCCGTATGCTAATCAGCTAGAGGAGAAACGGTACGATATGCCGATGACAGCCAATGAAATCGAGCATCTGATCAAGGAAGCGTTTCCCGACGCTGTCATCGAAATTCGGGATCTGGCGGGCGATGGCGATCACTTCGCTGCGCACGTCGTAACGTCAGCTTTTAAGGGCAAAAACCGCGTCCAGCAGCACCAGATGGTTTACAGCGCGTTGCAGGGACGAATGGGTGGCGTGTTGCACGCGCTGGCATTGACCACGGCGGTGCCCCAAGATTGACTTTAACTGAAGCGACACCCAAGTTCGATGCTGGCGGATTGTCGAGATCCTATCGGCGAATTACGCCGGTGCAGATTTTTAAGGAAGGGCGGAGATGAGTAGCCAAGACGTCAATGACTGGATCCGCAAGCAGATCGCGAATCACGACGTGGTCTTGTTTATGAAGGGGACGAAGCAGTTTCCGCAGTGCGGATTTTCGGGCCAAGTTGCGCAGATCCTCGGTTATCTGGGCGTTGATTATCAAGACATCAACGTTCTCGACGACATGAGTGTGCGTGATGGCGTCAAAGCCTTTTCCAATTGGCCGACGATCCCGCAGCTCTACATCAAAGGCGAGTTCCAGGGCGGTTGTGACATCGTCCGTGAGATGTTCCAGGACGGCTCACTGATGCAGGTGCTCGACGAAAAAGGCATCCTCTACGACAAGTCGAAATTGATGGCCTGATCGGCTGTCATCCGCCTCATATCTGCTCGTTATCTTGACCTCGGGGAGTGCAGTTGTCGCTATTTGCTCTCCCCGGACGTCGTTACCGTTGAATCGTCCTAATTTTATCCCTCAGCATGCTTTAATGGATGTGGTCGTTTCGACGGCCGCGTACAGTCGCGCGCACTTTCAGGATTGTGGGGAGGACGAACTCAGAGGATGTGGCTTGGAGGCCGGCGTTTTTTCCTAAGCCTGGCTATACTCGGTGCGAGCGTATGTCTTGCGCTTGGGATCACATTGCCGGTCATCCGACTTACCCAATACATGTTCTGGTCGACCCAGCACTCCTTGCTTTCGACTGTCGAGGTTCTGCTTGCTGATGGCCAGCTCTTCCTCGGGCTGACGGTGCTGGTCTTCTCGATTATCTTTCCCGTAGTGAAGCTCTTGTACTTGTTGCTCGTTTCGACGCTTCCACATGAGGAGATTCTTCGTCAGCGCTGGCGTTTGAGGGCTCTCGAATGGCTCGGCAAATGGTCAATGCATGACGTGCTCGTACTGGCGTTGATGATTTTCTTCATCAAGAGCCAGGGTGTTTACGACGCGACGAGCCTTAACGGCGTGTACTTTTTCACCGCTGCCATCGTTCTCATGATCCTAGCCTACGCGTGGCTTCCAGCCGTGGCCAAGGACAGGGCTTTGATCGCTGCGCGTGCTTCCGGCACCGTACTGCCTGACATGACGCCGGCGGGCGCTTCCAGCCGAAGCCAGCTTCCGCAGATTTCAACGCAGGAAAAACCGGTTCAGCGCCGAACTACGATGCGCAATTTCGTGCTGTCGTTTTTGATCATCCTGGCGACTGTGTTCTTCGCGCTCGGGGTGATCCTGCCCGTCATCCGCTTCACGACGGTCTATGTCTGGACCAACGAACATTCTCTTGCGACGATCATCTACGCACTCTATCGGAACGAGGAGTTTTTCCTTTGCGCCGTTTTGTTTGTCTTTTCGGTGCTCTTTCCGTTCCTGAAGCTGTTCTACCTGCTGACGCTCGTTACCTCTCCAGACCTCAGTCCCGAATTTCGCGACAAGTCGATTTCGACGATGGAATGGCTTGGGCGTTATTCCATGACCGACGTCATGGTACTGGCGTTGATGATCTTTTATGTGAACTCGTCGGGATATACGGAGGCGCGCGTTCTTCCGGGCGTCTATTTCTTTGCAGCCTCGGCGCTTATCACCATGCTCGCTTACGGCTGGGCCAGCACGACTGCACCCGTTCCTTCTCCGTCGGCGAGCAGCCGTGTGGATGTGGAGCCCGACACCGATAGCAGTCGTAGCCCGCAGCGGCGTCCTGCGCAGGTTCCTGAGCTTTAATTCGGAGAGAGAATTGGCGGCGGAGCCGTTAAGTCACTCCGCCGGCCAGACGAAATATCAGTCTTCGCGATAGACGCGTTCACGACGTTCGTGACGCTCTTGCGCTTCGAGCGAGAGCGTCGCAATGGGCCGTGCGTCCAGACGCTTCAACCCGATCGGTTCGCCGGTCTCCTCGCAATAGCCATAGCTTCCGTCATCGATCCGGGCCAGGGCCGCGTCGATCTTGGAAACGAGCTTGCGCTGGCGATCGCGTGCGCGGAGTTCTAGCGCCCGGTCGGTTTCAGACGTTGCTCGGTCTGCAAGGTCAGCATGCTGCGTTGCATCCTCATACATGCCCGCCAGAGTCTCGCGCGTTTCGCGGATAATCTCCTCTTTCCAGTTTAGTAGTTTCCGCCGGAAATAGGCGCGCTGGCGATCGTTCATGAACGGCTCGTCGTCGCTTGGGCGATAGCCCTCTTCGAGCACTATCGACGACGCCGCAGCGCGCTGCGCGTCTTGGCCGCGCGGGGCATTCTCACTTGCCGTCTTAGTCGTGTCCCGCTTGCTCATCAAAGCCTCCAGGAGCAGATCGTTGACGTTCCTGTACCCATCAACAAGGGCTCCGTGCATGTTTTGTGCCCGGTATGTATGTGAACCTCTGTGACTGTCAAGAATTTGTAGATGGGGCAAGAAATATCGTTGAATTCTGGTGCAGCGCTACAATGCGAAGCGCGCACGCTCAAGGTATTTTTCTGCCCTCCCCCTCACATGCGGGTGATCCCTTGGTGGCATGTTCGCCTGCTGCGCTGGCGTTCTGAGTATTTCGCGGGGGTGGCGTTTTCTCCAATTGGGTCATAAAAGTGGAATTAACGAGGCTGGCAGCTCCGATAGTGGGAAACCGGCCCATATAAGGGATGACCATGAAATTCGAAGGTAGCTCGTCGTACGTCGCGACGGATGATCTGCGTATCGCTGTGAATGCCGCCATCATGTTGGAGCGGCCACTGCTCATCAAGGGTGAGCCGGGAACGGGAAAAACGGTTCTCGCACTTGAAGTTGCGAAGGCGCTCGGGCTGCCGATTATCGAATGGCACGTTAAATCCACGACAAAAGCGCAACAAGGCCTCTACGAGTATGATGCCGTCTCGCGGCTGCGTGATAGTCAGCTCGGAGAGTCGCGGGTTAATGACATCAAGAACTACATCCGCAAAGGCAAACTCTGGGAAGCGTTCGACAGTGAAGTGCGGCCCGTTCTGCTGATCGATGAGATCGATAAAGCAGATATCGAGTTCCCCAACGATCTTCTTCAGGAACTCGACCGGATGGAGTTTCACGTCTACGAAACGGGGGAAGTTGTGCGTGCCGCGCAACGCCCCGTCGTCATCATTACCTCGAACAATGAGAAAGAGCTCCCCGACGCCTTTCTGCGGCGGTGCTTCTTTCATTTCATCAAATTTCCGGACCCGGACACGATGCGTGAAATCGTGGATGTCCATTTTCCCAATCTCAAACAACAGCTCGTTTCGGAGGCGCTCCGGGTATTTTACGAACTCCGTGATGTTCCAGGCGTGAAGAAAAAGCCGTCGACGTCAGAGCTCCTTGATTGGATTAAGTTGCTCTTGAACGAGGACATCGGTCCGGAAACGCTACGTGAAAGCGATCCACGCAAGCTCATTCCACCGCTTCACGGGGCCCTGCTCAAGAACGAGCAGGATGTTCATCTGTTCGAACGGTTGGCGTTCATGGCGCGGCGCAAGGGCGAAGCTTAAGGCGTTTGTCTGCCCTGGACTACATCTTAAACATACGCACAAGCGCGCTCATCCTACGTTCAGGATCAGCGTGATATTTCTTTGTCATCACAAGTTCTTGAGAGCCAAAGGAGCTCAATACTCGGATGGCGGGAGAAATTATCCGTAACAGCATCATTCTGATTGTCGGCTTAATCGTGATTGGAGCCGGGATCCTCGTGTTACTGCCAGCTTGAAGGTCGAACGTGCGTTGCAGTGCATATCCGTCGCTGGATCTTGCACTGCGTCACGACATTAGCGACTTATGGGGAGGTATGAGCGAGGCCTTCTATTGAGACTCCCCCAAATTTCCCGAGACACCCGTTTCACGCTAGAGCACGCCGGTGCGTATGTTGGCGACTTGATCACGCCCACTCTGCGGTTGGGTGTGACCGGGCTTTCGCGTGCCGGTAAGACCGTTTTCATCACGGCCCTCGTCAAATGTCTCTGTGAGGGTGGTGCCAATCCACCTTTCGCTCGGCTCTCCGGTATCGAAGGATTGCGCGCCTATCTTGAGCCGCAACCGGACGACGATGTCCCGCGCTTCCAGTATGAGGATCACCTCAATGCGCTTCAGAGTGAACCGCCTCATTGGCCGCAAAGTACGCGCCGTATCAGTGAACTGCGGCTTACGTTGGAGTGGCCTTCGCGCGGCGGACTATTCGAGTTTCTCGGACTTTCTCAACGGTTGCATATCGACATCGTCGATTATCCGGGTGAATGGCTGATTGATCTGGCGCTGCTGGACCAATCCTATCAAGAGTGGTCCCAACACGCGCTTTATACGGTTCAGCGGCCGGTCTTTTCCGCCTTGGCCAAGCCGTTTTTGGAATTTCTGTCGACCGTTGATCCGGAAGGCGTCGCGGATGAGCAAGTGGCGATCCGAGGCGCGGAACTTTACACTCAATTTCTTCAGTCGGCGCGCAATTCAGGCACGCCCTATGCGGGACTTGGCCCTGGTCGTTTTCTTTTGCCGGGGGATCTTGAGGGGTCGCCACAGCTCACGTTCTTTCCCACGAAGACGGAAGGCGGCGCGGTTGAGTCTGAAAGCCTGCTGGCGCTACTCGAAAGGCGTTTTGCCAGCTATCGCAAGAATATCGTCAAACCGTTTTTTGAAGCACACTTCAGCCGGATCGACCGTCAGATCGTCCTTGTCGATGTGCTCAGTGCTTTAAACGGGGGGGCAGAAGGGTTACGCGCCCTCGAAGACGGCCTTGAAGGCGTTATGCGTGCCATACGTCCGCGTTCGGAGAGTTGGCTGGCCTATATCCTGGGGCGACGTATTGATCGCATCGCCTTCGCCGCAACAAAAGCTGATCACGTGCACCGCAACGCTCATAGGCAATTGGAAGATATTCTTTCCAAGTCGGTCTCTCGGGCTGCAAAGCGCGCGGAAGCAGCGGGAAGTGCTTTCCAGTGCATTGCTTTGGCCGCTCTGCAGGCGACAACCGATGTTCATAAGGACATTCAAGGGGAGCACCTTTTTGGAGTGCGTGGGATACCGGAAGCTGGCGAGCGGATTGGTGGGAGAACGTTCGATGGTTCACGCGGCGCCGTCGTATTTCCCGGTGACCTCCCGGAAGATGCGCTTGACGCTTTTGATGAGGATCGGGCCCGCCCGGAACATTTCGGGTTCGTAAAATTCAGGCCGCCGACGCTTGAGCGTCGGGAAGCCGGAGCCCAGGTAAACGCCTGGCCACACATTGGGCTAGATAAGGCTTTTGCGTTCTTGTTCGAGGATCATTTGCCATGACCGGTGGTGCACGCGGAGGACGAAAGCCACAAGCCTTCGCCCCCGACGATCCCGATTTCATCGTTACAGAAGAGATTCCGCACAGGCAAAGCGATGCCGGCGGGGCGCCTTCAGATGCGACAAACACGGATGCCGGTGACACCAGCGTTTCTTCACTTCGGACGACGACGCGTAGGAGCCTTGGCTGGGGAACCTTGTTGCTGGGCTCGCTTGTGAGCCTCGGGCTTCTCGCCGCCACGCTTTGGGTAACGGACTTTGTCACCGCCACCCTGGCGAGAGACGATTGGGTTGGCTGGCTCGCGCTTGGACTTGCGTCTTTGGCAGCGCTAGCGGCAACAGCACTCATTCTTAGAGAGCTCATTGGATTTTTCCGCATGGCGCGTCTGGCGCGATTGCGCCGCGATGCGGAAACGGCTTTGCGCACGCGCGACGCGGCGATGGAGCGACGCGTTGTCCAAAGCCTGAAGACCCACGTGGCGCGGTCGCGAGACGGCCGCTGGGATGTTCGGCGGTTTCGCGAAGAAGAACGTCACATGCGGGCACCGGGAGCCTTGCTTAGCTTAGGGGAGCGGGTTCTTCTCGCTCGGCCAGACGCTCAAGCCCGCCGGCTTGTGTATGAATCCGCGCGCCGCGTCGGGGCTGTAACGGCTCTTGTTCCGATCGGGTTTATCGTTGTGGGGTTCGTACTTTTTGAAAATCTTCGCATGGTGCGGCGGCTGGCAGGCGCTTACGGGGGGCGTCCAGGGTTTTTCGGGGGCCTGCGTTTGTTTGGCTGGATTATCGGGCATATGGCGGCGACGGGCGTGATCGCCTTGACTGATGACCTTTGGGGGCAAGTGCTCGGGCAGGATATGCTGCGCCGAATATCTCGGAAATTAGGGGAAGGCGCCTTTAATGGCGCCATGACAGCACGGCTTGGGGTTGCGGCGATTTCAGTCTGTCGGCCGGTTCCCTTTACCGAAACCAAGCCGCCGCGGGCTCGTCACATTTTTTATGAGGCTTTTCCAGAGCTACGACCGGCCTTCGGCGCAAAGGGCACATCCAAAAACCGCGACAGTCAGGGGGAAGACTAAACTTTTGGTCGCCGTGGCCTGATTTTCCTAAATGGTACACCCTCACGACAAGCGTGACTTGTGTGCAACTGAGGCGAATCATTCAGGCTTACAAATAGTAGGCGCCTATTTCCTCATTGTCATTATTCTGCATAAGTCGTGGGCGAGCGGTGATTGTGTTGGGAGGAAGCCTCACATCGCTTTGGGACCTTGGGTTGCGTTGCATCGCGTGCTCCGCGCTTAAGAGTAGAGTAGACGGGAGAAGGTAAATGCATAAGTTTAGCTTAGGCGCGCTGGTCGCAGCCGGCCTTCTGGCAGGCGGCCTGACATCCGGCAGCGCATCCGCGGCAGATCTTGGGGGAGACTGCTGTGCAGACCTCGAAGAGCGTGTTGCAGAACTCGAAGCGACCACGGCCCGCAAGGGTAACCGCAAGGTGTCGCTCACAGTCTCCGGCTGGGTCGGGCAGCAGGTGATGTTCTGGGACGACGGTGTAGAATCCAACACCTACGTAACAGACCTGGGCACCACGCTGGGTTCTCATTTCAAGTTCACTGGCCAAGCACAAATTTCGTCAGAGTGGAGCGCCGGTTACGTGCTGCACATCGAAGCGATTTCGAATGACAGCTTGGGTGTCAGCCAGGACGTTCCCAACACGGGAGGCTCGGTTCTCGGCAACAGCGCGCAGCTTCTTCAGTCCTACTGGTTCTTGAAGAGTGAGCGTCTGGGTAAGCTGTCTGTCGGTCAGCAATCTCAGGCCTCTGACAACGCGGCGATCCTCGTGGACGGTTCGGGCTCACTGGTTCCGGCGAACTGGGTGGCGTTCGACGTCAACAGCTTCTTCATCCGCGACAGCGCTGGCAACCTTACGGACGTTACGTGGGGTGCGGCCGGTCCTTGCCATGGCATGGGCGGCGCTTGGGGTGACTGCAACGGCCTGACAACGAATTCCGTTCGCTACGACACGCCCGTATTCGGTGGCTTCTCGGCGTCTGCCTCCTGGGGCGAAGACGACTTCTGGGATGTTGCCATCCGCTACGCCGGCGAATTCAGCGGCGTAAAGATCGCTGCAACTGCTGCCTATAACCAAGTTACCGATGCGGGCATGGGTGCTGGTAACAACGAGACGCTGAGCTATTTCCAGGCCGGCCTCTATTTGCAGCACATGCCTTCAGGTTTGTTTGTTCTCGGCAACTACGGATATCTCGAGTCCGAAGACTTTGCTGAAGAATCCGAAACTTGGTACGTCAAAGCTGGTTGGCGCACGCGCTTTAACTCGCTTGGCCACACGGTCTTCTACGGCGAATACCTGAACAATCAGGCTGATGATCTAGCAGGCGGCCTTATCAAGGATCCTTTTGCTGGCTTTAACGCCACGAGTTCAGAGCTCGATGTCTGGGGTCTGGGTGTCGTGCAGGAGATCGACGCAGCTGCGATGTCAGTCTGGGTCAAGTATCGTAACCTTGAGTATGATGATAACTCGGGTGTCGGTTACGATGACTTCCACTACGTCGGTGCAGGTGCTCTGATCTCCTTCTAATCAGAGCGCAAACCACCAGAAGCGAATAACGTTGAAGCGGTTCCCAGATTTTGGGGACCGCTTCTTTCTATTTTAGAGCGCGGTGATTGTTTTATGGCGCGGGCTCACGGTTTCCCCATGCAAGCTCGATTGTCACGCTGCTCGAAACGTGAGCGATCCATACGATCCTTATGTTCGGCGTCGGAGTTGTGCAGTTCCATTTCTTTATTCGAAGCGAGATCCGTCATAGCGCTGCGCTATTCGCATGTGCGCGCAGTGCTTTCTGTCGTAAGAGACACTCTCGTTAGCTGGCCTGCATGACGTCCTTGTTTCCGTGCTCACATGCCGAGGTGTGCATTTGTGCATCACTTTTCGGCTTTTCAGGACGTTCAAGCACCTTCTGCGGCATACGCCATGCTCATATTTTGCACAGCATTCCGCATTTATTACCCAACTCTTAACCGATTTGAGTCTGTCGTTGATGTTGCCGGTTGGTTTTCTCTTTTTCCTTCGGCGCCAACGCGTTGCGTGATTTTCGTTTGAAGCGAGTGGTGAAACCCCTCAAACGTTATGTTGCTGCCTTGCCACTATTTCATCCACCGGCGATTTAATTCACCACTCATTGTTTGTGGCGGGAATGAGAATCAACCAACCTCCGGGCAAGCGGTATTGCCATCTTTAGATTGATTTGGATGCCGCGTTACGAGAGCGCGGCATAGTTTTGCGTTTGTGTATTCGGCGTCCGCCATCTTGAAGCCAACGCTGACTAGGAGACGGTCAATGAATAAATTTAGTCTGAGCGCCCTGGTGGCCGCCGGCCTGTTAATAGGCTGGCTGACGCCGAGCGCGTCGGCTGCAGACCTTGGGGGAGACTGCTGCGCCGATCTTGAGGAGCGCATTGCTGAACTCGAGGCCACGACAGCCCGTAAAGGCAACCGCAAGGTGTCCCTTACGATTTCCGGCTGGGTCGGACAGCAGGTGATGTTCTGGGACGACGGTTTGGAATCCAACACTTACGTCCACGACCTCGGCACCACGCTGGGTTCGCACTTTAAGTTCACTGGCGGCGCTCAGATCAACTCTGAGTGGAGCGCTGGTTATGTGCTGCACATCGAAGCGATTTCCAGCGACAGTTTGACGATCAGCCAAAATGTCGACAACGGCCCTGCTGCTCTGACTGGCCGTCCGCAGGATGCTCAGGTTCTTCAGTCCTACTGGTTCTTGAAGAGCGAACGGCTCGGTAAATTGGGCGTCGGTCTTCAATCTCAGGCGACCGACAACCTCGCAATTCTGGTTGACGGCTCCGGTTCGCTGGTTCCAGCCAACTGGGTGGCCTTCGACGTCAACAGCTTCTTCATCCGTGACGGTGCCGGTAATCTTACTGACGTTACGTGGGGTGCTGCTGGGCCCTGCGCCGGCATGGGTGGTGCCTGGGGTGACTGTAACGGTATTCCCCGGAACGTCGTTCGCTACGATACGCCGACCTTCGCCGGCTTCTCGGCTTCGGCATCGTGGGGCGAAGATGACATGTGGGATGTCGCTGCGCGTTACGCGGGCGAGCATGGTCGCCTTAAGTTGGCTGCCGCCATCGGCTACAACGAAACGACCGACATGGATATGGGCGCTCTCAACAACGAGACGACGCGTTACTTCCAGGCAGGTCTCTACGTTCAAGACATCTCTTCTGGCCTGTTCGTGCTGGGTAACTACGGATACCTGGACTCGAGTGAATTCAGCGGAGATTCACAGACTTGGTACGTCAAGGCCGGTCTGCGTCGGAAATGGCACGCACTTGGCCACACCGTGCTTTATGGCGAATACCTGAACAACGAAGCAGATGGTACACGCTTCGTAGCTGACCCCGGCGTAGCTGGTTTCGGTATCCCGTCTGACTCCGGTCTCGACGTCTGGGGCCTGGGTGTCGTGCAGGAAATCGATGCTGCCGCAATGTCGATGTGGATCAAGTATCGCAACCTCGAGTATGATGATAACTCGGGCGTTTCCTATGACGACTTCCACTACGTTGGCGCGGGTGCTCTGATCAACTTCTGATCTTAGACACGCACAAGCACTTAAACGAGAAGCCGCTCATTTGAGCGGCTTCTTTGTTTTGTGATAGGGGTCGATACCCTGTATTCTTGATGCGTTCTCAGTTTTGTATGGCAAGGTGCGATAGCTCGTGTTCGTAGACTTCTTCCATCAACTCAAGGCCGCAAAGGTCCCGGTCACTTTGCGTGAGTACCTCACTCTGATGGAGGGTCTTGCTGCGGATATCGCCGGTCGGCGGGTGGAGGATTTCTATTATTTGGCGAGAGCAACTCTCGTGAAAGACGAGCGCCATCTCGATCGCTTTGATCAGGTTTTCGGACAGACCTTCAAAGGCTTGGAAACCTTATCTGATGGCGTGGCGGAAGTTGAGATCCCCGAAGAGTGGTTGCGCTCTCAAGCCGAACGCTACTTCTCCGAAGAGGAGAAGGCGCAGATCGAAGCTCTCGGCGGCTGGGAAAAGATTATGGAGGAGCTCCGTAAGCGTCTCGCCGAACAAAAGGGGCGTCACTCCGGCGGGTCAAAGTGGATCGGCACCGGGGGAAAATCACCGTTCGGCGCGGATGGCTACAACCCCGCCGGCGTGCGGATCGGTCAGAAGGGCAACAGGAATTTTCGCGCCGTCAAAGTCTGGGACAAGCGCGAGTTTCGCGATTTCGATGACACGCGGGAACTTGGGACCCGGAACATCAAGGTGGCGCTCAGGAAGTTGCGCCAGTTTGCTCGAGCGGGCGCTGCGGAAGAACTCGATCTTGAAAGCACGATCCGCCACAGCGCCGATAAGGGCTATATCGATGTTCGGTTGCGCCCGGAGCGCCGCAACGCAATCAAGGTACTGATGCTCTTTGACGTCGGCGGGTCTATGGACTGGCACGTCCAAGGCGCTGAGGAACTGTTTTCAGCCGCCCGGAGCGAGTTCAAACATCTTGAGTACTACTACTTCCACAATTGTCCTTACGAGTTTGTTTGGCGGGACAACGAACGTCGTTGGACGGAGCGCACACCAACGTGGGACGTGCTTCATACTTACCCTTCTGACTACAAAGTGATCTTCGTCGGAGATGCCTCGATGAGCCCATACGAGGTCAGTATCGCCGGCGGCTCTGTTGAGCATATGAACCCGGAAGCTGGCGCCGTCTGGCTTCAACGTGTCCGGGATACCTTTCCCAGCTGTGTTTGGCTCAACCCTGTAAGCGAAGATGTTTGGGATTGGACGCCGTCCATCAAAATGGTCCGGCAGCTAATGGGGGGACACATGTATCCCCTTAATCTGGATGGCTTGGAACGGGCTATCCGCGAGTTGATGCGGTGACCGTGTCGCAACTTTACGTAACGAAAAGTTACTTCTCAGCCCTCTGAAATGGCGATTCTGGGGAAGGTTCGTGGCTTGTTCGCCCATACTCATTGACGCCTTCAAGGAGCTAGGGCAAACCTTTGCGACGCCTAAAATTCTCGGAGGACCTCCCATGTCTGCTCGGTTGGTGATGAGCGCATTTCTCGTGCTCGGGCTTGCAGCCTGTTCCTCCGCAGGTGGCGTGACCACGGGCTCACTGATTGGTGGCGATGATCAGAAAGCCGCAGCGGCTGCGCCCCAAGTCAGCAATGACCCAACAGCACGCGCACTGCAGGTAGGGAGCCTGTCAGCCCGGGCGTCCAAATGCGGCTATAACTTTGATGCTGCGGCCTTGAAGTCGAATTACCTCGCGTATGAAGCCGCACAGGGCGTTCAAGTCACGGATCTTGGCCGGCTCGAGGTGATCTACGAGACGGGTTACAACGGCGTCGGGAAAGCTGCGGCAGCTGACCCCAATTACTGCAATGCCACCCGGACGGCGCAGATCAAGACGGATCTCGCACGGCATCTCGCGGGAGATTATTCTGCACCGCCTCAACAGGTTGCAAAGGCCGAGGAGCAGGGTTTTCTGGGCGGGTTCTTTGACGGCGATACCGTCGATAGCGGCCCATCATTTGGCTCTGAGAGCTGGTGGGAGAGCCAGCGCGACAAGCTTCCCTGATTGCATTGCTATTTGCTGGCGCGCATCTCGCTCGGCTCTACTCTTAGCGAACCCGTCGAATTGGGCGCGAGGGACTTTTGCAGCAATTACTGTGGCTGGAAACTCTGCTGAAGGCGACGGGCGGGGCTGTGTTGCTGCTGCTGCCGCTGACGGCCTGTCGCATACTGGGACTTCCTAAGCCTCAAACGGGTTTTTGGCCGCGCCTTCTCGGCGCGCTGCTTCTTGGTGTTGCTGCGGCATCGTACGCCGAGGGTGTTGGCTGGCGTGGCATCGGGCCTACGGGCTTAATCCTTATTAACTTCATCTCGGCTAGCGCGATCTTCGCGCTCTTGGTCCTCCAACGCGCGGCAGAGACTGCCCGTGGCCGGCTGGTGCTGAGCGTACTCGCCGGGTTGCTTGTGCTGCTGAGCCTCTTGGAAATCGCTCATATCTAGCGCACCCCAGCGGCTGCACGGCGTTTCCTTTCCGGGTTGTGTGTACGCGTGACGCGACGGCATGAAGTTTGCCGGGTTCATGGGCAGATGTTCCAAAGTAATACGGACAGCCCCCATGTACGCCTTCGCTTCCGCAGACAGCTTTTTCGGCTCCTCTAATTTCGATCGCGCCGATAGCCCGATCTTTACGCGAACTTGTGAAAGTTGCCGTAATCTGCAGAACGGCTCCTGCCTCGGGTCGAGGTGCCACAATCGCAAAGGACAGCGCAAAGGCGCACCACAGTATGAGGCAAGTCTCTTGCTCGAACTTGTTACGGACCGCGCCGAATTTGATGCGCTGGCTGAGGAATGGGCGGAGCTCTATGACCGCTCCGGGGCCTTCAGCAATCCGTTTCTTTCTTTTGGCTGGTGTTGGAACTGGTGCAATCACTTCCTTGGTGAAGGCTCCGGCACGGAGCTGTGCATCCTGACGGGACGTCGGTTCGGACGGCTTGTGATGGTCTGGCCCATGGTGCGCCAGCGTGTTTTCGGAATGACCAATCTGACCTGGCTCGGAGCGCCCGTATCTCAGTATGGCGATGTGCTCGCCGAGAAGTCTTCCGATGATCTCGAATTGCTGGAGATGGGCTGGGACTATCTGCGCCGTGAAGTGAGCGCGGATTTCATCTCGCTTGGACGGGTGCGCGACGACGGCACCATCACGCCGCTTCTAAAGAAGCTCGGCGTACAGGTTACGCGACAGGATTCGGCGCCTTACGTCGATCTGGCGAGCGCGGACAGCTTTGATGCTTACGCGGAACGTTATTCGTCCCGTCATCGGAAAAAGCGCCGGCGCTCGCTGCGGCAGCTGGAAGAGAAAGGCGTTGTCAATCACGCGTTTCATTACGACGGCGCCGAGGCGCGCGTGCTGACGGAGCGCATCATTGAGATGAAGCATCGTTGGCTCAAGGAAAAAGGCATCGTTTCGAGCGGGCTGTCAGATCAGCGGACGACAGCGTTCTTCGCCGACGTTGCCGAAGGGGTTGGCGGGTATTCTACGGGTTGCCGTGTCATCGCGCTTACCTGTGGCGACGAGCTCGTTGCGGGAGAGATTTCCTTCGCGAGCAAAGACAACGTCAGCGGCCATATCGTTGTGTTCAACAGCGACTACGACAAGCAAAGCCCTGGGCTGCTGATGACGGAAGATAATCTGCGGCTCTGCAAAGAGTTTGGCTATGAGCGTTATGACTTCATGGGCCCCTGCGAGCAGCACAAGCTGGACTGGGCCGATGGTGTGGTTGACATGAACGACTATGCGAAGGCTTCAAGTCTTCGCGGCTATCTCTGGGTCAATGGATATCTCGGCTGGGGCCGCCCGCGCCTCAAGACGCTCGTGAACTCAATTCCACCGGGCGTTCGAGCCCGGGTCGCAAAGCTGCATCCGGCGCTTGCTCGGTTCGCTTAAGGGATCGCCCAATATTCCGCAAACGTCGGTGTCCGTAACACGGCATTACCCGCCCAATACGTTGTTACGTCCAGCAACGATTAGGCGTTCTTACTCTGTATCTAATGGACGTTGTTAGCCATACCTGCCGCTAGCCCGTGCTCGCGTTGCGCATGCCGCCTATGGTTGCGGCGCGAAGACCCATCATTTCTAGTGGCCTGGCAAATACGGAGGATGGACTTATGACGTCGACGTCCGTGGCCAATTACGTTTTGGCAGCTCTCATTTTTTCTCTGGTTGCTACGGGCAACGCCTCAGCAAAATCGCAATCGATGACTGAGGATGAAGCCAACGCGATCGCGACTAACGCCTACATTTATTTTTATCCCATCGTCACGATGGACGTTACGCGCAAGCAATTGACGAACCTGAAGCCTGACTCCGGTTCGTATGGTGGACCGCCTAACTGGTTCGCGAACGTCCGCGCGTATCCTAAAGCGGAAGACAGGGGCGTCGTGCGGCCCAATTTCGATACGCTTTATTCCAGCGCATGGCTCGATCTCAGCAAGGAGCCCGTCGTTATATCGGTTCCAGATACCGACGGCCGTTATTACCTGCTTCCCATGCTCGATATGTGGACGGACGTGTTTGCATCGCCGGGTTGGCGGACCACAGGCACCGAAGCTGCAAATTTCCTCATTGCACCGCCAGGGTGGCGGCCGGATCTGCGGGATCGGTTTGCGGAAGAATTCAAGCTGCCGGCAGGCACGCAGCGGATCGACGCGCTGACGCCTCATGTCTGGGTCATCGGACGCACCAAGACGGACGGCCCCTCGGATTACGAGGCCGTCCACAAAATTCAGGACGGCTTTAAGGTCACGCCTCTGACGCAGTGGGGCAGAGAGACAAAAGTGCCGGAACATAAGATCGATCAAAGCGTCGACATGAAAACGCCGCCAAAGGAGCAGGTCGATACGATGCCCGCCGGCAAGTACTTTGCCTATGCTGCCGAGCTGCTGAAGGAAAACCCACCCCATGGCACGGACCAGCCGATCCTGGCGCGGATGAAACGGCTGGGTATCGAACCCGGCAAGAGCTTCGACATTGCGAACGTTGATCCCGTCATCAGAACGGCGTTGGAGAACGCTCCGAAGGCTGCACGGCAGTTGATGGATTGGAAGTTGCCGACGCTTGCCCGGGTAGCCAATCATTGGTCGTTGAACACTGACACGATGGGCGTCTATGGGAATTACTACCTGAAGCGCGCAATCGTGGCTCAGCTCGGTCTCGGCGCCAATGTGCCGGAGGATGCGATCTATCCGCTCAGCCTGGGCGATAGCGAGGGCAAGCCCCTCGACGGCAGTAACGCCTACGTTCTGCATTTCGACAAGGCGGATATCCCGCCGGTCGATGCGTTCTGGTCAGTAACCCTTTACGACAAGGAGGGCTTTCAGGTCGCCAACAGTCTAAATAGGTTCGCCATTTCGAGCTGGATGCCATTGCAGCGGAATGCCGATGGATCTCTCGATCTGTATTTCCAGCGCGAGAACCCCGGCAAGGACAAGGAAGCAAACTGGCTGCCGGCACCAGAAGGGCCGTTCAACCTGACGATGCGTCTGTATGCGCCGAAGACGAAAGCACTGACGGGTGAATGGACGCCGCCGGCGATCAAGAAGATGGATGCGATTCCCAGTCTTGCGATTCAGTGAGGCAGAGTCGGGACGCTGTGACTTCAATGGTCACAGTGTCCAGTTGCGGCGTGAAGTCAGCTTTGCACGGGCCACTGCTCGGCAGATCTGGAGATGTTCAGTTACTCGGGACCTAAGACCTTTTTGACGCGATCGCGGAGAAAGAGTCCGACAGATAGACCCAAGCCGATGATGCTGATGAGCGCGAGCCAGTACGACGTGTTCGTGGCTTCACCGCTCGCAGCGGAAACAATGCGCTCCTCCACATTTTCAAGCGTTTCACCGATCAGATACTCGGCGTCGAGTGTGCCGTCAGGCGTGACGGTACCAACAGCGATCACGGGACCGCCAGGCACGAAACCGCGAAAGCGTCGTGCACGGGTCCACGTTCCCGGAGGTTCCGTTGTTCTTGCTTGGGTGTGGTCCCATTCCGAAATCACGGGATCGTTTGACCAACTTACGCGGGGCGAGAAAGTGTAGTTGGGTCGCGCAAGGCGCATTGCCCCAGTGGATGTGTCGATGCGGAATGTCTTTTTCCAGCTGGTTTCCTCTTGCCAGGTTCTGGTTTGGTGTCTGCCACAACCGTGGTAGGACTCTTCCACGTAGGCGACAAAGTGCTGGAATATCGGTTCTTCATCACGCGCGATCGTTCCTGTTAGCACGGCCCGTGTGCCTGATGGCTGTCCGACTGCATCCGGCAGGGCTGCCAGATCGCTTTTTACGGTTTCGGCCTTCGATGTCACTCCGTAGTGATCGGCCGCCGAGCCCGCGAGAATGATCAGGAACATCAGCGCAAACATTCCGTAGGCAATGAGGTCATTACCGAGGTTATCCGTGAGGCGGCCCCAAGTGCCCGCTCCGGAAGAATTGTCAGGTGCTGATTGTCCGGGATCGCGACTTTGCATCGTCCTGCGGCTTTGGAGGTAGAGTGTTTCGCTACGCTCCTTATACGCCTTTTTTCTTCTTTTGCGCGCCGGCAGGTCGAGAATTAGCGTGGGACGTGTTCAGGGTGACGGCGGCGCGGATGAGTGCCTTCAATGCCTTTTCGTCGATCTTGTCGCCCTCTTGGAGATCGATGGCACGCCTCGCATTGCCTTCGAGGCTGGCGTTGAAGAGGCCTGACGGGTCGTCCAAGGACGCGCCCTTGGCGAAGGTCAGCTTCACTTTGTCCTTATAGGTTTCGCCGGTGCAGATGATGCCGCTGTGCTCCCACACCGGAACGCCATTCGGGTTCGACGGCTTTCGCCATTTCACCTCTTCGACGATTTCGGGATCGGCCTTTTTGATGACGCTGCGGACCCGCACGAGCATCGCGCCGCGCCAGTCGTCGAGCGCTTCGATTTTGGCGTCGATGAGCTGGGAGGGGGAGGGTGATGCGGGATTTTTTTGGGGCCTGGCAATGTTGCGTTTCCCGTCAGGATCTAGCTCAGGTCCATTGCGATCCGACCATTCGGTCTGACTATCCTTGGACGCAGCTTGATGCCGCAATCTCGCCTCCGCTTTCTCTAGCTCCTGTTCACCAGGGAGCTTTGGGATTGCCATCCAAAATGTAGGCTTGAAGCTCTTTCTTCCTTTTTGGGGCGCAAACGGATCGGAAATGGCGTGATCCGATAGGTCTAATTGCAACAATGGCAATGTGTTGTCTGCGAGCACTGTGGTTATTAGTGCGCGCACTCCTGCATAGCAGTTGTATGCATCGACTTCCGCAGGATGAACGCCAGAATGTGATAGGTTGTTACGGGCCTTTCGGGCCTTGGATAGCGCCTTCAACACCGCCAAATCAAAGGCGCCTTTTTGATGTAACATCTCGATGCGTGTTGCGGCGGTCCAGATGCGATTGTCATTTAGCTGATCTCTTCGCATTTTACTATTATCGAGAAAGCGAGTTGGTTTAACAATCTCCCGATTCCAAAGTGCTTCTATCAATTGTTCTGTCACGATCCAGAGATTGGCAAGTGCAGTGCCCCAGTCACGTCTCGCCAGTCCCGTCGCGCCCTTTAGAAGATATTCGCCGCGCATGGGCTCCAATCGCTTCAACGCGTCTAGTCCTGTTCGCATCGCGGAGTAGAGCGCGCTAAGTTTTACCGATCGCGGCCTATAGAGATGGATTGCTTCAAGTGCCGAAGCGTTTTGATAACGGATATGGTTGTGAAAATTATTTGCGGCTGAAGTGCCGGTGCGTTGGCTACGAACGTATTTCCAGTCGATGATACAGCCAAGCTCTAAACTGTCGAGATTGATCGCCTCGCAATAGATGCCACCGAGAAGTAGAGCGGCAAGACAGCGGTTGAAGTATTCGACGGCGACTTGGTCCGATCGCAGTTCGGGAATCGGTGGAAGCGCTAGGGCACCGTCGCGTGCGACGACCATGTGATAAGGGGTTTCAAGTCCGACGTTTACGCCGCCCATGATCTCATGCAGCGCAACGTAGTCCCAACTACCTCTGTTCACTTGCTGGATTGTGGCAGACCACGGTTCAGCGGCATCATCCTTCTCGACGATGCGGAAAGGACTTAAATATGTGATCAGCGCAGGAACGCGACGCTTGGCTAAGTCATCTTTGGTTGTCTCTGACATTTAGAACAATATACATTCCCTGAGGCTAAAACGCCCTACCTCACATCCTCTCCCCCGGCAACTTGCTCGCTTGTTTCACCCAATCCGCGAATTGGGTTTCGTCGAGTTCGTCGTGCTCGTAGATGTCGAGATAGCGCACATCTTTTTGTTTCGATGTGCCGGGCGGCATGGGCTTCAGCGATGCGCCGCGGAAGAACGCCACTTTGATGTACTTCGTGAAGCAGTGAAAGCTGAGGAACCAACCGTTGTCTTCGAGACCATAGAAGGGAGAGTTCCATTTGACGGCTTTGTTCACGTTAGGGACGGCGCTTTCGATGAGCGCGTCAAGGCGGCGGCCCACGTCGCTTTTCCATCCGGGCATGGCCGCGATGTAAGCCTGGACCGGCGCATCACCATAGCCCTTGGCGATTTGCGGATTGCCGCCTGACAGCAGGACGACTTCGCGGGGCTTCGGTTTCGGCATCGCCTTGGGCGGTTTGGCGGCTTTCTTTGCTGCGGGCTTCTTCGCGGCCGTCGTTGATTTCTTGGGTGTCTTGTCAGCCATCCGCGATCATCCCTGCCCGACGGTTTGCCCTTCGCGGCGCCACTTGGCGGCATACGGAGCCACGAACATATACAGGCCGGTCAAAAGGAGCAGGAACAGCGGCGGCAGCGGCATGTAGACCACGAAGGCGGGAGGTTCGCCCAGCCCCACGGCGACGAAGTTGGCGATGACGGTCGCCGTGAAGATGATGGACACCCAGCGATGAAATTGCCGAATCCAATTGTTCCGGGTCATGCGAAGCTCCTTTTGATTGTGAGGCACCTGTTTGGCGGCGGCATTCATTTCAAGCCAACTGACTTCAGTCCGTCCTCGCCAAAACTTGCTCCAAGTTCGCGAAGAACTTCTGCCACCCGGCTTGAGCGCCGCCGAAAGCCTGCTTCTGATCCGGCCGGAAGCCCGACTGCTCCATGCGCAGGAGGGTGCCTGAGCTCGTGGGTGTGAGTGTAAAGGTCACCACGCTCTTGAGATTGTAGGCCGCATCATCGTGCGCAAAATTCCAGGTGTAGGACAACGCCTTGTTCGGCTCGATGGCGAGAACCTCGCAGTCCAGGACGCCGCCCCAGTCCCCGCGAAGATTGAACTGGTGACCAACGACCGGCTTGAAGTCGTTCTTCATGAGCCATTCCTCAATCAGGTGCGGTTGCGTGAGCGCGCGCCAGATCTTTTCCGGCGGATGGGGGATCTCACGTTCGACAGCGACAGAACGCGTTTCGGTCATTGATCCATCCTTCTCAGTAAGTCTTCGAGGTCGTCGAACCGGCTCTCCCAGAATCCAGCCATCTGGCTTGTCCAATCGATCAGTGGGGCCAACGCTTCAACCTGGGCGCTGTAATGCGTTTGGCGGCCTTCATGGCGGTCATGCACCAGGCCGGCCTGCTTCAGGATTGCAAGATGCTTTGAGACGGCCGGTTGTGAGATTCCCGCGTGAGCCGTCAGGGCCCCGACGGTCTGCTCTCCGTTGCGGCACAACCGCTCGAAGATGGCCCGCCGCGTCGGATCGGCGAGCGTTTTGAAGAGCTGGTCGGGAGCGTTCGACATTGATATCCATAACTCAGCGGTTATGGATTGACGTATAACCGTTGGATTATACGTGAGTCAAACGGGTGCTAGGAGCGGCACTCCCTACATCGCGGCATCGCGGAGTGGACGCAGCGGTGCGGATGTGACGTCGAGCTTTCTCTGGAGGCGTTCGGCAACCAATATCATCGCGCGTTCCGCCAGCGCGGTAATCGTCAAGAGCGGGCTGACGCCGATCGCGGATGGGGCGGCTGCGCCGTCGCATACGTAAAGCCCATCGTGAACACCTGTGGGTCCCTTTGCCGGGTCAAATACCCGACCGTCGTGTGCGACGACGCCGTTCTCCACCGTGTCACCCATTCCACATCCGCCGAGGGGGTGGGCTATGATCCGGTTGCCGCCGAAAGCCCTCATCGTAAACGGATTGGGGCTGAATACGCCTCCGACGCCTTCGATCAACGCCTTGACCTTCTGCTCCGCTCTTTGGCGTTCCGGTGCGCTGCTGTAGCCTGGCCAGTCGACGATTACGCGGTCGTTTTGAAGTTTCAGGCGGCCGCTGGCGTCGTCATGCGCGACGACGTAGAGGAGCTGTGTCCGGCTCATTTCGTTGCCGTAAATGCCGTCCTTGAGAAGCTTACGGGCACGCGTGATGTTCAGTTGCAGCAAATTCTTGACGGGGGCGAGCCCGGCCATGACGGTCAACATGGTACCGTCGTGAATCCACAACGGCCCATCATCGTCGCCGAGATCGATCAGCGCCATGCTGTGAGGTCCAACCGTTGCGGCTCCTCGTGGTGCCTGAGACGGGAAGCCCGTGGCAATGGCATTGACCGGTTCGTCAAGGCCGCTCGCGATGACGAGGTCGTCTCCGTTCGCTGAAAAATTCTCACCCAGCTTTGTCGAAAGTTTGAGGCCATGCTCCTGCGCGCGCAAAAGCAATTCCGTGGTGCCCAGCGTGCCGGCAGCGAGAACGACGATCGGCGCCTCGATGCGCCTGGGCGCGCAAGCGTTTTCGCCGGACAGATCCTGGACAACGACCGCCCAGCCGTTTGCTGCCTTGGAGATCATCTGGACACGGCTCTCGCAAAGGACCGTCGCTCCATGGTCCACCGCATCGGCAATGTAGGTGATGCCAACGGTGTTCTTCGCACCTACGTTGCACCCCGACCAGCAGTCTCCGCAGTACTTGCAGGCGTACTGCATGACGCCCGCAGCGTTCGGTCCGGGACGATGCGAGATCGTCATGGGCGGCAACTGAACCTTGCAGCCGACAGCTTCGGCCGCCCGGCGCATCCCGGCATATTTGGCAAAGCGCTGCGGATGAGGGACTGGCGCGACGCCCAGCATCGTCTCTGCTCTGGAAAGCCCTTCGCGCAGACGTCCGTCGCCGATGACCGCCTCAGGCCAGCCGGCCTTGCGCAATCTGTTCAGATCGGGTCGCAGAACAACGCCGGCGTTGATCAGCGATCCACCGCCGAGCCCAGATGCGCCGAACACGGTCAGTCCTTTGCCAACGGAGAGGTAGTACAGGCCCGTGGGATCACCGAGTCTCGGTGCGCGGCCTGTTAACCGTGTCGTCTTGCGCCGCGCCTTGGCCGTGATCGGAAAGTCGCCGGGACGCCAAAGCCGCCCCTGTTCCAGGATCGCCACGCGCAGCCCCATGCGCGCGAGGCGGGATGCGGCGACGCCACCGCCGTAGCCAGAACCGATGACGACCGCATCGTAGGCTGGCATCGCATCGCCGATTGTTCTGTTTGCAAAGACCATGAACCGCGTGATCCGCCTTCGGAAAGAACTCGTTCGTCCCTTCCACAAGTAGTTCACGGAGACGCGGATGCCCACCAGTGCGAGCGAATTTGACTAATAGCTTTGTTTTGAGTGGACAAAAATAAACCGTTACCCGGGATATTTTCCGGAACTGCCGACTTAGTACGGAGCGGGCTCGTACGGGGCTGGCCCTTTAGCGCACACCGAGCTTCTTCTGAAGGCTGGAGGACGATGTGGTGTATTGGAACAGCAGCTTCTTATCCGGGTAGATGATGTGGTGTGCTTGCTGTGCCATCAACGCGGCTTCGTGGAAGCCGGACAGGATCAGCTTCAGTTTTCCCGGATAGGAGTTGATATCGCCGATGGCGAAGATGCCCGGCTCGTTCGTCTCGAACTTTTCCGTATCAACCGGGATGAGGTTTTCTTCGAGATTGAGGCCCCAGTCCGCAACGGGGCCGAGCTTCATGGTCAAACCGAAGAAGGGCAGCATCGTATCGACGTCGAGACGTTCTTCGCCTTCCTTGGTTTTGATTGTGACGCCTTCAAGCCGGCCGTCGCTGCCTTGTAACGCGGTGACCTGTCCAATTCGCAGCTGCATTTGATCGCCGGCCACCAGCTCGCGCATTTTGGCGACCGAATGCGGCGCGCCGCGGAATTCGTCGCGCCGATGCAAAAGCGTCAGGCTTTTCGCGATCGGCTGAAGGTTTAGGGTCCAGTCGAGCGCAGAATCTCCGCCGCCAACGATGAGAATCTTGCGGTCGCGGAAGTCCTCCATTCGGCGAACAGAGTAGTGGACGGATGTTCCTTCATAGCCTTCGATCCCTTCCAGTGGCGGGCGCTTAGGCGTGAAGGACCCGCCACCAGCGGCGATAACGACCACCTTGGCGAGAAAGCGATTGCCGATATCCGTCTTGAGCAAGAACCGCCCATCGGGCTGACGCGTTAGCTCGTCGATGCGTTGACCGAAATGGAAGGTCGGTTCGAACGGCTTGATCTGCTCAAGCAGACGGTCGGTCAACTCCTGCCCGGTAACGATCGGAAGGGCAGGAATGTCGTAAATTGGCTTTTCCGGATAGAGCTCGGCACACTGTCCCCCGGGCTTGTCCAGGATGTCGATGACATGCGCACGAATGTCGAGAAGTCCGAGCTCGAAAACCGCAAACAGGCCGACCGGACCAGCGCCGATGATCATGACATCGGTTTCGATCAATTCGTTCGCGGCCGACGTATCAATTGCAGCCATGTCTTGCTCGTTCTCTTCAATAGCCTGACGAAGCGGGGCGCCCCGATGTCACATCGCGGATGAGATCAAAATTGCTTGGCGGGGACAGAAAGCACAAGTCCATCCAATGCATCCGTCACCTTTATTTGACAGCTCAGGCGGCTCGACTCGCGGACATCGAAGGCGAAGTCGAGCATATCCTCTTCCATCTCCGAAGGTGCGCCAACCTGCTCGCGCCAATCGTCAGAAACGTAGACATGGCAGGTCGCGCAGGCGCAGGCTCCACCGCATTCAGCCTCAATTCCAGGCACGCCGTTCAGTTTGGCTGCCTCCATCACCGTGGTTCCTGGCGTCGCCTCGACGACCTGAGTGCTGCCATCGGGCTGGATGAACGTAATTTTCGCCATAACCGGGCACGGGCTCCATTCGGTTTAAGACTGAGGATCACACGGATGCGCGCCGCTCCTGTCGCCACACGCAACCAGCGGACGGGTAACAGCGCAAATAAGCTTGGGAAGACTTGCTCCACACTTAACGGCCGATGGCCCTGACATCAAGTCCAACGACGGCCGGCGCGGCGGCATGGCGCGCTGCTGAGCGGTGTGATTTTTACGGTCTATGTGCGCTGAGGAAGGCCGCAACGGCTTGAGCCTCGCGCTCGATGACCACGAAGGCTTTATGGCGACTGTCCGGATCGGAAGGGTCAGAAATCGATTCAGCGGCTTGAGCGGAATCTGCAAGTGATCCAGCACCGACCGTCCGTGCCGAACCTTTCAAGGTATGGGCGGCGCGTAGCCACTCCTGCGCCGTTTCGGCACTTTTCAGTTTGCCGAGAGATGTTTCGAGTTGTGCAGCAAACAACTCAAGTATTTCTTTTTGAAGATCTGCATCGCCGAGCGTGTAACGCTGCAAAAATGCGAGATCTATCGCTGGGGAGGGTGTGTCATCCAAAGGAGACATAGACGCTCGGCCTCTCATTCGCTTCCACTTCGGTGCAGGGTTGGGAGGCCTTCAAGCGGACCATCAATTTAGAGGAGCATGCCGCGTGTTTGGTAACTTCTGGTAAACGAGATTGCGCAATTTTGGGTGCTCTGGTGTAGATTTCATTAACTGTGGGTCTGCTCCAAGGAGTCGTGGATAATCTTGGTTTTGCCCAAAATTCCTCCTAGACTCAAACTTTAACGGGGTGTGTGAGTGGGGCGTTCTTCAGGTGCATGGCGAGATTCGTCTGCGTACAACCACGACAAGCTGTTTGAGCCTGTCTGGCTGATTGACTATCCTGCTTCGTGAGGGATTGCTGAGGGACTGCGATTCCATTCGGACGGGCGGATGGCAAAAGACAAGCAAAATAACCTCAAGGGTTCAGGCGCGGCAAAGGCCGACGCCGGCAAACCACGCTCATCAAGCCTAGAGGCGCGATTGGCTACGGTGAGTTCGGCTACGGTTGGCAATACTGCCGTATCCCTGCCGCCGCCTCTGCCCATTCCAACCGGGGAGTTCAACCCCGGTGAAACTAAGGATGTTTCCGACTCGCCTATGACCAATTCAGTTTCCGCAGCGGCGGCGAAATCCGAAACATCTCTGCCAAAGAATTCTCCATCCGAGGGCGACGACGCGCCGGCGAAGCCGCCGCTTCCGCCGCCACTCCAGGATGCGCCTGACGCATCCAGCTCGGCTGCGCCAAAGCGGGAGGATCCGGAGACGGCTCCTCGCCGGCGTGCTGCGCGCCGGCGCCCCGCTGGTCCCGTCCGTGGCCGTATGGCGGCCAACGATGATGCGCCGTCTATCGGCGGGCTTATCTTCGCACTCCAGCAGACGCCATCATCAAAGCCCTTCAAGTACGCGACCATCGCAAGTGTCGTATGGGTCGTGTTGGGAACGGCGTTCCTTTGGTTGACGCTGTCAGCAGACCTTGACCAAGGTGAGACGCTGCTGCGCGTGCTCTCCAAGCCCACAACCTTCCTGATGCTTACGGCTGTAGCGGTTCCGATCGCCGTAATCTGGTTCCTCGCGCTTTTGGCGTGGCGCTCAGAGGAATTGCGTTTGCGCTCCTCAACCATGGCGGAAGTGGCGGTGCGGCTTGCCGAACCCGACCGCATGGCTGAGCAATCGGTAGCGTCGTTGGGGCAGGCTGTGCGCCGGCAGGTCTCCTTCATGAACGACGCCGTGAGCCGTGCTCTGGGCCGCGCTGGTGAATTGGAAGCGCTTGTCCATAACGAAGTTACGGCTCTGGAGCGCTCTTACGAAGAGAACGAACAGAAAATTCGTGGTTTGATCAACGAGTTGTCCAGCGAGCGCGGTGCGCTTGTTCGCACGGGGGACGACTTTGCGGTGACCTTGCGGGCCCTGGGTTCTGAGGTTCCAGCTCTGATTGAGAGCCTTTCGGCACAACAGACAAAGCTTGCTTCGATCATCCAGGGTGCAGGAGAAAACCTGACGAGTCTCGAATCGTCCCTGGCCCAAAGTGCAGGCAAGTTGGAAACTTCGCTTGGTGCCCGTGCAGAAGAAGTTAAGGGTGTCATCGGTCAGTATACGACCGCTCTTGATAGCGCGCTGACGTCACGAACGGAGCAGCTTCAGGAAGTTCTCGCAGAGCACTCCAAGGAGCTTGGAGCCACGTTGGGCACGCGTTCGGAGGAAATCCGCGGCGCGTTGGAGCATCATACGGACAAGCTCGGCAGTACCCTCGGCGACACCAGCCAAAAAATGCAGGGTATGCTGGAGGACTACACGGCTGGTCTTGCTGCCGCGTTGGGCTCGCGTACTGAGCAGATGCAGCAGGCTTTCGACGATTACATGTCATCGCTCGACGAGTCGATTGCGACAAGGACCGACAATCTCCAGGCGGTGTTTGAGGAATACGCGCGTGCGCTGGACACGACGCTTTCAAATCGCGCCCAGGCTCTCGACACGCAGCTTGTTCAACGTACACGCGCATTGGACAATGCGTTCAATGAGCGCCTGCGCTTGTTTGACGAGTCCGTCATGCGCAGTACGTCAGCCATCGACGAGGCGGTGGGTGAACGTGCTCATGCACTGACAACTGCGCTCGATGCGCACGCCAAAACGTTCCGCGAAACGATCTCCCGGCAATCGGCCGACTTCGACGACTCGCTGGCCCAAGGCATTAACGCTGTTCGCCGTTCGAGCGAGAACATCACGCGCCAGTCTCTCAAGGCGATCGAGGGGCTCGCGAACCAGTCGGATCTCCTCAAGAACGTATCGGAGAATCTGCTCGGCCAGATCAACACGGTTACCAATCGCTTCGAAAACCAGGGCCAATCCATTATGCGTGCGGCCAATGCGTTGGAGAGTGCGAACCACAAGATCGATTCCACGCTGCAGCTGCGGCACACGGAGCTTTCCGATACGCTCGACCGTCTATCAGGGAAAGCTGACGAATTCTCCAACTTCATCGAAGGCTACTCGACGACGCTCGTCGGCTCACTCAATGAAGCCGATGCCCGCGCCCGAGAAACTGCGGAGCAATTGCGCAAGGGTACGGAGACCCAACAGCGCGCTGCCATGGAGGACATTCGGCGCTTCAAGGCCGAAGCCGACGCAGAAAGCACGCGCGCGCTGCAGGACCTTCGCAAGCGCTTTTCGACAGTCTCTCGCGAAGTCACCTCACATCTCGGCAACCTGTCAACGCAGTTCGATGTGAGCTCCGAGAAATTGCGGGAACGCGCGCAGCAAGCCACGCAGGCTATCGAGGAAGAACAGGCGCGTTTACAAGCGGAACTCGCCAGCATTCCCACGAGCACAAAAGAGAGTGCGGAGGCTATGCGCCGGGCGCTGCAAGACCAGCTGCGTGCCCTCGAGCAATTGTCTCAGCTCACGACGCGGGAAGCCTCTCAGCGCGACGTCTCGACACCGCAAAATGCCGCCCGGCCCGGTGAAGCTGGGGGAGAACGTCGGCTCGCTTCAGAGCGCCAACTTTCGAGCCTTACGTCGAGCCTCGCGCGAGAAATGCAATCACAAGTTCAAACCGCGCATACCCCGGCTCAGGGCCATTCGCAACAGCCTGGCGGTCCTGCCCGGCAAGGCGGTGGTACAAACCTCCCCGTAGCTACAGGTTCTTCGCCTTCACAGTATGATGCTGGGGGCGATCGCTGGGCTCTAGGAGATCTGCTCAAGCGCGCTTCGGTAGAAGAAGAAGCTAGCGCACCTCATGAGGCTGCCCCGGTCGCACCTCGCAGTGGCCCTGTGCTTCCAGATGTCGAACTGATGGTGCACGCAATCGACCCGGCAACCGCGTCAGCCGTCTGGCAACGTTTGCGCGCCGGCCAGCGTGGCATCATGGTACCGAGCATGTACAATGGCGCTGCGCGGTCTGCATTCGATGAGCTGTCTCGCCGCTACCATTCCGACGCGGAGCTACAGCAAGCCGTGAGCCGGTTCCTGGTAGACTTCGAGCGCACGCTGCGCGACGCCGAACAGCGTGATCCCAGCGGGCGACTTTTGCAAAGCCATCTCGTCTCTGAGATGGGCCGGGTGTATCTATTCCTTGGTCATGCGAGCGGGCGGCTGGGTTAAGTCCGTTGCCGTAATCGCGTCTCTGCTTCAGCTGGACCAAATTCGGATTTCCTAGCCTCATGGCGGACAATGGCAAGCTTCGCATTGATGCCGCAGCAGAGGATTGGCGGCTTGCGCAAGCATTCGTCATCTCCCGCGGCGCTAAAACCGAAGCGCGTGTCATCGTTGCCCATATTAGTGACGGCGAGGTCTGCGGGCGCGGTGAGGCCGTGCCTTATGCGCGCTACGGAGAAGACGTCGAAGCATCACTTAATCTGATCAAGTCGTGTCATGCTCGCAGTCGCGAAGAGCTACAATCCGCGATGCCAGCGGGCGCAGCGCGTAATGCGTTAGATTGTGCTTTCTGGGATTTTGAAGCCAAACGTGCGGGCGTTGCTGTCTCCGAATTGGCTGGCGTGCCCGAGGTTCGGCCGGTGGAGACAGCCTACACGCTGTCGCTGGACAGCCCGTCTGCGATGGCGGAGCAAGCCCGACGCGTGGCGCATCTGAATATTCTCAAGCTCAAGTTGGGTGCAGATGGTGACGCTGAGCGCATGCGCGCCGTGCGTGACGCTCGACCTGACGCCCGCATGATCATCGATGCGAACGAGGGATGGGCTGTTGACGCGCTCTCCGGCTTGATGGCCGTTGCGGCGGATGTCGGCGTTGAGTTGATCGAGCAGCCGTTGCCAGCGGGTCGCGATAACGTTCTGAGCCAGGTTCAACGACCCGTGGCTGTTTGCGCTGATGAAAGCGCGCTGACATCTTCCGATCTCGGCCGACTTGTCGGATGCTACGACGCGGTCAATATCAAACTCGACAAGGCCGGGGGACTTACCGAAGCGTTGACGATGCGAGATGCCGCCCGCGCAAAGCGTTTCAAGATTATGGTCGGATCAATGGTGGCGACGTCGTTGGCCGTGGCTCCTGCCCTAATCCTTGCGCAAGGGGCAGATTGGGTCGATCTCGATGGTCCCTTGCTCCTGGCCGAAGACCGGCCGCACGGACTTGCCATTCGCGATGGTTGGGTCACGCCCGCGTCTCCCGATTTGTGGGGCTGATGATCACGCTTTTTGGATGTGGAGCTCAATGACATAGCCACCACGCCAGAGACGTGCCATCGCCAAAGCGGCTATGAGCCCGAGCGCCGCAAGGCCAGCCATTCCGAGATAAGCGCCACCGGCAAAGCGCTCATAAAGAACACCAGAGATGAGTGTCGCGATGGCCATCGCGAGCCCCATGCCCACGCTCGCATAAAGCGCCTGTGCCGTACCTGCCAATTTTTCGGGTACCGCTTGCGACATGAAGTGAATGGCAGCGATATGGGCGGCCCCGAATGTCATGCCATGAAGAAGTTGCAGCGGGAAAAGCGCCCAAAGCGGCGGATCAACACTCATGGCGGTCCATCGGATGACGGCGCTGGCGGCTGCCGTGATGAGAAGGCCACGAATGCCGATCCAGGCAACGACGCGACCTGAAAAGGCGAAGAGCACCACTTCCGCGATTACGCCCAATGCCCAGAGCGCTCCTATGATCAGCGGCGTAATACCCTGGCTTGTCCAGTGGAGGGTCGCGAAGGTGTAATAGGTTGCATGAGCGGCCTGAACAGTGCCTCCTGCTATGAGGAACAACACGAAGAGTGGTGTCACAGCCAGTCGTGCGGCCATGCCTAAGCTCAAGGCGTGTGTGCCTTCGCTTTGCGACATATCGCGATCCGCTCTGGGAAGAAAATGCGCCGCTATCAACGTTATTGCGAACGCTGCCGCCAGCATCCAAACCACACTGGAGCTACCTGTTCGGGCAATGACTTCCGCTGCGCCGACGTTGGCCACGACGAACGTCAGCGATCCCCACAAACGCACGCGGCCATAGTCGTAACCTGTCGTCTTCATGCCGTGCAGTGCGATCACTTCGCTCAGCGGCATGGTGGTCGTCATCGCTATCGAGGTCGCAACGGCGAAGATCAATATCGGCCAGAACCCCGACGTCTGGCTTAGTGCCAACGTCGCAGCCACGCCGATCCAGGCGAGCATTATGATGGTCCGGCGATGGTTTGCTGTCCGGTCCGCATAGAACGCGACAGCTGGCGTCACGAGGTCACGCAGAATGTAGGGCGTGGCTGTAATGATCGCGATCTGGCCGACGCTGAGGCCTTGCCCCTTCAGCCACAACGGCATGTAAGGGAGATATACGCCGTAGATGAGAAAGAGGGCTCCGAAGAAAACGGAGACGCGCACCGCATAGCCGGTGGACAGGTGAGGTGGAGTTTGCGGTTTGGGCTTTGCAGGACGGTGCATGCTTACAATGTGAGGTGTCGCGGGCGATCCGTCCAAATCGGATAACGTTCCAGATTAAACGGCCCGATTTGTAATTAATGTAAAAAGCCGGCCCGGAGTATCTCCGAACCGGCTTTCTTTGCCGAGGTGCGGCCTTTTCGGCGCTCCCAGCCTCCCCCGTCAGCCCCCATCAGATCTACGTTGGCGATCTGAAACTGACGCTGGTTAATCTGCTGGATTGTGCGGGAGATTCAAGTCTAACTGCACAGTTAGTGTCAAAGCGGTTGGGCGGCGATGCAAACAGGTCACATGCAGGTGCGCGTGCCAAGGGCGTGCATGTGGTCAAGCGGGCCTGATCCGTGCCCCAGCTTTTGCTGCGTAGCGCTTTCCAGCGCATGCCAGACAAACTCTTTCGCACATCCTACCGCGCTTCTGAGGTCTTGCCCCATCGCAAGATAGGCTGTGATGGCTGCAGACAGGGTGCATCCAGTGCCGTGGGTGTTTTGCGTTATGAGGCGCGGCCGCTCGAAGATCTGGCAGCCTGCTTTATCGACCAATAGATCGATCGCGACGTCGCCGCTGCCGTGACCACCTTTAATCAGCACAGCGCCGCAGCCGAGCTTCAAGAGCCGGCGGGCCTGATCTTCAACGGCATGGATGTCTTCAACCGGCTGTTCTTGAAGTAAATCGGCCGCTTCAATCAGGTTCGGCGTCAGCAGATCCACGCGCGGGATTAGCTCTTCGCGTAGCGCTGCGATTGCGTCGGCTGCAAGTAATCGATCGCCGCTCGTCGCCACCATGACAGGATCAAGGACAATGGGATGAAGCCGGTAGGTCTCAATCGCGGCGGCGACGGTCTTGATGATTTCCGCGTTGGCCAACATTCCGATCTTGCTGGCATTGACCTTCAAGTCATCAAGGACGGCGGCAATCTGCGCTTTGAGGAACTCGACCGGCGTTGTGTGAACTCCTCGAACACCAACGGTGTTTTGTGCGGTAAGCGCAGTAATCGCAGAAGCGCCGTAAACCCCAAGAACGGTGAAGGTCTTCAGGTCGGCCTGTATGCCGGCGCCCCCGGAACTATCAGATCCTGCAATCGTCAGAGCGACGGCCGGCGTCTTAGCGTGGTCGATCAATTCTCCAAGCTCTTCTTCATGATGTCATGCTGCAACGAATCCGGCGTTGCCCACGCTTCCACCTGTGCAAGCCAAGGGAATGTTTCAAGCATCCATTGACCGAAGAAATTCATGGAGCCAGTTAGGAACAGGACGCCGGTGAGCACTAATAGCACACCCATTCCTTTTTCAACGACGCCAAGATGGCGACGAAAGCGCTGCATGAATGACAGGAATGGTCGGATCGCGACGGCTGCCAGGATGAACGGCACGCCAAGCCCTAGCGAATAAGCCAGAAGTAGACTGACCCCGGCACCAAGTGTCCCTTCATTGGCGGCGACCGCGAGGACAGTTGCCAGAATAGGGCCGACGCATGGGGTCCAGCCAAAGGCGAATGCCAGTCCAATCAGATAGGCGCCAAGGAAACTCGCGCCTGTCATTTCTGCATGGTAGCGCTTTTCAGCGTACAGGAACGGGATTTTGAAAATGCCGAGAAAATGAAGCCCGAAGAGAATGATCACCACACCGGCGATCATCGATAGCGTGCTCTTATGTGCCTGGATGAGCTGACCAAAAACCGATGCGCCGGCGCCCAAGCCGACAAAAACGGTGGTGAACCCCAGAACAAAGAATATCGAGGCTGCCACGACGCGACGCCACACCCGAGCTTCCAGGCCTTTTTCCGCCGTCATCTGATCGATGGTTGTGCCACCGAGATACCCAAGGTAAGGCGGCACAAGCGGCAGGACGCATGGACTTAGGAAGCTGACAAGGCCCGCAAGGGCAACGCCCAGATAGATGTGTAGGTCGGCAAACATCCCGCACCATTCTCCCCGATCGCTCGATTATCTGAGCAACTGCAATAAATCCGCCGGCCCTCACAACGTGTTCAGCGGTCGCAAGCTTATGTATGCGGCGCGAGACGGGCGCAACACTGCGCCCATCACTTCGCCGGGAGTTGTGCGTGAGTTTGGACCTTTCGGTCGTAACTCACGGTGTGCCCATTGGGTCTTAGCGCCTGACGGATGGTGTTTCGATCGGCAGTCCCTGACCGCGCCAAGCCAAGTAAAGCTCCAGATTGACGTACTCGTCGGAGCCGCGGTCGAAAGCTTTGGACCGCACCTGTTCGTTGCAGCCACGGAAACGACGATGAAGCGTCCCGGGCTTTTGCCACTTCAGCCGGTAGGTTGGAAAGCCGTTGGACTGCCCCTGGCTCAGGGTCTCTGCGCGGATGTGCTGGCCGTAGTTGCCCTCGTGGCAATGTTTGCAAGCCATGTCGAGCTGGCCACGCCGCTGATAGTAGAACTCTTTGCCTTTTTCGAAGAAGGGGGCTGCGGGCCCATCGATCTTGACGTCCACCGGCATGCCGCGCGATTGCGACTTAACGTGGATCATCATGCCGATCATCTGATCGCTTTCCCACTTGTAGGGCTTTGCCTTCATATTGTTTTCGCGGCAGTAGTTGATGCGCTGTTCAAGCACCATCATCTTCTTCCACGGTTCGAAGTAGACGGGATAGCGCGCGCCCACACCTTTCATGGATTGCGCTGCGTCGTCGTGGCAGCTGGCGCAGGATTTACCTGCTTCGCCTTCGACTTTGCTCCACTCTTCCTCGCCGATGGCCTGCCAGGGTCCCGACGGATTTGCGAACTCGTCGTCCTGCATTTCCTGCGTCGTTTCCGATGCCCATTTTTTTCCGGACCAGAGCTCTTTTAGCGGATTGTCCTTAGACGCTGGCTTAACCGCCTCGGTCACCCCATCCGCTGCGGACAGCGCGCCAACACCCGCAAAGCTTGCTGCCACTAAGATCGCTACCGGAAGTGCAATTGATTTGAAAATATTCATCTTCGTTATCCTCCCACAGCTCACATCGGTCTGTGTGTCATTGTCACTTCAGCGTTTTCAGGAACGCCACAACGTCTTCAACCTGTTGAGCGTTGAAGATCGCCAAGCCCTGACAATCTGGGTGAACACGCGTGAAACCGGAGTTCTTGTGAAAGGCCGGCATGATGGTGTCGGGGAACGCCGTCTTTGGGTCGACAACCAGCATGCGTAGTTCGCCCTCGGTGTAGCGGTTAGCTACGCCGTCTAACGGAGGGCCGATTTCTCCGTGAATGCCGAGAGGCATGGATGATGTCTTGCCATTCAGAGCCGTGACCTTAATGCTCGGGGTCTTTTCGGCCATGGCCAAGACCTTGGAGATCTTGTGGCAGGCGAGGCAGTTACCCAGTCGCCGATGCGCCATCCATCCCAGACCTTTATCGGCATCGCCCGTCTTCCCATCGAGCGGTTCGTTGATTGCCTTTTCGAGCGTTTCGCCCTTGCTGATTTTATATGTTGCGACCTCGGAGGGTTCGCCATCCTGGCAACGGTCTTTAGCCTTCGGTGGTGCCTTTGCTTCGCTCTTTGCCGCAGCAGCCGGTGCATCCTTAGCTGCGGTTGGCGCAGTCTGTGCCGATGCTGGAATGGCGAATCCAAACATCGCCGCGGCCAGCACGGCCATTGCAATACGTACCATTCGGCAATCCTCCCCTTTATCCCTGCGCACTTTGGCGCCGACGTTTTCCTATATATCCAACGAAACCTGCCGAAAATCCATTGGCAGATCGTCAATCGGGCATAACGGCGGTCTGTGATTGGCGTGGGGGTGAGTTTAGCCGTATTTCAGTGTTGCACAATTCTATTGCAAACGTTGTCGAACCGAAGCGTGTCGCAACGTGCGTTTTATTCGCTCAGAAGAGCGGCGACGCCTGGTAATTCGCGACCTTCCAGCCACTCCAGGAACGCGCCGCCTGCTGTCGATACGTAGGTGAAATTCTTACCCACACCTGCAGCGTTCAATGCTGCGACGGTGTCGCCGCCGCCTGCAACGGAAACCAGGGCGCCAGCCTTCGTTAGGGCCGCGGCGGCTCTAGCAAGTGCGAACGTTCCTTCGCCGAAGGGTTCGATTTCAAAGGCGCCCAGGGGGCCATTCCATAACAACGTCTGGCAGCTGCCGAGGACGTGAGTCAGGTGGGCAACCGATTTTGGGCCAACGTCGAGGATCATGGCGTCGGCTGGTACGGCGTCGATCGGGACCGTGTTGCATTCCGCCTGCACCTTGAATTCTCGCGCCACTACGGCGTCATCGGGCAGAAGAATCTCGCAGCCACTCTCCGCTGCAGCGGCCATGATCTGACGGGCTGTGTCGTGAAAATCTGGCTCCGCAAGGGATTTGCCGACTTCCACGCCCTTGGCCTGAAGGAACGTGTTGGCCATACCGCCACCGATGATCAGCTTGTCCACCTTTGCAACGAGGTGCGTGAGGATCGGTATCTTGGTCGAGACCTTTGCGCCTCCAACAACGGCTACCGTCGGTCGCTTCGGTTCTTCGAGCGCGGCTCGCAGCGCGTTGATTTCCTCAAGCATCAGAGGCCCTGCGTAGGAGGGCAGCAAATGCGTAATTGCTTCCGTCGATGCGTGAGCACGATGTGAGGTGGAAAATGCTTCGCCAACAAAGATATCTGCGTTTCGCGCCAGCTCTTGGGCGAATGCGGGATCGTTGGCTTCTTCCCCTGGGTGGAACCGCAGATTCTCAAAAAGCGCGATATCGCCAGGCGCAAGGTGTTCAACGGCATCGCGCGCCTCCGGGCCAATACAGTCTGCAGCGAAACGGATGGGTTTCTGCAGGACCTCTCCCATTCGCCCGGCTACGGGCACGAGGGAGAACTCTTTCAGAGGCTTACCTTTCGGGCGGCCGAAGTGGGAGATGACGATAACCTTGGCGCCGCGCGACGCGAGGTCGAGCAAACAGGGGGCGATGCGGACAATACGAGTTGCGTCGGTGACAACGCCATCGCGCAAGGGCACGTTGAGATCTACGCGCACCATGACGCGCTTCCCGTCGACGTCGAGGCCTTCGGTTGTTCTCAGTTTTGAAAAGTCCATTTTCCCGCCCTGCGCATATTTTTCTGAGGCGCTTGCCGGGATCCCGCACAAGCGCCTCTCGTTTGTTTATTTGACGAGTTCAGTGGCAATGCCGGCGATATGGTCCGCGGTCAGGCCAAATTGCTTGTAGAGCTCACCGGCCGGCGCGGATGCGCCGAAATCTTTGAGGCCAACGAAACGGTCGCCAGGGCGCAGCCACTCGTACCAGCTCTGAGCAATTGCAGCTTCGATGGCGATGCGCGGTGCAGCGCCTAAGGTCTCCTCCCGGTATGCGTCATCCTGAGCCCGGAAAAGTTCCATCGATGGCATAGATACGACGGCCGCTTTGATGCCGCGTTCTGCCAGCTGCTTGGCTGCACTGCGTGCGAGGCCGACTTCTGTACCCGTGGCGATGAGAGTGACGTCACGTGCTCCCTCGGCCTCATTGAGAACGTAGGCACCCTTCGCGCAACGGTTTACGCTGCTTGCGTCGGTTCGCAGACGCGGCACGCCCTGACGCGAAAGAGCAAGGATCGTTGGAGTTTTCGTGGCGCCGATGGCGAGTTCCCAACATTCGGCGGTCTCGACGCCATCTGCCGGCCTCATAACGTGCAAATTGGGAATCGCACGCAGCGCCGAAAGGTGCTCAACAGGCTGGTGAGTCGGCCCGTCTTCGCCAAGACCAATGGAATCGTGCGTCATGACGTAAATGACGCGTTGATGCATCAGCGCGGACAGGCGGATTGAAGGACGGCAATAATCCGTAAACACCAGGAAGGTGGCGCCGTAAGGGATGATGCTTCCCGACAGAGCCAATCCGTTCATTGCGGCAGCCATGCCGTGTTCGCGGACGCCGTAGTGAATGTAGTTCGCGGAAAAGTCGTCGGGCGTCACAGATTTATGGTGAGACGTTCGTGTGCCGTTAGACCCCGTCAGATCGGCGGAGCCGCCGATAAGTTCGGGAAGTGCAGGGACGAGATGTTCCAGCGTCAGCTGCGACCAGACGCGCGTTGCCTTCTGGCTTTCGTCCGCCGCGAACTGTGTTTTGGCGGCGGTCACGGCAGCTGCGAGGGCTTTCGCGCGCGGCTCGGCGACTGGCTTGGCGAACAGAGCCTGAACATCAGAGGATGCTGAGGCTACTCGCTTGTCCCACGCTTCAACTTCGCCCTTGTGAGCGGCCCCAAGTGCCCGCCAAGCGTTGAGGACGTCCTCGGGCACTTCGAAGGGCTGATACGGCCAGCCGAGCTTTTCTCGGGTCGCAGTGATTTCGTCGGGACCCAGCGGTTCACCATGGGCCTTGGCGGTGCCAGCCCGTGCTGGCGAGCCGTATCCGATGACGGTGCGGCAGGCGATGAGCCACGGTTTGGAACTGTCCGCACGCGCCGCGGCGAGCGCCTTGCTGATCGCCTCGGGATCATGGCCGTCGATCCGCATCGTATTCCAGCCGCTCGCCGCGAACCGGGCAACTTGATCGTCAGAAACAGCTAGGCTCGTTGACCCATCGATCGATATGCCGTTGTCGTCAAAGAGCACAATTAGTTTGCCGAGACGCAGATGGCCCGCGAGCGAGATCGCTTCCTGCGAAATGCCTTCCATGAGGCAGCCATCACCAGCGATACAATAGATGTGGTGATTGATGAGATCGTTACCTGCGCGCGCGTTGAGCAAGCGCTCAGATAAGGCCATGCCGACAGCATTAGCGATGCCCTGCCCCAACGGGCCGGTCGTCGTTTCGATGCCTGCGGCGTGACCATATTCAGGGTGACCGGCGGTATTGGAGCCCCATTGGCGGAAATTCTTGATTTCCTCGATGGTCATACCCGGATAGCCGGTGAGGTAGAGCAGGGAATAAAGCAGCATCGAACCGTGACCGGCCGATAGAACGAAACGGTCGCGGTTTGGCCAATCCGGAGCGTTCGCGGAAAAGCGCAAAACGTCCCTGTAAAGAACGGTGGCAACATCGGCCATTCCCATCGGCATGCCGGGGTGGCCGGACTTTGCGGCCTGTACGGCATCCATCGACAAGGCCCGAATGGCATTGGCCATGTCGGCATGGCTGACCGCTTCGGTGGCGCCCGTGCGGGTCTGCGCCTCGTTCATTTGCTCTCCCTTCCAGGTCTCTCAGGTCTCGTATCGGCGACCTTTAGCGAGGTCGCGGGCGGGCGTCTATGCCGTTGCAATCAGACTTTGTGCCCGGCAATGCAATATTAGCGGCTGCGGCGACAGTGGCCGCATACGGGTTTCACCCATACTCTCAATGAATGAGTTCGTGTCTTTGCGTGCCAGTTTACACCGGCGCGCGTGCCGACTTAACCACGCGATCAATCGCCTGCAAGTCTTTCATGAGAGCTTCGAAGTCGCACAACGGGACCATGTTGGGACCGTCCGACGGCGCGTGGTCTGGATCTGGATGCGTTTCAATAAAGAGACCCGCGACGCCGACAGCTACTGCTGCGCGAGCCAAAACCGGCACGTATCGCCGGTCTCCGCCCGACGATGCGCCTTGGCCACCAGGCTGCTGTACAGAGTGTGTCGCGTCGAAAATTACAGGGCATCCGGTCTCGGCCATGATCGGCAGGGCTCTCATATCGCTTACGAGAGTGTTGTAGCCGAAAGATGCGCCACGTTCCGTCAGAAGGACGTTGGCGTTGCCGGACCCAACGACTTTGTCGACCGCATTCTTCATATCCCAAGGAGCAAGGAACTGCCCCTTCTTGATCTTGATGATCCGGCCCGTCTTGGCGGCGGCAATCAACAGGTCCGTCTGGCGGCATAAAAAGGCCGGGATCTGCAAAACGTCGATGACTTCGGCAACCACGGCGCACTGCTCGGGTTCATGTACGTCTGTCACAACGGGAAGACCCAAGGTTTCTCGGATCTCTGCGAAGACGGGGAGCGCAGCTGCGAGCCCCATGCCCCGTTTGCCACTCAACGACGTACGATTAGCCTTGTCGAACGACGACTTGTAGATCAGGCCGATGCCAAGCCGCTCGGCGATCTCCTTTAGCGCGGAAGCACATTCCAGCGCGTGTTCACGGCTTTCCATCTGACACGGGCCAGCAAATACGGCAATCGGAGCTGCGTTGGCTAGCGTGACGCCCGCAATCGAGACGGAGCTATTAGGACGGGGTGGGTGCATGGACATGGCGGACTTATAGCGCCCGTGTCGCGCCATGACGAGAGCGTTAATCGCTCCGCAGCTGTTCCCCACATCGCAATTTCGTGCGAACGCCACGCACTATGTTGCACAAATCCCACTGAATACTTTCGTCGCAGGCTGGCGTCCAAGTGGATTTTATTAAAAAGCGCAAGGACCCCTTTGAAAACGGGGCCTTGCATCTTCTTACGGCTTCGCAATTCGCGCGCATGAGCCTCTGATAAATCTAGCCATTTTGTCGCACTTTGCACGCTTCGTCTCGTTGCTGCCGCATTTCGGTTCGACCTGCCCGCCGCGCCTCGATGAGTGGGGGACAAAAATAGAACACGCCCATCGAGCGCCAACGGGAACAAAATCGGAGTGATTGTAGCAATGTGTAAACTGAGCGGGCTGTCGCGCCTGGGCGCGATCCTTTTTGCCCTAACTTGTTTTGCTTTTGTCGAGGCTTCTACTGTTACGGCGCAGGCCTCCTGCCTGCCGAGCGGCCTCAAAGCAAAGCTCAGCCAAATCCGTGCGAAGTTCGGCCCCGTACGTATCGTTTCAACCCATCGGCCGGGCGCCCGAATCGCCGGTTCCGGTAAGCGCAGCTATCACGCGTCCTGCCGTGCGGTAGACTTCCACCCGCCCAAGGGTAAGCACAGTCAAGTCGTTGCTTGGCTAAAGGCCAACCATGGTGGCGGTGTCGGAACGTATAGCTGCGGAATGCACCACATCCATATCGACAATGGACCGCGTGTGCGTTTCCACCATTGTGTGAATGCCAAAGGTACGCCCATCGGCAAGGGTCGCAGTTACGCTTCGAAAAAGCGTTCAGGCAATAAGAAGTACGCTTCTTACAAAGGTAAGAAGAAGAGCCCAGGTGCGCGTTACGCCAAGAAGGGTACCACGCGTCCGAGCATCGGCTATGCCGCGCCGAAGCGTTCAAACTTCAAGATTACCGCTTATGCTCACTGACATCTGGCGACTCAACCTCTGTTGAGCCGGCTAAAAAAATACGGGCGGGGGACTTCCCTCGCCCGTACGCATTTTCAGATCGCTCTAACTCGAGAAAGATCAAACAAGCCGGCTTTGCTCGAGCGCTGCGTGGATAAAGCTCTTGAACAGCGGATGCGGTTCAAAGGGGCGTGATTTCAGCTCTGGGTGGAACTGGACGCCAATGAACCATGGGTGGCCCTTGAACTCGACGATTTCCGGTAGGAGCCCGTCGGGCGAGACCCCGGAAAATATGAGACCGGCGTTTTCAAGCAATTCCCGGTAGCGCATGTTGACTTCGTAGCGGTGACGGTGACGTTCCGAAATCTTGGTCGAACCGTAGATTTCTGCGACGGCACTGCCAGGCTTTAGCTCAGCAGCGTAGGCGCCGAGGCGCATCGTTCCGCCAAGATCATCCCTGCCGGTGCGTTGTTCCATTTCGTTACCGCGCATCCATTCCGTCATAAGGCCGACAACGGGTTCGTCGGTCGGTCCGAATTCAGTGGATGAGGCATTCGTAAGGCCAGCTGAACGAGCCACTTCGACGGTGGCCATCTGCATACCGAAGCAGATTCCGAAGTAGGGAACCCCTCGGCTGCGCGCAAAGCGCGCTGCGAGCATCTTACCTTCCGAGCCGCGCTCACCGAAGCCGCCAGGAACAAGGATGCCGTTTACGCCTTCAAGGTAAGGCGCAGGGTCCTCGCGTTCGAAGACTTCCGATTCGATCCATTCCAGCTTTACCCGCACCCGGTTGGCGATGGCGCCGTGAATAAGCGCCTCGTTCAATGATTTGTAGGCGTCTTTGAGCCCCGTGTACTTGCCGACGATGGCAATCGTCACTTCGCCCTCAGGGGTCGCAATGGCTTCTGAGATCGTCTGCCAGCGGCTCAAATCTGGTTCTTTGGCATCCGTGATACCGAAAGCGGCAAGGACCTGTTTGTCCAACCCCTCACGATGGTAAGCCAGAGGAACGTCATAGATCGAAGCTACGTCCAAAGCCTGGATTACAGCATCCTCGCGGACATTGCAGAACAGCGCGATCTTCTTGCGTTCCGACAGCGGGATGTGCGTGTTGGCCCGGCACATCAGGATGTCTGGCTGAATACCGATGCCGCGAAGCTCTTTGACGGAGTGCTGCGTCGGCTTAGTCTTCAACTCGCCGGCCGATGGGATGAACGGCAGAAGCGTCAGATGGATGAAGATCGACGCGCCGCGCGGCAAATCGTTACCCAACTGACGGATAGCTTCGAAGAATGGCAGACCTTCGATGTCGCCGACCGTTCCGCCGATTTCAACCAAGACGAAATCAACGCCTTCATTGCCCTTCAGCACGAATTCTTTGATGGCATCGGTGACATGCGGGATTACCTGGACGGTAGCGCCCAAGTACTCGCCGCGGCGCTCCTTGGCCAGAATGTCCTGATAGATACGTCCGGTTGTCACGTTGTCGGCTTTGGACGCCGGCACTCCGGTAAAGCGTTCGTAGTGACCGAGGTCGAGGTCCGTTTCGGCACCATCATCGGTAACGAACACTTCGCCGTGTTGATACGGGCTCATCGTGCCCGGATCGACGTTCAGGTAAGGGTCAAGCTTGCGCAGGCGCACGGAATATCCGCGAGCCTGGAGCAGAGCTCCCAGCGCGGCTGATGCGAGGCCTTTGCCGAGTGAGGAGACCACGCCGCCGGTAATGAAAATGTACCGTTGCATGGGCTTTGGGTTTCGCATGGATCGGCCATGATTCGTAGCGGCATTATCGCCACATCCACGAGACTTGGTAGGTCGGGGTGCAACCGGATGACAACTTTAGGTCGCCCAAGACCAGCCGCGATGACCTCTGGTAAGAACAGAGGCCATATTTCCGCCTACCGCGAAAAATCAGCTTTTAGCGCGTGCCAGGAACGGTCGGCAGCGGCGCACGTCCGCGTTCCAGATCATCAAGCAGTCCGCCTCCACCGCCATCGGTGGGCGCTGACGGGGCCGATTTCTCTGTGCCGGCTTTCGTATCCGTCGCCGCAGGTTGGCCCGCGTTATCGAATACCGAGCCCCGCGGGCCGCCGGAATTGGCAAGCAATGTCAGAACAATGCTGGTCGCAAAGAAGCACATTGCCAAAACGGCGGTCGTTCGGGTGAGCAGGTTGGCCGTGCCGCGTCCGGTCAGAAAGCCGCCTCCGCCTCCGCCTCCTCCACCCATACCAAGTGCCCCGCCTTCCGAACGCTGCATAAGCACAACGACGATCAGCGCGACGGCGATCATGATGTGGACGACAAGGATGACGGTTATCATAAGGTTGCAGATCCCAATTCAAGGCGCTGTCGGTCGGGCAGCAGGTTGCTGGATGGGCGGCTTCTACACCAGCCGCACTCATGCCGCCACCCCCTGCGATTAATTGGACGGTCCAGCCGAACTCTTAGTCCTCAGCGGGTCGCCCGCTCCGGTAGCGGTGGCCCTGGGGGTGCAGGTTGCGGCTTTGCACGTGCCATCGTCACGGGCTTTCTCTCCGGCAGCATGGGGTTCTTGGCAAATTCCGCCAAGCGTTCTGCCCAACGTTTTGCCTCGAGAGCCTCCTGACGTGCCCGCTCCTCTTCGGCTTTCACCGCTGCAGAAGCAAAAACTTCTGGGCAGCGAAACTTCAATTGTTCGTCTAGGTGGATATAGCGCATGATTTGCTGCAGCCGGTTCGCTGGCAGGTTGGACCGCGCCCACTCCGGCCCTTTTTGCATATCCGCATCGACTCCCGTCGCCACGAGTGTTGTACGCTCGGTCTCATAGGCACGGCATTGGGCGACATCGGCTTCAAGATCTCCAGCCGTTGCGGCTGTGCTTAAAAGCACGAAAAATACGGGAGTTATCCTGCTGAGACGCATGGTGCCTCTACTCTGATCGCCGCCTGCCAAGGACTTATTATGGGGGTTCTCGCTGCCCCCTGCAACGAAGGCCGTTCGCATTACCTTAGGTGCCAGAGGCCGACGTTACGCACTGAATTGCAAAGAAAGTGTGGGAGGCGGAAGCTGGTTACCTGCCTACGGTTTGGGTTGAACCCTATTACCGATTGCCATGCGATATACATGCGCTCTTTGCCAGAGGATTAATTTTCAGAGGCGGCCAGTTGCTTGAACACCTGAAAGCTTGGGCAAAAGCGGTCAAGCGTGACGTGATCGCTCTTTGGATCGCGGCTCGCGACCGACGCACACCTTGTCTCGCGAAACTTCTGGCTGCGCTGGTTGCGGGCTATGCCCTTTCTCCAATCGACCTGATCCCCGATTTTATCCCGGTCCTGGGATACCTCGATGACGTCGTAATTCTTCCGCTTGGCATCGTCGCCGCAGTATCATTGATCCCCGCGGCTCTGATGGCTGAATTTCGCGTCGAGGCGGAGAAAATCTCTGCTCGACCGAAAAACCGAATTGCCGTTGCGGTGATTATCGCTGCCTGGATCGGGACGACCATTTTGGCGGGCTGGCTCGTTTCCCGGTATCTCGCGGCATAGCCCTCGCCAGCCAATTACTTGCAGTAGGTTTCCAGGATTTGGATCAAATCCGCGGCTTTAAGGCTGGCGCCGCCGACCAAAGCTCCATTTACGTTTGCGACGCTCATCAATTCGGCGGCGTTCGAGCCCTTTACGGAGCCTCCATACAGGATCCGCATGCGGATCCCCGCGACATCGAAGCGTTTCTGTAAGGCCTCGCGGATCATCGCGTGCACTTCGGCGACATCGTCGGCTGTCGGCGTCAGTCCCGTGCCGATTGCCCAGACCGGCTCATAAGCAACGATTGTATTTTCCGCCGTCACTGCGTCGGGAATGGAGCCTTCCAACTGACGGGCAACGACTGGAAGCGTTAGCCCAGCCCCGCGCTGGCCTGCGGTTTCGCCGACACAGACGATGGCCGTCAATCCGGCACGGTGGGCAGCTTCTACTTTGGCGCGAACACCATTGTCGGTTTCCGCGTGGTCGGAACGGCGTTCAGAGTGGCCGAGAATGACAGCACTGGCCCCTGCATCGGCCAACATTTCAGCGGAGATGTCGCCGGTGTGGGCGCCTGATGCCAGGGGATGACAGTCCTGCCCGCCAATCAAAACCTTACCGTTGGAGCACAATTCGGCCATGACCATCGTCAATGTGGCTGGAGGGCAGATCATCGTATCCGCCTTCAAAGTGTTACCCGCGCTATCGATCCAATCCGATATCGCAATCACTTCAGCCAGAGCGGCCTTGGTCCCGTTCATTTTCCAGTTTCCCGCCACAAGCGGCTGGATGGCGGGGAGAGGGGAACCGGCGTCCGTCATTCGTTAATCCTTGTTTTGCGCAGTGATGGCAGGCGTAGGAATGATCTAAGTGCCAAAAAACGCCCATTTCGCAAAGTGCCATATCGTACGCACCCTTGCTTTCGCGGACAGCCTGCGCTTGATATCACCCACGAAATGCTCAGGTTGCGCGGATTGGGATGATCGCGCATAGGGCCGTCGCTGGCGCGGTTCAGCGTCAGGCAATATCTAGAAGTCAGCGAACACAGCGGAAAATTACGCGCAATGCTCGAATCACTCAAACGCTGGGCCTCCGGTTGGGTCGCCTTTTTCATGATGTCTCTTTTGATCCTCAGCTTCGCGATCTGGGGCATCGCCGATTACATTACCGGCGTAGACCGCTCTGCTTTGGCAACCGTCGGCAGTGACGAGATTTCCGCGGACCAATTCCAGCAGGCCTTCCAGAACGAGTTGAACGCGATTTCCCAGCAAGCCGGTCAGCGCATCAGCTATGAGCAGGCGCGCGCCGTCGGTCTTGACCAACGGGTCCTCTCGCAGCTCGTTGGGTCGGCCGCCGTCGCAGAACATGCGCGCTCACTCAATCTGGCGCTCTCGCAAGAGGCCATTGTCGAAGGCCTGATGCGGGACCCTGCGTTCGAAGGTCCCGATGGAAAGTTTTCGCGGACGGCCTTGAATGCGGCTCTTCGCGAGCTTGGTCTTAGCGAAGCGCAGCTGCTTCAACGGCGTCGCCGCGATGAACTCCAGCAGCATCTAACCACGGCGCTGCTGCGCAGCACGGTTGTGCCGAGCCCGATGATCGACCTGCTTCACCAGCGGCGCGAAGAGAAGCGGGCGATTGAACACTTCACCATAGTAGCGGAAAAGGCCATCATCATCCCTGAGCCGACGGAAGAGCAGCTGAAAGAAACGTATGATCAGAACAAATCGCGTTTTATGACAGCGCCCACCCGACATCTGTCCGTTCTGATGTTGTCCGTCGATGGTATTAAGAAGCAGGCGGATATTACAGACGAACAGCTGAAGGAGAGCTACGAGCAGACGAAAGCCAGCTACGACAAGCCCGAAAAACGGCAGGTCCAGCAAATCTCTTTCAAGGATAAGGCTGCTGCGGAAGCGGCTAAAGCTGAAATAGCTGGCGGCAAAGACTTTCTTGAGGTTGCGAAGGCCAACGGCGCCGATGCCAGCGATGTTGACCTTGGCCTGTTGGAACGCGGCCAGCTGATTGATTCCAAGATCGCAGAGGCGGCCTTCTCCCTGGAGAAGGACCAAGTGTCCGACGTCATCGAAGGGACGTTTGCGACTGTGCTCCTTCGGGTTACGGAAATTCAGCCGGGAGAGCAGAGCACGTTCGAGGGCTCGAAAGATCAAGTGCGCAATCATCTCGCCGAGACCTGGGCCCGCAATCAACTGCAAACGCTCTACTATAAAGTCGACGACGGTCGCGCAGCCGGCAAGCCTCTGAAGGAAATCGCGTCGGAGATGCAGCTGCCGTTTTATGACATCGAGTCTGTCACGCGCGATAACACAACGCCCGATGGCAAGCGTGCGCTTGATGTTGCAGACGCTTCCGCGATCATCACTGAAGGCTTCCGCGGTGAGGTGGGCATCGAGTCCGATCCAGTTCGTTTGCAAGATGGCGGTTACGCGTGGGTCGACGTTCTTGATCAAACGCCGTCGACTCAGCGCCCGTTCGAAGAGGTGCAAGACGACGTCAAGAAACTCTGGTCCGACACCCAGCGCCGTCAGAAACTGTCGGCCCTTGCCAAGACTTTGACCGATCGGGTCAAGGGCGGTGAAGACATGGCCAAGGTCGCCGAAGAGGTTGGCGGAAGCGTTGTGATGGCTCCCCCAACAACACGTGCACGTCTTCCCGATGGTCTCACACAGGCAGCTATGGGACAGGCGTTCGTGCTCCCGCAGGGCGGCGTCGGCAATGCAGAAACATCTGACGGAAAGTCACGCACCGTGTTTCGCGTCGCGGAAATTACGGCGGCCGGCCCGGCGACGGAGGCCCAACGCAAAGCTCTGCAGACCGAGCTGCAACAGCAGCTTCGCGCGGACCAGATCGCTGAGTATGTGGGCGCCCTGCGTAACCGTTATGGGGTGAAAATCAACGAATCGGCCTTCCGGCGTATTACCGGCGCAGATACGGACGATCCGTCGGGGAGGGCATTTTGAGCACATTTGAGCGGCGTAGCGGGGCACCAGAAGCCTTACCGTCGCTGGCGGCCTTTAGCGAGCGTTTCGATAACGGCACGGCACAGGTCGTTTATACGCGCCTTGTCGCGGACCTCGAGACCCCGGTCTCCGCTTATCTCAAGCTCGCGGGTAAACCCGGCACGATCGGGTTTCTCCTTGAATCGGTGGAAGGCGGCGCTCAGCGCGGACGGTATTCGATCATCGGGTTGGAACCCGATCTGATCTGGCGCGCGCATGGAGATGCGGCGGAAATCAATCGCACGGCGCAAACAGATATCGAGACGTTTACGCCTGAAGATAAGCCGACGCTGGAAGCTCTGCGTTCGCTTCTGGCTGAAAGCTCGATCTCACTCCCAGACGAACTCCCTCCCATGGCTGCCGGGGTGTTCGGCTACATGGGATACGATACCGTCCGTTTGATCGAACGGCTTCCCGATGAACCGCAGGATGATCTGGGCGTGCCCGATGCCCTGTTCGTTCGTCCGACAATCATGGTGATCTTCGACAACGTGCGGGACGAGATGACCCTCGTTACTCCAGTACGTCCAGAGGGTCGCGATAATGCGGCTGCGGCGTACAAAGCAGCATGTTCACGGCTTGAGAAGGTCGTGTCAGCGTTGGAAGCGCCCCTCGCTCACGAAACGGCATCAATCGAGCGGGAGCTAGCCGCACCGGACCCTGTCTCCAACACTTCTTCTGCTGAATACCTCGATATGGTAGCCCGGGCGAAGGAATACATCGTCGCCGGCGATATCTTCCAGGTTGTTCTGTCTCAGAGATTTTCGGCACCATTTGATCTGCCGTCGTTCGCTCTCTATCGCGTATTGCGGCGGCTCAATCCGTCTCCGTTTCTCTTTCACCTCGACTTCGGTGACTTTTCGCTCGTCGGGTCTTCGCCAGAAATCCTGGTGCGCGTGCGCGATGGCGAAGTTACGATTCGTCCCATTGCCGGAACACGACGTCGCGGCGAAACCTCCACCGAGGACGCCCATCTTGAGGCAGATCTTCTGGCCGACCCAAAGGAGCGGGCAGAACACCTCATGTTGCTCGATCTAGGCCGGAACGATGTCGGACGAGTTGCAGAAGTCGGCACCGTCAACGTCACCGCTCAGTTTGTTATCGAGCGTTACAGTCATGTGATGCACATCGTCTCGAACGTTGTCGGACGTTTGGACAGCAAGACCCATGATGCTGTTGACGCGTTGATGGCCGGTTTTCCAGCGGGCACCGTGTCGGGCGCGCCCAAAGTTCGCGCGATGGAGATCATCGACGAATTGGAGAAATCCAAGCGCGGTCCTTATGCCGGTTGCGTGGGCTACTTCTCCGCGGACGGAAACATGGACACGTGCATCGTGTTGCGAACGGCGTTGGTAAAGGACGGTATGCTGCACGTTCAAGCCGGCGCCGGCATCGTGCACGACTCCGTCCCTGAAAGTGAACAGCAGGAATGCGTGAACAAGGCCAAAGCTATCGTGCGTGCAGCAGAAGTCGCCGTGCGATTTGCGTCCGGGACGGCACGCTCAGCGCCGGAAGCCTCCAGCAGCAATGGCGGATTGTTCGGGTGATCGGCACATGCTGACGTTATCCTTGTTGCGCCATGCAAAATCGAGTTGGGATGAGCCTGATCTGCCCGATCACGAGCGGACGCTCTCAAAGCGGGGCACAAAGGCGGCGACGGAGATCGGACGCTACATTGAGCGCAATGAGGGCCGTCCTGAACTCATCTTGTCGTCAGATTCGGTACGGACCCGCGCAACTGTGTCCCTGGTTCTGGCAGAACTCTCCGGCAATCCGCCCGAAGTCGTGTTCGACGAGGGTCTTTATCTCGCCTTACCCGCGATGATTTTGGAACGGCTGCGCAAGGTAAAGGGCGGGCAAAAGCACGTCATGGTCGTCGGGCATAACCCCGGGTTGCATGCGCTTGCATTGTCCTTGACCGGAAGCGGGGATCGCAAGGCGATTCAGAAAATGGCGATGAAATTTCCAACTGCCGGGCTTGCCGTAATCACCTTCGATGCCGACGATTGGAATGCCATAAAACCGGCTGCCGGCACACTGAAGGACTTCATTATCCCTCGCGAGCTGGCTTGACGCGCTAGGGCCCGCTTTCTACAGCTTTGAGCTGGACTTTTGGAGTGCCGCCAAAGATGCTGCTGCTCATCGATAACTACGACAGTTTTACCTATAACCTCGTGCATTTTCTGGGTGAACTTGGCGCGGAAAGCACCGTGCGCCGGAACGACCAGATTAGCGTCGATGAGGCGTTGAAGCTCAAGCCGCAGGCGATTGTTCTCTCGCCTGGGCCTTGCACGCCCAACGAAGCCGGGGTTTGCCTCGACCTCATCGAAAAGGCGGCGGGGAGAATCCCACTGCTCGGCGTATGCCTAGGTCACCAGTCGATAGGTCAAGCCTATGGCGGCAAGGTGGTGCGTGCGCCCATTCCGATGCACGGCAAGTTATCGACGATCCGTAGGCGTGATACCGGCATCTTCAAAGGACTGCCGGAAACCTTCGAGGTCACTCGCTATCATTCGCTGATTGTCGAACGGGAGAGCCTGCCGGACTGCCTCGAGATCACAGCTGAGACTGATGACGGCATCATCATGGGACTTCAGCACCGCGAGCATCCTGTGCACGGCGTTCAGTTTCACCCTGAGAGCATCGCGTCAGAGAAAGGGCACGATCTGCTGGCGAATTTCCTCGAACTCGCAGGCTTCACGCCCAATCGGCGTGACACGGTCACGCCGCGGCCGCGCGCCGCCTAACCAACCGGGAATGCGATGGGGCAAGTAGACATAGCTGCGGCGCGTGGAGACGGTATCAAGACCGTTCTCGACAAAGTGGCTAGCGGCACGACCTTTAGCGAGGACGAAATCAGAACAGCGCTCGAGCTGTTGATGACAAGTGCCGCTAGCGATGTGCACCGCGCCGCTTTCCTGATGGGGCTGCGCGTGCGCGGTGAAACCATCGCAGAGATCACCGGCGCTGCACGCCTGCTGCGCGCGCGCATGCATGCGGTGTCCGCGCCGCCAGGCACCATCGATATCGTGGGGACGGGCGGCGACGGTCATGGGACTTATAACGTGTCGACATGCGCCGCGCTCGTTGCTGCCGGTGCCGGCGCTACAGTCGCCAAGCACGGCAATCGCTCGGTATCTTCGCGCTCCGGAGCCTCGGACGTTCTCAGTGCGCTTGGCGTCAAGATCGACATTGATGCCGATAAGGTCGCGGACGCTATTCGACAAGCGGGCATCGGCTTCATGTGGGCGCCGATGCATCATCCGGCGATGAAGACGTGGGCGCCGGCTCGCGCGGAACTCAAAGTACGGACATTGTTCAACGTGCTCGGTCCGATTGCGAATCCGGCGAACGTCAAACGACAGGTCGTTGGCGTGTACGATGTGCGGTGGGTGGAACCTATCGCAGATGCCTTGAAGGGCTTGGGGTCGGAGCACGCATGGGTCGTGCATGGATCTGATGGGCTCGATGAATTGACGACCACTGGCCCGTCAACCGTGGCAGAGGTCAAAGATGGGGCCGTTTCTGTGTTTGAAATTTCCCCCGAGCAGGCGGGGCTTGAACGCACATCACTTTCGTCCCTGCAAGGGGGGGATGCGCAAGAGAACGCCGCGGCGATCCGTGCGGTGCTCGATGGTGCGGCCGGACCCTTCCGGGATATCGTGTTGTTGAACACGGCCGCTGCCCTGGTGGTTGCAGACAAGGCGGCCAATCTCATTGACGGCGTTGAGATTGCGTCGCGCGCAATCGATAGCGGTGCGGCGCGTGCCGTGCTTGATAAGCTCGTCGCCGTTACCAACGCGGACGCATGACATATGGCTGCTGACATTTTGGAAAAAATCACCGCGTACAAGCGGGAAGAAGTCGCGGCGGCTAAAGCAGAAGCTCCGCTGCAGATCATCGCCGAGTATGCACGTAGCGCCGGACGGCCGCGTGGTTTCGTTGCCGCGATCAACGCGCGCATGGCATCGGGACAGCCCGCGCTTATTGCCGAGATCAAGAAGGCAAGTCCATCAAAGGGGCTTATTCGCGCAGACTTCGATCCCCCCGCGCTTGCCGAAGCCTATGCCGCGGGCGGCGCAACCTGTCTGTCCGTGCTAACCGACGCACCCTCGTTCCAAGGTTCGCCGGACTATCTGAGGGCTGCACGTGCAGCATGCACGCTCCCCGCTCTACGCAAGGACTTCATGATCGACACGTATCAGGTCGTCGAGGCACGAGCATGGGGCGCGGATTGCATCCTCATCATCCTGGCGCAGGTCGACGATGAAACGGCTGCGAAGCTCATCGCCGCCGCGGCGGACTGGGGTATGGACGCGCTCGTTGAAGTGCATGACTCCGCGGAATTGGCGCGCGCCGCATCGCTTGGCGCGACTTTCATTGGAATCAACAATCGCAATCTGCGCACATTCGAGACGACGCTAGAGACCACCGAGCGTCTCGTGCCCGAGGCTCCGGCGGGGGCCACGCTCGTGACGGAAAGCGGCATCTTTACCGCTGCCGATGTCGCACGGATGCAGCGCGTCGGGGTGAACGCTTTTCTGGTGGGCGAAAGCCTTATGCGGCAAGCCGATGTGCGTCGTGCGACCGAGGCTTTGATTGGCAGGACGGAGGCCGCGTGAAAAAGCTTTCCCATCTCAACGAGAAGGGCGAAGCCCGTATGGTCGACGTCTCCGAAAAGGGCGTCACCAGCCGGACGGCCATTGCGGTGGGTTTCGTCGCGATGCAGCCCGAGACGCTGGCACTTGTCGAATCCGGAGAAGCCAAGAAGGGTGACGTTCTCGCGACTGCGCGCATCGCCGGCATCATGGCGGCCAAGCGGACGCACGAGTTGATCCCGCTATGCCATCCGCTCGCGATCACCAAGGCCAGCGTCGAATTTGAAGCGTCTCACGCCCCCGCAGGGATTCGCGTTCGGGCCGAGGTTAAAGTCGCCGGTCAGACAGGCGTTGAGATGGAGGCGCTGACTGCTGTTTCGGTTGCCTGTCTGACGATCTACGACATGCTGAAGGCTGCCGATAAGGGCATGGTATTCAAAGACATCCGACTGATTGAAAAAACGGGCGGACGGTCGGGAACATTCCGCGCAGAAGGACAATAATAATGGCGCCGCTTTCCGTGCCCGAAGCCCTCGCGCGCATTCTCGACGGCGTTCGCGCAACCGAGATGGAAGAGGTTGATCTGTTTGGGGGACGCGGACGCATTCTTGCCAGCACGTTGACCGCGCAATTCTCCCAGCCGCCGTTTGATGCGTCCGCGATGGACGGCTACGCTGTGCGTGATGCAGATGTGGCAACGCTTCCAGCCCGTTTGACGGTGATCGGCGAAGCTGCGGCTGGACATCCCTTCGCCGGCACGGTCGCAGAGGGACAGGCCGTTAGAATTTTCACAGGCGCGCCGGTTCCAGAAGGAGCCGATGCGATCGTCATCCAGGAAAATACCGATCGCGAGGGTGATGTTGTCGTTGTCCGCGAGGGCAAACCGGATCCTGCGCATGTCCGCAAACGCGGAGGTGATTTCACGAAGGGCGATGAACTTCTTCCTGCAGGCCTGAAACTTGCCCCGAGGCATTTGTCGCTGGCCGCAGCCATGGGCTACGGCAAACTCCCGGTGATGCGCCGTCCGGTCGTTGCAATCCTGGCAACGGGCGACGAGTTGGTCGAGCCCGGGACACCGGTTGCGGCAGGACAGATTGTCTGCTCCAACCCATACGGCATTGCGGCGATGGCTGAAGCCGTGGGTGCGGAAGCGCGATTGATCGGCATTGCACGTGACACAGTGGACAGTCTGACTGAAAAGATCGCTACCGCTGAAGGTGCAGACATCCTTGTCACGATCGGCGGAGCGTCCGTCGGCGATCACGACCTCGTCGCCAAAGTTCTCCAAGCGAACGGCATGACGCTCGATTTTTGGAAGATCGCTATGCGGCCAGGCAAGCCGTTGATCTTCGGACATCGTGGCGCGCAACGCGTGATCGGCGTACCAGGTAATCCTGTGTCGTCCTTGATCTGTACGCGCGTCTTCGTTGTTCCCCTCATCCGCAAACTGCTGGGCCTCGATACTGGAACCGACGCTCTCATGACTGCGCGGCTAACCCACGCAATCGAGAAAAACGGGCCGCGACAGCACTATATGCGCGCACGTCTCATGACGGGCGAAAATGGTGTCATGGAAGTTCGCGCCGCGGGATCGCAGGACTCATCGCTGTTGGAGCCGCTGTCGGCTGCGAATTGTCTGATCGTGCGCCCGGCCGATGCTGAAGCGCTTCCGGAAGGCGCGTCCGTCAACGTGCTGCGTATTGATTTTTGAGCGTTTTACATCGTCATTTTGCGAGATCCTCTTTGCGCCCTCTTGTAGAACGTGTCAAGAACGGTTAGTGTCTGTTCATGGTTTGTACAGATTCTGTCCTAAACGCGGCGAGAGAGTTGAGGGATGTTCTCCACGCCCATTCGGGCTTGGTTTTGAGAACGCCTGAAGCTCGCGTCGCCGATGAGAAAGCGGCTAGCGGGGCGCGCTGAAATTATGCTGACACAAAAACAAAAAGAGCTTCTTCTGTTCATTCATGAGCGCATGAGTGAGACGGGTGTTCCGCCGTCGTTCGATGAAATGAAGGACGCGCTCGAACTCAAATCGAAGTCTGGTATCCATCGGCTCATTACGGCATTGGTGGAGCGTGGCTTCATTCGACGGCTTCCTCATCGAGCACGCGCTATCGAGGTCATCAAGCTTCCTGAAGGCTCAGAATCGGGTGGTGTCAAAGTCGGCGGCTTCAGGCCAAGCGTGATCGAAGGCGGAGGCGGCTCCAAGCCAGTCGAGCTCTCAGCGCCGAGCACAACTGTGATCGACTCCCAAACGGTATCCGTGCCGATGATGGGCCGTATTGCGGCGGGCGTTCCGATTAGTGCGATCCAGAACCATACCCATGATATTTCCTGCCCACCCGACCTTCTGGCTAAGGGCGAACATTTCGCGCTGGAAGTCCACGGCGATTCGATGATCGACGCCGGCATCCATGACGGCGATATCGTCATTATCAAGCGGTGCCATACGGCGGAGAACGGCGACATCGTTGTGGCTCTTGTCGATCGGGAAGAGGCGACGCTTAAGCGCTTGCGTAAGAAAGGCTCCACCGTCGCTCTCGAAGCTGCCAATCCGCAATTCAAGACGCGTATTTTTGGTCCCGATCAAGTGGATGTGCAGGGACGGCTTATCGGATTGATCCGACGGTATTGATATGTTGTTTGGCGGATAGAAATTGCCGAAGCCCTTTCGCTAATCATCATCCTGGCATTCATTGCCGAGATCCAATCTGGCACTGGGGAGGCCGTTGTCTGGTTGTGCTTTCCCCCATTGCGTTGGCCCGGGTTGAACCGCGGATCCTGGGAATACTCCCCGAGATGACTCACGGCGCTGCTTCATCCGTGCTTTGATAGGCCGCTGTCCACGGCCTTCTTCCCCGAGCGCCTTCAACCGTTTCGACGCGTAATGCGCCAGATTTGTCGAGATAAACCGCGTGCGTTCCCTCGCGTTCTAATGCGGATCGATCGATGATGAGTTGGGGCTGCGTGCAAGATCGCGGACGTGTGCCCTGGACAATCAGTATGTGCGCTTGACGGCAATCATCACGTAACGCTGCGGGGTGGCGCGTGATGGCTACGATCTTTCCATCAATCGCACCGACGCACCCGACACCGTCGCAGGTCAAAGCGGGTACGCGGGTTACATCGGCAGGTCTTCGTGCATCTCCGTCACGCGCAAGCCAGCGTGAGAGTTCGAATTCATCGCGCGAACTGCTGAGTCCGTTGAGGAAGCCGTCCGCTCCGCGCAGGAGCACGAGATTCCCGGTTCCGCCGACAAGAAGCGCAGGGCGTTCTGCAGTTGGGGCAAGAGCAATGCCGGCAGCAATCACTAGGACGCCTAACAATCGCCAGCGGTACCGCATCAGCGCCAACCACAAGCACCCCGCCGCGACAAGAGCGATTGCGACATTGGGAACAACCGGTAGAAGGCTGACAGCGCCTTTGAGGCCGGCAACCCAGGTGGCGGCCGCGGTCATGGCTTCAATGCCGTACCCCATTACAATGAGCGGCAGCGTCTCTAAGCCCAGTGGCATCACGGCGAGCGTTGTCAACGCAGCCGGCATGACAACGATATTGCAGATCGGGATTACGGCGAGGTTGGCCAGAACCGCATAGTGCTGGTTTTGATGAAAGTGGTAGATGGCGAAGGGTGCGATCGCCGCGCTGGCAATAATGGTCGATAGAACGATCCCGCTGAAAAAATAAAAGAACCGCATGTGCACGCCGCGATGGGGAGCAGACGGCGCACGGAACCGTTGATTGATAGCTTCGTAACTTGCGACCAGAGCAATCACGGCGGCGAAGGACATCTGGAAACCGGGATCGATGACGCTTTCTGGAAATAGAATGAGAAGTATGAATGCTGCGACGGCAACGTTACGGAGGGCCACGGCCTGGCGATCTAACAGCATGGCTGAGAACATGACGGTGATCATGAGAAACGCGCGCGCCGTGGCGAAGGTACCGCCTGAGATCATGAGATAGCCAAAAGCGCCGAACATCGCGCCGACAGCAGCCCATTTCTTTATTGGGAAGCGCAGGGCGATGGACGGAAAGAGTGCAAAGAGGAAGCGTAGTGCGACGAAGACAGAGCCCCCCATGATCGCCATGTGTAGGCCTGAAATCGACAGGATGTGATAGATGCCCGACGCACGATAAATCTCGTTTGTCGCATCGGAGATGCCGCCGCGCTCGCCAGTGATCAGGGCCGTCGCGATCGCGCCGCGTTCATCCGGCAACGCGGCTGTTATGCGATCCCCGATATGTTTGCGCAGGCGTGCAACCCAAGTTTCCAGCGTCTGGGCGAGGTTTTCTGGTGCGCCGTCTTCGATGACAATTGGAGGAGAGGTGGAATACCCGACGGCTCCGATGCCTCGATACCAAGCGTATCGCGCAAAATCATAACCTCCTGGAAGTGCCGCACGCGGTGGCGGCGACAGGTTGGCTGTGAGTGTTATTTGATCTCCCAAGCTCACGCCTGCCGTTGGATTTCTCGTAGTCACGCGAATGCGCGCGGGCAGTGCGTTTGGGGTGAGCTTGTCAACGCTTAGGGGGCGTAAGGTTAAGCGCTCGCCCCCCTCCGCTTTCGGCTCGATCAGTTCCACGATTCCGCGCACCGCCACGGGCCCGATTTGCGTTTGTAACACTGGTGCGCGGACCCACTCGGTCCGCAGTTTTGCCGCAACCAATCCGAGGCTTGCTAGTCCGGTGAACGCAATCAGACTGCCGAGCAAAGTGGCGCTAGGCCGCATTATGATGAGTACCGTCGCAGCCAACGACACCGCTAAGAAGAACCAAACAGCCGGTTCAAGGGGCAGTGCAAAATATAAGGCGCAGCCTGTTCCAAAAGCCACGGGCTGCCAGTAGAACCACCCTGCCCGTTCCGCTTCGAGTTGCGCAGACATCCATGCAAAGGGCGCGCGTAAGAGCCCCGTGCGGCGCGTGGCAGCAATCACATCGCTGGGCTCGTCCCGCAAAAGCGTCATAGGCTCGGTCCCGCCTCCCCCTCACCGGCTCCTTAACCTTCGCGCTCGCCTATGCTACAGGGCCTGCAAAACAAAACCAGCCGTTGCGGCAGCTGATGTCGCGACTGCGCTCAAAACATGTGAGCTCATGACAAAACCTTCGAAGGCGGGCAGCACCGCTCCCGTCGTCCGCTTCGCTCCTTCACCCACCGGTTTTCTTCACATCGGGGGGGCCCGTACAGCGTTATTCAATTGGCTTTACGCCAAAGCGCGGGGAGGACGTTTTCTACTGCGGATCGAGGACACCGATCGTGCCCGGAACAGTCCCGAGGCCGTTGCCGCCATTCTCGACGGTTTGAAGTGGCTCGAACTGGACTGGGAAGGTGATCCCGTCTCCCAATACTCGCGCGCAGAGCGCCATCGCGAAGTCGCCCACGCTCTTCTGGAGGCGGGTGGCGCTTATCGCTGCTACCTGACACAGGACGAGCTCGCCCAGATGCGCGCGGAAGCTGAGGCGGAAAAGCGTCCATTCCAGGTGCGCTCACCGTGGCGGGACAAACCGGCCTCGGATGCCCCGCAAGACAAACCCTTTGCCATCCGCTTGAAGGCTCCGCGCGAAGGGGAGACGACGATCGCTGATCATGTGCAAGGGGACGTCACATACTCGAATAAAGAACTAGACGACCTCATCATTCTGCGATCGGACGGTTCGCCGACGTACAATCTCGCGGTCGTGGTAGATGATCACGATATGGGCGTGACGCACGTTGTTCGCGGCGTGGACCACCTCACGAACGCCGCTCGTCAAACGCAGATTTATCAGCTCATGGGATGGGACGTGCCGGAATGGGCGCATGTTCCGCTGATTCACGGGCCTGACGGTGCGAAACTGTCGAAACGGCACGGAGCCCTCGGCGTCGAGGCATACCGGGCGATGGGCTATCTTCCGGCCGCGCTGCGCAACTATCTCGTTCGGCTCGGCTGGAGCCACGGAGATGACGAAATCATCTCGACCGATCAGATGATCTCCTGGTTCGATTTGGACGGTATCGGCAAGAGCCCTGCGCGTTTTGACTTCGCCAAGCTGGAGGCCTTGAACGGTCACTACATTCGTTCAACGGACGATGCGGAGCTCGTCGCTCGAACCGAAGCGATTTTGCCTGAGATTGAACGTGGTCGCGATATTCCGACGAGCCTCGATGATCTCGGCCGCGCTCGGCTCGTTGCCTCGATGCCAGGATTGAAGGAACGCGCGAAAACACTTGTCGAACTGATCAACAGTGCGAGCTATCTGTTCGCGCAACGGCCCCTTAACCTGCAGGAAAAAGCAGAAAAACTCTTGGACACCGATACGCGGGCTATGCTGGGCCGTCTTTTGCCGCGTTTTGAATCGTTGTCCGGCTGGGAAGCGGCCGACCTTGAAACGGAAGTGCGGACCTTTAGCGAGCAAGAAAACCTGAAGCTTGGCAAGGTCGCGCAACCCTTGCGTGCCGCACTTACGGGTTCGACGGTTTCGCCGCCTGTTTTTGACGTGATGGCCGTGCTTGGCCGTGAGGAAGCGCTTGCGCGCTTACGAGATCAAGTTGCCTAGCCAATCTCTTCAAGGCTTTGAAAGCCATGGTGTATTTTTCTGCATCGGCTCAACTTATTCAGTCGATTGCTTAGAATTTCGGCACGGGCTTGCGTAAAAAGTTCGGCTGATGTTCTAGCTGACAATCCCACCATAGGTTATCTTGCCGCGCGTGCGAATGTGCAGTACGAGGGCTGCATTCTCAAGCGATGACGGCCCTTTCGACCCCCGTCGGGCCTACCTTCAATCATCGCCCCGAGCCGCAACGCCTGACTCGAGGGATACCATCATGACCGCGCAAAACGATGCCAGTGGCAACGCCACTCTCACGCTGCACGACAAGAAGACCGACCTAGCGGTTCGCGCAGGTACAATCGGTCCCGACGTCATTGACGTCGGCAAGCTCTACAAAGACACGGGTTGTTTCACTTACGACCCCGGTTTCACATCAACGGCAAACTGCTCGTCGAAAATCACCTATATCGATGGTGACGCCGGGATCCTGCTGCATCGCGGCTATCCTATTGATCAGCTTGCGGAACAGTCTAACTTCATTGAAGTTTGCTATCTGCTGCTGAACGGAGAACTGCCAAACGAGCAGCAATATCGCGAGTTTGACCGGGCGATCACTCAGCACACCATGGTGCATGAGCAGATGAACCGGTTCTTCACCGGCTTCCGTCGCGACGCGCACCCCATGGCGGTTATCTGCGGTGTCGTTGGTGCGCTCTCGGCCTTCTACCACGACTCCACGGACATTAACGATCCTCACCAGCGGACGGTGGCGGCCCGGCGTATGATCGCGAAAATGCCGACGATTGCCGCTATGGCTTATAAGTATGCCATCGGACAGCCGTTTATCTATCCGCGGAACGATCTCGACTACACGTCGAACTTCTTACAGATGTGCTTTGCGGTTCCTTGCGAGCCATATTACGTCAACCCGGTCGTCTCGCGCGCGCTGGACAAGATCTTCATCTTGCACGCTGACCACGAACAGAACGCTTCGACCTCGACGGTACGGTTGGCCGGTTCGTCCGGAGCTAATCCCTTCGCCTGCATCGCCGCCGGTGTAGCCTGCCTCTGGGGCCCGGCACATGGCGGCGCCAACGAAGCCGCGCTCAACATGCTGGCCGAAATCGGAACGGTCGACCGCATTCCGGAATACATCGACAAGGCGAAAGACAAGACCTCCGGCTTCCGTCTCATGGGCTTTGGCCACCGCGTCTATAAGAACTACGATCCGCGCGCGAAGGTCATGCAGAAAACCTGTCACGAGGTGCTCGATGCGCTTGGTGGGCATGATGAGCCGCTTCTGAAGGTTGCGCTTGAGCTAGAGCGTATTGCCCTTGAGGACGACTACTTCATCGAAAAGAAGTTGTATCCGAATATCGATTTTTATTCGGGCATCACGCTGCGTGCGATGGGCTTCCCGGTTTCTATGTTTACGGCTCTGTTCGCCGTAGCGCGCACCACGGGTTGGATCGCGCAGTGGAATGAGATGATCGAAGATCCCGAGCAACGGATCGGTCGTCCACGGCAGCTTTACATCGGATCGCCGCAGCGCGATTTTGTGCCACTCAATCAGCGTGACTGACCGCCGAACCCTGTGTTCAGTTGTCTCGCTGTAGTTAGGAAATAAGGGCCGGAGGGAAAAAGACGCTCCCGGCCTTTTGCTTTTTTATTCGTCTTTCTTGGCCGCGGCTTCCGCCGACGTTGGCATGGCCGCTTGGCGGCCTTCGAGGATGAACCGGTGAACGATTGCGGCTGCGGTTTCACTTGGACTGTCGCCCTCGAACCGCATTTTATCTGGGAATTTCTCCAGCGCGTTCAGCTGCGCTTGGCGTTCCGGCGTGTCCTTGAGCAGCAACTCTACAGCGTTGGCCAATTTTTCAGGTGAGCACTCTTCCTGGAGGAATTCAGGGAACGCGTTCTCCCCAAGCACGAGGTTGGCAAGAACGACCGACGGCACCTTGAGCAGGAAGCGCAACCGCGCGGCTAGCGGATCGACGCGGTAGGCCACAACCATTGGGGTGCCGACCACGGCAAGCTCCAATGTTACCGTGCCGGACGCAGCAAGGGCCGCATCTGCGAGCGCGAAGGCCTTGAACTTATCTTCTTCACCTTCAACGATATGCACGGGCCCTGGCCAGGAGGCCGCATGCTGATCGATGAGTTCGCGCACCCAGGGTACAGCTGGAATGATGATCTGTGGGAGAGACTCACGTTTTTCCAGGAGAGAAAGTGCCGCGCCAAACGGGCCCATAAGGCGGCTAACTTCAGAGGCACGGCTTCCCGGCAAGACGACCAGAACGGGGCGCTTGGGATCAATCCCGCGACGGCGGGCCAAATCCAGACCATTCATAGCCCTGAGCGATTGCATGCGTTCGCTCAGGGGATGGCCGACATATGTGCAAGGTGGACCGCCGAGCCGTTCATGAGCCTCTGGTTCGAAAGGCAGTAGAGCGAGAAGATGATCGACATAGGCGGCCATTTTTGCCGCCCGACCTTCCCGCCATGCCCAGACGCTGGGGCTCACGTAATTGATAATCGGGATCGCTGGACGACGTTTGCGTATGCGCTTTGCGATGGCGTGTGTGAATTCTGGACTGTCTATGATGACGACAACATCGGGTTCGGCAGCAACGCAGGCGTTGACCGTGTGATACACACGGCGCACGAGACGCGGAAGACGCGATAGAATTGATAACGGCCCCATCACCGCGACATCAGAAAGCGGGAACTGCGAGATCAGTCCGTGCCGCTCCATTTCCTCCCCGCCGACGCCTAGGTAGCGAACACGACCAGAGAGACGCTTGTTTAGCGCTGCCATGAGCGGACCACCAAGCGCGTCGCCGGAGTGTTCCCCAGCAACGATAAAGACGCAGAACTGACGGCTGTCCTCTTCTATGACGAGCTTGCCCCTCTGCTTGATCTTCGCGGCCTCTTTCGTGTCCGCCGAAGCTGTCATCCTGGTTCTCCCTGCCCCCACGTCAAGCCAGCGATGAACAGTCCGCGCTTGTCGGCCTCTTCGATCACCTTCCGTTCGATAGCTAGCGCGGAATCCCCAAGCATGACCGCAATGCCAGCCAAGCCGGTTTCCGCCGCGCGGGCCAGTAAAGTCGCATCCAGGTCACGACTATCGGCCAGAACCGTCACGCCAGCATTACGCATCCATACTCCTCGGCCCCATTGGCGTAAATCGCCACTTCGCAACAGGATCTGATCAATACCTTCGCCTGTTTCGATTGCGAGCACATGCGCGCGATGGACCACCGTAGCGGCTGCGGCCACCCCCTCTTGGGCCAGCACAGTCAGTACGCCACCACCCTTGATGCAATCCGACCGCTGAGTTGCGCTGGCACGGCGCCGTCCAAAGACCTGAAGATCGAGCGTTACCCTGTCGGCCTTGGCGCGTTTCTGCAATTCCCCAAGGGCAACACCTTCAACGTAAACCCCCGCGGCATCAGCCGTATTTCGCAAATCATTGCGTTCTGCCGTCAGCGTGCATCCTACAGCAACGGCGATTCCGGATAATCCTGCCGCTTGAACGTTATGCACCGTGTTTGGACCAATAGTCGGCAAATCGATTCGCATCTCTTGGCCGGGTTTCGGCCCTTTGGTGAGCACGCCGCATTCCAAGTAGTTTTGATTTGCACGCCTCGCGACCAGCCGTTGGAGCATTCTATCGGTGCCTTCGGCTCCCTCTACGGCCAGCACAACGCCCTGTGCGACCACGACACCTTGGCCGACGTCAAAGGGTGCCAGTCTCCGGATGACCGCCAAGCCTTTGGCTATGTCGAGTTTTTGCTGGCTGTTGGCACCGTGACGCCCCAACGGGCCCGAAGATACCAAAAGTTCAGGAACCACATCAGCAGGGCCCACAATGCGAACCCCGTGTTTTTCAAAAAACGCGATGACCCCGCGCAGTACAGCATCGTCTCCGCCGGCGCGGATGAGCCGGATCACTGTTGGGACTGCGCGAAAAAAGCCGAGGTCGGGTTTGATGTTTGCCAGATCCGGGCGCTTGACGGAGCCTATGATGAGCATTTCCGTCAGCTTGTCATTTTTCAGGACGCTGAGAATCTTGCCAATCTGGGCGAAATCGACGCTCGTCTGCAGCGTCGCATCGTCCTTGATCTCAGCTGCGCCATTGATTGCCAGGATGTGGACGTGATCGCCACGCGCCTTAAGGCGATACGCGATTTCTTGCGGCAGGCTGCCGCCTCCTGCCAAGATGGCGATGCGTCGGGGCAAAGGGCTACCTGTCAACGATCCTCTGGCTCCCCAGTGCTCCGTATGTCGAATACGAGCCGGCAGCGAGCGAACATGCGCCCCGAATCAGGGCGCGTCCTTTGGCGTGCATAATGACCGCTTACCGCCTTCGCGTATGAAGTCCAGTATCTCGACGACGATGGCGTGGTCTGCAAATTCCTGCGCGACATCTTCCATTCGTTCGGCGAGGTTACCTTCATCGGCGAACAGCAACCGATATGCGCGTCGTAAATCATGGATTTGCTGGCGGGTAAAACCGCGACGCTGAAGGCCTACGATATTCAGGCCTGACAGGTATGCACGGTTGCCAAGCGCCATGCCGTAAGGGATTAAATCGTTTTCGAGCCCCGACATGCCCCCTAAAAATGCATGCGCGCCGACACGTGCAAATTGGATGACAGCGGCGCCTCCACCCAAAATCACGTAGTCACCGACCTGGCAGTGTCCGGCCAGCATGACATTGTTAGAGAAAATCACATGACTACCGACGTGACAGTCATGCCCGATGTGTGAGTTTGCGAGAAACGCACAATGGTCGCCAACGGTAGTTTCCATACCGCCGCCTTCAGTGCCGGGGTTCATCGTAACACCTTCGCGGATCATACAGTCGGCGCCGATCGTCAACGTCGACGGCTCGCCCTTGTACTTGAGATCCTGCGGCTGATGCCCGATTGACGCGAACGGAAAGATCCGCGTGCGTGCCCCAATTTTTGTGCGCCCCTGCACCACCACATGGCTTAGGAGTTCGACATCCTCGGCCAGTTCGACCTGAGGACCGACGATGCAGTATGGGCCAATGCGGCACCCCGCACCGACCTTGGCTCCATCTTCGATAATTGCCGTGGGATGGATCTGCAGATCAGCCATTCTTACTCGCAAAGGCACGTGCTTCGGCTGTATCAGCCAGCATAGCTGAAATTTCAGCTTCGGCGGCGATTTCACCGTTTACCTTTGCTTCGCCGTAGAATCTCCAGACGCGACCGCGATTGCGGATCTTGCGCACATGGTAGTGGAGTTGGTCGCCGGGGAGTACCGGCTTGCGGAACTTGGCCTTGTCGATTCCCATAAAGTACACGAGCTCGGCCTTATAACCTTCGCCAAGGCTGTGAACGCACAAAGCACCGGCCGTTTGAGCCAAACCTTCAATGATCAGCACACCGGGCATCACGGGATACTGAGGAAAGTGGCCCGTAAAGAACGGCTCGTTGATTGTGACGTTCTTCAGTCCAACCGCACTTTGATCGCCGTCCATATCGTAGATGCGATCAACGAGCAGGAACGGGTATCGATGCGGCAACAGCTGCATGACACGCGCGATGTCCGCCGTGCCCATCACCGGATTCTCGACCACCTCATCCATTTCCTTTTCGCTCCACTTCAATCATTCCGGGCGCGATGGCGAAGTTTTAAAGCACTCGCATCGCTCACGGCAAACTCTTCAATTACCAAGGCTTAGCCTTTGGCAAGTGTTAAACTCGCGACGGCGCATCAGCACACCGCCATAACACGTCAGTCCTCGCGTTTCGCCAGCCGCGTTAAAGCTGCCAGCTCCCGGCCCCATTGACGCAACGGCCGCGCCGGTGTTCCACCGACACGTGCTCCCGCTGGAATATCGTCCTTTGGGTGGGACGCTCCAGCCACCTGGGCGCCGGTGCCAATTTTGATGTGGCCGACGGTGCCCGACTGGCCGCCCATCACTACAAAGTCTCCCAGTTCGGTAGAACCCGAAATACCAGTGTGGGCCACGATCACGCAGTGCCGTCCGATACAGACGTTGTGCCCGATCTGTACAAGATTATCAATTTTCGTGCCCTCACCGATGACGGTATCCTTAAGAGCACCTCTATCTATTGTTGTATTAGCTCCAATCTCAACGTTATCTTGAATGATGACGCGGCCAATTTGCGGCACTTTCAGATGCCCGTCCGGCCCCATGGCGAAGCCGAATCCATCCTGTCCGATGCGTGCTCCGGCGTGGATGATGACTCGGTTGCCGAGCAATGCATGCTGCAGCGTCGATTGCGGACCGATGTAGCTGTCGCGTCCGACGTACACGCGGTACCCGATTACTGCGCCAGCAGCGATGCGGGAGCCGCGGCCGATAGAGGCCTGCGGGCCGATGATCGCGCCAGGTTCGATCGTGCAATCAGGCTCGATATGAGCCGAGGGATCGATGTTGGCACTTCCAGGCTCTGCAACGCGTGGCCAAAGCGCTTGCGGGTAAAAAGTACGAAGCGCGAGCGCAAAGCCGTGATATGGCCGCTTCGTGAGAAGCGGCACGGTCGCTTTCGGAACCCGCTCTACGAACGCAGGCGTCACGAGACAAGCTCCGGCGCGCGTTTCACTCAAGAGCGGCAGATATTTGCGGTTATCGAGAAATGCCACATCGTCGGGTCCTGCGTCGGCGAGGGTGCGGACGTCCGACAGCCTGCGGCTGGCCAATTCATCGGGAAGGCCTGCAGGAAGCGTTGCGGCCGTAGCTTTCGCGACCTCAGATATTGCGATCGGAGCTGCCCGGTCGAAGAAGCCTGGATGATCCATCGGCGCCCCCAAATTCCCGACATATCTTAAGGGTGGTACAGAACGGGCCACCAAGCGGACTATAGTTCCGGAAAGGTGGCTGGCGGGTGTCAATTGATAGCCATGTCCATAGAGGCTGAAAACCCTCTTGGGAAGCGCGATCCATGGACGCGTCACGGCGTTGCCATCTGAGGGATCGCTTTGCGCCAGAACCTTAAGGCGTTGGCTTTTGAGCTGAAACTGCTGAAGTGTAACGAAATAAGGGGGCCGAAGCCCCCTTAAATTCAATGGACTTAGAATTTCGATGAGGCGCCGAAGCGGAACCACTGCTCGTCGTCGTACTCTTCCGATGCGAGAACTTTGGAGAAGTCGACACGCAGCGGACCTACGGGCGAATTCCACAGAAGGCTTGCACCAACGGAAGCACGTACCGAGGCGTCATCTTCAAGGTTGTTGCCCAAAATGTCCTTCACGTGCTGGGAGGCATTAAAGAGCGAACCAGCGTCAGCAAAGACTGCACCACCAAGTCCGAGCTCTTCAGGCACGAACGGGATCGGGAAGCGGAGTTCCGCAGTTGCCGCCCAGTATGTCTTACCGCCGAGCGCGTCACCGGTTCGTGCGTCACGTGGTCCGAAACCCGAGCGGTCAAAGCCACGGACGGTCTCACCACCACGGAAGAACTGGTCGAGCACGCGGACATCCTCATCACCCCAGCCTTCGATATGGCCGCCAACAACGCGGCTGACGAAGGTGATGTTTTCCGTAACCGGGTAGTAGCCACGGGCTTCAGCCTGGACGCGGACGTATTCTGCGTCGCCACCGAGGCCAGCGAAGTCTGCCGTACCTTGCAGGTAGTAGCCGCTCGTTGGGTTGGTTGGGTGATTACGCTTATCGTAGGTGATCATCGTGCCGGCGGACGAAGTCCAGTACGTACCGTCGCCACAGTTAGCTCGGTTTGTCGCCAGGACCGTATCACCGCATGCGTCCTTGATCGCCAGCGATGCGTCATCTTCCACGTCGAAGATCTGATCGCGCGACAGCGAGTAGCTGGTCTGCATCCAGAGATCTTCCGACAGCGGGAAGCCAAGGCGCAGCTGACCGCCGCTCTTACGAGACCGGAAACCCGACTGATCGCGCTGATCGAGTTCCTTGTGATACAGGTCGAAGCCGGCCGACAGGTTACGGTCGAGGAAGCGCGGTTCCGTGAAGCTCAAGTCAACCTGGGCACGCTCGATGGAGCCACCGACACGGAGCCGGATGTACTGACCGTTGCCGAGCAGGTTGCGCTCACTGATGGATACGTCACCGATGACGCCTTCCGCTGTCGAGTAACCGGCACCAAACGAGAGCTCACCAGTTGATTGCTCGGTTACCTGCACGTCAAGAACGACACGATCGGGAGCAGAACCTGGGCGGCGCTTGACGTCGACGGCCTTGAAGAAGCCAAGGGCCTTCAAACGCTTCTCGGCGCGATCAACCATCAGCGGGTTAAAGGCATCACCTTCGGCCAGACGGAACTCACGACGAATAACGTGATCCTTCGTGCGCTCGTTACCCGAGATATTGATACGTTCGATATAAACCCGCGGCCCCTCGTCGATCACATAGTTGATTGCGATCGTGCGAGCGTACATGTCGGGTGTGGCGCGGGGACGGACACGAGCAAAGGCAAAGCCACGTTCCGCGACAGCAAGGGTCAAACGCTCAACGGTCTTGTCGAGCAGCGAGCCGTTATAGACGTCGCCGCTATAGGTCAACAGGTCGCCGCTCAGGGACGCAGCATCCAACCCCGTGAGCGAGCTGTCGATCACGATATTGCCGAAGTGATAGAGCTCGCCCTCTTCAACCGTGAAGGTCAGGAAGAAACCTGAACCGTCGCGATCGAGTTCGGCGTTAGCTGAAGTCACGCGTGCGTCGGCATATCCGTTCTTCAGGTAATACTGACGCAGAAGCTCACGGTCGAGATTCATGCGATCTGGATCGTAGATGCTGGTGCCGGATAGGAAATCGAACCAGCCAGCCTGCGTCGTAGAAATGATGTCGCGCAACTGCGCGTCACTGAAGGCGCGGTTGCCGATGAAGTTGATGCTCTTCACCTTCGTCGCAGAACCTTCCATGATCTCGAAAACGAGATTCACACGGTTCTGCTCAAGCTCGATGATTTTCGGCTCGACGTTGGCGGCATATCGGCCCTGACGGCTATAGACGTCAAGGATGCGCTGAACGTCAGCCTGAACGCGAGCGCGCGTATAGATCGAGCGCGGCTTCAGCTGAACTTCGGCTTGGAGAGTGTTGGTATCGACTTCGGAGTTACCTTCGAAGGCAACTTGGTTGATCACAGGGTTTTCTTCGACCCGGACCCGAACCACATTGCCATCACGGAAAATCTCAACGTCTGCAAACAGTCCCGTCGCGAAAAGTGCGCGCAAAGACTGATCGACGCGTCCAGCGTCGTAGACATCACCCGTCGTGAACTTCAAGTACGACCGAACCGTCTCGGGTTCGACACGCCGATTACCAATAACTTGAATTTCGCTGACAACGACTTGCGCATGCGCCGGAGTCGAAAATCCTACTGCATCGACACTGATGACTACGAACGCAGTCAAGAACAGTGAAAGAGCGACGCGTAGGGCCCCCAACGACATGATCCGATACTGAGACATTCGCGGATCTGCCCTCGTTTTGCCGATCCCCAGAGATGCGGTGCCTGTCGGCAACTGAACACCACACCTTGACCTTCTTTAAGGCGCGCAACCCGCCACCACGATCACTCGTAGTGCTTCCCTCGGGTCGTTACACCAAAGCTCACTATGGGTTTTAACGATTCCGCAAGCAGTAGGGAAGTGGCAAGAATGCGTCACCCGCACTGATTTCACTTCGTTTTCTCGGGTCAGCGCCCCTTTTTTAAGCGCAATAATTGGGAACCAAGACGGCCTGCAACGCACTGTTCGTCCCCAATTTTCTCACCGCTTAGCTGAACCAGGAGAACCATCGCGCCAAAATTCCACGATCGTTGTAGAAGCCGAACACCATCAGCATAACGATCAATGCCAACCCGATTCTGAAACTGAATTCCTGCGCACCCTCACTCATGGGCCGCCCTCGCACGGCCTCGATGCCGTAAAAGAGCAAATGTCCACCATCGAGAAGTGGGATCGGGAAAAGATTTACTAAGCCGATGCTCACTGAAATGAATGCTGTGAACAGAATCAGCTCGGCCACTCCAAGGGCCGCGAACTTACCTGCGGCGTCAGCAATTCTGACAATCCCACCAATCTGTTCCGCGCCCTGGCGGCCCGTAAAGACATCGCCAATGTAGGACAACGTGCCCGCGGCGATATCCCACGTGCGTTCCGTACCTAGCCAAACGGCTTCGAGCGGACCAACATCACGATGAACAATCCGGCTTGTTTCCCCTGAGGCTTCGATCCCGATAACTGGTCGGCGATGTTTCCCGGCTATGGCATCGTTCAGCTCACGCAGAGCTGGTGTTACCATCAAAATGAGCTTTTGCCCGTCACGTTCGACCTCGAACGCGAGTTTTCGCCCGACGCTGGTCGAGACGACCTGCTGAACGGTTGCGAAGCCATCCACCGGTGTTCCATCAATCGCAACGATGAGATCGCCCGCCAGGAAGCCTGCCGAAGCTGCTGGCGAGTCGGGCGCCACACGTCCCACACGCGGTTCCATCGTGCGATTGCCGAACAACCAAAACATCATCGCAAATATCAGAATTGCCAGGATGAAATTGGCCGCCGGGCCTGCAGCGACGACGGCTGCTCGTTGCCACAAAGGCTTGAGCTGAAACGCGCCTTTGCGCTCCTCCTCGGTCAGACCGCTCAGCGCGTCGCGCGATGGGACGCTGGCGGCATTCTCATCGTCCATAAACTTTACGTAGCCACCGACCGGAATCCAGGCGATGCGCCAGCGGGTTCCATGACGATCCGTGAACGAATAAATCTCTTTACCGAAGCCGATTGAGAACGCCTTCACAGTAACGCCGCACCAGCGCGCCACCAAAAAGTGTCCCATCTCATGGATGAAGACGACGATCGTTAAGGCGAACAGGAAACCGATCGCAATGATGAGCGCTCCCGATAGGTTTGCGCCAAGTTGCGAGATGAAATCCATGAACCGAGTTCCTTACGAGTGTGTCGACGGTTGGGGTGCTCGCGGATGTAACGCGACAGGATAATCAGGACAACCGTTCCAGAGCGATGGCGGCCAAGCGCCTCGCTTCGTGATCTATGCTCAGGATGTCGTCGAGACAAGCGGCTGGAGCAATTACACCCGCCCGATCGGCCTGTTCCAGACAGTTTTCTACGGATCTGGCGATATCGAGGAATCTTATACGCCCCGCCAGAAACGCTTCAACGGCTATTTCATTCGCGGCGTTGAACACTGCAGGCGCAGTTTCTCCGCGCGCCAACACTTCACGCGCAAGCCGCATCGCGGGGAATCGGTCTTCATCGGGGGGCTCGAAGGTGAGCTGGCCGATCTCCGCCAGATCAAGTCGCTTCGTCGGTGCCTGCATCCGGGCAGGCCAAGAGAGTGCCAGCGCGATCGGCGTGCGCATATCGGGTTCGGACAGTTGCGCCAATACGGAACCGTCGGCAAAGGCGACTAAGCAGTGCACGATTGACTGCGGATGCACGACAGCGCTGAGTTGATGGGGTTCCACCGGAAACAAGTGATACGCCTCGATCAACTCCAGCGCTTTGTTCATCAAGGTTGCCGAATCGATCGTGATCTTGGCTCCCATCGACCAGTTGGGATGACGGAGCGCCTCTTCACGCGTTGCCTTTTCGAGCCGTTCGCGTGACCACTCTCGGAAGGGTCCACCAGAAGCCGTCAGAGTAATCTTTTCAATTGCCGAGGGCTCTCCTGTTCCAATGAGCTGGAAACAGGCGGAATGCTCGCTGTCGACCGGGACGAGTTCGGCTCCCTGGCGTTCAACTTCGGCCATAAAAACGCTGCCTGCTGAAACGAGGCATTCCTTGTTGGCCAGGGCCAACCGGCTGCCTTGGGCAAGCGCCGCAAACGAGGGCTCAAGGCCCGCAGCCCCAACAATGGCAGCCATGACGCAATCTGCCGGCTCACAGGCCGCCGTTACGAGGGCTTCTGGTCCCGCCGCTGGCTTCACCGACGTTCCAGCCAGCAGACTCTTCAGTTCAGCAAACCGCGTCGCATCACCTATCACTGCGTAAGCCGCGTTGTGCTTGACCGCGAGACGCGCGAGTTCTGCCACGCTGTTTTGCGCCGTGAGAGCAACGATTTCGAACTCTTTGGGCTGGCGAGCGACGAGATCGAGGGTGCTCTGGCCGATCGAACCGGTGGCGCCCAGTATACTTAACCTACGCGCCCGAGGGGAACGGGTGCCGCGCGCCGTCTCGGTCCGATCAGGGACAACGCTGAGCCGTCCTGGTTCCACTCGTCATTTCCTCCAGCGTTGGCCACATCGGCAAAGAATTTTTAGTCTGCCCGAGAACGTAGAAACGAATTCACAGCTTCACGCAAGGCTAGGGTCACGCACCGAACAGGAGCGCCTTGGCAGGCTGGTTGATATCCATCAGCAGGCAGATCAGAGCGGCAAAGGCCGCCGCAGCGGCGATTCCGTCCAGACGATCCATGAATCCGCCATGGCCAGGGATCAGATTACTGGCATCCTTAAGCCTATATACGCGCTTAAATGCGGATTCCGCGAGGTCACCTGCCAGAGCCACCAACCCGAGCACCGTCGTACAGATGACCAGATAGAGTGACGGCGCGCCCGTCAGTAGGAACGAGAATATCGCGCCGACCAACGCACTCGCGACGAGGGCTGAGCAGGTTCCCGCCCACGTCTTATTCGGCGATATACTGGGCCAAAATTTTACTCCACCGACTGTCTTGCCCCCAACATAAGCGGCGGTGTCGGCGGCCCAGACGACAGAAAAGATCAGTAGAATCGCTGTGAAGCCATAAGGGACGTCATTGCGGAGCCAGACGAGTGAAATCGCTGGGATCCCGATGTAAAAAAGCCCGGCGGCCGACATTAGTCCATTCTGCCTGCCATAGGTGGCCGCCATAGCGATCGCAGCCACACCTAACGCGACAAGGGCAAGTTGAGATCTGCCAATTGCGGCGAGCGCAATGCAAACGACGATGGCTGCTGCGTGCAGGAGAAAGCCGAAATCGTAGCGTCGGGAGCGAACGATTCCACCCCATTCCCAAGCCATCATAATCGCCATAACTGCTACGAGCCCAGCGAAGGCATACGACCCGGCGAAGGTTGCGCCGAGGCTCACCAACCCGAGAAAGACACCGGACGCGATACGCGCGATCAACCGGCGCGGATGATGTCCGGTTGCACGTGAACGCGCATCTTCGCCGGTCCAAGGCTCATGCCAGGAGGGTTCGTGCATTGTGGTCATCCTCACGCCGTGGATCGACGCGACAATCCACCGTAACGGCGATCTCGGACGTGATACTTTGCGATTGCTTCTTCAAGCTGGTCTCGCCCGAAATCGGGCCACAGGCAATCCAGGAAGACAAATTCCGTATAGGCCGCCTGCCACAGCAAGAAATTCGACAGCCGTTGTTCCCCACTCGTCCGGATCAGGAGATCCGGATCCGGGACGCCGCTGGTATCGAGAGCCTGAGAGATCGCATCGACATCAATGGATTCCAGGCTCAACCGCCCTTCAGCAACTTCCGTTGCGAGATGCCGGGCCGCACGGGCAATTTCATTGCGGGCGCCATAGTTGAAGGCAATGACCAACGTCAGGCCAGTATTCGTGCTGGTAAGGTCCGTTGTCTCGTCCACAAGAGACAGCAGTTCGGGATCTACGCCTTCTCGGTCTCCAATCACCAGAATGCGGACATTGGCCTGATGAAGTTCGGCCAAGTCCCGGCGGATGAAACGCTTCATCAGCCCCATCAACTCGTCGATTTCTTCCGCAGGCCGTGACCAGTTCTCAGACGAAAAACTGTAAATCGTGAGATAGGGGATGGAGAGTTCGATGGCGGCCTGCACGGTCCGCCGGACGGCTTCGACACCTTCACGATGGCCAATGCTTCGCGGAAGGCCGCGTTTTTTGGCCCAGCGCCCATTGCCGTCCATGATGACCGCGACGTGTCGGGGCGCCTGCGGACCGAGTGGGGGTGTTCGCGGTGTCTGCGATAAATCGGCCAACGACTGGCCCCTATCTAGATGTTGCGGACATGTCTGAGAGAAGTATACGCCTCAAACCGTCTGAATTTCGGTTTCTTTCGTGGCCAACAAATTGTCGATCTCTTTGACGTACTTGTCGGTCAATTCTTGGACCTTGCTCGAGTTTTTGTGCTGCTCGTCCTCGCTCATGTCTCCAGACTTCTCGAGCTTTTTGAGCAGGTCCATACCTTCGCGGCGTACGTTGCGGACTGCAACACGCGACTGCTCGGCGTATTTGTGTGCCACCTTCACGAGCTCTTGACGCCGCTCGGCGGTAAGAGCCGGAATTGGAAGGCGTAAAACAGCTCCGTCGATCACTGGATTAAGGCCCAGGCTCGACTCGCGAATGGCCTTTTCAACGGCGGAGACGTTCGACTTGTCCCAGACCTGGACGGAAATGAGACGAGGCTCCGGAACAGAAACTGTTGCGACCTGGTTGAGAGGCATCCTGGCGCCATAAACCATCACCTGGATAGGATCGAGCAGATGGGTGCTGGCGCGTCCCGTACGCAGGCCACTCAGCTCACGCTTCAAGGCATCCATTGAAGCCATCATGCTTACTTCAAGATCGTCCAAACTAAATGTGTCGCTCATTTCCAATTTCCTTGCCGGTGCCGGCCGAGTTCACCCGACCGACCGAGCCACCTCTTTCGACGGGCTTCATCCCGCTCATAGCGTGCATGGCATCGAAAGACCAGCCGATGCCGCTGTATTCCGTTCAGAACCCCAATTCCCGCGCTTTAGCCGGGCTGGATTACTGTGGCGCGCGCCTCTCCCTTCAATAGTTTGAGGAGATTGCCTGGTTCAGCGATAGAAAACACAACTACCGGAAGACGATTATCGCGGGCAAGTGCGATCGCCGCGCCATCCATCACCTTCAAGTCTCGAGCAAGGACCTCGGAGTAACTCAGCGCATCATAGCGCACCGCATCCGGCGTCGTCTTGGGGTCTGCAGAATATATTCCGTCAACCTGCGTGGCCTTGACGACCGCGTCGCAACCCATCTCGATGGCGCGGAGTGTTGCCGCCGTATCGGTTGTGAAAAACGGATTGCCAGTGCCCGCCGCGAAAATTACGACGCGGCCTTTTCTCAGGTGATGCAAGGCCTTGGGACGAACGTAAGATTCGCAGACGGTCGTCATGGGAATCGCCGAGAGCACGCGCGAAGATGTCTTGAGCTGCGACAGTGCGCCGGATAGGGCCAGCGCGTTCATGACGGTTGCCAGCATTCCCATGTAGTCGGCCGTTGCGCGCTCCATGCCGCGGGCGGCACCCTGCAGGCCACGGAAGATGTTCCCGCCCCCAACGACAACAGAAATTTGGCATCCAGCGGCTGCGGCTTCGGAAATTTCCTTAGCAAGGCGCCCAACGACCTCAGGATCGATGCCGTATGCGCCGTCGCCTGCAAGAGCTTCACCGGAGAGCTTTAATAGAAGACGTTTGTATTTCAGTTCACTCTGGGTCCCGCTCATGATCCCTCCCGTGGCGTGTCCAGTTCAGCAGTGATCGACGACCTTGGGATCGCCCGTTGGCAGCTCATTGGCGGCCAAGACATGCCGCATCCCGGGGTACATGACCAGAGGTTAAAAAATACCGGCTGACTGCGAAAGCAGCCAGCCGGTATCATTTTTTGAATTTTCGCGGGTTATCGGCTTATTTTGCGCCCGAAGCCGCAGCAACTTCAGCAGCGAAGTCGTCTTCCTTCTTTTCGATACCTTCGCCCAGACCATAGCGCACGAAGCCCGTTACCTTGATGGGGGCGCCAACGGTCTTGGCTGCATTGGCAATCGCCTGCTCCACGCTAGCCTTGCCATCGAGCACAAATACCTGCTGAGGCAGAACAACCTGCTGGAAGAATTCCTTCCGCAGGCGGCCTTCCACCATCTTTTCGATGATTTCAGCCGGCTTTCCGGATGCTGCAGCCTGCTCCGTATAGATCGCCCGTTCGCGCTCAATGACGGTGTTGTCGAGTTCTTCCGGAGAGAGTGCCAGCGGGTTTGCCGCGGCGATATGCATAGCGACTTGGCGGCCGAATTCAGCGAGCTTGCTCTTGTCGCCAGAGCTTTCGAGGGCGACGAGAACGCCGATCTTTCCAAGGCCGTCAGCGGCCTTGTTGTGGACGTACTCAGCTACGACGCCATCGCTGACTTTAAGCGTGGCGGTCCGGCGTACCGTCATGTTTTCGCCGATCGTCGCGACCATTTCCTTGACGTAGTCTTCGACGGTCAGGGATTTGCCAGGATAGTTCATCGCCAGCAGCTTTGCGACATCGCCCTGCGCTTCGCTTGCAAGGGACGCAATGGTACGAACCATGTCCTGGAACTGGTCGTTACGTGCAACGAAGTCCGTTTCGGAGTTGACCTCGACAACGGCGCCTTCCGTTCCGGAGGCGGTTACCGCGACCAAACCTTCCGCGGCAACGCGGTCAGACTTCTTAGCAGCCTTTGACAGGCCTTTTTTGCGCAGCCAGTCGATGGCGGCTTCCATATCACCGCCGTTTTCCGTCAGCGCCGCCTTGCAATCCATCATGCCCGCGCCGGTTTTTTCGCGCAGCTCTTTCACCATCGAGGCGGAAATCGTCGTCATATCAATGCTCATTTGTTGGCGGGCTCAGCCAGTGCTAAGCCCGCTGCTTAAAGACTTTGTGACGCCTGCCACCGCTTGGGCGACAATTGCCGTTTAAGCGGCCGACTGTGCAACGATCTTCTTGGCGGCGTCGATCCAACCCTCGGTTGCGATCTGCCCCTTGAGCTTCAGCAGACGGTCAAGCGCTTCAGCCTGCTCTGCGTCAAGATCTGCAATTTGCCAGTAATGGAAGACGCCGGCGTCGTTGAGGCGCTGCTCAAGCTTCGGGTTGATGCCGGTAATCGCCTTGAGATCGTCCGGTTCGCCGCGTGGAGCTTCGATGCCCTTGAACGTCACCACAGCTACTGGCAGATCTTCAGCTACCGGCGCCTCCGAAGCGCCGATATCCACGCCGGATGCGGTTTGGCTGCGTTCTAGACCATCCAGTGCCGCGCGTGAGACCAAGTCGCAGTAAAGAGTGATCGCTCGGCCTGCGTCGTCGTTGCCCGGGATTGGGAAGTCGATGCCGTCAGGATCGCAGTTCGTATCAACGATCGCAATAATCGGGATACCCAACTTACGAGCTTCCTTGATCGCGATAGATTCCTTGTTCGTGTCGATAACGAACAGAAGGTCCGGCACACCACCCATATCCTTAATACCACCCAGGGACTGGTTGAGCTTGTCGCGCTCACGCTGGATGTTGAGGATTTCCTTCTTGGTGCGCCCTGAAGGCTCGGCGAGGATGTCATCAAGCTGACGCAGACGGCGGATTGACTGAGATACGGTCTTCCAGTTCGTCAGCGTACCACCTAGCCAACGGTGGTTCATGAAGTACTGCGCCGAACGCTGAGCAGAATCCGCAATTGCTTCCGAGGCCTGACGCTTTGTCGCGACAAAGAGTACGCGGCCGCCACCAGCAACGGTGTCGGAAATCTTAACCAACGCCTGATGCAGCAGCGGCACCGTTTGCGTCAGGTCGATAATGTGAATGTTATTGCGTGCGCCGTAGATAAAGGGCGCCATCTTGGGGTTCCAGCGGTGTGCCTGGTGACCGAAGTGAACGCCAGCTTCCAATAGCTGACGCATGTTGAAGGCGGGAAGCGCCATCTCGCAAATATCCTTGTTTTCCGGTTGGACCGCCGCGAACCTGGAGAAAGGCGCACCCCATACATATCTGGGGCCGACCTCACCGGAGCGACCGGACGGGGCTTTTAATCCGCCAAGCGCTGAAGGTTCGCGTGTGAAGTGCGACGGCTTATACGAGTCTTCGGCCGTGATTGCAAGAAGGGCGGGCAATTTCGGCTAGCACGCGTTCGTCACGGTCTCAGGGCGAGCCACGGGGCTCTAACTCACTTGTATCAGCGCCCATCCGGATCAGATTTCTACAATCTGCTCAATGCCACGTACGGTTGCCAAGATTCCTGCCTGGGCTGGGGAAACGTCATATTTCCCCGGAAGAGCGAACTCCAGCTCACGGTCTTTGACGGGCAGCACAAAACGCACCTGTCCGCCGCGCGCGCCGGGCGCGGGTGGCTTGAGGTAACTTTTCAACTCGTCGAAAGTTGCATCGGCGTTTTTGATGTGGGCTGGGCTGAAGCGCAGTAACAGTCCACGATCTATGGCCGCCGTGGCCGCATCCAGGCTTTCGAGACGCTGGACGCGCATTTTGACCGTGTCGCCATCGCGTTCGGCTTCGACGGTCACGAGAACGGGCGTGCCCGCCTGGAGCAGATCGCGTCCGGCAGCCAGGGTATCGGAGAAGATGACAGCCTCGAACTGACCGCTGGCATCCGAGAACATTGCAAAGGCAAACTTATTTCCCTTCGCCGAGCGCCGTTCGCGCGCCGATACTACGATGGCCGCAAGTCGGGCCGAGGTTGCCCCCTTCGCCGTTGCGAGCTCGAACTCCGCATAGCGGCGGACGCCGAGCTTTTCGAGAACCATGGCGTACTGGTCCAAGGGGTGACCAGACAGATAGAACCCGACACTGGCAAACTCGTTTTCCAAACGCTCTAAAGGCGTCCAGCCTTTGGCGGGGCGCAATGCCAATGTGGGCTCGGTTTCGCCCAATCCGAACAAGTCGTTTGTGCCCGCTGCTGCATCGGCATCGCGCCGCTGTGCCGCTGCGAGGATAAGGTCGGCATTTGCACACACGATCGCGCGATCGGGTTCGAGCGCGTCGAGCCCGCCCGACTGTGCCAACATTTCGATCGCGCGTTTGTTGACCGCCTTTGGATTCAGGCGGCTCGCAAAGTCGGCCAATGACTTATAGCGGCCGTTCTCCTCACGCGCCGCCACGATGGTTTCGACGGCGGCCGGACCTACGTTCTTCAACGCCGCGAGAGCATAGCGGATTGCTCCCCGTGCAGGCTGAGGCCCTGACGGTGCCTCCTCGGGTGAGGGTTCAGCGAGAAACTCAACCTCGGACGCATTCACGCACGGTGGCTTGATCTCGATGCCGCTTCGTCGTGCTTCGGCGACAAACACAGCAAGCTTGTCGGTGTTGGCCATATCGAGCGTCATCGACGCCGCAAGAAACTCTTCGCGGTAGTTCGCTTTGAGGTAGGCCGTGTGATAGCTGACCAGCGCGTAGGCGGCGGCGTGAGATTTGTTGAAGCCGTACCCGGCGAATTTGTTGACCAGTTCAAAGATATAAGCTGCGTCGGCTTTCTTCACACCGCGCTCGACGGCCCCCTCAATGAACCGCGCCTCGTGGCGCGCCATCTCGGCTTTGTCTTTCTTACCCATGGCGCGCCGAAGCATGTCGGCTTGACCAAGCGTGTAGCCGCCCATCACCTGGGCAATCTGAATGACCTGCTCCTGGTAGATGATAACGCCGTAGGTTTCCGAAAGGATGCCCTCGAGCATCGAATGGAGACAATCAACGGGCTCTTCGCCATGTTTGCGATTGATGTAGGTGGGGATGTTGTCCATCGGGCCAGGCCGATAGAGAGCAACCATAGCGATAATATCTTCGAAGCGGTCGGGCTTGAGACGCTTCAAGCTCTCGCGCATGCCCGTGGATTCCAACTGGAACACACCGACCGTATCAGCCCGAGCTAGAAGCTCGTAGCTCTTGCGATCGTCGAGCGGCAGCGCTGAAAGATCAATCTTTATGCCTCGACAGCGTTCGACCATTTCAACGGCCTTCTGCAGCACTGTCAGCGTTTTGAGGCCGAGGAAGTCGAATTTCACGAGGCCCGCGGCCTCCACCATCTTCCAGTTGAACTGGGTGACGGGCATCTGCGATTTCGGATCGCGGTAGAGGGGGACGAGTTCGTTGAGCGGCCGGTCCCCGATCACCATACCAGCGGCGTGCGTCGACGCGTGACGGTAAAGCCCCTCAAGCTTCTGCGCTTTTTCTAGAAGCTGAGCGACGATGGGTTCGGCATCTCGCTCCTCCTGGAGACGTGGTTCGGTCTCGATCGCCTCCGCCAATGTGACTGGATTGGCCGGGTTGTTGGGAACGAGCTTGCAGAGCTTGTCGACCTGCCCATACGGCATCTGCAGCACGCGGCCGACGTCGCGTAGAACCGCGCGTGCTTGCAGCTTACCGTGCGTGATGATCTGGGCGACACGATCCGCCCCATACTTTTCCTGCACGTAACGGATTGTTTCGTCACGCCGGTCCTGACAGAAGTCGATGTCAAAGTCCGGCATCGAGACGCGTTCGGGGTTCAGGAAGCGTTCGAACAGAAGGCCAAACCGCAACGGATCGAGGTCTGTAATTGTCAGCGCGTAAGCAACCAACGAGCCCGCGCCGGAGCCGCGCCCAGGACCCACCGGGATGCCCTGCGACTTACTCCATTTGATGAAGTCAGAAACGATGAGAAAGTAGCCGGGGAACTTCATCTTCGAGATAACGTCAACCTCGTAGGCAAGCCGCTTCTCGTAATCTTCCCGAGTAAAACCCGCCGCGAGAGGATGAGCCGCCAATCGCCGCTCCAGACCCTCTTCCGCCTGACGTTTAAGTTCGGCGGCCTCCTCTTCGAGCAGATCTTGCTCAGTCTTGCCTTCCAGGCTTGCAACGAACCGCGGCAAAATCGGCTTGCGGCCGAGCGGCCGGTAATGGCAGCGCTGTGCGATCTCAACGGTGTTCGCCAGGGCCTCAGGAAGGTCCGCGAATGTCTGAATCATCTCCTCGCGGGATTTGAAGTAATGCTCCCGCGTCAGGCGCCGCCGGTTGTCTTCAACGACGTAGGACCCTTCAGCGATGCAGATCAGGGCATCGTGGGCCTCATAGTCATCCGGCGTCGCGAAGTAGGCCTGGTTGGTGGCAACGATTGGAATTTCAAGATCATACGCCAGTTGCAGAAGTTGTGGCTCGTTTGTCTTTTCGACGCGGACACCGTGCCGCTGAATTTCAACGTACAGACGATCGCCGAAGGCCGCTCTCAGCTTTGTCAGCCGTTCATGGGCGAGTTGCTGTCGATCCTGCGCCAAGGCCGTATCGATCGGTCCGTCGGGGCCGCCTGTGAGGACGATAAGCCCTTCGGCCAGTTCGCAGAGAGCAGAAAACTTCACATGCGGTGGCTCTCCATCAGCCACATCCAAATGCGCCGCGCTGACCAACTTCATGAGGTTTGCGTAGCCGGTCTCGGAGGCCGCCATCAGTGCAAGGTAGCCATCTCGTGCAAAGCCGACGGGCCTTTCGGCGCGGCGCAGCTCATCCTTTTCCCCATCCTCAAAATCGACGCTCAGCGTTGCGCCGACGATGGGCTGAATGCCGGCTCCGGCTATCTTTTCTGAAAACTCTAGGGCGCCAAACAGATTATTCGTATCCGTAAGTCCCAAAGCCGGATAGCCATGCGTGGCGGCCAAGCCCGTGAGCTTTCCGATCGGCAAGGCGCCTTCCAGTAGCGAGTAAGCAGAATGCACCCGCAGATGCACAAAACCTGGCTGCGCCGTCGCAGCTACCGGTTTGGCGGTCACGGAGGATGGAGTTGGAGCGTTCATAACGGGCGAACTTATAGGATTCTATCCTCCGAAAGCGAGTAGGTCCCGTCGTCCTGTTAACAAGCTGGTGATGGCTGGCGTGGAGGATTTCCGTGGCTCGGAGAAAACACACGACCCGAAATAAACGGCACGTGTCCTTTCGAACACTAAACACTCAACAATGTCGCCATATCACACTCAGTTGAACGTTCGGCAATCCCTGGCAAAACGGCGCATTCCATCCCCCCGCGACGCAGGCGAATCGCTGACGAAATAAAAAACGAAGCTTTCCTCCAGCTATATTCTTCATTCGACTTTAAACTCAGGTTTTTTTTCGGGGAACATTTCGCCCAGTGCGGTCGTTGCTTTTTTGACAACACCACCGCAAGTCGGTGACATGCTGGGGAAATCGGCGCGTAGCGTCTCGATCACCGGCCATAATCTAGTAGCCTCGTGGAGACGAACTTGGGCGATGCAAAACTTAATTACGATAAACAAAGATTTTGCCGTCGCGAAATCTGAACCACACCCAGAGCAGCTGAAGGAATTCGCTGCTGATGGTTTTCGTTCGATCGTAAATCTGCAGCCCAAAGAAGAAAAACAAAAGATTCCCGAGGATGTCGAAAGGCGATTGGCTAAAGAAGCTGGGCTTACTTACCGCCACATCGCTGTTTCGAGGAATGAGCTGGATAGCCAGGTCGTGGAGAAATTTCGACAGGAAGTCGAAACGCTTCCCAAGCCCGTGGTAGTCCATTGCGCTTCCGGCAAGCGTGCAGGGGCGCTCACAATGATGCATGTCGGTGTGACGACAAATCAGTCGGGAGAGGAGACTCTCCAGCACGCCAAAGCAATAGGATTTGACTGTGACACGCCACAACTCGCAAACTTCATCCGGGACTACGTCGACCGCGCCCGCGACGCGTAAAATGGGTTCGCCTGCCCCTCTTGACGTAAGACATGCGGCTGGCTTGGTGCTGTACGGCTCCGTAGATGGAACCTCTGATGCGCTCAAGCAGTTCATTCGATTGGCGAAGAATGATCGCTCGCTTATCGAGAAGCTTCGCTAGATCGGCGTGCTTCGCAGATCTCGTTTCATAATGGAGTTCCCCGCGTAACATCCCACAGCATTTGGAGCCCGTAGAGTTTGGGGAAGCGGATAACGCGCTTTTGCGTTGTCCCCATCACCTCAAAGGGCCGCAATGCTATGCGTCGGGCAATCTCCGTTCTTGGAATTGGCATTCTTTCGCTTTGGGCTTCCGTCCCTAGTTTTGCCGGGATGCAGAATGATTTGAAGGACTGCGCTGCGGCAAACCGTACGCAGAGTGCGGGAGCATGCACACGCATCCTCGCCAGCGGCCGTCTTCCGAAAAAGCAGTACTACATCGCATACTTCAATCGCGGCTGGTCCCACCGCAACGCGGACGACAATGCGAAGGCGTTGGCTGATTTCAATCGTGCCGCGAAATACCATCCCGGCTACTCTCGGACATATGCGAGCCGCGCTCTCGTCCACAACGACCTGGGAAACCTCGAGGAGGCCGTTCGTGACCTCGACCGCGCGATCGCGCTGAACTCTGCGGATTGGTCCGCGTTTTTCAGCCGGGCCGTTATCCTCCGCAAACTCTCGCGTCGCGAAGATGCGCTCACCGATCTGGATAGATCCGCGCAACTCAAGAAGGACGAAGCCAAGGTCGGCATCTTGCGCGGGCTCGTTCTCGCGGAATTGGGCCGCTTCGATGCGGCGCACCGCCAAGTTCAAGACCTCGCGTCTACCAAAGCCAGCAAGGCGGAAGTTTCGTATGTGCGCGGCGTGCTGGATCTGCGCGAAGGAAATTTATCGAACGCATTGGCTCACTCCAACACTGCTATAGATCTGGAGCCGACATTTACCGCAGCATATGCCCTGAAGGGCGAGATCATGGAAGCACGCGGCGATAATGCGGCGGCCAAGATAGCGTACGAGCGAGCGCTCAGCGCGCCTCCTCGCCTCCTGGATGGCAAGCAGGCCAAGCTCACAGCGCAAGAGCGTGTTGCGAGTCTGACCGGCAGGCTGCCTTCCGGAACGACGGCGATGCAGAACAAACCTTCCGTTTCAGATGGTCCGTTAGGATGTCGCCGGTACATCCCCGGAGCGTCACTGACGATCGCTGTTGCTTGCGACTAGGTCCGGCAGCAACGCTGCTTCCTTCTCAGAGACAATTTTCGAATATCAGTCGGGCGGTAGACCCATTAGATCCACCGCCCGGCTGCCCCCGATCGCGTCACCCTGCATGATACTAAGACGCGCCTTGGCTCACGCCGAATAGTGCGACGCTAGCCAAACATTTTTGCGAAGAACCCTTTCTTTTTAGGAGGGGCGGCCGCAGCTTCGGCGGCTTTGGTCATTACGCCTTCGAGAGTTGTATACGTAACGAGCCAGGCTTCTTTCGTCTCTGGCGTAAAGTCATCACCCAACCCCTTCTCCAGAGTGTAGATGAGCGCGGCACCCACAGGCTTATAGTGCTCGGCCGTTACGCCATATCCGACGTGACGACGTCCGAGATCTTCCACGGCCGGCAAAATCTTCTCGATCTGGTGAAGATTGGTGACCGCAGTTGCCAGCATGCTCATCAACTTATCCTTCTGACCTGAAAGGTCTTCGGGAAAGAGAGGACGAACTTCAGGCGCGATCTCGAACAGGCGCGTGTAGAAAATATCCGCCGCCTGTGGTGCGATCGGCACGACTTTCTTGAAACTCTCCTGGACGAGTTTGACTTGCTCCGGTGTCATCATTTATCTCCGACGTTGTCCAATGGCCGACCGCCGCGCGCTTGTTGCCCAGCGCACTGAGCACACGCTTGGTTACGTTGTTCCTTACTCGGTCATCGGAATGCGGATCACGACGCCGCCCAACACGTCTCCCAACTTGAAATCCGTGCGCGGACTGTCTTTGTGACCGTTGTGGCAAGATGCACAAACCGGCGCCACGGCAACGTCTGCATAGACGGCGGTGAAGTACTTCTTGCCGCCGAGCTCTTCGACCGCGGTGTACTTCTCGTCCTTGTTTTTAGATACGAATTCCAAGCCAGCCTTTTCAGCGTCTGTGCGCGGAGCGTTTTGCTTGTTGATCGGCCACAGCGACAAGAGCGAGTAGGAGAACTTGTCAGTCTTGTCGGCGACCATCTCAGCACCGAATCGGAACATCTGCGCCGGCAAAGGGAGCGCCTTGTTGTCTTCGAAGTGCTCACTTGCCGTGATGACCTTGTCTTTAGTGGTCAGACGCCCAACGACCTGTTTGGTGTATACGGTGCGGTCGGCGACCATGACTGCGATCAGCATGTCGGCGACGTCTTCATATGCGACCCCTTTGGCGTTGACTGCCGCCGCCGCACCCGCGCACAGCACAACAGCACCCGACAGGACCGCTACAACAGCCGACTTCGAAAATTTGATCATGTCCTTCTCTCCTTTTCACCACCTGTTAGACTTCTCGAAACTCCGACGTTTTCTTTGATGGCCATTATTGGTTGGCCTTGGCTTTCTCCCGTTCCTCAACACGCTTCTTCACCCAGTCGATGCTTTCGACCTTCACGGCGGGCTGTCCCGAAAAATTGCGTTTGATGAGGTTTTGATCGGCGAGGGCATCGATCGAAAAACCGAGTCCATGACACTCCATGCAGACGGAGCGGATCATCTTTTCGTTGGGTCGCAGATTGTCGTTCTGATTGTGGTTTGCGACGATGCGTTCACTGTAGGTCGCAGGATCTTCGACCCATTGCCGTGGCATATGGCAGGTCGCGCAACTGACGCCCGTTCCCTTCGGTTTGACGCCTGCGATTTCATCTTGCCAGAGCTTGTAATGAGACGATCGCTCATAGGCCTTCGTGTGCTCGTCTGCATGGCAGGACGTACAGCTTTCGACCTGGGCTTTCATGGCATCGAATGTGTGGGCGCCATGACAGCTTGTGCAGGTGAGTTGTTCCGCATGGGCCTTGCTCGACATCGGCAAGCGGGCCATCGAGACCTGCATGGGCGTCAGCGGCTTGTCGCGAAAAATGCCGAAGAGGCCTGCGACTTCGCTTTTCAGCCCCTTCGCCAATCGCATGCCGTGCTTGCCTTGGGTGAAGGACGAGGCTTCGGGCGCATGGCATGTCGTGCAGACGGCGGTACTGGGCTTGTCGGTCCAGGCGTCAGCTATTTCGGCTGCGTCCTTTTTGTCGGGTGCGTGACAGCCCGCACAATTCACACCGGCTTGTGCGTGGGTGGTGGCCAACCAATCATTGTTGATCTTTTGGTCGCTCAGCTTGTCTGCTGGTGCATTGGCCACGCCGATAGTGATCAACGGTTCGCGCGGTTCAAGCGGCTCATTCTTTTCCGCGCGCAGCTTGAAGATTGCCAGCTCTTTCACATCCTGCTGGCCGGCGTGCTTTTCCAAGAAATCTTCATAGAGAGCGCGGTTGTCATGGTAGTTGTGGCACCCTGCGGACGCACAAGTATCAAAGCCAATATTCAAGTGGCTCGGACGATCCTTGCCGACTTTCTCGTGGCACAGTTCGCAATAGTCGCCGGGCAGCGTGACTCCCATCGGCCCCGTGATGTCCGGCTTGTGCTCTCGATGGCAGGTTACGCATTGCGTCGCGTTGAGCTTGGCCAATCGGTCGGCATTACGAGGATCGCGAAACTTCTTGAGCGGGTGTGAATCCTTGGCGGCGGCAAGCTCGGCCTTGTGGCAGCTGAGACAGGCTTCCTGCAGCACCTCTCCTCCACCAAACGGTGAAGTATGGCAGGCTTCGCAGGCCAGTTCGATCTGGTGATGACCACTCGTAGTCTTCCCAATTAGAAGGCTGGCGCGCAGAGGTCCTCCGTAGATCATCGCAGCCAGCAAGATGCCGCCGCCGACGAGCGTTGAAACTACCCACAAGATCCATAATTTTGCGGTGCGGCTCACGGGTGCGACCTCAATAAAAATAGACGCTGAGGATGTGCAGCGAGAGCAGCGTCGGCAGAGGCCAAAAGGCCAAGAGGTGCAACCAGAACGATGCATCCTTTAGTGTCGCCGCCGTCCCTGCATTACCGAACAACCGGTGTTCCAAAGCCGTTGCTATTCCTGCCGCCGCGCCTGCTAGCGCGAGGGTTAGAAAGCTCGCCATCAGCCAAAGATTGAGATTGTCTCCCAGACGAAATCCGGTGTGCGCGGCGAGGACCGCCAGCGCGGTAACGCCCATGAAGATGTGGAACACGCGCCAGCCCGCGTAACCTCCGAGCTTGCGCAGGATGGGGACACGCTTACGCACTGATAAAACGACGGCGAGTACGGACAAGGCCAGCAAGACGTAGCCGCTGATCTGTTTCGTGATACCATCAAGAAAGAGGAGTTCGGGTAAGCCGCGTCCCGTGATCGTGGTCGCTGTCGACCAGATCGGCAGAACCAATATCAGCGCCGCGAGGATCGCTGCTATGCCAGATGTCACCGCGATTGCCGTTGCCGCGCCGGCAGGTTCGCGTTTCGGCGGCGCTCCCAACAATTCGCCGATGTGTATTTTACAGCTTCCGCACACGGTCGACGCGCCGGTGTCGCGCTTGATGTCGTCGAGTGATCCCGCACCAAGCGCAATCGCATCACCAATCTGGCCGCGTGTTACGCCTGTGCAATTGCAAACGGTCGCGGCGCGCGGCCAATCACGCACTGATTGAGGTTCGCGTTCCGGCCAGACGATGCCATTCGCTTTGAAGCGGAACCGCTGCCAGGGCAGCAGAAGCATCTGCTTCCTGATTGCTTCCTGCAGCCGATTGATTTCAGACCAATCGCCGATCGCGACCGCACCGACAAGGCGGCCACGCTTCAAGACCAGGCGGCGATAAATTTTGCCGTCGGCGTCGGCATAGGTCAGGCTGTCGAGTTCTGGGCGCTGATCAAGTTGTTCGGTATCGCCCATGCTGAAGACATCGGTGCCGATGACTTTCAGCTTCGTCACGGGCATCGAACCGTCGTATGTCGAAGCCTGACCTGTTATGTGGCGGGCGGCGATCGCCGCTTGGTCCAGGCCGGGTCCCACCAGACCATAGACGTGTCCGTTGAACTCCGCGCATTCGCCAGCGGCATAGACGTCAGGATCGCTCGTTTGAAGTGTGGGGCCGACCTTGATGCCGCGTCCTACGGCCAAGCCGACATCGCGGGCGAGTTCCATGTTCGGGCGGATGCCGGTGCAGATTATGATTGTATCGCAGTCCAGCACTTCGCCGGATACCAGCTCCAACCCGGTTACGCGATCTTCTCCAACGATGCGGCTGACCGTGCTTCCCGTGCGCACGCCGATGCCCATTGCTTCGACGTCACGTGCCAAGAGTTCACCGGCGCACGCATCGAGTTGGCGCGCCATGAGGTAGCTTTCGTGTTCAACAACAACCGTGTCGACGCCCCGGTCCGCCATACCGCGCACGGCTTCCAGGCCCAGAAGTCCACCCCCGATGACGATGGCTCGTCTGGCGCGAAACGAGCGCGCGACAAGCTTTTCGACATCATCGAAATTGCGGAACGTGTAGACGCCATTTTTGTGCGCTCCCGGAATGGGGGGAACGTGGGCGCGTGAACCGGTGCAGATGATCAACTTACCATAGGGCCAGATGCTGCCTTGGCCGGTCGTGACGACCTTATGGGTGCGGTCTATGTCGACGACGCTATGACCGGAATATACGGCGACCGTTCCTGGCCCGGAAAACTCCAAGCTTTGCGTGACTTGTCCAAGCTGGACTTCTCCGGACAACAAAGGTGTGAGCTTCACGCGGTTATAAGGACGCCAGCGTTCGGCGTTGAATACGATGACGTTCTTGCCGGCACGTGACAGTTCCTGAGCGGCGCGAATGCCCGCCGGACCACCGCCGATAACGACGATGGGGTCCTGTGCGATGCCGCGCTTTCCGTCGACGAGGGTCGATGCGTCTTTCAGTGTTTCGGCGCGGGCCGTGACGTTCATGACCGCAACTCCCAGGTACGCCTGGAGGCGGTTCTCGTCACGCTGTGGATCGTGGCTCTGTTAGAGTCGTTCAATCGTGCCCCCGCGAATTTTTGGTGCGGCGCGCCCGATGTCAGTTGCTGCCCGAACGCGCCGCTTCTATCCCGAAGGCCACTAAGGCCCCCGATGCGGCGGAGCTCCTTGCCGAGCGGCTCCAACCGCGGGTGCAGTGCGAATGACGGTCGTAGAGTTCGCACATGCGATCTGCTTAAGAACAAGATCTGTGCCAATCTGCTGCAACGCAGCATTGGCGGGCTTTCGCGAGATAAAAGCGGTATCAATCAGTGTGGAATTGACTGCCGAATTGGCAGTGTTGCCATGTAAATGTTCACGCCATCTCTAATGGCCGCGAAAATCTCGCGGCGCGGCGAGGGAAGCCCATTTCCATTGGGCCAACGCAGTCGTTTCGGGCACTTGAACGCTCTGCAAAGGGAAATAAAAATAATAATCGCAGCAATAAATGCGAGGCGACGTGCGTGATATTCCACCACGCCGCCTCGGTCATTTTCTGAGGTCGGCGACTTTAAAGGGATGCCGTTGCGCCGTCAGCGCGTGGATCCGTGGCACCTGAAATGACGCCGTCCGGTCCGATCGAAACCATGCCGGCATGCCCCATCATGTCGTCGTAAGCCTCAACGACTTCGACGTCATGACCAACCTTCCGCAGCGCATCGATCAGTTCCGGCGCGAACCGGCTTTCGACTTTCAAGTTTGTAGAGTCTTCTCCCCACGTCCGGCCGAGTAGCCATCTCGGTGCGGAAACGGCAGCCTGCATATCCTGTCCGAAGAGAACGTGGCGGGTGAAGATCGCGGCCTGTGTTTGCGGCTGCCCCTCGCCTCCCATCGTGCCGTAAGCGACCGTGCGCCCATCATTTAGCCGCGCGAGAGAGGGGTTCAGCGTATGGAACGGCAAGCGGCCGGGTTCCAATTCGTTTGGACCTGGGTGAAGCGTGAAGCTCGCTCCCCGGTTCTGCCATACGACTCCAGTGTCAGGGACGACCAGTCCAGAACCAAATTCCCAGTAGATGCTCTGGATATAGCTGACAACGTTGCCGTGTCTGTCGGCCGCGCCCATCCAAATCGTATCGCCAGGCTTTGCCGTGTGAGGCCACGGCGCTGCACGGGCGGTGTCGATCGCAGCGCCTTCGCGATCGAGCGTCGCCTGTTCGAGCCATGTTTTCCAGATGTCGCCCATGCGATCTGGATCGCCCAAGTGAGCGTTGCGATGGATGAAGGCCCGCTTTGTCGCCTCAACGAGACCATGGATGTGATCGAACCCGTCGCGCTCTTTGACGCCGAGACGCTCAAACACACCTAGGATCATCAATGCCGACGCGCCCTGGGTCGGGGGCGGCATGTTGTAGACATCGCCAACGGCGAGACGGACGGTGGCAGGTGTCACGCGCTTTGCGCGGAATGCTTCGAGATCATTTAAACTCAGAGGGCTGCCCGTCGCCTCCAATCCGGCTCCTAGCTTGCGCGCGAGATCGCCGCGATAGAAATCATCAAGCCCCGCATCCACGAGCTGTTGCAGCGTGCTTGCGAGTGCCGGTTGCTTCAGGACTTGCGCGAGCTTCGGCGGTCCATCGGAGGCGAACGTTGCCGTGAAGCCCGGCACGTCTTTCAGTTCGCTCCACTTGGCTTGCGTTAGGTGGACCTGTGATGCCGTGACAGGCACACCATCGCGCGCATGCCGGATGGCGTCTTCAAGCAACCGTGCAATCGGCACGCGCCCTCCGGCCTCAGCCGCCAGACTGTGCGCTTCCGCCCATCCCGAGATGGCTCCGGCAACGGTCAGCGCCGCACGCGGTCCTCGCGTCGGTATCGCGGAATCACCATGCTCTTCGTAGAAGGCCTTCGTCGCTCTCGCCGCAGCTGGTCCACATGCGCGTACGCCGACCGGCTCTTTGCCGGGGCGGGAAATCACCCAAAAGCCATCTCCGCCAATGCCATTCATGTGTGGATAGGCGACCGCTACGGCTGCTGCTGAAGCGATCATAGCCTCGATGGCATTGCCACCCTCACGCAGGATTGTGGCGCCAGCCTCCGCCGCCAGATGGTGCGGTGCGGTCACCATTCCGCCGAGGCATGTGCGTGTGCGAAGCATGTTTTCGTCCTTCTCTTTCTGGATATCCCGAGCTAGTCTTCCGTTGTCTGCACATTAATCAGGCACCATCAGACCTGAACCGGACTAGGCAGGATACGGACTGATCAATCTCTAAGCATTGTGACCTTCGATCGAGCAGCGAGTTATTCTGCCGAATGCAAAACTGGCGCGGATTCAATTGGTTATTCACTGGCATGGCAGTTGCTAGCATGTTTGGGTCCGCAACACGGGTAGGAGGATTGCTATGAAACGACGGGATTTTCTAAAGGCCGCCGGTGTGACGTCTGCAAGCACCGCTGCAGTCGTCGCCGCACCAGCGATCGCGAGGGCACAGAGCTCGTTCAGCTTTAAGATGACGAACGCGTACCCACCGGGAGCGCCTTTCTACACAGTAGGGCCGGGCAGTCCGACCGACTTCTGTAAGAAGGTCGAGACAATGTCAGGTGGCCGCCTCAAAATCCAGCACTTTGCAGCCGGTGAGTTGATCCCTGCTCTTGAAGGTTTCGATGCAGTCCAGGCCGGCACCGTCGAAATGAATGCCGCCAACGCCTACTTCTGGGCCGGCAAACTGTTCGCTGCTCAGTACTTTACGACCGTCCCATTCGGCCTGAACTTTTCAGGCGTGAATGCATGGCTCTATCACGGCGGCGGTCTCGAGCTCTGGCACGAATTGTACAAACCGCTCGGTCTTATCGCGTTCCCGATGGGGAACACGGGCTTGCAGATGACCGGCTGGTTCCGCAATCCGATCAAGTCGGTCGACGACTTCAAGGGCCTCAAGATGCGTATCCCGGGCCTTGCGGGGAAGGTCTACAAGGAGCTTGGCGTCGATGTGAAGCTGTTGCCGGGTGGCGAAATCTTCCCGGCTCTGGAGCGCGGCGTTATCGATGCTGCCGAGTTCGTCGGACCGTTTCAGGATCGCCGACTGGGACTGCAGAACGCAGCGAAGTACTACTACACGACGGGCTGGCATGAGCCTTCCAACGTTACGGAACTCCTTATCAGCCTCAAGGCTTGGGAGTCGCTGCCACCAGACCTCCAGCAAATCGTCAAGACGGCGGCTATGGCTTGCAACCTGGAAAGCTATGCCTGGTCTGAAGCCAACAACGCCGATGCGCTTGAGGATCTCGTCAAGAACCATGGTGTGAAGGCGGACGTTCTCCCGCCAGATGTCGTGACGAAGCTTCGTGAAATTACCTTCAAGGTCTTGGACGAAGAAGCCGCCAAGGATCCGCGTACGAAGAAAGTTCACGATGCATTCATGGCCTTCCGGGCGAAACATCGTTCCTGGTCAAACCTCAGCGAAAAGCCTTACCACGACTCTCTCGAATAGCTCCGGGGCGAAATTGCTCTCATGCGAACAACGCTCATGTCCGCCGTCGGCCGGATCGACAGTTTTGTCGGTCTGGCCGGCAGGGTGACCGCATGGCTAGTCCTTGGACTGGTTCTGTTGGTCGCCTTCAACGTGCTCCTGCGCTACGGCTTCGCGGTCGGCACTGTGGCTTCACAAGAACTCGAATGGCACATCATGGCGGTTACTGCTCTGATCGGTATGTCATACGGGATCAACAGAGGAGATGAAGTCCGCGTTGATATTCTCTACGCAGACTACGGCCCGAGGATGAAAGCTGCCGTCGATGTGCTGGCAGGTGTTCTGACGTTTTTCATCGCTCTCGTTTTCGCCTACCTCTCTCTGGCTTATGTGGCGCAGAGCTATTCCTTCCAGGAGGGATCTCCTGATCCGGGTGGGCTACCTTACCGCTACATTCTCAAGGCGTTTCTAACGGTCGGATTTGTATTGCTTGCGCTGCAAGCGATCGTGCAGACGGCCCGAGCCCTTGTTGCTTTCCTCGATGCCGGGAAGAGTGGCGCACAACAAGCGAGTGTTTCCCCAAATGGAAAATGACGTTTTGGCCATGTTGATGGTCGGTGGGTTCTTCCTGCTGCTCATCACAGGGATTCCAGTTGGGATCAGTCTTGCTGTTTCCGGATTGGTTTGCGGTTATCTCGGCTTCGGTCCGGGCCTCTTCAACCTCCTGCCGGCACGGGTCTACGGCGTCGTTACGAATTATACGCTGCTCGCTCTGCCGTTATTTATCTTCATGGGGGTGATGCTCGAAAAATCCCGGTTAGCGGAGGACTTGTTAGAGACGATAGGGCTCGCGATGGGCGGGCTGCGGGGGGGAATGGCGCTCGCCATCATTCTCGTGGGCGTGCTCATGGGGGCTTCGTCCGGCATCGTCGGTGCGACTGTTGTAACGGCCGGCCTGATCGCGTTGCGTCCGCTCATCAAGCGCGGCTACGATCACGGGGTTTCCTGCGGCGTCATTTGCGCATCCGGCACGCTCGGCCAGATCATCCCTCCTAGTCTCGTTCTCATTCTGCTTGCCGACATTATGGGGGAATCTGTCGGCACTTTGTTTGCCGCTGCTCTCTTTCCTGGGCTGCTGCTTTCCGGCCTCTTCGTGCTCTACGTTCTCGGGCTGGGACTACTGGCTCCCAAGACAGTCCCGGCCATTCCGCAAGACGAACGCCAGGCTCTCTCGAGAGGTGAGCTCGCGAAACGATTGGTGAAAGTCGTCCTGCCGCCGATTGGTCTCGTCATAGCGGTCCTTGGCTCGATTATCGGCGGGGTCGCCGCCCCAACGGAAGCAGCTTCGCTCGGTGCGTTTGGCAGCGCTTTGCTCGCGTTGGCATCCGGGCGGCTTTCCTGGAATGTGTTACGTCAAGTCTCTCGTGCGACGCTGTCGACGAGCGCCATGGTGTTCTTCATCCTGATTTGTTCACAGCCGTTCAGCCTGTCCTTCCGCGGGCTTGGGGGCGAGCACATGGTCCAGGAGATGTTTGCCTTCGTCCCAGGCGGTCTTGAAGGTCAGATCCTGTTCTTGATGCTGATCCTGTTCGTGCTCGGCTTCTTCCTTGAGTGGATCGAGATTTCTTACATCGCGCTGCCGATGTTCCTCCCGATCTTCGCATCTGCCGGCGTGGACATGACCTGGATCGCAATCCTGGTTGCGGTCAACCTGCAGACGTCGTTCCTGACCCCACCTTTCGGATGGGCACTCTTCTTCCTGAAAGGGGTCGCACCTCCAGAAATCACCACTGGGGACATCTATAGAGGCGTTGTGCCCTTCATCATGATTCAGTTGGTAGGGCTCAGCATGCTGTTCTTCTTTCCGGGCATTGCCACGTGGCTACCGAATGCCATTGGTTGGTAGCGCTCACCAAACGCAAACGGGCAGCGAAATTCGCTGCCCGTTTCGGTTTCATTCCTCTCAGTTTCATTCCCCTCGAACGCATTGACGGTCAGACGAGTTGACCCGGCGTCATTTCCACGAGATGGCCGTCGGCCAATCGCACAACACGATCCATACTCGCGGCCAATTGTAGATTGTGCGTCGCGATGAGCGCGGAAACGCCAGTGCGGCGGATCAGATCAATCAGCGATTCAAATACATGATCCGACGTTTTCGGATCGAGGTTGCCAGTCGGCTCATCAGCAAGAAGCAGGCGCGGCGCATTGGCGAGCGCACGGCAGATGGCTGTGCGTTGCTGTTCGCCACCCGACAATTCCGCCGGCCTATGATGCAGACGTTCCGCGAGCCCCATGTTGCTTAGCAATTCACTGGCGCGGTGATTGGCTTGCCGCCGTGACGTGCCCAGGATCAATTGCGGAATAACGACGTTTTCGACCGCGGAGAACTCTGGCAGAAGTTGGTGGAACTGGTACACGAACCCCATCTCATGCCGGCGCACGCGCGTCCGTTCACGATCCGAAAGCTTCGAACAGTCGCGCCCTCCAATAAGGACGTGACCTGAATCCGGTGTCTCCAACAGGCCGGCGACATGTAGCAGCGTCGATTTACCCGCGCCGGACGGACCGACGAGAGCGACGGCTTGGCCGGGGTAGATTTCGATACTCGCACCGTCGAGCACGCGGATCTCACGGTTGCCCTGACGATAGTGGCGCCGCAGATCTGCGAGTTGAAGAACGGGGTGGATGCGGGGTGCCTCAGTCACGGTAGGTTGCCTCACTCGTAACGAAGGGCTTCGACGGGATCGAGCGTAGAGGCTCGCCATGATGGATACAGCGTCGCGAGGATCGACAACGCCAACGCCATTAGCACGATGTAGATTGTCTCATGAACATCGATGCTGGCGGGCAAACGTGTCAGGTAATAGACGCTCGGATCAAAGATCTGCGTGTTCGTGATCCAAGCCACGAACTGACGGACCTCCTCGATGTTCGCGCAGAACACAATGCCAAGAATCAATCCTGCGAAGGTTCCCACGATACCAATCGAAGCGCCGGTGATCAGGAACACGCGCATCATTGCGCCTCGGCTGGCCCCCATCGTTCGCAAGATTGCGATATCTCGTCCCTTGTCTTTGACCAGCATCATCATGCCGGAAATGATGTTGAGCGCCGCGACAAGGATGATCAGCGACAAGATGATGAACATGACATTGCGTTCGACTTCGAGCACGGTGAAGAAGGACGCATTGCGCTGCCGCCAGTCTGTGACCTGCACTCCCTCTCCGGCCGCCGCTCGTATGGCATTCGCGTATTCGCCAACCCGTTCGGGATTATCGACAACAACTTCGAGAACGTCGGCAGCGCCGTTTCGCGAGAAGTACTTCTGCGCCTCGTCGAGCGGCATGAAGATCATCGTGCGGTCGTATTCGGACATGCCCATCTCGAACACGGCCTGGATCTTGTAGGCCTTGGTGCGCGGCGCAGTCCCGAACGGGGTGGTGGCGCCACGCGGGGATACGAGAGTTATAGAGTCGCCAAGCATCACGCCCAGCGCGTTTGCCAAGCGCGTGCCTATGGCGATGCCGCGGGCTTGGTCAAAGCCATCAAGCGTTCCGAATTGGATGTTGTCGGAAATGAGCTTAAGGGCTTTGACGCCATCTTCGGTTATGCCGCGGACCAAGCCGCCGGTTGCTTGCGCCGGCGAGGAGACCATGACCTGGCCTTCAACCAGGGGAAGCGCATGGTGTACGCCGGGCACCCTTTCGATCCGCGCTGCCACATCATTGTAGTCGGTGAACGGTTCATTGGTTTTCAGCACGACGATGTGACCGTTTAACCCGAGGATTTTTGAGAAAAGATCCTCGCGGAAGCCGTTCATGACCGCCATCACGATGATGAGCGTGGCGACGCCGAGCATAATGCCGATAAAGGAGAAACCCGCGATAACGGAGATAAAGCCTTCTTTACGGCGGGCCCGCAGATAACGCCAAGCCAACATCCATTCGAAGGGCGCAAACGGAGCCGTGTCAGGTATCGACGTCTGCTTCACGTTTGCCATCCGCTTTCCTCTGGTTGCTACCGTCCGTCCGCTGCGTCCTAGCAGAGAACCCGCCCGGACTGCACCAGATCTATGACGCGCGCAAGGCCAGCTTCGAGCGAAACGGTCTCACGGGTGCCGTCGGCACGCACCTTAACCTCAAGTTCGCCCGTTTTGAGGCCCTTAGGCCCGACGATCAGTTGATACGGTATGCCTATGATATCCATAGTGGAAAATTTCGCCCCGGCGCGTTCGTCGGTATCGTCATATAGAACATCGATGCCGGCGTTGCGCAGTTTCCCGTAGAGATCTGCACATGCCGCATCCGTTGCCGCGTCGCCGGTGCGCAGGTTGAGAAGCCCGACTTCGAACGGTGCAACAGGCAGAGGCCAAACGATCCCTGCGTCGTCGTGGCTTGCTTCGATAATCGCCCCGACGAGACGGGACACGCCAATGCCATAAGACCCCATTTGGAGCGTAACCATCTGGCCGTCCGGGCCCTGCACACGCGCGCCCATGGGCTCTGCGTATTTCGTGCCGAAGAAGAAGATGTGTCCGATCTCGATGCCCCGCGCCGTAACTTGGCTTTCTGCGGGTACTTCTGTGTCGAAGCGCTTCGCATCGTGCATTTCATCGGTCGCCGCGTAAAGCGATGTCCAGGCGTCAACGATCGGAGACAGATCTCCCAGGAAGTCGGTATCCGCTGGGGGAATTGCGCCTTCGATGAGGTCGCGATGGCAGAAGACCTGGCTCTCACCCGTATCGGCGAGAATGATGAACTCGTGGCTCAAATCACCGCCTATGGGGCCGGTATCCGCGGCCATAGGTACTGCCTTCAGTCCCATACGGGCAAACGTGCGAAGGTAAGCGACGAACATGCGCTGATAGCTGCGCCGCGCGTCTTCCGCGGTAAGATCGAACGAATAGGCATCCTTCATAAGGAACTCGCGACCACGCATCACCCCAAAGCGGGGGCGGATCTCGTCGCGGAACTTCCACTGGATGTTGTAAAGGTTCTTGGGAAGGTCGCGGTAGCTCTTCACGCTGTCGCGAAAAATAGCGGTGATCACTTCTTCGGCAGTCGGGCCATACAGCATGTCGCGCTCATGGCGATCGGTGATGCGCAACATCTCCTTCCCATAGGCCTCATAGCGCCCGGATTCGCGCCAGAGATCGGCCGATTGCACCGTCGGCATAAGTACTTCAACAGCGCCTGCGCGGTTTTGTTCTTCGCGCACAATCGCTTCAATCTTCTTGAGCACCTTGAGCCCCAGAGGGAGCCAAGAATAGATCCCCGCGGCGGACTGCTTGATCATGCCCGCGCGTAGCATCAGCTGGTGGGAGACGATCTCTGCTTCCTTAGGCGTGTCTCGCAGAACAGGAAGGAAATAACGGGAAAGATGCATGACGCGCGTTTCGTCTCCTAAGATGGGATCGCAGATGTTTCGCGGATCGCGGCAGCTCGGAGCAACGGAAGCACGAAGACGATCCCGCTCCCCATGCGTCAAACGTCAAATCTATACGGCCGTCGACCTGTGCCGCTCATAACCATGATTGGTGTAGCTTGCAATCCTGCCCGCGATTTATGCCGCGTTCTGCAGGGTTATATGCTGTTCTCAGTCCCAGCTTTTCGCGACACGAAAGTCCGTTTTCTCGGCTTCGAATTTTCTTTGCAGATTCTGCACTTTCCACCGTGACAGTCGGCCGCAGCTGAGCTATGTTCCGGCCGTCAAGAAAAAGGGTCGAAGCCGATGTATCGAGCGGTAAGCGCCCAAGTCTAGGGGAAGAAGCACCATTAGAGCCGACTCGTTTGGCTCCAATGTACTCCAGTTACCCTGTTCGTGTAGCAGGGGGAGGTCCTAATAAGAAAGGCGGTTCAGCCGCCGACCAAGAAAGGAGCAGCGGCTTACACCGGGCTCCTTTTTTGTTGTCTATTGCTCGTCGGTTCACAAAGTTCGTAGCGTTCAACTGGGACGTGCGCCCGGTGCCGTCGGCATTCCAACATCGATGAGCCGATACGTAATGACGACCCAGACGATCGCAAACACGATGGCGGCAACCAACGTGTTGATGAGGAAAGTCCGCAGCATTCGCGGCCTTGCTGGAGCACTTTCCGGCGTACCTGGCACAATCTCCCCTTCTTCATCTTGGCTCCGGACGCCAAAGGGAAGCACCGCAAACAGCGTCAACCACCAGATAATGAAGTATAATGCCGCCCCGAGGGTGAAGTTCATTTTTCATGTTCCTTAGGTGCGTTGGCTCGCCGCTTGTCGGGCTCTGCGTCCGACGCGGGAGGCCTATGGCGTTGTCGCGAGGACTTACGCTTGCTCCAATTCGGTCAGCGTTCCGCAGAAGTCTTTCGGGTGCAGAAACAAGACCGGCTTACCATGTGCGCCAATTTTCGGCTCTCCGTCACCGAGCACACGCGCACCTTGCGCTTTCAATTGGTCTCGCGCAGCGATGATGTCATCGACTTCATAGCAAACGTGATGAATGCCACCATCAGGATTGCGCTCTAGAAATTTGGCAATCGGCGAGTTCTCGCCCAGCGGCTCCAAGAATTCGATCTTGGTGTTCGGCAGTGTCACGAAGACGACCGTTACGCCGTGGTCAGGCTCGGCCGTAGGTTCGGAAACAGTGGCACCTAGCGCATTGCGATAGACGGATACCGCCGCGTCGAGATCGCGCACAGCGATCGCCACATGGTTCAAACGGCCGATCATTCTTGAAGTCTCCTGAATTCTGAAGTTGCTTGTTATTTCGAGCGGGGCGCCGACTGCTGGTCGATCACATGTAGCAATACTTTTACGATCGGCTTCTTTCCCCACTCCTCATAGATAGAGGAGCGTACCGCACGGCGAACCGCATCACGGACCATCTCGTGGTCCTTGCGTCTTGCCACCGGAATGCTGGCCATTGTGGCATCGACGGCATCGAGCGCAACATCTTCCATAGCATCGCCATCCTCCGTAACGAAGGGGATGCCATCCATCGCGAGATCGGCTTCGCCAATCATGATGCCACGACGGGACAAGGCGATCGATACCACCACAATTCCAACGACAGAAAGCTTGCGGCGCTCGCGGACGGGACCTTCTTCAGCGGGAATGATCAAACGGCCATCGCGATAGAGTCGGCTGGTTGGGACGTTCTCTAAGATCTCGGCTGGCTGCGGTGCGAGCCGAACGATATCGCCGTTCAATGGGCTCACAACCTGCGGCACGCCGGCGTTGGTTGCTAGGCGCGCGTGCTCTCGTAGATGGCGTGCTTCTCCGTGCATCGGCACGGCCACCTCCGGTTTGATCCAGCTGTAAAGCTGCTTGAGTTCATCGCGGCGTGGGTGGCCCGTAACGTGCACGAGCGCTTCATTATCTGTGAGCACGTCGCAACCTATTTGCGCGAGCTTGTTTTGTATGCGGCCCACTGCCTTTTCGTTTCCGGGAATGTTCCGGGACGAGAAGATCACTAGGTCGCCCTTGGAGAGTTGTATATCTGGATGTTCGTTGTCTGCTACGCGCGCCATCGCCGCGCGGGACTCTCCCTGGCTTCCGGTCAGGAGCAACACGACGTCGGAGCGGTCGATGTATTTGAATTCCTGCTGATCCAGATACTGCAGCTTCTCAGGCAGATAGCCGGTTTCTTTCGCGACCTCTATCACGCGATGCAGGGCGCGGCCCGCGACGACGAGTTGTCGGCCGGATGCTGTGGCTGCCTCGGCGACGGCTTTGACGCGACCGACATTCGAGGCGAAGGTCGTAACAGCGACGCGATGCGTGGCCTTTTTGATGATTTCGGTCAACGACCGCGCAACCTTGCTTTCGGAAGGAGAGATCCCTTCCCGCAAGGCGTTGGTTGAATCGCAGATCATCGCGTGGACGCCCTCGGCTCCGAGAGCCTGGAGCTTCGCGGCATCGGTTGGTTCGCCCGTCATAGGCTCGGGATCGATCTTCCAATCGCTCGTGTGCAAAGCCGTGCCGACGGATGTGCGCAAAATCAGGCCGGAGGTTTCCGGAATAGAGTGGGCCATGGAGACCAACTCAACGTCAAAGGGGCCAGCCTGAAAGCGCCCGCCGACCGGGATCTCGTTAATCTCGATGGCCATTTGTCCGCCGAACTGCGCCAACTTTGCGCGCAACATTCCGACTGTGAACGGCGTTGCATAAATCGGGACCTGAAGGCTCGGCCATAGCTCTATGACGGCACCAATGTGGTCTTCGTGCGCGTGCGTGATAACGATCCCAGCGAGCGCATCTCGCTGCGCTTCGATGAAACGCAGATCCGGCAGCACCACATCAACGCCCGGCTCGCCCTCTCCGGGAAACGTAATCCCCAGATCGACCATCAGCCATTTGCGCGACTTCTTTGCGCCGACCCCGTACAGGTAGGCGTTCATACCGATTTCGCCCAGCCCGCCGAGGGCTAAGAATACGAGTTCGTCTTCGCCATTGGCGGGTTTGCGCGCCATCAATGCCTTCTTTTTGTTTTCAGTTCGTCGGATGGGCAATTTCGTCGGCCGAGAAATTCCCGGTAGTCGGAGGGTTTAGGCAAGAGCGTCCACAATCTCGCCAAATGCAATCCGGCGAATCGTCCCGCCGTCTTCCTTCAGCAAAAGTGCCCCGTCGAGATCCAACCCGGCGTAACGGCCTGAAAAGCGGGTTCCAGAGGCATTCACGGAGATCGCCTCGCCAGGTGTCCCCGCGAAGCGCTGCCATTCCGCACAAATGACTGGAAAACCAAGCCCTAATTTCCAATCCCCCATGCGCCGCCCCATCGTGGCGTCCAAGCTCGCAAGCAGGGCCGAGCTGTCAGTCACCATCCCGTGGTCATAAAGGCATGTCACGGCCCGGTCGAGCCCCTCGGGGCTGGCTTTAATGTTAACGCCGAAGCCAATCACACAAGCGAGCTGGCGCGCCTCGATCACGCTGGTCTCGACCAATATCCCGGCACATTTTGTCGTTCCAAGCAGCAAGTCATTCGGCCACTTAAGCCTGAGGTTGCCTGCTACACGCTCAAAGCCCGGTTGTTCTGCGACGGCTTCCCGCAATGCGAGGCCGGCGACAAGGGAGAGCTGAGTGGCGGTTATCGGCTCGCAGGCCAGCCTGATGAGGAGGCTCGCACTGAGATTTCCGGGCGGCGATGTCCACGTACGTCCCTGCCGACCTCGTCCGCCAGTTTGTTTTTCGGAGGCAACCCAAAAGGGGCCCGCCTCACCAGCGAGGGTGAGGCGCATAGCCTCGGCGTTCGTCGAGGCGCATTCTTCGAGCTGCAAAACTGGAGCAAAGAACTCAGAGTGATCACTCATTACGTCAGATGCACTTGTCAAAATCTCAGCGATTTAGCTGCCGCACCAGCTGCGTCAACGATAAGTCCGCCGACAAATGGCGTCGCAAATACGAAGATGAAAACTAAGGACGCAGCCATTACGAAGCCAAGCTTCCCGGACACCGGCGCGAATTTCTCTTCCGGGTCCTTCACGAACATAATGAGTACAATGCGAATATAGTAGTAGGCACCTACGACACTCGCCAAAACGCCAATGACCGCGAGCGGGAAGAGCCCTGCCTGAACGGCGGCGCTAAACACGTAAAGCTTGGCAAAGAAACCGGCGAGCGGCGGGATTCCAGCGAGCGAGAACATGAGCATGCCCAGCGTAAAAGCCATGGGCAGATTTGTCTGGGCCAGTCCCGATAGCTGATCAATTTCTTCGATCATCTCGTCGCCGCGGCGCATCGACAGAATGCATGCGAACGTTCCCAGCGTCATCACGATGTAAATCACAAGATAAATGAGAACGGCTTGCGCTCCCTCATGCGTTCCGGCGGCAAGACCGACGAGCGCAAAGCCGACATGACCAATCGACGAATAGGCCATCAGCCGCTTGATGTTTGTCTGGCCGATCGCAGCGAACGAGCCGAGCAACATCGACGCGATGGCGACAAACCAGATGATCTGGAGCCATTGCGGTTCAAGACCGGGGAAGGCTACGCCCAGCGAGCGCATCAAAAGCGCCATTGCTGCGATCTTCGGTGCGCTCGCGAAGAACGCTGTCACAGGCGTTGGCGCCCCTTCGTACACGTCGGGCGTCCACATATGGAAAGGAACCGCAGACACCTTGAAGGCAAGACCGACAAGGAGAAACACGAGGCCCACAATCAATCCGACGTTCTGAGCGGCATCGTGGGCTTGGGCGACTCCGGCGATGACGGGGAAGCTCGTCGAGCCTGTGAAGCCGTAGATCAACGATGCGCCGTACAGCAGCATGCCGGAGGCCAGGGCGCCCAGGACGAAATATTTCAAACCCGCTTCACTTGACCGAAGATTTTCCCGCTGCATCGACGCCAAAACGTAGAGCGCCATGCTCTGCAATTCGAGGCCAAGGTAAAGCGCGATGAGGTCGTTGGCGGAAACCATCATCATCATGCCGACCGTGGAGAGAAGTACGAGCACCGCGTACTCGAACTTCATCAGTCGTTTCTTCTTCAGGTAATCCACCGACAGCAAGAGCGCGCCGGCCGAACCCAACAGCACCAGCAGTTTTATAAACCTGCTGAAGCGGTCAACGACAAAGGCTCCCTCGAAGAGTTGCTCGGTCTTGGGCGGTTGCAGAACTATAAGCGCCGCTGCGGCAACGATCAGCAAGAGGGCCAGCCACGTAATCTGCTCGCCGGATTTTTCGTTGTCGGGACCGAAGGCGCCCAGCATCAGCAGCGCCATCGCGCCAACCGCTAGCAAGATCTCGGGCAGGACCGGAGCGTAACCGACCAATATGGACATGCGTTGGTCCCTTCCCTTATTGCGCGGCGACCGCTGCGGCCTGGCCGATAGCAGCTTGATAGTTCATCACGAGATTCTTCACCGACACCGCCATAACATCGAGCAGTGGCGCCGGATAGAAGCCGAAGAAGATCGTCAGGATGACCAACGGAGCAATGATGGCGATCTCACGCGGTTTCATATCCGCAATGTTCATCAGCGACTGCTTTTCGAGCGGCCCGAACACGACACGACGGTAGAGGTAAAGCGCATAGCCCGCCGACAGAATGATGCCCGTCGCCGCAAGGAACGCCACCCACGTATTGGCTTGAAACGCCCCGAGCATGGTCAAGAATTCGCCAATGAACCCAGAGGTCCCCGGCAAACCGACGTTGGCCATAGTGAAGACCATAAAGCAGAATGCGTAGATGGGCATACGCGCGGCAAGTCCACCGTATGCTGCGATTTCGCGCGTGTGCATTCGGTCGTAGATGATGCCAACGCAGAGGAAGAGCGCTGCCGAAACAATGCCGTGCGAGAGCATCTGGAAGATGGCGCCATCGATTCCCTGATGCGTGAACGTGAAGATGCCCATGGTCACGAAGCCCATATGCGCCACTGAGGAGTAGGCGATGAGCTTCTTGATGTCTTCCTGCGCGAGTGCCACGAGCGACGTGTAGATGATGGCCGTCACGGACAAGACGAAGATGAGCGGAGCCAGCTCATGGCTTGCCAGCGGGAACATCGGCAGCGAGAAGCGCAAGAAGCCGTAGCCACCCATCTTCAGCAGAATGGCCGCCAGGATGACCGAACCCGCAGTCGGGGCTTCAACGTGCGCATCCGGCAACCAGGTGTGGACCGGCCACATCGGCATCTTCACCGCGAACGAGGCGAAGAACGCCAACCACAACCACCACTGCATGTCGCGTGGGAACTCTGTCTGCATCAGGGTCGGGATATCGGTGGTCCCGGCCTGCCAGTACATCGCCAGCATGGCGATCAGCATGAGCACTGAGCCCAGCAACGTATAGAGGAAGAACTTGAAACTCGCGTAGATGCGCCGCTTACCGCCCCAGATGCCGATGATGAGGAACATCGGGATGAGACCGGCTTCGAAGAACAGGTAGAACAGGATCAGATCCAGCGCGCAGAAGACGCCGATCATCAACGTCTCAAGCACCAGGAACGCGATCATGTATTCCTTGACGCGGTGGTTGACGGATTCCCAGCTCGCCAGAATGCACAGCGGCATCAGGAACGTCGTCAGGATGACGAACAGCATCGAAATACCGTCGACACCCATCTTGTAGCGCAGGGGCCCGAGCCACGCGTGCTCTTCCACGAACTGGAAATCAGCCGTCGTTGGATCGAAGTTGAGCCAGATCAACAATGATATAACGAAGGTGAACAGCGTCGCGTAAAGCGCGATCCAACGGGCATTGCGATCGCCCGCCGGTGTGCTTGGCAAGAATGCGATGCATAAAACGCCAAGCAGCGGCAGGAAGGTGATGATCGATAGGATCGGCGTAGTGGTCAGATTCATTGGCCAGCTCCACCTGTCATCACGAGGCTGCGCAGGAAGTAGGTCAGGATCAGCGCGACGCCGATCAGCATGGCGAACGCATAGTGATAGATGTAGCCGCTTTGCAGTTTGACGACGCGTCCCGTTGTCCATTGCACGCTGTCGGCCGTGCCATTGATGGTGCCATCAATGACGGCGCCATCGCCCGCCTTCCAAAGGAAGCGGCCCAGACCTTTGGCGCTCCTGACAAACAGCCAGTTATAGAGTTCGTCGAAGTACCACTTATTCAGCAGGAACAGGTAGATCGGGCGGAATGTGCGTGCCGTCGCTTCGGGCAGCCAGGGAGCCTGGACGTAGAAGATCCATGACAGCGCAAAGCCTGAAGCCATGGCCAGGAACGGTGCCCAGTAGACCCACTCTTCGACGTGATGCATGTCGTGAAGAATGTGATTTGAGGGAGCGGTGAAAAGCGCCTTGCCCCAGAACTCAGCGTAGCTTTCCCCGATGAAGTAGGGCGCGAACACAAAGCCTGCGACAACGGCACCAAAGGCCAAAACGAACAACGGCACGAGCATGACCCAAGGGCTTTCGTGGGCATGCTTGAAGACGTCAGGCGCGGCGCGCGTTTTGCCGTGGAATGTCATAAAGACGAGCCGCCACGAGTAGAACGCGGTCAGGAAGGCCGTGAACACGAGCACCCAGAAGACGAAGTTGCCAGGCGTGTGCGCGGCGAAGGTTGCCTCGATGATGGCATCCTTTGAGTGGAAGCCTGCGAACCCAGCCACATGCGGAATACCAACACCGGTCAAAGCCAGCGTGCCGATCAGCATCATTGCCCAGGTGATGGGAATTTTGCCGGCGAGGCCACCCATGTTCCGCATGTCCTGCTCGTGATGCATTGCGTGGATCACGGACCCGGCTCCGAGGAAGAGCAAAGCTTTGAAGAAAGCATGGGTGAACAGGTGGAAGATGCCGACGCTATAGGCCCCGACGCCCAAGGCTGCAAACATGTAGCCCAGCTGAGAACACGTCGAATAAGCGATGACCCGCTTGATATCGTTTTGAACGAGGCCGACGGTAGCTGCGAAGAATGCGGTAACGGTCCCAACCAGCGTCACGACCTCGAGCGCAGTGGGTGCATACTCGAAAATGGGTGATAGCCGGGCGACCATGAAGACACCGGCGGTTACCATCGTTGCTGCGTGGATCAGGGCGGAAACTGGAGTTGGGCCTTCCATCGCGTCCGGCAGCCAGGTGTGCAGCAGGAACTGCGCCGACTTACCCATGGCTCCCATGAACAGCAGCAGGCACAGCGTCGTCAGAATATCGACCTCGTACCCGAGGAAGTTGAACGATTTGCCGGCGGCCTGCGCGGTCGCTTCAAACAGCGGATCGAAGTTCAGCGTGTTGAAGACGAAGAACAAGCCGAACATGCCAAGCATGAAACCGAAGTCGCCGACACGGTTCACGACAAAAGCCTTGATAGCGGCGGCATTCGCTTCCGGCTTCGTGTACCAAAACCCAATCAGCAAGTACGAGGCGAGGCCAACGCCTTCCCAGCCAAAGAACATCTGAAGCAGGTTGTCGCTGGTCACGAGCATGAGCATCGCGAAGGTAAAGAGCGACAGGTAAGCGAAGAAGCGAGAGCGGCTAGGATCTTCGTGCATATAGCCGATGGAGTAAACATGCACGAGTGCAGACACAGTCGTCACCACAACCAGCATGACGGCCGTCAAGGTATCGATGCGTAACGACCACGCGATGTCGAGTTCACCGGAGGTGATCCATCGCATAACCGGGACGCGGGCCGTCTCGGCATCGAAGCCAACGCGCACAAAAGCAACCCACGAGAGAACGGTGGCGATGATGAGCAAGCCGGTCGTGATGAATTCCGAGGCCCGCGCTCCGATAAAGCGCCCAAATAGCCCGGCAATCAGCGCGCCAACAATCGGCAGAAAGACGATGGCAAGATAAATCATGGAGGCCGGCTCCTAGCAGCGCGGGCTGCTAGCCCTTCATCATGTTGATGTCTTCGACGGCGATGGAGCCGCGATTGCGGAAGTAGACGACGATGATGGCAAGGCCGATGGCACTTTCGGCCGCCGCCACGGTCAGGACGAACAGAGCGAACACCTGGCCGACCAGATCACCTAAGAAATGAGAAAACGCGACCAGGTTGACGTTGACCGCCAGGAGCATCAGCTCGACCGACATCAAAATGACGATGACGTTCTTGCGGTTGAGGAAGATTCCAAAGATGCCGAGCGTGAATAAACACGCGGCAACCGTCAGGTAATGCCCGATGCCGATATCCATCTCAATTCCCCCTCAACCCGCGCACATGGCGGGGCCTGATGAAGTGCGGCTCAATCATGAATTCTGTCCTTGGCTAGAAGGAACGATGGCGCTGCCGGACGGAACCTTCACGACTTCAACGGCCGTAGCTGGATTACGTGCGACCTGAGCAGCAATCGATTGGCGTTTCACGCCTTCCTTGTGGCGCAGCGTCAGTACGATTGCGCCGATCATCGCGACGAGCAAAATGAGACCAGAAGCCTGAAAGAAGTAGACGTACTTGGTGTAGATGAGCCGGCCCAATGCCTCGGTATTCGCGATCCCTGATTCTATTGGCGGCGTTGCAGCCTGCAGCTTTCCTGCGGTGCCAAGATCGAACCCGTGGACAATGAACAATAACGCCAGCTCCACCAGGACAATGCCGCCGACGACGGCGCCCACAGGGGCATTCTTGATGAAACCCGCCTTCAGCTCGGCGAAATCGACGTCAAGCATCATAACGACGAACAGGAACAACACTGCCACAGCGCCGACGTAGACGATGACAAGCAGCATCGCCAGGAACTCGGCACCGAGCAGCACGAAAAGTCCCGCTGCATTGAAGAATGCCAAGATCAAGAACAACACCGCGTGAACCGGATTGCGCGCGATGATGACCATTGCCGCCGACGCGATGCATAGGACAGCGAACACATAGAAGAAGAAGGCAATCAACGTCATTTCGATCCCGCGTGCTTTTCGTCGTCCCTGATGGACCTCCGACCCGACGGTCCGTTCGCTTGTTCAGTTCGCATCGCCCTGGCGGCGACGCGCCATCTCCTGTTTCACTGCCGCACAGTGGCCTTGCCACAGCCGTCGAATTTTGGCGCTGCGCCAAGGCCAATAGAGCAATCCGACCGCTGCCACCGACGCGTAGAGCGTCGACATGTCCGGCCCCTGCCGCGCGGCACGCCACACAAGCCAGACCGTCAGTGCGACGGAGGTCGCGAGCAGGAATAACTGGGCCCAGGCCCAACGGCGCTCCTGTCGCACCTGATCCATGGCCATAGCGGCGTACTGGTCGAGTTCCTCGTCACTCAGGACCTTGAGAAGCTCGCCCCAGCCCTCACCGGAATTTAGCGTCGAGCCCAATGTTCTTTGCTATCTCCCTCTCCCAACGATCGCCGTTATCAAGGAGGCGTTCCTTGTCATAGAACAGCTCCTCTCGGGTTTCGGTGGCAAATTCAAAATTTGGCCCTTCCACGATAGCCTCGACCGGGCAAGCCTCCTGGCAAAGACCACAATAGATGCACTTCGTCATATCGATGTCGTAGCGCGTCGTGCGGCGTGTGCCGTCATTGCGCCGGGGCCCAGCCTCAATGGTAATCGCCAAGGCCGGGCAAATTGCTTCGCACAATTTGCAGGCAATGCACCGCTCCTGGCCATTCGGATAACGCCGCAGCGCATGCTCCCCGCGAAATCTTGGGCTGAGTGGCCCCTTTTCGAACGGGTAGTTCACCGTCTTCTTCGGCATGAAGAAGTAGCGCATGGCGAGAAAGAACGCCGAGACGAACTCGGTGAGGAACATCGACCTGACTGCTTGGGCGATCGCCATATTTTAATTCGCCTCCAGGTATCGTCGAACCGCATAACGGGCGGGGGTCCGCCGCGAATATGCCGTAACAATCGGGCCCAGGACATACCTGAGCGTCATCAATAAGGCCAGCCCTTAGAGAGCCGTAATCCCGTCATTACTCCAACCGGTTGTCCGGCTGTGCGCATTCACACGAACCCGCCGTATTGGAGGACGCCGGCAACCACGACGACCATCAGGAGCGACAACGGCAGGAATACCTTCCACCCCAGGCGCATGAGCTGGTCGTAGCGGTATCGTGGAACCATCGCCTTGACCATGGCGAACATGAAGAACACCGCCACGACCTTCAGGAGGAACCAAAAGAACCCAGGGATCCAGTTGAAGGGCGCAACATCGATCGGCGGCAGCCAACCGCCCAGAAACAGGATCGTAGTCAAGGCGCACATGGTGGTGATGGCCACGTACTCGCCGAGCATAAACAATAGATAGGGGGTCGAAGAGTATTCGACCATGAAGCCTGCCACGAGTTCAGATTCAGCTTCTGGTAGATCAAAGGGCGGCCTGTTCGTCTCGGCCAGGGCCGAGATGAAAAACACTACGAACATCGGCAGCAAGGGCAGCCAGTACCAGTCGAGGAACGAATTCGGCAAACCTATGCCGGTACCGAGCCCCTCCTGCTGTGCATTCACGATTTCCGTAAGGTTCAGTGAACCGGCGCAAAGCAGCACGGTGACAATGACGAGGCCGATGGAGACTTCGTAGGAAACCATCTGCGCGGCTGAGCGCAGGGATCCCATAAACGGGTATTTCGAGTTCGATGCCCAACCGCCCATGATAATGCCGTAGACACCGAGGGATGAGATTGCCAACAGGTAGAGAACCCCGACATTGAGATCGGCGATTACCCAGCGCCCCCAATCGTTTTCACTCACTGGGATTACGGCCCAAGCAGTGAGTGCAAGAGTTGCCGTGGCGACCGGCGCGGCGAGAAACACGCCTTTATCGGCTCCCGCCGGAATCACAGGCTCCTTGAAAACGAACTTCAGAAGGTCGGCGAACGATTGGAATAGTCCGAAGGGCCCGACGACGTTGGGTCCCTTGCGCATTTGCACGGCAGCCCAGACCTTACGATCCATCAGCAGCAAATAAGCGATGATTAGCAGCAGGCCGACGATCATCAGGAGGCTGAAGCCGATGACCGTCAGCAGCCAGATTCCGTAGGTCCAAAGCGTGTCTATGGTTTCCTGCGTCATGCCTCTGGGCTCATCTGGTATTGGACGGACGCTTCGTCCGTACCGAACGGCGTCACGCGGGCGTCGGTTGCCGCGGCGGCTTTCAACGCGCTTAACTGGGCCATGACACGGGATGCGCGCGCGATGGGATTGGTGAGGTAGAAGTCGGAAATCACCTCGGCAAACGGCGTATCACTCACTTTGCCCTCTCGTGCGATGAGTGCCGAACAGGGATCTTCCGTAGCCGGGGTGACGTCGTCAATACGCTGAAGTTGAGGGGCCTGCTTGTACATGGCAGCGCGCAACTCGGTCAGATTATCGAAGGGCAGGGTATGACCGAGCTGCGCCGACAGCGCCCGTAAGATCGCCCAGTCCTCCTTGGCTTCCCCCGGGGCAAAGACCGCTTTGAGCCCCAACTGCACGCGTCCTTCGGTGTTCGCGTAAGTGGCGCTTTTTTCTGTGTAAGCGGAGCCGGGAAGGATCACGTCCGCGCGGTGTGCGCCCGCGTCACCATGGCTGCCTTGGTAGATGACGAACACATCGTCAGGCGGCGGCATATCGAATTCGTCAGCACCCAGCAGATAGAGCACTTCAAGCCCGTCATGCTTGGCAAATTCGAGCATGCCGGCCGTATCAAGGCCGCCTTTGCCAGGCACGAACCCAAGGTCCAGGCCTGCAACGCGTGCGGCGGCAGTATGAAGCACGTTGAACACGCGCCAGTCGGCAGCTTTGTCTTTTCCTGCGGCTCGTGCGATGCGTGCAGCAAGAGCCATGACCGCTTCGCCGTCAAACCGCCGATAGGCTCCGGCTCCAACGATCACCATTGGCGCCTTCGCCTTGCTCAGAATTTCTGCGAAGGCATGTTTTCCATCGGCCAGCTCAGAAAGCGCGGCAGGCCCTGTTCCCAGATGTTCGTAGCGATATGTCAGGGGCACCTGAGCCCCAACGAGAGCAATCTCACAACCGCCCTTTAGATAGCGCTTGCGAATACGCGCGTTGAGAATCGGGGCTTCCAGACGCGGGTTCGTTCCCACGAGGAGGATCGCGTCGGCGTCGTCGATGCCCTCGATTGTCGTGTTGAACAGATAGCTTGAGCGCGGAAGCGAGGGATCAAATGCTTCGTGGGCTGCGCGGCAATCAACGTTGGCCACACCCATGCGATCCATCAAGGATTTGAGTGCGAACATCTCCTCGGCGCCACACAGATCGCCTGCGATAACGCCGATCCGGGAGGCTTCCGTCTGAGCTAATTTCTGCGTCACTACCCCCAGCGCCTCTTCCCACGTCGCAGGACGCAGTTTGCCGCCACGGCGGACGTAGGGCTGGTCAAGCCGCTGTGTCTTGAGGCCGTCCCAGACGTGACGCGTCTTATCCGAGATCCACTCCTCATTCACTGAATCGTTGTTCCGTGGAAGAATGCGCATGACTTCCGGCCCGCGCGAATCGACCCTGATGTTGGAACCGACGGCGTCCATGACGTCGATCGTTTCGGTTTTCCGCAGCTCCCATGGCCGCGCCGTGTTGGACCACGGGCGATGGGTGAGTGCACCCACAGGGCACAGATCGTTGACGTTGGCGGAGAGCTCAGAGAGCATTCCGTGCTCAAGGTAGGTCGTTATCTCCGCGTCTTCACCGCGTCCGATGAGACCCAATTCGTCGACGCCGGCAACCTCAGTCATGAAGCGCACACAGCGCGTGCAATGAATGCAGCGGGTCATGAACGTGCGGATCAGCGGGCCGAGGTACTTTTCTTCAACAGCGCGCTTGTTCTCAACGTAGCGCGAACCGCCGACCCCATAGGCCATCGCCTGGTCCTGCAAGTCGCACTCGCCGCCCTGATCGCAGATTGGGCAATCAAGCGGGTGGTTGATCAGCAGAAATTCCATCACACCCTCGCGCGCTTTCTTAACAAGCGCGCTCTTGGTGAGAATGACGTTCGGCGAACCGTCTGGATTGGGGCGCAGTTCGTTCACGGTCTGCGCGCATGAGGCTATGGGCTTTGGCGCGCCTTTGACCTCGACGAGGCACATGCGGCAGTTGCCGGCAATGGACAATCGTTCGTGGTAGCAAAACCGCGGAATCTCGGCGCCCGCCTGCTCGCAGGCCTGAAGCAGCGTGATACCGTCTTCAACCTCGATTTCAGTGTCGTCGATGATGAGCTTCTTGGACATTGGTTCTCCCGCGCAGAACCGCTTCCGGCGTCGTCGACAGCCAGGCTCACAAAGTGATGTTTCCTGGTAACGCGTGAACGACGCTATGGAAAGAGTGACATGCTGACCGGATCGTCGGCACTCCTGTAACCGCTAGAACCCCACAAGCGCAAGCGACATTGCCGCAAAGCCCAAAGGTCGATCAATCTTTTGGGAAATTGAGCCCCATTTCACGATAGCGTTCAGGATCGCCCTCCCATCCTTCGCGGACCTTGACGAACAGGAACAGATGAACTTTCGTCTCAAGTATCCCTTGGATTTCCTGACGTGCCTGCGATGAAATCTGCTTGATCGTCTGTCCGCCTTTGCCCAGCACGATGCTCTTCTGACTGGCGCGCCCGACAAAGATCGTCTGTTCGATACGAACAGATTTATCGCGCAGTTCCTTCCAACTCGTCGTCTCCACCGTAATCGCGTACGGTAATTCCTCGTGGAGCCAGTGATATATGCGCTCGCGTGTGATTTCGGCCGCCAACAAACGCATGGGCGCGTCCGAAATATCTTCTTCGGGATAGTGCCAAGGCCCTTCAGGCGCCGCTGCGGCCAACCAGGTCTTCAAATCCTCGACACCATCGGTATTTAGGGCCGAGATCATGAAAACCCGCTCGAACGGAACGCGCGCGGACAACTTGGCCGCAAGATCAAGCAATGTCGCCTTGTTGGCGACCCTGTCGACCTTGTTGAGGATTAGGATGCGCGGTAGCGAGATATCCGCCAGCCTACCGACAATCGCGTCGACGCTTTCCTCCAATCCCCGTGCGGCATCAACGATCAAAGCAACGATATCTGCCTCGCCCGCCCCACTCCATGCGGCATCAACCATGGCCCGATCGAGCCGTCGTCGCGGCCGGAAAATTCCCGGAGTATCGATGAAGATAAGTTGGCTCGGGCCCGATATCGCAATGCCACGAATGGGAGCCCGGGTCGTCTGAACCTTGTGGCTGACGATCGTGACTTTGGCTCCCACGAGGGCGTTTACGAGGGTCGACTTTCCAGCATTCGTCGCGCCGATAATGGCAACAAAGCCACACTTGGTGCCTCCCGGCGTGGCAGCTTCTGAATTAGGCATTGTCATTGGTTACCCGCCGCACGCCTTCGCGCTGCAAAACAGAACTCGCCGCAGCCTGTTCGGCTGCGCGCTTGGATGGGCCTTCGCCACGGCCCGGCTCAGTGCCGTCGATTTGTACTTCCGCTATGAAAACGGGTGCGTGATCGGGGCCGGTCCGAGAAATCTCCACATAGCGCGGCAACGGCATTCCGCGGCCTTGTGCCCACTCCTGAAGTGCAGACTTCGCGTCCTGGTCGCTACATGATGGTTGACGGCACTGTGGCTCCCATAGGCTGCGCACGGTCGCGCGGGCCTTAGGAAAGCCACCGTCGAGAAAAATTGCAGCAAGCAGGGCTTCCATGGCATCGGCCAAAATCGTGTCCTTGTCACGCCCGCCATTGTCGGATTCGCTCGGAGAAAGAATAAGGTAGCGTCCGAGATTTATCTGTCGCGCTACGGTGGCGCAGGTTTCACGGCGTACGAGTTGATTGAATCGGCGTGCAAGATCGCCCTCGCGGGCGGTCGGCATCGTTTCGCCGAGCAATTCGGCCATCACCAGCCCGAGCACTCGATCTCCAATAAATTCGAGGCGTTCGTTATCGTCGGTATCGGCGTCCACGCTGCGCGCACTTGAGTGCGTCAACGCGCAGCGCAGCAAATCATGCGACTTAAATTTATAGCCCAGCGCCGTTTCAAGCGCCTTCAGGTCTTTGTTCTTTTTGATCATGCGGCCAGTTAAGTAGGCCAGCATTCGAGCCCTATCAACGGACAAGTTTGAAAAAACGCGTCCAACGAATGTCAAACGGCCAAGTCCACGGGGTGAGCAGATTAAACGCCCCCGGCTCATCCACAGCTGCGGAGAAGAAAATGATCTCGGCACGTCCTATCAGGTTTTCGTAGGGAACATACCCAACACCCCAAAGCGCGCGGCTGTCAGTGGAGTTGTCGCGGTTGTCGCCCATCATAAAATAGTGGCCCGCGGGCACCTTATAGGGGCCCACATTATCGAACGGGCCATTGGGCTCGGCGTCCAGAACATCATAGGAGACACCATTGGGGAGCGTTTCCCGATACCGGGGAATTGTCTCCGTGACACCTCCGTCCTCGTATGTCTTGAACGTTCCGGCAGGTGTTCGCTTCACTTCATCGCCGTTGATGAAGAGTATACCGCCGCGCACGACAATCTCATCGCCCGGCAAGCCTATGACGCGCTTGATGTAATCGGTCGAGTTATCGCGCGGGAGTTTGAAAACAACGACGTCGCCGCGATGTGGCTCAGCGCCAAAAATGCGACCATCGAAGAGGTCAAGGCTCAACGGAAACGAATAGCGGCTGTAGCCATAAGACAGCTTAGATACGAACAAGTAGTCACCAACCAGCAACGTGTCCTTCATAGATCCTGAAGGGATGTTGAAGGGCTGATAGAAAAACACTCGCACGATCATGGCGATGGCGAGGGCCTGAATCACGATCTTGATGGTTTCCCACCATCCGTTAGCGCGACTCCTGCTTGCGTTCGTATCCAGGCTCATCGGTTGATCTCCACCGCCGACTTTTCGGGCGACTCATTCAAGGTCTTTATCAACCGGCAGCTTGCGTAAGCCGGATGGGTTTTAACTATTGGCCCGCTATAGCCACTTATGGTGACCGCTGCAAACGAGCAGCTTGTCCAAGTGCGGACTTTTCTAGTAGCGCCAATGCGGAATCGAGGTGCTGGAGCATTACCGGTTTAGGCAAAGGCTCACGTAGCTCATATTTAATTGGGCACTATCGCTGAGGGTTCTGTTTGCGCGAGCACGTAGGTTGTCACGCGGCGAAATGTCTTTCTGAACTATGGATTTAGACTCTTTGGCTAAGATATGGCTCACGATAGCTGATCTGCCATACGCCGCGCGCGGGCTTCGCTTTCGCGGCGCGCCTCATTCATCAATTCGCGCATATGCCTGACAGCCGCATTCAGCCCGCCAAAGATTGCCTCGCCCACCAAAAAGTGACCAATATTCAGCTCGACAACCTCGGGCAGCGCCGCAATCGCTTTAACCGTGTTGTAGGTCAGCCCGTGCCCTGCATGAACCTCAAGTCCGGAGTCAGCGGCCATGGCTGTTGCCTGGGTGATCCGGTTTAGTTCTCCGGCGAGTGCCTTAGCGTTGTCTTCCAACGCCTTTTCGCAATACGCGCCTGTGTGGAGCTCGACGATGTCAGCGCCGATTTTCGCGGACGCGGCAATGGCGCGTTCATCCGGCTCAACAAAAAGCGACACACGAATTCCCGCAGCCTTCAGCTCTTCCACAATACGCCGCAACTGGTCTCCTCCGGCAATTACGTCAAGCCCGCCCTCGGTTGTGCGCTCTTCCCGCCGCTCGGGTACGATGCAGCAGGCGTTGGGAATATGGCGTAGCGCGATCGCCAGCATCTCATCGGTCGCAGCCATTTCGAGATTGAGTGGGCGCGTCAGCTCGGCCTTCAGGCGCGCGATATCCGAATCGGAAATATGCCGCCGGTCTTCACGAAGATGTGCCGTAATACCATCGGCACCCGCTTCGACGGCGATGTGCGCGGCGCGCAATGGGTCCGGGTGACGACCACCCCGTGCATTACGAATGGTCGCGACATGATCAATATTCACGCCTAGGCGCAAAGGCTTGGCCAAGCGGTTACTCATGAGTATTCCGGATCATACGTCGCCAGCAGATCGCCGAGCGGATACCCGCTGCCTTGCGGCGACAATCTGCGGCGACGTTGTTGATGCGCGAGCGCCGCACGCTTACAGAAGATATAGCAAACAGTGGCGATAACAGCGCCGACGGGCAATGTGCCAATTAGCATCGGCTTCATATAGGGCCACGCCAATCCTAATGCGGCGAGGATCATCTCGGGAGACAACTGCCAGACGGTATCCCAGAAGAGGCTAAGCTGCTGCGCAAGGTCGGCTGTCTTGGTTGCTGCCGGTATTCCAAGCAAAAAACTGCCTGTTGCATAAGTTGCAGGCCAAACGATAGCCCACGTCAGCGGATTTCCGAAAAACGTGCCAAGCATTGCTGCCGTGAAGCTCGCCCGCAGAGCCAGGGTGATTACCCCCGCGATCAGCATCTGAATGCCGACCAACGGCGTAATCGCAGCGAAAACACCCACGGCAAAGCCCAGCGCCAACTGGTGAGGTGTCGCGCGCACGCGCATCAGCCGCAAGGCGATGTACTTTAGTGATCTTTCCCAGGTATGCCGCGGCCACACAAGAACCCGCACCCGCTCAAGGAAGGTTGGCGGCGTACGCCGCTTGAAGATCATCTATCAGGCCCCCCGACCTGTGGTCTTGACGATGCCGCACATGCCTACTTCCCTCAGCTCAATCAAACACGCGGTCTGCATGGCTGACAACGCTTTGCGACTTCAAACCTGACAAAATCATATTCAAATGTTCCAGATCCCACACTTCCACCTCTATGAGCATTTTGGTGAAGTCAGGGCCTCGACCAACCATTCTGACTTGGTCGATGTTGCCGCTAGCTTCGCCAATTACATGGGCGATCTGGGCTAAAGTTCCAGGCTCATTAAGGGCGGTGACTGCGATGCGGGCTGGAAAGCGCTCTGGCTGGTCACGATTGATATCCCATGTGACGTCGATCCAACGTTCATGCTCGTACGCCTTCAAGCGTGGCGAGTGGATCTGGAAGATGCGGATTCCCTCCCCTGGCGTCAACACACCGACGATGCGATCACCGGGGACAGCGCCTCCATCCTCAAATGTCACAGGAATATCGCTCTTGAGCCCCCGCAAGGGGATGCTGCCAGGCAGCGACATTCCTTCTTCGATCTCTTGCCCGACACGAAATTTCAGGCCCATCACCTTGGAAAGATTGAACCATCCTTCTTGGTTCGAGGGCTGGTGCCGGCGGGCTTTCGCGCGCGGCGATTTCGCCAGCGCCGGCAAGTTGGCATCTGGGAGAATGGCTCGCACAACCTCGTCGACCGCAATTTCATTGCGTGCCACGCCAGCGAGCACGTCTTCCACCGTTTTCCCGCCGGCGATGCGCGGAAGCGCACCTTTGAGCCGATCGTCAGAGTAGCTTTCGCTTTGAGCCTGAAGGGCAGAGGTTACGAGCCGGCGCCCAAGTTCCGTGTACTGCCGCCGCATCGTATCGCGGGCTGCGCGGCGAATTGCACTTCTGGCTCTACCCGTAACGGCAAAATGCTCCCAGGCAGCCGGAGGGGTGTGCGTCTTCGACGTTAAAATCTCGACTTCGTCGCCATTGCGGAGCTGGGTGTCGATAGGCATATGCCGACCGTTAATGTACGCCCCAACCGCGGCATTGCCGATATCCGTATGGACAGCATAGGCAAAATCGAGGGGTGTCGCTCCGTGGGGCAGCGCAATGAGGCGCCCTTTTGGCGAGAAGCAGAAGACCTGATCCTGGAACAATTCCAGCTTGGTATGCTCTAAGAACTCAACGGGATTTGACCCCTCCAGCAGAGTGTCGACCAATCTACGCAGCCAGTGATACGGGCCGCTGTCGGGATTGAGCACCGTTGAGCTACCGTTGCCTGAGGCCCCATTTGTCGGTTCTTTGTAGAAGGTGTGCGCGGCAACCCCGTATTCGGCCACATCGTGCATTTCCTTCGTCCGGATCTGCAGCTCAACGCGCTGATGACGCGGCCCTACAATGGTCGTGTGGATCGATTGGTAGCCGTTCTGTTTGGGCGTTGAGATGTAGTCCTTGAACCGGCCGGGAACGGTTCGCCATGTCGTGTGAGCGACCCCGAGCACGCGATAACAGTCGGCAATGTTTTCGACGATGATGCGAAAACCGTAGATATCGGAGAGTTGCTCCAATCCGATCTGCTTGTTCTGCATCTTGCGCCAAATCGAATAGGGCTTCTTTTCCCGACCGTGTACGGCAGCCTGTATTCCAACGTCTGAAAGCTTAGCTTCAAGCGCTATACGGATTTCTTCGACAAGCCCTTCATTTTTCTCGTGAATATCAACCAGTTTGTGAACGACCGTTTCATACGCTTCCGGATAGAGCCAGCGAAACGAGAGGTCCTCAAGTTCCTCACGCATGGCCTGCATACCCATCCGTCCGGCCAGCGGCGCGTAAACCTCGAGTGTCTCCTCCGAGATGCGCTGTCGGCTTGCCGGCTTCATGTATTCCAGCGTGCGCATGTTGTGGAGACGATCCGCAAGCTTAACGAGTAGGACGCGGATATCACTTGAGATTGCAATCAAGAGCTTGCGGAAATTCTCCGCCTGCTCCGCCTGCTTCGAGACGAGGTCGAGCCGCTTGATCTTGGTCAGTCCATCGACCAAAGCCCCGATTTCTGCCCCGAACAGCTGATCGATTTCCGCGCGCGTTGCATCGGTATCTTCGATCACGTCGTGTAGCAGCGCCGTGGTAATGGTCGCGCTATCCAAATGGAGATCGGTCAAGATCGCCGCAACTTCGAGAGGATGTGAAAAATAAGGGTCGCCGGAGGCACGCTTTTGGTGACCGTGCGCCTTCATGGCATAGACATAGGCCCGGTTCAGGAGAACCTCATCTGCGCCAGGATCATATTTCGTTACGCGTTCAACCAGCTCATACTGGCGCATCATCGAAAGGCGTGCTCCCAATCGCAGTCCTCGGGGAAGGTCAAGGGCTACACATTACAACAGCGGTGCGGTCGCGCATCCGGCCTTGACGCCAACTCGCGCGGGGCGCTCAGAATTCAACTAGGCGGCATAGCATCTAGCAGCGCAGACAGGAATAGGGGCGACACATGCTGCGCCGCCCCTGTCTCGTCAATGGGTTACGATCCTATCAAGGCTTGGGACAAGCTGGGACGCTCATGCCGAGCCTGCAGCTTAACGGCCGCGATCACGAGGCCCATTGCCGCCGGAGGCTGATGGCTCCATAGGGGTCATGGTCTCAAGCCCGCGCAGAAGCTGCTCTTCCGTCAAAACATCAACGACGTTGTCGCTCGATTGATCATCGCGACCCAACATTGGCGCGCGTCGCTCAACTGCGAGCACCGGTGCCGCGCCGGCTTCGGGTTCGTCGACTTCCACGTTACGCTGCAACGTGTGGATAAGACCTTCGCGCATGTCCTCGGGAGGAATCGTTTCTTCCGCAATTTCACGAAGTGCGATAACCGGATTCTTGTCGTTATCGGGATCAATCGTAATCGAGCTGCCGCCCGAAATGTTGCGAGCGCGGTGAGCCGCGAGCAAGACAAGCTCAAAGCGGTTAGGGATTTTATCGACGCAATCCTCAACGGTGACGCGTGCCATTCGTCAAAAACCTTTCGGAGCTAGAAATAGCTACTCGCCACGACGCACTTCAACACGTGCGGAATAATGCAATTCCACATCGATTGGAGGCGCTGCGGCGCTGTTATCAATTTAGTCTAACGCATTTTGGTAATCGCGCAAGCTGCGGGCTATGGCTATAGCCCTGGTTGCACCAACTTCTACTCGTTATATGCTCAAGTATATCCCAGACGATTTTCCCGCCTTCCAAATACTCGCCCGAACAAAGGCTGGCGTTTTTCTAATGCTGCATACCTCATATTCCACTCCTTTCGTCGAAATTGACGACGTGGGGAGAAGCAATATGATTTTTTTTTACTTTCCTTGGTGTGTTACGGGGAACTTACCTGCATGGCGCGACGTTTCGCCACAAAACCCTAGAGTTCTTGGCGGTGAATATTCTTTGCCTCTCAATACATATCTGTTATGCACGCTGTTCATCAAAAAGTTGGCACCTTAGCTTTGTAGGCTCCCCACGTATGCCTTTGATATTATTATAGGCATGCCAGACTTCGATGAACTACCCCAACTACACATGATTTTCGTCGCGCCTCCTGATTTGAGCCGCTGACGCACAGCAAGGAAATCCGAATGTTCTTTTACCCGAACGAGCGTGTTGCTCTGTTTATCGATGGTGCGAACCTCTACGCAACATCGAAGGCGCTCGGTTTTGATATTGATTACAAGCGGCTACTCGCTCACTTCCGGCAGAAGGGGCATCTTGTTCGCGCGCTTTATTATACGGCGCTGGCGGAAGATCAGGAGTATTCGTCCATTCGCCCGTTGATAGATTGGCTCGATTACAACGGCTTTACGATGGTGACGAAGCCCACCAAGGAATTCACGGACGCGACTGGACGCCGCAAAGTTAAAGGCAACATGGATATCGAGCTGACGGTTGACGCCATGCGTCTTGCCGAGCACCTTGATCACATCGTTCTCTTCTCTGGTGACGGTGACTTCCGTTGCCTCGTGGCTGCCCTTCAGCAGATGGGGCGGCGTGTTAGTGTCGTCTCCACGTTGCAAACGCAGCCTCCCATGGTCGCCGACGAGTTGCGCCGGCAGTCGGATCAGTTCATTGATCTGGCGGAACTCGAAGCTCTCATCGGCCGCGACGCCGGACGCGGACCCCAACGTGAACGGGCCGCGCCACACGGCGGTTATCGCGGCGAGAATGACCCTGTTCCGTATGAAGACGACGATCTGTCGGAAGAGGAAGTTTAAGAGGGGCTTTGATTGCCCCCATCTTGGTAGGGGGCACGAAACGTGCGGCTTGGTACGACGGAAGAACGGGCGGTTCCCAAGCAAATTACGCCGGAACCGCCACATGATTGCGCCTTGTGCCCGCGCCTTGTTGCCTACCGTAATGAAAACAAACGCGCTGAACCCGGTTGGTATAACGGGGCGGTCGGCTCGTTCGGCGAAGAAACAGCTCGCTTATTGATCGTGGGATTGGCGCCGGGACGCGGTGGCGCCAATCGTACGGGACGTCCCTTCACCGGTGATTACGCCGGTGATTTGCTCTACGCGACGCTTCTGGATTTCGGCTTTGCGGAAGGGAGCTATCAAGCTCGACCAGACGATGGGCTTGAGCTTCGCGATTGCATGATCACGAATGCAGTGCGGTGTGTTCCCCCTGAGAACAAACCTACCGGCGTGGAGATTTCCACCTGTCGTCAGTTCTTTAGCGCGCGTATGGAAACGCTTCCCAACCTCTCCGTTATCTTGGCGCTTGGGCGCATCGCACATGATCAAACGCTTTCAGCGCTAGCGTTGCGCAAATCAGCGTTCAAGTTTGGGCATGGCGCGCGCCACGAACTCGGTGGAGGGCGACTTCTCTTCGACAGCTTTCACTGCTCCCGTTACAACACCAACACCGGCAGGCTGACGACGGAAATGTTCCACGCTGTATTTGATGCGATCAGGCGTGAGCTTGACCAGATGCCGCCACGCGCTTGAACACCTCATGCGCATGGGTGTGGGGAGGATGCACGGGATAGTCCACGTGCTCAATGCATCCATCTGCGATGATCAACGTCAACCGCACTAGATAGCTCGTATCTCCCGCTTTGAAGGTGGGGAGCTTAAGCGCTCGGGCGAAGGCAAATTCTGCATCGCTCAGCAACGGAAAGGGCAGCCCGATCCGTTCTGCGAATTCGGCTTGGCAGTCTGTGTCTTGGGTACTCAGGCCATATACGGAAATTTCCATCTCGCGAAGGCGCGGATATAGCGCGGCGAACCCTTCTGCCTCGGGCGTTGATCCATGGGCACCGGGAATGTCATCCCATCCCGGAGGGTTGGGCATACCCGGTTGCCCCGTCCATGGATAAGCGAACACGATCGAACGGCCTGGCAAATTTGCCAACGCAATACGATCGCCCGATGTTGCGTACAGGGGAATTTCGGGAAGCTTCAGCCCCACCCGCAGGTGGTCGGCGGCCCCATCGTCCAACGGTGCGGGATATGGCCACGGCTCGGCCATGGTTTCACCCCTTATCACGCAGCAATCGCGCTTTTTCCCGATTCCAATCGCGCTTTGCCGCGTCCTCTCGCTTATCGTGCAGCTTCTTACCTTGCGCTACGGCGAGACGAACTTTGGCGAGACCGCGCGGATTGAAATAGAGTTCCAATGGAACGATCGTCATGCCCTGGCGCGAGCTCGCGATCCATAGCTTGTGGATCTCCTTCTTGTGCATGAGCAAGCGGCGTTTCCGGCGCGGCTCGTGCTGGAAGAAGTTGCCCGCGGATAAGTACTCGGGGATGTTGGCATTGATGAGCCAAACGCCCCCATCCTCGATGGCTGCATAACTTTCAGCGATATTCGCTTGGCCTTTGCGCAGGGATTTGACCTCGGTGCCCGTCAAGACGATCCCAGCTTCATATGTTTCGCCGATCGCGAATTCGTAGCGCGCCTTCCGGTTTTCGGCGATGACCCGGCGGCCGGCATCTTTTTTGGCCGCCATGACGGACCTCTCGTGACTTAATGTGGTTTGGCGCTACGTCTCGGAAGCCGTAGCGCTCACCTATCGTGCGTCGCGTATCTTGCGATTTTACTCGGCAGCCTTGGCGCGCAGGAGTCCGACTTTGACGAGCGCGTTATCCACTGCCTGCTTTGTGGCTTCTGTGAGCGGAACAAGGGGAAGCCGAGTGTCGGGCGTGCACATCCCAATCCGCCAGAGAGCATATTTAACCGGTGATGGGTTTGTTTCAAGGAACAGCACATCGTGCAGCGGCATCAAACGATCCTGCAATCCCAGCGCGGTCGCATAATCGCCCTTCAGGCAGGCGTTCTGGAACTCCGCGCAGAGTCTTGGCGCAACGTTCGAGGCAACCGAGATGCAGCCTTGTCCACCGTGCGCCATAAAGCCAAGTGCCGTCGCGTCTTCACCCGAGAGCTGATTGAACTCAGGCCCCATGGCCGCACGTTGCTGAGAGACGCGTGCGAGATTCGCCGTTGCATCCTTGACGCCGACAACGTTGGGCAACTCAAAGCACCGGCGCATCGTCGCGACAGACATATCGATCACGGAGCGGCCCGGAATGTTGTAAATAATGATCGGCAGGTCTACGGCGTCGCTGATCGCCTTGTAGTGCTGATAGAGACCTTCTTGTGTCGGCTTATTGTAATACGGGGTGACAACAAGAGCGGCGCTCGCGCCTACAGACTTCGCATGCTTCGTGAACTCAACGGCCTCTTTCGTGGAATTCGAGCCAGCTCCAGCGATGACAGGCACACGACCTCGTGCGGTGGCTACTGTCAGCTCGACGACACGCTTGTGCTCGTCGTGAGATAAGGTGGGGCTTTCACCTGTCGTGCCGACCGGCACCAAACCATGTGTACCTTCTTCAATCTGCCACTCTACGATGCGAACAAATGCATCTTCGTCGAGTGCACCGTCACGGAACGGCGTAATCAGCGCAGTATAGGAGCCCTTGAACATCGTGACCGTCTTTCCCCGTTGCCAAAATGGCACGTTTTTAATTCGTGTTGACCAAATAGATTTCAGCTTACCGGTGCCGGCAATTGCTGTCTGCTTTCGCCATGACGCTGACAGTCAGGGCACGCGGCCGGCAGCACAATCCTTGAACGGGATTGACTCGCTTGTTAGGGTCCAGGCAAACGCGCACGCTTGTGCTGGCGCGAGTTGATTCGACCGCCGAGCAGTAGATTACGTGTTTGACTGACAGCTCGCAAGCGATGCCATGGGGCTGGGCAAAGCGAGGCAACGTTGAAGTATTTTAACCCTATCATTGGCTTTACATCAGTGCGGCGCATTCACCGGTCGTGGGGGACGCTCACAGGCCAATCTGGACACCGGCATTCAGAGCATCTCGGCCGTGTCGGGTGGCTTCTTGCGGTCGCGTTCGCGGCCTATACGATGTTGCTCCCCGCAGCACATGCGCAGCCGCCTCCACCACCCGGTACGAATCCGGAACGCGATCTCCAGTCGCTCAAGGCTGCCTACCGATTGCTGGATCACGATGGTCAACTCACGACGATCCGGATTTCCGAAGCGGAAGCCCGTTCCAACGCCATTTTTGACAAAGCCATCGCACCGGTGCGCACGCTTCCGCTTAGTCCGGCGGATGGTGAGGCTCTAAAGGCCGCTTTTGATGCCATTGGAAAAAATGATTTCGCGAATGCGAAATCTTTGCGCGGGCAAATCGATAACCCTGTCGCGCAAAAGCTGATTGATTGGGGGCTTCTGCGTCGGGGCGAGGGCGCGATCGAAAGCTACCAGGCGTTTCTTGCGGCCAATCCACAGTGGCCTAATCGCTGGCTGCTGATCGAACATCTGGAAGCCATGATGCTTCAGGTTTCCAATCCGCGCGTGGTGCTCGGGTATTTTTCTGGTCGAGAGCCTGAGACGGCTGCGGGTGAAGCAGCACTCGCGGCCGCCTATGCTGCGAGCGGTCAACGGAACCATGCCGTGAAGCTCGCCTCTAAGGCGTGGCGGGATGGCGATATTCCGGATGACTATGAGGACGATATTTTGGAGCGCATCGGATCGCTCCTGACGCATGCGGATCATAAATGGCGCCTGGATCGGCTTCTTACGGACGACTTCCGATGGAGCTCTTCGCGCAATACCCGGGCGGCAGTCGTTCGTCGCCAGATGAAACGCGTTTCCGAATTCGAACAAGCCAAAGCCAAGGCGCGCTTGTCGGTCTTCTTGCGTCAAAACGCTGCCGGGAAATTACTCGCAGACCTACCTGAAAAAGCACATACGGATTGGGGGGTGAGCTTCCATCGCATCATGCACCTGCGCCGCAGCGGCAATAAGGAGGAGGCTGCGAAGCTCCTGCTCAGCGCCCCGATCACCAAATCGGAAACAGTCAATCCGGATGCCTGGTGGGATGAGCGACGACTTACGGCCTATGCAGCGCTGGATGATGACAATCCGCAACTTGCCTATGAACTTGTGCGCGATGCGGGTCCGCTGTCTGTAAATCCGCTCAAAGAGCAAGCCTTCGTCGCAGGCTGGATCGCGCTGCGCTACCTCGGTGATGCGAAAGCAGCGATCAAACATTTTCGGGTGATGCACGAAGCTGCAGACGGTCCTCTCAGCAGAGCAAAATCCGGATATTGGCTGGGTCGGGCGCTCGAAGCGGTTGGCGATAAGGCGGCGGCCCGGGACTATTACAAACAGGCTGCGGAGCAGTTCGACACCTTTCACGGCCAGCTCGCTATGCAGCGGCTGAAGCCCGGCATTCAAGCTCTGCCGATTAGGCCGCCGCAAGCGCCGACGTCTGAACAAATCGCGCGCTTCCAAAGCAACGACGCCGTGCACGCCGCAGTCATCGCCGATAAAGCAGGGCTGGGCCGCAGCATTACGCGTCCCTTTTTAGCAAATCTGGGTGCGCTCGCAGATAATGAGGCGGACGCTGCGCTTGTGGCTCACTTAATGCGTGCTCTTGGGGATACCCAGCAGTCTTTGCGTATTGGGAAGCGGGCCATCGGTGCGGGCATGAATCTGCATTACTACGCCTACCCCGTGCAGGCGCTCCCTAAATACAAACCATTGCGGACGCCTCCTGAGACCGCTTTCCTGTTCGGCATTGCCCGGCAAGAAAGCGAATTCAATACTCAGATCGTATCAGGCGCTGGCGCGCGTGGCATCTTGCAGGTCATGCCGGTCACGGCGAAGCATGTTTGCCGCGACTACAGACTTAAATGTGAGATCTCGCGCCTGGGACGGGATGAAGCCTACAACCTGATGATCGCTTCAGCGTACATCGGCGACCGCATGGGGGAATTCCGCGGATCCTACGTGCTTGGTCTCGCAGGTTATAATGCGGGGCCTGGACGTGCGCGGCAGTGGATCCGTGAGTTAGGCGATCCGCGTGCTGCTGATCTCGATCCGATCGATTGGGTCGAGCGCATTCCGTTCAAGGAGACACGTGAGTACGTCGCGAAGGTTCTCTCTAATATCCAAGTCTATCGTGCGCGCCTCGGCGCCGGCGACAAGGCGCTCCGCCTTGAGGAAGACCTCACGCGCGCCCAAGCCAGTGGGTCGCGCCGCAAATATGCTCCTGGTGCACGACGGACACGAGCTGCGAAGGACGGCTAAAATTCTTCACCGCAGACTTCGGTCTTGATTTGCGTCGCACGGCTGTTCGGCCGCAAAATGCTCCGAAACGGAGGAAACGGATATTTGTTTGCTCGCTCAGCGCCGGAGAAAACCCGGCTCCTGGGAAGCGCACAAAAACTTTAGCTAGCCAGACCACTGTGAGGGCGGGTGTTCTGGCTAGTATGACTGTGGCTTACGTGATGGCGGCTAGTAGGCGCCATAGCGCTTTTTTTTGCGGGGATGTTCGCATGTCGGTCATGCAGAACCATTTTGACGATTTATTTTTTCGTGTTCGCGATGGGCTCAAATTGCACGGTCGCGTTTATCGCGCGCCGGCGTCACGGCTTAGACCTGTCGTTTGCCTGCCGGGGCTTTCGCGCAATTGCAAAGATTTCCACGATCTGGCTTGCTATCTTTCTGCTGCCGGTGCTCACGCGCGCGATGTTTATGTGCTGGACTATCGGGGTCGCGGGCAATCCGAGTGGGACCCTGATTGGAAAAACTATACGGTGCCAACTGAGGCGCTCGACGTCCTCGACTTCCTGGCTTTTGCGGGCCTCGATCATGTCGCGATCATTGGCACATCGCGCGGCGGTCTTATCGCAACCATTCTTGCAGCTCTTCAACCGGCCAGTGTCGGCACGATCATCCTCAACGATATCGGCCCCGTGATTGAAACAGACGGGCTGATGCGCATTGCAGGTTATGTGGGACGCATTCCGTTGCCGCGCTCTTGGGAAGAAGCTACCGCGCTTATGCGAGATATCAATCAGCGGCGCTTCCCCAACGTCCGCGCGGAAGACTGGGAGCTTCTGGCGCGCCAATGGTACAATGAAAAAAACGGCAAACCGGCCGTCAGCTACGATCCGAAACTCAAGAACACGATGTCCATTCTCGATGGACCGATGCCGGCCTTGTGGCCGCAGTTCGAAGCATTGAAGCGTGTCCCGGTGCTCGTATTGCGCGGCGAGAATTCAGACATTCTCTCTCGCGCTACCGTGGAGGAAATGCACCGTCGGCATCCGGCTCTGTCCGATCTTGAAGTCCCCGGCGAGGGTCACGCCCCATTGTTGCGGGACGAATGGAGCATGCAGGCTATCGCTTCGTATCTTTCTACACACGACGGGACGCAACCGGCTTCTCACTCTGCGCATGCAGGATCAGTCAGCCCGAGAAGCCTCGCCCAGCGGGTCCTTGCGAGTTAGTCACTCGAAGGGGGGGACCATTGCAGGCTATCCACGGTCAAGGCGGCTGGAAAATTCCGTCTGCCCACCGGAAGCGAGGATGCGCGCCTGTTCTACCCAAGCTTCGCGTTCGATCCGCCCCTTGAAGTCGAGCACCTGACTGATCCTATCGATTTCAGCAGCACTCCAGTTGGCGATCTGCTCGTAGCGGTTGATACCCAGAGAGTTCAGTTTTTTCTCGATAAGTACGCCAATTCCGCGGATGCGTTTGAGATCGTCATAGCCTGTTTCGGTCTTCGCTTCGCCGCCGTTGAGCAAGGGTGACTTTACCGAACGCAAACCGGAGAGATCGGCCTCCATCGGCTCCGCGCAACTTTGCTCTACCTCGCCGACAGGCACCTCGACGATAGGGGTCGCGATAGCATCGGCGACGTCGAAGTTCTCTACGGTGGCATCCTTCACGGACGGTGCAGGGTTCTCTTCCGGAGAAGCTTCGAGGACTTCAGTTTCTCGCGCTTCGACGTCGGCAAACCGAGGCTGTTCGTGCCAGACTGGTTGCGGTTCCAAGCGTTGGCGACGAGAAAAAGCAGTCTCGCCTCCACCGGCAAGGATTTGCGCCTGTTCTATCCAATTTTCCTGACGGATGCGTCCGACCGGACCAATCAAGCCTTCGAAACGGCGCACCTCGTCTGGGTTCCAATTTGCAACCTGTTCGAATCGGTTCACGCCATTCGCGGACAAGATCGCGACTGCATCGCCATTGATGCCGCGGATGCGCAGGAGATCATCAGTGACCGGTGGTGGTGCATCGATAGGTGCAAGGGCCGCCGTGGATGATGCCTCGTCGTTATCCGACTGATTGTCATCTGTATGGGTTTGGGCTTTCGCAAGCACAGCCGCCGCTGCCATGATTGCCGCCGTTTCATCGGCGGCATCGGCGTTAGAGGTGTCGTCCCCTTCCTCAACCGGTGGCTTTGCGATCTCTTCAGTCGTGCTTAGATCCTCGCGAGGCTCCCCTAGAGCTGCTTCTTGCGGCGCGTCTCTCAGACCTTCCGAGCTCCCCGACGTTTCCGGGCTGGTATCGACTTCCGGCTCCATGCCCTCCCGATAGACCTCGGCGGGGGTTGGCAGTGGCTCACCTTTTCCTGAAAGTCGGCGTGCGTAGGCCGTCTCGTGTCCACTCGCGAGGAGCTTGGCCTGTTCGATCCACCCCTCCCGGGAGATCCGCTGCTGGCCAAGGCTCGCTTCAACTCTGTCAACGTCTGCGCGTGTCAGGCCCGCCAAGCGCGCATAGGAGGCCATGCCCAGTTCAGCCAAACGCGTTGCTGTTTCCTCATCGATGGCATGAATGCGCGTGAGGTCGTCAGGGCTTTGCGTCACAGAAGGCGCCAACGGCGCTGACGCACCTGTCACCCCGCCCGAGCTACCGGCGGCTGGCAAGCTCGGAAATCCTTCACCCTGCGAAACCGGAGGGGATGTGGATGGGGGCTCATAAGGCGGAACGGCTGGAGCCGGAACGACGACGCGCGCCGGGGGCTGCCCGGCTTCGATAACGGGTGCGGTCTCTTGCGAACGCAAGTCACCGACTGACTTCAGACGCGTCCCAACAAGCGCGCGTTCGAACCTATTTTCATGCGACAGGTCCGCGACTTCCGGCGCCGGACCTGTCGCGGTCTCGATCATGGGCTGATCCGAAATTGCCGCTCCTGCAGCAACCAAGCTGTCGTCCGCGCTGATTGGAGCCACGAGCATTCGGTGCAACCAGCACCCACACATGGCTCCGAGCACGTACACCGTCAGCAACAAAAGCGCTGTCTGCAAAGTCAGAAACATCATTTGAGCTGCCCTTTTCCTTTACGCGCGTACTCCCGTTCGCATGCGATCAAGCGAGGCTTAGTCACGCGCACGGCTGCAGGAAAACCAGCCGACAAACAAGCCGATGGCGAAGGCGATAGCCAGATACCAAATCAGTTTGACGAACAGATAATCCATGCCCGTCTCCTCCCGATTACATTGAAGCCGGTCAATCCGTCTTTACAGAGAATTCGATCCGCCGGTTTCTCGCCCGATTACTCGCGGACGTATTAGGTACTATCGGACGCGTTTCACCGTATCCAGTTGCCGAAAGGCGAGACGTGTCGATGCCGGCATTGGTCAGATAATTGATGACAACTTGCGCGCGCTCTTTGGACAGTATGAGATTTTGATCACTGGGCCCGATAGCATCAGTGTGCCCGATGACCTCAATGCGGAAGTCTGGGCATCCCTTCACGATCTCGACCAAACGGTCCAGAGTTCCCGTGCTGCCGCTTTCAAGACGTGCACTGGCGAACCGGAAGCGTATCGAGCCCGTCGCTGCTGCAGACTGTAGCAGCTCTTCGCAACGGCTAGCTTCCGCCTTGCGTTGCTTCTGCTGTTCAGTTGACGGCGATGGATCGTTATTCGGCTTATTCGCAGCTCGTGCTTGTGCTGCTGCGGCTGCAGCCGCCTCGGCTTCGCGTCGCCGGTCGGCCTCCTCTTCAGCTTTACGTCGCGCTTCCTCAGCAGCCTTCTGAGCCGCTTCTTCCTCGGCAGCGCGGCGTGTGGCTTCCTCCGTTGCCCGCTGCGTCTCAAGGCGCGCTTGTTCTTCCTGCTTGCGCGCTTCCGCTTCAGCCGCCTGGCGTTGCGCCTCTTCTTCGGCGACGCGATCGGCCTCTTCTTTTTGCTTCGCCGCTTCCTCAGCCTGACGGCGCGCGGCCTCCTCAGCAGCTTTGCGCTTGGCTTCCTTATCCGCCCAGATCATGGCCTCTGAACGCACAATGATTTCAGGCTTTCCGACGTACCCCTTAGGCAGCGTATGCGAAATCTGATCTTTGACTGCGGAGGCAACCGCTGCGTCGCTTGCTTCTCCGCGCAACGTCAATTGCTGGCCATCAAGGATGGCCTCACCACGGCGCAATTTCGCGAGGAGCTGCAAGGCAGCAACGGAAACCTTTTGCCATTTTTCTGACGTTCCCGAAGCAAGCGTCATCTTGTTGATCAAACGTGCCCCGGAGAAAAGCTGCTCGGCGCTGCTAACCAAGAGCGTCTCGCTCGCTTTATCCGGCACCTCGCCTTCCAGTGTTAGTTCACCGTTGCCAGTGCTTTCAGCGCGCCACTTGAGATTAGGCTCGGGGGGAACGTCCAAAGCGATCTCAAGCTTGCTGTCGCATGCGCGATTGGCGGCGGCGCGCACCTGAGCCGGCAAAGCCTCAGCAAGCGCTTCATCCCGCGTTCTGCCAGTGAGTTGCATGGAACGATCGCTTAACGCGAGTGTGCCGTTTCCAAGTTTTGCCAAAGCATCCAGCCCCGCGAAGAGGCATGCCTGCCAGCCTTCCGGTGCCCCAGACCCCAGCGCGAGTTTGTCAACGGACTTCGCATCGGGCAGAAGTTTCTGGAGTTGCGTCATCACGGCGGTCCGCGCCGCATCACTTGGCACATATCCCGTGAGACTTACAAAACCCGGCCTCATCTCAATGTGTGTCGTGAAGGGACTAACAATCGGCGGCGGCGGCGGCGGATAACTCAAATCTGTGCGCGCTTTGAATGTCGCGGGAAGCGCACTCTGAAGCGCAGCTACCACGCGCGCGGCCGTCGCCTCATCGGGGGTGCGCCCCTTTAACGTGATGGCGCCATCCGATGCCTGTACGTCTGCCTCGCTGAGGCTTAGCAGGCTATTCAAAACCGCAACAGCGGCAGCATACCATCCTTCCTGCGCTCCACCGGCGACTTCCATCCGGTCGATGATTGCGAGCTTTGGGAATGTGGTTTTCGCTTTGTCAAACAGCTGCTCGCGTGTGCTCTGGTCCGGTACGTAGCCGTTCAAGACGATCTGTGTCGCTGTCTTCTGCATACCCCACTTAAAAGGGGATACGACCGGCGGCGTAATTTTATCGGCGATCAAGGTGGCCCCAGGGGGCAGATCACCGGAGAGCGCAGACTTGGCGCTTCTGTACGCAGCATGAGACAGCGCTTCACCCGATACGGACAGCGCCAGTTGGTGAACCTCTACATTTCCAGATTTGACTTGGCCAAGACGGTCCAACCCAAAGCCGATCGTCTTGAGCCACGGATCGGGGTCGGGGCCTCCCAGACCGATCTTCATTCGATCGTCGATCGGCCGATCGGGAAAACGCTCGCGGACCAATCCGATAACGGTATTGCGTTTTGTCTCGTCAGGAACGTATCCCGCCAAGCGAATACCGCTGTCGGCCGCTTCCGCCTGCCAGAAATAATCATTTATCGCGTCGGCTCGCCTGATATCGGCTGCCAACGTCCGGACGCCCCAAACGCTGTGCGCGATTTGAATGGCCTTTTCTGGTTCGGCGTCATGCGACGTGTGTCCGGCCAAAGTGCCTTCACGACCCGAGAACGTCAGATTTGCCCAATCGACTCCGGCAACCTTCAGCGCTTGCTGCGTGCGCGCCGTCAAGTCGGCTTCGATACGCGGGCGCTCTTCCACCACCGTCAGCCAAACTAGTATGGCCAACGGAAGGAGCCCCCAAAGCCAGCGCCAAGGATTGCAACTCATCTGGCCTTCTGCTCCCACGTTCGTTGCGGATGGCTATTTCCGCGCGTTCCGATCTGGCGTTGCGGCTGACGGCCATCTACTGGCCACCGTGCCTGACGTGCCTATTGGTCGCCGACACTCTTGAGGATCGAGGATCCTGTTACCGCAAACTCGACTTGTAGCACCACAAGTGCAGATCCGTACTTATAACGTACGATCCGCCCAAGGCCCCCTATTGAGCCGTGTGACAGGCCAAGGTGCAAGCCCCAGGATCATATTCGATCTGCCGGAGAGCATCATTTCGCAGGCAGGTGTGACCGGGCAATGACGGCTACGTAGAGGTAGAGCATCCATGTAACCAGGATATTGGCCCGTTTACCATGAACGAGTTGCCCTTGCCTCCAGCCCTATTTCCATCGTTGATCCCGGAACCGTCTGCGCTACACCAGCTCAGACAAGCCCGCGTCCGCGTGCGATTGCCGCGATGCCGGTACGGGCGACTTCGACGAGGCCGAGTTCGTTCATGATTGAAATAAACTGATCGACCTTTGATGAACGCGCACTGAACTCAAACACAAAGTGTTCTGTCGACGCATCAATCACTTCCGCCCGAAAGATTTCCGCCATACGCAACGCTTCAATACGCTTTTCGCCCTTGCCCTGAACTTTTACCAGGGCCAGTTCGCGCTCCAAGGGTTGTCCTGTCTCGGTCAGATCATGAACGCGGTGCACCGGCACCAGTCGTTCGAGCTGGTGCTTGATCTGCTCGATAACCATCGGGGTGCCTTTGGTTGCGATCGTGATGCGCGAGATGTGCTTCTCGTGCTCGGTCTCCGTCACCGTCAAGGAGTCAATGTTGTAACCACGCCCGGAAAACAAACCGATCACGCGTGCGAGAACGCCAGGTTCGTTGTCAACGATCACGGAGAGCGTTCGGGAAACGATCTCTTCGTGGGTTGAGAGGTTCGGGTAGTGAGACTGCGTTGTCGTTTGTGTCATAGGACGGTATCCATTTTCTTATGTGATGGTGTTTGATCTGATACGGGGTGCTGTTTCAGGCGGTGGCCTCGGCGCGAAGGTCAGCGACCACTTCATGGCCCTCTTCGTAGGCGTGAATTGTCCAGGGTTCCTTGAGGGCTTCCCGCTTCCAGCGCACGAATTCCGGATACGCGAGGACAGCGTCCATGTACGCCCGCGTCTCAGGCCGAACCTTGATCTGATAGGTATCGAGACGTGTCACGACCGGTGCGAACATCGCGTCCGCTGCGCAGAAGTCACCAAACAGGAATGGCCCATCCCCCGCGAAGCGCTCACGCGTCGTCATGAAAATCTCTTCGATGCGTGCAACGTCCGCCGCAACGTTCTCGCCGAAGTCGCGCGGAGCAAAGCGCTTACCCAGGTTCATGGGGCACGCTTGGCGGAGTGCTTGAAAGCCGCCGTGCATTTCCATCGAAATAGACTTCGCATGAGCGCGCGCGGCATCTCGGCCGGGCCAAACCGGCTTATCGGGAAAGCGGTCTGCTAGATAAGAAATGATCGCGAGGCTTTCCCAGACGACGACGTCGCCCGAGATCAATACTGGCACTTTGCCACTGGGCGAAAATTCGCGAATGCGTTCACTTGAATCCGGCTGTCGTAATGGAATGACAGTCTCTGTGAAGTCGAGCCCAATGGCACGCATCACAAGCCAGGGACGCATCGACCACGATGAGTAAAGTTTATTCGCGATAATCAAATGCATTGCGACGTTCCGCTTCAATGAGTGGTGGCAACGAGATCCCGTTGCCGAACATTGCTCCCCGCTGCAAACGCATGCTCGGAGAACGTCCAGTTCTGCGCCCAGGTGCCGCCCATCGTGAAATCGCAGATGAAACGGGCAACGCATGTCTCATTCATGGTCGCGATTGCCTTCTCGCGCCCGGCGCGTGCCATCTTGCGCCAGGGTTCGCCAGGCCCCAGCGCGGTGACGAGCCTCCTCGATAGGTCAGCAAGACCATCGAAGAACAGCATCTCGTCTTCGCTAAACACGGCGTCATAACCTGACGCCGTGGGCGTCGCCAGGAGCAGGCCGTTACCCAGGAACTGGCCCATGCGATCGGAAGCGTATAAGTCACCATCGCGACGGTTAAGGTTGAGACCAATCTTCGTGTGGGACAGCGTATCGACGTAGTCAGCGCCGCGCAGCGCGTCCCCCGTTTTGTTTCCGTACAGTCCGACGCGAATGCTCGAAGGCAGTTCTTTTTGCAGTGCGGCTATGAACTGCCAGCGCGCATCGACTGGCGGCTGGTGACAGGCGAAAAAAAGCTCGAAGCGATGTTTCGTTTCGGCGAAGGCTTGTCCCGTATCGATTGAAAGATCGATGGGGTTCGGGATGAACGCGACAGGTTTGCTTCCCGCAAAATCCTGGAGGGTCTCCCCGCCTGTCGTGGCAAAGCCCGCATCGGCCGCCTCTAATAGATAGCGGAATTGCGCAGCCGGTCTTTCATGGTCGATATCGTCAATACAGATCGCGGCGATCTTAATGCCCGGCACCAATTCGCGAATACGACGCACCGTTTGCGGTGTAATCAAATAGCTGAGCAGGAGAACCATCATTTCCGGCCGCAGCTCTTTGGCTATGTCGAGCAAACGCTTGTTGGCCAGCCAGCTCCCAATTTGGCGAACACCCAGCGCGTAATCAGCCGTGTCTCGATCGCTGTAGGCGTAGACGAAGTGGCCGGACCGGATGAAGCCGTTGATCAAGCGCCGATGGAAGGCGTAGTAGAAGCCTCCCCCGTACTTGTGATTATTACCGGGCCCGACAAATAGGATTTTCATGCGGAAATCCTTCTGGACTTCAGCGTTTTTCTCGCCTGTATCGATACAGTCCGGGCCATAACCAAACAGAGTTCCGTATTCGATGACGTCTTCAACGGGGCGGCAAACTCGGTCTCAGTTCGCGCCGCTAACCTTTGCCTGCTGTGCCCACGGATTTGCTGTTCATTCGTCCGAGCGGAAGGCGCCGACAGCGATTGCCGGCGCCCAATCGGTAACTTCCAAAGACCCGGCTTGGGTCAGACGAGCACCTTGCCCTCTTCGCCGATGGCATTTTCGACATCTTCGTCGGAAACGTCCTCGCCTAGCAGCATCTCATTGTGCGCCTTGCCCGACGGGATCATCGGGAAGCAATTGGCGAGCGCTGCCACACGACAATCGAAGATCACCGGCTCCGGCGTATCGATCATTTCACGGATAGCGTCATCCAGGTCTCCGGGCTTGTCGCAGATCATCCCCTTCCAGCCATAGGCTTCGGCGAGCTTGACGAAGTCGGGCAATGCCTCCGTATAGCTCTCGGAAAGGCGGTTGCCGTGCAGCAACTGCTGCCACTGGCGCACCATGCCCATGTACTGGTTGTTCAGGATGAACACTTTCACCGGAAGACGGTACTGAACGGCGGTCGACGCCTCCTGGATATTCATGAGGATCGAGGCATCGCCAGCGATGTCGATAACCAGCGACTTGGGGTGTGCCAACTGCGCGCCAATAGCCGCCGGGAGGCCGTAGCCCATGGTTCCGAGACCGCCCGATGTCATCCAGCGGTTGGGCTCTTCGAATTTGAAGAATTGCGCCGCCCACATTTGATGCTGACCGACTTCGGTCGTGACATAAGGGTCGCGATCTTTCGTCAGTTCATAGAGTCGTTCCACCGCGTATTGCGGCATGATGACGTCTTCGTTCTGCTTGTAAGAAAGCGACTTCTTCATCCGCCACTTATCGATCTGCTTCCACCAAGTTTTGTGGGCAGCCTTTTCGAGTTGAGGCGCCTTCGCCTTCCAGACGCGCAAAATGTCTTCCAGCGTGTAGGCGACATCACCGACGATCGGAATATCAACGCGAACGTTCTTGTTGATCGAGGAGGGATCGATGTCGATGTGGATTTTCTTGGAATTCGGCGAGAAGGCATCGAGCCGCCCGGTGATGCGGTCGTCAAACCGCGCGCCGATGGAGATCATAACGTCGCAATCGTGCATGGCCATGTTGGCTTCGTAAGTGCCATGCATGCCGAGCATTCCTAGAAACTGCTGATCAGAGGCCGGAAATGCGCCGAGCCCCATCAGGGTCGATGTGACCGGGTAGCCCGTCAGCTTGGCGAACTCCCGCAGCAGCAGACTTGCTTTCGGCCCGGAATTAATGACGCCACCGCCCGTATAGAGGATCGGCCTCTTGGCATTGGCCAACAGGTCGACGGCCTTGCGGACGGCCATCTGATCCGGCTTCATGCGCGGCTTATACGTTTTGTGCTGTACGTTCGACGGACCGACGTAATTGCCCGTGGAGAACTGCACGTCCTTTGGAATGTCGACGACAACCGGTCCGGGGCGTCCTGACTTGGCGATCTGGAAAGCTTCATGCAGGACGCGCGACAGGTCGTTCACGTCCTTAACGAGCCAGTTGTGTTTTGTGCACGGACGCGTGATGCCGACGGTATCGCATTCCTGAAATGCATCATTGCCGATCAGATGCGTCGGGACCTGCCCCGTTATGCAGACGACGGGGATCGAATCCATCAAAGCGTCGGTGAGCCCGGTCACGGCATTCGTCGCACCCGGACCTGAGGTCACAAGAACAACGCCGACCTTGCCCGTCGAGCGTGCATAGCCTTCGGCTGCATGGACGGCCCCACCTTCCTGACGAACGAGGATGTGACGGACCTTTTCCTGCTGAAACAGCTCATCGTAAATTGGCAGAACAGCACCACCAGGATAACCGAAAACATGCTCGACGCCCTGGTCTGCCAGCGCCTTGATTACCATTTCGGCGCCCGTCATCGTTCTCGCCATAACTTTTAAGTCTCCTCTCGTTAGAGGCAGGTCGATTTGAATAGCCGTTTTATGAAGGCCGGTGGCCGGTCAGGCCTGCCCAGTCCGCCCTATGTGGCGGATGCAGTGAGGTCAGTCAACGAAACTAAAGCCTGATCGCTTAATTTGTTCCATTTCTTTCGTTTGAATCCATTTCCACGAAATCATATTTCGCCTCAGCCACGTTAGCTGCCGCCGAATGTAATGTCGGGTATCTCGACACGTGAGCCCCGAAGCCTCTTCAAGGGATATTTCTCCTGCTGTGCACGCCATCAGCGGCGCCAGCCCCAATGCCCGGGTTGCCGGCAAATCGGGATCAAGTTGCATTGACCTCATAAGGACGACCTCTTCCAAAGCTCCCTCAGAGATCATCTGGGCGAAGCGGGTATCCGCACGAGCATAAAGGTCCTCGCGGGGACGATCGACGACGAGGCCAACATACTCCGCGGGGCTAAGGAGCGGCGTGCCGGGCTTTTCCTGCCACTGTGCCAATGGTGTTCCCGTGGCTTCGTACACCTCAAGGGCGCGCACGATGCGCTGGCGATCGCTTTCGCGCAGCCGCGCAGCCGTAATAGGATCCCGGCGGCATAGCTCCTGATAAAGCTCTCCCACCGGGCGTTCACACGCCGCCTGCCGCCAGTATCTGCGTATATTGTCGGGTATGGATGGCACTGGGGAAAGGCCGCGTGTCAAAGCCATGAAGTAAAGGCCTGTCCCGCCGATGATAATCGGGACGCCCCCCGAGGCGCGCACATCGCGAATTACCGCTTCGACATCTTTTAGCCAGGTAGCAACGGAATAATTTTGGGTGACACTGACGTGGCCATAAAGGCGGTGTGGCGCAATTTCCTCGTCGGCGGGCATCGGACGGGCTGTCAGAATCCTTAGCTCCGCATAAACCTGCATTGAATCGGCATTGATAATCGTTCCGCCGCAGGACTTGGCGATGGCTATCGCTAAGGCCGACTTGCCGCTTGCTGTCGGCCCTGCGATAAGAATTGCCCGATTTTGTTCCATATGACTTAGCTTAACCCGAGCTCGCTCAATCCGCGAGACAACGTGGCCCTCCTTACCGGACTTTTGGCGCGCGATGACCGATTCCAATGGGCAGATTCTTATCGCAACGTGCGCACACGATGCACCCTGCCTTAACCGAACGCTGACGGATACGATGGCGCGGCTTCTCGCCAAAGACGCCGTCATCGATCAACGGTGGCTGTGTGAAGGCGAGGCGTGGGAACTCAAATTTGTCGCCCAGGCCGATGGGGGCGCGCACGTCAAGAAACAAGCAAAAACAGCTACAATCGGCCTGCCTGTCGACATCAATATCGTACCCGACGAAGGTCCCCGCCGTCGCAAGCGCCTGCTGCTGGCCGACATGGATTCCACCATCATCCAGCAGGAGTGCATTGACGAACTCGCCGATGCCGTCGGTCTCGGGGACGAAGTGGCTAGCATCACCGAGCGGGCGATGCAGGGGGAACTGAATTTCGATGAAAGCCTTCGAACGCGCGTTGCATTACTCAAAGGGCTCTCGTCGGACGTGCTTGAGGCTGTGCTCGGGACACGTATTTCGCTGATGCCGGGAGCACGCACTCTGGTGGAGACAATGAAAGAGCACGGCGCGTTTTGTGCCCTCGTCTCCGGAGGGTTTACAATTTTCGCCGGACGTGTGGCGGAGGTCGTCGGCTTTGATGACCATCAAGCCAACGTGCTTGAGATCGCGGACGGCACGCTTTCGGGCCGTGTTGTTGAACCCATCCTCGGCCAGGAAGGCAAGCGAGACGCGCTCACACGCTTTGCCAAAGAGTTGAATATTCCCCTTGGCGATACGCTTGCCGTAGGGGACGGCGCAAACGATCTCGGCATGATAGCTGCAGCTGGCCTAGGAGTCGCGTTCCGTGCGAAGCCCGTCGTTGCTTCCGCTGCGAGGGTTTCTCTCAACCACAGCGATTTACGTGCCCTTCTGTATCTGCAGGGCTATGGCCGCGAAGAATTCTCCGGCTAGGGCTGACAGCAGACATCCGTCATTCAAAGGTATCGCATGCGTCGGCCTTCCGGGGAATGGCGCCTACACGTTCGGCTTCTTCTATAGCGTGGGCCAATTCCTCGCGGGCCTTCTCGGCTTCGCGCTGCCGGTTCCAGAGGCTGGCGTAGAGCCCGCCCTTGGCCATCAACTCGCCGTGGGTGCCCTGCTCAACTAGCTGTCCCTTTTCCAAGACGAGAATGTTGTCGGCATGCACGATCGTTGAGAGGCGATGTGCGATGACGAGTGTCGTGCGGTCCTTGGCAACCTGATCGAGCGCGTCCTGAATTTCCTTTTCCGTATGGCTATCAAGTGCGCTGGTGGCCTCGTCCAGGATCAAAATTGGCGGTCCCTTAAGCAAGGTCCGCGCAATTGCGACGCGTTGCTTTTCACCGCCGGACAATTTGAGGCCACGCTCACCCACCATGGTTTTGTAGCCGTCGGGCAGCATCCTGATAAAGCCATCGATCTGGGCCATTTTGGCCGCCGCCATGACCTCCTCTTCATTCGCATCAGGGCTGCCATAGCGAATGTTGTAGAGAATGGTGTCGTTGAAAAGAACTGTGTCCTGAGGCACCACGCCTATGGCCGCTCGAAGAGAAGTTTGCGTGACCTTATTGATATCCTGTCCGTCGATCGTCACACGGCCGGAATCGATGTCATAGAAGCGGAAGAGTATGCGGCTGATCGTCGATTTACCCGCCCCAGAGGGGCCGACGATCGCCACCATTTTTCCTGCCGGCACCTCAAATGAAATGTTTTTGAGGATCGTACGCTCGCGATCATAAGAGAACGACACATTCTCGAATCGGATAGTTCCTTCCGTTTGGACGAGCGGGCGCGCGTCCGGCGCGTCACGGACTTCAGGCTTTTCGCGCATGATCGCAAACATGACTTCGATATCGACCAAGCCCTGTTTGATCTCTCGATAAACCATGCCCATGAAATTCAGCGGCATGTAAAGCTGGATCATCAGCGCGTTGATCATCACGAAATCGCCGATGGTGTGCGTGCCGGCGGCAATGCCGCGAGCGGCCATCCACATCACGGCGGTCATGCCGGCCGTGAAAATTGCGGCTTGGCCCGTGTTGAGGATGGCAAGGGAGTAGTACGTCTTGATCGCAGCCTGCTCATAGCGCGCCATGGACTTGTCGAAGCGTCGCGCTTCCAGATCCTCGTTACCGAAATACTTGACGGTCTCGAAGTTCAGCAAGCTATCAATGGCCTTCGTGTTGGCCTCGGTGTCGCTGTCATTCATTTCGCGGCGAATAGCTATACGCCACTCCGAAGCTGCGAACGTGAACCACATGTAAAGTGCGACTGTCGCAAGAACGATCAGCACGTAGAACATGTCGAAGTAAAAGAACAGGATTCCACAGACGAGGAGCAGCTCCATCGCGGTGGGCACCACGTTGAGAATGCCCATGCGAATGATGAGCTCTATGGCGCGCGCGCCGCGCTCCAGGACACGCGAGAGCCCTCCGGTACGCCGTTCAAGGTGAAAGCGGAGACTGAGACGATGCAGGTGTTCGAAGGTTTTCTTATTCAGCTCGCGGACAGCGTGCTGTCCGACCTTCGTGAAGAAGACGTCGCGCAGCTGATTAAGCGCCATCATCACGACGCGCGCGACGCCATAGCTCAGGATGAGCCCCGTGATTACCAGCGATAAAGTTCCGACCGTACCAAGTTCACCGTTAGCCACGCGCGTCAGTTCATCGACTGCTTCTTTGTAGATGATCGGTGTCGCGACCGTGATCAGCTTTGCAACGAGCAGCATTGCAAAGGCGAATACGACGTTGCGTTTGAGGTCCGGCCGCGCCGCCGGCCAGACGTATGGCAGCAGACCTTTAAGGACCATCCAGTGATCCTCGCGCGCACCCAATAAGGTGTGGTCAAGCGGAGGACCGCTGGGTGAACGACGGGATGCGGAACGTGGACTCATTTAGCCTTCTTAGCGGCGCGAGGTGTGAACGGCATTGCCAGTTACTGCGAAACGTGCGCTGGCAGCAATATCCAGCCTCCGCTGACAATAGTTCAGAAGCAGGCGCACTCGTGCCGGTCGTTGGATCGGGCCCACCTTCTAACCCGCCACATCGTCTCTGGCCAGTGGTGCCGTGTCGGCCTTTAGCGGCGGTACACTCTCAGACGCGGCAACCAGAGCCGCTGGCACGGATAAATCCAGCGTGAATGCCTGATCTTGCGGCGGTTCGCGCGGCGGATACGTTTGTACAGGTAGCCTGCATTGTAGTGGCGTTCCGCGATGCCCCAGAGGGTATCGCCATACGCCACGATGTACGTCCCAGGCGGGGTAATGGTGCGTCCTGCTCTTGGATTGCTGCACCAGCGATACCGATCGAGCGCTGGCTCACCTTCGCGCTTGCTGCTGCCATTAACATCGCGCTCCGCCACCCTCACGTCTATTGCCGACTGACGGTCCGGCTTCTCGCCGGGCATTGGTACGGCTGCCGCAACGATCCTGCGCGCTTCCGGTACAGGGGGGAGCGAAACGGTTTGCTCTCGATGAGACAACTGGCGCGGCTTTGCTTCCGGCAGGGCGATGCTCGCGACGTCTTCAGCCGTTATGTCCGCGGTCGCTGGAACAGCCTCAGCCACGTGTGATTGCGATGCTTTGGCTTCAGGTGCAACGGACAGCTCGGGTTGGGCCGGTTGGCTATGCGCTGTCTCATCAGTTTGGGCGGCACGGAGCGTCGGAGCGATGGTCACCGCGTCCATTTCCGTCGGTGCAGGGAATTTTTCACGCTCGGCAAGGAGCTCCTTCAGCGCGCGTGCATTCCCCGATTCTTGGTCTGCGCTGTGAGCAACACGTTGACGTTCTTCTTCAACCTGACGCTGCTCTTCCGCCGCCCGGCGCGCTAGTGCTTCCGTCTCAGCGGCGACCCGCTGACGTTCGGCTGCCTCCGCCGCGCGGCGGTCCTCTTCCTCCAAACGGCGCGGCTCTGAGGCCTGTCTTTCTTCTTCTGTCTTGAGGGCGGCGTGACGTTTTTCGTCGACCTCTCGACCCGTCTTCGTAGTTGTCGCCTCTTCTGCAGGCTGCTCCGTTTGGTTTGATAGAGCAGCTACGTCTGTATGTCCGTCTGCAGGTGCTTTCTCGCGGACAGCAAGCCGCTCGGCAGCTCCGCGCCTTTTCAATTGGTCAACCAGCTGCTCCTGGTATTCACGGTTAGCTTGCTGCAGCCAATTCATCGCGATCTGGATATAGCTGACACCATCATCCGGACGTTCAGGAAGCGGTGGCTTGACCGCTAAGTCTTGTTCTGGGTTTTGGGCGATGCTCCCGCGGCGGTTGGGATCGGACAGCCCGGCGACCAGCACTTCATTGTATTCACTCCTAGCACGCGCGAACCACCCCGCGATGCCGCTGTAAGAATTTCGCGGCTCGCTCGTTTTTATATCGCCATCGTTCCGCTCGGGAACCTGACCGCGCTGATCGCTTTTAGATGTTGTCGGCTTTTCAGCCGTCAGTTTGTCAAAATAACTGTTGGCATCGCGCGCCAATTCGGCGGCGCGACGACGGGTAGCCGCGTTGGGTGGCTCCACATCGGCGTGTGACACCGTATCCGGTGGCGCATAAACGGGCGGTGCGAGTTGCGGGATAGCGATGCGTACTTCTTCCGAACTCTTAGGTGTTGCGCCCGGCGAGGACGTCGCGACCGCCATCGCGGCATAATCCCCCGGTGGAAGGGACTGAGCGAGGGCAACGCGCCATTGGCCTTCGCCATCAACGCGTGTCGCTACCGTCCGATCGCCGTCGATATAGAGCGTGATCTCGTCGCCCGGCGCACCTGTGCCCTCAAAGCTGATATCCGCCGGTAACGATATGATAATGCGTGTAAAGGTCGGGATTAAACTCGCAGCCGCTTTGTCGGGGGTTTGCGCCCATGCACGCGACGGCGCCAACGCGTCAGAGAGCGGCGTTTCGCCCGTCGACGCCAGGATCTTTGTTGCGGACTGCTGTGGCGATGCGGGAACAAGGACGGGGCTATGCGCGTTCACCACGCACACTAAAACTCCCGTCATCCAACAAGCCGCCAGCACCACTGGAGGACGTGGCAAGTACATCGTACCGTCCCCCCAACGGACAGAGCGTAATAACTTGAAATTCCCCGTATTTTTTAACTGCGCACCCTGTGATGTACGCAATTGCCGGGAGCTTAGCGGAGAAGCTGACGGCAGCCAAGACGGAGGGGGCAACACCTCCACAATGCGTTGCAGATCGGCCTCTCATTTCCCCCGCGTCTTCTTAGCGATCAACCGATTGAATAAGGCCCCGGCGCCGCCATGCCCCTTTTCGGCCCAGAGTAATACCTAAATAATAGAGGAGGGCTCAGCGCTTCGTCAGGTCGTCATCGCAATGGTGCAAAACGATCCGGCAGCGTCATGCCCCTTCCCGAAGGAAAAAAGACACTATGCAGAAGAAAATTCGTTCCGAGTCAAAGGTTCACTTGCAGGCTCCCGCCGCGCGAGGCCGGGGCGGACTGAGGAATATTTGTGTTTATTGCGGCTCCGGTCCCGGTTCCGTGCCAGTCTACGCTGAAGCGGCGCGCACCCTTGGACACGATCTGGCGCGCTCGGGCATCGGGCTCGTCTATGGTGGCGGCGGTTTAGGGCTGATGGGTGAGGTGGCGGAAGCGACAATTGCTCACGGTGGCCGTGTTACGGGTATTATTCCGGAATTTCTCACGGTACGCGAACACATGCTCCGCGCCGCAGACGAATTGGTCGTCACGGCCAACATGCACGAGCGCAAACAGCTTATGTTTGATCGCTCAGATGCGTTCGTCGCTCTGCCTGGCGGCGTGGGTACGCTGGAGGAACTCGTTGAGCAGCTCACGTGGTCGCAACTCGGTCAGCACCAAAAGCCGATCATTATTGCCAACATCAACAATTTCTGGGATCCGCTTCTCACTCTTTTCGAGCACATGAAAGCGCAAGCGTTTATCCGTGAGACCCTACATCTGAAATTCACGGTGGTTTCGCGCGCTGAGGACATTGTCGATGCTGCTGTTGAAGCGTGCGAATCCGCGCAAAATGGGGCTTCAGAAGAATCCGTACTTGCTAAGTTTTAAGGTCGGGCGACACCCGACGAGCGCGGAACTATGATTGCCGACATAGGGCTCGCCATGGCATCCTGCATGGTGCGCCCTAGACCGTTCGGCAAGACGCGTGCGCTTAGTCATTCGGGGTTTCAGTGTGTCCAGTCCGTTGCTTGATCCGGCGCAAGTAGAAGCGCACCAGCGCAGCAACTTTGTGCATTCGATTTTGCTGATCGGCGGCATTGCTCTCGTTCTGGCGGCGGGCGCCTATCTGCTGTTCGGAGCGGGCGGCATCGTTGCGGCATTCGTCTCGGTGGGCGTGCTGTCGCTCATTGCCCCCCAAATCCCGCCAGAAATGGTGATGCGGCTTTATCGTGGAAAACTTCAACCGCCGGGACACGACCAACTTTCGCGCATCATCGATGAGTTGAGTGCGCGTGCTGAGTTACCCGCACGGCCTGACTTCTACGTTATTCCGAGCGCCACATTGAATGCGTTTGCGACGGGCAATCCGAAACATTCAGCCATTGCAGTGACGGAGGGTCTCCTGCGGCGGCTGACAATGCGCGAGATCATCGGCGTCATCGGGCATGAGATGAGCCACATCCGCAATAATGATCTGTGGCTAATGAACGTGGCCGATGTCATGACCCGGTACGTACAGGTGATGTCGTATGTTGCGCTTTACTTCGCGATCACCAACCTGTTGGCGCTTACGACGGGCGACATGACCGTGTCATGGTTTGGCATTGCGTTGCTCTACCTCGCACCCGCCCTATCGAGCTTGTTGCAGCTGGCGTTATCGCGAACGCGCGAATTCGACGCCGACCGGGAAGGCGCAATGTTGACGGGCGATCCCTTGGGGCTCGCCTCTGCGCTCAGCCGACTAGACAATTCGACAGGGCATTTTTGGGAAGATCTTGCCTTTCCCGTGCCGGCTCGACGAACGCCGCAGCCATCATTGTTGCGTTCCCATCCGCTGACTGAAGAGCGCGTATCCCGCCTGCGCAACCTCGTGCCTCAAGAGCGGATGCCGCAGCTTGGTATCGTCGAAGAACCCATGGTGTCCCTCATTGGCTGTGGCCCGATCGAGATGCGGCCGCGGTATCGGTGGCCCGGCGTCTGGTTCTAGTCGCCTCGAGTAGAACACGCCGTGAACAGAATTTTGTTACCCCTCATTATTCCGTACAATTTTCCCATATAATGATTTGAAATCGGAGTTTCCGTCAGCGCCTGAGACGGAACTGATAGCGTTTGCGGTTTGGCGTGGTCCGCCGGCTCGTCAGCATGATCCGAACGCCCATCTGGAAGGAGGTATCGTGTCTTGCCGACCAATTACATCTCTTCTCTCATCGTTACGCATGGTGACGCTCGCAGCAGTAACTGCGGTTGCCTCTCTTACTTTGTTTGCCGTCGTAACGTCGCAAGAAGCCTACTCTGACCAAACCTCGTCCGCACCGAAGGCGGATGTTGACCTAGATGTTCTCATTAATGCGGTATCGGATTTTGGCCGCTGGCAGCAGCACGATGACTTCGGCATCGTGTGGATCCCTAATGTCGATGAAACATGGCGACCCTACACACTTGGTCAGTGGGCCTACGATGAACAATCCGGCTGGACATGGGTTTCCGAGGAGCCCTTCGGCTGGGTGGTGTACCACTACGGCCGCTGGTCACGCGCTGACAATCTAGGGTGGTTCTGGGTTCCGGGAACGACATGGGCTCCGGCCTGGGTCGCCTGGCGCGAAACGGATGAATATGTCGGCTGGGCCCCGCTGCCTCCCGACCCTCCCACGCGTTCCGACTACCGAGGCCCACGATACGTTCCTCACACGGTTATCTATGAAGACCCGCTATATGAGCCGTTCTGGGTATTTGCTGCTTATTCGCTGTTCGTTGAACCTCACATCTACCGGCATCTCGCACCCCGGCACCGGTATCACCGCTTTTATCGAAACTCTCGCCGCGGCCCCTATGCGCGCTGGAGGCACCGCCGCGTCGTAAACCGGGGTGTTTCACTGAGAGATGTTCGTCGGCGCGCGCATCGCCATGTCCGCCCTTCGCGTGTCGTCTATTCGCACGATAAACGCGCGCGGCGCCACGCGCATCACCGCGGCAAACGTCAGATCCGACAGGTTTATCGCCCTCGGAGCCACGCGAAGCAGCATCGCCGTTCGGCGCGCCAGGATATCAAGAGCCGCGTTCGTAAAATCGAAGAACGTCGTGCGCGCAAGCATCGCAGCAAAACCCATCGGGCCAAACGTTCGGACGTCCGGCGCTTCAGAGATCGTCGCGCTGTTCATAAGTCGCGCAAAGCGCGCTCGGAACGGCGTGCCGAGCATCGGGCACGCAACACGCGGAAAGCGGCCAAGGTCAAGAAAAACGCTAGGCGGCATATCAAGCGCTCGGTCAAACGCAAAAAGCAAACCCGTGCCAATCAACACATAAAACGCAAACGTAAGGCCCACCGCCGATCGAAAGCACGGTCGCGTGTACATAAGCGGCACAGGGCGAATAAACGCGGCCGGGCGAGCGTAAAACGTCACCAGCGCTCCAGGGGTGGGCACAAACGAGGTGGCCCGCGGAAGCGACGTTAAGGTTGTGAGTTAACCGGTGCTTTCTGGCACTCTCTTGATCACTGACGCCGGTACGCGTATCAGCGATTGCCATGAACCAGAATAAGCCCCACGTGGCGGAGCAGCCCCCGGCACAGGTTGCAGACGCTTCAATTTCGGATCAGGTCGCGCGGCTCCTCGCCGGCGAGCGGCGAGCTATCGCGTCCGCTGTCACGGAACTCGAACGTCTTTCGACGTCGGCTCCGGCGTTGCTGCGGGCTCTCCAACCGCATCTGGGCCGCGCGCTCGTTATCGGCCTGACTGGTCCTCCCGGGGCAGGGAAGTCGACGCTTGTCAACGCACTTATCCGGCATGCTCGCACCCAGAACCTTAGAGTCGGCGTCATCGCCGTCGATCCGTCGAGTCCGATTTCCGGCGGCGCTATTCTGGGCGACCGGATCCGTATGACGGCAGCGCTGGATGATGATGGTGTGTTCGTGCGTTCGCTCGCGAGCCGAGGTTATCTTGGCGGCTTGTCGCCGGCAGCCGTTCGGATCATTGATGCGTTAGATGCGGCGGGCTTTGACCTCATTCTGTTGGAAACTGTTGGCACCGGGCAAAGCGAGGTCGATGTGGCGGAAGTCGCCGACATTCGCATCGTTATTTCGGCGCCTGGGCTCGGTGACGATATTCAGGCGATGAAATCCGGCCTTCTGGAAATCGCGGATATTCTCGTCGTCAACAAAGGCGATCGGGACGGCGCAGAGCGGACGATGCAGCAGCTCATGGGCGCTCTGTCGATCCGCGCGGGCAATCGCTCCGAGGTGCCGGTTCTCAAAACCACGGCGACAACCGGTGCCGGCGTGCCAGAGCTTATGACGGCGATTGAAAAGATCGGTCAACCAATCCTTGCGGAAAACGCCGTAGATCGCCGCCGGCGCCGGGCCCGTTATTTAATTGCTCGCGCCGCCGCAGATTTGGTCGCGCAACGTATCAAGTCAGACAAGGATGGCGGTGTCGACAAACTGGCTGACGAGATCTTGACCGGTCAATTAAGTCCGACTGATGCTGCACGAAAGCTAATCACTCCGTGAGCAATAACGAAATACTCGTGCTGCATCAGTGTATTATAGCGTTTGTCGGGGTGCGTGGCCGTGTGGTCACTGCGGCAAGCGGCCACTCTAGTTTCCGTTGACTTGTGCGACGCAGCATGTGACAAGGCAATCGTCGCTCAGAGAGCGGTTCTACGCTCCAGATGCGTGATGGGATTGAAGGCACCGTAAAGCTTTCGCCGATGTCCCCTGCCGAGCGAATATTCCCTACTCATCCTGACAGCCCTTAGTCACGCGGGTTGTCGCCAGAAACCCCGCGTCTCTCGTTGGCGAATTACCTTCGCCAACTGTAGGCGGCCGTTCGCGCGAATATTCGCGAGAAGGAATACATTTGACTTCTTTTCATGAACTTGGCCTTTGCACCGCGCTTCTCGAAGTGCTCGACGCCGAAGGCTACACAAACCCGACGCCAATTCAGGCGCAAGCTATTCCCAGTGTCCTGGCAGGCAAGGATTTGCTCGGTATCGCACAAACCGGTACTGGCAAGACCGCTGCCTTTTCTTTGCCCATTCTGCAGCTCCTAAGCCAGAATAAGCGCGCGCCTATCCGGCGTGGGTGCCGTGTGCTCGTCTTAAGCCCGACCCGCGAACTGGCAAGCCAGATCGGAGATTCGGTCAAAACGTACGGCCGCAAGCTTGGGATCTCGCAAACAGTAGTTTTCGGTGGCGTTCCCGCCGGTCCGCAACGACGCGCAATGGCGCGCGGCGTTGATGTGCTGATCGCGACACCTGGTCGGCTTATAGACCACATGCAGGAAGGCGACATCGATCTGTCGGCAACAGAATTCCTGGTACTCGATGAAGCCGATCAGATGCTCGACCTCGGCTTCGTGAAGCCTATCCGTCGCGTCGTCTCTTTTATGCCGCGACAACGACAAAACCTGTTCTTCTCTGCGACGATGCCCACAGACATCGGCAAACTCGCAGGCGAGCTTCTAACCGATCCCATAAAAGTTTCCGTCACGCCGGAATCAACGACCGTCGAGCGTATCGCTCAAAAAGTGATTCACGTGGAACGTCCTCGTAAGCGGGCGCTTCTCTTGGATCTCCTGGCCGATCAGGGCATGACGCGCACGCTTGTCTTCACGCGTACCAAGCGCGGCGCCGATCGGGTCGCGCGTCAGCTCGAGGTCGCGAACATCCCTGCGGCTGCCATTCATGGCAACAAGAGCCAAAGCCAGCGTGAGCGGGCCCTTCACGCGTTCCGTAACGCCAAGATCCGCGTGTTGGTCGCTACCGATATCGCAGCGCGCGGCATCGACATCGATCAAGTCTCTCACGTCATTAATTTTGAACTTCCCGAAGTCCCGGAAGCTTATGTTCACCGCATCGGGCGGACTGCACGAGCTGGCACGTCGGGTGTCGCGATTTCCTTCTGCGACGGCGAAGAGCGCGGCTTGTTACGCGACATCGAACGCGTTACCCGCCAGAAGATCCCTTCAGAGGACCGCCGCGGCGACCAAGCATTGGCCGTTCGTTTGCCGGAAGTCCGCGAGCCCGAGCGTGGTCCCGCCAGAGGCGCCGCCGGTCGTCAGGGACAGCCGCATCGTTTTTCTCGCAACGGTGGCCCGCGGCGCAGGGACGGCCACGCAGAAGGTCGCGCCGACCAACTCAATGGTGCTCCTGCTCCTCGCGCGCCCGGCCACAAGCGAGCCGATGATAACGCCTCGGCGCGGCCCGAGCGGGCCCATCGCGGTTCGCCGCATGCGCATGCTCATCACCGTGGAGAGGGTCAGGGCAGTGGCGGCGGACATCGCGCCAACCAGAACCGGCCCCGCCGGGGTGGTGGGGGTAGACCCTGGACGTCTGAAAAGAACGTCGAACGCGCACAGTAACGCTTGATATAAAAAAGGGGCTGGTTCTTCGAGAACCAGCCCCAAATTCTTTGAGACGTTATCGCTAAACGCTTGCGGCTCAGTAGCCGCCGAAATCAAAGCGGTATGCGGCGCCGATCATGCCCGAGAACTGGTTTTCGGTTTCCACGATCGGGCTATCGGCTGCGTCACCGAGCAAGCGGCCGTAGCGCGCGCCAGCCCGCAATTGCCAACGATCTGTCAGGTCGATCCGTGTACCCAATTCAAAGTGAACGTCTTTGATACCGCTGGTCGCATCATATGCTGAAAGACCGGCAACCGAGGACGCGGACTGCGCAGCGGATATGCCGAAGTAAGTGTCCATATAATTGTCGTCAGCAAATGTCGCGCCAACGCGCGCTGTGACGATAGCGTTGCTGGCAACGCGCTGTTCGATTTCGCCACCGAACCGGATCTGGTAGCCCGTGTCGTCCCCCGACACGATGTGGTGATAGGAAACGTCGAGCAGTACGACACCAAAGCGATAGCCTGCGTAGGCACCCAAGACGATGCCGTCATCAACGTCACCTAGTCCCCGAAGCAGATCGCCGTCGTCCTCGTCCCGTCCGAAGGCATAGCCGGCAAGCGGGCCCACCTCGAAACCACCGGTTTCAAACACCCTCAGGCGAACGTCATCCGCGCCACGGATTTTGATGCGGTCCGCAAATCCGCTACCACCGCCGAACTGCGGAAAAATTATAGGGAAGCCGTAGACGTCGTATTCGTCCGAGCCTTCATATTTCGGTTTGATCGCGACGACGCCGCCAAGGCCGACACTCATGCCGGACGGAGCGTCATACCCGTCTTGCGCAACAACTGGTGTCGCAGCAGACAGATAAACCGCAAGGGAAAGCGCTAACGCCCCAAAGCAAATCGAACTCGTTTTCACCATGTTCGGTCGCGGTGCCCCATTTTACAATTTTCACCGCGGAAAACGCATTCCACAGCCAGTCTACGATTGAGACTACCAGATCAGCACAGATGCGGCAGCGTAGAGCGGTTGGAAAATTTAAATCTCCAACGCTTTGCACAGCCTGTGTGGCCTGGAAGATGCACCGCCGGAGCAAACTGGCGTCTTTGAGTCTAGTATCGCGACACGACCTTGACATGCTCTGCGGGGGCGCTGTCCTTCATCAGCTTGAAGTTGATGGAGTCGAGCAGCGCCTCGAAGCTTGCATCAATTATATTGGGCGAGACTCCGACAGTGATCCAACGCGCACCTGTTGTCGTGTCGTGGCTTTCCACTAGCACGCGCGTGATGGCTTCGGTGCCGCCCGTCAGGATACGCACCTTGTAGTCAACGAGTTCCACGCCCTCGATATATTTCTGGTAGCGACCGAGGTCTTTGCGAAGTGCGCCGTCGAGCGCGTTGACCGGGCCATTGCCTTCGGCAACGGACCATAACGGTTCGCGGTCGCCATTGATGAACACCTTCACCGTCGCTTCGGATACAGTCACGAGATCGCCGACGGCATTGTGACGTCGTTCGACCATGACGCGGAAGCTATCGACGGTGAAGTATTTCGGCACCTCGCCCAGCGCACGCCGGGCCAGCAGTTCGAAAGATGCTTCGGCAGACTCGTAAGTGTAGCCCTTAGCTTCGCGTTCTTTGACCTCTTCGAGCAAGTTGCCGATGCGTGGATCGTCCTTTGAGATGGCGATGCCAAGACGATCGAGTTCGGCAAGAATGTTAGAACGTCCGCCCTGATCGGAGATCAGCAGACGACGCGTGTTACCGACGGATTCGGGAGCTACGTGTTCGTAGGTCTCGGGCTCTTTCAGAATTGCCGACGCATGAATGCCCGCCTTCGTCGCAAAAGCGCTTTCCCCGACATAAGGTGCGTGTTTGTACGGGCTGCGATTGAGGATTTCATCGAGCACGCGGCTGGCATGTGTCAGCGTACGCAGGCGGGCCGGCGTCACTCCGGTTTCGAAGTGTTCGGCAAATTCGCTCTTTAAAAGCAGCGTTGGGATGATCGATGTCAGATTGGCGTTGCCACACCGTTCACCGAGGCCATTCAACGTGCCTTGGATCTGACGGCAACCGGCGCGCACAGCCATGAGCGAGTTGGCCACTGCATTTTCGGTGTCGTTGTGAGTGTGGATGCCCAGGTGTGTACCAGGCACGACCGTCACGACGTCCGTCACGATGTCATGAATTTCATGAGGTAACGTGCCACCGTTTGTGTCGCACAACACGACCCAGCGGGCACCGGCCTCGTAAGCCGTGCGCGCGACTGCGACGGCATAGTCGCGATTACCTTTGTAACCATCGAAGAAATGTTCGCAGTCGAGCATCGCCTCTCTACCCGTGGCGACGATTGCCGAGATCGACTGAGCAATGCTCTCCAAATTCTCGTCGTTAGTGATGCCGAGCGCAACGCGAACGTGGTAGTCCCACGACTTGGCGACGATGCAGATGGCGTCTGCTTCGGACTGCAGCAGGGCCTGAAAGCCGACATCGTTTTCAAGTGATCGACCGGCACGTTTTGTCATACCGAACGCGGTAAACGTTGCGTTGGCAAAATCCGGTTTGCTCGCAAATAGCTCCGTGTCGGTCGCGTTAGCGCCGGGATATCCGCCCTCAATGTAGTCGAGGCCCAGATCGTCCAGAACCTTGCAGATGCGGCGCTTGTCTTCGAGCTTAAAGGCGACGCCGGTCGTCTGCGCACCGTCGCGCAGCGTCGTGTCGAAGAGGTAAAGGCGTTCTTTTGTCATTCTGTTCTCTCACGCGAAACCGAACAGGCGCAGGGCAACATAAGCGGCTATCAAAAGCACGGCGATCTTTATGAACAAATAATAGCGGCGGTGCTTGGTGAAGGGCGGCTGGCTTGGATCATTGCTCATTGGGCTGTCCCTCCGATATTCGCGAACACAGGTTTGCGCATGCTATGCCCTGAATTCTGGCAACCCCGGCGCCAGGTGCCGCTCAACCATCGTGACTGTTGGCCACGCGGGTTAGAGGGTAAACCAACAACATCAACCGTTATTCCGGGGCTTGTTCCCGGAATCCAACGCCCAGCAGTTACCCACGCCACGGGTGTAACAGGACCGCACAGCGGACTCCCCGGCGAACGTTGGGTCCCGGCAATGACTGCCGGGATGACCGTAGTATCTGATTGAACAGTCACCGCATAACTTCCCAAGTTGTGGTGAATTCGCCGGTTGTGGGATCCTTCGCGTCCTTGAGCTGGATTCCCATCTCGGCGAGCTCATCGCGGATGCGGTCGCTTTCCGCCCAGTTCTTTGCCTTGCGGGCTTCCAGGCGTGCCGTGATGCGCGCTTCGATTTCACCCTCATCGAGCTTGGCGTCGGCATTCCATGCCGCGAGCCACTCGCTCTGCGTCATGGTCAACAAACCGAGAAGATTAGCCGCGCTCTTGAAGCGTGCCAGTGCCGATGCATCGCCGCCGTTGCTCAGAGCGTCAGCCATCGCGTGCAGCGCTGTGATCGCCTGCGGTGTATTGAGGTCGTCTTGGAGCTTGGTTTGAACATCACTTTGTCCATCGCCTGCCTCGCAGGCCGTCGCATCGCCGATAAGCCGATACCAATTGCGAAGCACCTTTTCAGCAGCCTCCAAGGCGGTGGCTGTAAAATCGATCGGCTGGCGGTAATGCGTCATCAGCATTGCAAGCCTTAGGACTTCACCTGGCCATCTCCGTCCGCCGAACTTGTCAGTCTTGAGTAGCTCATGGATCGTGATGAAGTTGCCGAGGGACTTCGACATCTTCTCGCCCTCGACCTGCAGGAAGCCGTTGTGCATCCAGACGTTGGCCATGACAGGTGTGCCGTGAGCGCAGCGGCTCTGTGCCACTTCGTTCTCATGGTGTGGGAAGGTCAGATCAATTCCACCACCATGAATGTCAAACTGGTGCGGGCGGGCCTTTGCCTCGTTTGACAGCTTGTCTTTAACTTCTTCCCAGAGCCATCGATCAGACATGGCCGAGCATTCGATATGCCAGCCGGGGCGTCCTGCCCCTTCAATGCCGCAAGGCGACGGCCAGCCCGGCTCCCCCTCTTTTGAGGGCTTCCACAGGACGAAATCCATGGGGCCTTTTTTATATGGGGCAACTTCGACGCGCGCGCCGGCTTCCATCTCATCGAGTGAGCGGTTCGACAGGCGGCCATAGTCGGGCATTGATGCGACGTCGAACAGCACGTGACCTTCGGCGACGTAGGCATGCCCTTTTGCGACGAGCGCTTCGCAAAGCGCCTTCATTTCGTCGATGTGTTCGGTGGCGCGTGGTTCGACCGTCGGGGGCAGTATGCTCAGCGCAGCAATGTCTTCGTGAAACTGGCTAGCCGTGCGTTCGGTCAACTCCCGAATGGAGATGCCTTCTTCGGCCGCCCGCGCGTTGATCTTATCGTCGACGTCCGTGATGTTGCGAACGTAGGTAACGTGATCCGCGCCGTAGACGTGGCGCAGAAGACGGAACAATACGTCAAAAACTATAACGGGCCGCGCATTGCCGATGTGCGCGTAGTCGTAGACCGTCGGTCCGCAGACGTACATGCGCACGTTCTTCGGATCAATCGGCGTGAACGGCTCCTTGCGGCGCGTCAATGTATTGTAAAGTGTCAACGACACGACAAAACCCTTCCTGGCCCCTTCCGGCGGGCGGGGCGTCCTCTGTCCATGGAATTTCAGGCAAGGGGAATGGGCCGCGCGCCAGCGTTATGCTCAGCTCGCAATAATAATGGCGCGACAGAAATCGCCGACTGTAATGCGCAAATCCCAGTTCATGGCCGTGTTTATGGGGGGCCGCGGCCGACACGTCAAGCGGTGCATTTTGGGGATAGAGCTTATATGGCTTGCGGATGCGCCCCGCCTGTGCAGGTTTGGCCAAATTCGTAGTGCAAAGTTACGGCGACAGCGCGTCACGGCGACGGAACGCCATTATTGCGCTGCATTGACCGCCTAGCAGGCGAAGCAGATACTTTACATAAGAGGCTGTAATTGAGCCTCGCCAAGGTCGACACGAAATGGCTCGCGATACCAAAGGGATGAACAAGCGCACACGGTGGCCGCGTTGGCTGCTGGCCGCTGGCCTGATGGGTGCCGCCGTGACGGCAGGGGCAGCGCTGCCTGCGCTGGCCCAAGGTTTCACGTGGCCTTGGGAAGAAGAGCAACCGCGCCGGCCACCGCCGCGGCAAAGGCCGCAAGAGGCTCCAGTCTATCGTGACGATCCTGGTTACAATCAGGGCGGCCCTATGCAGGGTCAACCTCCACCGGGTGGTGGCTGGCAGCAGCAGTCGTCAATCTGCCTGGAGCTGGAGCAGCGTCTCGTCCAGGAATCCCAATCTGGCGGCAACGCGCGGCAACGCCTACCACAGCTCGAAGCGGAAATTCGCGATCTCAATCGACAGGTTCAATCGGCCGAGCGCAACCTCGATGCCGCGGACTGCTACGAGTACTTCATATTTTCTAAGTCGCTGCGCCGATCGAGTAAGTGTCTGGGCTTGGCGCGCAATGCTGACGATGCGCGGCGGCGTCTGGCACAACTGGAAGGCGAACGCCAGGACATCGCTTCGCGGTCCAACCAGTCCTATCAAGACGAGATTATCCGGGAACTTGCCCGCAACGGCTGTGGTGACAGCTATTCGCAGGAGGCGCGGCGCCGGGACCGTAAGCAGTTTTCGCCATTCTGGCAGGATGAAGAAAGCAGCGGCGGGTCAGGATATGCTAACTCGTACAAAGCGCTTCCATTCGCGACCTACCGGACGGTGTGTGTCAGGTTGTGCGATGGATACTATTTCCCCGTAAGCTTCTCGACCCTACCCAATCACTTCCAGCGCGATGCCGAAATTTGCCAGTCGAAGTGTGCTTCGCCAGCGACGCTTTACTATCACCAAAATCCAGGCGCTGGCGTCGAGCAGATGGTAGCGTACGGAAGCAACGAACCCTACACGCAGCTCAAGTCCGCATTCCGCTATCGCAAGGAATACATCAACGGCTGCAGCTGCAAAGAATCCGAATACATCCCACAGTCGCCCATGCCCGACGGCTCCGGCCGACAAATAGACGGCGCGGCACCCCAGCCGGACGGAGCCCCCGCTCGACGTGCTGAGGCGCCCTCACCCGCTGCGCCAGCCCAGTGAGTTTGATTTCCTCGTTTTGTGCCTGTCGGTCGACGAAAAGCTGCTTGTCGCAAAACTGATGCGTGTTCCGGTTACTTTTCCGGGATTTCGAGAGTTTTTTGCTAGTGAGACCCGGGTCGTGTTCACGTCCCTCCATGTGGTCCTTGTTTTTTGATTGGTCGCCTTGAGCCGGGCTTCAGGCTCCTTAGGAGCCCCTGGCGCGGGAGGTGAGCGATGCCCACGGAACTCGAGCCTGAAACGGAGGGCGGATTAGGCCGTACGTTGGATATCCGCCCCGTACGCGTCGATGCGCTTTCGGCTGTGCGCTACATTCACGCGTCGGCGCTGCGCAGTCAGGGCTCCGCATTTTACACGGCGGGGGAACTCGAAGCCTTTGAGAACCTTGTTCGGTCGGTTCGCTACGGTGAAACTGTGCTCAAGGACACCATGATCGGAGGCTGGATCGGCCCTGAACTTGTCGCAACAGCTGCCTGGGGCATCGTGGACGACAGCGGCCGTACCGTTCGCATATCTTCGGTTTATGTTCGGCCGTTCTTCACCGGTCTTGGTATCGGCCAGCGGATGGTCACGGCGGTGGAAGATCTTGCAGCACGGGCCGGCTACAGATCCTTCAGCGTCCGCTCTACGCTCAATGCCGTACCGTTCTTCGAACAGCTCGGTTACGCCGTGACATCACATGGTACGCGCGCGCTCGCCCCGGACATCGGGATCGCTGTCTCGTTCATGCGTAAGGATTTTCGCGGCCCTGGCGCGTCATCCGAATCAGAGCAAAAGGCCTAGCTCCAAGCCGCCTGTTATGCGGCCTGCCCCTGTAACCGGGCTAGTGCGCGTGGGCGGCCGATGAGGGGTAATAGCACCTTCAATTCGGGACCTGCTTCACGGCCGGTCAGTGCGAGGCGGAGTGGATGGAAGAGGGATTTGCCCTTGGCTCCGGTCGCCTCCTTGACTGCCTTGGTCCACTCTGACCACGTGTTTTCGCCCCACGGCTCAGGTGGCAGAAGCTCGGCCGCTCTCGTAGCGAAGGCAGCGTCCTCAATCACGGGAGTCACCGTGCCAGCAACAACCGACCACCATTCCTTGACGTCGTCGAACTTCTCCAGATTGCCACGCACTGCATTCCAAAAGGCTTCGTCTGTTTCAATTCGGAGTCCTTTCAACCGGTCAGCGACCATTGAGAAGGGCAACTCATGCAGCAGCTTGGCATTAAGCGTTGCAAGCTCTGCCGGATCGAAACGTGCCGGAGCGGTGGAGATTTTCGATGGCGAAAAGAGCTCTACGAGTTCTGCCACATCTGTGTGAGGCTCAACGGGATCAGATGTGCCGATCAAAGCGGCGTGGCTCACCACGGCCATGGGCTCCAGGCCATCTTCGCGGAGGCTTGCGATGGACAGCGCACCCAACCGCTTCGATAGGGCCTGCCCATCCGCGGCCACGAGAAGGCTATGGTGACCGAGCTGCGGCGGAGTGGCGCCGAGCGCATTAAACAACTCGATCTGAACGCCGCTGTTGGTCACATGGTCTTCGCCGCGAATGATGTGACTGATGCCAAGATCAATATCGTCGATCACGCTCGTAAAGGTATAGAGATAGGAACCGTCGGCGCGAATCATGACCGGATCGGAGAGTGAGCCGACATCGACGGTTTGTTCTCCGCGAATGACGTCGATCCAGTTGATGAGCGTTGGTAGCGGCGTCAGGCTGTCCGCACCTTCTGTGTTCGCGAGACGGAAGCGCCAATGCGCGACGCGGCCTTCGCTTTCCAACTTCTGGCGATCTTCATCGCTGAGCTTCAGGCCGGTGCGGTCGTAAATCGGCGGTAGCCCGCGCGCGAGTTGCCGGGCCCGCTTGCGGTCGAGTTCGTCAGCGGTCTCGTAGCATGGATATAATCGCCCAGCGGCCTTCAGCTGTTCAGCGACGGCATCGTAGCGTGCCGTACGGTCGGATTGCCGGACCTCTTCATCCCAGCTCAGACCGAGCCATCGCAGATCCTCGCGGATCGCAACGACGTATTCTTCCTTGGACCGCTGAAGGTCCGTGTCGTCAAAACGTAGCAGGAACCGACCGCCCTCTTTCCTGGCAAACAGCCAGTTCAAGATTGCGGTGCGGATGTTGCCGATATGAAGCCGGCCGGTGGGGCTCGGCGCGAAACGGACGGTGACGCTCATGTGAAAAATTCGAGGCTCTCGCTAGCGATTGGCGCGCGAACCTAACCGCTTTGGCGTCCGAATAGAAGCGCAGATGGACGCACCACGCGTACAGCCGTCGTCAGCGGCCGATAGCGTGGTCGAGAAAGGCGATCAGCCGGGCGATGTCACGGTTATCCGCGCTGGTGTAAGTAACCGGCCGCGAGTCTTGGGAAAATATGCTGATACGGAAGCGACGGCGGCTCGTAACACCGCAGAGTTCCGCGAGGCCGGCGATGACAAGCCCTGACAAGATCACAAACCCAGCAAGGAGGCATTCTAACCAACCGAAGCCAAGGATGCCGGCAAGCGTAACCACACCGGAAGCAAAAGCGAGCGCACCCGCAACCAGTGGCGCGCTGAAATCACGTTCCACGACCTCTTCCAGTCGATAGGAAACGATGCCTTCGAGGGGAATGCCATCCGGGCCGAAGCGCAGCACGTCGCCTTCGTCGGCGAGCCGTTCAGTACCCATACCGGGCTCAAGCCACCACATCGGCGGTGACCGATTAATCAGTACCGTATCGTTCATAATCCAATGCAGCCGATTGCTACTTACGACGCGCCACGGCGGCGGCATCCTAAGCTGCAGTCTCGCAGAATAAGGTTGGCAAGATCCTAACGACTGACCGCGCTTAGGTTGTATGGGTGAACGCTCTTACGCGGCAGTGTTGGCTTTGAGCCGCCTTTTGGTCGAGCTATTGTGGATCTCGATCCGGTTCCGGCCATTGAACTTTGCTCGGTACAAGGCCGCGTCGGCACGGCCCATGAAATCTTCCATGTTCGCCTCGCCGCGATACTGCGCGATGCCGAAGCTGCAGGTCAATTTGCCCACATCGTCGAATGTCACGTCGCTGATCAGATCGCGCAGGCTCTCCGCTAGATTTTGGGCCATGCTTTCATCAGCGCCTGGAAGCAAAATTGCGAATTCTTCGCCACCCCACCGCGCCAGGATATCCGTACCGCGGATACGGTCAGCAATCAGATCCGAAAGCTGAATGAGAACCTTGTCGCCGACGAGGTGCCCGTGACTATCATTGATGTTCTTGAAGTGATCGATGTCGTAGAGCACGAGCGACAACGGCGTGCCGTAGCGCTGTGACCGCATCATCTCTAAAGACAAGACTTCGTTGAAGCGCCGCCGATTGTTGAGCCCCGTGAGCGGGTCGGTAATTGCGCTAAGCTTTAACTCACTTGCCAGTTTTTGCAGCTCCAGCCGCTTCATCATCTGGATGCTGTCCTGAATCGACCAGCCTCGGCCCAGAGCATAAATCAATGTCGCGATCATCATGAACAGCGTGATGACAATGCCGAGCATGCGGCTCGCAAAGACTTCCTGCACTGGCCTGATAATTACCAACGACCAATCGCTCGCATAGATAAAGCGACGCTTCACATAAGCGCGTTCGCCATCAATCGACGCCCACCTTCCCTCTGACAAGGAGCGACTTAATAGCGGCTTATCCTGAAGGTCAGGAAATTCGTTCTGCAATTGTGCGCGTACTGCGTCGCGAACCGGCCACATCGTGCGATATCGCATCTCCGGCCTATTCGTGAGAACGACGACACCATTCGGATCAACCAGGTAGAAAGGGCGATCGTATCGCCTGAGGTCATCGATAAAATCGGAAAGGGGTTTTTCTAAAACGGCGACGCTGACGATTTGCCCCCATTCGCCGAAAATCGGGCTGCTGGCATAATAACTGGCGCTGCCGGTATCATTGTCGAAGATAATGCCCTGCGCCACCTGGCCCTTCATCGCCGCGTAGAAACAACGCGAAGAAGGAAAGTTGCGCGCGCTTGTTAGGGCTGCTTGCTCACGACCTGATGTTGCCAGAATACGTCCAGCGGGATTGATGATGTAGCCGAGCTTAGCCCCGGTCGCCTCCACCGCCAAGTTCAGTATACGCTTTTCATTTCCGGAGATGCCGACAACTGCCTTCTGCACGTCCGGCGCGCCAGCCACAACCTGCACCATTCCGATGACACTCGCGGCGTCGCCGTTAAAGCGGCTCGCAATGAGATCAAGTTCGCCACTTGTCTCAGCTTCGGTGTTCTTTTTATAGACAGATCCCAAGTATTCCGTGAGCGCCCAACCGGACAACAAGACGATTGTCAAAGCTGCGAGCGTTCCAACAATTTGCCTCTGGAAGTGCGTCGTATAGCGCCCAGTCGAGAGATCCTCGATCAGTCTCTCCCCCCATAATCCCCAGATGGACAGTGCGATACTATACGCGACAGCTCCGCGAATGAGCTGAACGGGAACCCCCGTCATATCTGCGAACCAATCTTCGTTCACGACAGACGCAGGCCACACAGGCGCAACGGGCACGACCAGTCCTGCTACAACCGCGTAGGTCAAGAAGCCAGCTGCCGCCGCATATCCGCAAACTTTTTGTCCTCCAGTCACTTTATTTGCGTTCCAAGCAAATGCGAGAGCAGCCAACGCTGCACCTGGAATTGCCAGAGTGTACCGCGCGAACACAATTGCCATACCCGTGCCCTCTGAGAGCCAAGCGGCAACTACGATCATTGCTACTGGAACGTAGATCCAAGGACCCGGCACCTTGGCACCGAGCCGCTGCCCTTCAAGGCGAGCAAACTCAAGCAGAAGAGCATAGGAGATAGCGAGAAGCGCCACACGTGCGCTGGTAAAGATCTCATGATCAAATATTGTGAAAGCGATCAGATCAAGCCATTCAACAACGCCATGAGTAAAGCCGAACGCAGCTAAAAACAGCCAAGGCCCACCCCGGTGCCCACGCGCAATGGTAACGCTGACGGCGCCCAACAGCAGGAAAGCCAGCCCATAAAAGAAATAAATTGAAATCGAGCTGTGAGCTCATAAACGCGGCCATGAACCCTCTGTGGCAAAGGGAAAATATCTTCTGCGCAGAGTGCCGGCTGCGCTGATTTTCCGGTAACGTGCCTGAGGCTGAGTGATCGCGCTAAATGGTTACTTCGGCAACAACATATATAGTATTGCTATAAAATCCGCTTAACAAAGTACTTATCTCAAGAACCGCATTTTATTATTTTTAAGTTTTAGACATTCACCAAAACCGATTTCCATATTCGATACGGATTTATAAACGGACGGTCTCAAAGAGCTCAGTGCTCGCGGAAACGGTTGGTGATCGGGTAGCGACGGTCACGCCCAAAATTGCGCGAAGAAATCTTGACGCCTGGCGCCGCTTGCCGTCGTTTGTACTCGGAAATATAGAGGAGGTTCTCGACGCGTGTAACGGTATCGTGATCAAAGCCCTGCGCCACGATTTCGCTAATGGGCAACTCCTCCTCAACCAGACCTTGCAATATGGCATCAAGAACATCGTAAGGCGGCAGACTATCCTGATCAGTCTGGTTCTCACGTAGTTCGGCGCTCGGAGCTTTCGTCAAAATGTGCTCAGGAATCACGATGCCGCCCGGCCCTCTCCCACTTTTGGGCGTGTGAGAGTTGCGCCACCGCGCCAAGCGATAAACGTCCGTCTTGTAGAGGTCCTTTATGGGATTGAAGCCACCATTCATGTCGCCATAAAGCGTCGCGTAACCAACCGACATCTCGGATTTATTGCCGGTGGTTAAAACCATGCTGCCAAGCTTATTGGAAATCGCCATGAGAAGCGTGCCACGGACACGACTTTGAATATTTTCTTCCGTGATGTCCGGCGTACGGCCTGCAAATAATGGAGCCAGAGAGGCATTCATCGCCTCCACGGGTTCAACAACCGGCACAATGTCGTAACGTACCTCCAGGGCTGAAGCGCAGGCTTTGGCGTCTTCGAGGCTTGCCTTCGACGTATATCGATAAGGCAACATCACGCAGTGAACACGATCAGCGCCTAGCGCATCGACCGCAAGTGCCGCCACGAGTGCTGAATCAATGCCACCGGACATGCCCAGGACGACACCAGGGAACCGGTTTTTGTCCACGTAGTCGCGAAGGCCAAGCATGCAGGCCTGATAGGCTGCCGCATCTCTTTCGCTGAGGGTTGCAAATTCGCCCTTTGCGCAGACCCAACCGTCTTCGGTTTTCGACCATTCGGTCAGAGTGAGACTTTCTTCCCAACCCGGCAGTTGCGCCGCGAGGCTGTGGTCGGCGTTGATCACGAAGGAGGCGCCATCGAATACCAATTCGTCCTGGCCGCCCACCTGATTAAGATAAACCAGCGGAAGCTCGGTCTCCACCACCCTGGCCAAGACGACGTTTGTCCGCGCGTCGGGCTTATTCCAGTCGAACGGAGAACCATTGGGAACAATCAGTATTTCTGCGCCGCACTCTGAGAGACATTCCACAACGTCTTCGCGCCAAATGTCCTCACAGATCGGAACGCCGAGCCGCACTCCGCGGAAATTGATGGGGCCCGGCATGGGGCCCGGCTCAAACACGCGCTTTTCGTCAAAGACGCCGTAATTGGGAAGATCCACCTTGTAGCGAACGGCTACTACTTCACCGGCATCGATGAGTACGGCAGCATTGTAGACCTTGTCCCCGTCCGGCCATACCGTTCCCAGAAGGACGGCGGGACCATCTCCTAAGGACTTCGCCAGCGCTTCGACTGTCGAACGGCAAGCGGTCTGGAAGGATGGCCGGAGAACCAGATCTTCTGGTGGATATCCAGATATGAAGAGTTCTGGAAATACGACGAGATCCGCCTCCATAGCGGCGGCTTTCTCACGCGCCTCACGAACGCGCGCAACGTTGCCGGCAATGTCTCCGACGGTCGGGTTGAGCTGGGCGAGTGCGATCTTCATCGGAGAACCAGTTCATCACGCGATGTCGAAACAAGAAGCGGACCGCGTATCCAAACATGCGGCGCCATCTCAATGATGACGCCGCTTTTTCATGCGCACGAAGTCATGCACGATTTTAGGCGCTGGCCGCGACGGGCACAGGCCCGCTCGCCCTCTTGCGGCGCATGCGCTCCGCGATGAGGAACGCCAGTTCCAACGATTGGTCCGCATTTAAACGCGGATCGCAATGCGTGTGATAGCGATCCGAGAGATCGGCCTCCGAGATCGCTGACGCACCGCCAGTGCACTCGGTGACATTCTGGCCGGTCATTTCGACATGGATGCCGCCCGCATGGGTGCCTTCACTGTCGTGTACTGCGAAGAATGCCTCGACCTCACGCAGGATGCGATCGAAGGGCCGCGTCTTATACCCACCGGCGGCGCCAATCGTGTTTCCGTGCATGGGATCGCATGACCAGACGACGACACGCCCTTCACGCTCGATCGCCCGGATGAGCTTGGGCAGATTAGCCTCGACCTTATCTGCTCCAAAACGGCAGATAAGCGTCATGCGACCCGGCTCATTTTTCGGATCCAGGACATCAAGAAGCTTGAGCAAGCCATCCGGCTCCATTGAGGGGCCGCACTTGAGACCAATCGGGTTCTTCACCCCGCGCGCGTATTCAACATGCGCATGATCTGGCTGACGCGTCCGGTCGCCAATCCAAATCATATGACCGGACGTCGCGTACCAATCGCCGCTTGTTGAATCGAGCCGTGTCAGACCCTGCTCGTAGCCTAGAAGCAAAGCCTCGTGGCTCGTGTAGAAGTTGGTCGTATGGAGCTGCGAAGTGTTGCTCGAATTGATGCCGCACGCACGCATGAAGGTCAGGCAATCGGAGATGCGATCGGCCATTTCCTGGTAGCGGTGGCCCTGCGGCGAATCCTTCACAAAGCCCATGTTCCACTGATGCACGCGCTCAAGGTCGGCGTAGCCGCCCTGTGCGAAGGCGCGGATCAGGTTAAGGGTCGCAGCTGCTTGCCGATAGGCCATAAGTTGACGGCGCGGATCCGGGATACGGGCTTCCGGCGTGAACTCCATGCCGTTGATGATGTCACCGCGATAGCTGGGCAGTTCCTCGCCGTCGCGCTTCTCGACGGGAGAAGATCGTGGCTTGGCAAATTGCCCTGCCAGACGGCCGACCTTCACCACCGGAATAGCTCCGGCATAGGTCAGCACGATCGCCATTTGCAGGAAGACCCTGAAAAAATCGCGAATGTTGTCGGCGCCATGCTCGGCAAAGCTCTCAGCACAATCGCCGCCCTGCAACAGGAAGCCGCGCCCAGCGGCTACTTCCGCCAGATTTTTTTTGAGCTCACGCGCTTCGCCCGCGAACACGAGCGGCGGGAACGTCGCAATCTGAGCTTCGACGTCTTTTAACGCTTCGGCGTCGGGGTAATCCGGCACCTGCTGGATTGGCTTCGCCCTCCAGCTATCGGGAGTCCATGTCGGTGCCATGGTGGTGTGCTCCTTCGTCATTAGCAACGCGGAAACCAGTCGGCGCGGCTAAAGCCCGCTCCGTCCGGCTTTGTCATCCGGCAACTGCCCTATCGTGTGATTGCCATCTGCATATGGCTTATAGGTAATTTGCCCGGCCGTGACCAGTCGGCAACATGTAGGTCGCCTTACTTCTGGAAACCAGTCTATCAGGGCCGCTTAAGCATCTCGACCTCAATCGTGATGCGTATTTCGTCCGAGACCAGAGGAATAGTACGCGAAATTCCCCATTCAGAGCGCAAAATTTGCGTTCTTGCCGAGAAGCCTGCGGCCTGGACATCCTTGTAAACGGGATTGACGTTCGCCAGCGGGTGTTCGCCCAGAAAGTTCCAAACAGCGCTCAGGGTCACCGGCTTCGTAATGCCGTTAATCGTCAAATCGCCTTCGATGTTCGCGCTCTTGGCGCTGGTCATCGCGACGCTGCGGCTGCGAAATGTGATATTTGGGTACTTGTTGACGTCGAAGAAGTCCGTGGTTTCTTTCAAATGCTTGTCGAGCGCGGGCACCCCGGTGGAGATGCTGGCCACCTTAATGGTTATATCGACACTGCTTTGCTCCGGCCGGTCGGGCGAGAACTCTACGCGACCAATCACGTCGTTGAAATTGGCGGATTGCCGAGAGATCCCCAAATGATCCCACGACGCCCGCACCTCAGTGTGATCGCGGTCGAGGACAAACGTCTCAGCCCTTGACTGCGTGACCGTGATCTGGAGCAAACTGGCTGCTGCTAGAAGCGCTAGAGCCAGATTTCGCAAACGCCCAACCATGCTTCGTCCTCGATTGCAGATCCTCTTGAAACCGGTTCCCGCTGTGGCTGTTGCCCCCGGCTGCCCACCTGTAACAGCTCGATCCTCATGGTGGAACATATCACATGCGCGCAGGCGCTATGCTGTGCCCTTTGAGGGTGTCTCCCCGAGCCGCGCTTTGGTTTCGGCCGCCCATTCGTCGAAACGACCCTCGCTGATCGCGTCGCGCATAGCTTGCATCAGCTCCTGATAGAACCAGGTGTTGGCCCATGAAATCAGCATCGCCCCGAGGTATTCGCCAGATTTGACCAAATGGTGGAGGTAAGCGCGAGAATAGTCGCGCGCTGCCGGGCAGCTGCTTTCAGGATCGAGTGGGGACGTGTCCTCAGCATGGCGGGCGTTGCGCAGATTGACACGACCGTTCCAGGTGAAGGCCAGCCCATGGCGACCATTGCGGGTCGGCATCACGCAATCGAACATATCGACACCACGGGCAACCGCCTCAATCAGGTCGAGCGGCGTGCCTACGCCCATCAAGTACCGTGGCTTTGCCTTGGGAAGGAACGGTAGCGTTGCCTCCAAAGTGCTCAACATGAGTTTATGACCTTCCCCAACAGCAAGGCCGCCAATGGCGTATCCCGGGAAATCCATGTCGACTAAAGCCTCAGCGGAAACCCGCCTCAGAGCCGCATCGGTGCCGCCCTGGACGATCGCAAACAAGGCCTGACCGTCACCGGCTAAACCGTTGTCTCGTGCCTCTTCGAATGCGGACTTCGATCGCTCCGCCCAGCGCAAGGACAGCTGCATCGCGCGCTCAACCTCGGACCGTTCGGCGGGAAGTTCGATACATTCGTCGAACTGCATCTGGATGTCTGAGCCAAGCAGGCACTGGATCTCGATTGAGCGTTCAGGGCTAAGCATGTGGCGAGCCCCATCGATATGGGACGAGAATTCCGCCCCGGCCTCCGTGATTTTTCGGATCGTCGCTAGGCTCATCACCTGGAAACCGCCTGAGTCAGTCAGGATCGGGCCTTCCCAGCGCATAAAGCTATGCAAGCCGCCGAGGCGGTGGATCCGCTCGGCGCCAGGACGCAGCATCAGGTGGTATGTGTTGCCGAGAATGATATCGGCGCCGGCAGCCTTGACCTGATCAGTGTAAAGCGCCTTCACGGTGGCGGTCGTCCCGACAGGCATGAATGCAGGTGTACGAATGACGCCGCGCGGCGTCAGGATCTCGCCACGTCTCGCAGCACCGCTTTGGGCCAAGAGGCGGAATTCAAATTTCGAAGTCGTATGTTGCATATCGCCGTTTCTTGCTCGAATACCGCCTGCCGCTTTTTACTTACTCTGCGCGGAACAACAGAGATGCATCCCCATAAGAGTAAAAGCGATAGCGCTCGGCCACCGCATGGGCATAGGCTTTTGTCATTGTGTCCGTCCCTGCGAGAGCACAGACCAGCATGAACAGGGTCGACTTTGGCAGGTGAAAGTTCGTTAAAAGAATATCGACGGCCTTGAAACGGTAGCCGGGTGTGATGAAGATGTCAGTGTCTCCGGAAAACGTCTGGATGATGCCGTGATCGTCTGCCGCGCTCTCCAAGAGGCGCAAGGCCGTCGTGCCGACCGCAACAATCCGGCCTCCGTTGCTTTTCACAGCATTAAGCGCCGCAGCGACCTCGGAGGACACCTCTCCCCATTCGGCATGCATGCGGTGGTCTTCGGTGTTCTCAACCTTTACCGGCAGGAACGTGCCCGCACCCACGTGAAGCGTGACGAATTGGGAGCACATGCCCTTATCGTAGAGGGCGGACAGAAGCTCTTGCGTGAAATGCAAACCGGCCGTGGGGGCGGCCACAGCACCCTCTCGGGTTGCATAGATCGTTTGGTAGTTCACGCGATCAGTATCATCCGCCGCGCGGCGGGCCGCGATATAAGGCGGAAGCGGCATCTGCCCAACCAGGGCGATGGCTGAATCCAAATCCGGCCCAGCCTGGTCGAAAGCAAGCGTTACTTCCCCCCCTTCGCCCTTAGCCTTCACCGTTGCCTCCAAAGGTGTGGCATCGGTTTCTCCCGCGGACTTCACGAAGCGGATGCGGTCCCCGTCCGCCAAACGCTTCGCTGGACGTGCGAATGCCCGCCAGTGCCGTTCGTCAACACGGGCATGGAGGTTGAAGTGCACTTCTGATACTTGATCCCCACGTATACGCTGACCGAGCAACGCTGCAGGAACGACACGAGTATCGTTAAAGACGAGGCAGTCTCCCGGCCGCAGAAGACTGGGCAGGTCGCAGAACATACGGTCGGCGGGCGGCTCGCCCGGCTTCACAACCAACAGCCGGGACGCGTCGCGCGGCGACAGCGGTCGGAGGGCTATGAGGTCTTCGGGTAGCTCGAAATCGAAGAGGTCAGTGCGCATGGGGCAACCCTCTGGCGATCCTGACCGGCTTCGTCAACAGGTATGATGCCGCGTAGCTTCAGCCCGCCGGGCGCGCTATGCGCCTGATTTTTTTGAAATGTACAACCACACGCCCGCCCGAACGATGCTATAGGGGCGGGCTAATTCGAATTGCTGAACAGAGCCTATGGACGACAAGACCGCCACCGATGAGCTTAAACCCGCCGCAGATGCGCCAGCCCAGGGCAAGCCTGGGAAGCTGGCGCACGAGATTTCGCGGCGGCGCACCTTCGCGATCATCGCGCACCCTGACGCCGGTAAAACAACGCTGACCGAAAAGTTGCTGTTGTTCGGCGGCGCCATTCAGCTTGCGGGGCAGGTTAAGGCGAAGAAGGACAAACGCAACACGCGGTCCGATTGGATGGCGATCGAGCGTTCGCGCGGCATCTCGGTCGTGACTTCGGTGATGACGTTCGAATATCAGGATACCGTCTTCAATCTGCTCGACACACCCGGCCACGAGGACTTCTCCGACCATACGTATCGCACTCTGACGGCCGTTGACTCAGCGATCATGGTGATCGACGCGGCACGCGGTATCGAATCTCGGACGTTGAAGCTATTCGAGATCTGCCGACTCCGTGACATCCCCATCATCACCTTCATCAACAAACTGGACCGCGAAGCGCAGGAGCCGCTCGAACTGCTCGATGAGATCGAGAAGACGCTGGCGCTCGATACCGCGCCGATGGTCTGGCCGATTGGCAAAGGCCGCCGCTTCCGTGGCACCTATGACCTCGCGACACCTCGTATTCGCTACATCGATCAGGACCCGGCGGGACAGCCCGTGTCCGGCCCGGACGATCCGATTATCGATACGCTAATGGAGCCGGAGGAAGTTGGTCCCTGGCGCGAAGAAGTGTCCCTCGTGCAAGACGCCTGCGGCAGCTTCGATCTCAAGGCGTTCCGCGAGGGGACGTTGACGCCGGTATACTTCGGCAGCGCCCTGCGCAATTTCGGCGTCCGCGATCTCCTTGACGCGTTGGTGTCCTACGCCCCGCCGCCGCGCAATCAGAAGGCCGCAACGCGAACCGTTGAAGCTGCCGAGGACCGGATGACCGGGATCATTTTCAAGATCCAGGCGAACATGGACCCGAACCACCGGGACCGCATGGCGTTCATGCGGGTTTGCTCGGGGCGGCTCACGCGCGGCATGAAGGTCAAGCTGGTTCGCACCGGCAAGACGATGGCACTCAGCGCGCCGCAGTTTTTCTTCGCTCAAGACCGATCGCTAGCGGAGGAAGCCTACGCGGGCGATGTCGTCGGCGTGCCCAACCGCGGTGTGCTGCGGATCGGGGACGCGTTGACGGAAGGCGAAGACATCACCTTCCTCGGCATCCCCAGCTTTGCCCCGGAAATCCTGCGCCGTATTCACCTCAATGACGCGATCCGTGCGAAGAAGCTCAAAGACGCGTTGCGGGAGATGGCGGAAGAAGGTGTCGTCCAGCTCTTCAACCCGGTGGATGGCTCGCAGCCCGTCGTCGGCGTGATCGGGGCTCTGCAGCTGGACGTTCTTGGTGACCGTTTGACGGAAGAGTACGGCCTCCCGATCGCGTTTGAGGCTGCGCCTTGCGACACGGTCCGCTGGTTTTCGTCGGACGATGCCGCCGCACTCAAGAAATTCCTCGAACGCTATCGGTCCACGATCGCGCAGGATCTGGACGGCGACTACGTTTATTTAGCGCCGTCCATTTATAACCTGTCGTCCACGCAGGAGCGTCATCCCGAGATCAAATTCGCGAACGTGAAATCGGTCAACGTGGGCTAACTCGCGGCACCGTAACGCTGCTGCAACGAGTGTGTTAGTCCTGTGGTTCGCAGAATGTAATCCGGTTGCTGAAGGGGTCTGTAACCGTGAGTTCCCGGCCCCATGGCTGGGTCTCGATGGCGGGCTTCATATACCGGTAGTCCTTGGCATTGAGTTCAGCATGCAGGGCCTCGATGCCGGATATATTGACGAAGGCCCGTGCGCCGGGGCTGGCGTCACCGGCATGTTCGCTCAAGTGAAGCGTCAAGCCGCTGCGAGAGACCTGCGCATAGAGCGGAAAATTGTTTCCGAAGCGATGTTCCCAATCGGCGGTGAAGCCGAGAAAGTCCCTGTAGAACTCGAAGGCTTTTTCGACGGAGAATATTCGGAAAATTGGAATGGCAGACCGGATCGCTACCGCTTCGCCTCGTCCGCCGTCATTCTTCTCGGCCTCTATCTTCGCAGCCAGAATATTCCAGTTCGCGAGGCCAAATTGGCGGGCGACGATCTCCAGGGCTGTGCTGTGTGAAATTTCCAGGTCCCGGGTGGCAACCTCTTCGCGCAGAGCCTTCGCCATTACCTTGGCGTCTTGAAACGTACGCACGTCATTATCCTTCCGTTTGCGACGAACAGGACTTGTCAGTGCCCGCATTGCTGACCCGTTCGCCATCAAACGCCTTCCGGCAGGGATATGACGGTGGTCTCGTGGACGCATTCACCTTGAGCGCGTGAAGCGCCGCGGGCGGCCGGCTGCGTCTGGCCGACCGCGAGGATAGCCGAGTGTTCTCCCAGCGATCAAGCTGCGCGCCCCCTTGGCTCTCAGCGGCAAGGGCGGGCTCTGTTGTGCGAACCCACCCTTACCCTAGGTTCAGTTCAGCTTGATGCTACCGAATACCCGCACGCTTGCGCCTGGAAGTAGAACATTTTCGCGACGCTTGAAGGAAGCGTGGTTGAGCACCTCATCGTCGGCAAGGTTCTCGCCTTTCACACCGATCGTCACTGTTTTGCCAAAGCCGCTATTCACGTCGAGTTCCGCCGTGTAGCTCAGTTCGGCGGACACTAACGTGTAGCCCGGTGTTGCTATTTCTCCGTCTGCAAACTGGTTCTGGTCGAAGGCGTGCAGAACACCGGCGCGCGCGAACCAATTTGCATCCTGATAGTAGAGGCCACCACCGAGGCGGTGCGGAGGGATGCGCGGAACGTTTTCGCCATTGGAGAAACGCGCCCGAACGAAGTCATACTGCCCATCGATACCCCACACGCCGTTCCAGATGGGCGCAACATCGTATTGGCCGGCAATTTCCGCACCAGTGAATGTCGCATCCCGCTGCTCAAAGAACATCAGGTCAAAAGCGTGGTCATGACCATGACCGCCGCCATGCCCTGCAGGATCGCAGTGGAAGTGTCCGGCGTGCGGCTCGGGATCACATTCGAGCCCCGTGTCCTGCCGGTAGATGAAGCCGTTGTAGCGGGTGTGATAGACGGAGGCGTCGAACCGAAGGGCACCCGTCGCCTTCTTCAACCCAGCTTCGATTGTTGTCGCCTTTTCGACGTCAAGGAAGGGGTTGCCGACTTCGAAGGTTCCCGTCGCTTCGTGCATGCCTTTGGAGAACAGTTCTGCAGCATCCGGGGCACGTTCGACATATTGCCCCGTGAGGCGTGCGACCGTCGCGAAGGGAAGTTCGTAGAGTATGCCCAGTGCGCCACTTACGGGCGTGAAGCTGCGCTCTCCCGCGAAGGTGTGGGTATGGTACCCATGCCCCTCTTCCTCGAATTCTTCCCAGCCCGTGCCATCGACCTTCGTACCTTCAATGCGCGCGGCGGCCTGCAACCGAAGGCGGTTCGTGACGTCGAACTCCTCAAACCAGAACGCGGCAAGACTTTTGGTGTGAGCGGGTTCAAGGAGGGATTCCCCTTCGAAGCTTTGACCACGCGTTTTTCGGTTGCCCCAATGCACGCCGATGGCACCGCTCATCCGTCCCAGCACGGTGCCGACGGGCACATGCTGAATTTCGACGCGAGCCTCCTGCTCCTTATTGGTGAAGAGTGAGCCGACCTCGTACTCGGACTCATGATCGGGATCGTGGATGGCCAATTCTTCGTGCGCGTAATCCGACGCACCGAACCAAAACCGAATGGCCTCGATCGCGCTGTCGCGCACGCGCCATTCTCCCTTGGCCTGAAATCTATCCTGGGTGAGATCGATACGCGGGTTGACGCCTTCTTCTGCTTCCTCTCCGGGAATGCCATAAAAGCTATTAATCCGCGCGAAGGATACGCCGACGAAACCATCTGACCAGACGTAAGATGTGCCAGCTGCGAGCCCCTCGCTATCGACGAAAGTGTTAGCCTGACGACCGTTGGGCGTGTCGTAGTCATCGGTTTTACGCTTGAAGCCATCGGCATGGATGACAATACCGTTGGCACCAGCTGTGGCCTTGAACGCGCCATCGCGTCCTTCGTCGACGGACGTCAGACCGCCCCGGATCTCGCCACTGAACCCATTGCGCGGCATGAAGGTGGGGATGCGTTCGTTTTCTACTGAGACAACGCCGCCGATAGCTTGGCTTCCATAGCGCAGAGTCGCCGGGCCACGCACGACTTCGACGCGGTCCGCCGCGAACGGATCGATGGGGACCGCGTGGTCCTCCGATATGGCGGCGACGTCATGCGCGCCGATACCATTTTCCTGCACCCGGACGCGATAGCTGTCGAGGCCGCGAATGATGGGGCGGCTGGCACCGGCAGCAAAGTTGGTGGCGCTTATGCCGGGCTTGGTCTGCAGCGTATCGGCGATGGTTGCGCCTTGCTGGGCGATAATCTCGCGCTCGGTAGCTACGGTCACTGGAACAAATGCGTCTTCGACAACGACCAATGTTCCCGGAGTCGTAACAAAAGGCTGTGGGGTGGCAGGCACTGGAGGTGCTGCTCCCGGTGAGCTTAATGACGATTGTGTAGATGTGGGCTTCTTCGGATTTTTCTTTACCGGACTTGGCGTCGTGACAACGACGGCTGGGAGTTCAACGACATCACCTGTCGGTGCTTCCTGAGCTTGGGATGAGGAAATGGACGTAGAAGATAACAACGCTGCAGCCGCCGTCAGAACACGGCATGGCTTTAGGGTCGGCGCGCGTTTCATGGAACTGCCCCCTGATACATGGCACTCGAATTTTTGGATTTGTCGGACGCGCCAAAGCGCCTTACCTGGCAGGAAGGCGGGCGCAGCCGTTGCGTGGTCCGGGACGCCAGATGCGCGCCGCGCGGACTAACTCACGCGGGTAGGAGGTGCGCGCGCGTGGAAGCCATGCGGGATGGGAAAGGTCGGGAGTGCTGTCGTCTGTGACGGCCTCGCGATATGCTGTAGAGGTCGCCGCAACGCGATGACCGGAAAGGCCGGTAACGTGAGGGCACCTGCAAGCGCCTTGGTCCAGCACGTCGGGCAATCGGGGTGATCGGCGGGGTGGTGATCGCTAGGATTATGCGCCCCCGTTGAGGGGCCCTCGTCATGTGCGTGCTCTAAGTGATTTGCGGTGTGCAGCTTATCGAAGCCGGCAACGCCAAGGGCACCATTGCTCGCATTGTGAAGGTGCACGTGGCCAGCCGCCCAGGTGAGCTGCACCGCCAGAGCGAGCACTCCCCAGATAAATAGCCAACGTTGTTTGCGCAGCACTTTCACGCCGTATCCCCCAACATAGTTTGTGATATTATCCGTTAGCTCCCGCATGACAATGGAATTCTCCGCGCACGGCGTGTGTCCAGAGATGGAATGCCTTCGCGCATCCGCTTATTTTGGGGCTTTTGGAGACTGGAAGAGGCGGCAACCGATACCCACTTATGTTCAGCAGCGTGGCCGACGGGTCACAAAATCTCGAGGTTTGCAGATCACATCAGAGTTGCACGCGTCCTGCGAGGCTGCGGCGTTTTCGCGCTGCGCGTGGAGCCGGCGGATTCCCTCAAATCACACAAGTCTGATTGCCGCCCCGCGCGGGTTCGGCTAACTGGTTGGCATGGCAAAACAACGTAAGACCGGGGGCGCTCTGACGCCTCAGCCTATGGCTGGCGTCATTCACGTGCGTGGCGCGCGTGAGCACAACCTGAAGAACGTCGACCTCACGATCCCGCGCGACTCTCTCGTCGTGTTTACGGGACTATCCGGCTCGGGCAAATCGTCTCTCGCGTTCGACACCATCTACGCGGAAGGCCAACGCCGTTACGTCGAAAGCCTGTCAGCCTATGCGCGCCAGTTTTTGCAGATGATGCAGAAACCCGACGTCGATCACATTGATGGTCTGTCTCCCGCCATCTCGATTGAGCAAAAGACGACTTCGAAGAACCCGCGCTCGACTGTCGGCACCGTAACCGAGATCTACGACTATCTGCGTTTGCTGTTTGCGCGGGTGGGTGTCCCGCATTCTCCGGCGACGGGCTTACCCATTGAGAGCCAGACGGTCAGCCAGATGGTGGACCGGGTGTTGGCGCTAGAGGCAGGGACCCGTCTTTATCTGCTGGCGCCGATCGTGCGCGGGCGAAAAGGCGAATACCGCAAAGAGCTCGCCGAACTTCAGAAGAAGGGCTTCCAGCGGGTCAAGATCGACGGGACTTTCTATGAGATCCCGGACGCGCCCGCTCTCGACAAGAAATACAAACACGACATCGACGTCGTCGTGGATCGCGTGGTCGTGCGGCCCGATATGGCGTCGCGGCTCGCGGACAGTTTTGAAACCGCGCTCGATCTTGCTGATGGCATCGCGATTGCGGAATTTGCCGATAAACCTCTCTCCGCTGAAAAATCCGGTGGTGCGGAAGGCAAGGCCGCAGGTAAGGACAAGGACACCGGCATCCTTCGTAATAAGAACGAAACGCACGAACGCGTTGTCTTCTCCGCACGCTTTGCTTGTCCCGTGTCCGGTTTCACGATTGACGAGATCGAGCCACGTTTGTTTTCGTTCAACGCGCCTGCGGGTGCTTGTCCCGTGTGTGATGGTCTCGGTACGGAACTGCAATTCGAGCCTGACCTCGTTGTGCCTGACGCAACGCTTTCTCTGGCCGATGGCGCTGTCTACCCATGGGCCAAGACAGGCGCGACGTCACCTTATTACGAGCAAACGCTGGATGCTCTCGCCAAGCACTACGGGGTGTCGATGCGCACACCGTGGGAGCGGCTGCCTAAGCACGTACAGCTAGCCATCCTCTTCGGCTCTGGCGAAGAGGAAATCGCGTTCATCTACGAAGACGGGGTCCGACGCTACAAAACCGAGAAACCATTTGAGGGCGTCATCGGCAATATCGAGCGGCGCTGGCGGGAGACGGAGTCCGATTGGGTTCGCGAAGAGCTGTCGCGGTATCAAGGCGCGCATCCGTGCGAAGCCTGCGGCGGGTATCGTCTCAAGCCGCAAGCCCTAGCGGTCAAGATCGCTGGACTGCACATCGGTGAGACCGTCGAGATGTCCGTAAAGGCTGCGGATGAGTGGTTCTCGACGCTGCCCGAAAAGCTGACAAAGAAGCAAAACGAAATCGCCGGACGCATTCTCAAGGAGATCACCGAGCGGTTGCGTTTTCTCAATGACGTCGGTCTCGAATATCTCACGCTGTCTCGTAATTCCGGAACTCTATCGGGCGGTGAGAGCCAGCGTATCCGGCTCGCGAGCCAAATTGGTTCCGGACTTACGGGCGTGCTTTATGTCCTCGACGAACCGTCGATCGGCTTGCATCAACGCGATAACGACCGGCTTTTGGTGACGCTGAAACATCTGCGCGATCTGGGCAATACGGTGCTCGTGGTTGAGCATGACGAGGATGCCATCCTCAGCGCCGACCATGTCGTTGATATGGGTCCCGGAGCCGGCGTGCATGGCGGCGAGATCGTTGCACAAGGCACGCCGGATGAAATCAAGGCTTCAAAATCCAGCCTAACCGGCCAGTATCTGACTGGGGTGCGTAACGTCCCCGTACCTTCGGTGAGGCGTCAGCCGCAAAAGGGACGGACGCTTTCCGTCGTCGGTGCGCGTTCCAACAATCTGCAGAACGTCACGGCAGAAATTCCGCTCGGCCTGTTTGTGTGTATCACGGGCGTTTCGGGTGGCGGCAAGTCCACCCTCCTGATCGATACGATTTACAAGGCCGTTGCCCGACGCCTCAACGGCGCGCGAGACAACCCTGGTGAACATGACCGTATCGTTGGCCTCGAACATCTCGACAAGGTGATCGACATCGATCAGTCACCGATTGGGCGGACACCAAGATCGAACCCGGCGACGTATACGGGCGCATTCACACCCATCCGCGAATGGTACGCCAATTTGCCGGAGGCCAAGGCCCGCGGGTACGCGCCTGGCCGCTTTTCCTTCAACGTGAAGGGCGGACGCTGCGAAGCGTGCCAGGGCGACGGCGTTATCAAAATCGAGATGCACTTCCTTCCCGACGTCTACGTCACGTGCGACCAGTGCAACGGCAAGCGCTATAATCGAGAAACGCTTGAAGTGCGCTTCCGCGATAAATCGATTGCCGACGTTCTCGACATGACCGTCGAAGAGGGTGCCGAGTTCTTCAAGGCGGTGCCGTCAATCCGCGACAAGCTCGAGACGCTGACCCGCGTTGGATTGGGCTACATCAGGGTCGGTCAACAGGCGACGACACTATCCGGCGGCGAAGCCCAACGCGTTAAACTCGCCAAGGAACTTTCCAAGCGTGCCACGGGTCGAACGCTTTATATCCTCGACGAGCCTACAACCGGGCTGCATTTCCACGACGTCGCCAAGCTTTTGGAAGTTCTCCATGAACTCGTTGACGCCGGCAACACCGTCGCCGTCATCGAGCACAATCTGGAGGTGATCAAGACTGCGGACTGGATCATCGACCTCGGCCCGGAAGGTGGCGACGGGGGCGGGCGTATCGTCGTAACCGGGACTCCGGAAGTTGTAGCGGCGGAAGATGCGAGTTACACAGGAAGATATCTGAAGGATCTTCTGCAGCGGCGCGGCAAGACACCAGCCAAACCGCCGGATAGCGACGCAAAAAAGCCCGCTCCGAAGCGCAAGACTTCTTCCGGGAGACGGACAAGGCGGCAGGCAGCCGAGTGAGGCGTCAGTGCGTAGATGAGCGAGCATCGGAAAATCACCACGATCGATGCCGCTGGCGAACTTCTCGACTGGTCCATACGCGTTCTGCTCGACTACCATTCTCCTCTGCCGTCGATCGCGCTCGCGACAGCGGCCGATAATATTCTCGCTCACATTGTCCGCGCCAAAGAGGGACATCTTTCCTTAAAGGAAGCGTTGGCGCTCGAACGCCATTCGCATCCGCGCGAAAATCCGGAGCCGATGGACACACTGCGGGATCTCATACGCTATGGGCAACGCGACGACTGGCTTATGGCTGGGCGTGATCTTGAAACCGAAGCCATCGAACTGATCGCCCATGGCATCATAGACTTGCATGGCCTTGGCGGCACTGTCTCCTACGAAGCCGAACGTTTCCGTCATTGGGTGCTGCAGGCCCGGCCCGAACTTCGTGAGGATGAAGGCTGATCCGGGCTTTACCGTCCGTTTAACTTGCGTCCGGCAAAGAGACGCTTAGCAAGATCGCATTATCCATTGATTCTTATGGACAAAGCTTTTCCATCAGATCACTTCTCAATTTAATCAATCCTCAGAACCCGACATCGTAATCACTTCAGCGTTGTACCCGAGTTGGAGATTAATGATGCGGAAGTTCGCCTGCGCCTATGTCGCGCTCGTCACTTTAGGTTGCGGCGTTTCAGATGCGGCAGAACAGGTTGTCGCGAACGTTGCACCCGGTAGCGGTCTGTCCATTTCAGAGGACCCACCTGCTCCCTCGGGCAAGTCTTCCGCCGAGAGTAATGCGGTTACGGCGGTCATTACTCCGCCAGCGCCAAAGCCAGCGGATATCAAGCCGCTGCCCCCAAGCCTCAAGGTGGCCATCAACCTTTCAAGACAGCGCATGACCGTATCCTCGCATGGCGAAGTCATCCATAGCTGGCCGATCTCGTCGGGCCGCGAAGGCTACCGGACGCCGACGGGCACCTATAAGCCGCAATGGATGACGCGCATGCACTACTCCAAGAAGTATGACAACGCGCCGATGCCGCATTCGGTCTTCTTCCATCACGGCTACGCAATCCACGCGACCTATGCCACGGGCGCTCTTGGCCGCCCGGCTTCCCATGGCTGCATCCGTTTGGCGCCATCGCATGCGAAGACATTTTACAAACTCGTTGAGAAACACGGAAAAGCCCGCACGCGCATCTCGCTAAGTGGCGTTGCCCCGGCCTCTGTCGCGAAACGGCCGAGCACCACGCGGCAGGCTAAATCGACATGGAGTTCTGCCAGTCCCTCCGCCTCAACCGGCAGGCAGGCACGGCGTTCCGCGTCGCGGCAAGTCTACCGCGCGCCGTCTCAGGGCTACGTTTGGCCCGGCGATCCGACGCCGCGTTACTACAAACCGCGCTACGGCTCCCGAACCTATTCCTACGGGTACTAGAGGGCGATCAGAACGGGTTCCACGTCGGTTCAGACGTAAAGCGGACGTAGCCGACATTGGCGCCGACGCGGAGACCTAAACCGGTTCGGATCGGCGCCATGATCGTCGGTCCGCCCTTCAGTAGGGTGACGCCAACGCCGCCGACCAAATAGGCCGAGCCATCAACGCCGATGTACCTGCGGAACAACTTTGACGGATCGTGCATGTTGTAGATGAGGAACATGGTCCGCGAGGACTCTGCGCCGAAGTCATAGCCGAGCGAGGGACCGTGCCAGTGCACCGTCTGAGTTCCGCCCGTTCGCAGATAAAGCATTCCCTTGCCGTAGCGTAGTCCGGCGAGCAGAGCGCCCCCGCCCTCGGTTCCCAGAACGTAGGCTGTCGGACGCCCCCAGTTCCGGAACGTGTGCTCGATAACTGCTGCCAAGTTCGCAGAGATAGACCCGAAAAAACCACGGCTCGCATCGCGAATTTCTTCAATCGTGTAACCATCATCCGGATTTTCGAAGGCATCCGGTGGAAGTCCCGCCGGCGGCAAATTTTCTTGCGTGTATCCGGGTACACTTGCGTCCGGTCGGCGTTCCAGAAACGCGGTGTCCGGCACACGCGACGTGTCCCCGGCGGACGAGTGGGACGGATCGGATTGCGTTGTCGTGTTCCAGGGCGCCGGTGCCGCGCGCTCCTGCATCTTCGGCGCCGGCGCTTTTTCAGCAGTCCGCTGTTGCGGAGCAGCCCTCGGAGCTGGCTCCTGAGATGGTGCGATCAAAGGCGTACCCGTTTCGCCGCCTGCGACCAGTGGGGCGGAGGGTTTGGCTTTGGCGGGGTTCAACTCCCCATCAATCTTACCCAAAATGTATTTCGACTTTGCCTTCATGACCGCGAGCAATTCCAAGCTCGTGGCCTTTAGTTCGTTGAGCTTGCTACAGTCGGGGGCGACGTTTTCGTCGGTGCTACCAAGTTCATCGACCTTGGCAAGGAGATCGTTGGCTTTCTGATCGAGGCCCGCGATGCGCGCGTCATGCAGATAGTCCATCGCCATCTGCTCGTAGGCGGCATCCGTCCACCCTTTGCGAGCTTTGAGTTGGCGCAGCTTGGCCGACAGTTCCGGCGCGGCAGAGCTATTGTAGGACCGCATCGCCGCACCCGCCTCATCAACCGCTGAGGCGAAATCGTCTCTCGTGCATGTATTGGCGGAGCTCGCGCTCGGCACGATGCACACGAGCGCGAAGATAACGGTGGCGAGCCCGCCGCATACGCCACGCAGCAACTTCTTCATTGCCGTCAACTCTCCCATCCGCGCTCATTATAACGCCGACTTGTACTTAAAAGCGGCGCGGGTCGTCTTGCGCGTTTATTCCCAAGCGACCCCAAAACGCAGTGGAGGGGCCGTCAGTTGCCTGTAATTGTCCGGACCACGCTCGACACCGGGCGGCTCGATGCGGTGGGTCCGGCAAATTCCTTAGCGATCTCCGTATCATACTGTTCCAGCGACACCACTCGATCCTTCGCCGTCAAGTGAACGACGCGATAGCCCTTTTCCTTGAGCTTTTTCAAAAGCTCCGGCATCGCCTTTGCCGTCGACTTCTGGAAATCATGCATCAAGATGATGCCCTTGCCCTGCTTCTCGAGCTTATCGAGAACCGCCTTGATCACGCCCTCGGGCTTACGGTGCTTGAAATCGAACGAATCCAGATCCATCGAAAAAATGGCGATGTTACGCTCAGCTAGGTAGCCGACCATTTCCTTCGGGTCTTGAAGAAACGGGAAACGGAAGAAGGGGGACGGGGAGTCGCCCAGTGCGAACTTCGTTGCGCTTATCCCTTTTTCGATTTCAGCTTTCCCGGCATCCCCCTTCATTTTCCCTTTGGAGAGATTTGCGTGTGACCAAGTATGGGTCCCGATGGTGTGGCCTGCCGCCGCAACTTTTTTCAGGATTTCCGGATGCCAGACGGCGTGTTTTCCGATGATGAAAAAGGTTGCTTTGGTGCAATGGCTGGCCAGGGCATCGAGAACCGCCGGCGTGGTATTTGGCCATGGTCCGTCGTCAAATGTCAGGACGACTTCACCTGGTTCAAGAAAGTCGTAGATCTTATATTGAGCAAAGCCAAACCCCGGCCCTCCCTGGGTGTCTATTTCGACCGTACGTGAAACGCCAAGCGCTTGGTCATTCCCGGGGCACTGCTCGGCCGAGACTGGAGCAGAAATCGCCAAGGTGGCGGCCATGGAAATTACGGCGGATATGAAAATCTGTCTCACGTCTGGCTCCCAAAATATCGTGGCCGGATAAAATGCTGCCACGTCCCGTGGGGGATAATGCGCCGCGCGACCTAGCGAATTCAAGATGCCCCATGATGGCATACACAGCCAGCGCACTCTTAGTGTTGCAGCAATGCCGTCTATCGCATGCAAGGCGTTGAAAATTTAGGTGGCACCTGTTTCCCACGGAACAGAATGTCGATTGCTGCATTCTTAAGTTCCAGTGGCGAGCGCGTTAGCCCATCGTAACGTTTTGACGAACGGATCGCTGAGCTGGGTACTCGCCGACGCTCCACTTGTTCCCCAGAGCCTGACTGCCCCGAGACCGCGCGTTTCGGGGCATTTTTCGTTTTTTCGCAGCTTTGTACCCAGCCGCGATCTTCGCGCCGGAACATGCGCAACTGCCAGAGCGTTAGGAGATCAAATTCGGGAAACTTGACATCGGAATTTTGAGGGAGAAGCGATCATGGCTCGCATCGTTGGACTCATTGCGAGCAGTCCTGTTGCTCTTGCTACCATTCTTACCGTCTTTTCAACGTCCTCCGCGTCGGCCTGCTTCCGTCACACGTTCGACAAGTGTTCCTCTCAAGAAGCGCAGATCTATAGGCTGAGTTTGGATCGCAAGACTGGCAAAACCGAAATCGAAGAAGTGGTCGACGCACCTCTACCGCGTATGGCTCCGGAACGTTACCAACAGGTCGTCGACAACGTGAAGACCAAGGACGCGGAAGAAAACAGCAAGGGAAGAAAAACGGCTCCGATTACAGAGGGTTGGGACGCAAAAGTTACCCCGACAAAACCGCGAAAAAAGCCTGTCGCCACCGTGTTTGCGCAGTCTGAGGCCGTAAAGCACACGGTTCGCTAAAGCCTTCCCGATTGGCCGAGGCTACCGGCGTCAGGTCTAGTTGCCGAACAGTAGTTGGAAAAATGATTTCGGCTTCTTGGCCTTTCGGGCTCGACTCGCTGAGCGCGAACGGTGGGACGGGTCAGACGCCCACGGGCCTTCGTTCCAAGGTGCCCAATACGGATCCGAAGACTCGCCACGGTCTTGCTGTCGATAACGAGAAACGGTCGGCTCCTGTCTCACTTGACGCAGCGTGAATTCGTCGATCACACCATCAACGCTTGCGATCGTCACGCGGCCATTCTCTCCCCACGTCCAGTTGGAGACTTCCTTGCCTTGCCGATGTGGTTCGATAGCCACCACACTATTGGACTTCAAATCGATAATAGCGGCTAATTCGACTTCTTCCGGCTTCTCGCGGCCCTCAATCACGCCGCCATGATAGGTCAGCACACCAATATCGCGGAACGGTGCGTCCTTGAGCTCCCACGACAAAATTCGCGGTTGACCTTCTCCGAGTGGCTCGAGCGGCACGCGGATGTTGGGGTGATTGTCGCTCACAGCGTAAAAACGGCCACTGTTGGTGATCACCTGCCAGCCGAACCCACCAAGTCCTTTAACTGGGGTGTCACTTGCCGAAGCGAGCACAAAACCCAAACGTTGGAGAGAATCGGCTGCGCGTTTGAAGTCAGGTTTGATCGCCAGAGCGCGTCGCAAATGCTCGATAGCTTTCTCTGACCTGCCCTGCGCTTCTTCTGATTCTGCCAATGCCCAGAGGACTTCGGGGTTGTCCTTTTCCAACGCCGCCGCGGCGTCGAGATCACGTTGGGCGATGTCGGGTTGGCCGTTCCGAACATAGGCAAATCCGCGATACGCAAATGCCGTAGCGGAACGCGGATTGAGGCGGATAGCCTCATTAAGATCCGCAAATGCGGCATCGAACGCTTCGGCCATTGTATTCGCCAGCCCACGCGCCTCATACCCGATCGTATCGGAGGGCGCCAACTCGATGACGCGTGTGAAATCCGTGACAGCAGCCGGTGCGTCGCCAATCGCCAGATAGGAATGACCGCGCAATAGATAAGCCTCGGGGTTCGCCACATCGAACGCGATGGCCCGGGAAAGGTCCTCTATGGCTTCGTTGTAGTGGGCAACCTCAATTTTGGCTTCGGCGCGGTTGCGATAGCCTGTCGCGAATCGCGCGTCCGCACCGACGGCCCGCGAAAAGTCGCGGATTGCAGCGTGGGGGCGGTCTTGAGACAGATACGCTTTGCCGCGTCCGGCCAGGGGCGCCGGGCTCGATGGCATCAACTTGATCGCTCGCGTGTAATCGCGGATCGCATCATCGGCGTGACCGAGACGCGACTGGGCTCCGGCACGATTGTTATAGGCCGCAGCATAGCCTGGCGCCAAAGCGATGGCGCGATTGAAATCTTTCAATGCTTCGCCGTGGAGCCCAAGCGCCATCAGAAGATTGCCGCGGTTATTGTAGACCGCTGCATATTCGGGAAATAGGACAACGGCTTTGTTGTAGTCTTCAATCGCCTCGCGCGTCTTACCAAGACGAACATAGGCGACCGCTCGATCGTTCAGCAGAGTTGCCCGCCGGTCGTCGGGAATGTTCTCTTCAGCAAGAATTGCTGTGTAGTGATCAACGGCTGCAACCGAATCGCCACGAGAGAGCGCGATCGCCGCGTCGCGGGCGCGTAATTCGCTTATTTCCGAACGCGCCGGCAAAGCTGAAAACAAGACCGCCACAGCTGCAGATACGACTGCAGCTGTGATCGCCCGCGTCGTCGCGGCCCTTTTTTTAACTGACCTATCGGTATCCGACATTGTCATAAATCGCGGGTGCTCATCCAGATGGTCACGCGTCTGACGAACCGAATGCGTCGCGTTGGTTAAGTCGCGACGCGTCTTCAACTTATACAGCTAACACGTCCCGCCCGTCGATGTGTGACCGAGCTGCGGCAATCAGCATGTGCGTTTCGCTTCATAACACGTACCGCGCCAGCACTTTCGGTAGAACCTCCGGTAAATCTTCTGAGATCAGTCCGGGTCCGAACATATTGGCGCATTCGCCGTGGAGCCAAACGGCGGCACACGCAGCCTCGAACGCGGGCATGTGTTGCGCCAGAAGACCGGTCACGAATCCCGCCAACACATCGCCGGAGCCTGCTGTCGCCAACCACGGAGGCGCGTTTTCATTGATCGCAGCGCGTCCATCAGGCGCCGCAACGACGGTATCAGGTCCTTTGAGGATGATCAGCGCGCCGCTCAATACGGCTGCGCGGCGCGCGCGCTCTAGCTTGGAGACAACAGTCTGCGCCTTGTCAAAGAGGCGCGTAAACTCGCCTTCGTGCGGCGTCATGACGGTTGCCAAGCCGGGCCGACGTCGCCGGATCTGGTCGAAAAAGGCTACACGAAGATTAGAAAACGAAGTCAATGCGTCGGCATCGAGCACGACGCTCGCCTGCGACACGAGCGCAAGCTCCACAGTGCGCCTCGTTTGCTCCGAGACGCTCGCGCCGGGTCCAATCAGCACGGCATTGCGGCGGGTATCTGCCAGAACATCCGCTAAGCCGTCGGGAAACTCCGTTGGAATCAGCATAACGGACGTTAGATGCGCGGCATTGACGGCAATCGCGTCAGGCGGGCTCGCGACAGTGACGAGCCCTGCGCCGATGCGGAGCGCGCCCCGCGCGCCCAGGCGCGCTGCCCCGGTTGCATGCGCCTGCCCCGAAACGACGACGGCGTGTCCGCGAGAATATTTGTGTCCGCCCGGTTTCGGCCGCGGAAAAACGTGCGCCCAGAGATCGGGAGCGTTGGCAAACGCCTGGGGTTTAATCTCCTCCAGAACGTCGCTTGGAGTTCCGATGTCTGCGACGCTTGTCTCCCCGCAAAGGCTACGACCCGGCTCAAGCAAATGGCCGGGCTTACGGCGAAAAAACGTTACGGTTTCCGTTGCCTGGACCGTGCCCTCGAAAGCGCGTCCTGATCCGCCATCGAGGCCAGTGGGAACGTCTACGGCGACGACGGGTAGAGTGACGGAATTCATCGCGCCGGTCACCTCGGCGACTTCTTGTGTTAGGGGTCGGGCGAGACCGGAACCGAAGATTGCGTCTATAACGAGCCCAGCTCCTTCGAGAATCTGAGGCCCCCAGGGTTCGACATTTCCCTCCCAGCGCTGCGCCATCACTGCCGCGTCGCCGTGCAGGCGATCCCTGCTCCCCAACAACGCCACGCGCACCTCATAGCCGCGCTCGCGCAGCAAACGCGCGGCTACAAACCCATCTCCGCCGTTGTTCCCAGGTCCGCAGAAAACGCCGATCGGTGCGCCTGCGGCCAGCCGCTCTGCAGCGTCCGCCACCGCCCGACCTGCTTTTTCCATCAGGGCCGTTCCTGGCACTCCGCGTTCGATGGCAAGCCGATCCGCCTCCGCCATTTCGGAGTTGGTCAGTAATTCGAGGCCTTGGTGCATTGAGAACCAGCTCCTTTTGTAGTGGATCTTCTCGTCAGATATTTGAATCCGATCGTTTTTTGAGCAGAACGGCTAGTTATTGTGCAATCAAATAACGGCATTCTGCTCTAAATTTCGCCGCTCCGTCGTTACGCGATTGTTTTCTAATGACTTTATATGTCACTCACGAACTGGCATGCCGCGTGCTAACCAAGGCGGGTCTACCGTCCGCGTTCACGCTGACAGGCAGATGAAGGGAAGTCCGAGGAAATCATGAAAAAGATCGAAGCCATTATCAAACCGTTCAAGCTCGACGAAGTGAAGGAAGCTTTGCAGGAAATCGGCCTGCAGGGCATCACGGTAATCGAGGCCAAGGGCTTCGGACGGCAGAAGGGCCACACCGAGCTCTACAGAGGTGCCGAATACGTCGTCGACTTCCTTCCTAAAGTGAAGGTGGAAGTTGTGCTTGCTGACGAGATGCTGGACAAAGCGGTGGAAGCCATCCAGAAAGCCGCGAAAACTGGCCGCATCGGCGACGGGAAGATTTTTGTTTCCGCAATCGAGGAAGCTATACGCATTCGTACCGGCGAGACCGGCGCGGAAGCCATTTAGTAGCGCCTCGAGGTGCCCCGCCAATAGCGGGGCCAGACTTCAAATCAATGACCTAAAACTAGCCGCTCACAGGGGAGCCGATATGAAGACCGCAGGTGATGTAATTCAGTTACTCAAAGACAAGGACGTCAAGTTCGTAGACTTCCGGTTCTCGGATACGAGGGGCAAGATGCAGCACGTGACCGCCGATGTATCATGCATCGATGAAAGCGTGTTTACGGATGGCTATGCTTTCGACGGCTCCTCCATTGCAGGTTGGAAGGGCATCGAAGCCTCCGACATGCTTCTTATTGCAGACCCAACCTCTGCCCATGTCGATCCCTTCTTCGCCCAGACGACGCTGGCGGTCTTCTGCGACGTACTCGAACCCTCCACGGGCGAGCCTTATGAGCGCGACCCTCGCTCTATTACAAAGAAGGCCGAAGCCTACATGATGTCGACCGGCGTTGGTGACGCCGTCTACTTCGGTCCGGAAGCCGAATTCTTCATGTTCGATGACGTGCGCTTCACCGCCGATCCTTACAATACCGGATTCCGCGTAGACTCCACCGAATTGCCGTCAAACTCTGGCACTGAATATGAAATGGGCAACCTCGGACACCGTCCACGCATGAAGGGTGGCTACTTCCCGGTACCTCCCATCGACAGCGGACAGGACATTCGTTCTGAAATGCTCTCTGTCATGGCCGAAATGGGCGTGAAGGTTGAGAAGCATCACCATGAAGTTGCTTCGGCTCAGCACGAGCTCGGCATCCAGTTTGCGCCGATCGTTACGATCGCTGACCATCTGCAGATCTATAAGTATGCAATCCACAACGTGGCGCAGGCTTATGGCAAGACTGCCACCTTTATGCCGAAGCCTGTCTTCGGCGACAACGGCTCGGGCATGCACGTGCACCAGTCGATCTGGAAGAATGGATCGCCGGTGTTCGCAGGAGACAAGTATGCAGATCTCTCCGAGACCTGCCTGTTCTATATCGGCGGTGTCCTGAAGCACGCCAAGGCGCTGAACGCGTTCACGAACCCGTCGACCAACTCTTACAAGCGATTGGTTCCAGGCTACGAGGCTCCTGTGCTGCTGGCCTACTCGGCTCGCAACCGCTCCGCTTCATGCCGCATCCCCTACACCACCAGCCCGAAGGCAAAGCGCATCGAAATCCGCTTCCCGGATCCGACCGCGAACCCCTACCTTTCATTCGCTGCGTTGCTCATGGCTGGCCTCGACGGCATTCAGAACAAGATCCATCCGGGCGATGCGATGGATAAGAACCTGTATGACCTGCCACCTGCCGAACTGGCGAACATCCCGACGGTTTGCGGCAGCCTACGCGAAGCTCTGGACAGCCTCGACAAGGACCGCGCCTTCCTCAAGATGGGCAACGTGTTCACGGACGATACCATCGACGCTTACATCGAGCTGAAGATGGAAGAGAACATGCGTTACGAGATGACGCCGCATCCCGTCGAGTACGACATGTACTACTCTGTTTAATTCGACCATCTTCGTCTTTCGAGACGCCAACGGCCCGGGAGCAATTCCGGGCCGTTTGATTTTCAGGCGAATGGAGTGACGGAACCAGCCGACATCAGATGTAGATGAGGATGAGCAGTAGCGCGCCACAAGCGCAGATATAGCCGAAGTGGCCCATGTTCTCGTTCAGCCATTTCACTACGCGGCGAGGGATCTCTATCCAGCAAATCTTGGCCAACTGACACAGGGCGACCCCACCCAAAACGCCCGCGATAAACGATATCGGATCAATGTGTAGCTGAAATCCGTTTTGGGCGAGTTGTCGGCCGATGGCATCTGCCGAGTCCGGCTGAGAGAGCCCCGTTGAAAGAAAAGTTCCAGCAATCAGAACACCGGCGAAAATCGATAAGATACCGAGAACGCGCTCCATATCCTGCCTCGCAAAAATCTCCCCAAAACTCCAAGACTTGAGCCGCAGATCACCCTGTCAATCGGTCCACGGAAAGTCGGCGTTCGAGTAGTTTAATGCTTCAGATTTCAATACCGGGTTAACCACGACGAAGATCGCCAGTGACGGTTTTCGTAAAAATGAAAAATCAAAACTCTCGGGTCTTGCGAGGATGCCTCGGCATTGACACATAGATAATACGAGCGCAAGATTAGCGTCTCGAACAGAAGGAGGTTTAAGAAAATGCTCCCACCTGGTCAGATTATCGCCGCGCAACTTCTCGCCCAAACGCAGTAGTTTCGCGTGGCGTCTCAATAATCAAAATTTGAAATCTATGATCGAATTAGGTTTGTCTTTGCACGCTCTATCGTAGAGCTTTGCGACAGCATCGTGGGAGAAGGATTCGATGCGAACGTCCAACGATGGGCGAAGGCGCAGGGGCTCCGATCCAGCAAGCTGAGATGATCCGAATTCGAAAATGACCTGAAGTGTTCTGGTCGGACGCCCAAGGAGGATAGGACCAACTGGCGTGCGAGGTCGGCACCGCGTCAAACACCGAACGGAAACCGCGCTTAGTCGTGGTGCGGTTAGGCCCGGCAAACCGAACCCGCAATGCTTCATGTCCACCCCACCGCTGAAAGGTGCGCCCAAAACCGACACGGTTGAGCCCGGGGGTTTTTAACCCACCGGGCTCTGTCTTGCTTGCGATGATCCTCAGTCAGCAAAGCCCGAATGCTCACACCGCTTCGAGCGCTTGCTCCAGATCCGCGATAATATCAGCCTTGTCTTCGATGCCGATTGAGAGCCGCACGACATCGTCGCCAGCCCCAGCAGCAGCGCGCTGCTCGTCCGTAAGCTGGCGATGCGTAGTCGAAGCTGGATGGATCACAAGGCTGCGGGTATCGCCAATGTTTGCGAGGTGGCTGAACATCTTCAGCCCCGCAACAAACTTCACGCCAGCCTCGTAACCGCCTGCCAGCCCAAACGTGAAGACGGCTCCCGCCCCCTTGGGACAGATCTTGTGGTGTAGGGAGTGGTACTTGTTGCCGGGCAACCCCGCGTAGTTCACCCACTCGACTTTCGGATGGCGTTGCAGCCAGTCTGCGACTGCAAGGGTATTTTCGCAATGGCGCTGCATGCGCAGAGGCAACGTCTCTACCCCTGTTAGAATGAGAAACGCATTCATTGGAGAGATCGCCGGCCCCAGATCCCGCAATCCCATTACGCGTGCCGCTATGGCAAAGGCAAAGTCGCCGAATGTCTCGGCGAGGCGCATGCCATTGTATGAGGGATTTGGCTCAACCAGCGTCGCATAACGATGACGGCTTCCCAGCCAGTCATAGGTTCCACAGTCGACGAGCGCGCCACCGATTGAGTTCCCGTGGCCGCCCATAAACTTCGTGAGTGAGTGGATGATGATATCTGCGCCGTGTTCCTTGGGGCGGCACAAGTATGGGGTCGCCAAAGTGTTGTCGACAATGAACGGCACTCCAGCTTTCTTTGCGACCGCCGCAATGGCCGGGAGATCGACGATGATCCCGCCTGGATTTGCAATTGACTCGCAGAAGATCGCTTTTGTCTTAGGCGTTACAGCCGCCGCAAAACTCGCGGGGTCCGTAGCATCAGCCCAAACCACGTTCCATCCAAACTTTTTGAAGGCGTGATTGAATTGGTTGACGGAGCCGCCGTAAAGCTGCCGGCCAGCGATGAACTCATCACCCGGCTCTAGCAACGTTTGAAACGTGAGAAGCTGCGCAGCGTGACCTGATGCAACGGCCAGCGCGGCTGTACTATCCTCCAACGCAGCAATGCGGGCCTCCAGCACAGCTTGTGTTGGATTCATAATCCGCGTGTAGATGTTGCCGAAGACCTCAAGGCCAAACAATGCCGCGGCATGCTCGGCATCATTGAATACGTAGGACGTCGTCTGATAGATCGGCGTCGCTCGTGCACCTGTTGAGGGATCTGGTGCGGCGCCGGCATGTACGGCCAGCGTCGCGAATTTGGGGGCGCCTTGATCTTGCGTCATTGCGAATCCTAGTTGGTATGGACTGATACCAATGGATATACGCGAGGCACCGAACGACGGGAATACCGCAGGAAACCCTGGAACGTAGTCGGTGAGCAGATCAGGCCTTCGCCGTTTGCTTTACCCGTCCACACGTCCAGCGTGCTACGCGCCAATTGGGGTGGCCTTCTTGCCACCTAGCAATTTCGCTCTGCCCATGAAGCATGCACTGATACGGCGTGATGCTCCCAGCCATGTAACTTAGGTTTACATCTTTGCAATTCGCGGGTTCAGCGATCAAACAGACCGATAGTACAATCTCTATCATGGTTATGCTCCATAAGTCTCGATGGACCGGCGGCTATAGCCGGGCACATTCCACTTAGGCGCACTTCCCAACCTGGATTTTTTTGTTATCTATTCTCGCCAATATTTTCAGGTTAACTTTGCAACGACATCCTAGACAAGATAGAAACTTAGGCAGGATCTGGTTATCCGCTAGGCATTATCTGTGATTCGGCGATGTTCCTTTTCGGTCAATCACGATAATTGATGCTTTTACATCACTTATTGGTGCTTTTGCGCGACGCTTAGTTTATATGGTCGCATCTGAGCAGCTCGAAAGTTAGCCATCACTTTTCGAGAAACATGGGAAAAATTCCCGATGACACTCTTCTGAAGCAGTTTCTTCGGCCCGGATCGGTATCGAGTTATGAGTCGTGCATGACGGTATTTCTTCGTCCGCGCTTGCGCGGTATGGTACTTCTCAGACATCGTTCGAACTGGATCTTCATGTAAGTAGACGTGGCATGGCCGGTTCACCTGTCTCCAAGACTCAGATTGACACGCTGTTCGCTGGTCTTCTGGCGGGCCGGGATTTTTTCGGACCCGATAAGATCGCGGTTGAGGATTCTGAGGGGCAAAAACTCAGCTACAGTCGCCTTGTTCTCGCCAGCCTGATTCTGGGACGGCGACTGTGTAAAGGCTCTCGTCAGGGCGAAGCCATCGGGATTTTGCTCCCCAACGTTTCCGGCTTTCTCATTACGTTATTCGGCCTGAACGCCTTTGGACGGGTTGCAGCGATTCTCAATTACACATCGGGTTCGCGCAATCTGACATCAGCTGCCCAGACGGCTCTTATACGGACTGTCGTTACATCGCGCCGGTTCGTAGAGATGGCCAAACTTGAACCCGTTATCGAGGCGATAAGCGAAACGCGGACCGGCAGCGGCCAGATGGTGCGCATCGTCTATCTTGAGGACGTGAAAAAAAGTATCGGCCTCTTCGATAAAGCTCTTGGGGCGATGCGTAGTCTGTATGCTGGGTGGTTTCATCAAGGGCAAGGCAGCGGTCCCTCAAAAGCTGCCGCGGTACTCTTTACGTCCGGCACTGAGGGGTTGCCGAAAGGCGTCGTCCTGACCAACGCCAACCTGATGGCCAACTCTCGCCAAATGTTCGCGCATGCGGATGGAGCGCTTTCGACGGCCGATGTCGTGCTCAACCCACTGCCCATGTTTCATTCTTTTGGCCTCACGGCGGCGACGCTCATGCCGCTGCTCAACGGTTTGAAAGTCGTATTGTATCCAAATCCATTGCAGTATCGGCAAGTGGCGCGCGCCATTCACGCGAGCCGCGCTACCGTTCTGATGGCCACGGATACCTTCCTGCTGGGGTATGCGCGCGCGGCAGAACCAGGAGAGCTGGATAGCATCCGTTTGGTTGTTGCTGGGGCGGAACCCGTCAAGGAGGAAACGCGTCGCCGGTGGGCTGCTTTCGGAACTGAGATTTTGGAAGGGTATGGCGCAACTGAATGCGCGCCCGTTATCGCGTTCAACGTACCTGCTACCAATCGTTTCGGCACCGTTGGGCGGGCGTTGCCGGAAATTGAAACCAACCTCGTGCCGGTACCGGGACTTGCCGACGGAGGACGGCTGCGAATTCGTGGCCCCAATGTCATGGCTGGATATTTAGCCGCCGAAAATCCGGGTGTTGTTGTTCCTCCCGAAGGCGGATGGCATGACACCGGAGATATCGTCAGGATAGATGACGATGGCTTTATATCGATCCAGGGGCGCGCGCGGCGATTTGCGAAGATCGGCGGCGAAATGGTTTCGCTCGCTGCGATCGAACTCCTAGCACAGGGGCTATGGCCGGAATCGCAGCACGTCGTGGTGAGCCTGGCGGATGTCCGGAAGGGCGAACAGCTTGTGCTGGTTACGGACGCTCGGGAAAGTTCCGCCGAAAAGTTGCGTGCTTGCGCACGGGAGCAGGGCTTTCCGGAGTTGTGGGTGCCCAAGATGATTTTGGTCGTCCCGGCGATCCCCGTTCTGGCTACAGGCAAGGTAGATCTCCCAGCCACAATCGCCATGGTACATCAATGGCGCGATGTCTCCTGAGGGTGTCGTCATAAATGCATTGTTTGGTAGATTCAGGGATCGTGATCAGGCAGCAACGGCGCTCTGCGAAACGCACAGAAACGCTTTCGGCCTATTGACCAGAAACCCAACCTCTTCCATCAAAAGCCTATAGTTAACCCTCGGGGTTCAGCAGTGCCCCAGGATGCGTTTGAAGGCCGGTGTTGGCCTTTTCTTTGGGGCATTTGTCATGAGCATGGGTTCGATTCCCGAACAAGCCGCCGAGGCTGGTTTCGGGGCACCTAAATTCGGTCTCGTGTGGGCGCTTAAGCGCGCCCTTCTTGGTATTATTATTTTAGTTGTTTCTCTTGGCAGTCTAGCGTGGCTGACGCATGCCGCCATCGATCCGAATCTTGAAGAGGCTGACGGCCTTATCCCGACGATCGGGCGCGTCGTTGGTAATTTTTGAACCTGCCCCGCGATCGCAGGCCTAATACTTTCGAATAGCAGCCGGTTGCGTTTTGCTGTGCTTGCACAGTGTGCCACCTGGTTTCATCGCCTTTGAATGTGTGCGTCGGGAGATGCCTTGTTTCCTTGAAACCGGCTCAATACGAGCGCATGTCCAGTCTTTACCGCGCACACGACATTTATTCAGATCTGCGAAACCCTTCGCACTGCAGGGCGGCCGCGCAGTACCGCAAGTGGCTTGATCAGCCCAGCGGTTCACATAAGATCATCATTTGCCTCCGTTTATCGTGACGGCGGCACACGCCGGTGGTCCAGCCGGCTGTCGAGGGATACAGATGTCGGAACAAGGTAAAACGTTTCCCGAGTTCTACATTACCTCACCCCAGCCCTGCCCTTACCTGCCTGGCCGGCTGGAGCGGAAGCTTTTCACGCATCTCACTCGCGATAAATCGCCAGGCCTGATCGACAATCTCTTGAAGGGCGGTTTCCGGCGCAGTCAGAATATCGCCTACATGCCTTACTGTGACGGCTGCAACGCATGTGTTTCCGTGCGCGTCCTGGTCGATGAATTTGCTCAGGGCCGTTCGATGCGGCGCATCGTAGACCGCAACCGCGACCTCGCTTCTCGTTGCGTTGCACCGGTTTCTACGAGCGAGCAATACCGCTTGTTCCGGCAGTACATCGATACGCGGCATGGCGATGGAGGGATGGCTGACATGACCGTCCTCGACTACGCGATGATGGTCGAAGACAGCGTTGTTGACACGTTCTGCACGGAGTATCGCCTCAAGCCCGAGGATCCTCTCAGTTCAACTCAAGTGTCCGACTGGCCGTTGATGGCTATGGCACTTTGTGACCGGCTGTCTGACGGGATTTCTATGGTGTATAGCTACTTTGATCCTGACGCACAGAGCCGCAGTCTCGGCTCCTACATGATCCTCGATCACATCGATCGGGCCCGGCGTCTTGGCCTACCTTATCTTTATCTCGGGTACTGGATCGCAGGGTCTCGAAAGATGTCTTACAAAATGCGTTTCCAGCCGCAGGAGCATCTCACGCCCCAGGGATGGCTTCCCTTATCGCCCCGTAGCTAAACCATAAGTCTTTACCGTCTCACGGACATTTCCAGCCTCAACCTATTGTGAACAAGAAAAAGGCGTTCTCGCCCTTTTCTCGATACAGACGGTCTGTTCGTATTGGCGCGCATCGTTTGCCGGTGAACCATTCCGGTCTATCGCGCGTTGACGCATGACGTCGGCGCTTAGCCTCCCAATCCGTTCATAGCTACTCCAAGAAGGGACTTTTTTCATGCCAGCGTCCCCCGAGGATTCGGCGCAACGCCATCGCTTTTCCGATACGTCCGTCTCCCTAGGAGAACGGCTTCACGCAAGCCGAGAGCTCTCCCTCACATTGGCCCGGCCACTCACGGACGAAGATCAGACTGTGCAGGCCATGGATGATGCCAGCCCGACGAAATGGCATCTCGCGCATACGACTTGGTTTTATGAAGCGTTTGTGTTGCGCAACCACATGCCAGGCTACCAGCCATTTTCCGATCGGTTTGAGTACTGCTTCAATTCCTACTACGAAACGCAAGGCCCCCGACATCCTCGTGCGCACCGCGGATTGCTGACCCGCCCCTCGGCGGAAGAAGTTCGCCGCTATCGAAGCCACGTCGATGAAGCGCTCATGGGGCTTATGAGTGACGAGGGCTCTCTTGCCCCCGAAGTTAAGGAATTGATCGAGCTCGGAATCAATCACGAGCAACAGCACCAAGAATTGCTCTTAACTGACATCCTCAGCCTTTTCGCGGCTCAGCCTCTGCGTCCCGCTTATCAACCTCTGACGCTCGTAACAGAAGCCAACAGTCTCGCCTCAGAGACACGTTGGATTTCTTTCGATGGTGGCATCAAAGAGGTGGGCCATGACGGACAGAGTTTCTCCTACGATAACGAACTGCCCCGCCACGACGAACTGATCCGTCCATTCAAGCTTGCGCATCGCTGTGTCAGTAACAGCGAATGGCTCGAATTCATCGAGGATGGCGGCTACGTTAACCCGCTCTTATGGCTTGCGGACGGCTGGGGCGCAGTCAAATCAAATGGCTGGCAGGCACCTGGCTACTGGGAGGAAACGGCTGACGGCTGGCGGCAAATGACTCTGCACGGTCTCGTCCCACTCAATCCAGCGGCACCCGTAAGTCACGTCAGCTATTATGAGGCTGATGCTTTCGCTCGCTGGGCAGGAAAGCGCCTCCCGAGCGAATTTGAATGGGAGCGCGCTGCGCAGACAACCGATGCCGCAAACAATCCCGCTAATACGCTTGGTAGCGGCACGCTTCGCCCTTGCCCGGCTAGTGCCGATGCTCCGGTGGACCGCGTCCAACAAATGATGGGCGACGTGTGGGAGTGGACGGGGAGCGCTTACCTACCTTACCCGGGCTACCGTCCGCCGCCCGGTGCTGTTGGCGAATACAATGGCAAGTTCATGTGCTCGCAGCACGTGCTGCGCGGCGCATCATGCGTTACGCCTGACGGGCATTCGCGCATTACGTATCGCAATTTCTTTTACCCCCACCAGCGTTGGCAATTCATGGGCCTAAGGCTCGCGGAGGATGCGTGATAATGTTTGAAGAGATCGACGACAATCTCCAGGATGATTTCGAGGTTTCATCAACCCAGCGCGATAATGATTTCGCGCAGGCGCTGCTCGCCGGATTGTCCAAGAAGAAGAAATCGATTCCCTGCCGCTTCTTTTACGATGGGCGTGGCAGCGAGTTGTTCGAGGAAATCACGCGGCAGCCCGAATACTATCCGACGCGGACGGAGACCGCGATTTTACGCGCCTGCGCGCCCGAGATTGCGCAAGGCACACCGTCGGGTGCGGTCCTTATCGAGTTTGGATCGGGTTCGAGCCTCAAGACCGAACTCCTGCTAACGGCACTCGATAAACTTCACGCGTATGTGCCGATCGATATTTCACATGATGCGTTGGCGGAAGCGAAAGCCCGGCTTTCCAAAAAATTCCCGCGTATCGCTGTTCGCCCGATTGCAGCCGACTTCAGCCGTCCTGTGAAACTTGATCCGGATCTGGCGAAGCGCTCTCTGCTCGGCTTCTTCCCAGGCTCTACGATCGGTAATCTGGAGCCTGACGCTGCGATCGACCTTCTCAAAACAATGCGCCGCGTTCTTTCACCTGAGGGTCGACTGATCATCGGGGCAGATCTCCGGAAAGACGAAAAGCGCTTGCTCGCAGCCTATAACGATGAGGCCGGCGTCACAGCGGCGTTCAACCGCAACGTCCTGGTGCACGCTAATCGAGCTCTTGGCACGCACTTCGATCCTGATCGTTTTGAGCATTCTGCCACCTACGACTCTGAACATGGCCGCATCGACATGCACCTCGTCAGCGCACGTTCTCAGACGGTGCGTGTTTTAGGGCACGACATTCATTTCAAAAAGGGCGAACGCATCCATACGGAGCATTCGCACAAATATACGATTGAAGGGTTCCAGGCGTTGGCTCGGAAAGCAGGATGGTCCCCCGATAAGGTTTGGACGGACCCCGACCGACTCTTTTCGGTGCACGAACTGCGCTGTCCCTAATCGCGCTGCGCTACGAACGCAAACAGCAGAGCCCAACGTTTTCCGTCGGGCTCTGCCTATTTTTGGTGTCGATCACCGCGAGCTAGAGGCGATGATCTGCTGCAAGGCGTCGGCGTCGCGACGCAGCCTGTTCAAGGTCGCAGCTTCCGCCGAGAGCCCTATCACGCCCTTCGCCGTCACGTAGGGCCGCCAGATCCTTTCCCACCGCTCGGGCGAGATAACGAACTCGTCGCCCACCCCGAGCATGGCATGCGGGTCTGCCGGTTGGACCGCGAGCCACTCCAAGACGGCACGCCAGATCTGCTCAGAGACCCGGGTGTTTCCCGGCCCCTGAAGCTGAACGATGGCATAGCCACCCCCAGGCGTGCCCCGTGGTCGAATCTCAACCGTAGCCACGCGCTTATCCTGGACGCGAACCGAGAGGATCGTGCAGACACCCTGTGCCACTAGCGCGGCATAAGTCGCCACGCAGTGGTTCATGATACTGCCCTCTTGGTGCAGCTGGGCCGCCGTGCGAAGCGGTACCACGCGATAGCCATTTCGCACCCGCTGACGGCTGTAACGCCCAGGACCACGCCGTCTGATACGCGGAGCCTCGAAGCACGCCACGATCTTTTCGATCCATGCGATCGTGGCGGTCGCAGCGACGCTGAACGGCATGCGACGGTTCCACGGTTCATCGATCAACTCGCGTGCCGCGCCTTCCTCGACACCGGAGTACCAAGCGTAAGCGGCAAGCGGCAGGAGCGGAAATCCGAGGCCCAGTTCGCGCTGGAAGAACTTCTGGCTGGCCAGCCACATGGCGAACTCGGAGTTCGCCGCGCAATGACCAAACTGCACCCACTGCAACCAACGCCTAGCCGCTTCCGGGTTCTTCGGCACGAGTTGCGCCATGCGTCCCTCGAAATTCGAACCCACCGGCAAGGCGTTCAACGGCTGCGCCAGAACTTCCGGAGGCAGACGCCGTGCCCAATACGGTACGCCCAGCACACGAGAGACCTCACGCAGGCTCTCACCGTCCTTGGCCATACGCGTAGCCGTTCCCCTGGCGCTCGCATTGAGCTCAGGAGAGACGATCGCCACCACCGCCGCGGGGAAGCTCGTCACGAGGTCCGCGAGGCGGGGAGACAGGCCAGCGTATTGGCGCACACGACGGCGAAAGCTCGGGTGGTATCGCCGGATCTGCCGTTCAATGGCTTCGTTCTTTTGAAGCGTCTGTGCCATGGTCTTTAAGTCCTGCTGCATCAGACGCACGTGCAATGGCGCAGCCGGAAACGCTCAGGGCTTAGATGAGGCCCTTCGTGGTTCAGGTTTGGCCGTGCTTCCTCTCGGAAAACCGGTGTCCACTTTTCCGGAAGCACTCTGGCCAAATCAGCCGGAAATCACGTACGTCGTACCTGCTCGCGCTCCACGCTCATGCGGGGAACGTGCCTGTCGTCATCGAAGGCAACGAAGTTCGGCTCAGAAGCCGAGGTCGAGCGTTGGCAAATAATCGCCAATGACGCGCGCAAGCTGCCACGCGCCAATTACTGGCGTGTCGAGTAAATCTCGTTGGGCTTCGCGCATGGGGTTCTCACAACAGTAGAAAAAATGATTGGCAATGGCGCGGGCTTCTAAACAGAGAAGTCGGCAAAGTAAAGGCCGTAGGGTGAGAAATTATTCAGAGGCGCGTTTAACGCAGCTCCGTGTCGGCTATTTCTTCAAAGCTGTCTCAAGTTTTGAGAACATGTATTTCCATTTTTCGGTCTGCGTTTCGACCAGCACCGTCATCCTGGCTTTGAGTTCGGAAAGCACTGCGCAATCGGGCGTGCTCGCTTCTGCGCCTTCCTGCCCCAACGTCGCGATCGCCGCGAGCAGATCCTGCGATTTTGTATCGTAGACCGCAATGGTGTCGTCGCGAACGAACGGTGCGGCTGCGACCATGAACTGATCATGATCCCACCCGTTTTTCTCTTTCAGCTCGCGTAGCTTTTCCTGAAATACAGGCCGATTTGCATTGTTCAGATCGCGCAGGGCGGAAGCGGCGTCATCAACCACAGCTTCAAAATCACCGCGCGCGCAATTCGTCTCCTGAGCCTGTGCCGGGGTCCGGACAAGCATCAAAAATAACGCAAAAAGGATGAGTGCCCACTTCCCCATCAGGGGTCTTTCCCAGCCTATCAATGCCCAATCGAACGATACCCATGACTTAGTTGTGAGCCAAGTTCAAGGCATGGGACGCGGCTGTTCCAGCAGATGGGTGTTGAAAGCCACACCGCTGCGGTATTCAAGTGACGCCTACCGGAAGAGCGCCCGGCAGGCATTTGGTACGCCAGGCATCCGGACGGACTGGCTTTGTTGCGCCGTGCTTCTTATCGGAAAACCGGTTCTCACTTTTGCGGAAGCACGCTAGCCGAACGCTGGACCGAAGGAGTTGGACCGCGGGAATCTCGGCGGCACCGTGCGGCCAGCCTGCGCCCGCGCCCCGACCCAATCAGCGAGATCATCCAGCGACATCGTGAACGTGCGGTTGGCGCTGTCGACCCAGGTCAGGCCCGTCTCGGCATCGAAAGCCTTAACATCTGAAAGACCACCATCACGGAACCGCTGCAGGATCACGCCCTTGCCGCGCGTCATCTCATTGACTTCCTGCGTCTCAAAAATGAGAAGCCTGCGGTTATCTCCAACCGTTGCAATTCGGTCGCCTTCGACAGGAACAACAAGCTTCGCCTCATCCGGCTCGCTGACATTCAGCACCTGCTTGCCCTTGCGGGTTGCGGCGACGACTTCATCCTCGGGCACAATGAATCCGTAACCCGCCGTAGACGCGACGAGCAAACGGCGTCCCGGCTGATAGACAAACGCAGTGACGATGTCGTGATTATCCTCAAAATCGACCATAAGACGGACCGGCTCACCGTGTCCGCGTCCGCCGGGCAACTGGCTTGCTTCCAGCGTGAAGAATTTACCGTTGGTCGCGAACATCAAAATCTTGTCGGTGGTGTGCGCGTGGAAGGCCCGCTTGAGCTTATCGCCCTGCTTGAAGTCCAGCTTACTCAGGTCGTCAACATGGCCCTTCAGAGTCCGCACCCAGCCCTTTTCGCTGAGGATGACGGTGACGGGCTCCTTCTCGACAAACGCCTGATCCAGATCGACCTCAATGGTGGGCGTTTCCGCGAACGAAGAGCGCCGACGTCCGAGGTCAGTTTTTTTCGAATAGCGCTCGCGCGTCTCCTTGATCTCTTCGGAAACTTTGGTCCACTGCAGATCTTCTGAGGCGAGCAACGCCTTCAGGCTATCGCGTTCCGCCGACAGCTTGTCGTGCTCGGCACGGATCTGGATTTCTTCAAGCTTGGAGAGAGCCCGCAAGCGGAGGTTCAGAATGGCTTCGGCCTGCACATCGGTAAGCTCGAAGGTCTCGATCAGTTTCGCCTTCGGTTGGTCCTCGAAGCGAACGATACGGATGACCTCATCGATGTTCAGGAATGCGATCAGATAGCCCGCGAGTACCTCGAGGCGGTGCTCGATCTTCTGCAAGCGATGGTTCGACCGCCGGACCAACACTTCAATGCGATGTTCAAGCCATTGCCAGAGCACATCGCGCAAGGACAGAACGTTGGGAATCTGTCCGCCGGACAGAACGTTCATGTTGAGCCCGAAGCGGATTTCGAGCTCGGTGAGCTTGAACAGGCTCTCCATAAGCAGGATGTGATCCACCGTGCGGGTTTTGGGCTCCAGCACGAGCCTGATCTCTTCCGCCGACTCGTCACGCACATCGCCCAAGAGCGGCAGCTTGCGCTCACTCATCAGTTCGGCAATTCGCTCCACGAGCTTCGACTTCTGAACCTGGTAGGGCACCTCTGTAATGACGATCTGATAGCCGCCGCGGCCGAGGTCTTCTCGCTCCCACTTGGCGCGCAGCCGGAACCCACCCCGTCCCGTGCGATAGGCCTCAAGAATCTGCTCACGAGGCTCGACTATGACGCCACCCGTCGGGAAGTCGGGTCCTGGAATATACTCGACGAGCTTCTCGATCGTGGCGTTGGGATGCTTGATCAGATGCAGGAGTGCGTTGCAGAGTTCCTCGGCATTGTGCGGAGGAATGTTGGTCGCCATGCCCACAGCAATTCCGGAGGAGCCGTTCGCGAGCAAATTGGGGAACGCAGCCGGGAGAACGACGGGTTCATTATTCGTGCCGTCGTAGGTCGGACGGAAATCAACCGTATCGTCATCGATGCCGTCCAGCAGCAGCGTTGCGGTCTCGGTCAGACGGCTCTCGGTGTAACGCATCGCCGCCGCGTTATCGCCGTCTATATTGCCGAAGTTGCCCTGGCCGTCGACCATCGGGTAGCGCACGGCAAAGTCCTGCGCGAGACGGACGAGCGCATCATAGATCGCCTGGTCGCCGTGCGGGTGATAGTTACCCATCACTTCGCCGACAATCTTCGCACACTTCTTGTAGCCAGAATCCGGGTCGAGCTTCAGCTCGCGCATCGCATAGAGAATACGCCGATGCACAGGTTTGAGACCGTCGCGCACATCTGGCAGCGCTCGGCCCATAATGGTTGAGAGCGCGTAGGCGAGATAACGCTCTTCGAGCGCATCGCGCAGGTTTACGGGCTCGATCGGACTGTCGTCGGGTAGAATCGGTTTTTGGCTCATGGAGATCGGTTACTGCGCCGGACCTGCCGGCTCAAGTGCTGCAACGCCACAGGTTGCAGAAACACACTTAATTGAAGGGCTGCGCGCTGCAAACGGCGCACTTCGGTTATTTTACAAAGTCTTGCCGCAACAGGCGAGCATAACAATGCGTCACGCTCCCCCAATCGAGAGACGGTCCACATGACACCCGTTGCTCCGGATGTTCCGGCGGTTGAAGTCCAAATTATCGAGATGACCAATGCCTACCGCGCCAAAAATTCGCTAGGTGCGGTCCACCGCAACGCAGCTTTAGACAAGGCGGCCCGGGCCTATGCGGAATATTTGAGCCGCACCAACACCTTCGCGCACGATGCCGATGGCCGACAGCCATCGGCTCGGGCTGAAGCGGCGGGCTATACCTACTGCCAGATCGCAGAGAATCTCGCGATGGCGCTCGATAGCCGCGGCTTCACCACTTCCGCCCTCGCGAACCAAGCTGTGGAGGGATGGATCAAATCTCCTTCGCATCGCAAGAACCTGCTTGCTCCCTACGTCAAGGAAATCGGTGTCGCCGTCACGCGCGTCCCCGATAAGCATCCGAAATACGTCTCCGTGCAGCTTTTCGGTCGGCCTACATCCGAGATGTACGCGTTTCGCATTTCCAACCGTGCCCGACAGAGCGTTGACTACACATTCGGCGGCGAAACGCACGAAATCGGACCGGGATACTCCGTGCAGCATAAAACCTGCGAACCAGGCGACATCGCCTTTGATATCGCAGGAAAAAGTGCAGGGAAGGTCCAGAGTCGTTATACGGCCGCCGATGGGCAATCCTATCGCCTGAGTCAGGATCGCTCCGGCCAGATTCGCATCGAGATCGAACCCGTGAGCGGACGTTGATCACCTGCTGGTCTGTTACGCCTCGGCCTGCGCGCGCCGCTCAATCAATTCAACCATGCGGTGGCGCACATCCGGCACCTTAGCGTCCCTTGGTGCGAAGACGCGCGTTTGCAGAAAATGCCCAGTCAGCGCCAAGCCGGCACGCACATCCTCGGATGTAACGGGTACTTTTCGCCCCTTGATCAGGAAGGCCGGGAGCGCCAGAAGCTTGTCGCGATAGGGTTCGCCAGCGGACGCGGATACCGCGCGGCCCGACTTAGGCGAGACGTAGATCAGATCATCATTGATGCCGGTTGCAGCACAAGCTGTGAGGTCCAAGCCGAACCCCATTTCATCGAGCAGTGCCAATTCCCACCGCACCATCAAGGCAGGCCAAACGCTATCGTCGTCGAGGAAGCCTAGAACAAAGAGAGTGATCTCATAGAGATTGGGGTGAGGGTCGCGCTCCGGCATCAGGTGCAGCAGCGTACAGAGGGATGACAGCGCGGCGAGCGAGCCGGGGTCAGACATGGCCGTTGCGGCAAAGCCCCGACGCAGTTCGATTTGCATATGGCCCAACTGATCCGCCAGACGGGCCTTCCAGGTTGCATCGACGTGATTGCCGATTTGCAGCACGGGGCGTAACCGACGAGAGCGGCCGCCATGGACGAGACCGAGATGGCGCCCATGGGAGCGGCTGAATAGCTCCGCGACCGCCGCCGTCTCACCGTGCGCACGGACCGCGATGACAATGCCTTCATCCGTCCATTGCATAATCGAGCGTAACCGGGCTCCTACCCATGTTTCGGCGATGCGATCCACCCAACTCCGCCGACAGACGTATCGCGCTGACCCCTTATTCGGCAGCCTCGCTCATCGCAGCTTGATTGGCGTCGATACGCGCCTCTATTTCGTGGCGGAAGTGGCGAATCAAGCCCTGGATGGGCCAAGCGGCAGCATCACCCAGCGCGCAAATGGTGTGGCCTTCAACCTGCTTCGTGACATCGAGCAGGAGATCAATCTCGCGTTTTTGAGCCTCGCCCTTTACCAACCGCTCCATCACGCGCCACATCCAGCCTGTGCCTTCGCGACAAGGCGTGCACTGGCCACAACTCTCGTGTTTGTAGAAATACGAGATGCGGGAAATCGCTTTGATCACATCGGTGGACTGGTCCATCACAATGACGGCAGCGGTGCCGAGACCAGACTTCACCTTCATCAAGGCGTCGAAGTCCATGGTCAGATCTTCACACAGATCCGCAGGCACGAGAGGGACTGACGATCCGCCGGGGATCACAGCCTTCAGGTTCTTCCAGCCGCCACGCACACCGCCAGCGTGTTTCTCTAGGAGTTCGCGAAGCGGAATGCCCATTTCCTCTTCGACGACGCAAGGCCGTTCGACGTGACCGGAAATCTGGAACAGCTTGGTGCCGGTGTTATTCGGCTTACCCAGCGAAGAAAACCAGGTCGCGCCTCGGCGGAGGATTTCCGGCACAACCGCGATCGACTCGACGTTGTTGACCGTCGTCGGCGCGCCGTAGAGGCCGCAACCTGCCGGGAAGGGAGGCTTCAGACGCGGCTGGCCCTTCTTGCCTTCCAGGCTTTCGAGCATCGCGGTTTCTTCGCCGCAGATATAAGCCCCCGCGCCGTGATGCACGACGAGGTCAAAATCCCAGCCGTGAATGTTATTCTTGCCGATCAGTCGTGCCTCGTACGCTTCATCCACCGCAGCTTGAAACCGCTCACGTTCGCGAATGTATTCGCCACGAAAATAGATGAAGCACTTGTGCGCGCGCATCGCGAAGGAGGCCAGGAGCGCGCCTTCAATGAGTAGATGCGGATCATGCCGCGTAATCTCGCGGTCCTTGCAGGAGCCGGGCTCAGATTCGTCGGCATTGATGACGAGGTAAGACGGCCGTGGATCGCTCTTGGGCATGAACGACCATTTAAGCCCCGTTGGAAAGCCCGCACCGCCGCGACCACGCAGGCCTGAGTCCTTGACCTGATCGATGATCCAATCGTGCCCTTTATCGATAAAGGCCTTGGTCCCGTCCCAGCCGCCGCGCTCCCGTGCGCCAGCAAGCCCGGCATCGTGGAAGCCGTACAGGTTTGTAAAGATTCGGTCCTTGTCTGCGAGCATCGCTTGTATTCGCTCCCGGTATCGTCTCGGCTTGCGGCGAACGGTGATCGCGTCTAGGGGCGCGACCGGCCTACCTTAGTTCTTCGTTCCTTCGCCAATATTGCCGTCAGAAACATTCCTGCGCTGCGTCATGACGTGCGCAACATCCTTCAAAGTTGTTGGACCACCTGCTGGGCACGAAGCCGTGCGGCCAATCTGCGACCCCGGTTTCGGAGGATTTCCAGCAGCAAAGCTATCCAACAGATGTTCAAGCAGTTCCGGAGTGAGGTCTTCATAGGTGTCCTTGAAGATCTGCAGCATCGGCGCGTTCGCGCACGAGCCCAGGCATTCGACCTCTTCCCACGAAAAGCGACCATCCGCTGTCAGCGTATTTTGTGTCGGGGAAATACGCTGTTTGCATACTTCCATGAGAGCCTCAGCCCCCCGCAGCATGCACGGTGTCGTACCGCACACCTGGAGATGCGCCGTTGTTCCAACCGGCGAGAGGTGGAACATCGTGTAGAACGTCGCAACCTCGTAGACGCGGATGTAGGCCATACCGAGCATTTCCGCGACGTAACGGATAGCCGGCTCCGGCAGCCAGTTCTCGTGCTGTTCCTGAGCGCGCCACAAAAGCGGAATAACCGCGGACGCCTGCTTGCCTTCCGGGTACTTGGAGATGGTCTCCTTGGCCCAGGCAAGGTTCTCTTTATTAAACTCGAATGAAGCTGGCTGAACGGGGTCTAAGCGTCGGACGGCCATCGGGGCTCCTTCATCGATTGCCAGCGTACGGTATCCGGCCGCCTTGCCGTCATCATACCCGTGCGCACACGCGTCGACCAAACCTAGTGTCGCCGCGCCCTCTTCGGAACTTCTCAAACATCCGCGCCTACCACGTTTCAGCCGTTTCGGCCCAGCGGCGCAGTTAATGCCGATAAGGCTCTAAGGTGTGCCGCGCTGCAACGCAAGAGGCAGGGTGAGGTCCCCTAGGGATGTAATCGCCCGCCCGCCCTCTACCAAGAGACCACGTGCCACAGCGTCACACGCATGATTGCGGCTCGCCAGCCTGCCACATTGTTTCACGTTAAACGCTGCCAAGCCAACCCAACACAAGGAGTAGTGCTGCTGCCGGCGCCAGAAAGAGCGCTATTTGGGATCCGACACGTAAGAAGCCGGTCCAGAAGGCGGCCAGCAACAGGCCACAACCAAGGATAATCCAGCCTCCCTCCGTTGCGCGCGTTGCAGCGAAGGTGACGCCCAGTAACAGCGCCACTGTGCCGATCGTTATGGGTATCAGCGGTTGCGAGACATGTACCGCGCCCATGGGCCAGCCGTAATGGGTGGCAATAAGCCGGTAGGTGGCAAGGCTCAGGCCCAGGCCCACGGCAAACAGGGCAAGGAGAAACAGGCCGTCGATCATCTGATCGGTCCTCACACAAACTCACGGCTGCGCTCGTTCTGCGCACAGGTCACGTAGTATAGCCAAACACTCTGCCAAATTCAGCAGTTAGGCGTTTTTGCCAACTTATCGTGGAAGGCGCCAGTGTGATCGCTAGCCGGCGTGCGCTTCCTTGTTGGACAGACGCCATGCGGCCACGCCTAAAACCAGGCAAAAGACGCCTGAGCCCGTATGGAAGGCGATGGCCAGCCGTGGACCTCCGGACGTCGCCACGATGGCCGCGTCGGCCCAGCAGACCAGGACACCGAACAAAAACCACAAGGCCAACGCACGCCACTGGCCAAGCAGGGCGAAAGCGATGGCAAGTGCTCCGAGCCAGATGTCCCGCAGACCAATAATGGCGTGGAGTTGAGCGCCCGCCATTGCCGGGGTTAGCCCAAAGGTTTTGGCCGCGCTATCGGGCACTAGAAGGAAGCGGATGCCAATTAACGTCAGGAGAGCCCCGGCAATGACCGCCAGGGCCACAATAGGTTTGCGTCTTGTCAGCATCGGGCCATTCCCTTCACGTGTGCCGGGTGAAGGATGGCGGAAGAGCAGGGCGTGCGCAATGCTGGCCCCCCCCTACATCTGCTAACGGTCGATTTCGCCGAAGACGATGTCGAGAGAGCCCAGAATGGCCGATACGTCTGCAAGCATATGGCCTCGGTTCATGAAATCCATGGCCGCCAGATGCGGGAAGCCCGGCGCCCGGATTTTGCAGCGATAGGGCTTATTGGACCCATCTGACACGAGATACACGCCGAACTCGCCCTTCGGAGCTTCGACGCAGGCGTAGACCTCGCCTTCGGGTACACGATGACCTTCGGTGTAGAGCTTGAAGTGATGGATGAGGGCTTCCATCGAGCGCTTCATTTCCGGGCGCTTAGGCGGCACCACCTTTTTGTCATCGGCGACATGCGGCCCAGCCCCTTCGGGCGAACGCAGTTTCTCGCAGGCTTGCTTCATGATGCGCACCGACTCGTGCATCTCGCGCATGCGGATCAGATAGCGGTCGTAACAATCGCCGTTTTTGCCTACGGGAATGTCGAAGTCGAATTCCTCATAGCGCTCGTACGGCTGGGATTTGCGTAGGTCCCACGCTGCGCCGGACCCGCGTACCATTACGCCTGAGAAGCCGCGATCGAAGCAATCGTCCAGGTCCACGACGCCAATATCTACGTTCCGCTGCTTGAAGATCCGGTTGTCTGTCAGCAGGCCTTCGATATCGTCGCAGACCTTCAGGAACGGATCACACCAATCGTAGATATCGTCGATCAACTCTGGCGGCAGATCCTGGTGAACCCCGCCGATCCGGAAGTATTTTGCGTGCATACGGCTGCCCGAAGCTCGCTCATAAAACACCATCAACTTTTCGCGCTCTTCAAAGCCCCAAAGTGGAGGCGTCAGCGCACCGACGTCCATGGCCTGTGTTGTGACGTTCAGGAGATGGGACAGGATGCGGCCGATCTCCGAATACAGGACACGAATGTAGCTCGCGCGCGGAGGAATGGTGAGTTCAAGGAGGCGTTCGGCCGCGAGGCAGAAAGCGTGCTCCTGATTCATCGGGGCAACGTAGTCAAGGCGATCGAAATACCCGATCGCCTGAAGGTACGTCTTATGCTCGATCAGCTTTTCGGTACCGCGATGCAAGAGTCCGATATGCGGGTCAACGCGCTCGACCACTTCGCCGTCCAGCTCCAGAACGAGCCGGAGCACGCCGTGCGCGGCAGGGTGCTGCGGACCAAAATTGATGTTGAATTGGCGCAGTTCGGTTTCAGCCATTTATGCGTCTCAATCGTTTGTTGCGTCACCGGTGAATAGCGCGAAAAGCTCTGCGCCGGTCATCTTTTCGGTGTCGTTGGCGAACTCATAATAGGGAGGCTTTTGGTCGATAAAGACTTCGGTCTTGAAAACCAAGCCTTCATCCGAGTCGAGCGCGCCGACAGAAATGACAGCGTGGCTACCGTCCTGAGTGCGCCAAAACAGCGAAGCCCCGCAATCGCGGCAAAAACCGCGTTCTCCCCAGTCGGACGAGCGGTAGACGCCGAGGCTTGCTTCGCCCGACGTAATCTCGATCGGCATGCTCGTATCGACACCGAGGAACGGGCCGGCCGCCCAGCGCCGGCACATAACGCAGTGGCACGTGCCAATTTCCGGCTTGCCTATATGCGCTTTGAATTGCACTGCGCCACAAAGGCACCGCCCCGTTTTTTCAACATCTGGCGCTGTGCTTGCTTCCGTTCCGCTCATGGATCTTATCCACTCCGCTTCGCCGTTCATTCCTTCACGGGCGCCAGTGGCGCGACGCCTGCGGCTTTCGCCTTCTTACCCAGAATCGCCTCGAAGCGATTCCAGGCCATAACGATGCGTTCGTGCCGCCCCTCGCCGATCGTCTCGATTCCGTCGTGGGCACGAACATAAAAGCCAATACGGCGGCCTTGTATCGACGTGCACTCCGCATCCACCGTGACCGTCTGGCCGGGCAGCGTCGCAGCAGAATGCGACACGTCGATGTGAACCCCCAAGCTTCCCTCGCCTTCGTCCAGATGACCGGCAAGAACTTTCATGCAAGTCCATTCCATCAGGCCGACCATGAAACCCGTGGCGAAGACCGCTGGCATTGCGGAGAACTCTTTCGCTTCCGGATAAAGGCCCGGAACGGTTTTCGATGCCGGCACCTCGTAGGCAAACTGAACCCGATCGCCGACCTTCAATGTGTCCCGCATCGATACTAGCTCTTATTGCCAGGCGCTTGGCTGGCTTTTTCGTCTCCGGGAAGGATGTACTCCGTGCCTTCCCAAGGGCTCTCGAAATCGAATGCGCGAAATTCCTGAGTGAGCTTCACAGGCTCATAAACGACGCGCTTCTTGGAGTCGTCGTAACGGACCTCGACATACCCTGTCAGCGGGAAATCCTTGCGCATCGGATATCCCTGGAAGCCGTAATCCGTCAGTAGACGGCGCAGGTCTGGATGGCCTGAAAACAGGATGCCATACATGTCGTAAGCTTCGCGCTCGTACCAGTCCGCGTTGGAGAATACTTCTACTGCGCTTAGAACAGGTGTTGTCTCATTGACCTCAAGCTTGACGCGGATGCGCTGATTATTGCGCGGCGACAGCAGATGGTAGACGACGTCAAAGCGGTTAGCGCGCGCTGGCCAGTCCACGCCGCAGATATCGATCAACACTTCGAAACGGCAGCGGGCATCGTCGCGCAGAAACTTGAGGACACGCAGGATGTGCTCACGCGCGATATTGATCGTGAGTTCGCCGTAAGCGACGTTCGTACTCAAAAGCGCGGTTACCATCTTGGAGTTCAGGTAATCGCCCAGATCGTCGTTGGTTTCGTCCATTTTCATCCGCACTTCTCAGATGTCGTCGGTCGCATGGTCGTCGTCGACGACTAGTTTTAGCAACTAGCGCGCGATCGTACCCGTGCGCCTAATCTTTCGTTGCAGCAGCAGGATACCGTAGACCAGCGCCTCGGCTGTCGGTGGACACCCGGGAACATAAATATCGACAGGTACAATCCGATCGCAGCCACGCACGACGGCATAAGAGTAGTGATAGTAGCCGCCGCCGTTTGCGCATGACCCCATGGAAATGACGTAACGCGGCTCAGGCATCTGATCGTACACTTTGCGAAGTGCCGGCGCCATTTTGTTGGTCAGCGTGCCCGCAACGATCATCACGTCGGACTGTCGCGGCGAAGCGCGAGGGGCGAAGCCAAAGCGCTCTACGTCATAACGCGGCATCGATGCCTGCATCATTTCGACCGCACAGCAGGCCAGCCCGAACGTCATCCACATCAGCGAGCCTGTACGTGCCCAGTTGATCAGATCGTCCGTGCTCGTGACGAGGAAACCTTTGTCCGCCAGCTCATTGTTGATGTCGGTGAAAAAAGGATCTGCTGCACGCTCGACGGTGGTTGCTCCGCCTGCGCCTTCGCGCGGCGTATCACGGACGAACTCAGGAGGCAGGATCAATCCCATTCCAGGGCTCCCTTCTTCCATTCGTAAATGAAGCCGATCGTGAGAACGGCGAGGAAGATGATCATCGACCAGAAGCCGAACAACCCGATGTCGCGGAAGGCCGCCGCCCACGGGAACAGAAAGGCGATCTCAAGGTCGAAAATGATGAACAGCAGACAGACGAGGTAAAACCGGACGTCGAACTTCATGCGGGCGTCATCGAACGCATCAAATCCGCATTCGTAAGCCGAAACCTTTTCCGGGTCCGGATTGCGCACCGCGATGATGAAGGGCGCGATCATCATAGCTAACGCGATCGCGAGTGCGACAGCCAGGAACACCGCAATTGGAAGATATTCGAGCAAGAGCTGCGTCATGAAGTCAGATCCCTTTGCCGCATTTGGCCTCGTCCAGCCGGGATACGGCGGCGTCCCAGCTTTTAGACTGGGCTAGGATGGTCGAAGCGGCTACGGCCGTTCGCCTGTTCGATCAGGTGTTAGCTTAGCCTTCAGGCCCGCGCAACTGCGCCAGCGAGGGTGCGCCTATTCTTTTAACGTGGAGGCCTCTTGTGCTGGGGACAAGACCGGCGAGGTTATCCGCGGCACAGTAGACGTCACCCCCCTCAAATTAGGGGGCGCGCATCACATCAAAAATGGGCTGAGTGAAAGAAAGGATGGCGCGAGAGACGGGACTTGAACCCGCGGCCTCCGGCGTGACAGGCCGGCGCTCTAACCAACTGAGCTACTCCCGCAATCCTTGCGCTCGGCATCTCGTTGATGCCTGCGTTGCAGAGCGCTGGATGTACGTGTTCGTGACGCTTAAGTCAAGCGGGAGAAACCGCCTTTTCACACACGTTCAAGCAGCGTCGCGTTCTGCTTTTAAACTGGCGAGATCGCTGGCGCGCAAAAGGGAATCGACGTTAGCGCGGACTTTGCGCAATTCTGCGACCAATGCGTCAGCCTTGGTGTCGAGTTCGCGCTTATCGTTCGCCTTTGAAACGAGATCGAGGGTGCGTCGCTGTGCCATCGACGTATCTGCGATTGCGTTGCTCATGAGAACGTCTCCTGATCTTTACCCTGGTCGCTGTAGAGGTCGCCACCATGCCAACGCCGCCACACCACACACAGTGGCAATCCTGTCTTGTCCACCTCTCAAGTGATTCGGTGGAGAGATCGTGGCGGGCTCTTTGACGTGGCGTAAACTCCCCACGGCAGGTTCCACGGGATAGCATAGGCAACGCGCAAAACCTGTTACCTCAGGAACAACATTGGGAAACTATTGGTTCCGTGCGTGCGCTCAGAGAGCGGGGATAAAGCTCACCGAGTGATTCGCTCGTAGAGGGCCCCGGGCCGCTGTCAGATCGACAGAGCGTGAGGAGCCGCAAATCGGGCCCCTGCGGGGAAGAAGAGCGTAGCTTAATCGGAAGAATGGTGGGCGGTGAGAGGGTCGAACTCCCGACATCCTCGGTGTAAACGAGGCGCTCTACCACTGAGCTAACCGCCCACAACATGAGCCGCAGACATTAGCGGGCTGAAGCCAGCCGCGCAATGAGGGCGAATTGCCGCTTATACGAACGATGCGACAAGAAATCGATTTTGTGTCCCGCTCCTATGAGGTGGAGGGACACGAAAGAGGGGCGTAGTGCGCCCCTCTTCATTATGTACTCTCAGCAAATGCCGAGCACCTGCTCTTAGTTGAGCAGATCCTTCAGGCCCTTCGAAGGGGTGAACTTGGCCACCTTCGAAGCCTTGATCTTGATGGTCTCGCCGGTAAGCGGATTGCGGCCGTCGCGAGCCGCGCGCTTTGTTACCTTGAAGGTTCCAAAATCAGGGATGCGTACCTCTTCGCCCTTCTTCATTGACGACTTGATGTGCGAAAGCATCGCGTCGACAGCCGAGCCCGCCTTCTCCTTGGTCAAATCACATTCTTTGGCGATGGCGTCGATGAGGTCTTTCTTGCTCATTGCTTTCCAATCCCTTGATTCACGCTGCACCCGAATTGCGATCAGGACATTACCGATGACTTCGCCTGGTGCTTCTTGATCTGTACGTGACAGAGGTCGCAAAAAGCGCTGAAAATAGGCGGTCGTCAAGAGGTAATACACGCTGAAAAGCCCGAAAATACAGGGAAAATCGCCTGATAAGGTGTATAGGACGACATAAAGACGCCGCCCGAGGCAATCCAGGGGCGGCGTCCTTGACTTTATGGCACGGTTGGTGCTGGCGTCAGGTCAGTGCGCAACCGGACGTTCGTCCGTGCTATCAGTGCCTTTTTCGGCCACCGCAGCGGCCTGCTGGGCATCCTCATCCCACGTGATCGGCTCAGGCATGCGATCGAGCGCCTGCTTCAGCACTTCTTCGACTCTTGAGACCGGGACGATTTCAAGTTTCGTCTTAATCTCATCGGATATGTCAGCGAGATCTTTGACGTTTTCCTCTGGGATCAGGACTTTCTTGATGCCGCCGCGCAGCGCTGCCAGGAGCTTTTCCTTCAGACCACCGATCGGCAGCACGCGACCACGGAGCGTGATTTCGCCGGTCATAGCCACATCCTTGCGGACAGGAATCTGTGACAACACGGAGACAATCGCCGTCACCATCGCAACACCAGCAGATGGACCATCTTTCGGCGTCGCACCTTCCGGCACGTGTACGTGGATATCGAACTTTTCAAAGATCTTCGGAGAGATTCCGAAATCGACCGAACGCGACCGCACGTAGGCGTTCGCGGCCTGAATCGATTCTTTCATCACATCGCGCAGGTTGCCCGTGACGCTCATCTTGCCTTTACCGGGCATACGGATGCCTTCGATGGTCAAGAGCTCGCCGCCGACTTCTGTCCAGGCCAGTCCCGTGACGATACCGATCTGATCTTCGAGTTCGGCCTGGCCATAACGGTACTTGGTCACACCCAGGTAATCGCCGACGTTCTCTTCCGTCACCGTTACCGAGGTATTTGACGATGTCAGGATCTCCTTCACCGCCTTGCGGGCCAGCTTAGCTAGTTCCCGCTCCAAGGAACGAACCCCAGCTTCGCGGGTGTAACGACGGATGATCTCGAGCAACGCGCTATCTTCGACAATCCACTCGCCTTCTTCCAGCCCGTGAGACTGACGCTGCTGCGGCAGCAAGTGCCGCTTGGCGATTTGCAGCTTCTCGTCCTCGGTGTAGCCGGCGAGACGAATGATCTCCATACGGTCCATAAGAGCCGGTGGAATATTCAGCGTGTTGGCCGTCGTGACGAACATCACATTCGAGAGATCGTAGTCGACCTCAAGATAGTGATCGTTGAACGAAGCGTTCTGCTCGGGATCAAGAACCTCAAGCAATGCCGCTGCCGGATCGCCGCGGAAATCAGAACCCATCTTGTCGATCTCGTCGAGCAGGAAGAGCGGGTTGGTCCGCTTCGCCTTGCGCATCGACTGGATGACCTTCCCCGGCATCGAGCCGATGTAGGTCCGACGGTGACCGCGAATCTCAGCTTCGTCGCGAACACCACCGAGGCTCATGCGAACGAATTCGCGTCCGGTCGCATTCGCAATCGATTTGCCAAGCGAGGTCTTACCGACACCCGGGGGACCAACGAGGCACAGAATCGGGCCCTTGAGTTTGTTTGTGCGGTTTTGGACGGCGAGATATTCAAGGATGCGTTCCTTGACCTTCTCCAGTCCGTAGTGTTCCGCATCAAGGATCGACTCGGCTTCGTTGAGGTCTTTCTTTACCTTGCCCTTGACGCCCCAGGGGATCGACAACAACCAGTCCAGGTAGTTGCGGACGACGGTTGCCTCAGCGGACATCGGGCTCATTTGCTTGAGCTTCTTCAACTCAGCGAGCGCCTTGTCGCGGGCTTCCTTCGACAGCTTGGTGTTTTCGATCTTCTCCTCGAACTCAGCGATATCATCGCGTTCGTCCGTGTCGCCGAGCTCCTTCTGAATGGCTTTCATCTGCTCATTCAGATAGTACTCGCGCTGCGTCTTCTCCATCTGACGCTTGACGCGCGAGCGGATCTTCTTCTCGACCTGGAGAACGGAGATTTCGCTTTCCATCAAGGTGTAGACGCGCTCAAGGCGCTCGGAGATCGTCGTGACCTCGAGAACCTCCTGCTTGTCGGAGATCTTGATCGCTAGGTGTGACGCAATCGTATCGGCCAGCTTCGAGTAGTCCTCGATCTGGCTAATCGTGCCGAGCACCTCTGGCGAAATCTTCTTGTTGAGTTTCACGTACTGCTCGAACTGGGACACTGTCGAGCGTGCGAGAGCTTCAATCTCCTCTTCGGCGCCGACTTCCTCTTCGACGCGCTCGATTTCAGCTTCGTAATATTCGGCGTTCTCCGTGAATCGCTTGATGCGCGCACGCGTCGTGCCTTCGACCAACACCTTAACGGTGCCGTCGGGCAACTTCAGCAGCTGCAGCACAGAGGCGAGGGTGCCCATTTCATAGATTGCGTCGGATGCCGGATCATCATCGCCAGCGTTCTTTTGGGACGCCAAGAGGATATGCTTGTCGCTGCGCATCACCTCTTCGAGGGCGCTAATCGACTTCTCGCGGCCAACGAACAGCGGCACGATCATGTAGGGGAAGACCACGATGTCGCGCAACGGCAGGACCGGATACAGCTCCGTGCCGTGCTCGGGGGACCGTGTCTCGTTAGTTTCGCTCATTCTATCACCTGTCCATCAAAGTCGAGCACCGAAGGGCATTCGACTGGAGTTTGCAGTCCCTTGCGACCAAGGCCGGCGCCCCTTGATAAAAGGCAGCGATGCCTCGTCAGTCTTGGACTGCTTTCGGAGGTCACTTTAACATCTTCGCGTACTCATACGATACCGCTTGCGGTACCCCCGCCCGACTTGAGCGAGCCATCGTATCACTTTTGGTAACCTTAGCACGCACAGCCGACGTAATGTGGTGGCTCACCAGATCAGATCAAGTCTGCACCGACGCTGTCTGTCGTTGCTCTGCGACGTGCCGATATTGTGCATCAGCAACGCCGCAGAACAATTTTCTGATCGCGATCAGGACGCAGTGGAGCCCTTTTCTTCGGCGCGGTCAGCGTAGATACGCAACGGACGCGCGCCGCCCTCGACAACCTCCGGACCTATTACAATCTCTTCGACACCCTTCAGCGCTGGCAAATCATACATTGTGTCGAGAAGAATGCCTTCCATGATGGATCTCAATCCACGGGCACCAGTCTTGCGCTCGATCGCTTTCCGGGCAATTGAACGTAGAGCCTCGTTGGTGATGTTGAGATTGACATCTTCCATCTCAAACAGCCGTTGATACTGCTTGACGAGCGCGTTCTTGGGCTCGGCAAGGATCTGCACCAAGGCGTCCTCGTCCAAGTCCTCGAGTGTTGCGATCACTGGCAGACGACCGATGAATTCGGGGATGAGGCCGAACTTCAGGAGATCTTCCGGCTCGACCTCACGGAGGACTTCACCGGTACGACGCTCCTCGGAACTGCGCATCTTCGCGCCAAAGCCGATAGACGATCCTTTCCCGCGGCCAGAAATGATTTTCTCTAGGCCCGCGAACGCACCGCCGCAGATGAAAAGTATGTTGGTCGTGTCAACCTGCAGGAATTCCTGCTGGGGATGCTTGCGTCCCCCCTGTGGTGGCACGGATGCAACCGTCCCTTCCATGATCTTCAGCAGCGCCTGCTGAACGCCTTCGCCTGACACGTCGCGTGTAATCGAAGGATTGTCAGACTTGCGCGAGATCTTGTCGACCTCGTCGATATAGACGATGCCGCGCTGTGCGCGTTCGACGTTGTAGTCAGCGTTCTGCAGGAGCTTGAGAATGATGTTTTCGACGTCTTCGCCGACATAGCCGGCTTCGGTAAGCGTCGTGGCATCAGCCATCGTGAAGGGCACGTCGAGAATACGCGCCAGCGTTTGCGCCAGCAGCGTCTTACCGCAGCCTGTCGGACCGACCAGCAGGATGTTCGACTTGGCGAGCTCGACGTCATTGTTCTTGGACGCGTGATTGAGACGCTTGTAGTGGTTGTGGACCGCAACAGAGAGCACACGCTTAGCGTGATACTGGCCAATGACGTAAGAGTCCAGAACCTCACAGATTTCCTGTGGTGTTGGAACGCCGTCACGCGACTTTACGAGGGTGTTCTTGTTTTCCTCGCGGATGATATCCATGCAGAGTTCAACGCATTCATCGCAGATGAACACGGTTGGCCCGGCAATCAGTTTTCGAACCTCGTGCTGGCTCTTTCCGCAGAAGGAGCAATAAAGGGTGTTCTTCTCGTTCGCCATTCTCTTATCTCACCCGTAGTCGAGGAACGCGATCTGCGCGCCTTAGCCAGTTTCGGTCTGTTATCGGCCGCCCAGCGATCTGGGGGACGAGGCCTTTGAGAAGGCACGGGATCCGAATAAGCCGATCTGAGCACGCTACCCCAGCGCAGATCAAGATTGGATTAACGGCCCGTACACCACCTTGGCCCGCATGAAGACCAGATTGCCACAAAACTGTGACGTCGAACGCCTAACATAGGCAGGTTGTAAGCCGCTTGTAATGCTTCGTCCCCAGCCTAATCGAAAAATTGCTGAAAACGGGCGTCTAGCTGCCAATAACCCTACCGCCACGTAGGCATGGTTGTCCGACAAGGCGACGGCAATAGGGCTTCTAAGCGTCAAAGCAGCGAAATATCCGCAAATGAGATCCTAAGTATCTCTTGCGCCGTCATTTATCTTTGAAAAACCGGCGCGGCTGAATCGCCGCGCCTAGAGCACAAACTATAGCGCGCTCAGCTTTCCTTTGGAGTTGAATCTTCTGTCTCCACGTCAGCGCGTTTCGTTAATACTTGGTCAACGAGACCAAATTCCATCGCTTGCTCCGCAGTCATAAAGTAGTCGCGATCAAGCGTTTTCTCAATTACCTCGTAGGGTTGAGATGTATGCTTGACGTACACTTCATTCAATCGACGCTTCATCTTGATGATATCTTCAGCGTGGCGTTCAATATCTGAAGCCTGACCCTGGAAGCCGCCGGAGGGTTGATGCACCATGATGCGCGCATTGGAGAGCGCGTAGCGCATGCCCTTATCCCCAGCGCACAGCAGGAGCGAGCCCATAGAGGCCGCTTGACCGATACAAAGAGTCGCGATCGGCGGACGGATGAACTGCATGGTATCGTAGATCGCCATGCCGGCCGTGACCACGCCACCGGGCGAATTGATGTACATAGAAATCTCTTTGGTCGGGTTCTCCGATTCGCAATACAGCAGCTGCATGCAGATGGATGCAGCCATGTGGTCTTCGATCGGTCCGGTCACAAAGATGATGCGTTCTTTAAGCAGGCGGGAGGGCAGATCGTAGCCGCGCTCGCCGCGATTGGTCTGCTCGACGACCATCGGCCAAAAGGTATTCGTCAACGTTGCGATGGGGTCGCGCATGGGGTCGTTTCTCCTGCTTATCGAACGGGCGGGCGCCCGAAATGGGCTATCGGTGGGCGGACGGTAAGACGTCCAGTCATGTTGTCATGGAGCCAGAATCGTCCGCCGCACGCAATCTGCCTGTTTCATCACCCGACGCCAATGCCGGGCGAGCCGGATATCACCCGCCGGTCGTGGAATATGGGGAATTAAGCCTGCCCAATAAGGACACCTTAAGACTGAACCGCCTCGTCCTCATCGGGCTTTAACAGCTCTTCCTTGGTGACAACCTTCTCGGTTGGCTTCGCCAACTCCAAGATATAGTCGACGACCTTGTCCTCAAACAGAGGGGCACGAAGTTCGTTCAAAGCGCCGGGCGTCTTTTCGTAATATTCGTAGACGAACTTTTCCTGACCGGGATAGCGGCGGGCCTGCTCCATGAGAGCCTTGCGCAATTCGTCCGACGTGACGTCAATTTTGTTCTTGTCGCCAATCTCGCCGATTACCAGACCAAGCCGCACGCGACGTTCGGCGATGGCGCGGTATTCCTTGCGCACTTCCTCCTCGGGCTTTCCCTCATCCTCGAACGTCTTGCCTTCCTGTTCGAGGTTGCGGGTCAGCTGCCCCCAGATCATGTCGAATTCGCGATCCACCATTGAGGGTGGAAGCTCAAACTCGTGGGCTTTTTCAAGTTGATCGAGAAGTTTCCGCTTAAGCTTCAAGCGCGAGGCCTCGCCGAATTCGCTCGTGATGCGCTCACGCAGCAGCTCTTTCAGCTTTGCCAAGTCTTCGATGCCCAACGTCTGGGCAAATTCGTCACTGGCTTCGGGTTGCTTAGGCTTGGAAACCTTGTTGACCTTGACCTCGAACTCAGCAGCCTTACCGGCCAGATGGGTCGCCGGATAATCCTCTGGGAACGAGATATTCAAGGTCGGCGTGTCACCTGCCTTCGCCCCTGTCAGCCCTTCCTCGAAGCCGGGGATGAACTGGGCCTGTCCAAGGACGAGATCAACACCTTCTGCCGATCCACCTTCAAATGCTTCGCCGTCGATCTTACCGACGAAATCGATGTTGATCTGATCGCCTGCGGATGCAGCACGACCCTCTTCCTCTTCATAAGCGACATTACGCTCAAGAAGCTGGCCAAGCGCATCCTCGATGTCCGCATCAACCACCTCAGCGACCGGCCGCTCAAGCTGCAACTTTGCAAGATCGGTCACCTGAATATCCGGAATGACCTCGAAGGTCATCGAATAGGCGAGATCAGCCTCACCGTTGATGATCTTCTCGATTTCCTGCTGGTCTTCAGTCAACGCGATAGCTGGCTGGAATGCAGGGCGCTCCTCGCGATCCTTCAGTGCCTTGACGCTGGTTTCCTTGACCGCCTCTTCCAGGACTTCGGCCATCACCGCCTTGCCATACACCTTCTTCAGATGTGCGACGGGGACCTTGCCCTTGCGAAACCCCTTGAGGTTCACGCGATCCTTCATGGCGCTCAAGCGGGCGCTGAAGCGCTCGTTAAGCTCATCGACGCCAACGACCACCTGAAGCTCGCGCTTCAATCCTTCCGAACTGGTTTCCGTGACCTGCATTGATAATTCTTACCTACGATCAATTTCGATTGTCATGCGACAGCGTAAAGCCACCTTCAGCGCAAATGCAGCGGCTCGCAACGAGCAGGTTGCAGCCTCGGTGACGCGAAATCGGATTGCGGTCGCGGGTCATGTTGGTGCGGGCGGAGGGACTTGAACCCCCACAGCCGAAGCCACCAGAACCTAAATCTGGCGTGTCTACCAATTCCACCACGCCCGCATTCGACATCGGCCCGAGAAGGCAAGGGCGCGTTCCAATTACGCCAGTAACAGGCTCTCGCGCCGCGGTCCAGTCCTAAGGTCCGGCGGCGGAGCGCTCGCGCGCATCCCGGGAGTTCACAGGACAAGCATATATCGGGTGTTTCGCAATAAGATCAATCGCAAATCAATCAGTTGCTTCAGCACTTTCTGCAAGCGCGACAAAACAGACTGTTGGTCACAGAAAAAGAGGCCGAACCCTATTAGGAGTTCGACCTCATCTATCCCACGGTCGGCTGCACGAAGCTTGCCCTCCAGGGCACTACTTCATTGCATATTGGCAGCAGTTATCGCGGCCACCAAAATGGTAGCGCAGACCAACCTTGATTTCATGAGCATACAGATCGTCGATGTAGACTCGCGGATTCACGTAACCAGCATTGTCGAGATATCCCGACTTGGCTTGCCCCAGGTCGATGAAACGGTAGCCGAAGTCCAGAATCATGCGGTCGGAGATCTGGTAGCCGACACCTGCCATGACGGCCCATGCAAACGAAGTTTTACTGGCACCGTCGATGGTATTCACCAAGTTTGGATTCTCGGTGAAGTATGCGTACCCCGTCTTATTGAAACTAACGCCGATGCCTGCGCCGACATAAGGCACAAAGCCATAATAACGACCGAGGTCGTAGAAGGCATTGAACATTAATGTGTGGGATTCGACGTTGGTGTGCAGAGGATCCTCGTCGAGGGGTATCGGATCCCAGAGACCTGGCTCGCCATCAATGTCGCGCTTGCCTCGATAACTGTACGTGAACTCGCCACGAAGCCCTCGCGAACCAGAGCCGCAGCCGACACCGACCTCGCCCAGCCACGTGTTCTCCATAGAGACGTTGGTGACATCGTCGGTTATGAATTCGCCTGTGACATCGTCAGTGACCAGCCAGTTGACCTGGGGCGTTTGCGAGATGGAGTAGCCCGCATCAGCGCGCAAATAACAAGGACCTGCAGGCCGATGCACGACCGGCATCGGAGCGATATAGCCGTCCTTTAAGGAACCACCTAGATCGGCGGCGTTTGCCGGGACGCACAGCACAGCAAAAACCGCCACGGCCGCCGAACCTAGCGCCGCTTTCACGACTGAATACATCGAATACCCCTCCTGCGCAGGCACACTGACTTGGCCGCCCGCCACCCTCTCGTTTGCATATTGACATTAGGGAGGAGGGGTTAAACGGCAGTTAAGTGTTGTTTCGCTCCGCGACAGCGCGCCTTGGAAACCAGCTTCATGCCGGTTGCAGGCAGCAAGGGTCGGCTTTACTTTGTGCGCCCAACCTAGAACGACATAAGGGCGCCGCTGAGCGCTTCACACGCCTTTGGAGGGCGCTTCTCTTGAATTTCAAAGCCAGCATTGTCGATGCGGTCGGCAAAACGCCTCTCATCAAGTTGCGCCGGGCCTCGGAGATGACGGGCTCTACGATCCTGGGCAAAGCCGAGTTTATGAACCCGGGCCAGTCAGTTAAAGATCGTGCCGCGCTTTATATCATCCGAAACGCTGTTAGCTCAGGCGCCCTTAAGCCAGGAGGCGTGATCGTTGAGGGTACAGCGGGTAACACTGGCATCGGACTAACGGTCCTCGCCAATGCCATGGGCTTTCGTTCGGTCATCGTCATTCCCGAAACGCAATCCCAGGAGAAGAAGGACACGCTACGCCTGCTGGGAGCGCAACTCGTAGAAGTGCCGGCGGTCCCTTACAAGAATCCCAACAACTATGTGAAGTATTCACAACGGCTCGCCGCCGCCCTCAATGAGCGCGAAGCGGCAGGTGCGATCTGGGCCAACCAGTTCGACAACGTCGCCAATCGCCAAGCGCATATTGAGACCACGGCAGAAGAGATTTGGGCCGACACGGATGGCGAGGTCGATGGCTTCATCTGCGCAGTGGGGTCCGGCGGTACACTTGGTGGTGTGTCTCTTGGGCTCAAGGCGAAGAACAACGCCATCACCATCGGACTTGCTGATCCACCGGGCGCGGCGCTCTTCAGCTACTACTCGAGCGGTGAATTGAAGGCAGAAGGCTCATCGATCACCGAGGGTATCGGACAAGGTCGGATTACAGCCAACCTGGAAAATGTCGTCGTCGACAAGGCCTACCAGATCCCCGATGCGGACGCCGTTTCGACGGTCTTCCAGCTCCTTCAGGAAGAGGGGCTTTGCCTCGGAGCGTCCTCGGGCGTCAATGTCGCCGGGGCCGTTCGGCTGGCGCAGGACATGGGCCCCGGTCATACCATTGTGACCGTTCTGTGCGACTACGGCACACGGTATCAGTCGAAACTGTTCAATCCAGAATTCCTACGCGGAAAGGGCCTACCGGTGCCACCTTGGCTCGATGGCAAACAGGCTGACGTTCCGGATGTGACGGAAACCGTGGCCAACTCGTAAGCCTTTTCGTTCCTATCGTTTCTGACCTAGCCGGCCACCCCTCAACCGTTGCCGGAAGATAAAAATTGGGAGGATCGCGGTGTCGATCGAAGCCAGTAAGTGGATTGTCGAGACAGATTGGCTGGCGGAGCATCTGGACGCTCCAGATCTCGTAATTTTTGACGGCTCGTGGCATCTGCCAACGCAGAACCGCGATGCAAAGGCTGAATTCGAGGCCGAACACATCCCAGGTGCGCTGTTTTTCGATATCGACGAGATCGCGGATGACGCGACCGACCTACCCCATATGTTGCCCGATCCAGCCAAGTTCGCGAGCCGCATGAAGCAAGCCGGAGCGGGCGATGGTGTCAGGGTCGTCGTCTACGATTCCGTCGGGCTTGTTTCTGCACCGCGTGTGTGGTGGATGCTCCGCGCGATGGGGCATGAGGAAGTTGCCGTCCTCAACGGTGGCCTGCCGAAGTGGAAAGCAGAGTCTCGCCCCCTTGAGGATGGCCCCGCGCAGGTCCGAACGGCGCGTCACTTCACCCCGCGCGTCAATGCAAATCTCATCCGCGATATCGACGACATGCGCGCGATGCTTACTACGCCTAACGCACAAGTTGTGGATGCTCGTCCCGCGGCGCGTTTTGAGGGGCGACAAGCGGAACCCCGCGCAGGCCTTAGGTCCGGGCATATGCCAGGCGCTCGGAACGTACCATTCAATCAGGTCCTCAACTCTGACGGGACGTTGAAATCACCGGAAGAGATCCGGGCGATTTTTTCCGGGGCTGGGATCGATGCCGTGCGCCCCGTTGTTACGACCTGTGGGTCGGGTGTCACGGCCGCTGTGCTGGCGTTAGCGCTCGCCATATCCGGCAACCCCGACGCGTCCGTCTATGATGGGAGTTGGGCGGAGTGGGGACAGGACAACGGCTTACCGGTTGCCACTGGGCCTGCTTGACTACACCGGCCCGTGGGACTTTCCCTCGTCAGTCCCATGCATATCTGATCCGGCTCCCGAGCGGCGGAGGCTTTAGATCTTCGTCGCTCAAGTTTTCGGCTCCCGGTCGCAGACGCTGCACCATCAGATAGAGTTCATCGTTGAGCGCTTTGCGGTCCTCGCGATGTTTTAGTTCGTTGAAAGGCGTCACCGCACCAACGCGTGCGGTATAGGGCTTACCTGGGAAATTTCGGAATTCTGAAACCAACAACGACAGACGCAGCGTCAAACTGAAACGGCTGACGGCATGAAACAGCGCTGAATTCTGCCCCTCGAAGTAAACCGGCAGGACCGCCGCTTCGGCTAACTGAACAAGGCGCGCAGCGAACGTCTTCCAAGGCAATTCTTGGGCCCGTCCGAATGGGTTTGGAGCAGTCGCAACACCGCCGGCCGGAAAGATTATAATGGTGGTGCCTTCCTTGAGCAGGCGACGCGCCTCCGCCCTTGAGCGCAGGTTCATCTCGGTCGCTTCGCGCGTCTCTGAAAAATCGATCGGCAGAGAATATGGCCGTATCTCCGGGACCTTCAGCAGATCGTTGTTTATCAGCACACGATATGGCCGCCCGAGTTGCTCCGCCAGGGACAATGCCACCATGCCGTCGCCGATCCCGAAGGGGTGGTTCGCAATCATGACCAACGGCATCCCGTCGGAGATTTTCGGCGGCCACGGCCACTTCGATTCTATACGCAGATCGACGTCAATCAGCTTAAGGCAGTCCCCCATAATCTGATGTGACGTGCCGACAACTTCCTGGCGCCACTTTTGATACAGCGGCAGATAGCGTTGACGACCTGAGAGATCTTCAATCGCCCCAATTGTCCAGCGCTTCCAGGCAGGATCGCCGGGTGAAACGTAGCTCAGTTCGCGCATCGGCTCATGACAGCTCTCGTTACCGGCCCTTTTGTTGGCCTTCCGCACATGTTTCCGTGCGCACGTGCGCACGGCATGCACGTTCACAAACTATCATGGCGTGACGTGATCAAGCCAGAGGGGCATCCTCTGGAAAACCGGAGCGGCAGATCAGGGCCACTCGGGCAAGGGGATAAACTCCTTCTCGTCGCCAGGAACGGGAGCGAAATTTCCTGTTTTCCAATCCGACTTCGCCGCTTCTATCCGGTCCTTGGAAGAAGAGACGAAATTCCACCATATATGACGCGGACCATCCATCGGCTCGCCGCCAAGCATGATCACGCGCGCTTGGCTTAACGCGAGGACAGAAACCCGATCGCCCGGATGAAGTACGAGAAGCCTACCAGGGCCGAAGACGTCGCCGGCGATGTCGATTTCACCTGAAGCGATATAAATCGCTCGCTCATCGTACTCAGGATCGATGGGCAGGATGGCGCCAGGAGCCATCACCGCTTCGGCATAGAGCGATGGGTGCGGAAATTCTGCCGGGGACGTTTCGCCGTATAGCGCGCCCATGACGAGTCGGACGCGTTTGCCGTCCCCCTCTATCCGCGGGAGCTCATCGAGCCCGTGATGCGCAAATTGCGGTGCTTTTTCCTCATGTGCTTTAGGGAGAGCCGCCCAGGCCTGTATCCCGAAGATGCGTCCTCCTACACGGCGATCTGTTTCGCTTGTCCGTTCGGAATGAGCAATTCCACTGCCTGCGATCATCAGATTCAACTCGCCAGGCCGAATTGCCTGCGCCGTTCCCAGGCTGTCGCGGTGAAGGATCTGGCCGTCGAACAAGAAGGTGACGGTCGCCAGACCGATGTGGGGATGCGGCCGAACGTCGAGTCCCTCGCCCAGCAGGAACTCTGAAGGTCCCATCTGGTCGAAAAATATGAAAGGGCCGACCATCTGGCGACCTGCAGCAGGCAACGCTCGCCGGACTTCAAACCCGCCAATGTCGCGGGCTCGGGGCACGATCACCTGTTCAATGAGATCACATGCACGCGCATCGCCTAACTTAGGATCGTCGCAGGGTTGCCAGCTCATGGGGCGTTTCCTCGCTTGCAGGGGGCGCTTTTGAAACGTGCATGCGCCACCGAGGGGGCCTGTAGATCTTAAAGTAGATGATCCGCGCGAGACAGCCCGCCAGCGGCCGCAACCAATCACAAAATGGGTAGGCCATTCACTGCACTGCGCAATCGGATGGATGCGGAAAAACTGACTTGTGACGGCAAGATAGCGGTATTTTTCCGTGCAGATTTCAAGCGTCGCCAGATCCGCATTTCCAAATTATTTCGATGATACTGTTGAGTCATTCGGCTCATGCGTTTACAAGAAGCCAGTCTCCGATTGGCGTTCGCCTTATATCGGGACAGCACGCCACGCCATCTCGGCATTGCGCCTGCGCACATGTATTTGCATCATTCAACAGCTAATCTTTGACTTTTTGTAAGTCTTAATGCGCGCGCGATCCGAAATACATATGAACAACACGATTGTACGGGTAGATATACTTTTGCGCGTCAATCTCTTTCAAAATGGGAGTCGAGAATGACCGTAGCGAATACCGATCAGGAGGGGAAACTCCGTACAAGCTCACAGGCAGCTCAGGATTTTGGAGATGACCCTCTGGCGGTGCGCGAAACCAGCCACTACCAGATGGAGTATGTGGAATCTTTCGTCGACAAATGGGACGCGCTGATCGATTGGGACCGGCGCGCGAAAGCAGAAGGCGAGTTCTTCATCGAAAAATTGCGGGACCTCGGCGCCAAGAAGGTGCTCGACGTCGCGACTGGGACTGGGTTTCACTCGGTCATGCTTCTCAAGGCTGGCTTTGAAGTCACCAGCGTCGATGGCAATGAGGAGATGCTTGCCAAGGCGTTTTCCAACGCACGCGACCACGGTCATATGCTGCGCACGATCCACGCGGACTGGCGATGGCTAAACCGGCATGTGCACGACCTTTACGACGCCGTCATCTGCCTGGGTAACTCCTTCACGCACCTGCATAAAGATAACGACCGGCGCAAGGCACTTGCTGAGTTCTATGCGACTCTACGTGCCGAAGGGACCCTCGTCCTAGACCAGCGCAACTATGATGCGCTTCTCGATCACGACGTCGAGCCGACACACAACTACTACTACTGTGGCCAGGACGTTCGCGCTTTCCCCGAGCACATCGACGAGAGCCTCGCCCGCTTCTGTTACGAATTCAACGATGGCGCGCAATTCCACCTCAACATGTTCCCGCTACGCAAAGCGTACGTTCAGAGGCTCATGAAAGAGGTCGGCTTCCAACGCGTGTCGACGTATGGGGACTTCCAGGAGACTTTCCGCGAAAAGGAACCAGACTTTTTCATTCATGTGGCTGAGAAGGCCTACCGCGACCTCGAGGATGACAACGCGTGACACAGGCTTATTCAGAAACCGTGCAGACGGCGCGGGAATACTACAACAGCGAAGATGCCGATAACTTTTACTTCCACGTGTGGGGCGGGGAAGACATCCATATCGGCCTCTACGAACGTGAGGACGAGCCGATTGGCGTCGCCAGCCGACGGACGGTTGAACGGATGGCGGATCACTTGCCTCCGCTCAATGCTAATTCGCGGATTCTCGACATCGGATCGGGCTATGGTGGCGCCGCGCGCTATCTTGCTGAACGGTTTGGCTGCAACGTCACTGCGCTCAATCTTTCAGAGAAAGAGAATGAGCGGAACCGGGAAATGTCGCGGGCAGCCGGACTGGCCTCGCGCATTACCGTGGTCGACGGATCCTTCGAGGATATCCCGCTGGAAGACGCCAGCGTCGATGCCGTCTGGTCACAAGACGCCATTCTGCACTCGGGTCAACGGGAACGCGTTATTGCCGAAGTCGCACGCGTCCTGAAACCAGGGGGGCACTTTATCTTCACGGATCCCATGGAGAGCGGACGGTGCTCGCAAGGCGACCTGGAGCCTGTTCTTGCGCGCATCCATCTCGACACGTTGGGATCGCCGGATTTCTATAAGAAGACCGCCATCGCAAACGGTCTTGAATTCGTCGAGTGGCTCGATAAGACGGATCAATTGATCCGTCACTATTCGCGCGTTCGCGAGGAACTCCTGTCGCAACGGGCGATTCTCACGAAGGGCATCTCAGAGACCTACATCGACCGAATGGCGACTGGTTTGTCGAACTGGGTCACTGCTGGACAACGTGGCTGTCTGGCGTGGGGTATCCTGCACTTCAAAAAGTCCTAAGGCTTATGTCTGCACTTTAAGACATTGAGTTTGAAGTGAACTTTCAGAGCCCGGTGACACCTGTCACCGGGCTCTTTGCGTTTCTATCCGACTTTTCTCGGAGCCTCCCTTTAGCAGTGGACAGCTTTGCGCAAGTCCTTTCTGGCACCCAATCTAGCCTAGTCGGTACGGCGTTGTGCTCACCTAGCAGGGGTTATCGAAACGTGACTGCGCAATCTGTGTCCGTGCTCATCGTCGAAGATCGTATCGTTATGCAGAAAATACTCTGCAGACTTTTGGCTCAGCTCGGCTTTAAACGTATCGATACAGCGCTGAATGGCCAACTCGCGCTGAACCTCGTCTCCAGCAAGCATTACGATCTCATATTGTCAGATTGGAATATGGACGAGATGAATGGCCTCGAACTCTTAAAGGCCGTTCGACAAAACAAAAAGAGCGCAGACACACCCTTCGTTCTCATTACGGCCGAAGCAAAGTCAGCCAACATCCAAGCAGCCGAACTCGCCGGTGCCAACGGTTACCTGATCAAGCCATTCAAGCTGATCCAGCTGCAGAAGACGATTGAACAGATCCTGGGTCCGATTGATCTTCCGGATGAGTCCTACGCCCCCACCGCCTAGATCAGGCGCCCACCTAACGCCCATATCGCCCCGAACACCATCATCGATGCCGCAATGAGCAGCAGAACGGCCTTTAGCGCCAGATGTGACGTGATGCCCACTGAGGCATCAGCATAGTCGCGGCGCGGCTTGCGGCCGGTAATCATCGCTGTAATCAGCGGCTCTCGCTTGAAGAGCTGGTAGATCAGATTTGCCCCGATGTGCAGAAGGATCAGCGGCAGAATCAGTCCCGTAAAGGACCAACGGTGCCATCGTGAGATATCCTTGACCGTGCCACTCCCAACCAAGCGGTACAACGGGCCTGCGGTGAGATCGTTGTGTTCGACAGTGAAAAGACCAAGCACTGCCTGTATCGCTACGATGCAAAGCAATCCGATGACCATCAACGCTCCGAGTGGGTTGTGGCCGAGGTAAGGCTGTGCCTTCCCGAACAGCGTGTCCCGTGCATGTGCCATGGCGCCAGCAATGCTGGGGATAAAGTTCCCGAAGCGGGATGTCGATGAACCAAACACGCCCCAAAGCAAGCGCCAGACGATGAGAACCAGGATCGCGTAGCCGTTCCAGCGGTGCCACTTCAGAAGTGGATCACCAAGCGCTTCGGCGTACTCGAAACTCACCCAAGCGCTGATTATCAGAATGACGAGTGTCCAATGGAAGACTCTGGTCGGCCAGTCCCAGACCGCTACGTATTCCTGCTTCACGTTCCGTTTCCCTCCAGACATCATGCACGAGTAAACGCACTCAGGGGTTCGCACCCGTCGCGATGCTGTCGTTGACAGCCGCATACAGGGGTCAGATTGCCCCTTCGACGACATCACGTTGGATTGCGGAGATCCTCCCCGATCGTCACACTGCGCTCGGACCTCAATAACCCCCGACGCGCAATATGAGCACGCTTCCTGCCCCTCTCAACTGCGCAATCCATGTCCTGCCAAAAGGCTGACAGTAAGCGACCGGCCGTAAAGCTTACGAGGTCCTCGCATCTCACCCCATCTTCGAATCCACCCCTCCCCGTGACGTCACGCCTCATGGGGAGGCGCGGAACATAAGCATAAAGATGTATTTCTCGCGCACCTTTCAATCGGTGAGCAGAGGGAAAGCTGTCTTGATCTCGGCAATTGGAGCGGTTTCATGAGCGAACGCTTTACCAAGGCTGCGGCTCGCAACATTTTTTATGGCGGCTCGGTTTTCTTCTTCGTGCTTTTCGTGGCTCTGACAGTCCACAGCCACGTTTTTATCGTCAACACCAGCAGCAACTCCGACACGCTCAACGCCAATGTCGCGCGGGGTAAGCATGTCTGGGAGAAAAACGCGTGCATAAACTGCCACACGCTTCTTGGCGAGGGTGCGTATTTCGCGCCCGAACTCGGCAATGTCTGGGTGCGCTATGGCGGTCGCGACGACGCTAAGGGGGCTCGCGATACCCTCATCGCTTGGATGCAATCGCAGCCGAGCGGCGTCGAAGGTCGTCGGCAGATGCCCGACTTCAAACTGAACGATCAAGAGCTCAACGATCTCGTCGATTTTCTGGAATGGGTTAGCCGGATTGATACGCAAGGCTGGCCGCCGAACGATGCTGGCTGAGGAGTACGATCCCAATGAAATACGCAACGCAGCGGGTCGCCTACCCGTACTTCATCTGCGCGATGGTGCTATTCCTGGTCCAGGTGCTGTTTGGCGCTCTCGCCGGGACCGTCTACGTTTTTCCAAACTTCCTATCCGAAACACTGCCTTTCAACATTCTTCGCATGATCCACACCAACGCGCTGATCGTGTGGCTGTTAATGGGGTTCTTCGGGGCGGCCTACTATTTGATTCCTGAAGAGGCAGAGCGAGATCTTGAGAGCCCGCTCCTCGCTTATGTTCAGCTCGGGCTCTTGATGTTCGGTGCTCTGGCCGCCGTGATCGGCTACATGTTTGGGATCCACGAGGGCCGCGAATTTCTTGAACAACCGCTTTGGATCAAGATCGCCATCGTCGTCGTCGCCCTGATCTTTCTCTACAACGTCTCGATGACCGTATTGAAGGGGCGCCGAACAGCAGTCACTAACGTGCTGCTGCTTGGAATGTGGGGCATCGCGGTATTTTGGCTGTTCGCATTTTACAATCCAGCCAACTTAGCACTCGACAAAATGTACTGGTGGTACATCGTCCACATCTGGGTCGAGGGCGTGTGGGAATTGGTCATGGCGTCGGTTCTCGCTTTCCTTCTGATCAAGATGACGGGCGTCGATCGCGAAGTTATCGAAAAATGGCTCTACGCCATTGTCGGCCTCGCCTTGTTTTCCGGATTGCTCGGCACCGGTCACCACTACTACTGGATCGGAACCCCGGCCTATTGGCAGTGGATCGGCAGCGTCTTTGGGGCTCTCGAGGTGTTGCCCTTCTTTGTCATGGTGATCTTCGCTTTCACCATGGTCTGGCGGGGACGTCGCGACCATCCAAATCAGGCCGCGATGCTATGGTCTCTCGGATGCACGGTCGGCGCGTTCTTCGGCGCTGGCGTCTGGGGCTTCATGCATACGATATCGTTCGTGAACTATTACAGTCACGGAACCCAAGTGACGGCTGCACATGGGCATCTCGCCTTTTACGGTGCCTACGTGATGTTGAACCTCGCCATCATCACCTATGCGATGCCCTATTTGCGCAACCGAAAGCCGTATAACCAGGTACTCAACATGTGGAGCTTCTGGATCATGAGTTCCGGCATGGCCTTCATGACGTTCACACTAACTTTCGCAGGCGTTGTCCAAACCCATCTGCAGCGCATCCTCGGCATGTACTACATGGAAGTGCAGGATCAGCTCGCCCTGTTCTATTGGATGCGCCTTGGAGCGGGTGTGTTCGTCGTCCTGGGTGTCTTGCTTTACCTCGTAGCGATATTTGGTCCGACACGGGAAGAAATTCCGGGACGGATGAAAGCAGTGGCTCAGCCGGCAGAGTAACGTTTGCATCGGTGACGAGCGGGCGCCGTTACGGGAAAGATTCATGATGCCCAACGCTTCTTCAAAAGTTGCGGCGATCACTATGGGTGATCTGCCGTTCTATTCCCCTGCAGGTTCCGAATGCGAGTTGTTCGAGCGTGCCTATCGCAATCAGCTCCCCGTCCTTTTGAAAGGACCAACGGGCTGTGGCAAAACACGCTTCGTTGCGCATATGGCTGCCAAACTCGGGCGGCCGGTTTACACCGTGTCGTGCCACGATGACCTGACAGCCGCGGACCTGACGGGTCGCTACCTTCTCAAAGGCGGCGACACGGTCTGGGTCGATGGCCCTTTGACCCGTGCGGTGCGCGAAGGCGCGATCTGTTATCTCGACGAAGTCGTGGAAGCCCGCAAGGACGTGACAGTTGTGGTGCATCCACTTACGGACGATCGTCGCATATTGCCGCTCGAACGTACTGGCGAGCTGTTGCAGGCCCCTGCCGAATTTATGCTCGTCGTGTCCTACAATCCTGGCTATCAGAACGTCCTGAAAAGCCTCAAGCCAAGCACACGTCAGCGTTTTCTAGCCCTTGAGTTCAGCTTTCCTTCTCCCGACATCGAGGCGTCAATCGTCGCCCGAGAAAGCGGTCTGCCGAGGGATCGCTGTGTGCCGCTCGTGCGCATCGCCAATGCCCTGCGTGATCTCAAACAACAGGATTTGGAGGAAGGCGCGTCGACCCGGCTTCTCGTATATTGCGCCGTTCTAATCCGTGATGGTGTCAATCCACAAACTGCAATCGAAGCGTCGCTCATAGAGCCCTTGAGCGACGACGCGGACGTGAAGCAGGCGCTGTTACGCGTCGCAGACATCGCTCTGGGCTAACACGCCATGTCGATCTTCGAGCCCGAAGAGACTATCGGCATCTACTGGCATCGCATGATCGGCGGCGCTAGCACTTACCGCCATTATCCGCAGGCTGCAGTTTCTCTTGATGCTCTACGCCGCCGCCTCGCTATCCTGTTTCACGCACTGGGCGGGAGTGGCGCGGTGCGAATTTCTGCTGGAGCCCCGTTCGACACCGGGCATCGGCTGAGCCTGAAGCAGCGTATCGGTCTGGGGCGCGAGCGTATTGAACATGCCGTACTCGATACGAGTACGTTGCGCTTGCCGACGTCGATCGACATTTTTCCGACGCGCTCCGACAATGAAGCGCTCTACGAGTGGCTTGCGGCCTGGTTCGCCCACGCCGTCCCACCTACCGCAATCTCTAGCGATCCATTGCAAAGCGATATTGTAAGACTGCGTGCCTGCCTCGCAACCACGGAAGCGACCATCACGGCCTGGCCCGGTCTGAGACCGATTTACAGACGACTAACGGGCGAACTCATCAGCGCTTGGCCTCAACGTTCGCTGCCACGGACCGAAGCCGCTATCGACGCTTCCATTCAAACGCTGCTTGATGGCGCCCCACGGCCGGCCACCGACGCCGAGCTTCTCCGTGCTATTCGCGATCCGACCGTTCCACTCGAAAACATCCGTGCCCCGCGCGGTTACAGGAGATTTCTTCCAGTTCCGCTCTGGGGCGATTTGCAAGTCGATGCTGAGGGCACACAGCACGACGACATCGATGAGGGCACAGGTATTTCGGCCCCGGTCGACAATCGCCGCCGCCACGCGTCGCGCCGAGAGACCGACCGCAGCCAACGTGACGACCCGCTGCTACTCCACCGGTTCGAGACAATTTTTAGCTTGTCAGACATGGTCAACGTCAATCGCCCGGTGGAGGACGACGATGAGGATTTAGCCCGCCAAGCCGCTGACGATTTGAACGACCTTACAATTGGCTCAAATCAAAAGCGCGCCTCGACCCGGCTCAAACTAGATCTCGACCTGGCCCCGCCGGCCACGGAGGATGGCGCGATTGTCGCTGACATCACTTATCCCGAATGGGACTGGCGCCGAGGGAGCTATCGGCCTGACTACTGTCGCGTTGTCGCTGGAATGGCTTCCGAGGAAGGTGAGGACTGGGCACCGGACGCAACCATGCAACGCTGCATAAAACAGGTACGCCGCCAGTTCGAAGCGCTTCGCCCCAAACGCCAAACCTTCTACAGTCAGCCGGATGGCGACGAACTCGATTTGACGGCGTTGGTTCAGGATGTCGCTAACCGGCAAGCCGGGGCTCCTGCTACCGAACGAATCTTCCTTCAAGCGCGAAGTGCTGCACGGGATGTGTCTCTCGCCGTCCTTTTGGACGTCTCGCTCTCAACGGACGCTTGGCTACAGGATTGCCGTGTGCTTGACGTTGAAAAGGGCGCGTTACTGGCTCTTACGCACGGCTTGGCCGCCTGCGGAGACGAGCATGCGATCTTTACCTTCACGTCGCGTCGTCGCCACTGGGTGAACGTCCAGACCGTAAAGGATTTCGGCGAGGACGTTGGACCTAGGGTAAGCCGTCGCATCCAAGCTTTGAAACCCGGTCAGTACACACGTATCGGGGCCGCTATACGCCACGTTTCGATTGCGCTTCAAGAACGTCCACAACGTCATCGGCTGCTGCTTGTTATCACCGATGGAAAACCGAACGACATTGATCATTATGAGGGCCGTTACGGCATTGAGGACACGCGGATGGCTATCCGCGAGGCCCACCGTGCTGGATTGCGTGTCTTTGGCGTCACGGTGGACGAACAAGCCCGCGATTATTTTCCCTACATTTTCGGACGCGGTGCCTACGCGATCTTTCCAAACATCTCTCGACTACCTACGGCCCTACCCGCCATCTATCGGCAGATAACGAAATAAAACATCGCCCGACGCCGTGGCGCCAATCGGCCGGCAGACGTAGCAGCCAAGTATCGAATCGGCATCCGAGACGCTTATGGTGCTTTGGAGAACAATCGCCTCAAACACATGTTAAGCAGGATATTAAACAGCTCTGCATAGCATGGGCGCACATAGGGCGCGATTTTGAGAATTTTTTGAGGGGGTTACCGTATCTTGTCAAAATTGCATATGGTAGACGGGGAGGGGATCGAACCCTCGACCATTCGATTAAAAGTCGAATGCTCTACCACTGAGCTACCCGTCCAAACCAATGAAAACGGGCCCCTCGGGGCCCACGTTGTTGATTAGCCGATCAAAGCCACAGGATCAACGCCTAACGTGACGCGGCCTTGAGACACGAGCGGAAGACCGGCAGCAGATATTTCTTGCCTGCTGCATGGCCATCAATCCGTACGCGATCCAGGTTTGAGCCGAACCTTGAAGATCCTCGCGAACACAAAGTCTGATGACGCATCTGCCGCCGCCTGTCCAGTACCCTGCGACACATATCCGAGATTTTGGCAGAGCAATCGCCATGATGGCGGTCGCGCTGATCCTATTTTCATGCCTTGATGCGACAGCGAAATACCTAGCTGGGCGGGTTGGGGTTCCGGTAACTCAGATCATTTGGGTCAGGTTTCTAGGTCAGTTTTTCCTGATGCTCACGTTTGTACCGTTGCTTGGCCTCATGGACGTGCGCTCGATGTTCAGGACCAGGCGGCTTCCCTGGCAGCTCGCGCGATCGACGCTTATGGTGACGGTCACTGCGCTAAATTTCCTCGCGCTCAAGTACCTCAGGCTCGACCAAACCGTCACGATTACCTTCCTGGCCCCCCTGGTGGTGGCCTTATTGGGGGGGCCTCTCCTCGGCGAATGGGTCGGCTGGCGGCGGCTCATTGCCATTCTGGTAGGGTTTGGCGGCATACTTATCGTCGTGCGGCCTGGCTTTGCCGAGATTCACCCCGCGGTGGGCTTTTCGTTCGCAAGCATGCTGGCCTATGCGCTGTTCATGCTAATCACGCGACACATCGCCGGCGAGGATCCGCCGATCGTGACGCTCTTTTATTCAATGTTTGTAGGAGTTTTTTTGGGAGCGCCTTTCGCCATTTCAGAATGGCAGTGGCCGCAGCAGCCCGAGGTTTGGCTGATGCTGCTCTCGCTTGGCGCGTTTGGGGGCGCCGGGCATTACCTGTTCATCCTGGCCTATAAGCTGGCTCCGGCGAGCAGAATCACGCCCTTTCTTTACTTGCAGATACTTTCAATGGCAGGGCTTGGATATCTGGTCTTCGGTGATCTGCCGGATATCTGGACGGCCGTGGGCTCCTGCGTCGTCGTATGTTCAGGTATCTACCTGATAGACCGGGAGCGGCGCGTGCGTGCAGGTGAACGCTAGAAAGGCGCTGCCCGACGCGATGCGTCGGGCGCCACGTAAGTGAAACACGGACTGCAGTCCCATTACTGATTGGCGGGGGCCGGTTCGGCAGCAGGTTCGCTGGCTGGCTCAGAGGCAGGCTCAGTAGCGGGTACTGTTGTGACGGGAGACGGGTCAGCTGCCGGCGCTTGTGCCGCAGGCTCCGCGGCAGGGGCCGCAACGGCGGGGTTCACTGTCTGACCTGAGACATGAGTTTGGCCAACGTCGATGCCGTGCGGATAGTAATTCCAGCCAACATACCCCACCGAAAACAGGATTGCGGTCAAGATCGCGGCAAAAAGCAGCGTATCACCCAGGGCTCTGTTGATCCCCATGCCGATGAGGGACGCAATAAATGCCAGTCCGGCATACACGCCGACATCGATCCAATTCACTTGCGACCAATCTATAATGTCCATACTTCTTCTCCATTGGCGGCTAGAGCGAATGACTCTAGACTAGAATTCGATCCAACCTGGTAAGTTGCGCAGAGCCGGGACGGCTTTGTTTGGCAACCGTCTTGGCACGAATTAACCAAATACGCCATGATTTGCGACGGGAGTATGATGGCAAGGCAAGATCAATGTCGCGCTGCAGTTGCTTTATATGCCATCCATCTACCTAGAAACGTCCAAGCGCTCACAGCGCAGCTGCTCCGGCACCAATGCCCTCAGATGCGCGTGCCCGCACTACCCGCCTCCCGCTATTGGATTGGGTTCGCAGCAGGTATAGAAGCGTCTTTCCAGCCGTATGGGGTAGGCCAGTGTGTCGCTTCAACAGCTACCTGAATTCGGGTTTGAAGTCCTCAAACCCGCAAGAAATCAATTGTTTGACCGAACCTGCGGCCTCTGCGGACGTGCTCGGCTTTATCGTTGCGCTCGTTGGCATTCCAGCAGCTCTCGTAATTCAGTCGCTTTGGAGCTCGTTCGGTAGCCACTGGTTGATCGTTCTGCTGCCGCCCATTGCTCTCGCGGCTGCTTATCTCGGTGGGCAGCGCGGCGGGTCTTTGGCGCTTTTGCTTTCGATCGGAGCTCTCCTCGTTGCAAACGCCTTCAAGCTCCAACCCAATGTGACACTAGGTGAGATACTGCTGTCACTGGGTCTCACTGCAACATTGGCTTATGTCGGTTGTACGCACCGCAGCATACTGCTTGAGACACGCCGTTTGAGCGAGAACCTCAGCGCGCGCGAAGCACACCTTCGCTCCATTCTCGATACGGTCCCCGATGCTATGGTCGTTATTGAACGTGACGGAACCATCGTGGCCTTCAACCGCGCTGGCATACGGCAATTCGGCTACGAAGAAGAAGAAGCGGTGGGCCAAAACGTGCGCATTTTGATGCCCGAACCCTACCGCAGCGAACATGACAGCTACCTTCAACGGTATTTATCGACGGGCGAAAAGCGGATCATCGGAACCGATCGCGTTGTCGTTGGCCGACGCAAGGACGGTTCGACATTTCCGATGATGCTCGCCGTTGGTGAGATGAAGAGCGGTGACAATCTTTTTTTCACAGGCTTTGTACGCGACCTCACCGAGATCGCAGAATCGAAGTCGCGGCTGCGAGAAATACAAAACGAACTCGCGCGGTTAGCCCGGCTCAACGAACTGGGCGAAATGGCCTCAACCCTCGCTCACGAACTTAATCAGCCGCTGTCAGCGATAGCGAACTACGTCCAGGGCTGCATCCGGCTACTGAGGAATATGAAAGGTCCGGAAGCATCGCGCGTGCAGGATGCTCTAGAAGAAACCGTGCGGCAATCGCTTCGTGCCGGCCAGATTATTCGGCATTTGCGCGAGTTCGTGACAAGAGGCGAAACAGAAAAACAACCTGAGCAAATTCACAAACTGGTTGAAGAAGCCGGTGCGCTAGCCTTGGTCGGATCACGTGAAATGGGTGTCCGTACCGTATTCGAGTTTGACTCAGGATCGAAGCTGGTCATGGCCGACCGGGTCCAGATCCAACAAGTCCTCATCAATCTGATGCGAAACGCAATGGAGGCAATGCGGGAAAGCGAGCGTAGAGAATTGCTGGTTAGGATTTCCTCGGAAGACATCGGGAAAATCATGATCGAGGTTGCCGACACTGGGCCTGGTGTCTCCCCCGAAATTGGTGCCCGCCTCTTCAAACCATTCACGACAAGTAAGCCAGGAGGTATGGGGGTCGGCCTTTCCATTTCCAAGCGCATCGTTGAAGCCCACGGAGGAGAGCTTTCGATGTACCGCAATAGCGAGGGGGGGGCCACGTTCCGTCTCGTGCTACCGGCTATTAAGGACCAGGAGCTGCATGATGGGATCTGACATCGTAGTCCATATCGTCGATGACGAAGAGGACGTGCGCACGTCCGTGGCTTTTCTGCTCACAACGTCTGGGCATACGGTTCGCGTTCACGAATCGGCCATGGAATTTCTGAATGCCGCACTAACAGGCAACCTTCAAAACGATTGCCTCATCACCGACCTGCGCATGCCCGACATAAGTGGCGTCGAATTGTTGAGGCGGTTGCGTGAGGCTGATGCCATGCTACCCGCCATCGTGATCACCGGACACGGCGATGTATCGATGGCTGTAGAGGCTATGAAGACCGGGGCGCTCGACTTCATCGAGAAGCCGTTTGAAGAACAGGTTTTGCTCAACGCAATTAAACACGCAGCTTCAGAACTGAAGAACCGGCCTCGGGATATCGATGACATCGCGTCGATCCGCGCTCGATTGGACTCACTCACGGATCGTGAACGACAAGTGATGGAAGGCGTCGTCGCCGGGCAGCCAAACAAAACGATCGCTTTCGAGCTGAATATCAGCCCTCGGACGGTAGAAGTGCATCGCGCGAACGTTATGGCCAAGATGCAGGTGAAAAGCCTGCCCGAACTTGTCAGACTTGTATTGGCGGCCAACGCGTCTGATTGAACTCGCTTAAATCAGGTCAGCGGCTTGATTTAGCGCAAAGCTAAATTGCCTGGGCTTCCGCTAACCTTCTTCATGCGGCGAAGCGCCGCTTGCGCAATTCATTCCAGGCCCCGCTGTGTCTCTCTCCGCCGCCATACTCGCCATTGCGCCTGATCCAGCATTTGGTGCGTCTCTAGGCTTCGTACTTGAAGCCGAAGGTTGTGAGGTTTTGTTACTCAAGGCTTTGCCCTCGACTCATGACTCTATGAATACTTTTGACTGCGTCATAGTCGATGACAATGCACTGATAAATAAAGAAAAAAACTTAAACCATCTGCGCGCGTTGGCGTCACCGATTATCCTACTTGTTGATCGCAGCGACGAGTTCTCAGTCGGCGAAAGCTTTTGGATAATCGAGAAACCGATACTCGGATTGAAGCTGATTGAAGCCGTCCGCTCTGCTCTTCGAGCAGCATATGAGCTGCGACCACAGATCTACGTTACGTAGTTTCCCTTAGGGATATCCCTAATTCAAACAGAGTAACAGTTGGTCCATTCATGACTCCGACGCGTTTGCCGGAGGCTTGATATGTATTCTCAAATCGCATTTCCGCCGTCTCACTATGCAGATCGCACCGCTCGCACGGACATTTCCAAGTCGTTTCCGCCGTCGATCATCGAAGACACTCAGCTTCATCAGCTCGTCGTGTTCGCACCCAACGCTGAAATTTACGCGCAAGGTGAACCCACGTCATCCCTGTACCAAGTCGAGTTTGGCACAGTGCGCATCTATCGGCTCCTCGCCGATGGCCGCCGCCAGATCACCGCCTTCCATGTTGCTGGGGAATTCTTTGGCTTCGAGGCGGACGATGCTCATCATTTCTTTGCTGAGGCTGTGGACCGTTGCGGCATCCGGATCTGTCAACGCCCGCTTGATAAGGGGCTAGCCTCAGAACTTCTGCCGATAGCTCTGGATGCTCTTGTGCGCGCACAAAAGCATTTGCTCGTCATCGGGCGCCAATGCGCTGGAGAACGGGTTGCGGCGTTTCTGATCGATATGATGGAACGGCAGGGCGACATGCGTCACGTTGAGCTCGCCATGTCTCGAACCGACATTGCAGATTACCTCGGTCTGACGATCGAAACAGTTTCGCGGGCGTTCACGAAGTTTAGAGAACGAGGCTACATCCGGCTGAAGAGCGCTCGCACCATCGACATAGTGGATGTTGATGCCTTACGCATCTTGTGTGCTTGATTATTCCTTTTCTCAAAAGTTGCGCGCGAAAGTAATTTGCGAAGGTTTCATTTTCGCGCGTGGTCCCTGCTCTCTTTATGAGGAGATTGATCATCCGCAGGTTGATCGAAGAGGATGCGCTCCGCCGCGCCATCTAGATCCTCGTACTGTCCGCTTTTCAGCGCCCAAAGAAAGGCCGCTAAACCAAGCCCTCCCAGGAATAAGGCGGCGGGAATGAGCAGGATGAGGTTCGTCATTTAACCCTCCACAAGTGCATTTGCCCGCAGTGGCGCCCGTGACTTGGCCTTTCCGGTATGCTTGGCTTCACGCATTGGGCGGCCTCGCAGTCGCATCGCGTTCCCAATGACGATGAGAGAAGATAACGACATCGCTACGGCAGCGACCAGCGGCGTAACGTAACCGGCGACCGCGATCGGAACCGCGACCGCATTGTAAGCGATCGCAATAGCGAAGTTCTGCCGGATCAACGCTCCGGACTTTTTAGAAACATCTAGTGCGAATGGAACGGCTGTCAGGCTTTCGCGCAAGAACACGAAATCTGCTGCGTTGCGGCCGATGTCTGCAGCCGCTGCGGGGGCCATAGCGACGTGGGCCATAGCCAGAGCCGGAGCATCGTTCAACCCGTCTCCGACCATCAGTGCTTTATGTCCGGCAGCAGTCAGTTCAGCAAGCCGTGTCGCTTTTTCGGATGGCAACGCCTCAGCATCCGCTCGCGCAATAGCCAGCTTATCGCCAACGGATTGGACTGCGTCACGACGATCTCCCGATAGCATTTCAACCGCAAGGCCGGCGTCCTTCAGTTCGGCGACCGCAACTTCAGCATCGCGCCGCAGGACATCCTCGAATTTGAACGTCGCGATTTCCTCACCGTTGCGGGACAGGAGCGTACCGACAGAAGATGATATCCCGGCCGTTGCCCAATTTGCTCTGCCCAAGCGATAGACTACGTCCCCCGCTTTCGCTTCTAAGCCGCAGCCCGGAGATTCCTCAACGGATGTGAGAGGAATAGGGCTGAGATGATGCTTTGCCGCGATTTCACGGAGCGCTTGCGAAATGGGATGACGCGAGTGGTCGGCCATTGAAGCCGCAATTGCGAATGCTTTGCGGTTGATCTCTTCTGCGTTGATGAGGCGTGGACGGCCGAGTGTCAGCGTACCGGTTTTGTCAAAGACAACGGTGTCGATTTCGGCCAAGCGTTCCATCGCCGAACCGTCCTTGACCATGATGCCATTCTCAAACAGACGCCGCGCTGCAACGACCTGAACAATGGGAACCGCAAGCCCCAGCGCACACGGGCATGTAATGATGAGCACGGCGATAGCGATTGTTACAGACTGATGCCAGTCGCCTGACACCGCCATCCAGCCTAAAAAGGTTAGAAACGCGGTGAGATGTACGAGGGGAGCGTAGAGTGCAGACGCCCTGTCGGCGATACGGCGATATCGCGCGCGGCCACCTTCCGCGGCTTCCATTAGCCGGATCATTTCAGCCAGGAAGGATTGGTTGGCGGCAGCCGTCACCTCGATGGTGATGGGCTGGGTGAGGTTAAGCGTGCCTGCGCGGACCATATTTCCGGCGGCTACAGTTTGTGGGTCACTTTCACCCGTCACAAGCGCGCAATCTAGTTCTGTGGTGCCTCGTCTCACGCATCCATCAGCCGGGATGCGTTCGCCCGCCGCAACCAGAACTTTCATTCCCGGCTCGATTTCAGCCAGGGGCAGGTATTCGTGTCCGCCATCCTCTCGCACAACCATGGCACCGAGAGGGGCCATACGTGCGAGCCCCATCACAGCCGTCCGAGCCCGTTCGCGCATCACATGATCAAGCGTTCGGCCGATCAGCAAGAAGAAGAGGAGCGAGACCGATGCATCGAAGTAAGCATGGGCCCCATGATTGATCGTCTCGTAGAGGCTCAGGGCATAGGCTAACGAAACGCCGATGACGATCGGGACATCCATATTTGTCCGGCCGTGCCGCAATGCGCTCCAGGCCGACCGGAAGAAAATGCGCCCGGAAAAAGCTAGCGCCGGCAGCGCGATCAAGGCGGAAACCCAATGGAAAAGGTCTCTGGTTGCCGCGTCCGCCCCGGACCATACCGATACGGACAACAGCATGATGTTCATGGCGGCGAAGCCAGCAATCGCCATGCCGCGGATGAGTTCTGACAGCGTATCATCGTGCGCCTTCGCCGCAGCTTCAAAGAGGTGGGCCTCGTAGCCTAACCTCTCAAGGGTGGCGATGATCGGTGGCGGCGTTCTGCCATGCCAACGCACGCTCACGCGCTTCGTCGACAGGTTTACGCGTGCGCGTTCTACGTTATCGAGCCGCATCAAGGCCGTCTCGATGGCCTGGATGCACCCTCCACAGTGAATTCCGGGAACGGAAAGATCCGTCTGGTAAGTGCCGTCAGCAATTCTATGGCTTGCGAGCTGTAATTCTTCCATAGATGGCCCGGTTGCATTCGGACCAAGCTCGCTGGCTGTTGCGATGCCAACGGCACAGCATGTCATTGCAGCACCCCGTTGCGGATCATTATGCGTCGGACATACCGATAGGCGGCCGGCTTACCGACGTCGGCATGAGCTTCGACAATCCAAACACCATCTGCAATCGCGGCTTCCGCGGCGAATTGATGGCTCGCGCCATCGCGTGTCAGAACAATCGTCTTGTCTTCGGTGACCGTTGCCGGCCGCCGGAAAGTGACCGTCACGCTCTGGATGTCGATAGGAAAGCCTTCGCGGTTTCTCAGCAGATAGTAGATGCGCCCCGCGTTGTAGCTAAACCGGCTGGTCCAGCCCAGCGCCGCTTGCGCTCGGCCTTCCGCTGCTTTGTCGTTGAATTGCTGGCTTGCTACGTAGGAATTCGCAACGACGAAACCCGTCCAGGTTCGGTTTGCCGCGATTGCCATCGTCAGATTCGCTACAATGATTGCCGCAAAGAAACAGACCATAACAATCAGCATGTGACGGCCAGTGAACTCCTTCGGCCCAGAACCGTAGCTCATTTATGTTCTCCGGGTGCGTTAAAGGTCGCTGTGTACGCGCTAGTCTCTTGGTTCACCTTATCCTCGACGACAAACCTAAACGTCTGTCGTTCGGGGTGAGCCTGATCCGCTGGCTGCCTGACAAAGACCTTGAGAGCCCGTAGCCGATCCGGCTCAACCGGCACGTTGACAGATCGTTCCTCTGGGCCCGTGTGATGCCCGCTCACACTCATCGACGCACCGGGCAACCCTTCGAGGCGCAAAGTGATGGTACGTGGTTGAGGGATCATGTTGAGAAGTTTGACGGTGTAGCCATTGCGTACGGACCCATCCGACAGAATGACGTACTGCGGATTGCGATCCCTCAAAACGTTCACCTCCAAACGGTCCCGCGTCAGCAACGCATAGAGCATGATCAAACCAATCAGCGTCCAGATCGTTACATAGATTAAGGTGCGAAGTCTCAATACGCTGCGCCAATTGAAGTCAGCTATTCCTGGCACAAACCGACCGTCGCTTCCGCGTACCCGAGCCGGATCAATCGGCGTGGTGCCCCCGACTGTGGCCAGCGCCATGTTGGCATCGTAATCGCGAAACGTAGCGTAGGAGATAAGCCCGCGCTCTTTGTGCAGCTTGTCCATCACGCCGTCGCAGGCGTCGATGCAGAGGGCACAGGTTATGCAAGCCAGCTGCTGACCGTCGCGGATATCAATGCCCATCGGGCACACAGCGACACAGGCGTTGCAGTCAACACAGTCGCCATTGCGTTCCCCCGCGGCGACGGCCTTCTTAGTGTGCCGCGAACGGGGCTCACCGCGCCAATCATTGTACGTGACGGTCAGCGAATTTTCGTCGAGCATCGCCGCCTGGATGCGTGGCCAGGGGCACATATAGATGCAGACCTGTTCACGCATGAGACCGCCAAAGGTGTAAGTTGTAGCGGTCAGAATGGCGACGGTGATGTAGGCCACAGGTGCTGCCTGGCCGGTGAAGAAGTCACGGAAAAGCGTGGGGGCATCGGCGAAATAGAAGATCCATGCACCGCCGGTTGCTACAGCGATCAATAGCCAAGACATATGCTTGGTCAGCCGTAATCCCAACTTGCGAAAACTCATGGGGGCTTGGTCAAGCTTAATGCGGGCGTTGCGGTCGCCTTCAATCGCGCGTTCTACGACAAGAAAGAGATCGACCCATACCGTTTGCGGACAGGTATAGCCACACCATGCGCGGCCGATGGTGGACGTTAGCAAAAAGAGTCCAATCCCGGCCATGACCAACAGGCCGGCGACATAGAATAATTCCTGCGGCCATATCTCGATAAAAAAGAAATAGAAGCGGCCGTGCGCAAGATCGACGAGTACAGCCTGATCCGGGGCATGCGGACCACGATCCCAGCGCAGCCACGGCGTCAAGTAGTAGATGCCCAGCGTGATCGCCATGACAATCCATTTGAGCTGCCGGAAATTTCCCGACGCGCGCTTGGGATGGATCTTACGGCGCGCAACATAAAGTGGCTGTCGGTTCGAAGCGGAATTCACCGCTTCGACATCCAGCTTTTCGATCTCTGCGGGATTAAGCATCGTAAAGCCCTTGCCAGCCCATATTCATATCTGATGTTGGACCGGACGTTTTAGGACGTTGATCCAGGTCAAGATGTGGGAACGTGCCGCAGTAAGGTTCCGGCACGTGGCGGCCGCCCCCCCGGCCATTCCCACACGCTTCGCTACTCTTCGCCTCCTCCTAGCGAATGGACGTAAACTGCGAGTTCCTTGACAGTCGTTTCGCCAAGGCGCCCCAACCAAGCGGGCATCGCTCCATGCTTGGGTGCGCGTACCTGAGCGGCTATTTCAGCTTCGCTGGCGCCATAAAACCAGATTGCGTCCACGAGATTAGGTGCGCCCATATCACGGCCACCTTGACCACCATCGCCGTGACAGGCCGCACAGTTTTCCTCGTAAACGACCTTTCCGGGCTCGACCAATGCCGGATCAGAAGACGTGTTCGAGAGCGACGCAACATAAGCCGCGACCTCTTTAATTTGCTTGTCTTCGAGGACGCCTGCGAATGCCGGCATTTCGGATATGCGCGTATCAGGGTCGCCGTTGAATCGAATGCCGTGCGCGATACTCTGGTAGATGCTTTTGATGTCACCGCCCCAGAGCCAATCGTCATCATTGAGGTTGGGATAGCCCGGTGACCCCTGAGCACCGGAGCCATGACACTGCGAGCAGTTGACTTTAAATGCCGCGGAGCCGGCCGATATTGCAAAGCGCCGCAGCTCGTCATCCGCAAGAATTTCGTTCAGCGACTTCTCTTTTATTGCCGTGCGTCGGCTGGCCTGGGTGGCCGTGGCCTCGTCGAGCTCTGCTCTCAGCTCGGCGCGACTCGAATAACCAAGAACGCCCTTTGTTGCCGACTCGACCATCGGCCACGCGGGCATGGCGATTGTGTATGCGATACCCCAGATGATCGTGGCGTAAAACGTACGGACCCACCAGCGCGGCATCGGGTTGTTGAGTTCCTTGATGCCGTCCCACTCGTGTCCCGTCGTGGAAACGCCCGTTACCTCGTCAATCTCTTCCTTGCTCATCTCAATCGTCCTTAAGAGGAATGCGGGCGGCTTCATCGGCAGCCTTCTTGCTGCCGGGACGGAAGGCGAAAACAACGACGCCAAGGAAGAAAACGGTCAGGAACAACAGGCCCCAGCTGTCCGCGAATTCGCGTAATGAATGGTAATCCATGCGGTCCCTCCTCAGCGGTAACCAGCGGCTTCGTCGTAGGTCGAGAAGTCGACAAGCGTGCCCAGCATCTGCAGGTAAGCGACAAGCGCATCCATTTCGGTCAGCGCTTCCGGATTGCCGTCGAAATCGCCGATCGGAGCTTTAGGATAACGCGCAAGGAGGCCAGAGCTGTCCGCATTGGGGTCTGCTTGTGCCCTCAGATCAGCTTCCGCGTTTTCAATCATTTCGTCCGAGTACGGCACGCCAACACGTTGATTGGCGACCAGTTCAGCCGAGAAGTTTCCCACCTCGAGGGGCGTGTTCATAAGGAAGGAATAACTCGGCATTACAGATTCCGGCACAACCGAACGCGGATCGATCATGTGCTGGACGTGCCACTCGTTGGAGTAGCGCCCGCCCACGCGAGCTAAGTCCGGCCCCGTCCGCTTCGAGCCCCACTGGAAGGGGTGGTCGTACATCGACTCAGCCGCCAAGCTATAGTGGCCGAAGCGCTCGACCTCATCACGAAACGGGCGGATCATCTGCGAGTGACACGTGTAGCAGCCCTCCCGCACATAGATGTTGCGGCCAGCCAGTTCGAGCGGCGAATAGGGCCTCATGCCTTCTACCTTCTCGATGGTGTTCTGGAGGTAGAAGAGCGGCACGATCTCGACGATACCGCCCACCGTGACCACCAAGAACGAGAAGATGAACAACAGGGTCGCGTTGCGTTCGATAATTTTGTGCTTGTCCAACAAGGCCATGGTTCAGGCTCCCTGCTCGGCTGGGCGAAGGGCGGTCGTGCGGCCACCGATCGGCTCCTCTTGTCGTTGATGCCCGCGGATCGTCATGACAATATTGAAGGCCATGATCAGTGCGCCGACGAGGTAGAGCCCACCGCCAATCGTGCGTAGGACGTAGTAGGGATGCATGGCCGCGACCGTCTCGGCGAACGAGTAGACGAGGAAGCCCTGCTCATCATAGGCACGCCACATCAAACCCTGCTGAATGCCTGAAACCCACATCACGGCCGCGTAGATGACGATTCCGATGGTCGCGAGCCAGAAGTGCCACGTGACAAGCTGGAGCGAGTAGAGTCGCTCACGACCCCACAACCTCGGAACCAAGAAGTAGATCGCACCGAAGGAAATCATCCCGACCCAGCCCAGGGCGCCGGAATGCACGTGTCCAATGGTCCAGTCGGTGTAGTGAGACAACGAGTTGACCGACTTGATGGACATTACCGGGCCTTCGAACGTCGACATGCCGTAGAAGGCTAGGGCAAGCACCATGATGCGAATAATCGGGTCGGTGCGGAGTTTGTCCCAGGCGCCGGACAGCGTCATGAGGCCGTTGATCATTCCACCCCATGACGGCATCCACAGAATGACCGAGAAGACCATTCCAAGCGTCTGCGCCCAGTCGGGCAGCGCTGTGTAGTGAAGGTGGTGTGGCCCCGCCCAGATGTAGAGGAAGATCAATGCCCAGAAGTGGATGATCGACAGGCGATACGAATAGATCGGCCGTTCTGCCTGCTTCGGCACGAAATAGTACATCATGCCTAGGAAGCCGGCGGTGAGCAGGAACCCAACCGCGTTGTGACCGTACCACCATTGCGTCAGAGCATCTTGGACGCCTGAGAATAGCGAATAGCTCTTGGAACCGAGGAAGGAGACCGGCACCGCAAGGTTGTTCACCACATGCAACATCGCGATGGTCACGATGAACGAGAGGTAGAACCAGTTCGCGACGTAGATGTGTGGCTCTTTGCGCCGGGTGATCGTGCCAAGGAACACGGCAAGATAAGCGACCCAAACAACGGTCAGCCACAGATCAACGTACCATTCCGGCTCAGCGTATTCGCGGCTCTGGGTGATACCCAGCAGGTATCCGGTCGCTGCCATGACTATGAAGAGTTGGTAGCCCCAGAATACAAACCACGCGAGGTTTCCCCCGAAAAGGCGCGCACGGCATGTTCTTTGGACGACATAAAAGGACGTCGCCATCAGTGCATTGCCACCGAATGCAAAGACCACTGCCGAGGTATGCAGCGGACGTAAGCGGCCGAAGGTAAGCCAGGGCTCGACGTTGAGGTCGGGATAGGCGAGTTGCAGCGCTGCCACGACACCAACAATGAGGCCGACTACGGCCCAGAACATCGTGGCGATAACACCGTACCTCACGGGGCCATCGAGATAGTCCGCATCCGTCGCGACGTGCGCATTGCCAGATGAATCGGAATTGCGAATGAGCAGTATTACGAAGACGAGCAATACGTAGAAAAGGACCCACATGTGGGTCGCAAAGGCGGCATCGTGCGCGAAGACGGCGGCTAAAAGCGCTAGGAACGTCGCGAGACTTACGAACGCAATCTCGGTGCCATATTTCATGGAAGGAGAGCCCCGCTGGTCAGACATCATGGCGGCCGGGCCTCGTGCTTCGGCCGCGACTTCGTTCTCACAAGATTGCGATGAAACAGACTTTGATTTGAATCAAAGGGGAAGATCGGCCGCACCGGCGGAATGACGCATGCCGATGGTTTTGCCGCCAAAGTGCTCTGCGTGGCGATTTAATTCATGGACGCACGCGCACGGGGTAGTCCAGTTCGATGACGAAGACCTGCTCTTCATCGACACGTATTTGTAGCCGTCGCGTATGCACGACAAAGGCAATGATCCCTTCCGCCGATGCAATCTCTACGATGTCTCCTGGCAACAGGTCGGCTTGGGGTACGGTATTGTGCAGTATCGTCAAAATCCCGCAGGTCTCGGCATGTTGGCGCGCGGTGGCTGTCAGTTCAATGCGTGTTTGCATGGATACGTCCGCCTGTCACTGCCACCCGATGTCTGCCTGTATTTCCGCGCCCTATGCGATCGAGGTTCTACTATGACGCTGCGCTACGCGAAAATTTCAATGGTGCTGGCTCTGGCCACGTTCGCCTTCCTGGTGACCTTCAATAATATCACCGACTATGGGTCGAATTTCGTCTTTGTGCAGCATGTCCTCAGCATGGACACGACATTTCCGAACAATTCGTCGATGTACAGATCCATAAGCACTCCGGCCCTCTGGCACGCCGCCTATTGGCTCATCATCGCCGGCGAAGGGATAACGTTCATTCTCCTTCTGCTGGGTGGTATCGCGATGTTTCAAGCACGTGAAGGTAGCGCCGCAGAATTCAACTCTTCGAAGAAATGGGCCATCGCCGGGTGCGCCGCTGGATTCTTCGTTTGGTTTTTCTTCTTCATGGTGATCGGCGGCGAATGGTTCTTGATGTGGCAATCGTCAACCTGGAACGGGCAGGACGCTGCGTTCAGGTTCTACATGACCATTCTGGGCGTTCTGATCTTCGTCAATCAGCCCGAACGTGAGCTCGGCTGAGACAGAGCGATCATCGCGTACCTCTCCGTCAGCATCGTAGACATATTGCCTGCGCACGTGCTAACGATCCTGTATATATGAGTATATAGGATGGGGACATGCAGGGCTTGAAGAAGCTTGTTCTCGGCCTGATTGTTGGCGCCGTGTGCGTTGCGCCGATACCGGTCATGAGCGAAGCACCGAAAGTGGTGACGGTATTTGCCGCTGCCAGTCTCACCAATGCGCTCCAGGCGGCCGCTGACGCCTTTACGGAAAAGACCGGGATACGGACGAAGCTTTCCTTTGCGTCCTCGTCGACCCTGGCAAAGCAGATCGAGGCGGGTGCCGGGGCTCAGCTTTTCCTTTCCGCCGATGAAGGCTGGATGGATTACGTCCAAAAGCGCGACTTGCTTGCTCCGGACACGCGCCGGTCGCTGTTGGGAAATGGGCTTGTCTTGGTCGTTCCTTCGGACAAGCCGTTGGAAATCAGGATCACCGCTGATCAATCGTGGCTGAAGCAGCTGACGAAGGGGCGCATCGCAGTCGGCGATCCCGCCCATGTCCCTGCGGGCAAATACGCAAAGCAAGCGTTAACGCACCTGGGCGTGTGGGAGGCGGCCGCGCGCCGGCTTGCACGCGCGGATAACGTTCGGAATGCGCTCGTTCTCGTCGAGCGAGGAGAGGCTGTTGCCGGCATCGTTTACAGCACGGATGCTGCGATCTCCAAGGGCGTGACGATCGCCGCTCGTTTTCCCGAGACTACGCACAAGCCAATTACCTATCCGATCGCCCTGATGCGCGGCCACGAAACAGGGGCATCCCGGGCGTTCTACGACTTCCTCCAAACTGATGCCGCGCGCTCAATTTTCCTCGGCTATGGCTTTCACTTTGCCGAGCGATCCTATGAGCGGTCTTGAGTGCTAAGCGCGGTTGAAATCGAGGCGTTTTCACTCAGCCTCAGGGTCGCATTGCTTGCGTCGGCTTCGTGTTTGTTGCCTGCTCTCGTCGTAGCATGGGTGCTGTCACGCACGCGCCTCCCCGGCAAATCCGTGCTGAACGTCATTGCTCATGCGCCGCTTGTCCTGCCGCCGGTCGTTATCGGCTATCTCCTGCTCCTCACCTTCGGTGTCAGAGGTCCCGTTGGCGCGTGGCTCAACGACACGTTCGGCATCCGGTTGGTTTTCAGTTCCACGGGCGCTGTGCTGGCGGCCGCTGTCATGGCGTTTCCGTTGATGGTGCGCGCAATCCGTCTGTCGCTTGATGCCGTTGATCAGGGCCTAGAATTCGCGGCGCGATCACTTGGCGCTTCGCCGCTTGACGCGTTCCTGACGATAACTCTGCCGCTGATACTGCCCGGTATTCTTTCCGGCTTGATCATGGCGTTCGCTGCCAGCCTCGGCGAGTTTGGTGCGACGATCACCTTCGCTTCGAATGTCGAAGGGGAGACCCGTACGCTCCCACTCGCTATCTACACGGCCACACAAGTTCCGGATGGAGAGGCAGCCGCTCTCCGGCTCGTCGTGATTGCCATTATCCTTTCGCTGCTGGCCCTTGGTCTTTCCGAAGCAGCCGAGCGTTGGGCGCGGCGGACGGTTTACGGTTCATGATCGACATTCGCCTGCGCAAACGGCTTTCTGACCTGCAGCTCGATGTGACGTTCGCGGCGAAGTCGCGTGGTGTGACGGCAATTTTCGGACGCAGCGGCTCGGGCAAAACCTCCATCGTACAGGCTATCGCCGGCGGCCTCGTCCCCGATGAAGGACGCATCGCTGTCGATGACCGCGTCTTTTTCGATAGCGCAACGCGTATCAACATGCCGATCCATGAACGCCGGGTTGGGTATGTGTTTCAAGACAGCCGGCTGTTCCCGCACCTGTCCGTCCGAAAAAACCTGGACTACGGATTGCGCCGCGCGCGTGGCGCGTCTCGCATTGACTTCGACACGGCGGTCGAACTGCTCGGCATCACGCACCTTCTCTCTCGGCGGCCGCACAACCTATCCGGCGGGGAACGGCAGCGCGTCGCAATCGGACGGGCGCTTCTTGCACAGCCTTCGCTCCTGCTGATGGATGAACCGCTGTCCTCGCTCGATCCTCCGCGGAAATCAGAGCTGCTGCCCTATATCGAAGGGCTCCGCGACGAACTTGGACTGCCCATCCTTTATATTAGCCACGCATTCAACGAAGTCGTCCGGCTGGCCGACAACATCGTGCTGATCGACGGTGGCCGGGTACTTCGCTCCGGTCCGTTGCTCGATGTCGCCTCCGATCCCGAGCTTTCACCGCTGATCGGCCGGTTTGAAGCTGGTTCGGTTATCGAATGTGTCGTCGCACAGCACGATGAGGACCTTGCGCTTTCGACGCTTAGCTTTTCCGGCGGCATGCTGCGCGTGCCCCGCGTCGACCTCGATATCGGCGCACCCGTGCGTGTCCGCATCAGAGCACGCGATGTCGCACTCGCGCTTACGCCTCCGGTTGATATTTCCATCTCGAACAGGTTGCCTGGAAAGTTGATGAGCCTCACCGAACGTGGCGGCCCTTACGTTGAGGCCTCCGTTGACCTCGGTGGCGCGACGCTGCGCGCATTGATCACGCGCGAGTCGGCAACGCGCCTTAAGCTCACGCCCGGACAAGAGCTGTGGGCTCTCGTCAAAACTGTCGCTTTGGATAGCCGTTCGGTCGGCTTCATGCGTCGCGCGCGCTCGTTTTCTTTCCCGTCCGCGTAGCGCCATCGCGCTCGTAAGCGACGTCAGTCGCTGCGACGATCTCTTCAATGGATCCTGCGGCCGCCTTCTTACACCGGCGCTCAGCCGTCCGATATATCGCGATCAGCCGTTCTCCGAATGGGGTCAGTTCAGCGCCCGAGCCCTGGGAGCGCCCGGGGAATGTCGCCACCGCCGGTTCACTAAAGGCCCGATTTACGTCATCGATCAAAAGCCACGCGCGCCGATACGACATATCAAGATCGCGCGCGGCAGCCGAAATCGAACGCCGGCGTTGTACCGCTTCGAGAAGCGCAATCTTACCCGGTCCCAAACGTGAGCCGTTTGGGAGATCAATACGCAGAGAAAGACGCGGGGTGGTCATCGCGGATGAGAGGCTCACTACAACGGTGGATTCGCTGCATCGTAGCATCTCAGGCTGTCGGCGGCACTAAGTGCGCCAGAAAGGGCGAGACGGATCACGTGCTCCGGCTCGCATTCTGCGTCAGGGATATGAGACGGGAGGAAGTTGTTCGATTGCCCTGCGTGCCGTCGGGTCAAGCCCTTCGCCCCCAGCAGCCAAGTGCGCATGAATGCCGGCCCGCATCCGCGGGTCCCAAAACATCCGGATATGGGTGGCCGTTCCGGCTACCGCCTTTTCCTCCCCTTGCACGGCCAGATTTCGCGCGATCTGGTTGGCCATCATGACAAGCTTTTCAGCAGGCTTCATGAAATGCGTTCTCCTTAAGCGTTGAATTCTTTTGTTCCGGACTGTGCCGGAGCCGTTCGCGATGGGTGAAAACCTCGAAACTGTCGTCACGCGCGATCGCGATGAGGGTAATTCCAGCGGCCTCAGCCGTGCGCAGGGCCAGCGCGGTGGGTGCTGATACGGCGACCACAACGGGAGCGCCGAGTTTTGCGGCCTTCTGAATCATTTCCACTGAAACGCGGCTGGTCAGAACGATGACGCCGTTTGAGGCCTCGACGCCGTTGCGAACGCACGCGCCTGCCAGCTTATCGAGAGCGTTATGCCGCCCGACGTCTTCGCGTAGTGCAACCAAGCCGTCGCCCTTCCGCCATAGCCCAGCGGCATGCATCGCTTTGACCTGAGCGTTCAGCACCTGGGCAGGCATCACGGAGTCGATAGCCGCCAGCACGTCTTCCACATTTAGGGCCAAGTCGGACTCGACCTGCTGCACGACGGGCAAAGCGGCGTCGAGACTTTCGACACCACACAAGCCACATCCTGTAGGCCCGAGTAGCGATCTGCGGCGTTCCGCATTGGCGACGCCCGCACGGGGTGCCAGCCAAACGCGCGCTTCTATGCCGTTTTCACGTGGCACGATATCGACTTCAACGACATCGTCGAGGCACGAGATCTTGCCTTCCGTGAAACTAAAGCCAATCGCGAAGTCGTCGATGTCAACGGGGCTCGCCAGCATAACGGCATGGGTGACGCCATCGTAAACCAATGCGATGGGCGTCTCCTCAGGGATCATGCGGCCGATCCGTTCGCACTTCGCCGATGAGACTTTCAACGGCGAAGTGCGTTCGAGAGCCTCGGACATGTCCGCTACTCCGCGGCTTCCACGGCCATGACGCGGCGGCTGCGTTCGGAGAACTCGCGATACTCCTCCTGCGATTGCGTCGGTCCATTGGAGAGCGAGACTTGCACCGCGGTCACCTTGTATTCAGGACAGTTGGTTGCCCAATCCGAATAGTCGGTGGTCACGATGTTGGCCTGTGTGAGGGGATGGTGGAACGTCGTATAGACGACCCCCGGTGCCACGCGATCGGTAATGAGCGCACGCAGCGCCGTTTCACCAGAGCGGCTTCTCACGGTGATCCAATCACCCTCCTTCACGCCGCGCTGTTCAGCATCGTGCGGATGGATTTCCAGGCGATCTTCCTCATGCCACATCACGTTGTCGGTGCGCCGCGTTTGAGCACCCACGTTGTACTGCGACAAGATACGGCCCGTCGTCAGAATGAGCGGGAAGCGTGATCCCGTCTTCTCATCGGTCGGGACGTACTGGGTGAGCATGAACCGGCCCTGTCCGCGGGTGAACGTCTCGGTATGCATGACCGGGAAGCCGCTGGGATGCTCGTCATTGCAGGGCCATTGGATCGAACCGAGTTCTTCGAGCTTCTTGTAGCTCACGCCATTAAAGGTCGGCGTGAGCAGCGCGATCTCGTCCATGATCTGGCTCGGATGCTGGTAATCCCAGTTCAGCCCCATGGCCTTCGCAATAAGCTGTGTGACCTCCCAATCCGCATAGCCGTTCTTGGGCGCCATTACGCGGCGTACAGGCTGAATGCGGCGTTCCGCGTTTGTGAACGTTCCGTCCTTTTCCAGGAAGGTAGACCCAGGCAGGAAGACGTGTGCGTAGTTCGCGGTCTCGTTCAGGAAGAGATCCTGAATGACGACGCATTCCATGGCCCCAAGCCCCGCAGCTACGTGCTGCATGTCGGGGTCGGACTGCAGAATATCTTCGCCCTGGATGTAAATTCCCTTGAAGGTACCTTCCACCGCCGCGTCGAGCATATTGGGAATGCGCAGACCGGGTTCGGGATTGAGCTTTACGCCCCATGTTTTCTCGAACAACGAACGTGTCACTTCGTCCGAGAGGTGGCGATAACCGGGAAGCTCGTGCGGGAAGGAGCCCATATCGCACGAACCCTGCACGTTGTTCTGGCCACGCAGCGGGTTCACGCCGACACCTGGACGGCCGATGTTTCCAGTCGCCATCGCTAGGTTGGCAATCGCCATAACGGTGGTCGACCCCTGGCTGTGTTCGGTCACGCCGAGACCGTAGTAAATCGCGCCGTTGCCGCCGGTGGCGTACAGGCGTGCGGCTGCCCGAACTGCTTCTGGATCAACACCGGTGTACTGTTGCATCCGCTCCGGTGAATTGGCTTCGGCAGAGACGAAATCGGCCCATTCTGTGAATTCGTTCCAGTCGCAGCGCGCACGCACGAACTCTTCGTTCACGAGGTTCTCGGTCACAATCACATGTGCGAGCGACGTCAGCATTGCGACGTTTGTGCCCGGCTTCAACGCCAGGTGTTGCTCCGCTGAAATGTGCGGGCTGCGAACGAGATCGATGCGCCGCGGGTCAACGACAATCAGCTTAGCGCCTTCGCGGAGCCGCTTTTTCAGACGGCTACCGAACACGGGGTGGCCATCGGTCGGGTTCGCACCGATGACCATGACCACGTCAGCATGTTCAACGGAATCGAAGTCCTGCGTACCGGCGGATTCACCGAACGTCGTCTTGAGGCCGTAGCCCGTAGGCGAGTGGCAAACACGCGCGCAGGTGTCGACGTTGTTCACGCCGAAGCCCTGCCGAATGAGCTTCTGAACAAGAAAGACGTCTTCGTTGGTGCAGCGCGAAGACGTGATGCCCCCGACAGCGCCTTTTCCGTACTTTTCCTGAATGCGCTTGAATTCGGAAGCCACGCGTCCGATCGCTTCTTCCCAGGTCGTCTCGCGCCAGGGCTGGTCGATGCTGTCACGGACCATGGGATTGAGAATGCGATCGCGGTGCGTCGTGTAACCGTAAGCGAAGCGGCCCTTAACGCAGGAATGGCCACGGTTCGCTTTGCCGTCCTTGTAGGGGACCATGCGAACGACTTCCTCGCCGCGCATCTCAGCCTTAAACGAGCAGCCTACCCCGCAATAGGCGCATGTCGTCACCGCAGAGTGTTCCGGTTGGCCGATCTCAATAAGGCTCTTTTCCGAGAGCGTTGCCGTCGGACACGCCTGGACGCAGGCGCCGCAGGATACGCATTCGGATGACAGGAAGTCTTCGTCCATGCCCGGCGACACGCGGCTATCAAAGCCCCGGCCGGAGATCGTTAGAGCGAACGTGCCCTGCACTTCCTCACATGCGCGTACGCAACGGTTGCAGACGATGCATTTGGAGGGGTCATACGCGAAATACGGGTTCGATACGTCCTTATCCATGAACAGATCGTTCTTGGAACCACACTGGCTTTCAAAGACATGGTTCGCACCATCGTAGCCATAGCGCACGTCGCGCAGGCCGACGGCGCCGGCCATATCCTGAAGCTCACAGTCGCCATTCGCGGCGCAGGTCAGGCAGTCCAAGGGGTGGTCGGAGATGTAAAGCTCCATCACACCGTTGCGAATCTCTTTGAGCCGCTGTGTCTGTGTCCGCACGACCATGTCGGGAGCGACAGGTGTGGTGCACGATGCAGGCGTGCCATTACGGCCTTCAACCTCAACGAGGCATAGACGGCAAGATCCGAAGCTTTCCAGCATGTCGGTGGCGCACAGTTTGGGGATGGCGGTTCCCATCTCCATAGCGGCGCGCATGATGGACGTTCCCTCCGGAACGGTAACCGACGTTCCATCGATCGTCAGCGTCACCGTTTTTTCAGATTTCGACTCAGGCGTCCCATAGTCGATTTCTTTGATGATCGTCATTGTCATTACTCCGCTGCGGCCGGCAATTTGCGGGCACGGCCAAAATCGTCTGGAAAATGGGTCAGGGCGCTCATAACGGGATATGGCGTGAAGCCGCCGAGCGCGCACAGCGAACCGAATTTCATCGTGTTGCAGAGGTCCGCGACCAGATCGAGGTTCTTATCGCGATCCTGCCCGCCCATGATCTTGTCCATGGTCTCCCGGCCGCGGATCGCGCCGATCCGACACGGTGTGCATTTTCCGCAGCTCTCGATTGCGCAGAAGTCAAAGGCGAACCGGGCCTGCCGCGCCATGTCGACGGTGTGGTCGAACACCACGATGCCGCCATGGCCGATGAGGCCGTCCCGCGCCGTGAAAGCTTCATAATCAAACGGCGTATCAAACAGGTCCTGAGGGAAGTACGCGCCCAGCGGCCCACCGACCTGAACGGCCTTGATGGGACGGCCTGAAGCGGTGCCACCGCCGACGTCTTCGACGAGCTCGCCCAGCGTGATACCGAACGCAACCTCGAACAATCCGCCCTGCTTGATGTTTCCGGCAAGCTGGATGGGCATCGTTCCGCGCGAACGCCCCATCCCGAAGTCCGCATAGGCCTGCGCACCCTCGGCAAGAATGAAAGGTACGGCCGCCAAGGATAGTACGTTGTTGATGATGGTCGGCTTGCCAAACAAGCCTTCGTGCGCCGGAAGCGGGGGCTTGGCACGCACAAGACCACGCTTGCCCTCTAAGCTTTCCAGAAGGGAGGTTTCCTCACCGCACACGTAGGCGCCCGCGCCGAGGCGTACTTCGAGTTCGAAAGCGTGGGACGAGCCACAAACAGTCTGGCCGAGGTAACCCGCTGCCTTTGCCGCGTCGATCGCTTCGTTCAGCGCTGTCGCTGCGTGGGGGTACTCAGAGCGCAGATAGATATAGCCGCGGGTCGCCCCAACGGCGATACCGGCGATCGTCATGCCTTCGATGAGGACGAAGGGATCGCCTTCCATGATCATGCGATCCGCAAAGGTTCCGCTATCGCCCTCGTCAGCATTGCAGACGATGTACTTCTGATCAGCCCTGGCATCGTGGACCGTTTGCCACTTGATGCCCGTTGGGAACCCCGCGCCGCCGCGCCCTCGCAAGCCTGATTTCTTGACCTCGTCGATAATGCCTGAGGGCTCCAACGCAAGCGCCTTTGCGAGTCCTTCATATCCGCCATGTGCTTTATAGTCTGCGAGCGAGACAGGATCCGTGATCCCGCAGCGCGCAAACGTCAGCCGTGTCTGACGCTTAAAGAAGGGAATCTCCTCCGTCAGACCCAGCGCTTTCGACGTCTTGATGCCTGCGGCTGCCGCGCCCTGGCTGAGTTCTGCGACAAGGCCATCAACGTCGGCCGGGGCGATTGGACCAAACGCGTAACGCTTGCCCTGATCTTCTATCTCGACGAGCGGCTCCAACCACAACATGCCGCGCGAACCATTGCGCACAATCTCGACGTCTATTTTCGCCTGCTCAGCCAGCAATGCGAAACGCTTCGCAACGTCATCAGCTCCACAGGCGACGGCCGCGGCATCGCGCGGAATAAAAATCCGTTTTGTCATGCGCCGGCCTCGCCGAGAATTGCTTCGAGTTTTTCGACATCGAGACGGCCAATCAAACGGCCATCGAACATGGCGGACGGCGCCGTTGCGCAAAGCCCCAGACAATAGACGGCTTCCAGCGTGACGCGGCCATCGGGGGTGGTCTCACCGCACGCAACGCCGATGCGGTCTTCCGCCTTTTTCACGAGCGATTCGCAGCCCATCGCTTGACAGGCCTCAGCCCGGCACACCTTGAGAACGTAGTGACCCGCCGGCGCATCGCGGAAATCATGATAAAATGTGACACATCCGTGCACTTCAGCGCGCGATAGGTTCAGCGCTTGGGCTATGACCGGAACAGCAGCCTCGGGCACACAACCGAAGGTCTCTTGGACTTCGTGCAGGATTGGGAGAAGTGGGCCTTCTCGGTGCGCGTGACGGGAGACGATTGCGAGCGTCTCGCTTTCGTTCCAGGCATCGTGACGGGGCATTCTTTTATCTCCAGAATTTGCGTTGTCCGACCTTGTTTGGGATGGTTCTAAGTTTCAATAGAGCTGTTCCGTTGTGCGATTGCACATGCTTATCGTTCCATTTTTCCATGCTTATACTGTGCGTTACGATTTCTTATGCTGCGTCGCAACAATCCACAGCGTCAAGCCGGATGCAGCTCGTCCGCACGCGCGAAGACACGCTCGGCGACTCTAAGAAACTTGCTGACGTTGGGGGTGTGGGTCTCGCGGTTCGGCAGAATCAAGCCGATCGAGTGTGTGATCGTCGGTTCAACGATCGGGATTGCCCGCAAGCGGCCCGGACGGGCCATTTCTTCAGCAAAACATACAGGAATGATGCTGGCCCATTCCCCCGTCCTCACGTGGGCGTACAAGATTAGCATCGAATTGGATTCGAGCGTGCACGTGGGATTCGCACCGGCATCGCGGAGATGGCGTTCAATCAAGCGGCGATTCTGCATGTCGGAAGACAACTGGCAGAGCGGCAGGCTGCCAGCCTCAAGCCAACCTACCGAGTCGCGATCTGCGAAAGGACCGTCAGGAGCAGTGAGCAGCGCATAGCGCTCCTCGTAAAGGTGCATTCCTTTGAAACGCCCCAGGGGCTCGGAATCCAAATATGAAATGCCCACATCAATTTCGAGATTATCGAGCGTCGCCAAAATCTCAACGGACGCCATCGAGGTAATTCTCAGGCGGACGTCACGGCAGCGCTCGCGAAATGGCAGCGTCAACCTCGTCATGATCGGCAAGGCTGTCGGGATGACCCCAACGCGCAGCTCGCCGGACAAGTTGCGCCGCAGCGCTTCGATCTCCTGGCGCATCGCCCGAGCGTCGCCGGACAATTGACGCGCCCAGGTTAGAATTCGCTGCCCCTCCGGCGTGAAGCCCTGAAAGCGTGATCCGCGCTCGACGAGGAGCACTCCAAACTGATCTTCAAGACTTTTGACGGCGGACGAGAGCGTCGGCTGAGTCACGCCGGCGGACTGCGCAGCCCTACCAAAATGCCGCTCGCGGGCGAGATGCAGCAATAATTCGAGTTTTTCGATCATGCGACCTAGAGGGGGCGGCCGTAGCTGCCCTGGCATCCGTGTGGTGCTGAGCCGTTATCCGGGTTCCGTTGAACCGATCTGCAGCGGCGGCTTCAGCCTATGGAGCAACCATAGCTCAACCTCAGCGGTCGTGCAAAATTTACTCTGTCTATGTGTGAATTACATTTTCATGAGTCTGTTTTGAAATTTATGCATACGATATTTCGGCCGCCAGCTGGCCCTGACATGGCGAATTCTCATGCTTTTTCGCACCTTATGGTTGTGCCTTTGATTTGAGGTCGTCTTCGGATCGCCCCCTGGTGGGGCGCCGTGTCAGCCGGTCCAGTCCTCGAAGTGATCTTCGCGCGTGACGGGCACGCGTGTCTTCGGCTGGCGCATTGCTGTTCCAATTGAGAGGAAGCCGATTAGCCGTTCTGAGGGCTTTTTGCAGAAGGCCTGCTGAAGTGTCGGCGTATCGATTTTGCGCCCGCTGGTCATCATGGCGCCGTACCCCATCGCGTGACAGGCGAGAAGCATATTGGCTGCCGCAGCTCCCAAAGAGATGTACTGCTCATGGACCGGCACCTTGGGATGGTTCTCTGTAATGTCGACCAAAAGTGCGATGAGTGTAGGCGCGTTAAAGGCGCGCGCGCGTTCTGCTTCAACCTCGGCCTCTGTGGCCTCGGGCTGATAGAGTCGCTTTTCTTCCGCAAAAAGATTCGCAAGATGCGCACGCCGCTCGTCGGGCACTCGCAGAAAACGCCACGGACGGAGTGGGCCATGGTCGGGAGCAGTCAAGCCTGCCGCGATGATGAGTTCGAGTTCGTCTTGCGACGGTCCGGGTGCACCCAGCCGTTTCGGCGCTACTGATCGACGAGAAAAAAGAGTCTCGAAGAACGCCTCACGCGCTGTCCCCGTCAACGGCTCACCGTTGATCAACGCACTTAGTTCGGCATTGTCGTCATTGACGGGCTTTTGCGCTTTGGCTGCCATGTGTTCTCAGTTGTTATCAGCCCGGACAGAGCTATCTCTGCCAAAAAGCGAAAATCAGCTCTCGCTTCCCGCCCGGATGATAACGGCTGTCATCCGACTGACAAGAATGTTCTCCGAGGCTCAGCTCAGTCATACTTTCTCTCTTGCCGACTTCCTCCGAGTTCTTTAGCAGCCAGCCGATGATTATCCGTCCTTACACGCATGCTGACAGCGACGCCGTATGGTGCATCATTGAACCTGTGTTGCGCGCTGGTGAGACTTACGCCTTGCCCGCCGACTGGACCCAAGATGAAGCCCTGGCCTATTGGCTCCAGCCCGGACACGACGTGTTTATTGCGGAGGACGAAGACCAGATTCTTGGGACTTACTATCTCCACGCGAACCAAATGGGTGGGGGTGCGCACGTCGCCAACTGTGCGTTCATGGTCGATAGTCATACTACCGGACGCGGTGTCGCTGGAGCCATGTGCGCGCATGCGTTGCGACACGCTGAGGCTCTCGGCTTTCGGGCCATGCAGTTTAACTTTGTGGTGAGCACCAATACGCGTGCGGTCGCTCTGTGGCTGCGTCACGGCTTCGAGATCGTCGGAACTCTTCCCGCCGCCTTCCACCACCCGACGCTTGGCTTTGTCGACACCTACGTCATGTATCAAACGTTGTAGAGATCAAGGTTGGTCCAGAGACCGGTCCCTTCCTGTCAGGGGTAACTGTCGAGAACGCCTGCAAGCGCCTCATCCAGTTCCCGATACCTCGGCAAAGCGAGAAGAAAAATGGTCTCCAACGCGTGCCGCATCTCGCTCACTGTTTCCAAGAAATGCCGCTCCGGCTCTTGACCGAACCGGTGCAGGGTCAGGCGGTTATTGGCGAGAGCATAGCGCACGCCACGAATCGGCCGAGATGCGATCAAACGGCGTCTGAACGGAGACGCTGGATGCGTTGAGACATAGTAATTGGAGACCTCGTAGTCGGGCGGATAGTGTCCCTGAAGATCAAACCGATAGATTGATCTCCACTCTCGACCGTCCCATAGCTCCAGAATCCAGTCACCTTCAGCTTCCGTCAGTCGGAACGGTTCGTTTGGAGTGGATTGCTCGATATCGGCCTCAAGCCGCAACGGCGCTGTCGGTGTATTGCCGCCGAAACCGACGTCCACAATGTACGGCGTCTCTTGGATTTCGACGAACAGCAACATGTGGCTTCTTTCGACGACAGTGCCAGGCGGCTGGTTCCATAGGACCCGCGCCGCGAGCCCGCGGACCTTGTATCCCAATGCTTTGAGCACACTTGCAAGGAGCGTATTCTGCTCGAAGCAGTATCCGCCGCGTCTTCCATGAACGAGTTTGGATTGGAGCGCGCTGATATTCAGGAAGACCTGACGGCCGAGAAATGAATCGAGATTCTCGAACGCGATAGCTGCAGTGTGTTTGGCCTGCAGTGTTCTCAGCGTCTCGAGGGAGGGCGTGTCCGGCCCGGAATAATTGATGCGCTTAAAGTACGCGCCGAGATCCAAATTCGCTTCCATTACATGCGTGCTCCCGATCTATTGAACAATCCGGAGCCCCTCTATAAAACCTCAAGCATACTTGAGGTAAAGCAAAAAATGCCAAGCAAAACAAACTCTGGTCTCGCCAAAGATCTCTCCGTGGGAGAGGTCGCCGACCGTAGCGGTCTCGCGGTGTCTACTCTCCACTTTTATGAGTCGAAGGGGCTGATCACGAGCTGGCGTACGACGGGCAATCAGCGCCGCTATTCTCGCGATGTCCTACGCCGCGTCGCCATCATCAAGGTGGCGCAACGCACCGGCGTCCCGTTGGCTGCCATTTCCGAGGCGTTAAAAGTCCTGCCTGCGGACCGATCGCCTACAGCTCAAGACTGGCGGAAGTTATCCGCGCGGTGGAAAGAGGAGCTTGATGACCGCATTTCAAAACTGACCCAGCTCCGTGACGACTTGAACGGCTGCATCGGTTGCGGCTGCCTGTCATTAAAGCAGTGCCCGTTACGTAATCCCGACGACGAAGCCCATCTCCACGGTCCCGGCGCACGGGCCTTCGATTGAACGGTGACGACCTCACGCGTTCCCGGGGGTGACGGTTGTGTCGCGCGCACGCTCATTCGTTGAGCGGAAATCCCGGGTGAACAGCGCTCCGATGCTGCATAATTTGCATCTTTATCTATGATTTATTGCATTGCGTCGTCCAAACCGTAGAATACTTAAAAATGCAGCATGCAGGGGGATACGGCGGTGGCTGAACGAGGGTATGGGAAATGCGGATGCGCATTCAAGGTTGCGGTGCTGAGTGCCGTCTTCGCGGGATGGACCACGGCCGTGACTTCCGCTGAAGATATCAATCTCTACGCGGCGGGGAGCCTGAAGGCCGCGCTGACGGATGTCGCGAAAGCTTTCGAGCAAAAGTCCGGCGGACAGCAGAGCGTTAAAACGACGTTCGGCCCTTCCGGTTTGCTGCGGGGGCGCATCGAAAAGGGCGAGCCCGCGCACGTCTTTGCATCGGCGAATATGGCTCATCCCAAAAAGCTCGCCGAAGCCGGAAAGATATCCGGCTCTGTGAAGATGTTCGCCCGCAACCAGCTTTGTGCTCTCGTGAAGCCCGGTCTCGCAGTCACCTCGGAGACCCTTCTGGACACGATGCTTGACGAAAAGGTTCGTGTCGGGACTTCCACACCGAAAGCGGACCCGTCAGGGGACTATGCTTTTGCGCTGTTTGCCAAGGCCGAGCCTCTTAAGGCAGGTGCTCAGGCCAAGCTTGAAAGCAAGGCCTTGAAGCTGACCGGTGGACCCGACTCCGCCAAACCACCAGAAGGTCGGCACCTCTATGCGTGGGTTATGTCTGAAGACAGAGCCGACTTGTTTCTGACCTACTGCACGAATGCAGTGCTGGCTAAGAAAGACACGCCCTCGCTCGTCATTGTCGATATCCCGAACGCGTTGGCTGTCGGTGCTGATTATGGTCTTGCTGTAATGGCTTCAGCGCCCGCGGAGGCTGATGCTCTTGCCAACTTCATTCTCGGCCCGGACGCGCAAGCGATCCTCGCAGAGTATGGATTTGGCAAGGGAGATGATGTGCGTCCAGCCGGCAAGTAGCGCCGCGCGTGCGGTTTGCTTTAACGCACGGCGCGGCTACTCTCCCCCGTGCATTCCAACTAGCAGGTCGCTCGTGTCGATATACCGCCAGCTCAAGGTTTGTTTTCTCGCTCTGGCTTGGCTGTCAGGCTCAAGCGCTTTGGCGCGCGAGCTTGTCGATTCCGGTGGGCGCCCCATCAATGTGCCGGAGCAGATCACCAAGGTCTTCGCGGCGGGGCCCCCGGCTTCGATTTTACTCTATGTCCTAGCTCCGGAGAAAATGACCGGCTGGCCAAACCCGTTGCGTCCGGCCGAGGCTCCTTATGTTGCAGAGCCTTTTCGCGACCTTCCCGCACTCGGGCGCCTTACGGGCAGAGGCGGCACGGCCAATCTCGAAGTCGTTTTGCGCGTAAAGCCCGATCTCATTCTTGATTTCGGCTCGGTGCGGGACACCTACATCTCGCTTGCCAACGCAGTACAGTCGCAGACGGGCATCCCGTATGCCCTGATCGATGGACGGTTTGCTGCGACTCCCGCATCCTTGCGGTTGCTCGGCAAAATCCTCGCCGTTGAGGAGCGCGCCGAAACACTCGCCAGTTATGTTGAGAAAACTTTCAACGAGATTGATTCTGTAATCGCATCCATACTCGAGAGCGATCGTCCCCGCGTCTATCTAGCCCGTGGCCCGGATGGACTTGAGACGGGCGTCAAAGGATCAATCAATACTGAAATCATCGAACGTGCGGGCGGGCGGAACGTTGCCGACGCGCCCGGTCAGCGCGGCATCGTGCGCGCGTCCATCGAACAGGTAATCGTCGCCAACCCCGACACCATCATCACCTGGGACCCGATCTTTTACGAGAATGTCTACAAAGATCCGTTGTGGTCGGGGATAGAAGCCGTCGAGCGTCGGCGAGTCTACCTCAGTCCCGTGGCACCGTTCGGGTGGATTGACCGGCCACCGTCAATCAATCGGGTCATCGGCCTGAAATGGCTTGCGGGTCTTTTCTATCCTGACAAACTCGGCGGCGATCTCAACGCCATGACGCGTGAGTTTTATAAGCTATTCTACCACGTGGATCTGAGCGATGCCGAATTGGAGACGCTGATCGAATGGTCGAAGGGACAAGCACCCTCGAACGCCGGCGCACGCTGAGCGAGCATCCCACCGCCATCTTGTTCGGATTGACGGGCTTGCTCGTCGTCCTGATCGCCGTGGCGGCATCCACAGGTGCTTATCCCATCAGCTTTGGTGAGATGCTCGCCGCCATATGGCGTTGGCTCACCGGACAAGATCCTATCGGAACCACGGACACCGTTCTATTTGAAATCCGGCTGCCGCGGGTCTTTGCGGGTGTTCTCGCGGGTGCGGCTCTCGCCGCGGCCGGTGCTGCCTATCAAGGTCTCTTTCGGAATCCGCTCGTTTCGCCGGACATCCTCGGCGTCTCATCGGGCGCCGGGCTCGGTGCCGTCATCGGTATTTTCTTCTCGTTGCCGATATGGGCCATTCAATTTTCGGCGTTTGCAATGGGGCTGGCCACTGTTGGCGTGGTCTATCTCATTGCCAGCATGGTGCGGGGGCGTGAGCCGATCCTGGTGCTCGTGCTGGCCGGGGTTGTTGTGGGTTCCCTTACGGGTGCGGCGATCTCGCTTTTAAAGATCCTCGCCGATCCCTACGATCAGTTGCCGGCCATTGTCTTCTGGCTGCTCGGCAGCTTGTCCAGCATCCGCAATGCCGACGTTATCAACGCCGCGCCGCTCGTTCTCATCGCGCTCATTCCTCTCATCCTGCTGCGCTGGCGCATCAACGTCCTTTCGCTCGGAGATGAAGAGGCCAAGGCCCTCGGCGTTGATTCAAGCAAACTCAGGCTCGTTGTGATTTTTGCCGCGACGCTCATGACCGCGAGTGTCGTTGCCATCTCTGGCGTTATCGGTTGGGTCGGTCTCGTCATTCCACATCTCGCCCGCATGCTCGTGGGCCCGAACTTCGAACGCCTGTTGCCTGCTTCCATGCTGATGGGCGGCGGTTATTTGCTCTTGGTCGATACGGTGGCGCGGTCCCTCACGGTTACGGAGATCCCGCTCGGCATTCTGACGGCGATTATTGGTGCGCCGTTCTTCCTTTGGTTGCTTGCGCGCGGCCGGGACGGATGGTCATGAACCAAGCAGCTCCCCTTCGCACACCCATCATCGTCACGCGCGAGCTCGGCACTGGATATCCGGGCTACGCTGTCGGCCGAGACATCTCTTTGGGCATTGCTCCCGGTGAGGTCCTTTGCCTGCTAGGCCCTAACGGCTGTGGCAAGACAACATTGTTCAAGACAATGCTGGGATTGCTACCGGCACAAGCCGGCGAGGTGCTGATCGACGGGCAACCAATCATCTCTCTCGCTCGTGCCGACATCGCACGTCGGGTTGCCTACGTACCGCAGGCGCATGCCGCTCAATTCCCTTATCGGGTCATCGATATGGTGGTGATGGGGCGCACGGCCCACCTCGGTCTCTTCGCCGCGCCGTCTCCCGCAGATCGCAGCAAGGCCCATGAAGCTTTGGGCGCGCTTGGCATCGATGAACTTTCCGAAGTGGAATACACACGCATCAGCGGTGGGCAGCGGCAGCTCGCTTTAATCGCGCGGGCCCTGGCGCAAGATGCTCCGGCGATCGTCATGGATGAACCGACGGCGAGCTTGGATTTCGGCAATCAGGTTACCGTGCTGTCGGAAATCAAACGTCTCAAAGGCCTTGGCCTTGCCATCGTGCTTTCCACCCATGATCCCGATCATGCCTTCAGCGTCGCGGACACCGTCGCGTTGATGCATAACGGACGCCTCATGTCACAAGGACCGCCTGCGGCAGTGCTTACACCGCAGGCATTGCAAACCGTCTACGGGGTCAACGTGTCCCTTGTCGACCTGGATGGCGGACGCACCCTTTGTGCGCCCGATTACGAAACGGGCCGCCTGCGCTAACACGCTTTGCCAGGGCTTCTTATCGGAAAGCCGAGCACTCTAGCTATCGATACCGAGGATCACCTCGCTGGCTTTGATGACGGCTTTAACCGGCTTGCCCGGTGCCAGTCCGAGGTCTTCGACAGCATCAACCGTGACCGTCGAGGTAATGGTGTTGCCACCACCGACATCGATTTTGACCTGTGCGGCCACGGCACCCTTCTTGATCTCGGTGACTGTGCCGGAAAGCACGTTGCGTGCGCTCAACTTCATGGGGTGGTCTCCTGCGGTTAGAGGCTTTCGAACGTTCCGAACCGGAGCGGAGCCAAAGCGCCGACCGGTTTTGCGACGATAGCGCCAGTACGCGCCGTTAGACAATCCGTCGGCGCAACTACGGGAAACTAGGGCTAACCCGCGTTCTTCCCCTCTCAGCCACCTGGTCAAGAGCGCTTTGCGCTGCGTCTAAGCGTTCGCCATCCGATCACAATGCCCGACACCGAAATGACGAGTCCGGCGAGGGACAACACCCAAATGATGATGTCTCGTGCGGGCTGGTTGCGCAGCAAGATCGGCAGGTCGTAGTCATGAAAGAAGTTGAACAACCAGCGGTATATCCTGCCGCTACTGTCGCTTAGGCCCGCGATCGCTCCCGTCGCCGGATCGAGGAACAACCATGTCGCCGCAGGATCGTCGAACATCGCCCTGATGACCGGGAGCGGTCGTTGTCGGTGATGCGAATACCAATAGACGTCTTCCTGGGTGAGGACTTCCGTTTCGACGATTTGGTTTCTGGGCCGCACGTGGCGCGCCGCCTCTAATAAGACGTCATTTTCTATCTGCGTTGTGACGCCGGTTTTCGCCTCTGCGAGTGCTGTCGTGCTGTGATTGCGCGCGATTATGAAGGGCTGTCCGCCGATCCAGGAAAACGAAATGTCCGTGGGCTGCTGCCGGCCAACAGCGTTGAGGGCTTCGGGTGTTACACCTGAGGTGCTCGCCGGCGTCCAACCAGCGTAGCCCGTCCGCTGTTCCTGCGTGACTTGCGTGCGTGTGAACATTTGGAATGGATTGACGGAGAGCCATCCACTGAAGATCCAGGTTGTCAGGAAAATCCCGCCCACCAGTCCTCCGATGTGATGCCATTTCATCCAGCCGCGATAGGGCGTGACGCGGCCGCCCTTGTACGGTTTGCGTACGCGTAGTCTCAGAATGCCGATCCAGAGCCCTGTGATCGCACCTATGACGAGGGGGCCCGAGAGCCACATGACGGATTGACGCCATAGCTGCTGATCCCGGCGAATTGGCGTGAAGTAGATCCAATGCGGGATCGCCCCGAGCCAATTCCAGAAGCGTTCGGTCCGCGTCGCGTTCTGCACGATCTCGCCGGTTTGGGAGGACACATAGACGATTGTCCCCCGGCCATCATCAATGGCGAAGCGATAGAGCGGGCGGTGCGCGTCGTAGCGGCGTGTCACCGTCCACTGGTCATGGTCCAGCGTCTCCATCAGGCGGTGGGAGACGCCAGGAAAGACCTTGAACAGATGCTGCGCGGCGTCCTCTGCACTGACGCTCCCGATCTCGTCTCCCGTCTCTGCGGAAATCACGACGTGTTTGCCACCTGCCACGATGCGGTAAACCGGCGTCTCTCCGAGCATTTCAAGCCGGAAGGCGGTCGGGTAGATGTTCGTTCCCGCCTTGGCCAACGCGACGTCCGGCGTGACATTCACACGCGCCGTATCGACAGTTGGAAGTGCCGCGATGCGTTCCTGATCACTCCAATTCGGAAAGGGCACGTAGAGCATCACGAGGCCCGACAAGAACCACATGACGCAGAGCACGCAGGTCGCCACACCTAGCCAACGATGAAAGAGGTACAGCCAGCGCTTGGCGGTCTTCACCGTCCGCCGCGCGACACCATTGGGCGCGCGCGACGGAGTGGTGAAGGCGCGGGGTCCTTCAAGCCGGATCATGTCAGTACTTGATCCGGTAGCTCAATTCAGCCGAGCGCGGGGGTGCAAGTTGCCACTCGGTTGTGCTCCCGCCCGTCGTATAGACCTCGTCGAAGACGTTGAAGACGCGCAGGGAAACTGCGCTCTTTTCGGTCACGTGATAGTCGAGACCCAGGTTAACGACCGTGAAGTCGGGGCGCTCCACGAGGTTGGCATCGTCACTGTAGATGGAGCCAACCCACTGTGCGCCGATGCGGGCTTCCCAATCGGGAAGAAATGCCCAAGTCAGCCAGCTATTGATGACCTGCTCCGGCACGTTCCTCGGGCGCTTGCCGGCGTAGTTGATTCCGCCTGAGCCGATGTACTCATCATAGCGCGCCTCGAGCAATGCGACGTTGCCCTCATATCGGAGCGTGTCGGTGAGCTGCAGGGCAAGCGAAGCTTCAACGCCACGCGAAGATTGCCGACCAACCTGCTGGACGATGTCCGGATTGTCAGGGTCGCGCGAGAGAAGGTTCTTCTTCTCGATGTCGTAGCCTGCCAGGGTCCATTCGCCTCGTCCGTTCCAGAACGATTGTTTTACGCCGATTTCAATCTGACGCCCCGTTGCAAGATCGTACTCAGCGTTTGATTTGCTGAGCGTGATCAGTCCTCCAATGGGATCGACGCCCGTCGCATACTGCCCGTAAAACGCAAGCCCCGGCAGCGGGCTGTAAACCGCGCCCGCCCGCCATGTGACGTTTGAAAACTCCTTCGTGAAGCGTTCTCCGGTTATGAGATCGTGCCGCTCCATCGTCGGCCGGTCGAGGCGGATGCCAGCCACGAGCGAAAGTTGGTTGGACAGCTTCAGCCGATCCTCGGCGAAGAGCGCATACTGCGAGGTCTCGGTATCGAACTTCGGACGTGTACCGTCCGTGTTTATGAACCAGCCCGGATGCGGGTTGAACGGATCGACATCGGATGCGCCGCTGTATGGAGAATTGTTCGTGTGGCGGAAATCGATGCGGTTGACGTCAAAGCCGACCACCATCTCGTTCTTGACGCCGCCCGGAAGAGCAGTGCGGACCGTGGCATCCAACCGATTTCCGATCTGCTCCTGATCATGAAAGATCTCGATATAGGAGGACCGATCTATACGGCCCGCGTTGTACGCATAGGACTCGACGTTGCGCCAGTGACGGTTGCTGGTCAGACGGTAGGCGGTGTTGCTCAGTTCAATCCAATCTGCCGGTTTCCACTCCGTCTTGAACTGGGTCCAGTTATCCCGGTAGTGAACGTCGCTGTCGCGGACGTTGTAACTCTTGAAGCGAATGCTGTCCGGCACCGTGCCGTTGATGAGCGGCGTGCCCCAGTAGCGCAGAGGGGACTGATCGCCGTAGTCTTGTGAAACGGTGAAGGACAAGTCGCTCGTCGGGCGCCACCGCAGAGCTCCAGACACCGCGATTGAGCTGAAGTCTCCCTCGTCATCGAGCCAGCCGTCAGACTTGATGCCGCTGGCATCGAAGCGATAGGCGAGACTGTCACTGATCGGGCCGCCAGAACCAATGCCGAAGCGTTTCGTGGCTTCGGTGCCGATCGCGATCTCGGCTTCATGCGTAAAATAGTCGGTCGGCTTTTTCGGCACGACGTTGACGACGCCGCCGATTGCGCCTTCTCCATAAAGAACAGAGGCCGGACCACGGAGCACTTCAATGCGTTCGGCCGACCACGTGTCGAAGGGAAACGAAACGGTGCCCGAGCCCACATAAAGACGCGTGCCATCGTAAAGCTGCATCACCGAACCATGGCCGACGAACCCACGAGCCGTGAGACTGCTGCCGCCGTTGCCGGGAGCTGCGGCAGATGTAAAGCCGGTGGCGTTCTGGGTGACTGCTTCTGTGACAGACTGCTGTCCACGCTCGCGAATGGATTGCGCGGGAATGATCTCCACGCTCGCTGGCGTCTCCAGCGGCGTCAGCCCAAGCCGACTGCCTGTTGCAGCGGGTGCATCGAGGTTCAAGCCAGGTTTCGTTTCTCCCTGCCCCGTGCTGGCGGATGCCGTTTCGGCGAGAGTTGTCGGGATCGGTTGCGACACCGCTGTTGCCCCGGCCTGAGGCTTTTTCGGCTTTGGTTTCGCCGAAGAGGTTTGCTGCGTCGTCACTTCGATGGTGGGGAGTTCCACCGCCTCATTGGCTGCTGGCGCAGTTTGCGACATGGCTTTGCCAGCGAAGCCGGGGGCGACGACGGCAAGTGCTAATAGGCTCAAACGCGAAGCGTGTAGTGAAGGTATTCCAAGGACATTCGACATGATGATCCCGTCACAGACTATGGACGGGAGAAACGGCGGACACTTCCTAGCCCACGCAGAGCAGCCACGCTGGCCGCGGCAACAGGTTGCAACGACACAGGCGCGCGCGTGTTGAACTGCGCGGTTCTTTTAAGTCTGTCAGTGAGTTTTCAAGACCCTAGGCATGCCTGACGCTGCTCCCAATCGGTTGCACATCAGTCGCCACTCGGGTGGTCCGTTCATCCGCGCGGCCCGCACGGTGAAAGGGCGACTCGCAACGGCAGGTCTCCTGGCTCGCGGCTCGAACATCTCTCTCCGACCTTCCCGGGCTTCAACGCGAAGCGCCAGTGGCATGTTTGGAGGAGACTTGCCGCTTACAGTTGCGGGCGCAGCCACGGCGTTGATACGCTAAGGTACCTCACCGTGTTCCCTCTTCGTCATCTACATGCTCGCGCACATAGCGAAACCGTTACGCCTCTTAAAACGCGTTAGATTGAAACGGATGTCAACGCTAAATCTGCGGTACACAGAGGCTATGAACAGAGGGGGACAGGAATGCAACGCTCCTACGCGCTTTCCCCATCACCTTCAGGCTCACGGCTCAGCAGATAGATGTCCATGATCCAGCCATGATGCGCCCGTGCGGCAGCACGCGTCTCAACGATTTCATCCATCATCTCGCGTAAGGCGCCGCTCAAGAGAATTTCTTCCCGCATGCCAACGTATGCGCCCCACCAGATCATCACCCCATCTGACGGGATATGCTGAAAGCTGCACTCCCCATCCAGCATGACCAGCAAACGATCCGCGCCATCCGGCCAGCCCTCTTCGCGCAAGCGCCGTCCCGTTGTGATCAGGACGGGCGTGCCAATGGTGTTGAGTGGAATTTTATGTGCGGCTGTCAGACCCTGCATCGAGGTGATGCCTGGAATAACGGATATCTCCGGCGCAGGTTTGAGGCGCGCGGCTATGCGCATCGTACTATCGTAAAGTGAAGGATCACCCCAGACGAGCAACGCGACACGCGCCTGATCCGGCAGGCCATCCATTGCTTCTGCCCATACCGATGCAATCGCATCATGCCAGTCGTCCACGCCTTGGCGATAATTGGGATTATCGGCGTCACGTTTCGGGAGTTCGAATTCCACGATCTGGGTTGCGGGGTTGCTGATGACCTCTTCGCATATCGTGCGTCTCAACTCCGCCAAGTCGGCTTTGTTCTTTCCCTTTCGTGGGATCAAAATCAGATCGGCGCTATTGAGCGCGCGCACAGCCTGCAACGTCAGATGTTCCGGATTTCCGGTTCCAATCCCAACGAGAAGCAATTCGGTCATAGTTTGCCTTTGGGGCCGCACGTAACGATGCCCGTGCGGCCCATATAAAGGTTTTCAATCTCAGGCCGCATGATGAAGGCGCGGCGTGACAAGGCCGGAATCCCTGAAGCCATGCAATGTCTTGGCGATGGCAAGAACGGCCAGGTCCGCCAACGGCTCAACCACGATGACCAGAAGATAAGCACCGCCAAACATCGCGATCGCGTTGAGATTGTCGGCAGCAAATCCATGTCCGTAGAGCGCCCAGAAGCCAACCCAAAGCACGACACCGCTCTGGTAGGCCGTTGAGAGCGCGAGTGTCTGACGGTATGTGAGATCAACATAGGGAGTCTTTGCTGGAATGATGCGTTCGGCCAATGCTGCTACGGCAAAAAGAGGCACCAGAAGCGTGGTCACGTTCATCCCGTACTGTGGCAAATCGAACGGTGCGAAAAGCAGTCCCTGGATCAACAGGCCAAGTGCCAATCCAATGGCAGCGGGCGCGGCTCCGAATATCAGAAAGAGCGTCGAACCGAGAATGAAATGAACCTCGGAAACCCCAACCGGGTAATGTGGAAACACTTCAAAAAACGAGAAAACCAGCGCGGTAGCCGCGGCACTGCGCACGGCAAGCGAGGCCAATCCTTTGGTGCGCAGCGTATCGACCGCCAATTTTAGGGTGTAGGCGCCCGCGCCTGCGGCTGTGGCGTAGCTGAGCGCGATTTTCGCGCCGGTTACGATACCAGGTTCGATGTGCATGTCAGGTCTCCTAGCCGTCCTGGACGGCGATCGGTCGATCAAGGTCAAGTTGGATGCATTTCGCGTCAGCCGGCAGAGGCCTTCTGACCGTGTTGCGTGGCTTGGAAAAGATTTGCGTTGTCAGTCTGTGGCTATCTCCTCCGCTTTGGCTGTGGATAGTTCGGGGGCAAGAGCGCCGAACAGGATCAAGGCCGGCGCTGATGACTGATCTTCAGAGGAAAGCTCTTGGGCTAACTCCACGACGGTGCTGCGGTAGAGCCGCTGGTCAGGACTAGAGATTGCTTCGGCGAGAAGGGCAGGCGTGCTTGCGGGCAGACCTGCTGCAATCAACCGCTCGGCCAGAATTTTGAATGTCCGCCGTCCCATGTAGACCACTGTCGTGGCTTCTGCGTCGGCCAGCGCTGCCATGTTCAAATCCTCAGGCAACGCGCCGGTGACATCGTGCCCCGTCACGAATTGCACGCGGCGCGCGACCAATCTTCGCGTGAGCGGAATACCTGCGGAGGCCGCCGCGGCCGAAGCTGCCGTCACGCCTGGGATCACTTCGTATTCGATCCCTTCGGCGGCGAGCGCTGTTATCTCTTCTTCGAGGCGGCCGAAGATGCCCGCATCTCCGGACTTAAGCCGCACGACCCGTACACCCGTCCGTGCATAGTCGACTAACAAACGACTGACGTGATGCTGCTTGGGCGACGTGCGCCCCGCGCGTTTTCCGACACCAACCAGATCGGCGCCATCGCGAACGTGCGTCAGGATCGGACCCGAACAGAAGTCGTCGAAAAGCACGGCGTCAGCACGCCGCAGCCGATCGACCGCTTTTAGCGTCAGCAGCTCAGGATCGCCGGGGCCCGCGGATACGAAAGAGACGAAACCGCTCACGCCGCTGCCTCCGCGATAAGATGAAAGAAGCTCCCGGTTACATGCCCGCGGCGGGAGCCCGTCTCGGGAACACGCGTGCCTTCTGCGTCGACGACGTCGGCAAGCGGCTCATCGGGTTGTGTGAGAATGGTGGAATAGTGGAACTCGTGCCCACGAAGCCGCGCCCCGGGCTGCCGTCCGGGAATGGGTGCCGTCAAAGTCGCGAGCCGGTATCCGAGGTGCATGCGGCGTTTTTCGTAGGAGGTGACAAGGCCAAGTAAGCCAGTCATCTCGTGCCGTTGCCCGTCGGCGTCGATGAGAGCCTCGCCCAACGCCATGTAGCCTCCGCACTCGCCGTGAACCGGACGCGTTGCGGCGAAGTTTTTCAAAGCTTCACGGAATTTTCTTGCCTGCGCGATGCGCCCAGCATGAAGTTCCGGGTATCCGCCGGGGAGCCAGCAACAGTCGGCGTCCGGATCGGGTGTCTCATCCGCCAGAGGGGAAAACGGAATGATTTCCGCTCCGGCCTTCCGCCAGGCTTCGAGGAGGTGCGGATAGACAAAGGAAAACGCGGCGTCACGCGCTAGCGCAATACGTTGGCCGGGAGGAGAGGTACCGTTGGTGGTTTGACCGCTCTGAGGCGTGGTCACGCCCGCGGTTGCAACTAGTGCGTCGATATCCAGATGCTTCTCAATGAAGTCGGCCATTTCCGCCAAGATGGATGGAAGCGTGCTTTGTTCTTCGGCTTGCACAAGGCCCAGGTGCCGCTCGGGAACCGCGATTTCTTTCTGGCGCGGCAATGCACCAAGTACCGTGATGCCAACGTCCTTCATCCCTGCTCGGACCAAAGCCTCGTGGCGTGCGCTCGCCACACGATTCAGCACGACACCTGCGAGCTTTACATTGGCGCGCATGGTCGCGAAGCCGAGCGCCACTGCGGCTGCCGATTGCGCGTGCCCGGAGACATCGAGGACCAGAACCACTGGCCAGTCCATCATGGCCGCGAGGTCAGCACTTGCACCAGTGCCGGATGCGCCTGTGCGCGCGACACCATCGAAGAGGCCCATCGAGCCTTCCGCGAGGATAAGATCTGCTCCTGCAGCCGTGGCTACGTGATGAGATATCTCAGCTGCGCCCATAGCCCAGGTATCGAGATTGGTCGAACGCCTCGCCGCTTCGATGGCTGCTGTGTGAAAACCTGTATCGATATAATCCGGACCGCTCTTGAACGGCTGGACGTCGCGACCCCGACGGCGGAGTACGCCCAAGAGGCCTAACATCAAGGTCGTCTTTCCGCTTCCCGAACGGGGTGCGGAGATCATCAATCCAGGTGGCAACTGGCCAGCCATCACGCGCCCTCCGGGAATCTTGGGTTCGTGCCGACGGGCCGATAGCGGCGGTCATAGTCGCCTGCATAGAGGCGGCTTTCGTCGAAGCGTTCCGCCCCGATCGTGCGGCCTACAAAAATGAGAGCTGTGCGTTCGAGTTCCTCACCGATTGCACTGTCGAGCGTGGCGAGGGTCGCCCGTTCAATCCGCTGATCGGGCCAGCTTGCGCGCCATACGATGGCGACGGGACAATCCGACCCGTAATGAGGGATCAACTCCGCGACGACACGATCCAACATATGGATCGATAAATGCAGGGCGAGCGTCGCGCCGGTCGCCGCAAATGCCGCGAGCGTTTCCCCCTCAGGCATAGCCGTTGCGCGCCCCGACGTTCGCGTGAGGATCACCGACTGAGCAACGCCGGGCAAAGTCAGTTCCTGACCCAGCGCGGCTGCAGCCGCGGAAAACGCAGGTACGCCCGGTGTGACGTCGTAGGCGATGCCAAGCTCACGCAGGCGTCGCAGCTGTTCTCCCATTGCGGACCAAACAGACAGGTCGCCGGAATGCAATCGCGCGACATCCAAATCAGCCTCATCCGCACTGACGATTTCGGCAATGATCTCGTCGAGTGATAGGGGGGCCGTGTTGACGATCCGCGCGCCCGGCGGGCAGTGGCTCAACAACGCTTCAGGAACCAGTGATCCCGCATAGAGGCAAACTGGGCAAGCTGCGATGAGATCTCGTCCCCGCAACGTGATAAGGTCAGCTGCACCGGGGCCAGCTCCGATGAAATGTACCGTCATGGTCCAGCTCCTTCCGCGATTGCGGCAACTGCCATGCCGTCAGATGAAATCACCCTGGGACACACCAGCCGTGCGCCCGCTCCGGCAGCAGCGAGCGCTGCCGCTTCAGCAAGGCTTCCAGTTCCAAAAAGCGCAGTGACGCGCTCGGACTGCGTTTTCGTCTGCACACTGGAAAGGGCTCGCTCATCCAGCGACAGAACCGGCAGCGCGAACTTTGACGCAAGCGCCTGGATCGCGGGATGCCCGCTCTTGCTGACGTGCGTCGCCAACGCCGCAATGGGGACCTCGCCTGCAAACGCGCGCGCCTTCTCCAGCGCGTCGGCCAATGCCATCTGCGTCGCGCCTTGTCGGAACCCCAAACCTGCCACTCTCATCGCGTTACGCTCCACTGAGTTACGGGCCGCGCGGAAACCCATCCGCGCTTCTGCCCGAGCGGCTGCACTTCCGCAGTTTCGATGCGCATGAGGGAGCCACCGCAGCGCCCGTGCCAGCCGGCGATCAGGCTTTCGCTTTCAAGCGTGACTGCATTGGCGACGAGGCGCGTTCCCGGGGACAGGACGCTCCAGAGCTTCTCCAGCAGCGCATCTGATGCGCCGCCGCCGATGAACACCGCGTCGGCATGCGCCAGGTCGTTTAGCGCCTCGGGGGCACTGCCTTCGACAACTTTGACCGCTTCCGTGACACCGAATTGGGCAGCGTTCATGCGAATAATTTCCGCGCGCTCAGCTTTCGGCTCGATGGTCGTCGCGGTGCCGCCCGCTAATGCCCATTCGATTGAAACCGAACCGGAACCACCGCCGATGTCCCATAAGTGCTCGCCGTGACGGGGCGCAAGACTAGAAAGGCTGACAGCGCGGATCGCGCGTTTTGTGATCTGCCCGTCGTGCGCGAATGCATCGTCCGGCAGACCGGAACTGCGCTGCCTTCCTGCGGCTCCGGCAACCTCTATCGCGAGAGCTACTGGCGCCCGCATATCGTTGAAAGCGAGATCGACCGCGTGAACAGACCGAATGCGCTCATTGGGGCCGCCGAGCGCCTCCATGACCCAGAGCATCGACTTGCCAAAGCCTCTTTGATCAAGCCACTGGCCCAGTGCCGTAACGGCCGCCGCATCACGCATCAGGCAAATCAGGCGTCGCCCGCGACCTATGTGTGGAAGCAGTCGTTCAAAGGGGGCGGCGTGAAGACCAACACAGTGGGTCTCTTCCAACCGCCACCCTAGCCGGGCCGCTGCTATTGCAAATGTCGAAGGTGTGGGAAACGCGCGCCACTCGCTGGCTCCGAGACACTCTGCCAGTGTGCTCCCGGCGCCGTACCAGAAGGGATTGCCAGATGCCAGTACGGCAACGTTGCGACCGCGTAAATCAAGTACTGGTTTTATAGAGAAAGGTACCGGCCAAGGACGCCCCCGCCCACCGATTTCCGCAAGCTCCAGGTGGCGTGGTCCTCCGAAGACGACTTCAGCGCCTTCCAATGCACTGCGACTTGCATCAGACAGGCCCTTCACGCCATCTTCGCCGATGCCGATTATCGAAAGCCACGGATCAGTCATGACACGCGTCCTCCTTCTGGGCGGCACAACGGAAGCCAGTCGTTTGGCCCGAGTCTTTGCAGAGGCTGGGGTGGACGCTGTGTTCTCTTATGCCGGACGCACCAGCCTGCCGAAGGCGCAACCCCTTCCGACGCGGGTCGGTGGCTTTGGTGGTGCTGAGGGGCTGGCCCGCTATTTGCGCGAGGCTGCGATCACGCAGGTCGTCGATGCGACGCATCCATTCGCGGCGCAGATGAGCCGGAACGCGATCACCGCATGTCAAATCACGGGGGTTCCGCTTCTCGCTTTCGAGCGCGCACCCTGGGCTCCCGAAGTTGAAGATCAGTGGCAGCGCGTGCCGGATATCGAAGCGGCCGTCGCGGCTCTTCCACAAGCGCCGTCGCGAATTTTTCTCGCCATCGGGAAGCAAAACCTTTCGACGTTCGCGTCCGCCCCGCATCATCACTATCTGCTGCGGTTGGCGGACACGCCCGGCGCTCTTCCGCTGCCAGACGCCTTCGCCATTATCGCGCGCGGCCCCTTCAGCATTGCGGAAGATGAGGCGCTGCTTACCACGCATCGCATCACGCATGTTGTTGCGAAGAATTCGGGCGGCGAAGGTGCCGAAGCGAAGCTTGTTGCCGCGCGCCGTCTGCGGTTGCCGGTGATCATGATTGACCGCCCGGTGCTTCCGAACCGGAATGTGACCGACAGCGTTGAGACCGTGATGGCTTGGATACATCATGGCGCGGACCTCGGTGTGTAGACGTATCGTCCGACCCGCCGGGTCGCGGAATTGCCGACGATGACAACCGTGCGCATGTCAGCCATGTCCGCTTTCGCCTCGGAGAGGGGCACGGTCACGATCCGTTCGTCAGGCGTCGTGACTGCGCGCGCGAACGTAATCAACCGATCCGGCCCACATCCTGCGCGTAAAATTTCTAGGGCGCGGGCGAACTGCTGAGGCCTGCTTGCTGAACGTGGGTTGTAGAGAGCCACAGCAAAGTCGCCTTCGATCGCCAATTGCAGTCGGCGCTCTACGAGCTCCCACGGTTTGAGGTTGTCCGACAGGTTTATGGCGCAGAAGTCGTGACCAAGGGGCGCACCTGCGCGTGCGGCCGCGGCGAGCATCGCCGTGATCCCGGGCAGCACGCGGATCTCGACGTCAAGGTATTCGGGGGCGCTTTCCAACGCTTCGAACACCGCGGATGCCATCGCAAAAACGCCTGGATCGCCTGACGATACGACCACCACGTGGCCGCCATCCGAGGCGAGTTGCAATGCATGGCGTGCGCGATCAAGCTCTACTCTGTTATCGGAAGCGTGGAGCCGTAAGCCCTCGCGCGGCGGAATTCGCGCGACGTAGGAATTGTACCCAACGACATCACTAGCCTGTGCTATCGCCGCGCTGACCTCCGGCGTCATCATGGCCGTATCGCCCGGCCCCAGACCGGCGATGGTGAGCGATCCATTTAAGAATACATCGCTCATTCCCGCACCTCCGGCCGACGGCCTTTACCGTGCAAAAGCACGATGGAGAAGTAGGGACATTCAGCGTGTTTTGCTTCCGCGAGTCGGACCTTCTTTTGTCCATCCATCGTGCCGCGTTCGACGAGCCAAGCGTCGTCCAGCCTGTCGGCTGCAGCAAAAGCGCGTCGGATCTTTGCTAGGTTGCGTCCGGTTTTCATTATGACCAGCGCATCCGCGGTTTTGATGTGCCGGGTCAGTTCGTCTTCGGGCAGCGTGCCCATCAGAACCGTCAGAACATCATCACCCCATGTGATGGGTTCGCCTGTGGCGGTCCAGCAGCCGGACATGCCCGAAATGCCCGGCACGATCTCGACCTCCGTGCGCCCTTTCAAGCGGGTGTGCAGATGCATGAAGGAGCCATAGAAGAATGGGTCTCCCTCACACAGCACAATGACTTCGCCTTCGAGGGCCGCAAGCCGAGCGGCCCAGTCGTCGTAGAATGCAGCAAGTTGTGCGACATATTCCGGACTATCGAACGCGATTTCGGTCGTGACCGGATATTCCATCGCGTGTTCGATGACGTTCTCTGGCAAGAGCCCGTTCACGATCTGGCGCGCTACGCCGGGCCGACCCTTCTTACGGAAAAAGGCGATCTGACGCGCGGACTGAATCAGGCGATATGATCTGACGCTCATCAATTCGGGATCTCCGGGCCCCAGCCCTGTGCAGATGATCCTGGCCATCGCCGCTACTCCTCCGCACTTGCAAGCGCATTGACCGCAGCCACCGTGATGGCTGAGCCCCCAAGACGCCCGTCGACGATGAGGGCGGGTGCAGGCGTGGCTGCCATCAAGGCCGCCTTGGATTCAGCTGCCCCAACGAATCCTACGGGACAGCCGATAATCGCCGCAGGTCTCGGGCACTTCGGATCTTCAAGCATGTTGAGCAAGTGGAAGAGTGCGGTCGGCGCGTTCCCTATCGCGACGATGGCGCCCTTCAGATGCGGACGCCATAATTCCAGAGCCGCCGCCGAGCGCGTGTTGCTCATCGCCTTTGCGAGCTCAGGCACCTGCGGATCTTGCAGCGTGCAGATCACTGCGTTGTCCATTGGGAGACGGCGACGCGTAATCCCCTCCGAAACCATGCGTGCATCACAAAGGATCGGCGCTCCTGCCTGAAGCGCCTTACGCGCTACCGTCGCCATGCCTGGCGTGAAGCGGACATGCTCTTCTAGTCCAACCAATCCGGCCGCATGGATCATGCGCACGACAACCGGCTCTTCGTCAGAGGAGAATGGCGCAAGGTCGGCTTCGGCGCGGATCGTCGCGAACGATTGCCGGTAGATCGCCTGACCGTCAGTTTCATATAGATGCGCCATCAGACGGCCTCGTTGATACGTGTGGGGTTCGCAATCAGCGCTTCCGCTGACACAGGGGCACCGATCGGATCATCGCCAGCGCGGCCATGACGAATGAGAGAGAATCCAGTCGGACCGGCCACGAGTGTTCGCGGCGTGGGGGTAGGCTGTGCACATCCCTTCGCGCAGCCGGACACATGAAGCTGACTGCCGTTCGGCACGTGGGCGGACAGCATGCGCGCCAGCGATCGCGTCGGTTGATGGGCTTGCGGACAACTCGGTGCGCCAACGCAGGCGACAACCCGGTTGAGGGGATCATCGGCGTCAGTGATCACGTCCTGAAGTTCAGGGCGTTGATGAAGGCCAACGATGAGCACCATTCGCCAAGGGGTCAGTTGCAGCGGCCCCAGTTGGGCGAGCGCGGCAAGCGTTTGCGCACTCATCTGACCGAAGGCCAAACCGACGAGCCAACCCTTTTCTGTCTGGCCGGGCGTTGGCTTGAAAGCCGCCTCCGGCTTGCGCGGTACGGCGGTAAAACGTTCCGGTAGAGGCGTGCCCCGGGCGATGTGCGCCGCCATACGGCCGCGTCCGTCCACCATGCCGCCAGTATCCAGGAACCATCGGCTGAGAGCGACCGCCGCCTCCACCGCTGTGTCTGGCGCAATGATCGCGCCCGTACCCGCACCATCCGCGACGCATACGAGTGATCCATCGCTAGCGCGCTCGAAACGAATGTCGGCAGGAGCGGACCGCAGGACCGGTGCTTCCTCGATATCGATCGCGAAACCAAATTTCCCAGGTAGGCGCGGGGCGTTGGGCTTGGCCAGTGCGTGGGACAGATCTTCAGCGAGGGTATGGGCCAAATCGTCCGTGACAGCGAATGGCGTGACGATGATATTTCGGTTTGCCTCTGCATCGGCATTCGCGTCGATAAGGTCGAGTTCCATCAAACCGGAGAGCAATCCGTCATAGCTTTGCTCACGCACCCCGCGCACCTGCAGATTTGCACGGTTTGAGATATCTATGACTCCATTCCCGTAGCGTGATGCGAGCTTCGCAATCTCAGAGGCCTCACGCGCGCTCAAGCGTCCGCCCGGGGGTTTGATCCGGACGATTAGTCCGTCGCCAGACGCCATGGGACGCAGCGCATTTGGACACCAGCCTTTGACGAGGAAGTTCGTGCTCATGGCTCGACCTCCAAGCTCGCTGCGATGGAGTTGCTCCGTGTTTGCCAGAGCCCTGCGTCGCGGAGCGCGCGGAACTGATCCTGCATCGCACGGAACGCGTCGGGATTTTCACGCGCAATGAAGTCGGCAACCTCACCACGGCCCAGCGTCGCGTCATGATATAAATCGAACAGGTGCGCCGGTACGTTGCGCGCGAGATGCGCGAAGGCTGCGAGGTGATCGAGTGTTGCGGCGAGTTCCGCAGCGCCGCGAAAACCGTGACGCATCATCCCCGCCGCCCACTCAGGATTTGCGGCACGGGCCCGGACAACACGCGCTATCTCTTCGCTCAATGTGCGTGCACGTGGTGTTTCCGGTCGGGTGGTATCCAGATGGTAGAGCGCGACCGAAGACCGCCCCAGCGCGGACATCGCTGCGGCAAAGCCTCCTTCGTGACCAGCATAATCGGCCGCGAGAAGGACGTCGGTTTCGGGTAAATCCTGTGCGTGCGCAAACGCGTCGGCACTTCTGAGACGGCTCTCCAGGGCTTTTCTCGCCAGGTGGCTTTCGCCACTGACATCGATCGACCATTCCGAAGCTCTGATCCATGCTTCGCCAGCGGTGCGACGCCCCTCATCAGAATAATCTTGAACGGCTGTCCCCAAGTCCAAGCCGTACAACCCTGGCTTGGGTCCGAACACGCGGGGAACCCGGTTCACATAAGGATTTTCTTCGACGGGTTCGTCGCGATCAGCAAGCGCCGCTGCCGCGGCTTCGAACATCTGTGCGAGGCCGGGAAAGACATCGCGGAAAAGCCCGGAAACTCTTAGCGTCACATCAATCCTGGGCCTGTTCAGCAGCGCCGGGGGCACGATCTCGAACCCTGTCACGCGCCCGGAGGCACCGTCCCAACGTGGCGTCAGTCCTGCCAAGTGAAGCGCCATAGCGAACTCTTCGCCCGCAGTCCGCATCGTCGCCGATCCCCACAGGTCGATTACCAGACCGCGCGGCCAATCGCCATGATCTTGTAGGTGACGACGCACCAATTCTTCCGCGTTCTTCACGCCCTGCGCGAACGCAACGCGGGTCGGCACCGCGCGCGGATCAACACTGAAGAGATTGCGTCCCGTGGGGAGGACATCGGTGTGTCCGCGATAGGGAGACCCTGAGGGTCCGGGCGGCACCCGGCGGCCGGCCAGTGCTGAGTGTAGTCCCTCTCTCTCCCCTTCGCGCGCGCCGTAGATGTGGAGACCGTCGCCAAATCCGCTGTCTTTGATGTCGCAAACGAAGCGGTCAATTCTCACAATGGCTTCGGCCGCGCTTATATTTTCGTTGATGCCCAGGTCTGCTTCCACTCCTTTGGCCTGCGCCTCCGCGCGGATCATTGCGATGAGCCGGTCGCGCCGCGCGGGATCAAGCCCGTCTGCGGTGGAATACTCATCCAAGAGCCTTTCGAGTTGAGACAAACCTTCCGGCACGGCGCTGTCGCGCATCGGCGGCGGCATATGTCCCAAAGTGACGGCACCGAGCCGTCGCTTGGCTTGTGCTGCCTCCCCCGGATCGTTGACGATGAACGGATAAAGAACCGGCAGGTCACCCAACAACGCCTGCGGCCAGCACGTGTCCGACAAGGCGACGGATTTTCCCGGCAGCCATTCCAAGGTGCCGTGCGCCCCTATGTGGATCAGCGCCGAGAAGCCCTGCGCACGTAACCAAAGGTAAAAGGCCACGTATGCGTGGCGGGGGACGCGTGCGAGATCATGATAGTCGTCATCACGGCTCTCCCTCAGTCCACGTTCCGGCTGGAGAGCAATCACCGCTTCTCCGCTCCTGATGGCGGCGAAGTGGAATCCTCCATCGACGACTGCGGGATCGTTATCGGGGTCTCCCCAAGCGCGTTGCAAATCAGCGCGCAGGCCTTCGGGGAGTTGGTCCAAGGCATTGCGGTACGCGCTGAGCGACCACGTCAGATACGATTTACTCAGTGTGCGCCCAAGGTCTGTCACCGGCTCGACGGCATAGCCTTCGCGTGCAAGGTCGAGAAGAATTGCTTCGCACGACGCCAGCGCGTCCAAACCCACCGCATGCGCCAGCTGATATTCCTTGCCCGGATAGGTGGACAATATCAGCGCCGGCTTTTGAGCCTCCGCCTTCGCCGTAGCAAGGCTGTGCCAGCGGGCGACGCGATCGGCGACCGCGCGCACGCGCGTCTCATCAGGCTGGTGAATCTTGCGAGAAAACTGCAGATCCGGATCGTGCTGCGTCCCACATTTAAAGCTCACGGCGCCCGCGAAAATGCGTCCATCGACTTCGGGAAGCACCACATGCATGGCAAGATCAGAGGGGGATAACCCTCGCTCCGAAGCCAGCCACAACGCGCGTTCGGCGGTCGAAAGCGCAACCTGAAACACCGGGCATCCCGGTCCATCGAGTGGCGAGCGCCCATCGTCGCCACGCGCTGAGAAGGCCGTCGCGTTCACGATCGCGACCGGAGCCATTTGCTCTAAGGCAACCTCGACCCATATGCGCGCGCCTGCAGCTTTTAGTGACGGTGCGAACATGCCGACCGCCTGAAAACCTCGTGCCCGCAGTTCGTGTATCAGTGCATCTATCGGCGCTGTGTCGGCCGCTGCCAGATAGGCACGATAGAATATGACAGGCACAATCGCTTTGCCATCGGGCGGCGACATTTGAACGCCGCGCGCGGGCTCGTAGAAGCCGCAGTCAGGCAACCGTTTATCGCCTGGAACAGGCGCCGCGTAGAGTCCAGCGGCCAACGCGAGCTGTGCCAGGGCTGCTTGAGCAGCAACCGCGCCACCTGCATCGCAAAGCGCCGACAATCTTCGCAACGTTGAAACAGGCAACGTGGAGAGTTCATCGAGCCTGTCGTCGTCGCGACCGTCACCCGGCAAAACAGCCAAAGCAATTCCGCGCTTGCGCGCGAGTGCGTTGAGTTCCGCTAGTCCGTATGACCAGTAGCTTTCTCCGCCGATCAGCCGAACGAGTATTCCCTTCGCCCCACTCAGCGTTTGATCCACGTACGTGTCAACCGAGATGGGATGCCGCAATGCCGCTAGATTGGCCAAGCGCAGACCGGGCAGATTTGCCCGACCGCGTTGCCATCCCGCCGCGAAGGCCCCCAAGTCACTGTCGGAGTAAGACAGCACCACCAAATCCGCAGGACCTTGGCCAAGGTCTTGCGGGGTCGCAGTCTCTTCCAGATCGTGACTTTCTCGGAAGACGACATGCATGGTGATCAGGCCTCGAAAACTGCCTGGATTGCCGCCGGATCAATCGCATCATGCTCAGCGATCACAACGAGCTGGGAACGGCGCGGCTGGTCGCCCCATGGACGATCGTATTGCATGCGCACGCGCTCACCCACGGCCTGCACCAGCATGCGCATCGGCTTGTCCCGGATCGCGAGATATCCTTTCACGCGGAGAATGTCGCGCTCTCGCGCAAGGCGGCGGATCGCCTCTGCGACACTCTCAGGATCGGCCAAGATGGGCAGATCGATAATCGCGGAGTCGAAATCATCATGCTCGTGATCGTCGGCGCCGTCATGGTGAGAGGGCCGCACGTCGAGGTTATCTTCGGCCGCGGCGTTGAGCCCAAGAATGACACGCGGGTCGATCACACCATCTGTCAGCGAGAGGATCGGGAGCCTGCGCGGAGCTTCGGCTTCGATCAAAGCACGTGCCGCCGAAATCCCTTCGTCTCCCGCAAGGTCCGCCTTGCTCAACAACACGATGTCGGCGCAGGCAATCTGATCCTCGAAGACCTCGGATAGAGGGGTTTCGTGATCAATGCTCTCATCGCCAGCACGTTGTGCGGCGATTGCTTCCTCGTCCGGTGCAAACCTGCCGGCTGCAACCGCCTCAGCATCCGCGACAGCAATAACGCCATCGACAGTGATGCGCGAACGGATGGCAGGCCAGTCGAACGCCTTCAGCAGCGGCTTTGGCAGCGCCAGACCGGACGTCTCGATGAGGATATGGTCGGGCTGCTGCGGCAGCGCCATCAAAGCCTCGATCGTCGGAATGAAATCGTCCGCGACCGTGCAGCAAATGCAGCCGTTCGCGAGTTCGACGATATTTTCCTCGGGGCAATTCTCGTCCGCGCAAGATCGCAAGATTTCGCCATCCACACCGATTGTACCGAATTCGTTGACGAGCACCGCAAGACGCTTGCCCTGCGGATTGCGCATCAAATGGCGGATCAACGTAGTTTTGCCCGCGCCGAGAAAACCGGTGATAACGCTGACGGGAATTTTTGACAGGTCGGTCATTAGTCCTCCATCGGGGGAATGCGCGCGAGCGAGTTTTTGCGGAAAATTTCCGGACGTTCGCGCCACGGCACGATGCCGTCTTCGCTGGCCGCGTATTTGGATGCGCCATCGAGAATGTCCGGGACGTGTTCGGCGGGATCGAGCCGGCCGTAGACGTAAGTCCACTTACCTGGGCCGCTGAGCGCAACCGCGCACCCTTGCGAACAAGCGGAGAGGCACTGCACGGGACGCAGACGCATCCCTTTGGGTATCCCTGCGGCTTCAAGCGCGGATAGCATCAACTGCCCGGGACAAGCGTCGTCGGGTTCAATCGTCGCGCCGCGACGGCAGGTCGTGCAGACAAGGATCGTAGCCATCAGGCCCCTTCAGCAGGGACGAGAGGTGCTAAAGCCAGAAGGGGAAGACGCCCGGTATCAGGCGATTCACCTGCCGGTCGCGAAACACCCCGTTCGCCCGTTTCAGTCACGCTGTTGGCAGGTCTCCCGGCTTGCGGATGTAGGGTTTTTAATCCTGCGGACGTTCGGCCTTCCCAGCTTTTGCCAGTGGCGTTGAACGTCCTCTCCGGTCACGGTCGCGGGGGCGGCTGCGTTGTAAGCTTTTGAGCAATTCCGGCTCAAGTGCTTGTCGCATTCCCTCTTCGCCTGTCATAGACAGGACCAACAATGCCTCAACTGAAGCCGAACGCCGTCAGTTGTCAAGATGAAGGAAAAGTATGGCGATGGATGAGACAGACTTAGCCGCGCGTCACGCAACCAAAATGGCCAAGATCAAAGCTGCGCGCGATCGCATGATGGCAACGAAGGAAGGCGAGAAGGGACTGATTATTGTTCACACCGGTGCGGGTAAAGGGAAATCCTCTTCCGGCTTCGGCATGATCATGCGCTGCATTGCGCACGGTTTTCCCTCTGCTGTGGTGCAGTTCATCAAAGGCGCTTGGGACACCGGCGAACGCCGGTTGATCGAAACCCACTTTCCTCACCTCTGTCAATTTCACGCGATGGGGGAGGGCTTTACCTGGGAAACACAGGACCGCGAACGCGACATCGCCGCAGCCCGTGCCGGCTGGGAAAAAGCAAAGGCGATGATCCTCAATCCAGAACTCCGGATGGTCTTGCTCGACGAGATCAACATCGCGCTGCGCTACGATTATTTGGACATTGCTGAGGTTGTCGCCTTTCTTCGCGATGAAAAGCCGCCGCTCACGCATGTCGTCCTGACTGGCCGGAACGCCAAGGACGAATTGATCGAGATTGCCGATCTCGTGACGGAGATGTCGTTGATCAAACATCCGTTCCGCGCCGGCATCAAAGCCCAGCCGGGCGTGGAGTTTTGAGGGTTTTACCCTTGGAACTCTAGCCTACAAGGATAACCTTAAGTGAAATCCCTTATGATTCAGGGAGCGGGTTCGAACGTCGGCAAGTCACTGCTTGTTGCCGGCCTCTGCCGCGCCGCACTCCGACGCGGGCTTCGCGTCGCGCCGTTCAAGCCGCAAAACATGTCGAATAACGCCGCCGTCACAGCGGACGGTGGTGAAATCGGTCGGGCGCAGGCCTTGCAGGCGCTTGCCTCGGGCCGCGAAGCCATTACCGACATGAATCCTATTTTGCTCAAACCTGAATCGGAGACGGGGTCACAGGTCATCGTCCAAGGCCAACGGCTCACCACTGTAAAGGCCCGCGCTTATTCAAGCCTGAAACCACAGCTTTTGAGCGCGGTACTCGCGAGCTTCAATCGGTTGAAAGGCGATGCCGACCTCGTGATTGTAGAGGGAGCCGGGAGTCCCGCTGAAGTAAATCTTCGACGCGGTGACATCGCCAACATGGGTTTCGCGCAGGCGGCGAGCGTTCCCGTCGTTCTGGCGGGAGACATCGAGCGTGGCGGCGTCATTGCCCAGATCGTTGGAACACAAGCCGTCATCGATCCCGATGACGCCGCGTTGATCTCGGGATTTGTGATCAACAAGTTTCGCGGCGATCCGCGCCTCTTCGATGACGGATATCGCTTCATCTCGGAACGCACAGGATGGCGGGGCTTTGGGGTCCTGCCCTATTTTCCGGATGCCAGGAAACTGCCCGCTGAAGATGTCCTCGACTTGCGCGAGAGCAATCTGGGCGAGGGGCTTCATATCGCCGTTCCTATTCTCTCCCGCATCGCGAATTTCGATGACCTCGATCCGCTCGCTCAAGAGCCGGGAGTTCGGCTCAGCATGATCCCTGCGGGTCGTCCTTTACCGGGTGATTGCGCTCTGATCATCCTGCCCGGATCGAAATCCACATCAACCGATCTCGCTTATCTTCGCGCGCAAGGCTGGGATATCGATCTCCGGGCGCATGTGCGTCGTGGTGGTGCTGTCCTTGGGATTTGCGGCGGTTACCAGATGCTGGGCCGCGCAATCCACGACCCGGACGGTATCGAGGGTACGCCGGGCAGCGTCGAGGGCTTGGGTCTTCTCGACCTAGAAACCGTGATGTTCCCGGACAAGGAAGTTTCGCGGACACAGGCCCGGCATGCGGCCTCCGGCACCGTGATTGACGCTTACGAAATTCACATGGGTCGCACGGACGGACCGGATCGCAAGCGCCCCTTCGCCTTTGTGAACGATCGGGCGGAAGGGGGCACTTCCCCGGACGGGCGCATTGTGGGCAGCTATATGCACGGCATGTTCGTTAACGATGACTTCCGCCGCAGCTTTTTGTCAGCGCTCGGGGCACGGACCGCTTCGTTTGCTTACGGTGCTTCCGTTGACGCTACCCTCGACGCTCTGGCGGAACACATGGAGACACACCTAGACGTCGATGCTTTGTTCGCCTTGGCGAGGTGAATACGCCATAGACGAGCTAATCTTTCTGTAAGCAATCCCGGACAAATCGAAGCCGCTCAATTGGACCGAGGTTCTGCGCATCGGCCTGCTTGCGGCAGTCCTCTCTTTTGTCAAACCGTTCTTCCAACCGTTGGACGATAGTGAGATTTTGAGAGACCGGTCCGTCTGCAGCAGCTTTCATCGCGCCTTGCAGCTTCTTTATGTCTTCGGCGGTCAAATGCGGCCGATCGATCTTGATGGTGAGTTTGTTGAGTTTGCCGGTGAACGGGAACGGCGGCTTGTAGTCAGCGTCGTTGACGCCGGTCAGCGTATCGGATCCAACGTCGAAGCTTTCATCCCACTGCAGGATCATGGGTAGCGTCTTCTGCATCTGTTTGGTGTCAACGGCTTTGCCGTCCACCTTGAGCACACCGGTACCGGGCCGGCCGACGCCGCTAAAGTTATTGAAAGCGAGCGTGCCAGGGCCCAAACCGTCATATGTGAATTCAAACTCGACTTTGTGCGCGCCCGGCGTGAGCGTGTCTTCGCCCTCCCACTTTACACGCTCCATATTGAGGAGGTTCCAGACCCACACGGGTTTGCCTTTAAGCAGATAGAAGCCGTAGCCGGCGAACCGCCCGCCCGACGTCAACATCATGCCCTCGGCACCCTGGTCGGGGATATCAATGTCCGCCGTGACGACAAACGATGTATTGAGCAAAAATGGAGAGTCGCCCTGCGGGAGCCCGACCATCGGTCGGGTATAGACGAACTCCGTGCGACCGGCCGTAATATTGGGCCTTGGCGCAACGATGCGTGCCGCGACGGATGCGTCCATCGGAAAGATCTGATATTTGCGGGCCTCGTCAATAAACTCCTGCTTCATCTCCTCGACTTTGTCCGGGTTCTTCGCGGCGATATCGTTGGTCTGGGTGAAGTCCTCGTTCAAGTTGTAGAGTTGCAAAACCTGATTGTTCAGCGGATCGGGATTGGCCGGACCAAAGGCCTCCCAAGGCGCACGATTGACCTTGGTGCTCAGGAACCAGCCATCCTTATAGAGTGCCCACTGTCCCATCATTTCGAAGTACTGAGTTGTGTGCCGGGTCGGTGTCTTGGCGTTTTCAGCGTCGAAAGTGTAGGCAAAGCTGGTGCCTTCAACGGGCATCTGCTTGATGCCATCAACCATCTCGGGCGCATGGATGCCGGCAACCTCGAGAAGGGTCGGAACGACGTCGATCACATGGACGAACTGCTCGCGCAAGGCCCCCTTGTCCTTGATGCGTTAGGGCCAGGACACCACCATGTTCTGGTTGGTGCCGCCAAGCCTTGACGCATTCTGCTTGAACCAATCGAACGGCGTGTCGAAGGCCCACGACCAGCCTGCCGACATGTGGTTGTATGTCTGTTCGGTGCCCCAAACATCATACCACTTCATCTGCTCGTCGACCGGGACCGTGACGCCGTTAAAGAAGGCAACCTCATTCGGTGTGCCCAGAGGTCCACCTTCGGCGCTCGTGCCGTTGTCGCCGTTGATGTAGATAATCAGCGTGTTGTCGAGCTTGCCGAGGTCCTCAAAGGTCTGGATCACGCGACCGATTTCATGGTCGTTGTAGGCCGCATAGGCGGCAAAGACGTCAACTTGCCGGATGAAGAGTTTCTTTTCCTCGTCGGAGAGTTGGTCCCACGGCTTCAGTGTCCCATTCGGCCAGGGTGCCAATTCGGAATTCGCCGGAATAATGCCGAGCCTCTTCTGATTTTCGAAGATGCGCTCACGCACCTTGTTGTATCCGTCGTCGAACAGATGCATCGCGCTGATCTTATCTACCCATTCCTTGGTGGGGTGATGCGGGGCATGCGTGGCGCCGGGCGCATACTTGATGAACAGCGGCTTAGATGGGTCGGTCTGGTGCATCCGTGTCATCCAGTCGATAGCGTCATCAGCCATCGCGGTCACAAGGTTCCAACTACCGGGCGGTTTGTCCTTGAAGGGATAAATCTGAGTGGTGTTGCGAAAGAGGTTGGGCTCCCACTGATTAGCGTCGCCTCCGACGAAACCGTAGAAATACTCAAAGCCCATTCCTGTCGGCCACTGGTCGAATGGACCAGCCTGGCTGGCAGCGAATGCGGGCGTATTGTGGTCCTTGCCGAACCATGAAGTCGCGTAGCCATTGTCCAAAAGGATCCGACCGATCGTGGCTTTGTCCCTTGGAATGATGCTGTTGTAGCCCGGGAAACCGGTGGACTGCTCGGAGATCACGCCAAAGCCGACCGAGTGATGGTTGCGCCCAGTAATTAGCGCGGCCCGCGTCGGTGAACAAAGCGCGGTGGAGAATACGCGATTGTAGCGGAGACCCGCGTTCGCGACACGGTCCATCGTCGGCGTTGGGATGACGCCTCCGAAGGTACTGGGAACGCCGAAACCCGCATCGTCCGTGATGATCAGCAGCACGTTGGGCGCGCCTTCCGGCGGCGCGATCCGCGGTGGCCACCAAGGCTTCGATTTCAGAGCATCCTGCTTGATGATTCCGCCGAACTTTGGATCGGGCGGTGGAAGCTGTACTCCCTGAACGCTCGTCGTCGCACTGGGAGAACCAAGGGCGCCGGTGACTTCCTGTGCTGTTGCCGGGGCACCTCCCAGAAGAAGAGAAGCAAGCGAGACAAACAAAAGTTCTCTAGTCGTCATGACCTCGTCCTTTGTTCCGAGCGAACATTCAAGTTGCCACAGTGTTTTTCAAACTCCGTGCGTTCAGACGCCTTAGAGTTTTTCAATTCAAATGCAGGAGAGGACGCGCTCATGGCGTTCTGGCCGAGCGCTAAGAAAGCGCCACATAAATAGGCATCGCTAGCTCGTCGCACTTTGTTTGCGCAAACTGCCAAAGCAATTCTTAGTTTTGATCTGACCCTGCGGAAATAGGTCCGGACTCGTGCGGCTAACCGGCGCCTGTTTCGGCCGCCGACGCAGAAGCAATAGAACATGCAATTCTCACAACGAAATGCCAGTGCTTGCCCGTCGCGCCTAGAATAATGAGGCTGCACCTCAACATATATGCTGTCAATTAAATTCCATTCTCAATTTTTTTACACCAATGAATTGGATTAGCGCATTTGAATTAGACTTAATTCCTCCAGAGTTTATGGGGGAATTTTTGCGAAAAATATCGTTTCGAGCGCACAGTAATGACCAAACAACAATTTCCGCCATCGAATCTGTTATCTGTTTGAGGTTATGACGCTAGAGATATTTGTGATGGTCTGGCCCGAGGAGGGCATCATGAAGAGTCAATGTCTGTCTGCCTCGGGTGGCGCTATTGCTCTCCTGCTCGCCTCGACTGCGCTTCCTTGTGTAGCGCGGTCCGGCGATCTCGCGACGGTGACAGAGCCGCCCGCCTCCAACAGCCGCTGGCAACTCAGCGCCACGCCCTATGGATGGTTCACCTGGTTGAAAGGCGACCAAACTGTAAAGGGTCGAACGGTCGACGTTGACGTCAATCCAATTGAACTCCTGGAGCACTTGGATGGGGTACCTTTCATGGGCTACATGGAAGCGCGCAAGGGTAGGCTCGCCTTTTACGGTGATATCGTCTACGCGCCCCTCAACCTTGGCACCGATGGCGTGCGGTCTCGCAGCATCAACCCCGCCATCAGCGGCACGCTCAGCGCTTCCGTCGGCTTGAGCATCGATCAAACCATTGTCGAGGCCGGTGGCACTTACGAAGTGGCAAAATGGCAATCCAGTGCCGGCACCACAGCAATCGATATCCTAGCCGGCGCCCGCTACTGGCATCAGGAAGCCGACCTCAGGCTGTCTTTGAACGGAAGTTTGGATATTGCCGACCTCTCCCTTGTCCGAGGTGCAGCCCTTGCACGCAGCGGCGGCGTCGACTGGGTCGATCCGGTCGTCGGCACAGTCATGCGGCACAATTTGGGGCCAGGGCAGGATCTGGTCTTGCGCGGGGATATCGGCGGTTTTGGCGCAGGCAGCAAGTTCTCGTGGAATGTGCTCGCCGCTTACAGCTTCGAGATTTGCTCCGAAGGAGGCGTCACCTATTCCGGCGTCCTCGGCTATCGATTGCTCGACGTCGACTATGAGAAAGGGTCAGGGCGCACGAAATACGAATACGACGTCCTGCAGCATGGACCTATCTCAGGGCTCTCGGTGGCTTTTTGAAACATTCCCGCCGAATATCTTAGTCGCGCCAGACGACCTAGCTCGCACGACTTCTGCTCAAGCGCTACTGATGTAACCCGGCATATGAGCCCCGTAGTCCTTGGCTAGGGGGCGACGTTGGCAGCGTTCTTTCGTGATTGCCGCCGCGCGAACTTTGCAGGCATCGTAAATACGTACTGAAGAAACGCGTCGACAAACTCAGCAATTTCGTCGACGTCTTCTTTTGCGAGTTCCGCGGCGTCATGCGCCGCGTCGTTACCGACTATTCTAATTTCGTCCGCCCATTTCGCGACATCGGCCGGGATATGGCTAGACGTCGTCAAGGCCGCTATGCGCTGTTGCAATGATGGGAAGGAGCCTCACGTTTTGTCGGATCCGGATAGATGGCGTAGATGTGCCAGCCGGACGTCGTGACGACGTCCACATCCCCCCTTAACCAATTGGAGTTACCGGAGCTTCCCCGTTCATGTTCAGAATGACGCAAGTGGGCTCATTGCAGGGAGGCAGATCGTGAAAACGATCACTCGCTGGTTCGTGCCACGCCGTTCAGACAGTGCTCTGGCCCGAAGCGGAACGGGGTCAGCGAGACAATGCGGACATTGGGTTGTCAGAACCGACATTGACGCAATCCTGTTGGGATACAAATAGGCTCACTCAAAATCCGCCACCATAATACTTGTTCAAAATCAATGCTCTGCAAGAAATAAATGGCGTGCCGAGAACGATGAAACGGAGAACTACGTGTACGCTATTTCCCTCCAGAACCCTCCAAAATAGCGGTGACAACACACGGGGTGGGCGGAATATAGCTGCGGGCATCGACGAAGGTATCCCTACTGGCGCGGCGGCCTCACCGTTAGAGTTTCTTAACTCTCTTTACGGATGGTTCTCCGAACGTGTTTGCGTCCACATTCGTTCATTCTGAGCATCTTGAGGGGCCCAACATGCTAAGAGCGCTCGCCATCGGTTTTGTCTTGGCTTCATCTGCGGGCAATGTATGTGCGGCCGAGCTGCTCAGGGCCCCGAACTACGATTGGAGCGGACCTTACATTGGTGCGCATGTCGGCAAGGCTTGGGGCGAGACCGGCAACTCGTGGCGCAATACGGTCATTACTGACTGGCAGCCCGATGGAGACATCTCCTACGACGGTACGGCCTCAGGTTTGCACCTGGGCTATCTGTGGCAGCGCGGCTCACTTGTATATGGCATCGAAGGCGACATTACTTGGTCCTCGTTGAACGGCGACGACAGCCAGTTTGCAGGTTTGGTCAACGCGCTGGAGATGGGCTACGTCGGCACCTTCAGGGCCCGGCTCGGATTTTCCCACAGTAACGCACTGATTTACGCGACAGGCGGCGTCGCGTTAGGCGAGATCGAAAAGAAAGACCTAACCCTCGGTTCATCCAACTCAAATGACGCTGTTGGTTGGGCAATGGGAGGCGGTCTTGAGTATGCCTTGTGGGATAGATTGCGAGTGCGCGTTGAGTATCAGTACGTCGACTTTGGCAGTGTCGTTTCCAGCCTTGGTTACGATCATCGGGCAGATGACATAAATATTCAGTCAGTGCGCGGCGGCATAAGCTACGGCTTTTGAATGCCTTGAGCGGCGGCACCTCTTCGCCTGTCTGGACTGCAAAGCGAGCAGATCGCCGTGAGCGGCGATACTCCGAGCTTGTCGCTTTCTGCGGTCGTGACGCCACGCATAGGCGTCTTCCAACGTGAACGTGCCATAGTATCTGCCCTTCGTCCGTGCTCGTCACTTAGCCGAAGATCCTGGCCGGTTCAACCTAGCGGATGCTCATCACAGGCTCGTTGGCGGCGCGAATGCAATTCGATCAAGCCATCCTTGCAGGTGCTCCAGCGTCGGCCCCTTGCCATACTTCGGGCGCTGGTGCTTGTGACCCATTAAGGTCGCAATAATCTTGTCGGGCGGATCAAGTGCCGTTAGCCGATCCTCGAAACTATGCCGCGATGAGTAGAGCGAGTGCGCTGGCGTCGGCCGCATGCCGTGGTTTCTAAAGAACTTGCTGATGTTCGCTGATAGCGTCGCGCCCTTATCGAAGTAGCGGGGAAATCCTTTCGGTTGAAGCTTCATCGCCTCCAGGGCGCAGCCCACGAGAGGCATCACTCGTTCGCTGTCGTTCGTCTTGAGCTTCCGGCCTTCCGGCTTGATCTCCAGATGCGGCACGTCTGCATCGAGGTGGATGTGGCTGGGTCGGAGGTTCACGATCTCGCTTGGGCGCAAGCCGGTATTCGCCATAACAAAAACCACGCGCCGTGCTTCGGGGTGAAGCGCGTCGAGCGCCCCGTCAGCCAAGATCACCTCCTGAATAAACTCCGGATCAAAGGGAGCACGCGGCACCGTCTTCTCGCCTTCCAGGCGTAGCTTGGCGAATACATCCAGCGGAATGCCGATCTGCTGCGCGTTCTCTAACGTGCGCAGCATCTTTCCGATGTGGCCGAATTGTTTGTTTGCGGTGCCGATCTCGGCCTTACCCTTGATGACGCGCTCGCGCCAATGGTCACGAAAAGCGAGCGCATCGGCGCGAGTAAGCGCTGTGACGTTCTTCTCTCCGACGATCTTAATGAGGTCGTTGACGGCGCGGTTCTTGGGGTTCCGCCAGCGTTTGAGCTGATCCGGTGAGAGGGCTTTCAGGCTCGCCGCTTGCTCTTTTTCAAATGCCGCGACTAGCCTGCTCAGTGTCAACGGAGGCGGTGAGACAACGCCAACGACGGCGTCGTAAACCGCTGAGCTGGGCTTCGGCTTGAACCTCTTGATGAGGGCCACACGCTTTTTAATTTCGATGGGACCGGCTTGCGCGAGTTCCGACTTTTCAATGTAGCGAATGCCGAGTTGATGAGCGGTGCGACGTGCGCGTTCGTACCGCTCTTCATGGTTCGGCTCGCGCCCTTGCTCTAATTCCCTCCAGCCTTGTTCAAGCACCTCGTTGAGGTGCGCGACCACCTGCGCGGCACGGATGCCGCGTGGATCATCCACAACTGGAATGCGCGTCGTGAGATAGACGAAACTTCTGGTGTCTAGGTGGCGATATTTCTTTGGAACTCTGCGGATCAGATACCAGATCCCGCCACGGTTGAACGGCTTCGGTGCCCGCATGATGTACCGCAATTGTTATGCAGTTTACGGTAATGCAGTGCCGAACCGTTGGCAATTTTTTGGATTTTTATCCTGCACACTCAATGCCTTGGGTGTCAGGGTTCCTGGCGGAGACGGAGGGATTCGAACCCTCGATACGCCGTTGAGCGTATAACGATTTAGCAAACCGCCGCCTTCAGCCACTCGGCCACGTCTCCGGAGGTCGAAGGCATCCGTATAGTTGGGCGACTCGGCGATTGCAACCCGCCTGATAGATATCTTGTTCGAAGGCCTCGCCGGACCTGCTCTTTCGCGCTAGGCTGAGGCCGGGCACCAGGACTTTGAATGCAGGTTTCAACCCAATAAAGCACATGCGATGTACGGATCAGCACACGTTATAGTTCTGCGTTTTTGGCTGTGCCGCCGGTGGGCGTGGTCAATTATGGTGCTTGCCATTTTATCGAGCGCTGCTCTCCCCGCGGCCGCAGAGGAGCAGTGTGTTACTTGCGAAGAGCCGTTTGCGGTCTACCGCTGCGCGTTCGATCCGCAAAGCTCCCTCTCGATGACCGCTTCTGCGGCCCCCTTGGTTTGTGCCAAGGAGTTGGCGCAACGCGGCGGGCATGCGCGATGCAGCATCAGGCGCAACGCGTCTGGCCCCTGCGAGGGAGAACTTGTGGTTGTGGCACCCTCTGCGGATACTCAGATGCCGGTTGCACCGCCCGCGAACGTCGTAGTGCCCGGAACTGTGCCGCCCGCTATAGGCACTGGCCAGGAGGACCCCAAGCTTGCGCCCATAAAGCCAATCGAACCGGCTGCGGCACCGGAAGATGCGTCTCAGGACGTTCCATCCAAGCAAGAAGAGGCCGAAGCAGAGCCAAAGGGGCCTCCAAAGACGGTGGAGGAGCTTGCGAAGCGCACGGCCACGTCGTCCAAGAAAGGCCTTGAGGACGCAGGCGATGCGGTCGTTGGCGTTGCAAAAAAAACTGGCGAGAAACTGGGTGAAGCCGGTGATGCCATTGGCGGCGCCGCCAAATCGACATGGCGCTGCCTGTCATCATTCTTTTCAGACTGCTAGCCAGCGCCTCTCCAGGACGGCCAGACGCTTACTGGCGCGCCAGCCACGCGCGCGCTTGGCGCTGTGCCTCGGCAATCTCGCTCCGCGTCATCTCCATCGCGACTTCGCTGCGATAGATGCGTGCTTCGCGATTGCCGCGAAGCGCAGCAATATTGAACCACTTGTGCGCCTGGATCAGATCGATGTTCCGGCCGCTGCTGTACCTCAAGCCACGCGCAAAATAATCCGGCGTCTCAGCTTCCCAACCGATCGAGACCAACGCAATGGCGTCCGTTGAGATGTCCTCGAAATAGATTTCTTCCCTAAGCATTTGTGTTCTCGCTATCTGCTCTAGTGCCCCTCGAAAAACGCTTGCAGGAGCCGTTGTCAGTAATGCCGGGAGATCCTCCTTGAAGGACCGCCCCTCCCGGTACTGATGATGTCGCCGAAGAAATGATAACTGGTAAACGCCAAGCAGCTTTATCTATTTGAATGCGCAGGAAAATTGTTGATCAACGAGTCCTTATTGTTCCGCCTTGGGACGAATGTTTCAGAGCGTTCCGCAAGATAAGATTTTCTTCACAGACAGCCCATGCCAATTGGCAACGGTTCAAACCCGGAACCTGGGGTGCGGCAATTCGTGCCATCTATTCGCCACAAAGTCAGAGTGGGCGCGGCGCTCAGCGACCTGTTGTGTCAAATGATCCGTTCAGCGCCAATTCATACGAGATTGTTTACTACTTGCGTCAGCTCTGGAACGCTTTACCTTGGCGAAACGGTCGGTGGGGAATGCGGGCCGCATGGGACAACTGCCAGCGAATTGGCGTCAGCTAGAGGGGGGCAATCTCGTGATTTTGCGTGCGTTTTCGACGACGACTGCCGCCGTTTTCTACTGCCTGTTGGGGCAAACCGCATTGGCGACACCTCTTGAGACGGGCAGCATTCGTCAAGCCGTGTCTGTCGACATCCTCGACGGCACTGATGCTTCGCCGTCCAAAGACTACAATGTCGCTGATCTTGTCCCGCGGAAAACGCTCGCCGGCAAGATTCTCGCTGCGATCGCTCTGGAACGGGTTACCGGCCGGAAGCCTGATCCGAGCCGTTTTTCAGAACTCAACTGAACCGTTTTCTCGCCTGCGCGCTGACCGTACAGCGCGCTCCTCTCACGGTCAGTTCCTTCGTTCCCGCTATCTGTCGCGGCTTCCTTATGGTGCATCGTTAATTATCAAAAGCTTCCATTCGGTGGTTCGGTAGCCGTCCTCCCGCCACAGATGGTGCCAGGGCACCGTCAGGGTGTCCGCTTCATCGACTGATCGTCCCTCCGGCAGCATCCGTCCCATGAACGTGTGAGCCTGCTTTTGTGGAATATTGGCGCCCCACACGTAGGCTCGGGAGCCGCGCGACCAGTCGGCGCCTTCCGGCGTAAACGTGGGGTAGCGGCGCGTTACAATCGTCGCTTCGGGGAATTGCGAACGCAGGTTGCCCGCCAGTTCGTCATCTATGCTGATGATCGTTCCCTTGGGATCGAAGCCACGGTCCTGCATGCTTTGAGCAAGAGTTGAATACGGGATACCCCAGCGGCAGGTTTTACACACCGGATCGAGGATGAACATGTTGGCCATACGCGCGACAAAGGCGATCACGGCGATCAGGATCGCCAAGCGCGTGAAGCGCTTCACGTGCAACGGCGTGCCTGAGGCTCGCCGCGCGACGCCAAAGAGCCAAATCGTGCTCGTTATATAAAGCGGCATCAGAACGTGGACCGCCAGCCCATGGATTGCGAACGCGAGCGCTCCCACAATCGAAAGCGCGTAAGCGACCAGTGCCGTATGCAATATCCACTGTTCGAGATCGGGGGGATCTGACTTGGTCGGCGCACGGCCTAAGTCCACCCACGCGGTCGGCAAGTACCGCGGAAAAATCAGCGGCAGAATAATTATCAATGGCGAGAGGTAGGCGAGCGGGCCTCGCAGTGCATCTACGAAGCCATCAAGCGCATACTTCCAGTTGTATGGATCTGCGTTCGTCAGCCAGCGCAAGCGCCGCGGATCTGAAAGCAGCCACCAAAGATAGGGTGATGCAATTGCCACCGCGATGACCAGCGAAAGCAAAAGGGGCGCGCGGAATAGTCGTCGGCGCAGTCCCGGCTGCAGCGAAGCGGCGAGGCAGAGGCTCGCCAAAAACACCGTGTAGGCAGGCTCGGTGAGAAAGCCCAAGCCTGCGATCACGCCCAGCAGGATGAAGTTACCGATCCCGCCGTCCTCAGCGATGCGCAGAAACACCCACAGCGTCGCAGTGACCGCGACCATAGCGCCGACTTCGTGGGTGAAGCCTTCGTGGAACCGCCAGCTGATCTGATAGATCAGCGCCAGCGACTCGACAGTCAGGATCGCAAAGAGACGGTCTTTAAATACACGCAGCGCGGATAGATACAGAAAGCCTGCCGTCGCTATGAGTGCGGTGTACTTGATAAGCAGGAAGCTCTCGATGTGCGGGCCCATGACCTGCTGCACACCCCAGAGCACCCAGTCGTATAGCGGTGGCTGGCGTGGGAAGGCGTCGTACCCAGCCTGGAGATTTTGGACGAGGATGTTGTCGACTACGTCATCTTCGCCGAGCACGTTGGACGCCAGAAGCCGGAAGCCGACATGCAGGAACGAGTAGGTGAGGACAGCGAATAGAACCAGCGCCAATCCTTGAAGCGCCCGCCGGTCCTGTTGCACGCCAACGTTTGCCGCGTTGGCCTGGCCTTCTTGCGATTGTGCCAACGAGGTCTCCCCGGACGAATTTAAGGTACCAGAACTGTAGAGCCGGTCGTTTTTCGCGCTTCGAGATCACGATGCGCGTCGGCCGCTGCGCTCAGCGGGTAGGTCTGATTGACGTTAATCTTGACGTGCCCCGCCGTCACGACGTCGAACAGGTCGTTCGCACAGGCTTCAAGATCTTCGCGCGTCGAAGTGTAGGCGAACAATGATGGGCGCGTGGCAAAGAGAGAACCCTTTTGACCGAGCAAGCCGATGTCAAAGCCGGTCACAGGACCGGAGGCGTTGCCGAAGCTCACCCACATGCCGCGCGGGCGAAGGCAGTCGAGCGATGCAGGGAAGGTATCCTTGCCGACGCCGTCATAGACGACATCGCAACCGCGCCCTTCGGTGATTTCCTTCACGCGATCCACAAAATTTTCTATGCGGTAGTTGATGACGTGCGTGCAGCCGTGCGCCTTGGCCAGCTCTGCCTTATCCTGTGAACCGACCGTGCCGATGATGGTGGCCCCGAGATACTTTGCCCACTGGCACGCGATAAGCCCCACGCCTCCTGCTGCCGCATGGAACAAAAGGGTCGTGTTGGCGTCGACCGGGAACGTCATGCGCAGCAGATAGCGCGCGGTCATCCCTTGAAGCATCATGGCGGCCGCCGTCTGATCGTCGATGGAATCGGGCACCTTCACGACACGATCCGCCGGTATCAAGCGCTCCTCCGCATAAGAGCCCATTGGATTGGCGTAGGCCACGCGGTCGCCGACCTTCAGCCCCGGGACATTGGGGCCGATGGCAATCACTTCGCCAGCCCCTTCCATGCCGATCGTGGCGGGGAGATCGCCCACGGGATACAGGCCGGTGCGGTGGTAGGTATCGATGTAGTTCAGTCCGACGGCGGTATGGCGGATACGGATCTGGCCGTCCCCAGGCTCGCCGATCTCAACGGCCTCCCACTTCAGTTCTTCCGGGCCGCCGTAGGCATGAATTCGGATCGCGTGGACCATCGCTCAACTCCGCTAGGGTGTGAACAAGTGCCGTGAAACGGCTCTGCCGATTTGACTGGTCGGGCTGTTCGCAGCTTTTGGGTTACACTCCCGCCACGCACATGCCTTGACCGCGCCATTCCCGCCTTCTATGGGCTCGTGCTCAGCTTCACAAGGGGCGATGATGGTAGCATTGTGTTCGACCGGAGGGCCGGCTTCCGCCGTGAGATTATTATTGGTCGGTTTTGCTCTGATGGCGATGGCTGGCTGCGCGGGGCAAGGGCCGGGCGTGAGCTCTCCGACGGCAGGCTTATCCTGCGTCGATGACTCGCCTGATTGCGTCGCCAAGCGGCAAGCAACTCTGGAACATTTCAAGAAGGACGATCAGCGGGCCTGGATTGGGCAGTCGGCGACGCCGGAAGCCTATGCGTCAGGCGTGAGATTGTTCGCCTACAGCCAGAAGAAGAAGCAGCTGTCGTGCGATGAGCTGAAGCGGGGCAAGATTGAAGCCGATGCCGCGCCCCGGATCCTGCAAGGCGCCAGCGGCAAGCTCTCGCTCAACCAGATCTCGCGCGGCAAGATGCTGGCGCATGAAGTTTCGCGGGAATTGGGCCGCGAGATTAAGAAAAGGTGTTGAGGCGGCGAGGCCAATGAAGTGAGGCGGTACATAAGGGTTGAATGGAGACACGACCATCCTGACGAGCCTGTTCTACTTTACAGCGATCTGGACGATGCCAGCTTTGAAGTGCGCAAAGTAGAAGTATTTCGCGACGGCTCTGTAGGCTACGCAGATGCGCACTTGTCCCAGGGATTGACCATGCTCGGCTCAGAACCCATACCGACGCTTTCCGAGATCAATGCTGATCCTGAATTTTATGCGGCAGAAATTACTGACGATGAATTTGAGGAGGTATGGGTTAGAGCGATTTCGCTCTCAACTCGTGGCAATTGAGCGGACGCGGAGGATCAAAAGCAGATGATCTACCTCACCGTCGACGGAAATTTCCGCGGAACTGGCATTCGAAAACTCGGTTGACGGTGGTTATATCGACCTAAATACCCTTGAACTGTCAATCGGGCTCATTAAGCGAATTCAGAATTGGTTGCGCCAATACAAAGCCGCACACTACGATCAGCTCAAGGATCATGTCCTGGTGGATGACCTGGACCGTGAAGGGCTGGAGATTTGCCGCGCCTTGCAGGTTGAAGTGGTGGACGTGAAAGTTGAGTACTTTTCCGACGCTTTGATGAGGAAAATAGTCACCAATAGACTGATCTCACTCCACGAGGCTTACATGTCGGCTGCCGACAAAGAACTCTGGGAAAGACTCTTGAAATTTGTGCGTGAGGAAACCAGAACTCGTAAGAACATATCTGGTGATACTGATATCGCTCACGATTTGGGAGTGGACGGCGACGACGCCTTGGAGTTCATGTTGGCCTTCCAAAGAGAATTCAACGTCGACCTATCGAATTTTAGATTTAATCTGCACTTTGGCTCTGAAGGATTCGATTTGATTTCTGCCATTGAAGCCCTTGTTCGCAAGAAAGGGGGGATTCCCGTTACGATCTTCATCCTTTTCTATGCGGCCAAGAGCAGTCGCTGGCCTGAACTCGATCAACCCGCGTAACTGGGTGCAAATGACGACGATCACGCTTAAAGCAGACGCAACTCGGTTTTATTCCAGCTATGATGAAGACGCATTTTTCGGCTGGCTGAAGGCGATCGGATGCGTCGTCAATTTTTACGGACGAGGCAAGACGCTTTATATCGACGTGGCTTCTGGGAAGCTAACCGAAGAAAGCCTTAGAGAGCTTCTTGCGTTGTTTCGGAGATACGACGTGGAAATGAAGCAACTTGCACAGTTTGCGTCCGACGCAAATCATCATTGGTTCTCCGAGCCAACTAAGTATTGGCATTCAGATGTCTTTGGTTCTGGCGAGCCTTAAAAAAACCGGCTCGGTCTTTCCGGCCTTGCTACCCTAATCCGCCTCCCTCAACACATGGCTCTGCACACCGAATTTCGATAGCTTCGGCTTGCGGCTGGAGATGGTGCGGGAGTTGACGCCGGCCCAGGAAATCTCTCCTGAAAGACGGCCGTATTCGATCTTGGGGCAACGGTTCATGACGACCTGGAGCCCGGCCGCTTCAGCCTCAGCAGCGGCAGTATCGTTGCGCACACCAATCTGCATCCAAATCACTTTGATGCCGAGCCTGTCTTTCTCCGCGATGGCCTGCCGCGTGACGTCTAGCGCATCGTCAGAATTGCGGAAGATATCGATGACATCCACCGGCGCGGGCAGATCCGCGATCGTCGTGTAGGCAAGGCGGCCCAGGATCTCTTTGCCGGCTTGGCCCGGATTGACCGGGTGAACAATGTACCCCTTGCCCAGCAGATACTTCATTGCGAAGTAGCTAGGCCGGCTTTTATTGGCGCTCGCGCCGACGAAGGCAAAGACCCGAGCCGCGGCAAGAATGCCCTCGATGTAGTCATCCGAATAGTGTTCGTCGTGATTCATGGCGCTTTCTTCGGTTTCGGTAGCTGCATGCGGCCGTTTTCATCCAGGGGACACAATGGATTGTAGGCGACTTCCCAAAGATGCCCATCGGGATCAGCGAAATAACCGGAATAGCCGCCCCTCACTTTGCGCGCGGGCTTGATGATCGTTGCCCCGCAGCTTTTGGCATGCCGGAGAGCTTCGTCGACCTCGCCTTCGTTGGAGAGATTTATCGCAAGACTTACACCGCGGAAGCCTGCACCGTCATGCGGCACACCGGCATCCTCGGCCAGATTCTCCCGGCCGAAGACGGCCAACACGGAGCCCTCGAGTTGGAAGAAAGCAACCGACTCCTCCTCGATCCCCGCCGCCTCGAAGCCCAGCCGTTCGTAGAAGGCCCGCGCTTGGGCGACATCGGCGACGCCCAGCGTCACCAGCGTCAGTCGCTTCGGCAGCATGCCGCTTAGCATCCCTGCCAGGTTGGCGGGCGCTTCTCGAGGAATGCACCGATTCCTTCTTTCGCGTCGGCGGTCATCATGTTGCGGACCATGACGTCGGCTGCGTAGTCGTAGGCTTCCGGTAAGGACATTTCGATCTGGCGATAGAAAGCCTCCTTGCCGATCGCAACGGTGGCCGAAGACTTGGCCGCGATGCGCCGCGCCATATCGAGGGCTGTCGTCATGACATGCTCGATGGGAACGGCTTGGTTGACTAGGCCATAGTCAGCAGCCTCGGTGGCCGGCAACATCTCGCCCAGTAGCAGCATTTCCATGGCGCGTTTGCGCGGCACGTTGCGAGATAGAGCGACCATGGGTGTCGAGCAGAACAAACCGATGTTGACGCCGGGCGTGCAGAACTGCGCTTCGCGTGAAGCAACTGCCAGATCACAAGTGGCCACGAGTTGGCATCCCGCTGCGGTCGCTGTCGCGTGCACGGCGGCGATCACCGGCTTGGGGCACGCAACAATTGTGAGCATCATGTCGGCGCAGGCTCGCATCGTCTTTTCATAGAAGGCGAGGCCGCCGTCGGGATCGTTGCGGTGGCTTGTTAATTCTTTGAGATCGTGTCCGGCACAAAAGGCTGGTCCTTCCGCCGTCAGAATGATCGCACGGACATCGGCATCGGTACCGAGCGTCTTAAATGCGGTCGTCAGCTCGGCGAGCATCTCCAAGGATAAGGAATTGCGCGCCTTCGGGCGGTTCATCCGCAATATCGCAATTCCTGTTTCGGGCTTCTCGACAACGAGAAGAGATGACGTCTCGCCAGTTGCTGCGTCAGCAACGCTGGTCGAAGCGGTGTTTTGCATGCTGGCCTCCTTCACGCTTTCCAAATACAGCGTTTCAGCTTTTACATTCCAACGAAAAAGCGCCGGTCCTGCGAGAACCGGCGTTTCCGAAATCCCGATCCTTGCGCGGATCTAAGTGTCCGCGCGGATCTTGAGGCTATTCGAGCGACTTCTCGATTTCCTTGCGGTGCTTTTTCACCAGATCAACGTTACCGGGATATTTCAGCTCAGGCGTCGCCGCGATCGCGTCCTCGATTTCCTTGATCATATCTTTCTTTTCTTCCTCAACCAGCTTCTTGTCCGCTTTCACCTCAGCAAGCTCAGCGTCGAGCTGCTTGCGAGGATCGGAATACTCGCCAGTCTCGTCGTCAATACCGGCTAAAACGAGGGCAATGTTCGCAGCAACGTCATCAAGTTCCTCGTAGTCCTTGAAGCCGTGCTTGGCCGCGATAGCATCCAGCTCTTTCTCAAGCTTTTCATCAACGGCTGCGTTATCGCCCTTGGCATCTTCTGCAGGCGCTTCCGTGTTTGTGTCGACCTTCGCCAAGTCTCCTTGTGCCGCGATGAATTTCGAGATTTGTTCTTCCGTCAGCTCAATCTGCTGGAATTCCTGCGCCGTTGCCGCCGTGGCAAGGGTTGCGCAGGCCACAAATACCGACATTGCCATCGTTCGAATGATCGAATTGACTTGCGGCATACGCCTTCCTCCAAAAAGTTCTGCCGCACCGTCCGGCGGCATTTTTTCCCATGATCACCTCGGCCGTAAGCCAAGGTCTGCCTACATCACTCATCGACGTCGGCAGGAGACGGGGTGATGTCCCGAGTCCTGCAACCGCTGAACGCGGCTCCGGGTTCGGACCCGTCGCTTTTTTTGTTTGGAACATGTTTGCGGCAGCCGCAAGTCAGCTTACGTGCAATCCCGTCATCCTCGCTGGCTTACTTTAGTCTCTCTGTCTGCGGGGTTAGTGGCCGCGGGACACGATTGAAATTGTTCGCAGCTCAAATGTATAAGGTATCTTTATACCACAGCATGACGGTATCATGATACCTCAAACCCAAGGCATTGTATTTTCGTCATTTCTCTTGGTTCACATACCATTTTAGATTGACATGAAGCTATGATTCACGTAGTAAACGCGCATCATACAGGCGTTTCGTGCGCCCGATGCGCATGGTCCTTGGGCCATGCGCTTTGTTTTTCAACATTCCGACAGGCAGGAGTTCTGCCCCATGAAAACCTTCGTCGCCAAACCCGGCGAGGTGGACAAAAAATGGATCGTGATTGATGCGGAAGGCCTCGTCGTCGGCCGTCTCGCGGTCCTCATCGCCACCCGTCTCAAAGGCAAGCACAAAGCGCTCTACACACCGCACGTCGATTGCGGCGATAACGTTATCGTCGTCAATGCCGATAAGGTTGTGTTCACGGGACGCAAGTTCGAAGACAAGCGCTACTACTGGCACACCGGCTATCCCGGTGGCATCAAGCAGCGCAGCCCTCGCCAGATCCTTGAAGGCCGCTTCCCGGAGCGCGTTATTGAGAAGGCGGTCGAGCGCATGCTGGCGCGCGGTCCGCTTCAGCGCAAGCTCATGCGTAACCTCAAAGTCTACAAGGGTGCGACCCATCCACATGAGGCGCAGAACCCGGAAATTCTGGATGTTGCAAAACTTAGCCGCAAGAACGCGAGGGCTTTGACGCACAATGGCTGAAGAAACAAAAACCCTCGAAGATCTCGGCGCTCTAGCGACGGCTGGCGCGAGCGAGACACCCGTTCACGTGCAGAAGCTCGACCAATATGGCCGCGCTTATGCGACCGGCAAGCGCAAGGACGCCGTCGCGCGCGTCTGGTTGAAGCCGGGTCGCGGGCAGATCACCGTCAACGACAAAGACTTCAAGGCCTATTTCGCACGGCCGGTGCTGCAGATGCTGCTTCAGCAGCCTATCAATGCCGCCGAGCGGGCTGATCAGTACGACATCATGGTTACAGTGATGGGCGGCGGGCTTTCCGGTCAGGCTGGTGCTGTTCGGCACGGCATTGCCAAGGCGCTGACCTACTACGAGCCGGAACTGCGCACCGTGCTTAAGCGCGGCGGATTCCTGACGCGTGATAGCCGTACCGTTGAACGTAAGAAGTATGGTCGTGCGAAAGCTCGCCGTAGCTTCCAGTTCTCGAAGCGCTAGCGAGCCCCCCCAAAGAGGGGTTCTCAGACTGGCATACGAAGGTCACAGTTTTGTATGCGTGGAGCATTTTTGCCACACGCTCTTACACTGAGGTAAATGAACTCACAAATGTGCCCCAGCGCGGCTCCGCATAGCAGAGCTGCGCTGGAACGGCCGGTGGGTTGCCAGCACCTTGTATTGGCGCGGTACCGGTAACGGAGGGCCCAATGATGCAATCGAGGTGCTTTAAAAGATGGACTTTCTACTTAACGTAGATCCAATCGCAATTGCGCAGTTTATCGGCGTTGAGTTCTCGCATCTGGTGTCACCTCAGTGGTACCGGGAGAACTACGCGGCCCTGTTGCAAATCATTATGATCGACGTCGTGCTGGCGGGAGATAACGCCATCATCGTCGGCTTGGCCGCCTCACGTGTCGCGCCGGACATCCGAGGACGGGTGATCTTCTGGGGCATCGCGGGCGCCGTTGTTCTCCGAATTCTGTTTGCATCCGTCACGACCCAGATTCTCGCGATCGTCGGCCTGACGCTGGCGGGTGGCATTCTTCTCCTTTGGGTCTGCTGGAAGATGTACCGGCAGATTACCGGCGGAGAAGAGCACAACATCGACGAGATCGAGAAAAATCTCGATGCGAAGAGCACCACTGGTCCGCCCGTCAGCTTCTGGGCTGCTGTTTCGCAGATCATTGTCGCTGACATTTCCATGTCGCTCGACAACGTTCTCGCGGTTGCAGGTGCTGCGAAGGGCGAGCCGCTGGTTCTTGTTGTTGGTCTTGCGGTCGCGATCGTCTTGATGGCGCTTGCTGCTCATTTCATCGCCAGACTTCTGGTCCGCTACCCCTGGATTACCTGGATTGGTCTGCTGATCATCGTTTATGTTTCGTTGGACATGATCTATAGGGGCTCGCACGAGATTACCTGTGAGGTGTTCAATTTCGGCTGCAGCGAAGATCTGTTCAGTGCAATTCTGCACCGATTGGGCCTTGGGCCAGGCGCTAGCGGAACACCCTAGGCAAACTGATTGATCGGTTACGTTTAGAAGTCATCCGTGGCGTATCCAGTGCAAGCTGGATACGCCATTTCCACACCACCTATTTCTCGGGATCTTTTTGCAGGATATGGCCAAGCAGCCGAAAGTCTTCATAGACGGTGAAGCTGGCACCACGGGTCTCCAGATCCGCGAGCGGCTCAGCGACGGTATCGATGTCGAAGTCATCAGCATTGCGCCAGAGAAGCGCAAAGACGCTGAAGCACGTCTCGACATGATGCGCGCTGCCGATGTCATTATCCTATGCCTGCCAGACGATGCTGCGCGTGAAGCCGTGTCGCTGGCAGATAATCTTGGAGACAATGCGCCCCGCATTATCGACGCCTCCAGCGCACACCGGACGGCTGACGATTGGACCTACGGTTTCGCGGAACTTGTCGGCGGGCACGCTGATCAAATTCAGAATGCTCGACGGGTGACGAACCCCGGCTGCTATCCGACAGGCGGTATCGCGCTGATCCGCCCCCTGGTCGACGCCGGGCTTATCCCTTCCGACTTTGGCATTAGCGTCAACGCTGTCTCGGGGTATTCCGGCGGCGGGCGGTCTATGATCGAAGCCTATGAAGCAGGCACGGCCGAGCCGTTCGAGCTTTATGGCCTTGGCCTATCGCACAAACACGTCCCTGAATTGATGCGGTATTCCGGCCTGACGCGCCGGCCGATCTTTGTACCGTCGGTTGGAAATTTCCGGCAGGGCATGCTCGTAAGCATCCCTCTCCATCTCGATCTGCTTCCGGGCAAACCGAGCCTGCGCGATCTCGAACTCGCTCTCACCAAGCATTATGACGGCAGCACGATCGTTTCCGTGGTGCATGAGCCGCTTGAAACGGTTGGCCAGCGCATTGGTGCGGTTGCACTCAATGGAACAGACAAGATTGAGTTGTTCGTGTTCGGCAGTGAGACGCAGAAGCAGGCCGTTCTTCTGGCGCGTTTAGACAACCTCGGCAAAGGTGCGGCGGGTGCTGCCGTTCAAAACCTGAAGCTCATGTTCGGTCTGTAGACTGTAATCCGCCTTAAGCGCAGGACGACAGTCGCGGCGGCAACCATCGCTCGTACTTTGTTCAATACAGGCGGGCGTAGAGCGTCGCCGTGTGCGTTGGGAGCATCCGCGATGTATCGACGTAGCGTGAAAGCTCACGCAAGCGCCGACGCGTGAGAGCGAAATGAACCTGGCTGCGCTGGCATTGGAAAACGCCCGCGCAATTTGGCTTCGGAACAAATGAGAGACGGTAGTGCTTCGGCATGAAAGCGCAGGCGCTCTTGCCCGATGTCAACGTCCAACAGATCATGTCGCGATTATAACCGGCGGACACCGATACCGACATTGCGGCGAGCAAAGCAGCCGCAAGGACAAATACAATACGCATGTACAAATGCCTCCCGAGACGCGGCAACGAAAGCTTTTCCGCACTCGTCTTAACGGGAGGTGGGGGCAGGCACCAGTAACAGGGCCTCATTCAGCAGCATATCCTGCAACAGGCGCTGCAAATGAGGCACAGTTTCAATCACTCACCGCAGTTTTCTTTGGCCCGCGGTGAGCAAACCTCTCCCGAAGATTATGCGTCAATCATTGCGCGTTGGTCCGAGTCATATTGTGGAGATGCCAAACGCAGGCCACGACGACAATCGCCGCTCCAGCCTGATGCAGCAATCCTAGCGAGATCGGAATATGCCCCGCTACGCCGGCTTCCAACAGAGTCCAGATTCCAAGTCCCGCTTGGCAGAGGAGCGCAATTACGAAGAGCCGTGACGACGCAATGATCCGTTCGTCGTCCTCACTCAATGCCAATCGGATCGCCTGATACCCTGCCAAAACGAGCAGGAGATACGCCAATGTGCGATGGATGAATTGCACTGTGGTGACGTTTTCGACGACGTTCATGTACCAGGGGCTGAGCGTACCCAGGCCATTCGGGATCAGCCGACCATCCATGAGCGGCCAAGTATTGTACGTCAGGCCGGCGTTCATACCTGCCACAAATGCGCCAATGATCACCTGAACCAGTAGGAGTGCACCCATGGTGTACGCTAAGCGTCGTTGACCGGATGTCACTGTTTGAAGGCGGATGCGATCCGTGTCGCCAAGTGTGGACAGGTCGAGTACAAGCCACGTTAGAAGCGCGAGAATAACAAGCGCGGTCGTAAGGTGGAGTGCGAGCCGGTAGTGGCTGACATCAATCCGTTCCACGAGACCGGATTGAACCATGTACCAGCCGAAGAAACCTTGCAGTGCTCCCAACGCCAACAGACCCCAAAGCTTTGGCACGAGGACCGGGCGAAGGCGTCCCGTCAGCCAGAAAAAGATCAGCGGGAGCGCAAACACCACGCCGATGAAGCGACCGAGGAAGCGATGGGACCATTCCCACCAATAGATGAACTTGAACTCGGCAAGAGACATGCCGTGGTTCAAGAGCTCGTATTGCGGGATCTGCTGGTACTTCGCGAAGGCATCCGCCCAATCTGCGTCATTGAGCGGCGGAATGGCGCCGAGCAGTGGCAGCCATTCGGTGATAGAAAGACCGGAGTCTGTGAGCCGTGTCGCACCGCCGACAACGATCATGGCAAATACGAGGAGCGCAACCACGATCAGCCATAGGCGCACAGCCCGATCAGAAGCCGGAATGGCTTCATGAGCTGGACGCGCGCCAATATTTGACAGGGCTGAGCGTTGCGTCATTGATCATCCTCCACAAGTCGCTAGCCTTTTGTTATGAGGCGGCACCTGCAAGATCAACGCACCAAAGGCCGCAGGCTCGTCGTCACCGGTCAAATGCCAGTGAGACGGCGCCCTCAACGCATATATGGAACGTTTTTATGACTAGCCGAACGCGGAAGCTGATCGGGGCAATCGTCTTACTCGTGTTTCTCGCGATCTACGCCTTATTGGCGCTTGCCGTCGCTATCGTTCTTCAGGTCAACACTACGAGCAAGTTTGTCGAACTCGCATTCTACGTCATCGCAGGATTGATCTGGGTTATCCCGGCTGCGTTTATCGTCTCGTGGATGTCTCGTTCGGACGATGATCTGAAGGCCGGCAACTAACGTTAAGGTTAAGCCCGGCGCCGGAAGGTCCCGATGCTCGATGCCTGCCGCGCTGCGTCGATTAGAGCGAAGGGGAGACCGGACAAGAGCGTCCGGACAAAACCGATCTCCTGGTAGTCGCCATTTAGCGAAACTCGGGGCAAAGCGGTCAGCTGCGTCGCGTGGCTCGCGTGGATGAGACCCTTGCGCGTGGTTACCGCAGTCAACATTCCCAGCTCACGCGCCAGATCAAACTCACGTTGACCCGCCGCGGCGTCGTTTCCGTAAGGATAGCTAAAGTGGCGGCAGGGTCGGTCGAGTTCACTCTCGATCCGGGCGATGCTGCCCGCCATTTCGCGGCGTGCACGCTCGATGGGTAATTTTGCCAGAGCGTAGTGACCGGTTGTATGGGCTCCGATCGTCACCAACGGATCGGCTGCGAATTCGCGCAATTCGTCCCATGACATGACAAGGTTACGACACAGGCCTGCGGGATCATAGCCTGCGCGCTCAGCCAAGCCCGCTACAATGCTTCGCGCATCATCTTCTGCGACAGCACGGAGAGCCCAATACAGCTTGTGGAACGCTGCGTTTTTCTCAGCGTCAGTGCGTGTGGCCAACGCAAAGGTTCGACCATCGATGTCGCATCGCACCGAGGCAGCTTTACGGATGGCGCTTTCCAGGACGAGCCACCACAAGTCGCCCTTTCCATCGGCGAAGTCTTCCGGCACGTAAACGGCCATGGGAAGGTTGCGCGACTTGAAGATGGGATAGGCGAGATCCCGATTATCACGATATCCGTCGTCGAATGTGAAGCACACGAACGGTGGAGCGCCTTCGTGTTCCGAGATGCGGGCGGGGACCTCATCCAAAGAGATGATGTCGTAACCCCATTCGCGAACCTGATCGACAACGGCTTCCAGAAATTCCGGCGTTAAAGAGAGAATGCGATTTGGCGCAAAGCCTTCACCAGTATCGGGCGTTACCCGATGCAGCATAAAGATTGCGCCGATACCGCCGGTGAGCGGCTCAGCGAGGCTGTCCGTCCGCGTTGTCCGCAACGTCCGCAACGCAGCTTGGAGGAGCTTTGTGTTGGTACGGCTCATATGCTTTTCCCGGCTCTTTGAGAGCGCACACCATCGCCCAGAAAATCAATCTGCACAGTGATTAATGCCAAACTCATAAGAAGAAAACCCGCTTCTCATCACAAAGCCTCAGGCGATGCTCGCGGCGCGCAGCGCTTGGTTCCATCGCTTCTCCGCCTTACCGCCGCGGCCCTCCATCACCTCTGTCTCATAACGCAAGAGTTCGATGTCGCTCACGGTGAAGCCCAGAAATGTTCCGTGTTCAGAGAATGCGGTGCGCCTCGTCTCCGCGTTGTCCATAATTATCGCGATATCGAAACGCCCCTGTATCGTTTCGAAAATGGCCCGCGCGGCCTGCGCGCGTGCGACGACGAGGATCTGGTCATATGCCTCATCCAGAGCATCGAGGATCATGTTGAGCTGATCGGCGTCGACGTTTTCGTCCGATGCATTCACTGCGCCGCAGGCGATGATATGTACGCCGCTACCCGGCAAACTGCGCACAACATCGCTGAACGTCACGGCCCCGCTGATCAACTCTGTAAACCCCGGCGCGCGTGACATCTGGAACGCGTCCGCTAATCCATCGCCATCGAAGCTGCCGTCGATAATGAGGGTTTGGGCTCCAGCTTCTGTCATAGCGTTCGCTGCATCACGCACAACGGCCACCGTCGTCGCTGGGTCGGCGTGACTTGCCAGGATCGTCCGCTGTCCTGTCCTCGCTGTTCCGGCGCTATGGACAAGATGTTCGGCCAGTGCATCTGGGGAGCGGAATGCAGGCGCCAAGTCGGCTGCCTCGGCTGTTTCCGGATTTGGCCTTGGGAGAGGTGGCGGACTAGCTTCGACGGGTGCTGGATCGGACGCGGCGACCACGGCGATTTCCTCACGCAACCGACACTCGCTCTCGTCACCTTTACGCGCACCTGCCGCGAGGCCAACCGTAATAACGATGGCCGTTCCGAGGAGAAGTGTGCCGACCATTACCAGGACGGTGTACGGCACCTTGCGTGGAAAGACGGGGACACTCGAAGGCCGTGCCAACGCGATGATCTGAGCTTCAACCGGAACGACCCCGCCGTCGGCCCGGGCACGGTTGGCTTCGAATTGTGCTTGCAGCCGCTCGAGTTCGCCGCGCTTTGCCGCGGCCCTGGCCTCGAGTTGCCGCAGCTCGACATTGTCGGCGCCGCTGTCTGCGACTTCGATTTTGACGGCGTCCAGACGTTTACGGATCGCGGCTTCCTGCTCTGCAGCGATGAACGCCTCACGGTCGAGGCCCGCTACCAGATTAGCGACCTCGGCTGATATTTGCTGTTTCACCGCGTTCAGGTCAGCGTTGAGTTGGCGGATCACTGGATGGGCCGGCTTCATTGTTGCCGAGAGCTTCAGAAGATCGCGCTCAACCGTCACCCGTTGTTGAATGAGATTCTGAATGATCGGAGAAGCTTGGACTTCCGGGATGGCCTCAGGTGCCCGTTTTGACAGCAGCTGCCGCGCCGCCTTCGCCCGTGTCTGAGCCGCAGACGTCGTTGCACTTGCCCTAGTCAGCTCGGATGCGATGTCACCAAGTTGCTGCTCATTCAGCGGCGTCTGCTGCGCGCCACTCCGCAGCAAGCCGGCTTTGGCCCGGAAGTTTGCGACCTCGGATTCAGCCTTGCTAACTTCCTCGCTGAGAGCTTCGATCCTTGGAGCCAGCGACTTTTGGACGGTGTCCGTTTCGGCGACCGTCGCTTGCGCCAATTCCTCGCGATAGGTCTCAGCAACAGTGTTGGCGACCTTGGCCGCTAGCCCCGGATCAACCGAGGTGAACTGTATGTTGATCACGCGGCTTTCCGCCGGGCTGTAAACGTCCAGCCGACTGAAGAACTCTTTTAAAGCTTCATCTTCGTCGGAGATTCCAGGACGACTACCGCCAAGACCAACCAGACGCATAACGGTATCGAGGGAATCTACCGGCCCCAACGAAGCGTTGAACTCTCTGCGGCTGTCGAGTTGCAGCTCCTTGATGACCCTCGCTGCGAGATTGCTCGAGAGCAGCGCATGGACGTGCGTGTTCACCGCTTCCTTGTCCATGCGTGAGGGTAAGGTGTCGAGGCCAGCAGTTGGATTGTTGGGATTGCTGAACGGATTGGCCGTTCCCTTGGCGACAATCGCCATCTCGGCCTGCGAGGTGTAGCGCGGTGCCATCATTGACAGCACGACATAAGTGAGGATCCCGGCGGCAAGCGTCAGCACAAGCAGCTTCGGCATGGCGCGACGCAGGGTCGCCCATAAGGCCATCAGGTCAATATCGTCTGGGGAGGCGAAGCTCTTGTCACGCATGCGGTATCCATCGGGCGATTAACGTCCAATACGTCAACGGGATTAGACCGTGCGTGAGTAAGCAATCTCTTAACCGTTCAGAAATTGCACATGAGGTGAGTCTTTCTTAACCCGGTGCGGGCTACACCCGAGCTAAACGAGTTTTATTCGACAAGGTGACAAGTGATGTCGTTGCGTCTTTCCTGTGTGCCAATGGCTTTTGCACTGCTGCTTGGCGGCTGTGCCAGCGGTCATGGCCCAGCGCCTTTCGGCGAGGACGTGCGCGCAGCTATCAGTGAGCCCGACGCCCGAGTTGAGTATGTCACTTGGGGCGAACCGACTGTTCAGCCCGGTGATTTTGCCGGTCCGCAAGCCGTTGCTGACAGCGACGGGCCTTACCTGCTCGATACCGGCGATCGATTGCGTATCTTTGTCTATGGCCAGCCAAATCTTTCGCGGATTTACGTTGTGGACCATGCCGGACGGATTTCGGTGCCACTGATCGGCAACGTCAGCGCTCGGGGGTTGACCACCGACGGCCTTACGCGGGTGATCACACGCCGGCTTGGTGCCGAATACGTGCGCGACCCGCAGGTCACGGTCGATCTGCAGCAGAACCGGCCGTTCTTTATTCTGGGCGAGGTCCGGAACGCAGGTCAGTTTCCGTACGTATCGGGCATGACCGTCGAGACGGCGATCGCGATTGCCGGCGGTTATAGCGAACGCGCAAGCACGCGCACGTTCCGTGTGACGCGTCGGATCAACGGCTTGGTCGAGCAGCTTGAGACATCCGCGGACTATGTCCTCAAGCCCGGCGACACCGTGTTCGTTTACGAGCGGTTTTTCTGAGGTTTGGAGAGCTAAAGCGTTTGAGGTGAAACAATGATGGGCTGGCCGTTACGTATCCTGCACATCCTACGCGCGCCCGTTGGCGGCCTATTCCGCCACGTCCGCGACCTCGCCCTTGAGCAGGCAGCCCTTGGTCACGAGGTCGGCGTTCTTGTTGACTCCACGAGTTGCGATGGGCTCACGGGTGACCGGCTCGTGTCACTCGAAGCGTCTCTCTCTCTTGGGCTGTATCGGACGCCCATGCCACGTTCGCCGGGACCGGGAGACCTTCCCGCTGTCCTTTTCACCCGTCGCCTCGCACGCAGCTTGGACGTCGACGTCTTACACGGACACGGCGCCAAGGGTGGACTCTATGCGCGCCTCGGCGGCCGCATCTTGCCATGGTCACGCCGCGCACCTGTTCGGTTTTATACACCGCACGGTGGAAGTCTTCACTACTTCGGCGGCGGCCTGAAAGGCCGCGCGTACGTTTATACGGAGGCCGCCCTCGCACGGATGAGCGAAGGCGTCATTTTTGAAAGCGCCTTTGCGGAAAACATTTATACGCGCGGTGTCGCATCGGTCGGCGTCGCCCAGCGCGTCATCCCCAATGGCCTGAGCCCGGAAGACTTTGATGTTGTTGTCCCCCATGAGGATGCGGCCGAGTTTGTATTTGTCGGTGAGTTGCGCGACCTGAAGGGCGTTGACCTGCTCCTGCGCGCCCTCTCGCGGCTACGGTTTGCCAAACCGCCGCGTGCCGTGATTGCCGGCGACGGGCCGGATGCGATGCCGCTGCGTGCCCTTGCGCGCGAGCTTGGACTAGGCGCGCGGGTTTCGTTCACAGGAGCTCTCCCTGCGCGGCAAGCGTTCACGATGGGGCGCGCGCTTGTTATGCCGTCACGCGCTGAGAGTCTGCCTTATGTCGCCTTGGAAGCTGCCGCCGCGGGGTTGCCGCTGATCGCCAGCAATGTCGGCGGCATGCCCGAGATCGTTCGCGGAAGCGCCACACGCCTCGTAGCTCCAGATAACGTCGAGGCGTTGGCCTGCGCCATGGCGGCAACACTGGACGATATGGAAGATTCACGTAGCCGCGCAATCCAGCTACGCGGCCTCGTTGCTCAACGCTTCACCGTCGCCAAAATGACAGGTGCGGTTCTCGACTTCTATCGTGAACAATTGATACGCACGGCCATGTTCGATGTGCCAGGTCGAGTCGCGTTGTCAGATGATCTTTACCCTAATCGATAACGTTGACGCGGACTCCGGTATCAGCGGCTGCTATGGCACAATCACTGCTTGCCTTCAGGGCAGTTGTCCAAATTGGGACAATGCCCAGAAGAGAAGATCATGTCCAAGTCTGTTGCCCGCGTTTGCACCGATACACCAGTCACCACGCTCAAAGCGCCGCGTTTATGGGATTTTTCAGTAGACGCAAAGTCGCCGCTGATCTCCGCTAACGTTGTCAGCGATAGCGTCCGCTTCATCGAGTTCACGTTGTGCGCTCTGACGGGGCTCATTGTTGCAGCGGCATATGTCTCAGATTTGAACACCGCCATGCACGCGAGCTATCTGATCGCTGCTTTTGCGACAGCTGGTATCTCCATTTTAAGTTTTCACTACCTGGGTTTGTATCGAATTGACCGGTTGGTCGCCGGCGTCCGCAATTTGCCGCGTATCGCTTTGGGATGGATGGTTGCGTTTGCATTTCTTGCGGCTGGTTTGTTCTTCGCAAAGCTGGGTGGCGAATTTTCCCGCTTTTGGATGGCCGCTTGGTTTGTCGCCGGTGGCGCACTCCTTATTGCCGAACGGCTCGTTGTCGCTTCGCTCGCACAGAGCTGGCATCGTAGCGGCCGCCTTAGCCGTCGTGCCATTATTTACGGAACAGGTCCCGTTACGGAAGCGGCGATTGCTCAGCTTGAGGACGACCTGAATAGCGATATCCGGATCTGTGGTCTGTTTGATGAGCGCGGTGACGGTCGTGCGCCGTTGAGCACGAATGGCTATCCCCTGCTGGGTAAACTCCAAGATCTCGTGCAATTCACACGCTCGACACGGGTTGACCTGATCATTGTTGCACTGCCGATCACGGCAGAGGCACGCATCGACCAACTCCTGACCGAGCTCTCTCAGCTTCCCGTCGATATCAAGATGCCGGCTGGCGCCTCGCGGCTGCGCTTTGCGCCGCACGCGTACTCGCGGATTGGCGACGTGGCCATGATCGACCTTATGGATAAACCGATTGCAGCCTGGGGCGGCATCGCGAAATCTGTGTTCGACAAGGTGATCGCCGTTGCGGCTCTTGTCGCCTTGGCCCCGGTCATGGCTGCGGTGGCAATCGCCATCAAGCTCGACAGCCGCGGCCCCGTGCTGTTCCGCCAGAAGCGCTATGGCTTCAACAACGAGTTGATCGAAGTTTTCAAGTTCCGCTCGATGTACACTGACCTTTGCGATGCGACAGCGAGCAAGCTCGTCACGAAGGGGGATCCGCGTGTTACCCGCGTCGGCCGCTTCATTCGCAAGTCGAGCCTTGATGAACTTCCGCAGCTGTTCAACGTGCTAAAGGGCGAGCTTTCGCTCGTCGGGCCGCGTCCCCATGCATTGTCTGCAAAGGCTGGGACCGAACTCTACGACGACGTCGTGAAGGGCTATTTTGCCCGACACAAAGTCAAACCGGGCATCACCGGATGGGCTCAGATCCATGGCTGGCGGGGTGAGACCGATACTGAGCTCAAGATCGTCAAGCGCGTCGAGCATGACATCTATTACATCGAGAACTGGTCGGTATTTTTGGACCTCTACATCCTCGCTAAGACGCCGTTTTCGCTTATCAAAACCGAAAACGCATACTGAGGATCTGGTTAGGTATTGTAGAGCGTATTCATGGCACCCGCAGACGCAGCGTTTATCGGCAGAAGGCCGCTCCCACAGTCGCTACGTTTCGCGCCTAAGGAGCGGTCTGCGAGCGTCGTTCATAAGTTATCTCTCGTCTGCGTCTGGCTCGCGATCGGCAGCAGCGGGCTGGTGTTTAGTGAGCCTGCGCCGGTCGATGCGCTTATGATGGGGCTCATCGTGCTTCTTCCGGTCGTCGGCTTGGTGAGGACTACGCCGGTTCTCGTGCTCTATCTGTCAGCATGGCTGTTTGTGGCGGCAGGCGGATACATATCTTCTGCGACCATTCCGGATATCCAGGCCTCAGTTACCTTCACGACGATCTCGCTCTACCTGAGCCTCGCCTCGTTCGTCTTCGCTGGCTTTGTTGCCAAGCGTCCGGATGCCCACACACGTCTCATCCTGAATGCCTGGACTTGTGCCGCGTTGGTGGCCGCCTGCGCGGCTATTGTCGGCTATTTCTCCGTCATGCCGGGCGCCTATGATCTCTTCACGAAGTACGGCCGCGCCGCCGGAACCTTCAAGGATCCGAACGTGTTCGGCGCGTTTCTGGTTGCGCCTGCCTTGTACATGCTGCACCTCGTGATCAATCGCCCGCTCCGCTCGGCAATTGTACCGCTCGCTATCGCGGGAATTCTGGCGCTCGCCATTCTTCTCAGCTTTTCCCGAGGTGCTTGGGTTAACCTCGCGATTGCCGTTCTCATCTTCGGGTATCTGGCCTTTGTCACGGCACCGACCAGCGGCCAGCGCGCCCGCGTCATCCTGCTTGGCTCAGCAGGCGTGGCTGCTCTCATCGCCATCGTAGCCGTCGCCGCTCAGTTCGATGGCGTTTCAGACCTTCTCAGCCAACGCGCCAGCCTCAGCCAGAGCTACGATTCCGGCCCAGACGGGCGCTTTGGCGGACAGGCGAAAGCGCTCAAGCTCATCGCTGAAAAGCCATTGGGTATCGGCGCCTTGACGTTCAGCACGCAATACCACCGTGAGGAAGTGCACAACGTCTATCTGAGCATCTTTCTCAATGCCGGATGGCTTGGCGGTAGCGTTTACTGGCTCATTGTTGCTGTTACAGCCGCATTTGGGCTTCGCCACGCCGCGCGCAAAAGCGAAATGCGACCGCTATTCCTAGTGATCTATGCCGCCTTTCTGGCAACCATTCTGGAAGGTATTATTATTGATACTGATCACTGGCGGCACTTTTACCTGCTCACAGGTATGACGTGGGGGTTGATGGCCGTGGGACGAGGGCACTGCGCGTCTGATATCAGCAACAGGCGCTCACTTGATCATCCATAATTCGGAAAACATACCGTTTTACGGGACTTTCTGAGGTATACTCATCCAACCGGAGATATCGGAAGGGGGCCGGTCCGAGCAGATAGTTACAATTTAACTTAATGCTCAGACATGCCTTTCATACTGTCTTAAACATGTGTTTGCCCGGATTGACTTATGGCCTCGTACAGATCGCGCATCGACATTGAGCCCCTGCGGGCGTCGACCGGTCGCCCAGATGTGGAGGCCGAACGCGCGCTTGCAGCATTGTGCGAAGTTGCCTCCAACATCAGCGGATGTCCCCTCGCAGCCATTTCGTTGGTTGATTCCGACCGAGAGCACTTCGTTACGGGTGTCGGCCTCGATGCGCTGGCGCACCCGCGCAAGAACCCGTTTTGCGCTTATACGCTTACTAATCGCGGCAGGACGTTCGTCGTTGGCAATGCGGCGAAAGACGAGAGATTTCGTGCAAGCGCGTGGGTCCGTCACGATCCCAACATTCGATTTTATGCCGGACTTCTTTTGGAAACCGGCGCTGAAAATGGCGCTGCGATCCTTTGTGTGATGGATACGCGGCCTCGGCGTTTGTCTGCCGCAGCGCTGTCGGTTTTGCAGCGTCTGGCCGAAACGGCTTCCGGCATCCTGAAACTCCGCCAACAGGCCAACCGTTCGCCCAAAAGCCGTCCAGTTCCTGCGGCACCGACAATGAAGTCCGCTGCACTTGTTGGAAGGGCCTCTCAAGCCCCAGAGACGAAAGATCGTCCAGCGCCTCGTCCGCGTGCCGCGCGCGCTCAAATTTCCCGCGCGCTGAGCGACGGTGAGTTCGTTCCTTTCTACCAGCCGACTGTGGAGTTGAAGTGGGGCCGCACCGTCGGCTTCGAGGTCCTGGCCCGCTGGAAGCACCCAACGCGCGGCCTGCTCGCTCCTAAAGACTTTAACCAGGCAATTTCGGATCGCTCACTCACGCCTCTTTTGACGCGTGCGATGTTGAATTCCGCGTTGAAGGACTACGCTGTGTGGCGCGCGCAGGGCCTTGCACCCGGACGTCTTGCCATTAACGTCACATCTGCAGACCTCATGAATAAGCGCTTTGCCGACGAAATCAGCAAAGCGCTCGATATGTACCGCTTTAACCCACGTGACCTCGTCGTTGAAGCGACGGAAGGCATCGCGATGGGGGCACCTGAAGGCCAGATCCATAAGAGCCTTTCGGAACTCCGCAGCCAGGGCATTCACATCGCGTTGGACGACTTCGGCACCGGCTTCGCAAGCCTTCAGCATCTTCGCAACTGGCCGATCGATGGCTTAAAGCTTGACCGCGGCTTCGTGCGCAACTGCCTTTCGAATAAAGAAGACCAGATCATCATTCGCGGGATCGTTCAGATGTGTCGCGCGCTTCGGCTGAGTATTGTCGCCGAAGGTATCGAAACCAATGCGCAGTACCTTTTCCTGGCGAATGTCGGTTGTGACTATGGCCAGGGCTTTTATTTCTCAAAGCCTATACCGGCTGCTGATGTCCCGAATTTACTGAACGGTGCCTTTGCCTCGTCGGCCGATCTCATGCCGAAAGCCGTCAAGATACCTTGAGCATTGGTGAAGATATTCTTAATTTATGTATTTCCATTGATTATCCTATTTTCTTTCAAAATTTGTTGAAGTTCGAATTGAAAGACCAGAAGAGACTGGTCATCAAATATTCTCAATGCCCATGCCCCTAACGTCGCGACGTTCGTTTCGTCAGTAGGCGACCGGTTGTCGGCTACTCGATTACAATAGTGCTTGGCACGGTGTGATCTTCGTTGAGATAATGGTGCCGCACTTCCGCGCTCTGTTTTGCGCGCGGAACGCAATGACTGATTCAACTGGGCAGACGGGATGTCTCAAGGAAGCGAGTACCGCTCGCGATCGCTCACCGCTCATCTCGTCGGCTTCGCTCTGGCGCTGGTAGCACCGCTCCTGCTTTTCGCAGCACTCGGTGCCATGGTGTTCACGCGTGCAGAGATGTCGGCCAATGAGGAACGCCTGAAGCGTCTATCGGTTGATGTCACCAATGACGTTGATCGCGAGATTAAGGGCTTTGTGACTTTGCTCAGCGCGCTGGCGCTCTCTGAAAGTCTCGCGCAGGATGATTACGCAGCGTTTCATGCGCAGACTAAGGCTGCCCTGCGTCATGCTCGTACATATGTCCTCCTGTTGGACACATCGCTGAAGCCCATCGTCGATACGCGCGTGCCTTACGGGGCGCCATCTCCACGTCCCTTCGATCGCAACGTCGCACGTCATGTTGGTGAGACTCCGGGAGTTCATGTGTCCGGACTCGTTGGTATGGGCGCGCCCGGTGATGGAGATGCCATCGTCATAGGACTTCCCGTCATGCGGGATGGCGCTCTGCATTGTATCCTTATGATGACGATTACGACCGCGCGCGTGCACGAGACCATCGCTACGACTGCTTTACCTACCGGGTGGGCGATCGCAGTAGCGGACAAGAAAGGAGAGGTCATCTCCCGCTCCCCCGATGACGGGAGCGGGCCGGACATTGACCTTGTGAGGCATCCTGCCGGCGTCATGGTGGAGAGGCGAGATACGGATGGGGTTACCCGCCTTGAGATGCAGGACACCTCTACCCTGACTGGCTGGCGTACGATCATCAGCGCTCCCAAAAATTTGCTTGAAGCTTCGCTTTGGCAATCGCTCGGCTGGCTTGCGTCCGCCGCCGTTCTCGCCGGCATCCTGACGACGCTTCTTGCGATATTGGTGGGACGGCGTATGGCTCGATCAATGGGGCGTGTTACGCTCGCGACACGCAAGCTCGCGTCCGGCGGTGTCGTTGAGGCAGAAGGCTTACCACTTACCGAAGCCGATCAGGTCATGAAAACGTTGAGCCTCGCTTCGATGCTGATCCATGAACGTACGGAAGCGTTGAAGATCAGCGAGGAACGCTCGCGAGAACAGGTTGAGCACATCAAGATGCTGATGCGTGAGCTTGCGCATCGCAACAAGAACCAGCTTGCCGTTATCCAATCCATGGCCCGCCAAGTCGGCAAGGGCAGCGCGAGTATCGACGACTTCCTCGATGGCTTTACGTCGCGCCTGCATTCCATGATTCAGTCTCAGGAACTCGTATTCGGTCGAGACCGTGGCGACGCTCCTCTCGCGCGGCTCATTCGCGAACAACTTAAGCCCTTTACTGACGTGGAGGATGGCGGGCGCGTCGTCATAGAAGGGCCAGAGGTCTCATTGACGGCGGATGCCGCCCAGACCATAGGCCTAGCGCTCCACGAACTAGCAACGAACGCGACGAAGTATGGCGCCCTTCGTGGTCAGGAAGGGACAGTCTACATCGACTGGTCTCTTCCTAATGAAAACAATGTGGGCTTGCGCCTGAGCTGGCGCGAAAGCAACGGTCCGGACGTTGAGCAACCGCAGCGATGGGGCTTCGGGCGTATAGTCATCGAACGGCTTGCAGCTCAGACACTCGATGGAAAAGTCGTTTATGAGTTTCCTTCGACCGGCGTGGTGTGGATACTGGAAGCGCCGCATACTGTCATTGCACCATCCCACCATCTCAAGCGGCGCATCTCCTAACCTGGCAAAGAGGGCCGGATAGACCGTGAGCGATAAACCTGTTCTTTGGATCACCCGCAAACTTTCGCCAGCTACGGAAGCGCGCGCCGCACGCGACTATGAAGTTCGGCTCAATCCCGAGGATCGGGTTTATTCCGGCGATGAGATCGTCGCCATGAGCAGTGAGATTGACGCGATCCTCCCGTGCCATTCAGAGATCTTTTCTGCGGACGTAGCCTCCCGGCTTTCCGATCGCGTCAAGATCATTGCCAACCACTCCGTCGGCGTTGACCATTGCGATCTTCCTGCGCTCAAAGCGCGTGGGATTGTCGTCACCAACACGCCCGACGTTCTCTCGCAAGCGACAGCTGAAATCGCCACTTTGCTGATGCTGGCCGCGGCACGGCGCGCAGGAGAAGGCGACCGGCTCGTGCGTTCCGGGCAATGGACGAGCTGGAGCCCGTCCTTCATGGTCGGAACCCAACTTACCGGCAAACGACTTGGGATCGTTGGCATGGGCCGCGTCGGACTTGCCTTTGCGCACATGGTCAAAGGCTTCGACATGGAGCTTCACTACTACAATCGGCGTCGTCTGCCGCCGGAAAAGGAAATGAATGGCGTCTATCATGAAACAGTCGAACAGCTGTTAGGACACTGCGACGTCGTTTCCCTTCACTGCCCCGCGAGTCCCGAAACGCTCAACCTGATGAACAGCGCACGGCTCTCGCTGCTGCCGGACGGCGCCATTCTCGTCAACACGGCCCGTGGTAGCCTTGTCGATGAGGCGGCCCTCATTGATGCATTGAAATCAGGGAAACTGGCAGCAGCTGGTCTCGATGTTTTTCAACGCGAGCCCGGAGGCAATCCAGAGCTGTCGAAACTCGACAACGTTTTCATGTTGCCGCACATCGGCAGCGCGACGCGCGAAACGCGAGATGCGATGGGCTTTCGCGCCCTGGACAATCTGGATGCCTTTTTCTCAGGTCATGAGCCAAGTGACCGGCTTGTGTAACTCAGCTTAGTTAGCCAGTCGTAGTTCAACCCTTCGATCCAGCTGGTACAGGTCCTCTCGGGAGAAGTTCGAACGGTCGACACCGGTAAATGGCTCCGTTTTACCCTTCGGCAAAAGTAGCAATTCGCCCGTGAACCCACCGGTGCGGAGATAGTTCTCCACGGTTTTGAGTCTGTCCATAGAGAGCTCCATGTTCAGTTCGGGCGTCCCGCGTTCGTCGGCGTGACCCGAGAGCGTCACCGTGTCCAGTTTGCGGCGCTTGAGATACTCGAGCAGCAAATCGGCCGCCTTCTCACCATCGTGTGTGAATATCGCCTCGCGGTAGACGAACTGGATCGGAATTGGAATCTTCTTGTCTTCAGCGACGAGTGGCGTGCGCCCTGGCTGTTCGTCCGACATTGCTGCGAGCTTCATGACTTCGTCCGCGTCCGTTGCAGCTGAGGCAACAGATCCCGCATCTGCCGGCCCGGTTTCCGCTTGTTCGGCAGCCGAAGTATCGACACCTGCTGGTTCACGTTTTGGGCCGTTCTCGCTTTGGCGCGCATCATCGACGAGCCGTTGGAGATCGCTCAGCATCTTTTCGTTGACGTCGCGCGCGGTCTGACCGGGTTTTGACGTGCCCGGTGATTGCTTCGACGCGTCCGCGTTAGATGACGCGTCATCAACGGCCGCCATCCGCGCGGAGGAGTTTCCGTCAGCGGAAGTGGATGTCTCTGCCGGGGCCTCTCCGACTTCCAAGCTAAGTTTTGGATCGTTGCTCGCGAGCTTGCGTTCCGTAATTAGAACCCACTCACCATTGTCATCGACCTTCGCCGTGCCAACCAACTCACCGTCAGCAAGCACGCGAACAAATTGGCGGGGCTTACCCTGACCGGCAAAAACAGAAACGCCATCAGGTTGTATCCGCGCAATATCAAAGGCCAATCCGTCGGCTAACTTTCCTGCGCGCGGTGTTGAATCGCCCTGTGCAGAAGCGCGCGAGGAAGGATCGACGGCCGCGACCTTCTCCGCTTCGGTCTTTGCTCTGGACGTAGTCTGAGAAGTCTTGGTCGACGCTGCCGGTGTTGGCGTCGCCGCAGAGGCGGCCGCAACCGTTTCCTTGGTGTTTGCCGGAGCCGAGGTGCCGGCGTTGTCGGTGAATCTCAGGTTATTCAGGTCATAGTAGCCTTGCTGGACGAGTACCGCGGCGCCGACCGCGGTCGCCAACAGCAAAACCACCACAACAACTACGAGCCTCTTCATAACACAACCCTGCACCTACCTGCGGATACGCACGCGTACCCATTGCTTTGCGAGATCGGGGAGACCTCGCCATAACAGGCCGCGCTGCCCCGTGGGGCCTATGCCCCCAGCGCTGACCCGTGGGCTTTAATAGGTGAATATGCCGTTGCTTGGTGCAACGCAATCATTGCCTATAAATTTGGGAAACATTCCGGGGTGCCACAGCGTGCGTTTGTGGCTTCTAGTCCACGCTCTCCGCACAGCGGCCAAGCGTTGCCGCTTCCATTTCAGGATCGGGAGAGATTTTCACGCAGCCTTTTAGCGTACACAGGCTCCAAGGTGCAGTCGCGCCTGACGCAGCCAAGTGGAGCTCCTTGATCGGAGCCAAGGGCGGCTTGTAGTGCCACCACCCTTTTGACAATACGGCACCTTCGGGCGGTTCCATTCCTGCACCGGAGCCCTTGACTCTGGCTTCGACGATTTCAAGACCACGCGGCGTTAGCTTCCAATCTTCTTCCCAGGCGATCCGCTCGACGGAATGTGTCCACGCGAGAGTGAACGCGCTGGCGGCGATCACGGTGAGCTTTCCACTCGCGAGCAGGCAAAGGCTCAACCTGATCCTCCCGGTTCAACGGATGTGTGGCCGGATGTCCTGCGCCAGTGCAAAAAGATGACCACAGCTGCAAGCGCAAAACCGACTTCATCAGTCACGGGAAGCGCCGCGATCATTGTGACGGCTGCTGCTGCTGCCAATATGCGTTCGAGAGCGGACATGCTCCCGCGCAGATAGCCAATGATGGCCGCGCCCCATAGGCCGACGGCAAGCACGGTCTTGCCGACAATGTAGGCGACAGCGGCGGGATAGCCGATGGCTTCGGCAAGCGGCCCACCGTCTTGCAGCATTAGGGCCGGGGTGTAGACCGCGATGAAGGGAATGACAAAGCCGGCGGCGGCGATCTTCACGGCTTCAATCGAGATCCTGAGACCGGACTCCCGCGCAATTGGAGCGGCTGCAAAACAGGCCAGCGCAACGGGAGGCGTCAAGTCAGCCAGAATACCGAAATAGAAAACGAACATATGACTGACGATCAGTGGCACGCCTAATTCCAGAAGCGCCGGACCGGCGAGCGATGAAGTGATGATGTAGTTTGGGATCGTGGGGATACCCATCCCTAAGATGATGCATGTGATCATCGTAAGCAGGAGCGAGAGGAACAGGTTGTGCTCCCCAACTGACACGATAAAGCCACCGAACGTTGTTGCGGCCCCCGTCAATGTCATCGTGCCGATGATGATACCGACGATCGCGCAGGCAACGCCGACGGACAGTGCCGTTTTTGCCCCTTCAGCAAGTCCGATCACAATGTCGCTGAGGGTTTCGCGACCACCTTTAGTTAGGAAGTTCCAAGCGATGAGCAGCGCAATGGCCGCGCCAACGATTTGCAAACCGTATTCAAGAAAGAGTGCCGCGATAATTCCCAAGCCGATCCAAAAGATCGAACGGATTACGATATTTGGAAGCTCTAGAGCGACCGAACTGCCAAGTATCAGCAATAGCGTCAGAACTAAGCCAACCGTTCCGGAATAAAGCGGCGTGTAGCCGGAAAAAAGCAAGTAGACGAGCGCGGCGAGCGGCAGGATTAGATACCACTGCTGTTTGATCGCATCGAGCGCTGATGGCACTTCGTGATCACCCAAGCCCATCAGGCCGCGCTTGCCAGCTTCGAGGTGCACCATCCAGAAGGCGGACGCGAAGTACAAGACGGCAGGGACAATTGCGGCTTTGACGACCTCCGCGTATGCGACGCCTAAAGTTTCAGCCATGATGAACGCGACGGCGCCCATAACTGGAGGCATGATCTGCCCGCCCATGGAAGCTGTCGCTTCGACCCCACCCGCGAAAGCCGCCTTGTAGCCAAAGCGTTTCATCAGGGGAATCGTGAACTGGCCTGTCGTTACGACGTTGGCCACGCCGGAGCCTGAGATCGTTCCCATAAGGCCAGACGAGAATACCGCGACTTTGGCGGGGCCACCTCGACTGCGTCCGAACAGGCCCATCGACACATCGGTGAACAGCTGGATCATCCCTGCGCGCTCAAGAAATGCGCCAAACAGGATGAACAGAAAGATATATGTCGAGGAAACGAAGACCGGAATGCCATAAATGCCCTCGGTCCCGAAGGCCATGTGGTCGATCACCTGTGTGAGATCGTAGCCGCGATGATTGAGCGGCGCGGGCAGATATTGTCCAAACAAACAATAAAGAAGGAACAACCCCGCAAGGATAGGTAACGCCGGCCCCATGACGACAATGGTCGCGAGGAACACGACGGCCAGCGAGATGATGCCGACAATTAAGTCGATGTTGTTGGGATCGCCGGCGCGCAGGAGAAGGGGCTCGTATTCCCACCACTGGTAGATGGCGACTGCGAAGCCCGCGAGCCCGAGAAGCCATGCCAGACCCGTCAGCGGCCATTTTACCCGCGCAAGCGCGGCTCCTAACGGGAGCGACAGAAGTACGAGAAAGCCAACGTGGAAGCTGCGTACGAGTTGGCTCGGCAGATCAACAACGTGAGCGGCGGTCGCCAACTGGAAAAGTGAAAAGGCGACAGCGATAGCAAATAGCAGCCAGCCCACGGGGCCATGGGGAAAGGTATGGCTCAACGCTTCGCGCGGACCGGAGGCCGGGGACGCGGGGCTGGCGACACCTGCGGTATCGCGAGGCACGTGGCTGCTCACGCTCGTAACCCTCCAAGGTTTCCTGGCGGAGATCATTCAAGCAAAATGACCGACGCCCGCACAGTGGCGGGCGTCGGCAAATATTATCAGGGCAGCAAACCCTTTTCCTTATAGTAGCGCTCCGCGCCAGGGTGTAACGGCACGGGAACTCCCTTTGTTGCAGTGTCGAGCTTGATTGCGGCCGCAGCCTTATGCGCTGCGACCATGTCGGGAAGATTTTCGAAGAGCTGCTTTGTCATCTGGTAGGCAATTTCGTCGCTGACGCCGGAATGGGTCACCAGAATATTGCGAACTGCCAGGGTGGGGACGGCTTCCGTCTGGCCATCATAGGTGCCTGCCGGAATTTCCGCCGCAACATAAGGTGCTCCCAGTTTTTCAGCAACTTCTGCTGGGACCGCCACCATCTGAATAGGAACGGACGCAGCCAAATCGCGGATCGAGGCAACGCCCAGGCCCGCCGACTGCAAGGTCGCATCGAGCTGGCGGTTTTTAATCAGCTCAACGGACTCGGAAAATGGCAGGTATTCCGTCTTACCGAGATCATCATAGCTCATGTTCAGAGCGCCAAAGATTGCGCGTGCATTGAGTTCGGTCCCGGATTTTGGCGCGCCGACTGAAAGACCTTTACCCTTGAGGTCCTGGAACGATTTTACGCCGCTATCTTTAGAAGCAACGATCTGGATGTAGTTCGGGTAGATCGCCGCAATGGCGCGCAGCTTATCAAGCTTTTGAGGAAAGCCGGCCTCAGCATTGCCTTCCCAGGCCAACTTGACGGAGTCACCCAGGGCAAATCCGATCTCTCCGCGTCCCTTCTGCAGAAGGTTCAGGTTTTCGACGGATGCTTTCGTCGATTGAACCTGGGTGCGTACATCAGGAATCTTCTCGCCGTAGATCTTGGATAGTGCAACGCCCAAAGGATAATAGACGCCGCTTGTGCCTCCGGTAAGAACGTTAATAAACGTCTCCGCGCGCGCGGAGACGGCGGTTGAGGCTGCGAACAGTATTGCAGTTAGTGCGCACGTAGCTGTGCGACCCACCCTAAAACACATACGTATTCCTCCAACATCGTTCGTAATCGTTTTGCTTGTCCGCGCCGATTGAAGTGGCTTCTCTGGCCGCAACCGATGACGAACAGACGTCAGTTTGCCGACGTGAGCGGAAATTGCAATTGAACCTTGCGCCCAAACGCCCTTCAATTGTGACGTGCGGTGCTCCAGAAGGATCTCAAGATGCTCGAGCCGGATACCAAGAAGTCCAATCAGGAACAAACAACCCCGTTCCAATGGGCTGATCCCCTGTTGATCGAGGGTGCCCTGGAGGACGAAGAACGGGCAGTTCAGGATAGTGCCCGGGCGTTTGCACAAGACAAGCTTATGCCGCGGGTTCTGGATGACAACCGGAACGAGAATTTCGACCGCAGCGTCATGGCGGAGATGGGGGCAATGGGGTTGCTCGGCCCCACCATCCCCGAAACCTACGGTGGCGCCGGCGTTAACTCTGTCTGTTATGGGCTCATCGCCCGGGAAATCGAGCGGGTCGATAGCGGCTACCGTTCGGCCATGAGCGTGCAGTCCAGCCTCGTCATGTATCCGATTTATGCCTACGGCTCTGAGGCGCAGCGCCAAGCTTATCTGCCGGGCCTAGCAAAAGGTGAGATCCTTGGGTGCTTCGGGCTGACCGAGCCGGACCATGGCTCGGATGCTGGCGGGATGCGCACACGGGCGCGGGCGGTCAGCGGCGGGTATGAACTCTCCGGCGCGAAAATGTGGATCACCAATTCGCCACTCGCGGACATCTTCATCGTATGGGCGAAGACGGATGATGGCTCAATCGCGGGCTTCATCCTCGAGCGGGGTATGGCCGGGCTGACGTCTCCCAAGATCGAGGGAAAGTTTTCATTGCGCGCGTCGGCGACGGGCGAGATCGTCATGGATGGCGTCTTCGTGCCCGAAGCCAACATCCTTCCGAATGTGCGCGGATTAAAGGGCCCGTTTGGCTGCCTCAACAACGCCCGCTTTGGCATTGCCTGGGGCACTTTGGGCGCTGCTGAATTCTGCTGGCACGCTGCACGGCAATATACGCTCGACCGGCAACAATTTGGACGTCCTCTAGCGGCCAATCAGCTGATCCAAAAGAAGTTGGCGGACATGCAGACGGAGATCACGCTGGGGCTGACGGCCTGCCTCCATGCCGCACGTCTCAAGGATCAGGGGCGCCTCGCGCCGGAAGCTGTATCACTTCTGAAGCGCAACAACTGCGGCAAAGCGCTTGATATCGCTCGTACGGCGCGAGACATGCATGGCGGTAATGGCATTGCGGATGAGTTTCATGTGATCCGTCACGTCTTGAACCTTGAAGCGGTGAACACGTACGAAGGCACGCACGATATCCATGCGCTCATTCTTGGGCGTGCTCAAACCGGGATCCAGGCGTTTGGGTGAACTCATATACTCATCGTCAAAGTTCTGCCTTCCTAGGGGATGGAATTAATCAGCACTCGGTTCATGTCTGCAATTATCCGTCTAACGAGAGAAGAAGACATAGCGGCCCTCCCGGCCATTGAACGTTCATCGGGAGAGACCTTTCGCGTGATCCCCGGTCTTGCCTGGATCGCCGATGACAATGGGCAATCCCCCGAGGAGCATCTGCATTTCCTCCGGAGTGGCACCTCATGGGTCGCTACTGATGAACAAAATCGTCTTCTCGGGTTCCTCAATGCGGAAGTGTACGGACAGGAGTTCCATATCTGGCAGCTCGCCGTGCGGCATCACCATCAGAGACGGGGGTGCGGAACGGCGTTGATCCGAGAAGTCATTGCCAGTGCAAAGGCGAGAAAACTGTTTGCTATAACGCTTACGACTTTCCGCAACGTCCCATGGAACATGCCCTTCTATCAATCATTAGGCTTCCAAACTCTTCGAGTTGATCAACTCGATGACCGCCTCATCGCGCTATTGCGAAAGGAAGTCGAGCACGGTCTTCCTGAGACGAAACGTTGTGCGATGCGCCTAGTCTTGGGCCACCCGCCCGTAAATGGCGACACGATTAGTTGAACCGCCTTCGTCCCATTAGTTGACCAATGTCAACGCGGCTGACGCCTCGGTTGCCGGACTGTTCATTAAATCCAGCAACACAGAGGATGTAACACCATGTGGAAACTAGCTTCTTCAACACTCGGCATCTGCGCTTTGAGCGCACTCCTTGTGGTGCCTGCACTTGCGCAGGACAATTCCGAAAACGCTCCCGAGATGGGCATGATGGGTGGGGACTGTCCCATGATGCGGATGATGGGCGGTGGCATGGGGCACGGCATGATGGGCGGCGGGATGATGGGACAAGGAATGGGCAAAGGCCAGATGGGTCAGGGCATGATGCGCGGGCACGGTATGGGGATGATGCGCGGCGCACGAATGGGCGCGATGGTCGAGGCGCGCCTTGCCTACTTGAAATTTGAACTCGGGATCACCGACCCTCAAAAGGATGCATGGGCGGCCTATGCCGACGCCGTGAGAGCACGCGTCGCCAACATGCAAGGCGTACATCAAGCCATGATGGAAACTATGCAGACCGGCAACGCGCTGAACCGCATGGACGCGCGCATCAAAGGCATGGAGACAATGCTCTCGTCCCTCAAAGAGGTGAAGCCTGCGGCAGAGAAACTTTACGCGTCTTTAAGCGACGACCAGAAAAAAGTTGCAGATCAACTTATCGGCAGAGCCTGCGGCGCCATGTAACAGGGCCCGCACTAAAGGACGCCCAACTTGGCGAGCAAAGCCTTGCCAATGGGAACGCGTTTTTTCACATCATCTTTTTCGAGGATGTCCATGTTGAGCGCGAAAGTGAATATCCCATTTTCGCGCTCCACCCAGCCGACCCACCAACCAAGTTGCGGCGTCCGTGAAAACAGCCAGCCTGTTTTGCCGTAGAGTGCCGGCCCGTCTCCATTCTCCAGCCGAAGGATGTCGTGCACAGCCTTTTGCGCGCGCTCCGAGGCATCGAGTTCGCGCTGGACCAGACGTGCAAGAAACTGGACCTGCTCGACGGCACCGATTTCGAGCGGCCCGTCGAGCCAGAATCTATCGACCTCAGACCCTGGGTCGCCGTTACCGTAGCCGATCCTCCGGAGCCATTGGTTATAGCGCTCAAGCCCGATCCGGCGCGCCAGTTCCTGATAAACAGGAACATTCGATACGACGATGGCCTCGCGTATCGGCATATCCCGTTCCCACTGCTTGAACGGTTGCGGTTTGCCGCCGTACGGGATGACCTCGTTTTCGTCTTTCACCACTCCTGTCTCAAGCGCGATAAGACTGTTGGCGATCTTAAAGGTGGAGGCGGGAACGAAACGCGTTTGGGCTCGCTCGGCGTTCACGAGCGTCATGCGATCGGCCGACACGTCGTAAAGAACGAACGTGCCGGTCGTGCCGTGCTCTTTAAAGATGGCGGTGAGGTCATCACGTACGTTGCGCTCTGTCGCGCTAGTGGGTGTTCCAAGGCAAGCAAGACATAGGAACGCCAACGTCGACAGCAACCGTTGCCGCACGAGTTGGCGTGTTCCGGACGGGATCATGAGAACCTCATTGAGAAGTGCTGGAAATTCGCTCGGAACAAATCATCGGCTCGCGGCGCAATTATGCCGCCTGAGTCCTCCGAATGGACATCGTAATGCTTTAGGCATCCGTTGGTTCGCTGCAGATCCGAAAATTGGAGCTTCTCTTTCATGTCGAACGCCCGTCTCTTTTCCGCGCTCGCACGCGAGGGCAGTCCGATCACCGGTGAATCGCGGGCCCTGTTTCCGTGGTGGAGCATCACGAAGACGGTGCTTGCGGCTGCGGCGCTGCGTCTTGTCGATGAGGGAAGGCTTTCTTTGGATTCCCCGTTCAAGGATCGCCGTTATACACTCCGGCACCTGCTCCAACATACCGCCGGGGTGAACACTTACGGCGGGCCTTCCTATCATGGAGCGGTTGCTGCTGGAGATCCGGTTTGGCCAGTCGAGGACCTGCTCGCTCGGCTGGATGCCGATACGTTGTTGTTTGAACCCGGTAACGGCTGGTCATACTCAAACGTCGGCTATCTCTTTGTCCGACAGTTGATTGAGGAGACGACAGGTACCCACATCGACGCGTCTCTCCGCAAGCTTGTCTTCGAGCCCATGGACTTGCAGCACACGCGGATTGCAACGACGTTGGATGATCTGGGCCTGACGCAATGGGGCAATGCCAAAGGCTACGATCCGGGATGGGTTTATCATAGCCTTCTCATCGGGCCACCCTCCGATGCCGTCTCTTTCCTTCGGCGGCTGTTCGCTCGTGGCTTTCTCTCAGCCAAATCCGCTCGCGCGATGCGCCAAGTTTATGCTCTCGGCGACGAGGTGCCCGGTCGTCCCTGGCGTAAAACCGGTTACGGCCTTGGGCTGATGATCGGTACTATGGTCAGCGGCGGACAGGTCTATGGTCACACCGGCGGCGGGCCAGGTAGCACGTCTGCCCTCTACTGCTTCGCGGATCTTCCCGACCGGCCGATCGTCGCCGTCTTTGCGCAAGGCAACGATGAAGGCATTGCAGAATACGAAGCCGAGCGGCTGGCTCTTAGCCGATAAGCGCGGCGTGACATCGGCTTGGCGACGATGTTCCTGCGGCTTTCGGAGGTTTCTTCGCAAGCCTCAATTTGCTCAGAAGGTCTTGCGGTAGCCTACGGTGACGGTACGGCCCAAACCGTTGACCGTGAGGTTGCGCACGGAGGTCGCCGTCGGATTTTCGTCATCAGTATCCAGCAGGTTCGTTGCACCGAGATAGAACTGGCCACCTTCGTAGGGGATCGCAAGGCTGGCATTCACGAGGAAGGCCGGTTCGATCGGGTAGATGTCACCCGCGATGTTGATGGGCTCTTCGCGTCCCGTCCACCATTCGCCTTCTAAGTGAAGGATCCAATCGTTCTCGAAGCGATAATCTCCGTAGATCGTGCCGCGGAAAGGCGTTGCGATGCGGTTGTTGAGCAAATGGCTATCCAGGCCGCCATCCCCATCATCGTCGTAGCGACCCTCGCGCCACGTAAACACTGTTCCGAGTGACAGGTTCTGTGTGACGGCTACCTCTCCCGCGAACTCGACACCGTAGATCATTTCCTTCTGCTGGGTGATCGTGTTGGTCGCCGGATCGAAGCTTACACCCTTTTCGCTGGTGCTGATGAAGCCGGTCAGGCTGCTGCGCCATGTCGTATCGGCACCACGGATGCCAAGCTCATACGGCGTCTGCACCTCGCGGCCATCGACAAGTTCTTGCCCAGCGCTCTCGCGAATGAGATCACCACCCCAGAAAAGCAACGCACCCGGCATCAGTGCATCCAACGACGTTTCCATCGTGGCATTCACACCTCCGCGCTGCGACGTCATCACCGTCTGATTGTATGGCGATGTCGGATTGTTGATGTCGCCGGAGTAGTACACGATGAAGTTATAGGTCGGGTCGAATTTCGCCATGTAGCAAATCCGTGACAACGGATTTCAGAGCCCGGCTTGCGCTGCGCATGATGCCACCGGTCAGATGGGCTAACTGCCTGTTTGATTTGTGTAATATTGCACCCCCACGCGACGTCTAGCTTGAGCGCAACCATGTCTCGACGTCGTCTGATGTCAGAATGTGGACGCCGATGCCTTGCAGCTCGGCTAAGCCTCTTTCGTAAAGTTCGGACATCGCGTCGGCTATGACGCAGAGCCGGTAATCACGATTGCTCGCGTCGTAAATGCTTGCGCGCGGACAGTTGGGAAAATTGCATCCCGCGAACGCAAGTGTCGTCACGTCGAGATCATCCAGAACCGCTTTGAGCATCGTGTCATGGAACGCGCTCCATCGCGGCTTATAGAGAATCCATTCGTTCGGGCCGATGCTTTGGAGGCGTCCCGCGAGGAGCGTATCGGCATCAAGTTGTATAGCATCGTCCGGTTTTAATGCGTCGACCAGCTCTGCGCCTTCCGTGGCCGGTCGCGCGATTACCGCTCCGCGTTGGATCAAGTGTCGGCGACACAGGTCCACATTCGAGCCGTCGGCTTTGTACAAGCGAACGACGTGGATGATTGGCCGTCCGGCTTTGCGAAACGCTTCAAGCGATTTGCGTACGGCGGGCACGATGGCAGCGGTGCCTGCGATCATTGCCGGCGCACCCTCAAGTGTAAAATCGTTTTGAAGGTCGATCGTGATGAGCGCAGAAGCGGCAGGCTCAGGCGTTGTGTAAGGATCGGACATGGGTCGGCACTCCAGAGCTGGAAACGGCTCTGGGAGTGGCACTGTTTGGCTTCGATCGTCTGGAATGAAATCGACTACGCCGGTTCAGAGGAACGCGGATCTATAAGCAGCGGGTGTCGTTCCATACGCCCTTACAAATGAGCGGCCCAAATGGCTTTGATCGGCAAACGCCGCATCATATGCCGCGTCGACGGGAGCCTCTCCAGATCTCAAGCACTTTCTCGCTACCGTCAGCCGGTGCGCCAGCCGATAGGCGGCGGGGGTTATGCCGACGTTACTTCTGAATGCGCGAATGAAACCGTCTGTCGAATATTCTAGCTGGCTAGCGAGATCCGCGATCCTTGCGTCTGTGCCGGCAACGAGGTCGCGCATAGCCATCCATGTTTCATCGTGCTCATTGGGTGTGTCGCGAATTTTCAATGAACCGATTGCATCCAGAATGTCTTCCGGTTTGCGGGCATTGGGACTGCGGATCAGTTGAGGTCGTGCGCGCACGCATACCGCCGCATGGTCCGCGGGCAAATAAACGTTTATGACGGATGATCTTGCACTTGCCGAAGATGCGTGTGGCATTCCCGCGGGCAGCATTAGGATCTCGCCTTCGCAAACGTGGAACACCTCTGCCGGTGTTGAAAACCTGCGCCATCCCCGCCTCACGGAGACAAGCTGCACTTCGTTATGAAAGTGAGGGACAAGCGAACGGGCGGCGGTCGCCTGCAGACAACCGATCTCCACCGAAGTGTCCGGTTGCCAACGCGAATATTTCCATCGGGGTGCCATATGTCCCGCGAAGCTCATAGATCCCTTGCGAGACTAATACTAAGGCGTCCCGAAGGGCGTGCGCAATTGGCTCGAACACCTCTTTCCTTCCGCACTTCCTGAATGAGATACTTCCATTCGCCCAGCGCAATGAGGATCGGGATAAGACTTGGCTCGCGCCCTTTTAGCCCGTAGGGAAGCGTATGCGTATTGCCCCTCACCGCATCAGGTGAAACCCACGGAGCCTTCGATGTCTCAGGAAGCTGAATGGATTGATCAGTTCGCGGGGCTTAAGCGTCTGCCGCCAGATGTGGTCGATATCCTGATGCGTAACAGCGCCGTGGTCTCACTCCCGTCCGGCAGTCGCATCTATGGGCCGGGTCAGGCTCCTAAGAGTTACCTGCTTTTGCTGGATGGTAGCGTGCGCGTCCAGCAGATCTCGGAAACCGGCCGGGAAATCGTACTTTATCGTGTCTCTGCGGGCGAGAGCTGCGCGCTCACAACTGCCTGCCTCATGGGGTATGAAGACTATCCAGCCGAGGCGATCGCGGAAACGGATATTCATGCCGTTGCCATTCCGCGCACCACATTTGAAGAGCTTATCGCCCGTTCGCACGAGTTTCGACGCTTCGTTTTCACAGCCTTTAGTACGCGCGTGACAAACCTCTTCCGGATCATCGAAGAGATCGCATTTTCGCGCATGGACATTCGTCTCGCTCATAAGATTCTGGAATTGTCCCACGGCGCGGACGATGTCACGAGTACGCAGCAGCAGATCGCCTCGGAGCTTGGAACGGCGCGCGAGGTCGTTAGCCGGATATTTGCCGAGTTTCAGCGTCGAGGCTGGCTTGCGGTGACGCGAGGGCACATCAAAATCAACAATCGCCCTGCACTCGAACGGCTCGCATCTGAGCACTAGTCAGACCTGCCAATTCCCTCACTCCGGCTTTGTGACTTAGTCACATACTTCCGCTTACGCTCCAACTAGCTTGACCTCCATCAAAGAAAAATGGAGGCGACCATGAAATGTAATGTGGGTGGCATCGACCGGGCCATACGCGCTCTTGTGGGCGTCGTTCTAATCAGCCTTGTGTTCGTCGGGCCGCAAACACCATGGGGATGGGTCGGTCTTTTACCGCTTGCATCAGCCATCATAGGCTGGTGCCCGCCTTATACCCTGCTCGGTATCAACACCTGCCAGCCGCGGGCATCGAAGGAAGGAGGTAAGACGTGATGCGCTTATTCTTCTTGCCGGGTGACTTGATCTGCGACGCGTTCGGTGTGCCGGCTGAGAGTGATCATCGCCAGGTGCTACGTAGCTTCTTCAACATGATGATCTGGGGCGCGTTGACCGTCGGCGTTGCCCTAAAGGTCGCTTTGTAAGTCCAGAAGAAGAGTCACAAACAAACGACATGGAGGGGTTAAATGCTTAACCTCACTGATAAGGCGTGGTCTCCCTACGTTGCTGGCGTGATCATCGGCCTTCTACAAATCCCGACCTTCCTGCTCATGTCGACGGCGCTTGGCGCGTCATCGTCCTTTGTAACGGTCGGCGCTCACATCGCCTCACTGTTCGACAGCCAAGTCTCCGATGTCAGTTATCTGGCTAAGCATTTGTGGGGCGCAAAGAACTGGTGGCAGGTTGCCGTTGTCGGCGGAATTGCCGTCGGCGCATTTCTATCGATGCGCCTTTCCGGCGCCCGTCGGCAAACCATCTCACCGGTGTGGGCACGCACAATCGGAACATCGACGTTGAGTGCTCGTGCACCGGTCGCCTTCCTCGCAGGTTTCATCATGCTGTTCGGCGCCCGCATTGCTGGCGGCTGCACGTCAGGTCACGGCATTTCGGGGATGGCGCAACTTTCCGTCGGATCGACGCTCGCCGTCGCCGCGATGTTCGCCGGTGGCATTCTGACCGCCGCCCTGTTCCGCCGTGCGTGAGCGAATTCACAAAGGAGAGATGACATGTCCGTGTTGAATGCCATTCTTATCGGATTGGCCACCGGCATTGTGTTCGGCTTCGTTTTGGAAAAGAGCCGCGTCTTTGAGCCCGGCGTCATTGTCGGTCAAATGCAGCTCAAGAATTTTCTGATGCTCAAAGTGTTCCTGTCTGCCGTGATTACAGGGCTCATTGTCCTTGCAGTCATGAACGGCATGTTCGGAGTGAAGCTCAGCCTCAAACCCTTATTGTATAAGGCCGACATGATCGGTGGGCTGATCCTTGGCATCGGCATTGCGCTTGCCGGAGCTTGTCCAGGTACGACGCTGGCCCAGATCGGTGCCGGCTACCGCGATGCAATCTTCACGCTCGTGGGTGGTATTGCCGGGGCCATCACGTACGGATATTTCGACGTCCCCATCAAGGCCTTCTTCAACGAGAAGGGTGAGAAAATCGGCTTTGATCAGCTCCTTGGCTTGCCCTTTTGGGCGACCGCAATCGGGCTCGCTGTAATTCTTGCCGGAGTGCTTTGGGCAGTCGAGCGTTGGCAGTCCTGGACTGTCGAAACAGGCACTGACTACGACGGGCTTATGGGCGGGACAGTCCAACGAGATAAGACCGCTGCTCACCTGCGTAAGATCTAAGAATAGATTCGCAGTCCCTCCGACCGAGGGATACCCGGCAAAGGCTCTTAGAGGTGGCGTTAGCCTGAACGCCGCCTCAACGCTTTGATAGATAGGCCCGCAAAACTTTGTGAAGCCATCCCCGCGGAAAGGTCTCGCCGTCGGACTTTGACGCAGGTCAAAGCAATCCAATTCCACAACAATGAACGTAGATCATTGGCACCTGCGAAACTCGGCAGAACGCATAGATCGTCCAACGATGGCTGCCGCGGATCACCTATGAATTCTCTCAGAAAAAGACCTCCGGCCGCTTCACTAAAAGCTTCACACGGAGATCATATATTTCCCGGAGGACGCGTGGTGACGCTGCCCTTTTTCTTGAGTGGTAGCGATCCAATTCGGGGCTGTGACGTTGTCTGGGATATGAAAGGATGCTGCGATGCCTAGAAAGGCTGTCGTCTCACCCATCCGTAAACATGAGAAATATGAGCACCTGATCGCGGCGACACAGGCTCTCGTTCCCCTTACCACTGCTGTGGCGCATCCGTGCGATGAGACGTCACTTCGGGGAGCTATTGACGCCGCAGAAGCCGGCATGATTGTCCCACTTTTGGTTGGCCCCGAACAGAAGATCCGTGCGGTGGCGCAATCGTGCGGTCTTGATATCAGTGGCGTGGAGCTCATCGATACTCCGCATAGCCATGCCGCTGCGGAAAGAGCGGTGGAGCTGGTTCGTGAGGGGAAGGCAGAACTCCTGATGAAGGGGAGCCTGCATTCGGACGAACTTCTCGCTGCAGTTACCAACAGAGAGAAAGGACTGCGAACTGGACGGCGGATAAGCCATGTGTTCGTCATGGACGTTCCGACACATGCGCAGACCCTGTTTATCACCGACGCGGCGGTCAACATAACGCCGGACCTGATGGCAAAACGGGATATCATACAAAATGCTATCGACCTGTTTGTCGCGCTCGGCATGGGCTCACCCAAAGTGGCCATTCTCTCCGCAGTCGAAACCGTGAACCCAAGCCTGCCGTCTACGATCGATGCGGCCGCCTTGTGCAAGATGGCGGACCGCGGCCAGATCACAGGGGGCGAACTGGACGGCCCGCTTGCCTTTGATAACGCCATCAGCCTTGAAGCCGCACGGATTAAGGGGATCAAATCCGCCGTTGCGGGACAGGCTCAAATCCTCGTTGTGCCCGATCTTGAGGCCGGGAACATGCTCGCCAAGAACCTCACCTTCCTCTCAAATGCAGACGCTGCCGGCATCGTGCTGGGCGCCCGCGTTCCGATTATCCTGACCTCCCGAGCCGACAACCTGCGGACGCGTATGGCCTCCTGTGCCGTGGCCATGCTTCTTGCACATAGTCGGCGTGCACATGAGCCAATCCGAGCCTAAGCGATGAGCGAAACGATACTTGTGGTCAATGCCGGCAGTTCCAGCGTCAAGTTCCAAGTCTTTGCCGTTGGCCCGTATGACCAGCTCGAGCGGCGCATGAGAGGTCAACTCGAGGGGATCGGAACTCATCCCCGTCTGTTCGCCAGAGGGAGCGAGGGGGAGACGCTTGTCGATCAGAGATGGAGTGCTCAAGAGATCCCAGACGTGCCGACGGCGTTCGGGGAAGCTGTGTCCTTCCTGAGAGCCCATGGGAATGGCGAGTTGCCGATAGCCATCGGTCACCGTGTTGTGCACGGGGGATCTGAGTTTACTGCCCCAACAATCGTGTCCGGCGAAGTGATTAAAAAGCTAGAGCCCTTTATTCCGCTTGCGCCTCTTCATCAGCCCAACAATCTTGCACCAATAAAGGTGATCCACGAGAAGCATCCGCATCTCTTGCAAGTTGCCTGTTTCGACACGTCCTTTCATCGAGGGCATCCTGCGGTTGCCGATTACTACGCCATACCTGATGAGCTTCATACGGAAGGCGTGCGCCGCTACGGCTTTCATGGCTTATCGTACGAATATATCGCGGGCCAACTTCCAGATATCGCACCAGAAATCACCAGTGGGCGTGTCATCGTTGCGCACCTGGGCAGCGGCGCTTCGATGTGCGCCATGGTTGATCGCAAGAGCATCGACAGCACGATGGGCTTTACCGCACTCGATGGCCTTCCAATGGGAACAAGGCCGGGGCAGCTCGATGCTGGTGTTGTCATCTACCTCATGCAGCAGAAGGGCATGAGCGCGGACGAGATTGAACGCTTCCTTTACAAGGATTGTGGTCTCAAGGGATTGTCCGGGATCAGCAATGATGTCCGCGATCTGCTCGCAAGTTCGGAGCCGCGCGCTAAGTTCGCGCTTGAATATTTCGTTTACCGGATCGCCACTCTCACAGGCATGTTGGCCGCGGCCATGGGTGGCATCGATGGCTTCGTGTTTACAGCCGGAATTGGCGAAAACGCAGCGCCCATTCGCGCTGCAGTCCTACAGAGACTTGCGTGGTTGGGCTTTGACCTTGACGCGGAGGCGAACGCCGCTGGTGCATCCCGCATCACCACAAAGAATTCTCCTGCTGCCTGCTTTGTGATCCCGACCAACGAGGGCCTGATGATTGCTCGGCACACGCTGAACGCTTTGCGGGCCCAGTCGATCCCTCTTCGTGAGGAGAAACTTGCATGATTGATCTTTCTTCATTGGCGCTGCTCAAGGAGAAGAAAGCTCTCGTCACGGGTATCGCCAACGAGCATTCAATTGCATGGGGCTGCGCCAAAGCTTTTCGCGCGTTCGGTGCTGACCTTGCCGTCACCTATCTCAACGACAAGACGAAGCAATATGTGACGCCGCTTGCCGAGGAGATGGAGGCCTCCATTTTCATGCCCCTCAATGTGCACAACGAAGGCGAGCTGGAAGCCGTCTTTGACGCCATCGAGAAAAAGTGGGGCAAACTCGACATCATGCTGCACTCGATTGCGTTTGCTCCTAAAGCCGACCTACAGGGCCGCGTCGTTGACTGCTCGAAGGAGGGTTTTCTTCTGGCAATGGAGCTATCGTGCTGGTCGTTCATCCGGATGGCGAAACTGGCAGAACCCTTGATGAAAGACGGCGGCAGCCTCTTCACGATGACCTACTACGGCTCTCACATGGTGGTCGAAAATTACAACATCATGGGGCCCGTGAAGGCTGCGCTGGAGTCCGCTACGCGTTACGTGGCGGCGGAACTCGGGCCTAAAGGTATCAGAGTACACGCGATTTCTCCCGGTCCATTGAAGACACGGGCTGCCTCTGGGATCAGCGATTTCGACAAGCTGCTCCACAAAGCGCAGATGAAAGCACCAAGTCGCAGTCTCGTTTCCATTGACGACGTCGGTGTCGCCGTAGCTTTCCTGGCAATGGACGGTGCCAAGCTCATTACAGGCGATACGCTTTATGTCGACGGTGGCTATCACATCATGGATTGATGCTCCGGTGACGGACGATCAGCATATCCAATATTGAAGGACGTACCTTGGTACTTCTCGTAACGGATACGTTGCGGACGCACGACGTCCACTTTTTTAACCACGCCTTTTGATTGAATTGACAAGCGCCGATAGTGCGTAAAACTATCTTCCATCGTTTAGGCTCGCCAAGGCGTACGATCATGTTGATCGCGGAACAGCTCGGTATCATGCCTGCCTCAGTTGCCGTTCAGCGCACGTCTTTAAACAGCGGCCCCTTACGAACTTTCGGCATTTGTGGCTGTCAGACAATGCGCCCAGCGCTGTTCACACCTTCCTCCACAATCCGCATTCCCATTTGCGCTGACACAGTCGTCCTGGCGGGATTTTCCGATGACCTTGCCTGGGTCGATTAAGGAGAACGTGTTCCCTAGCATTCAGCCACGGCATCGACGCCACCGGGGGATGAGCACACCTCTAAGCATACATTTCAGTTGTTAGTTCCAAACAGTGTGAGGTCACCATGGACACGATCACGACCACCGACGGAACCAGAATTTATTTCAAGGACTGGGGTCCGCGCGATGCCCAACCCATCGTCTTTCATCACGGCTGGCCGCTCAGCGCGGACGACTGGGACGCGCAGATGATGTTCTTTCTCGCTAACGGCTATCGCGTTATTGCACATGATCGCAGGGGACATGGACGCTCGACGCAGACGTGGACGGGAAATGAGATGGATACCTACGCGGCAGATGTCATCGAGCTGGCAGATGCTCTCGACCTCAAGAACGCGGTGCACATCGGGCACTCGACGGGGGGGGGCGAAGTCGCGCGTTATGTGGCCCGATCCAAACAAGGTCGCGTTGCGAAAGCCGTGCTGATTGGCGCAGTACCTCCAATTATGTTGAAGACGGCAAATAATCCGGGCGGCCTGCCCATCGAGGTGTTCGATGGGTTTCGTGACGCTCTTGTCGCCAACCGCGCGCAATTCTTCCTCGATGTCCCTTCAGGACCGTTTTACGGCTTCAACCGCCCGGGTGCCAAAGTGAGCCAAGGGGTCATCGAGAACTGGTGGCGCCAAGGCATGATGGGTGGCGCGAAAGCCCATTACGACTGCATCAAGGCCTTTTCCGAAACGGATTTTACAGAGGATCTCCAGCAGATCGAGGTTCCGACGTTCGTCATGCACGGAGACGACGATCAAATCGTGCCTTACGCGGATTCAGCGCCGCTCTCAGTCAAGCTCTTGAAAAACGGAACCCTTAAAACCTACCCAGGCTTCCCTCACGGGATGTGCACAACGCACCCGGAAGTGATCAACCCGGACCTTCTGGCCTTCGTTCGCACGTAGCGGCAGTTGCCCCGCGGCTCTGCCGTGCGAGCCGAGCCCTCTTGGATCTGACTGCTTTATCAGGCGGTGCGCCTCTATTCCGCCGTCATATCCCGCATTGCCCTTTCTCTACCCCTTGACCGTGGTGGCATAAGCAGCGGTTACGATCGCAGCGTATGACTTTGCTATTTCTGGGTAGTCAGCATCCTGCTCGAAACTTGCGGTTAGGCGGAAGCCTTCGCACTGACCGATCGTATAAGCCAGCAGCTTGGCAAACCGATCCTCATCGAAATAGGACGTGTGGATCAGTTCCTGCCAGGTCAGGTAATCGGCAAGAACATCGGATGTGGCCTCCGGTGTTTCCGCCGCAGCCAAACTCTCAACGATATTCCTGAATTTAGGGATCGCACGTCCAATCGCGTGATCGCTCTCTCGCTCGATCCCATCTGCGATCTCGGGTGGCAGCGGCGGGAATCCTTTTGTCAGCCATACAGGCCATTCTGAGGCATCGATTGCGAGATCTTCACGAGCGTCACTTCCGTAGGCCAAAGCCTTTAATTGCGACAGTGTCATCGGGTTAAGGACATGACTGAGCCCGTGACTGACCACGCGCGCGAGGCCATTGAACGCCCAGGTCAAAAAGACTGCGCCAACGAGCAACACGGCGATACCTGCAGCAAGCAATCCGAGTTCTCCGCCCATCGACATATCCCGAAAGGCTTCGGGAGGAAGGATGAGGCTTGTCGGCAAAACGAGAAGGCCAATGAACAGAACAGCAGCGTTCTCAAAGATGTTGCTTCCGCCAGATGGATACAGCTCGTCCACCGCTGCCCCATCGATCCGCGCAAATACATGAGACGCAATGGCATCCATCATCGGCTCGGAGGTCAATGTCAGAAGACAGAGAAGCGGTATGATCGCAATCGCCAGCAGGTTTAGACTTGATGCGGCGAACTCACGGGAGAAGATCTCGATGTCGAGGCTCTTGATGGCTTTCAAGCTTTGGACTGCTTCATCCTTAGCGTGCCAAAGTGAAAGCCAGCGATTGGCGTAGTGATCTGCCGCGAACCCCAGCAAGCCGCGGTTGAACCGCAATGAGCGACGAGATTCCATGTAGCGGAGGATGGCATAGAACACGGTGATTGGGCCGCCAAACGTCAATGCGGCCAGCGCCCACAGCATCGGCTCTCGGTCGTCGGCCCCGACAAAGACAGAGAGAATGCCGAGGATCAGGAACGTCAGCAGTGTGAGATAAATGGCTTTGCCGAAGATCCCGAGCCGCGAGAACAGGAAGCGCTGGCGTTCCGTTTTGATAAAGGGGGTGCCAACGGTGATCCATCGCTGCATGCCGCTGAGCGGCTCGCGTTGTTTTGCACTATGCAGGAGCGCCGCGCTGATTACAGAACCTCCGTGGCTGTGACCGACAACGACGAATGGCTCTCCCGCTGTTTCCAGCGCCGTCAGCTTTTCCATAAGTTGCTTGCCTGCCGCGCGCCGCGACGTCTCACTATTGAGACCGTCCCACACGCAGGGCTCGATTTTGAGCGTACCGTCGTCCCCCTCGACGCTGTTCTGCAATTGGGTTGTGAACCTGCTGCCGCGCTGCCACCACTTTGTGCCCTCCAGCGGCCCACTGGCGAACGTGCCGTGGACGGTGACGATGGTTGCCATACGCTTTTTCTCCCCCGTACTTAAAACTTACCGGCACGTGCTCTAGCACCCCTCGCAAATGCCGCTTGTCTTCGATAGCGCGCCAAAGGGCAGACGCCAACGGCCCGCTTCGTCAAAATCCGGCTTTGGGCGGTAGGAGGTTCTATCGTCACGCAGCGAACAAAATTGTCGACCTCTCAGACAAGCCCCGCATGCGAGTAACCGGCCCTCTCTGTGCGGGGGGCTCACATGACATGATCATCACAGGGTCGCGAGGTGTGTAACCCTTCCAGCTTCTATAGCGAAGTTAAGAACGTGTAGGCGGGAACCGCCACACGTCAGATAAAAAGGAGATGATCATGAGACGTATCCTCACTTCGCTTGTCGTCGCGCTCGCACTGGCGGCCGGCGTCTCTGCTGCGCAAGCAGACCCCATCACCGTGCACGGCTATCTCGGCACCAACTACGGCGGCAAGTAAGCTCACCAATCCATGGCGCGACATGGCCGTAGGGGAAATCTACTCTACGGCCATGTGCGTTGAGCCCTGACGGACGGCGTTCGTGACGTTTCTTTCACACCTTGGAGGCTGGCCAATATAAGGACCAAATGACCACTTTAGGGGGGTGACCTACGATCGAAGGTGATGACTACCGATGAGAAGATGAACCCCTTTCTCAGATCGTTGATTCGCCTTCGAACGGGACTCCAGCAATTGAAGCTTGGCGTTTTATGGCATTGATGAGTTCATCGAAGCTCACTTGAAGCGCGGCGGAAGGCGTCAGCATAAGAACAATCTGCTCTCCAGGTTGCCCCGCTCTAACGCCTCTGATCCAATTGGCCAGCTTCAACTGAATGGGGCCGGGCATCCAATCCATCTTCTCAGCATCCAGGAAGAAAATAACCCCACCCAACTTTCTGGAAACTCTCGTTTCCTTGATCCTCAGAATTGCTTGCCATGGGACCGTCGTACGCCCCCAGGATGCATCGCGTATGCCACTGTCACTTATTGTGATCGCTGGCGCCGGCTGCACGATTTTCAGAACCGCGCGGATCAATTTGAAAGCGTAGATCGGGATTGCCAGGACCACCACGTAATACAGCCATTGTGGAAACGAGGGGTCCTTCTCAATAAGGACGACGCTTACGGCTCCTGCCACCAGCAGCGCACTGATGATGATGGTGCGCCATATGATACGGTTGTCGTAGGCGAAGTGTATCGGATTCATTTTCCCCCCTTTATCGGTTGCCAATTTTCTGACCCTCATACGCAAGGGCGAGGTTGCAGCAAAGCTTTCTTCATCGATCACGCTAGTGGAGACCGAACGTCTATCGTCTCCATCCGCAATTTGTATGGAGCAAAAGGACCAATCAGTGACAGCGGAGAACGCTGCGCGCGCGGCAGCATCGGGCGGGGAGTACCAGATGGCACGAGCATCCGCCCACGCAGCGTCGCGGTCGGTGTAATCAAGTACCGTCCGTCAGCCGCGCGAGTGACAGACCAGTTTCGAAAATACTCAAAGCGGTTGCTAGATGGGACTGATATTGCGCAACCCTGCTGCGAAATCCAGAATGGCCAGCTTATTTTGAGATCAAGAAGAGACGCTGCATAGTCCCCAATGCTGACTGAACCACCTGGACATCTGGCGCATCATCAGCCCGCTAGCCGCGTGCACCGGCAGGATGTTGCACGACCTCTCTCGCGTGAAAGCGAAGTCGCTACGCGCTAGAAGCGCGGTGGTCGGGGGTGCCGTCATCGGTATTACTCACTCTGTCCGGTGGACAGCAACGCGTGCGATGTATTCTGAGGTGCGGGGCTCACTTGCCCCGCTACAGAAGTCCTGTCGATTGCAGCTCGATTGACTGCCGCGATCGCTGCGTGTTCAGAAGGCAAAAGTTGTCACAACTTCGGCTTCGTCCTTTGGCGGCTGCGAGCGACCCGACATTGCCAGGGGATGATAGGACAAACCATGCTCCTGCATGAAGCCCTGCACCTGACTTTGGCTCCAGGACGCCAGCGGATCAATCCGGATCAGCCGGCCTTCCTGCACTACACGCGGGCCTGGCGTGTCAGGATACGGGCAATGGTATGCCGCACGAATCCAGCAGTCGAAACCCGCAAGCGCCTCGTTCAGGTGGGCAATCATGTAGGCCCTGGTATGAGCATCCGGGTCCTCCGCCCACAGCCCTTCACTGTGATCGCAGTCACCGGGCAACACCCCATGGTCCTCGGCAGGTTCGCGGATGTCGCGCAAGCCAAGTTCACTGACAAGCTTGGCGAAATATTCCCGGCTTTCGGGAAAGAGGTTCGGCATGTGGCAAAATACGATGGGCGTGGCCGGGTCGATCTCCGAGATCAGCTTCAGCACAACGACACTGCGAGCTCTGAGCGAGCAAGTCACCACAGTTTTTTGCGGAAATCTTTCCCTGATCAAATATCGGAGGAAAGAGGATGTATCCATCTCCGCAGTTGTTCCGAGGATGTCATCAACTTGTGTCATAGCAATCTCCCTCAGGTTTGCTCACGTCATCGGAGGCGTTTTCTGGGGGTTAGTATTGCTTTTTCTTCACTGTACGCGCGATTTTCGTCCATCGTCAAGATGTTCTAGGCTTGTAGTACTTGTGCATTGCGATAACGGTCGCATTTTCGCAGGTTATCGAAAAACGCTGAAAAGCCGATGTCGCGGCTCGACGTCTCAACGCGGATGCATCATGTGTTTCCGCGGAACTCGATGAAACTCCCTCCACCGCGCATGCCGTTGCGCACCATTCTGACCTTCTCCTCTGCAGAACAGTTAGGTGCCGTTTGGTGGCGCGCACTGACGGTTTCTTCTTCGCTCTGCGGAGCCTGCGTTGTACGGATTGTGGGTGGGGAGCCTCCATTCATGGGGTAGCCAAGGACACTGCTGCCGAAGAATTCTTACTCGCCTGTCACGCGTCGCCCGCGACTCTTGTTTCCGTGCTGAAGCCCCGGACCGGATCAAAACGATGGACATAATACACGGGCTTCTGCTGCATATGAGGCGGGTAGCTGCCATATCGCAGAGCCGTCGCGATGCTCGGTGCCACTATTGCGGGGATGCCCTCGAGCTCACTAGAAACTGAGCGGTGAACATGGCCACTACAGACCGCAACGATCCGACCTGATCGACGCAGCAACGTGCTGAGTTCAGACATGACTTCCAAACTTTCAAAGTGAACAGGCTCAGGCCCTTCTGACACCACGAAAGGCGGGTGGTGGGCGAACACGACGATGGGCTTTGTCGCCTCTGCTGCAACTAAGCCGGCCAGATGTCTGAGCCGCTCGGGACAGAAGTCGCCCTTGTTGCCAACACTCGAGGTATCAAGAGCAAGCAGTCGTACCGGATATCTTTCGATCGCGTACTGGATGAAGTCGAGGTTCGGCGCCAGATAGCCATCCGCCGCGAACGTTTCGCGTAGCGCTGTCCTGTTATCTTTGTTTCCAGCCAGTACATACACAGGCGCACGTGCGTTAGCCAGAATGGCCGCTGCCTGAGCGTATTCGTCCTGCCGGCCGTTGTGGACGATATCGCCCGTATGCACGATTACATCTGGAAGCGGATCGAGCGCGTTGATGTCGGCGATGCTGAGCGCAAGATCCGTCGCCCGCCGATCCGCATCAGGTATATCCAGGGCAATATGGGTATCGGAGATTTGCGCGATGATCATGGTAGTGGTCTTGCCTGTCGATTGCGCGCGCGCTCAACGCGTCCCAACGGTCGCCATCGCCACATCCAGCTACACCCAATACTCATGATATGTTTGTGTCAGCAGCAATGCGTGCAGCGCGGTGATCACGCTGCACGCATTCTCAGCTACGCTGCGGTACGGCGCCTACGGCCGCTTCGGAGTCTTGTATTCGGCTTCCTTCTGGAAGGGTTCCCACACGGTCTCATAGCCAACAAACCCTTTTTCATTGGGCTGCTTTTGGCGCGTTGTCAGATAGCGCGAGTGGCCGTCGGGAACTTTAGTGATGGGTTTTGGGTCGCTCATAGGGCACCTTTTGAATTGGATACCGAAATGTTGCTCAGACAGGTCGCATAAGTGACGGATCAATGCCCTCCAGAGGCGCGTTGATCGGTCCACCTGCTTTTGCTTCTTCTTCGGTCGGCTCACGCACTGCAAGAATCTCGAGCGTAAAAACGATCTCCCTGCCGCAAAGAGGATTGTTGCCATCGACGGTCACCGTCTCATCGTCGACCTTCGTCACGATAAAACTGCGGGTCTCGCCCTTGTCGTTCTCCATCAGGATCGAGGTGCCGACTTCTCGATACTCTTCCGGAACGTTCTCAACGAGATCCGTAAATACTAAACTCTCATCGCGCGCGCCAAAAATAAGACCGCCGTCGAGCGGCACCTCGATGATTTCGCCTTCGGATCTGCCCTCCAGTTGGGCATGAACAGAAGGGGACAAAATTTCGTTTTGCCCGTGAATATAGGCCAACGGGAATTCAACCATGGTGAGAACCTGACGAGTTCTCTTGTCGGACACCTTATAGGTGAGCTCTACAAACTTGCCATCGCGGATTGTGTCGTTCATGTCGAAGCCAGACTTCTCAGAATAGGGAGGCGCCGAAAATTTTGATCTTTCCGTCCTCATAGCCGAGGACGAGTCGACCAAGCCATTCACCCTCCTTTTTCGAGCTACGCTGCCGGTAGAGAACGGTCACGTGCTCGCCGCGGCGGATAATACCGAGATAGTCACTGTCGGTGGTAAGGTTTCTGGCAAGTTCGCTATTGGCGAACTGATGGCCAGCCGTGACTTGGTTCATCGCACGCGCCATCGAACTGGAGAAATTCTTGACGAACTCTCCATATTTTCCTTCGTTGGAATTCGTGATGAGTTCGAGCCACAGCGGATCGGCTATGGCCTTTATTTCCTCGTCAGTTTTATCGATGATATTTGCGCGCGCATCTCCGGCGCGCGCAATGACCGGACCATCAGAAGACATCAACATCGACATGCTCGCCTAATCCTTAGTGACCAAATTGGACGTTAAACACAGTTACGCCGTCCAAAGGTCATTGTTACTTGTCCTCGACTAGGTGATAGCAGGGCGCTTTCTCCATGGTGTATTCCCCAGTTTGCGGATCGCGGCGGGAAACTGTCAGCACGTGCCAGTTCTCATCGTCCAGCTTCATGGCGTCACCGCGGTAGTAGTAGCCCGGCCAGCGGGTCTCCTTGCGGAACAAGGTATGCTGCGTGACGCATTCTGCTGCGCGGTGCCGATGTTTCAACTCCCAAGCTCGCAGCAACTCGTGAATATCCTTTGCAGCCACGCTCTCGAGATCTTCTTCCATAACCTTGAGCTTTTTAAGAGCGATATTCAGGAGCTTCTCGTTGGTCATGTAGCTGACGGTTACGCCGCCACAGTACTCGTCCATGAGCTTCTGCAAGCGTTCTAGGCCCTGCTTGGGATTGATGTAGTGGGGATTGACATCTCCTGCCACGACCGCATTGCGGAATATCTTATAGTGCTCGAGCGGTTTGTAGATCTCTTTTTTGCGGCGTTCGATTTGCGCGTCCGACACGACAATGCCCTCGGCCTTGCCGTCGTCGATATACTTGCAGGCGGCCTTTGCCGCGAGCCGGCCCTCAGTAAACGAGCCAGACGAGAACGCATGTGGCGTGCCGCCGACCGCGTCGCCGGCGCCGAACAGGCCTTCGACCGTCGTCATACGGTTGTAGCCCCAGAAATACTCGGGCGGCGAAACGTCCTCGGGACCCGAGCACCAAGCGCCCGAGCATGTCGCATGCGACCCCATAACGTAGGGCTCGGATGTAGTTAGTTCGGGGTTCTCGTTCTTGGGGTCGACGTCGGTGGAGGCCCACAACACGGCCTGGCCGATGGTCATGCCAAGAAAGTTTTCCCAGCCAACCTCTTCGAGATGGGGATCTTGGAATGCCTGCATCGTCACCATGTGGATGGGGCCGCGGCCCGCATTCACTTCACTGATCAGAGCATGGTTGCGCAGGCAGGTCGGGATCGGCCTGTGGGTCAAGTGCGAAGCTTCCGGATCCAGATATTCCTTACCCACCCTTTCTTGCAGCTCGGGGAACCACTTGGATTCATACTCCTCGCCCAAGCCGTTCTGAGTATAGGTCTTCAGATGCAGGAAGTAGGCACCGACTGGACCATAGCCGTCCTTGAAGCGCGCCAGGACGATACGGTTCTCCATCTGTGTCATCTTTGCGCCGGCTTCGATCATGAGGCCATAGGCGGATGCGGACGACCACGGCGCGTACCAAGTACGACCCGAACCTTCGCCGACCGAACGCGGCTTGAAGATATTGGACGCACCACCTGCGCCGCAGATCACGGTCTTGGACTTGAATACGTGGTAGTTGCCGGTGCGGACGTTGAAGCCGACGGCGCCGGCAACGCGGTTTGGTTTGCTCTCATCCATCAGCAGATGGGTGAGGCAGATGCGGTTGAAGACCTTGTCCGCGGATTTCTTGGCGGCCTCGGCAACGATGGGCTTGTAGGACTCGCCATGAATCATGATCTGCCATCGACCTTCCCGCAGATAGCGACCGGTCTTCGGGTTCTTCATAATGGGCAGGCCCCACTCCTCGAACTGATGCACCGTCGAATCGACGTGACGGGCCATATCGAACAGCAGATCCTCACGCACCAATCCCATCAGGTCGATGCGCGCGTAACGGACGTGGTCTTCCGGATTATTCTCGCCCCACCGTGTACCCATGTAGCAGTTGATGGCGTACAGGCCTTGGGCAACTGCGCCAGAGCGATCGATATTGGCCTTCTCGGCGATAACGATCTTCTTATCCTGCCCCCAGAACCTGGCCTCCCAGGCCGCGCCGCTGCCACCAAGACCTGCACCGGCGACGAGAATGTCAATGTTGTCTTCGACGATTGTTTTGTAAGCCATCAGTAGTACACGCCTTTCTTCAAGACGAGACCGGCGTCCTTGAGGGTGCGCAAACCGTCGTCATCCATGCGAATCCACTTCGGCTCGTTGTACAGGAGCTCGCTATCGCGCATGTCCCTACTGGGCGCGGGAACGTCCGCGAGTTTCGGAATATGCTTTCCCCAGGGCTTGGTAGTGATCGGCGACAGAAATTCCTTCTCAGTGCCGTTGCGGTATTTAATTTTCCAAGCGATGGTGCCGCGCTCTTCGTCGCGCTGGACTCGAACACTGTGTCCCAATGGGGCGAAGTCGGCGTACCCACGCACGTCGATCGCATTCTGCGGGCAAGCCTTGACGCAGGAGTAGCACTCCCAGCACATATTTGGCTCGATGTTATAGGCGCGACGGTAGGTCGGATCGATGTGCATGATGTCGGACGGGCAGATGTCGACGCAGTGTCCGCACCCATCACACCTTGTCATGTAGACGAAGGTTGGCATAAGTCGACTCCTTAGCTCTGATTGTTCTTTTTAATGGTGCTGGGGCCTAATAGTGCCTGGGCGCTTCGCGCTTGATGCCAAGTCCCATGTTCATCGGAGCATCTCGCAACAGCTCCATGGAGTGCCGTTGCTGTTGCTTGGGGTCGTCACGGGTTATTGTCGGCAAGTTCTGGGCTGTACCATTGGCTTTCGACATGCGCTTCTCGAAAGCCGCGGCGGGCTTGAAGAACATGTGTGCCAGCTTCGACCAGGGCACCGACCCGAACAGCACAGTGGAAGCGATGATGTAGAGAACCAGGAATACCGTGGTCCAAACCGCGTTCCCGGACGCCTGCATGAATGCCCACAACAGAGCGAAGGTCGTGCTGGCAACCAGCGATACGACGAACAAATCCGCTTTCATCAGGCGGAAAGGCGACTGCCCCTCAGCGGAGACGTCAGCGCGAATAAAGAACCAAAACCAGTAGCCGCCGATGCAAACCATGAGCGCACCAAGCGACCAAAGTACGGGCAGGATAGCCGGCGTCGGAGTAGCATTGGTGGGGTACGCGAACACCATGATCGCGGTGGTGATGACATAGATGATAAATCCATACATCGTCAGCAGATGTGCAATCCTGCGTTTCGAATTGCAGAACTCGCCAGAGGTCAGGACGTCGACAACTGCAGTTTTGGCGGCGATCGACAGCATGTCTCCGCCGTCGAGCTGTTTCCGCGCTTTAGTTCGGCTCGCTCGCAAATTGTCGAAAAAGTACTTGGCGCTTTTTTTGTGAATGATGTCGAAGAGCGTACCCGCCACGACGAGAAGCGCCATCAGGACGACGTAAGTCTGTATGATGCTAGGCGATATGGAAGTAGAAAGATCAGCGAAGGGATTGGTGGTGAACATAGCCCGACGTTCCCCCGAAACTTGTTGCCGCCACTTGATTTTTTTATGAACTATAGTGCAACGATAGCTCTCTGTGGCCGCGTTAGTCAATCATTGGAATAAATAAAAATTCTACGTTTGACGGCAGTTGTGCACGTCGATTGTCAAAGCCTGCATTCTGTTCGAATTTTTTTCATTTCGCTTCCGCGATCTGCGGCGCAGTCCCAGCCCAAGTTGCGCACCTGAAATCATGTAAAATAGGTCAGGCTCAACATTTTGGTGTGTTTGGGAGCTGCGCCGTTTACCCGGCAAGCGTGCCTGAACGCAGAGTGCTAGGTAGGCACGCATCAGTTTACGCTGAGACTCCTGCGTAGTACTCGCTGAGGATGGCTACGACCTCTGGACGGCTGAACTCGGGTGGCACCGGCTCGCCGTTCGCCAACATCTCGCGCTGGCGCGTGCCTGACACGGACAGATGCTCTTTCGGATCGTGCGGGCAGGTTTTACCAGTCGCCATTCCGCCGCAGCGGTAGCAGTAGAACGTTACATCGATCTTGAGGGGCTGGCACAGAAGCGCGCCTTCCCACAAGTCGTCGAAGATATGCTGGGCATCGTACGGTCCGTAGTAGCTTCCCACTCCCGCGTGATCGCGTCCGACCACGAGATGAGAGCAGCCGAAATTCTGCCGAATAAGCGCGTGGATGAGTGCCTCCCTCGGTCCTGCGTAACGCATCTCGATGGGATATCCAGCCTGGATCGCAATGTTTGGTTTGAAGTAGTTATCAATCATGGCTTGGATCGCGCGCGTTCTTACCTCCGCCGGTATATCGCCCGCTTTGAGCTTCCCGAGAACCTGGTGGATGAATACCCCGTCCGTCACCTCGGCTGCGATCTTGGCCAGATGCTCGTGGCTTCGGTGCATGGGATTGCGCGTCTGGAAAGCGGCGACCTTCGTCCAGCCGCGTTCGAGGAACTCCTGTCGTGCTTCCTCAGGCCGCAGATAAAGCCCTCGATATTTTTCGGGGTATTCGCCTTCGGAAAGGGCGATGACAGGACCGCCCACGTTGACATCGCCCTGGCCCATAACCTTCTGCACGCCTGGGTGCTGGGGGTCGGTCGTGCGAAATACATGCGCGCATTCGAGATTGCGATCGATGCGATACTTCTCTCGCACCATGAGCTGGCCGAGCACCTCTCCGGTCTCGGCATCGGCCAGCGCAACCTCCTCGCCAACAGCGATACCGTCGGCGACGCTGCTGTCCAGCGAAAGCGTGATTGGGATCGGCCAAAATACGCCGCTGGTGAGCTTCATTTCTGTAACCGAAGACTTCCAGTCGTCGTGGCCCATAAAGCCGTCAAGCGGCGTGTACGCGCCCATGCCGAGCATGAAAAGGTCAGAAACTTCGCGGGATGTGAGCGGGATCTTCTTCAGTCTCCCCGCGCGTCTGAGCGCTTCAGGACGCTCGTCGACTGGCACAAGTAGAGGCTTAAGAGACTGCGCCCCGTGCGGTGGTACAAGTTTCGACATGTAATTCTCCCTCCTGTGCACCCGGCTTCGGTGAAATTGTTCTACGCCTCGAGAAATTATTAAAACCACTTACCTCGCTTACTGTACATGCCGGAAGAGAACCCGTCTGCAGAACTGTACTCGAGGGGGAGAGGCAGTCGCCGCGCTCTTCGATAGCTCCGGCCACAAGAGGACGGTCGTGAAGCGACGTCTCGCAGTACGAATAGTAGCTAGCGGCGCAACCTTTTCAGGGCGGGATAGTGCGTTTTGTCTCGTGAGTAGAAGACTGCGTGGTCTCGTGACACAGTCGCGAAATTTGCCAACAAATGCGCTGATCGCTTGGAGCAGTTTGTGAGGCAAACCTGCAATTGCATACGCCCCCAAACGCTCGAACACCTCGGGGTGCACTGGTAAGTGAGACATCAATGCGAAGCGATGGATATCGCCGTGGTCTGCATGTCGACGCGTAGCCATCCACGCAGCCAGCCGCTCCACCACAAGTGTGCTTCTTTTAATTTTGTAGGGGGCTTCAACTCTCTGATGACGTCGACGGAAAGCCGCGCCCTGAGTTCGTGCTCGGATGCCGTGACGCTTTCGAAGAAATCAGCTTTCGTCCCGTGGACCAGATATGGGCCACGGCGGTTCCACCTATTTCATTGATTTAATGGTCGGAGCGGGGAGATTTGAACTCCCGACCCCCAGTCCCCCAGACTGGTGCGCTAACCAGGCTGCGCTACGCTCCGTATTCAGCTGTTCGTAAGCGAGGTATTTGACCTCGGATCAGCTTGTGTCGCTAATTTCACGTTGAGCATATCAGGCGAGTGAAGTCTTCAAAAACGCTTGTTAGGGGAAACAAGCAACTGCCTTATGCGAACGCTCACCGCGCCTGCCCACACGGTTCGATAACCGTGCCATGGGCTGGCTAAAATAGCGAGAGCGACTGCTAGCGCGAAACGGTTCGGCTTTCAAGGTTGTTCGACGCGTCCAGCGCGATTTGAGGCGACAAAAAAGAGGCCGCCTGAGTTCGAGCTTCGTTCTGAAGCTCAACCAACGGCGGCCTAACCCTATATCGTCGCAGAGACAATGCGGGGGTGCGACGCATCTTTTTCTGGTTAAAGGAGGTTAACCGGGATAGGGGTGCGCCTCTTGCAAGCACATTCAATCTAGCTGCGCCCGTGGATTTCCAGCGATGGGATATCTTCCCGATATGTCGGGAACTTCCTCACGATTTTGAGCCAAGAGATTTGGTTAGCTGCATTTACCGTGTGCGGTTTTCTACCGATATCCTAATAAGATCGGCGGTGCGATCGAGACCTAATTTTTCTTTCAGGCGGCTACAGGCATTCGCGACCGTCTTGTAGGCAATCCCAAACGTGCTCGCGATCTCCGACAAGCTCTTACCTTCGCCAAGCAGACGAAGAATTTCAGTTTCCCGGTTCGTTAGCTGTTGCATGGGATCGGTTTGATCGATGGCCGTAAAGGCTAGCTCCTTGGCCAGCTCCTGCTCGACGTATTTCTCCCCCGCCGCAACCTTCTTGATGGCTGTCACGAGTTCATCGATGGATGCACTCTTGCTCACGTAGGCCGAAGCGCCCGCGCGCAATGCCCGCATGGCGTAATGCGGGTCGGAATACATCGAGAACATGACGACCGCCGCCGAATGCCCCTCAGCCTTGATCCTCTGAAGCAACTCCAATCCGCTGCTACCACCGAGATTGATGTCGAGAACAACGACGTCAGGTTCCTCCGTGCGCAGAACGGCAAGGGCGTCAGCCGACGTTTCGGCTTCGAAAGTCACAACATCCGGAATTTGAGAAATAAGGCGCGTCACACCCTGCCGAACGACGGCATGATCATCGACGATGAGAACCTTCATACCGATGTTCCTGCTTCCATGCTTTTGCTATCTGACAGATACTCGGCGCCGTCGAGCGGCAAAATTGCTTTGACGCGTACACCATGCTCATCTTTGCGATCGATGACCTCAAGTGTCCCTCCGAGCAAGGCTGCACGTTCCTGCATTCCTATGATGCCATAACCGCTCGTCAATGTTGGCGCTAGTCCTATACCGTCGTCAATGATCTCAACACTGAGCAAATTTCCCGATTCAATGTCTATCGAAATATCTATCCCACGGGGGCTCGCGTGACGGATGGCATTTGCAATCCCTTCCCGGACAATATTTTGAATTGCCGCGTCCATCCGCACCCCGAAACTGCGCGGTGGAACATTCACGCTAAAGGCGATGTCGGGGTGACGTTTTTTCCAGAAGGCGACAAGATTCTCGATGGAGTTTGCCAGCCCCAGCGCGTGTAGTCCTGAGGGTCTCAGTTGCCCGAGGATGCCCTTGACGTTGCGCTTCATCTTCAGGACCGCATCGAGAATAGCCGCCGCACGTTTCTCCACATCCGGATCCCTGCTTGTCTCTTCCTGCTGTCGCAAAGCGGTTGCATCAACGTCGACTGACAAAAGCAGAGGGCTCATTTCGTCATGAAGAGCTCGCGCCAATTCTGCGCGCTCTTCTTCCTGGACGGTTTCAAGTTGTTCGCGCAGCCGCCTGTTGCGGTGCTCCATCTCGCTTAGTCGTTCGCTCATAGCGTTGAAGCCACTGCCCAGTTCGACCAATTCGCGCGGCCCGCCGATATCGACCCGACGGTCATAGCGACCAGCGCCGATTTCGGCGAATGCGCCTGTGAGATCATTGAGCGGCCGTAATGCCCGGCCCAGGGCAACCCATAAAATCAGAAGCACGACGCCGCAGAACGCAGTCAAGATCAACAGGTACAGCTTCGCGTCGCTCCAGACCTCCGCCACTTCGTTGTGAGAATCTGTTTCAAGAACGACGGTTCCGAATTTATGAAAGGCGTCTGGCAATTCGAGACGCACTACTTTGGGTTTGCCCGCGAGAAGCTCATAAAGCCATTCGGGGACGGCAGCTGATGGCGGCTGCAGAATTGACTGCCGGATAACGACGTTATCTGGATCGCGCAACGACGCTCGCAAATGCCGGTCATCGTCGAAATCAGCGACAGTCAGTTCAAGCCGACGTCGTGTGGCGGAAATCTCATCGACATCGTCAAGAGCATTGTGAGCAATGCGGCTCCCCACGACTATCGCTGCGCGCATCTCCGCTTCAATCCTCTGGACAGCATGCCAGTAGATTAAAACACCGCCCAAAATTAACGTGACGATCAATGCAAGCGTGATCGTACGGATTAGTTGAAGGCTTAGCGACTTCGGCGTTGGTGCTTGTTTAGCCATCCAAAGGAGTTTGGTCCAACCATGCGCGGAACTGTGTCAGTCCGCACACCTTAGTCTATCAGCGGCCCAAAGTGTGAATGGCTAATTTGTCGAAACCGTTTTGAGTGCCTTCAAGCTTGACGCCGTGCGCGGCGCGCCGGGGCCGGCTTTGCGGCATTCTCATTTGCGCTCTCTGGCGACTGGCTTAGCAGGGCGCGGCAGGCTTTTAACTCTGCGATGGCCTGTTCAACGGCTTTCGCGGCACCGGGTGGCATCGCGATAGGTTCAATGCCCCGCGCCTTACCGGCAGACGTCGCGACTTTAGCGGTAGCCGATCCGCGCGCAGCCACGCGCCCTTTCGCAGTTTTCCCGCGCGGCACAGTTTCATCTGACTTTATCGCAGTTCCTTCGGGCGCGGCCTTTACGGCATCGACCCCCTTCTCGCGCAAGATCTTCTGCACGCCTTTAATTGTGTAGGCCTCAGCATGAAGCAAATGGCGAATTCCACTAAGAAGCTCAAGATCTTCGGGACGATAGTAGCGTCGTCCACCACCACGCTTCATCGGCTTGATCTGGGGAAACTTCAATTCCCAGAAGCGGAGCACGTGCTTCGGCACATCGAGTTCATCCGATACTTCACTGATGGTACGGAATGCCTGTGCGGTCTTGCTCATTGTCTTACCCCGCTTGTTGGGTCAATCCACCGGGATTGCCCTAAGCTAAGGAGTTGCGATTTCCGTCAATTCGCTCGCTGATACGTCGTTAGCGGCTCTTGGCGCGTGAACTGGCCCTCATTTCACGCCGACGTCATGTAGCTTCAGAATCCGCCGCCTGTATGGCTTCAATCGGCGCGAACCCAGACACAAATCATGCAACCCCTTTACTCAATGTAGTGAAGGAATTTTCGCCCAATATTAATAAGACGGATATGGCTGGCTTGCGCTTTTGCACTGCTGAGCAGTGTCAATTGTCCAGTCAGCAAGGGTGTGTGTCTTTACGGAAACGCCCGGCTAGGTTGCCGTTTGGCTCTTTATGTGACTAGCGTACGGACGTCGCGTAAGCAGGTATCTGCGCGTTTTCATAAGAAAAGCCCGGATCTCATGCCATCCGGGCTTTAACAAGCTCGCAAATGCTTCGGGTTACTCCGCCGCGCGGCGCCGCCCCTTTTGACCGCCATTGATACGGTCCTTCATGATATTGCTGGGCCGGAATATCAAAACTCTACGCGGGGTGATCGGGACTTCTTCACCCGTCTTTGGGTTCCGCCCGACCCGTTCGCCTTTCTGGCGAATTCCAAAAGATCCAAACGATGATAATTTTACTGGCTCACCATCAGCCAAACAATTCGAGATCTCGCTCAGAACAAGTTCAACAAGTTCCTGAGATTCGTTTCTAGGTAAACCTACATTGCGCACAACGGCTTCCGCCAGATCGGCGCGCGTCAATGTCTTACCTCCCATACTGTCCTGCCTCCCCACTGCAACGGAGATTAATAATGCTAGTGGGGTTGTCAGCATCGGTCAACGAGATACTGTAACAAGCCGCTGAAATTGCGTACGATTTCTTGTTCCCCGGCGAGATATGGCAAATGGCGTGTTAGCAAAGCCACAGAATGCTTTAGCGCAGGGCGTGCTACCAGCGCACGAGGATGGCGCCCCAAGTGAAGCCACCGCCCATGGCTTCCAGCAATACAAGCTTGTTTTCTCCGAGCAAATGGTGCTCGAAGGCATGGTTCAGAGCTAGGGGTATCGATGCTGCTGATGTGTTGCCATGGCGATCGAGGGTCATGACGATCCTCTCAGGTGGAACGTTTAGCTTCTTGGCAATGCCATCCAAGATTCGCTTGTTGGCCTGATGCGGAACGAACAAATCAATTTCGTCGCTCGCATAGCCAGCCTGCAGAAGTGTCTCTTCGATTACTCCAGATATTTTCTGGATCGCGTGTCGAAATACTTCGCGGCCGTTCATACGCAAATGGCCAACCGTGCCCGTGGAGCCCGGCCCGCCATCGACGTAGAGAAGATCCTCAAACCGGCCATCGGAGCGGATGCGCGTTGAGAGGATACCGCGATCATTGCGATCACCGTGCTGTGGCAGAGCTTCAAGCACGACGGCTCCGGCTCCATCGCCAAATAAAACGCAGGTGCTTCGGTCTTCCCAATCGAGAATACGAGAAAATGTCTCCGCGCCAATAACCAGCGCGCGGCGGGATTGACCTGCCTTGAGGAAATTGTCGGCAATACTCATGGCATAAATGAAGCCAGAGCAGACGGCCTGAACGTCAAAAGCGGCGCCCTTGGTGATGCCCAGCGCGGCCTGTATGCGTACCGCTGTCGAGGGAAACGTGCGATCCGGCGTCGCGGTGGCACAAATCACGAGATCGATGTCGACGGGATCGATTGCGGAGCGCACGAGAGCCTGGCGCGCGGCTGCCAATCCCAAATCGGACGTTGTCTCGTCTTTCGCTGCGATGTGGCGCTGACGTATTCCTGAGCGTTCGACGATCCATTCGTCGCTGGTATCAATACGTTCGGCGAGTTCAGCGTTGGTCACTACGCGGCTCGGGACATAGGCACCGACGCCACGGACGATCGACCGGATTACTGCCACAGGATTCCTCTACGCCTTATTGTTGGGGCGCGTGCCGCTCGTCTCAGCGACTGCGCAAACGTCTTTCCGCACCGTGCCTGATTGTTTCCCTTTATCCGGCAATGGACTCACCAATTCTACGGTGAAATGCCTCAAGGTCAGCGGCCAGTCGTTCGATCAAGCCGCTCCCCGCCATCTCGTAGCCAAGATCGATGGCGCTGGCAAAGCCCAGTGCATCGGTCCCTCCATGACTCTTGATGGTGATGCCGTTCAGCCCGAGGAAGGTTCCGCCGTTAACTCTGCGGGGATCCATTCGCTCGCGCAAAATTTTAAAGCCGCCTCTCGCAAGTAGCGCGCCGAGGCGGGAAGTCCAAGTCCGACGCATCGCATCACGGAGATATTGGCCCATCTGACGCGCCGTACCTTCTGCCGTCTTCAGCGCGATATTTCCGGCAAACCCCTCCACGACGACAATATCGACGATACCCTGGCCGATCTGATCGCCTTCTACAAAGCCATGGTAGCGGAAAGGCAGCCCTTCCGTCTCCTTAAGCCAAGCATGAGCTTTCTTAACCTCGTCCATTCCTTTGACCTCCTCAACACCGACGTTGAGCAGGCCGACGCTGGGGCGTTCAATCTGGAACAGAGCGCGCGCCATAGCTGCGCCCATGACGGCAAAATCAGAAAGTTGGCGCGCATCCGCTCCGATGTTCGCTCCGACGTCCAGCACAATGCATTCGGATTTCACGGTCGGCCATAATGCCGCAATCGCCGGGCGTTCAATCGCTGCCATCGGTCTGAGAATGAGCTTGGACATCGCCATAAGCGCGCCTGTATTCCCTGCAGACACGACGACGTGAGCCTCACCGTTGGCCACTGCGTCGATCGACAGCCACATGCTTGAGCCTTTACCGCGGCGCAGGGCCTGGCTCGGCTTGTCGTGCATCGCAACCACGGAATCCGTATGGACTACCCGCGAACGCGCAGCCAGATCCGGATAGCTTCTTAGTTGCTCCTTGATCGCGGCTTGATCGCCAAACAGCACGAAATCCAAGGCTGGATAGCGGATAAGCGACTGCGCCGCGCCGGAGACTACAACGCTTGGCCCGTGATCGCCGCCCATGGCGTCGAGCGCTATCGTACGTGGCGCTTGCATGGCCGGAATGTCGCCTCGTTTGTCGTATCGTCAGCCCGTCAGGATGGCGAGCGTTACCTCTGAAGTGCCGGGCACCAATAATTGTTGCCCTGAGACGCCGGAACATACGCCTTTGCAGTCGGGAAACAACCGATTTTTGGTGTTATGAGCCGTCTCACGCGTGCAACTCAACGTTGTCTGGAGCTTATTCACCGCACCTCAATGCCTATAACATTTAGGATTTCTTCTTCAATTCGGCGAGAGCAGCAAACGGCCCTGTCGCGATTTCTCGCGCCGATGCCACATCGGACCATTGTGCGTCTTCGCGCCGCGGATAAGGATCAAGCCCTGTCGATATGACCTCAAAGACGATGCGGCCGACATTGATCCAACCGTTTTCGATCGGCTCTAGATCATCGATGCTCAGCACTTCTTGTTCATCTTCCCGGCTCTCTGGAAGAAGGTCCGACGGGATAAACGCGCAATCCAGCGTTTCGTCCTGGCTTGCGCGCACCGGCTCAAGAGACACGATGCAGCTCTGGATCACGCCGACCGTAACGTGACCGGTCAACTCATAACGATCGCGATTCTTGGCTTTGATCTGATAGGTTGCCGAGAGGTTCTCACAGGAAACGATCGAGAGGCTTGCCGCAATCTCCGCGCACTCCTCCGGCGTGGCCTTCCGCGTTACACGTAACCCGTTGGCGGGAATTTCATTCAGCCTATGTCGCCAGTCTGCCAGGGCCGTCACGAAAGTTCCTTTCTCTCCACGAAGCCGTTCGGGTCCGGCAATTTCAATATGCCGGCAAGCATATCCTCCGGATCGATCTCTTTCAGAACCCGCGCGGCTTCCAGAACATATGCTGCGAGCTCTTGTGCGCGAAACTCAGGTGTCGGCTCCGCGCAAATGAACTCAGACAGCGCCACGGCCAGTGCGTCCTGACCGAGACCACTCGCTTCGCGATATCTTTGCGCGCGCCCGTACAGCCCGGCGGCCGCCCCTTTGACCCTCTTAGGGACGGTCATATCGCCGACGCCGAGTTCGCGCATACAGTCATCCATGTCAGTCACGAAGCGTTCTATGAGGATCCGTGACCATCGCGTGTCGCCCGGAAAAGCCTCCCGCAACTTCTCCAGCACCAAAAACATGTGCAAGACGATGAGTTCGTAGCGACCTTCAAGTGTGTCGTTGATGCCAAAGTCGACGTAAAATGCCGGTTCGCGCGCCTGCGCCACGACGGCGCCATAAAGGTTCTCTGCCTTACGCGAAGCGTCTGCTCGTTTTGCTAACCATTTCAACATGCACTCTTCTCCCCTTTCCCGGCGTGGCGAGTACGGCAAGCAGTGTATGAGGGGGGGCTGAGCATTGCGTTCATATATACGACAGGTTAAGCGGGCCCAAGGGGGCGTCCGGACGTGATTCTCTATGGCGTGGTGCGGGCGCCGTGATTTGGCAAGGGTAATAGCAGATAATGCGTATAGCTGGGCTTATTCGCCAGTCCTCTAAAGGTGCCGTCGGTATTGGCTCTATCAGGCGTGTGCGCCGCCGCACGACTGGATTGTTGCTCACCATGGCGCTACTGGGAGGTTGTGTTGCCTTAGCCGGATGCAGCCAGCAGTTACTCAAGCATGGTCAACACTTCACGGAAGGTGATCTGCAGCAGATCCAGACTGGCATGAGCAAGGATCAAGTGCGCTTGACGCTGGGCACACCGTCAACGACGACAACCGCCACTGCAACCGGCGGCGAGACTTACTATTACATTTCGAGTACGGCAACCCAGACTGCGTTCTTCAAACCGACCGAAACCGACCGAAGAGTCGTCGCCGTTTACTTCAATCCGCTCGGCTCTGTCGATCGACTTGCGCACTATGGCATGAAGGACGGCAAGGTCTTCGATTTCATCTCGCGCACGACGCCTGCCCCTGGCGGTAATGACGAAGGCCTGCTGAAGCAGCTGTTCCGCAACCTGGGCACAAAGCAAATCTTCGGCGATTAAGCGCGTCCTCTACACAGCAACTTTCGATATCCCAACGCTCAAATTCAAAGGCCCCACCAAACTGGTGGGGCCTTAGCTTTTTATCGTCCTGTAGATCACTAGCCTTAGCCGTGCGAGAGAACGGCCAGGAGCAACAGCGCAACGATGTTGGTGATCTTGATGGCGGGGTTCACGGCAGGGCCTGCCGTATCCTTGTATGGATCGCCTACGGTATCACCTGTGACGGACGCCTTATGCGCTTCGGAACCCTTCTGGTGTTTCGTTCCGTCCTTATCCACGAAACCATCCTCGAAGGACTTTTTGGCGTTGTCCCAGGCGCCGCCGCCTGACGTCATAGAAATGGCGACGAACAGGCCGGTGACGATAACGCCAAGTAGCATTGCGCCAACGGCTGAAAACGCCGCGGACTTCCCGACGGCACCGCCGCCGGCCACCAGATAGATGACGAAGAACAGGACGATTGGCGACAGCACGGGAAGCAGCGAGGGTACGATCATCTCCCTGATCGCGGCGCGCGTCAGCAAGTCGACAGCGGCGGCATAGTCGGGGCGATCCTTACCTTCCATGATGCCGGGCTTTTCGCGGAACTGGCGGCGAACTTCCTCGACGATTTGTCCGCCTGCACGTCCCACCGCAGTCATCGCGATGCCGCCGAACAGATACGGGATCAGCCCCCCCAACAGCAGACCAACAACGACGTAGGGGTTAGAGAGCGAGAAGTCCGGGGTTACGCCTTGGAAGTACTGATAGCTAGTAGATCCAGCTGCGTTGGCTTGCGAGATGAAGTACTGCAGGTCGTAGTTGTAAGCCGCAAAGAGGACCAGCGCGCCAAGGCCCGCGGAGCCGATCGCATAGCCCTTCGTTACGGCCTTGGTCGTATTGCCCACGGCATCGAGCGCGTCGGTCGAGCGGCGAACCTCTTTAGGCAAACCAGCCATTTCAGCAATGCCACCGGCGTTGTCCGTCACGGGACCGAATGCATCAAGCGCGACGACCATGCCAGCGAGGCCGAGCATCGTCGTTGTCGCGATGGCAGTGCCGAACAGTCCGGCCAGGTTGTAGGTCGTCAAGATCCCCGTCACGATGACCAGCGTGGGGAGAGCGGTTGCCTCCAAGGAGACCGCAAGACCCTGAATGACGTTAGTGCCGTGGCCTGTGACAGAGGCTTGCGAGATCGCGCGCACGGGGCGGAAACCAATACCGGTGTAGTACTCCGTGATCCAAACGATCAGTCCGGTCACGGCCAAACCCACAAGCCCGCAGAGGAAGAGGTTCATGCCCGTGATTTCGACACCCGACGTCGTCGTGCCGATCATGCCGAAGCCACTCTCTTTGTCTCCGAACACGAGATAGTTGGCTGCTGCTAGACCAGCGACAGACAAGATGGCGGTAACAATGAAGCCGCGATAGAGCGCGCCCATGATCGAGTTATTAGATCCGAGCTTCACGAAGAAGCTGCCGATCACGGACGTGACGATGCATGCTGCGCAGATTGCCAGAGGATAGACCATCATCTGGGTGAGTTCGGGCTGGCCAACAAAGAAGATCGCGGCGAGCACCATCGTCGCGACGACCGTCACGGCATAGGTTTCGAAGAGGTCCGCCGCCATACCGGCGCAGTCACCGACGTTGTCACCAACGTTATCGGCAATCGTCGCCGGGTTGCGCGGATCATCTTCCGGAATTCCAGCTTCCACTTTACCGACGAGGTCCCCCCCGACGTCAGCGCCTTTCGTGAAAATACCGCCGCCCAGTCGTGCGAAGATCGAAATCAGCGAAGCGCCGAAGCCGAGTGCAACCAGCGCATCGATCACGGTCCGGTCAGCCGTCGCAAAACCCAGTCCGCTGGTCAGGAAGAAGTAGTAGGACGCGACGCCCAACAGTGCGAGGCCAGCAACAAGCATTCCGGTCACAGCACCCGACTTAAAGGCGACGTCAAGACCCGCAGCGAGCGATTGAGATGCCGCCTGCGCGGTTCTTACGTTGGCGCGAACGGATACGTGCATGCCAATGAAGCCAGCGGCGGCCGACAAAACGGCGCCGATCAGGAAGCCAATGGCAACAAGGCCGCCCAGCAGAACCCAAGCGAGAGCGAAGATGGCGACACCAACAATGGCGATGGTCTTATATTGGCGGCTTAAATACGCCTGCGCGCCTTCACGAATTGCACCAGCAATCTCTTGCATCCGAGCGTTACCGGCATCCAAGGCCATCACCGACCGGATTGTGTAGATGGCGTAAACGATCGAGAGGGCACCGCAGGCGATGATCCCCCAAAGTAGTTCGTTCATGTGCTTGTCCCCTCCCGGGCGGGATTATTTCAGCTTCGGCGCGACGTTACGGCGCTCCGAACTCTTTTGTCGCACCAAACAGCGACTTAAGCGCGCAGACCATGCCAAAACCACCGATCCGTGGCAATACGGGCACAACGCATTCCATAGAAAGTCTGATGTTTTCTGCTTGTTTATTCCGCGGGCCGGACAGCACCGGATCAATCCGTTGTATCGGCTAACTCAAAGACTATCGGCCGGAGCGTGGGCATCGCTCCGGCCGATATTGCTTAGAGAAGAGAGAGAGAAACTAATACGATTTAGAACGGCTTAGCGTGGACGGCACGGAATTGCTTCCACTTCACACTTCCAACCGCCGCTTCCTTGAGAACAACCACCAGATTTCGAAATAGCATACTTATAATATGCCCAGTCTGTGCCGTACTCAAAGGCCGTGAACCCCTGCCAGTCCGAGATTGCTGCCCGCTGGGCGGCCTTCTTAGAGCTGTGGCCGGCGCTGCTGCCGTAATGCTTGTGCTCCGTGAAGCACGTCTTGCGACCAACTTTTCTCCAATCGTGAATGCTGGCCAAACCTGTATCGTCTGCCATCACATGCGACGTGGAGAACACTCCAGTAACGCACACGGCCAATGCCAGGGCCAGAAACGCTCTGAGCGACATCGAGGTCTTCCTTGTTAACGTTTGTGGACGAACGGTGGAAAAGTGACAGATTCCTGCGCTCGAAACGATAATAACTGGGTTAGCGCAGGCAATTTCCGACGGGCAGCGGCAAAACCGACACATGTAGCGGTTTTGTCTTGGGTTGCCCTTGCACCCACACACATGCGCCGGTTCGAGATATTTTGACGTTCTTCGTCATGTTTTGATCTATAGAAGCGGTTCGTCGTAGACGCGGCGCCCCGCAATCTCCAAACCTTTGATCGCGCTTTCGCCGGATTCTCCAACGGCCACGATGACCTTCATCTCGCCAGCGCGAATGGTCTTTTCCAATTCCAGCCCTTCACCCTCCGGCACGAAGTAGCTCTCTATGCCGTAGTGCATACGGATTCTGGTTGGTTGATCGGCATGCGGCCGCCAAACGTGATCGACTCGGCCCTTCAGGACGACGTCTTCCGCATTCACGCGGGCCGGCTTGGTGACGGACGCCGCGACAGGCGCCCAGCCTTGCTCGGCAGAGCGCTGTAGGGTGACGTAGAGGTTCTGATCCTCGATAGGTGTCTCTTGCAATAGCGCCCCATCGAGTTGAGCGATGGTCCGATAATTCAGGATTACATAGTCCCCCCGAAAGAGACTGCGCGGGTCAATCGGCGCGACATCGAGAAGGATTTCTCGACCATTCGCGAGGAGGTTCGTACGCTCCCAAACCATGTAGCCGAGCGCTAACGTCTGGAGCCCTGCCACGATGATTACAGCGGTCAACGGACCGATGCGGTTCAGCATCCCTATGCCCTCCCCTGGACTTGCGCACTGAGATGCAGGCGATACGCGACGTAGGCCAACGCGATTACCACGATGCCGGCGGTGAGGAAGAATACGGAGGAGCCAAGCAATGTGCCGACACTCTTGAAGTAGAGCCCCATAACCTCGATCGAGAATGCGGTGTAAGCGACCCAAAGCGCCCCGCGATTGTCCGTCCGTAGCGCAAGGATAATCGCGCCAATGAGGAGGGCGAGCGTCCCGACTGCCGTTGCGATCAGTGTGTTTGTCGTCGGATCTTCAATGAACTGTAACGCGAACAAAGCTGCATAACTGACGGCTATCGCGTACCCAAAGCTGGTGCGGGCCGGCTCTATGAGAGCCGGGATCGCATGCAAGGTCGTAATGAGAATGCCGACAGTCGCGACGGCCAAACCGATAATCAGGACAAGGCCGTGAGCATGACCCTCGTTCAGCAGATAGCCGAGCAACACGACGAAGATGGAAATGGCCAGGGCGGATACGTGCATGCCCGGATGCCACTTGTGCCATACGAAGCCGAGACTGATGAGAGCCCATGCAATAAGGAACGGCCAGTGGACGTGTTCTGTGATGGATGTTTCCCAGCCGCTCCACAGTCCGGCTAAGAGCATGGCAAGCACGAGTGAAGGGTTAGACCGCAACAAAATTCCGGCCAGAACCGCGCCCGCACACCAAAGCAGAACCGCGTCCGGTGGGCGGCCCTCGATGTGGTACATCTGCGCGATAAGCATGATGGCCGCGCCAAATATGCCTACTCCGCCAAGGATAGCGGCGTGTGCAAAGGCTTCGAGATTTCGTGAAAACAACCAGCCGGCCAGTCCATAAAAACCCCAAAGGGCTGCGCCTAGCAGCCCCAGACGTGCGATCTTGGGCATTTCCTGCCAATTGGCAGCAACGAAGCTCATCGCCGCGAACCCCAGCAGGACGGCCCCCAATATCGCCAACACGGCGGGCAGCCGGAAGGCAGGGGTCTGGGCACGCAGCTCCTCTGCGATGGCCTTGGCCCCATCGGGCGTGACCCAGCCCGCCTCCTGCCAACGCTGAACGTCGGCTTCCAATTGACGACTATGGCGCCACATCACGGGAAAGATCCTCGAGGGACGGTGGGGAGGCTTGGCGTTCTTGGCATTATGATCTCCGGTCGGGTCGCCCCCGTTCAGCCCTGTCATGGTCGCGTTTTTCGGGCGTATTGGGTTTAACGCAAATGTAGCTTGGCAATTTTGTTTTTTGTGTAGAAAGCCTGTGGTGAGAGGGTGACCGACGCGGGCCCTTTGTCGCGATTGTGCGACGCCCGGCAAATGACTAGCGTGAGTTTATGAGCGACATCAAACCAATCCACATCATCGGCGGCGGGCTTGCAGGTTCGGAGGCCACTTGGCAGGCCGTTTCACGCGGCGTGCCTGTGGTTCTGCACGAGATGCGACCGGTGCGGGGCACAGACGCACATAAAGGCGACGGGTTGGCGGAACTTGTCTGTTCGAATTCATTCCGGTCCGACGAATGGCGAACCAACGCGGTTGGCCTCTTGCATGAGGAAATGCGCCGCGCCGGTTCGATAATCATGGCCGCAGCCGATGCTCACAAGTTACCGGCTGGCGGAGCGTTAGCTGTCGATCGCGATGGTTTTTCCGATGAGGTGACCAGGCGCCTTTCAACACATCCGCTCGTCAGCCTGAAACGCGAGGAGATTTCAGGTCTTCCACCAGCCGATTGGGACAGCGTCATCATCGCCACCGGCCCGCTCACCTCCCCAGCTCTGAGTGCCGTGGTCTTGGAGCTGACGGGGGAGAATGCGCTTGCCTTCTTTGACGCCATCGCTCCGATCGTTCACTTCGAGAGCATCGATCTTGACATCGCATGGCGCCAATCCCGCTACGATAAAGCAGGGCCTGGGGGAACGGGTGCTGATTACATCAATTGCCCACTCGACAAGGTGCAATATGAGGCTTTCATCGATGCGCTGATTGGCGGCGAGAAGACAGAATTCAAGGAGTGGGAAGCCAATACGCCCTACTTCGACGGCTGCCTGCCTATCGAGGTGATGGCCGAACGAGGCCGCGATACGCTGCGGTTCGGCCCAATGAAGCCCGTGGGTCTATCCAATCCGCATCGGGGCGGAGAACGTCCGCATGCTGTCGTGCAGCTCAGGCAGGACAATGCGCTCGGCTCGCTGTGGAACATGGTCGGGTTTCAGACCAAACTTAAATACGGCGCGCAGGCGGATATCTTTCGCATGATCCCAGGGCTCGGAGATGCGCAGTTTGCGCGGCTCGGAGGTTTGCATCGCAACACCTTCCTCAATTCTCCCCGACTGATTGATCCGCTTTTACGCCTCAAGGCTGATCCCAGACTGCGTTTCGCCGGCCAAATCACGGGCGTCGAGGGCTACGTTGAGAGTGCTGCCATTGGGCTGCTGGCGGGCCGCTTTGCCGCTCAGGAACGCTTGGGGCACAGCCCCCCGCGGCCCCCAGAGACGACCGCTCTGGGGGCACTGATCGGGCACATCACCGGCGGTCACCTAAGTGCCGATGACGAAGGGCGGCGATCGTTCCAGCCGATGAACATTAACTATGGCCTGTTGCCAGAAGCCACGACCTTTGAGACAACCGATGCCGATGGGCGCCGGCTCAAGGGTAAAGATAAGGGCTTTGCCAAAAAGCGAGCGGTGTCCGAGCGTGCCTTGCGGGATCTTGACGCTTGGCTTGGCCAAGAGCTTGGCGCGGCCGCCGAATAAGAGCTTTTCCTCAATCATCTTTTTTGGGCCCTGTCGCGCAGGGAACAGCGCACCTTCCGTGATCGCCGCATATTCGTCTCATCGCTGGAGAGCAAGCCCGGTTGAAACCGCGCACGCCACGGAAAAAGGGACGAAGGCTATGCAGAAGTCATTCATCATCATCGGGACTGCTCTTTTCATTGCAACGAGCGCATTCTCGTCCGCGGCCACGGCTGGCGGTTGCGGCAAAGGTTTTGGCGGTTACCGCGGCTTCTCGCATCACTCTTACAACCAGAGCGTCTATGCGCAGCGCAATCGGCAGTTGGCCAAGAAGCGCGCTATTGCAAAGCAGCGCGAACTTGCCCGCATCAAAGCTGAAAAGCGCCGCGTGGCTCTTGCCGCAGCGAAGGCCCGTAAAGCTAAGCTCGCAGCTGCCGCTCAGGAGCGCCGTGCAAAGCTTACCAAAGCAGCGCTCGCCCAGACAAAGGCTGAGGTAGCAAGCAAGAATACACTGGCATCAACTAGCGTCGCAGCACTGGCCGGCCTTGAACGTTCTCTTCCCACCGTTCCGGTTACGCAGGTTGCTGAAGAAGTGGCGAACACTGCCGCTCAGATCACGACTGTTGAATCTTCCCACGTCGCATTGGGATGCAAACGGTATATTGCTTCTGCTGGGCTGACCGTGAACGTTCCCTGTGAAAACTAATTTCCACTGCAAGTTTATTCCGTAGAGAAGATAAAAGCCGGTGCGGTTTTCCGCTGCCGGCTTTTTTGCGCTTGCTCGCCTCGCGGCGCTTAAAAAATTCTGCGCCGGCGGAACTGTTGCCTTCCGACTGCGTTACGGAAACTCGTCGGGGCTTTGGATTGAACAGAAAAATTCCGGAACGTCTGTGTACGCAGGCTGCAGGTCACAATGAATTGACCGCATGCGTTTTTTCATTCGCTTTCGGGCTAACGTCGGATCTTGCTGGGGAACTGCGCAAGGCAACAGCTCAGGAGAGATACAGTGAAACGTTCCCAAGGATGGCGGCTCGTCGCACTCATCGCTGCGGTGTGTGCATTCGGGACAGTCGACAAGGCTTCCGCAGCGGCCGTTCCCGCTGCTGGGCAACTCGCTTCGACCACTAACGCTATGAGAGACAACGCCCGCAGCGGTGATGTCATTCTAGTTAGACGGCGCGGCTATCGTGGACATCGCGGCTTCCGAGGCCATCGCGGATTTCATCCCCGCGCTGGACGCCACTGGCGAGGAAATCGTCGTTGGCGTGGTCATCGTCGTTGGCGCGGACGGGGATGGCGCGGGTTCTACTACTCGGCTCCCTTCATTGGCTATGGGTACTATGGTTACTCACGTTCGTGCTACCGGAATTGCCGTTGGCGCGGCAATTCCCGGTACTTCTGTCGGCGCGTCTGCCGCTAATAAAGCTTATTCAAGGTCAGCGGATTGAGTGGGCTTGAGTCGATCCCGCCGGTTTTAAGACCAACGCCTAAAATCAAAGCGGATCCGTCTTCGGGTCTGCTTTGATCGTTTCCACGCATCGATAGTTTATTGTTTGCTCGCGCAAGGTCCGACACCGTTATAACGGCGCGGAGAGATCCGCCCGGTGATTGCGGCGGTGATAGCGATCAAGCACTGGTCGCGCGATTTCCAGTAGGGAATCCGCCATTGCCGCTTGCCCTTCCGCGGTTGGATGAAAGGCTCCCGAATAGGTCGATGCGAGCAGCAATTGGAACCAAGAAAAGGTATCGAATTTTAGTACTTTTTGCAGGAGCGACGGAGTGACGTGGAAATTTCCCGTCAAAAACGCGTCGTTCGGTGTACGGAACCACCTCTGTCGCGAGGCATATGAGCGATAATCCGCAGGGTTATACGGCACCCACTTGTTCTCCACTTTGCGCGGAAGGCGAAGATCGTCGGCGATAGAGAATGCGCTTTGAGTGAAGCCCGCGCAGATGCCGCGTCCGATGAATGCTCCGCGATGCCGCTGGGCAAATGACCAGCCGTAGCGCCGCGCGCTATCTTCCATCACATGATGCAACTTATCAGCGATCCAGATACCTTCCCGGGCACGCGCACTGCTGAGAGCGAAATCGCTGACGATTTCCATCCCGGCACGTCCATCCGGACAAACAGCGCTGCCGTCGCCCATCAGAGCTAATCCGGGATACGCGGTTAGAATGATGCGATCGGGCTCGTCCCACGGGATATGCAAAATGTTGTGCAGGGCGCGGTTGAGGGATTTGTAGCGATCATCCAGTGCGCGCAGGGCAATAGTGGCTTCCGCCGTTCCGTAGACGCCTCCAATCCAACCGCTCAATTTTCGCAGCAACGACTCGTTGGCTAATATCGCGTTGGCCAGCAACCGCGCGAAGCCGATGTCGTTGCCCCCCACCGACAGAAAGAGCAAATCGATTTTGCGAGAAAACTGAGCATCACATTTGCGCAGAACTAGGCCGCCCTCTAGTTCTTTCAGTCGCCCGCGCATGTGGTAGGCTTCGGGAAGATCGTGAGGCTCGGCGTCATGCTTTCCGCACATGACCTCTGCTGCGGCGGAGATCTGCGATAGCTCCGGTGGATTCTCGACCCATTCATTGCCCTTGTAGCGCAAAAACAGCCCGAAGATTGTTTCGGCGCCAGAGCAGGCAAGCCCGACGTAAGTCACTGCCCGGTGAGGCTCTTCGATCGCCAATTGGAGCGCGGCTCTCGCCTGGTGCGAATACAGCGAGCGATGACAGGCCTGATCCAGCCAACGCGCATTTCCCTTAATGAAGGCTTTGTCGCCAATCTCATTCCAGTTACCGACGCGAGCCGGGAAACCAGCCAGGCTGAATTCTCCATCGCTCCCGTAGTCCGCGCTCCGCTCCCGGGAAAACTCCACGGGAATGTCTGGATTGCCATCGCCCGCCGCGAAGCTATCTCCCATACCGACAATGAACAAATCCGTGACGCTGGCGTCTGTCGTGGCGATGCGCCGTGATCCGATCTCAACTTCGATCGTCGCGCCGGCAGGATAGGGAATGGATAATTCCACGGGACGATGACACGGTGCGGTGATCGCGTCACCGCGTAAGCGGTCGCCACCATGGGGTGCGGTGAGCCACGTGCAATCCACCAAGCCGGCCTCAGGAATATTCTTGAGCGAAGCAATGATCGTGTGGCTCGTGGGCGTCGCGTAAGCCTCTTTTTTCCCGGGACAACGATAGCGATTGCGTTTTGTGTCCCAGCAAACGTCATCCACCATGGTGGCGGCCCAGCCATCTTCATGACGCGACGACAATGCGCGCTCTGCGGAAAGGACGGGCGTGCGCCGCTCGGCAGGCGACAAGGCCAACCATGTTGCGCGGTGAACCTCGGTATCACGTGGATTGCTGAAGAAGCGGAACGGATTTGCAACGCGCCACTCGATGGCGGGCAAATCGGGCATGGCTGCAGGGGGCAGCCCCGTAAAACCTTCAGGCTGCTCTATGGCAGGCAACGGCGCCTGCGTCACGTCGGGAGCGACATCAAACGTCTGCGCCTCAACAACGTGTGCCGAAAGCAAAAGAGCTGAAAGCAAAAGGACCGGATAGCGCAGTATTCGCGTTAGCAGCATGGCTCGGCGTCTACTCCGTCGGAGTTCAGTTCGATGGCAGCGCAAGCGAACCGCTGCCTGATTGCGTTGAGCGTTACAATTTCGCCCGCTGCCATGCACGCCACAGCCGCCATACGCGTGTCAGCGGCGAAATTTCGACTGGCGTTTGCAGCCAGTTGTCCTCTCTCTGCAAAGCCTGCAAATAGGGCTCGATGAGGGCAGCCGGCAAAAGAGCTGACAACAAGTCGCGGGAAAGCCTTGTATTATCAGCGCGAACATGAGCGAGTTCATCTCTGGCGATTTCTATCGCGACGTTACGCGTTCGTGCCGCCGCCAGCTTATTGTCCGCCTCTCCCAGCCGCGTAACGTCAATGTCGAGATATTCGGCTGGCAGGGGCCAACGGCCGCGGCTGATGGCGAATGGCAAATGGAGCAGGCATCGAACGGTGCCATACGCGCGCGCCGCTGCACATAACTTTGCGTCATCGGCCGGACTGAGATGCGCCCCGGTGATGCCGGTCGCTAGACGGAAGGGGCCTGTCTCCGAACGATCAACATAATGCATGAATGCTTTCGGGCCTGACACTGGGTCCGCGTAGAAGTCCTCGGTGCGCGCGTCGAAGAGATCGGCAAAAAACTTTCGCGGCAAGTTGTGGCGCCCGATGACCTCGCCCATGGCATCAGCCAAGGGATTGCCAGTTGTGGGCCGTGTTTCGAGGTTTTCGAGCCAATCACGCCACCATTGCAGACGGATTTCACCCAGCGCCGGTTCTCGCACAATCTTCGGGATACGTTCCATCTCACCGAGAAAAGCGGCAAGTATGATGAGGTCATCGCGGTAGGACTTGGGGGCCAAAAGGGCCGCCAGGTAGCGATCTGGCGCATATGTGCGGGCTGTGTCACGAACGTGCTGCAGCAGATCACTTTCCATCCTGATATCCCTACCACCCGGTATCCAGACCGGGCATGATCTCAGGGAACCGCGATCATCGCCGCGGCAACCGCTCGACCTTCTGCTAGCAACACATTGTAGGTGCGTGCTGCCGCGCCCGTTGCCATGGGTTCCAGCGACATGCCGCTTTCAGCAAACCGAGCGCGCAACTCTGGCGTGGCGAACACCTGCGTCGGCCCCGTCCCCAGTAGAAGGATCTCTATACGTTCGGCCTCGTCAAGTACGGGCTGTAGTGTCTCTACGCTGACCGATACCGGATCGTCCACGCCCCAAGCGTAAATTCCGCTCGGCAAACAAAGCAGCGATCCTCTGTGGCTCATTTCGGCGAAGCGAAAGCCTCCACCGCCATATGCAGTTATGGCGGTGGGATAGGGATAGCGAGCCAGGTCGGTCTGCGTCATCGCGGTTCCTGCCCATCCGGCTAAGCACGCCTGCGCATGCGCCGTGGCAATCCGAGTTTACGCTTTGGCCGCAGCCGCCGCTCCTCGGCCGGCGACCGCTGTGTCCGTACCGGACCAATCGCGCTTCACGCCAACCCAAACAAGAAACGGTGCCGCGATTACGATCGTCGACCACGTACCGGCCACGATGCCGAACAGCATGGCGAACGCGAAGTTATGGATGACCTCGCCACCGAACACGTAGATCGCAAAAACAGCCAGGAACGTCGACAACGACGTAATGATCGTGCGCGACAGCGTTTCGTTGACCGACAGGTTCACGAGCTGGGCGAGCGGCATCTTCTTGTACCGCCGCAAGTTTTCGCGAATGCGGTCAAATATGACCACGGTGTCGTTAATCGAATAGCCCGCCAGCGTGAGCAAGGCCGCGACCTCGTTCAACCCGAAGTCCAGATTCAGAAGACTGAAGGCTCCGAGCGTCAGAGAGATATCATGAACGGTGGCGATGATCGCAGCGACACCGAACTGCCATTCGAAGCGGAACCAAACATAAAGCAGGATCCCAATACTGGCCAAACAGACTGCGATCATACCAGCTTGTTTCAGTTCACCCGAAACACCAGGCCCCACGACTTCGACGCGTCGGATCTCAATGTTATCGCCAAGCGCCGCGCGAACTTTATCGGCCGCCGCCTGCTGGGCCTGCTCGACTGACAAATCTGCACTCGCCGCCTGCTGTTCCACACGGATCAAAGCGTCTTCCGGACGATCCAACCCCTGAATCTGGACGTCGCCCAGCCCCAGGCTAGACAACTTTCCACGCAAGTCCGCGATGTCTACGGGACCGGATTTGGATTGGACTTCGAGGAGCGAACCGCCCTTGAAGTCGATGCCGAAATTGAGCCCTTTGCTGAACAGCGAGCTCATCACGACGAACAGCAAGAAGGCCGTGAGAATGACGAGCGGCCTGCGCAGGCGCAAGAGGTCGAACTGTCGACGGTGGGGCCAGAAATCAACGCCTTTGAACATGGTGCGTGGCGCCTCCAGATTAAAGCGGTGCAGGGATTTTGCGGGTCTTCTGGCTCGCAATCCACAGCGATACCATGAGGCGCGTGACAGTGAAGGCAGTGAACATCGTGGCCAAAATTCCGAGACACAAGGTGACGGCAAAGCCGCGAACCGGTCCGGCTCCGAGCCAGAACATAACTAGGCCCGCAATCATCGTGGTGAGGTTACTGTCGACAATGGTTCCCAACGCACGTTGGAATCCGCTGTCGATCGCGGAAATTGGCTGCTTACCGTTTCGCATCTCTTCACGAATGCGCTCATAAATCAGCACGTTAGAATCGACGGCCATGCCGACGGTCAAGACGAGGCCAGCAATACCGGGAAGCGTCAACGTGGATCCGATTGTCGACATCAAGCCGACGATCAAACACAGGTTTATCGCGACCGCCAGGATCGCAAATAGCCCGAAGAGCCCATAGGCGAAAATGATGAAGCCCGAAACGGCGATACTTCCAATGATGCCCGCCAGGATTCCGGCCTCAATGGAGTCCGCGCCAAGCGAGGGACCAACGGTCCGTTCTTCGATCACGGACAGTGTTGCCGGCAATGCGCCGGAGCGAAGCTGAATCGCCAGATTATTCGCTTGGTCCACCGTGAAACTACCGGAAATCTGACCCGTGCCGCCGAGGATCGGCTCACGAATAACCGGCGCTGACAGCACCTTCACATCGCGCTTGCCGTTGATCACACCATTGTCGAGGACGATGGCGAACGGCCGGCCAACATGGCGAGAACTGTATTCGCCAAAGATGCGCGCCGCTCTTTGATTAAATCTGAAGGTAATGATCGGTTCGTTGGTACGGCTATCGAACCCAGGTTGTGCATCGGTCAGGTCTTCGCCGTAAACGACCGGTGTTTCCTGCACCAGGTATTCATGGTTCGGATCGTCCTGATCAGGATAGATCACATAGCCTGGAGGGACGCGCGTTTGCCGGGCCTCTTCGGCGCTCATCTGCTGATGCACGTCGTGGAAGCTCAAACGCGCTGTCTGTCCGATCAGGTCTTTCAGCTTTTTGGTATCGTCGAAACCAGGCACCTGAACGAGAATGCGATCGGTGCCCTGCCGTACGATATCGGGCTCGGTCGTGCCGATGGCGTCAATACGGCGGCGAACGACTTCGATAGCAGCTGCTGCGGCGTTCGTTGAGCGTTGGTGGATGCCCGCTTCGGTAGGGGCGACAGTAATGAAGCCATCCCCCGACTCGCTGACGGCGATATCGTTATCCGCTCCGGCAATCATGCCGCCGCCAACCGGCTGCGCCAACTTACGAAGTTGTGATAACGCCTCGTTTGTCTGCGCGGGATCGACCAATTTTACCCGAACAGCATCTGCCGTCTGCCCTAGCCCTGTGTAGCGGATCTTGGCGTCCCGCAGGATCTTGCGGACTTCGCCGCGCAGGTTATCGAGCCAGTCCTTTTTCAACTCCTTGGTGTCCATCTGCAAAAGCAGATGCGCACCGCCACGAAGATCCAAGCCCAAATTCAGCTGCTTCTTAGGCAGAAAGTCTGGCACCCAGGCCAGCGTTTCTTTGCTCAGGAAATTGGGCAGTGCGGTCAAAACGCCCGCCAAGCAAACGGCCGCGATGACGGAGATCTTCCAGCGAGAGAAGTGCATAGGGCTATGGCTTTCTACTTGCCGTGTTCTGAAGCCCTGTCCGGGCTCATGGCGATTAGGTCGATCGGCTGCGCCTAGTCCGCGGCCGGCATCCGAAAACGTAGGTCATGCCAAGTCCGCAGACGAATTCAGGCCGCGCCGCTTAAGGGAATGCGCTCAGCTCGCATCCTTCTCCTTGACCGGTTCGCCCTTATTGCGCACGTCCAGGAGTGAAGACTTGAGCACACGCACACGCATCGTCTCGTTCAACTCCACCTCGATCTCATCGACTCCGTCCGGCGCTTTGGTAACGCGCCCGATGAATCCAGCCGATGTCACGACAGTGTCACCGCGCCGCACCTTCGTAACCATTTCCTGATGCTGCTTCGCGCGCTGCTGTTGAGGGCGGATCAGCAGGAAATAAAAGATAACGATCATGAGGAGCATTGGGAAAAGAATCCCAAGGCCGCCGAATGGGTCGCTACCGCCGGCGCCCTGTGCAAGAGCGGGTGTGATGAACATGTAATATCTCGCGTTTCTGAGGGCGACGATGGCCCGATAGAGGCAAAGTCTCGAATACAGACAAGCCGACGGTGGCCCTCCCGCAAGCCCCTTATGGGTCAAGCACGATCGCCCGGTCGTCGTCGTTGAAGCGCGAATATATAGGCGCGCGGCTCGTTTGCAACCGCCTCGCACTGAGCCGAGGCGGCCTCCTCCCTTCTAAAGTGTCGCTGGCTGCGGTCTTGACGGACTGGGAAGGCTTAGCGCATGTCTCGATCAAGCCCACAAAATCACAGCGAACGCGTCGCGATCCGCAAGCGTCCGCCTGCGTTCTCAAGGACTTGCCTTATGACGAAGCTGAATGATGACGCCGCTATCCTCGAGCGGATCGCGGCAGCGTTGGAGCGATTGAGCCCTCCGCCACCTAAGGCTCCCGACTTCGATGCTGCAGATGCGTTCGTCTGGCAGTCAGAGCCGGAAGGTTTCCAGCCGGTTGCACACGTGAACCGAGTCCCCTTATCCCTGCTTAAGGGTGTCGACCGCACGGCGGAAGAGCTTCTCGCTAATACTGAACGATTTGCGCGTGGCTTACCGGCCAATAACGCTCTTTTGTGGGGCGCACGCGGCATGGGTAAGTCCTCGCTCGTGAAAGCGGCGCACGCAGAGGTCGGACTGCGGCTGAAGGCTGAGAGCAATGGTGGGACTTCGAGTGGCGCGCTCAAACTTGTCGAAATTCATCGGGAAGACATCGCAACGCTGCCTCGCTGCCTTCACCATATGAAGGCCGCCGCTGACTGCCGCTTTATCGTCTTTTGCGACGATCTCTCATTTGATCACGATGACACGTCCTACAAGTCTTTGAAGGCTGTTCTCGACGGTGGCATCGAAGGCCGCCCGGTGAACGTGATCTTTTACGCCACATCCAATCGCCGGCATCTCATGCCACGCGACATGATGGAAAATGAGCGTTCTACAGCAATCAATCCTTCTGAAGCGGTGGAAGAGAAGGTCTCCCTCTCGGACCGTTTCGGCCTTTGGCTCGGCTTCCATAATGGCTCGCAGGACCAGTATTTGGACATGGTCCGGGGGTACGCGAAATACTTCGATCTCGGCATCGAAGACAATGAATTGCGCCGCCAAGCGCTGGAGTGGAGCATGACCCGCGGAGGACGCTCAGGCCGCGTCGCATGGCAGTTCATTCAGGATCTCGCAGGCCGCCTCGGTAAGGATACCCGCGTCGAATAGCAATAAATTCATTACTTTTGACCGAAAATGGGATCGGAAAACACGAAACCGCAACTATTGTAGCGGAGTTTGCGTATTAGAGGCCCGCTTTGACTTAAAGGTTAAAAAGCGGGGGTGGTTCACGAGGAGGGTGAGGCCCATGCGGCTGGCCGTTTTGTTCGTTTCTAGTCTGGTTCTGGTGGCGGGGAGCCCTTTGGTAGATGCTCGCGAGAGCAGCTCCGTTGATCCAGCGATAGACGTTACGGTCGGTGAGCAGGACGATCTTAAGACCGCCATTCTGCGTGACATCACAGAGCGTAAGCCGCGCGCCGATGAGACGATGACCCGGTGGCTCGATGAATTGGGCACGCTTTATGCGACCGAGTTCGATGCACCTCTATGGGTCAGCTATGATGGGCTGACAGCTGCTGGAAAGTCCGTTATAGCCGAACTCAAGCGCGCCGATGAATGGGGGCTCGACCCAAATGCGTTCACCGCCAACATTCCTGTCAGCATCGCAAAGTCCTCGGAAGAGATGGCTCTCGCCGAGGTTGAGATTACCCTTGCGGCCCTGACTTACGCTGTCCAGGCACAGGGTGGCCGGCTCGATCCCACCGAATTGAGTTTGTGGTACGAGCGCGCGAAGGTGTCGGTGGACGCCGCCGCTCTCATGCGCGGCATGAAAGAGGCGAGTGATCCGGCCACGGTTCTCGTCGCGCAGCAACCTCAGCACCCGCAGTTCCTTTTGCTCCGTCAAGCCTACCTGAAACGCAAGTTTCCAGAACGTTTCGCGTCGGCTGAAGAGAAACCCACCGAGGCCGAACCGGAACCTATCAAATTCAGCTACGGTAAGCGGGTAGCGCGTGGCCAGCGGAATGAGCAAATTCCGCAATTACGTGAACGTCTCGAAGTACCGGCCGCCGATCCGGAAGATGAGGACCTGTATGATCAGGAACTTGTCGACGCCGTTACGAAGTTTATGCGAACCCAAGGCTGGCGCCGGAAGACGGTATTCGACGATAAGGTACGTAAAGCGCTCAACAATCCCAAGGACGGCGATTCAGAGGAGACGGAAACGGTTTCTCTACAGCAGATCTTGGTCAACATGGAGAAATGGCGGTGGTTGCCGCGCGATCTTGGCGAGTTGCGCATCTGGAACAATTTGCCCGCCTATACGACCGAGCTGATACGTGGAGACCAAGTCCTTTTCTCCGAGCGGATCATCGTCGGTAAGGAGAGCACTCAGACGCCCGTCTTCTCCGATAAGATGTCTCACGTCATCTTCAAGCCAGAATGGGGCGTCCCGAGTTCGATCAAGATCAAGAGCCTGCTTCCAAGCTTAGCTTCCGGCGATTACGACGTCTTGGCCCGCCGCGGCATGCGTATTCAGCATGAAGGTCGGCCAATCAGCCCGGCACGCTACAATTGGGCGAAAACCGACATTCGATCCATCCCGATTGTGATGGGCGCCGGTGCGAGCAATCCGCTCGGACGGGTGAAGTTCATGTTTCCCAACCATCATGCGGTCTACATGCACGACACGCCGGACAAGCACCTGTTCGATAACTCAAAGCGCAACTTCAGCCATGGTTGCATCCGCGTACGAGACCCCCTGCAGTTTGCTGAATTGCTCTTGCGTGAAACCGCTGGCTGGTCGCGTGATGACGTGGCCGCCCAGTTGAGCCGGGGCGCCGAAGAAAACCATCGCGTCGACCTGCCAACCCCGGTGCCGGTTCACAATGTCTACTTCACGGTGATTGCCGAGGAAGACGGCACTCTGAGTACGTTGAAAGACGTCTATGGTCACGACAAGCGGATAACCCAAGCGCTCCAAGGGAAGTCGCTATCAGCTATCGCTGCATCTGACCCAGCCCGGGCGCAGAAGCGTGAAATGGAACAGCTTGCGAAGTCGGGGGCCGCCTATGCCATGGCTCGTGAGGATTACGAGTTCTACGATTATCAAGGTTATAATAATGGCGGCGGCTACGGTGGCGGTTATTACTTGTTCTCCTCGAGCTCCGGCTCCTCTTACGGTGGTCCACCGCAAGGAGCGAAGCCAAAGAAAAAGAAGTCCGTTCACACTTGGTCTCTTAATCCGTATCAGCACGGCTTTAACAGCGACTGATCCGTCAATCCAGATGACCTGAACCCAACATGAGCGCCCGATAGTGTCTTTCACTATCGGGCGCTTACTTTTTTGAGGTGTCTTTCGTTTTCACGTTTAGTTGGGTGACGTGAACGCTTTTGGTTTTGGGTTGTTCAGAGCGAACGCATCAGCAGCAACGCACGGATCCGATCTCGGACAAAAACCTGCTTGTCCTCGAGGGTGTTTTGTTTGGTTCGTTCTGTTTTCCGAAAACTGCAAAAAAAGCAAAGGGCTCGCAGCCATCACATGCCGCAAGCCCTTTTTAAAAAGGTTCCTTTTGTGTTTTAGAAGCCGCTCGCTTCCGCGACTACAACGTTTCCAAGTACGGAAGCGGATCTACCGGCTTTGAGCCCATACGCAATTCAAAGTGAAGCTGTGGCTGGTCGACTTGGCCAGTCTTGCCCGCCTTAGCGATAACCTGGCCACGCGTGACCTTATCGCCGCGCTTCACATTCATCGCATCGTTATGGGCGTACGCGGTCACCCAGCCATTGCTGTGGCGCAGCAAAATCAGGTTTCCATATCCACGCAGCTCAGATCCAGCGTAGGCGACCACGCCCTCTTCAGCCGCATGCACGTCCGTACCTGCAGGAACGGCGAGGTTCACGCCATCGTTGTGAGTTCCATCGCTACGCGGCCCGAAGTTATCGATCACGCGACCACGCACCGGCCACCGCAGCTTACTCGCAGACGAACTCGTATCTGCGCTTTGGGTCTGCGTATGAGTGGGTGGCGCGATAGATACCGTGCGAACCCCCCGCGGCTGCGTTACCTGCCTGGATTGACTGGCCGATGGTGCTGCTGGGCTCGCTGAAGGTGTCGCGTCGGTGCGCGTGTAGTTGTTGTCGAGCGATGCGACACGCTGCGGCTGCGGCTCAGAACGCGTTTGCGCCACCGTCGACGTGTCCGAACCATAGCCAGGCACCCTCAAAACCGTGCCAGGCATCACGCGGCGCGGATCGGAGATACCGTTGTGACGCTGTAGCTCTCTCGTGGTTGTGCCGTGGCGACGTGCGATATTGTAAAGGGAGTCGCCGGACACAACCGTATAGCTCCCACCCCAATCGGACTGCGTTGCGGTCCGTGTCGTCGTCGGAGCACTGTAGGTTGATGGCTGTTGAACTGACGCCGTTTGTGATGGCGAATTATAGGAGCGCGGTGCAGCTGATGCGCCGCCGGGTAATGTCAAACGCTGGCCTGGATGCAGCTGCGAACTGGTCAATCCATTGACGGACATCAACTCCGCAAGTTCAACACCGTGACGCCGCGAAAGCCCATAAAGCGTATCGCCGGATTGAACGACAATGGTCTGGCCCGATGATGAACGCCCGGAGTCGTACTGGCGTTGCGGAGACGGTGCGCGGTATCCACTGTCGGCATAGTTGTTGTTGCGGCCGCCGGAATAGGGAGAGCGCTGGTTACCGTAGCTATTATCGGAGTTCTCTGCGACGTCCGGCAATCTTGATGAGCGAACGTTCGGTTCCGTGCTCGTTACGGGCCCGGTGTAAGAACGACCGTAATCGGCACCCGGCGACTGGTCGGACAGGTTCGTTGCACCGTAACCAGACGACCGATCTACAGAACCGGTACTGTCATTAAATGCGAAGCTGGGGCTGTCGAAGCGGGTAATGTCGGCGCTGCAGCCTGCGAGAAGGGGGCCACTCAATGCCAAGGCAACCGGCGTAACGACGCGGAGAATGTGGCGTCGGCCGGCTCGCAAATATAGCAACTCATTCATGATACGCACCTCTATACCAGCCTATTTGTTAACCCTTAATCAGTTAACGAGCGATTAACGCTTGGCTGGTCCCGCTTAATAAACCGCCTCGATTCGCGCTTGTGCCGGCTCGGCTGCGACCAACTTCGCCGCCACAGCGAAGCCGGGGTGCAAGATATCGGCACGTCTGATCGTCAGACATACGATTTGATTGTGAGGGGGACTTGGCGTGCGTGCGACGCGGATTTGTCAAATGCGTGACTACTCTGCGTCTTGGTTCGTGTGTCGGGGGATGTTCCCCCGACAAAAATAATTCAGCCGAGTTTGCGAGGTTTGCTACGCGTATCCGAGAAAATTCCCGTGAGCGCCGCATGCGCGGCCGCATGGGTCAAATCGGCATGCAACGGCGTGACGGAAATCAATCCATTGGCGATCGCCCACAAATCACTTCCCTCGACGGGGTGAGAGAGACGCCGCTCAAAGCCAAACCAGAAATAAGACCGCCCCCAAGGATCAAGCCGCTCGTCGATGTTGAGTAGGTTTTGATCTCGATGTCCCTGGGTCGTGATCATCATGCCGGAAACCTCATCCGGCGGGAGATCGGGGTAATTAACATTGATCAAGACGCCCGCAGGCAGCTGGTTCTTCAGCAGCCTTCTGATGAGTTCCGGGCCATGGGAGCGCGGAGTGTCCCAATGGATGTCACCGTTCTTGTCGAAGCCGCATGTAAGGCTCATGGCGATCGAGGGGATACCGAGCATCGCGCCTTCCATGGCGCCGGCAACAGTGCCGGAGTACGTCACGTCTTCCGCGAGATTCGAACCATGGTTCACTCCCGACAGGACTAGGTCCGGCGGAGTGTTCAGGAGGATATGGCGCACACCCATGATGACGCAGTCCGTGGGTGTCCCGCGGATGGCAAATTTGCGCTCGGCAACCTCGCGGCATCGCAATGGCTCATGGATCGTCAGGGAGTGTGCCGAGCCAGACTGATTTGTCTCAGGAGCGACAACCCAGACATCATCGGACAGCTCATGTGCGATCTCCTCCAGGACCGTGAGCCCCTGAGCATTGATGCCGTCGTCGTTGGTTACAAGTATGCGCATATCACCTCATGCAGCCGCATCAGGCGGCCGGTTCGATCCGTTCCATTCCTCCCATATAGGGACGCAACTCCTTCGGGACGATGACAGTCCCATCGGCCTGCTGGAAGTTTTCAAGGATCGCGACCATCGTGCGACCTACGGCGAGCCCGGAACCGTTGAGCGTATGGACAAAGCGTACGTCCTTATCTCCGGCGCGGTAACGCGCATTCATACGCCGCGCCTGGAAGTCACCACACACGGAGCAGCTTGAAATCTCACGATAGGCATTCTGACCTGGCAGCCACACCTCAATGTCGTAGGTTTTACGCGACGCAAAGCCCATATCCCCTGAGCACAGCAACATGGTGCGATACGGGAGTTCGAGACGCTGCAGCACCTTTTCGGCGCTTGCCGTCATGCGCTCATGCTCATCAAGTGATGTTTCCGGCGTCGTGATGGAGACCAATTCGACCTTAGAGAATTGGTGCTGACGGATCATTCCGCGCGTATCCCGGCCGGCTGAACCCGCTTCCGAGCGGAAGCACGGTGTCCATGCCGTACAACGCATCGGCAGTTGATCTGCCGGTATGATTTCATCGCGGACCATGTTGGTCAGCGAAACTTCCGCGGTTGGAATGAGCCAGAAACCTTCCGTCGTACGGAATAAGTCTTCGGCGAACTTGGGTAAGTTGCCGGTACCATACGCAGCCGCATCCTTTACCAGCAGAGGCGGATTGTATTCCGTGTAACCGTTCTCGCCGGTATGCAGATCGATCATGAAGGACGCGATCGCGCGTTCGAGCCGCGACAACGCTCCCTTCAGCACAACAAAACGTGCGCCAGAGATCTTTGCCGCTGTTTCGAAATCCATAAGGCCGAGGGATTCCCCCACCTCAAAATGCTGTTTGGGCTCAAAATCAAATTTCGGAGGTTCGCCCCAACGGCGCACTTCAACGTTGTCGTTCTCATCGGCTCCGAGTGGCACATCGTCGAGCGGCAGGTTGGGGATGGCCGAGAGCACCTCATTAAGCTGCATCTCGAGCTCGCGCGCTTTCTCCTCGCCGGTCTGGATGCGCTCCTTCAAATCCGCGACTTCAGCCTTGAGTTTGTCGGCCGCCGCCTGATCCTTGGCAGCCATGGCCTTGCCGATCTCTTTGGAGGCTGCGTTTCGGCGGCTTTGCGCGTCTTGAAGAGCTGTCAGATGGCTCCGTCGCGCCTCATCAATTTCGATGAGCTTGCCAGCTGCGGACTCCAGACCGCGCTTTTTTAAGCCTGCATCAAAGGCGTCGGGATTTTCGCGAATCCACTTGATATCGAACACGTGAGGCCTCGTAGTATCGTTCGGAAAGTAGGGCGAGCTATAAAACGGGTAGAGCTGCCGGTCCAGCGGCGTACTCCGGACCGGCAATCGCAGCAGCATCAAGCCGCGTCAGGATGACGATTCAGACTTCGCCTCTGCCTTTTGCTTTTTCTCGACATGCCGGACGGCGATGATCGAAGCTTCATAGAGAAGGCACGTAGGCAAGGCCATTATGATCATTGAAATAGCGTCCGGTGGGGTCAAGATCGCTGCTGCAGCAAAAATGCCGACGAACGCATACCGCCGCGCAGCTTCCAGTGCTTTGGAATCCACAACGCCAGCACGTGCCAGCAGCGTCAGTACGACGGGAAGCTGAAAGCAAATCCCGAACCCCATGATCAACGTCATGACCAGAGACAGGTACTCGCTGACCTTCGGAAGCAGCGCGATTTCGGCATGGGTGGCATCGCCCAGCTGTTCGAAACCAACGGAGAAGCGCACCAGAAGCGGCATCGCGATGAAATAAACGATCGAGGCGCCGAGCAAGAACAGAAGCGGCGTAGCGATCAAGTAGGGACGGAAAGCCGCTCGCTCGTTCTTGTAGAGACCGGGCGCAACAAATTTGTAGACTTGCCACGCGACGACCGGGAACGACAGAAAGGCGGCGCCGAACATAGCGACTTTGATGTCGACAAAGAACTTTTCGAGCAGGTGCGTATATATTGTTTTAGCGTTGCCGGCGCCGACAACGCTCACAAACGGCCAGAGCAAAATATTGTAGATCTGCTTGGAAACCGTAAAGCACAGCAGGAACATGACAAAAAAGGCGCCGACCGCGTAGATCAACCGGGTGCGTAGCTCAATCAAATGTTCGAGCAGCGGCGCCTTCGATGCGTTGATTTCTTCCTGGCCGTCCCGGGTGCCGGTGTCCTCGACACTCATAATCGGCTCTTCTCTTCTTGCTGGGTCGGTACGGGTGTGCCGGCAGGCACAGCAACAGGAGCTGGCTCAGCCACCGCTTCCGGTGCCTTCTGAGGTGCGTCCACGGTTTCAGTCTGCACCGCGCTCGCCGCCTCTGTCGACCCTGCCTTCGGAAGGGCGGGGGTCTGCGCGCTTTTGGCTACGATATCCGCCTCTCGGGTAGCTTCCGCCAACTCGCTTTCGACGGAACTCTTCGCCTGCCTCACCGTGCTGGAGACTTCATCGCGTAGCCCCGCCACATCCTTGCGGATCTGGTCCAGTTCGGTGTCTCGCATCGCCTCGTCAAACTGGGCGCGGAATTCGGCCGCCTGTTTGCGGACGACGCTTGTAAAGCGTCCGATGGTGCGCAGAAAAACGGGCAACTCTTTAGGCCCCACAAAAAGCAGGGTGATGATGCCCAGGATCAGCAGCTCGCTCCAACCAATGTCGAACATGGAATGCGTACTCGCCAGACCGCGGTGTCAAAGCGTCCCGGCAGCTCAGATAGCTACCGGTTACGCCCTTCTCCGCGCGCGGCCCATTAACCGACCTTGGTGCTCTGCGTCTCAGACTTCTCAGACACGGTCGAGGCGTGATCGATGGTCTTAGGAGCGTCGGACTTAGCCTTGGCGGTATCTTCTTCGTCCGCCATGCCCTTCTTAAAGCTCTTTATACCCTTGGCGACGTCGCCCATTACTTCCGAGATCTTGCCGCGGCCAAATAATAGCACCACGATCAAAAGTAGGATGACCCAGTGCCAAATGCTAGTTGCACCCATAGGTTGCTAGCTCCTGCGACGGTTGTCGTCGCGTTATGTTGGATTACTCGAAGGGAGACTATCGCAGAAAGGTTGCGAGCGAGCAAGCAAGTGGCGGTTCATCCATCACAAACCGACTAACTCGCTGGCAATGTTCCATTATTGCTGCCGTTCGAGGGGAAAACAAGCACGCCTTCCGGATCAATCGAGACGCCCACTTCTGCGCCTTTGTGCCAACTTCCATTGCCCGCTGGAAGGCGCGCGTGCAGCGGCACATCGAAGCCGCTCACGCCAATTTCAACAAGTATGATGTCTCCGAGAAAGCGAACGTGCAAAATACGGCCAGCCAGGCCTTCGCCCGCAGACCTTAATTCAATGCCGCGCTGGCGGATACACAACGTCGCTTTGGTGCCGTCTGACATGCCCAATGCGGGGATGCGTCCGATAGGGCTCGCGATTTCGCCGCCCGTCACCGTCTGGGGGACTTCATTAATTTCCGAGAACATGCGCGCGATGAACAGCTCGGATGGGCGGCTGTACATATCCTCAGCTTTACCGACCTGAACGACGCGCCCCGCACGCATGACGGCGATGCGATCACCCAGCCGCATGGCTTCCTCGGGGTGATGCGTCACGATGATCGATGTGGAGCGCGTTTCGCGTAACAAGGCCAGGGTTTCCTCCTGCATTGTTTCACGAAGTTGTACATCAAGGCCGGAGAACGGCTCGTCCATCAGCATGACAGACGGACGAGGGACAATGGCACGGGCAAGAGCCACGCGCTGTTGCTGGCCGCCCGATAGGATGTGCGGATAGCTGCTCGCATATCGCTCGAGGCCGACGCGTGCCAGGATCGCCATGGCCTCGCGATGTGCCTCTTCCCGCGGCAGGGCTCTCAGACCGAACGCGACATTGTCTAGGATTGTCAAATGTGGGAAGAGCGCGAAGTCTTGAAACATCAAACCGACGTTTCGGCGCTCTGGCGGTTCGAAGCGATCTGGACCGGCGACTTCCCGGTCGTTGATTAGCAAGCGGCCTGCAGACGGTTTCTCGATTCCAGACGTAATGCGCAGCAGCGTTGTCTTTCCGCAGCCCGATGGCCCCAACAAGCAAACAACCTCGCCTGGAGCAATGTCGAGGTTAAAATCCCGCAGCGCATAGATGTCGCCATAGCGGCGAGAAACGTCTTCGAATGTCACACGTGCTGCGAAGGATGCGGCCGCCCGCCCACGCGAACTCGCAGCCGGCGCTTCTGCGGTGGCTGACGCCCCAGACCAGCGCGGTATCCATTCATTCAGCCGCACCGTGTACGCCCCATGCTCTGCTCTGTCCTCGGCTATGTTGATTTGTCCGCTCAAGAAACGAGCATATAAGGGCTATGATGATTTGTGCAATCGTGATGGCCGTTACGACTTCTGGGTTAAACCGTGGAAGCACCGGATTCGTCGGTAGAATCCGGCTCCTCCGCATCGCGAATAGGTAGATCCATTTCGCTTTGCTCTTCGGGCTCCTCGTCTTCGGCATCCAATGGTAATTCATCCGGCATCAACGCGGCCACGTCCTTGGGTTCGGGCATGTTGAAGCCCGTCGGCAGTGATGAGTCCAGGAGCCCGGCACCTTTCAACTCGGAAAGGCCCGGTAAATCCCTTATGCTATCAAGGTTGAAATGCTCCAAAAACCGCTCGGTCGTCCCATAGGTTACGGGGCGCCCGGGAGCACGACGGCGTCCCCGCGGCCGTATCCATCCTGTTTCCAGCAGGATGTCGAGTGTGCCTGCCGATGTCGAGACACCCCGGACATCTTCAATCTCAGCCCGCGTGACGGGCTGGTGATAAGCAACAATCGCCAACGTCTCGAGTGCTGCTTTCGATAGCCGCCGCTCGGTAACAGAGTGGCGCTCCAAGAGATACGACAAGTCGGTCGCTGTCCGAAAAGCCCATTTGCCCGATATGCGTACGAGGTTGATACCTCGATTAGCGTAAAACGCCTGCAGTTCCCTCAAGATGCCAGCGACATCAGCATCTGCTTCTAAGTGTTCCGCAAGCTGCGCTTCTGCCATTGGCGCGGTAGCCTGAAACAATAAGGCTTCAACGATGCGCAACTTGTTGTTCTGATCGGCCAGAGGCAACGTCGCGACATTATCTGTGTGCGTCGCCTGGGTATCGTCGGGCTGCGAAGCCTCAGGTCCCGTTGGCACCAATGTCAGCTTCGGCCCGTTGGCAGGAGGCCTGTTAAAAGGATTCATCCGTCACCTTTCACAGCGTCGCGCAACGTTGCCGCCTCAGGCGGCAGGATCGCGTCGACGCATAAAAATTGCAGCGAAGGGCGCTTCCTGACGTAGTTCGACAAGTCCTTCACGAGCCATCTCCAGGGTCGCACCGAAAGAGCTGGCACGCACAGTTCTTTCCTCCTCGTCGAGAGGCAAATACTCAGCGATGAAACTATCAAGCTGAACCCAGACGCCTGTCGTATCGCCGACGAGTCTTTCCAGACGGCGACGCGCATCCTTGATGGACCAGACCTTCCGCGCCGCAACCCGGTGCACGACCTTGACGGTCCGCTGCCGTTGTATAGCGTAGGCCTTAAGCAGCTCATATAGATCCGCCGTCCACGCCGTTTCCCGCACAGCCTTGATCGTTTCAGGCATCCCGCGCGCAAAGACGTCGCGGCCGAGGCGCGGCCGCGTCATAAGCTCCGCCGCCGCCTTGCGCATCGCTTCAAGCCGCATAAGGCGGAATGCCAGCCGTTGTGCCATCTCTTCGGCGCTTATCTGATCGTCCGGCGTATCCTCGCGCGGCAGCAACAATCTGGACTTAAGATACGCCAGCCACGCCGCCATCACGAGATAGTCGCCAGCGAGCTCAAGACGCAGCCGCCGTGCTTCAGCAATGAACGTGAGATACTGCTCGGCGAGCGACAGGATCGAAATTTTGGAAATGTCGACCTTCTGCGTGCGCGCCAATGCCAACAACAGGTCGAGCGGTCCCTCAAACCCCGCGACGTCGACAACAAGGGCCTCCTCGTCGCCGGCCACAGCCTGTTCTATCGGGCTGTTCCAATCGGAAGTCTCAACAGTCGGGCCTTTGTCATCATCGTCCATAGCGATGGTTCTTTACGTCCTGATTTCAGGGTTTGCGCGCAGTGGTCTTGTTTGCGGCTCTTGCAGTTTATACCGATTCAGCTGCGGAGCCTTGATCCAGGATCTGCGCCAAGGCAGCTTCGGCCTCGGCCTTATCATAGGGTTCTACGGCGGTCGTTGTCCGCCACGCCACGTCAAATCGCCGGGCCGCCTCCCCGTCCAAAGACGGAACACCGCTGGCAACCAATTGCATCTCGTCGAGGCGGCCGTTGCAATGCAACGCCACGTCGCAGCCCGCTGCCAGTGCGCGTTCCGCCCGAGAGCGCAGAGATCCTGTCAGGGCCTGCATGGACACGTCGTCGCTCATCAGTAGGCCGTCGAAGCCGATCGCCCCACGGATAACTTCAGAAATGACTTTGCTAGACGTTGTCGCAGGCTCGTCTGGATCGATGCTAGAATAAACGACATGCGCCGTCATCGCTGCGGGCAGGTGGGCAGCCGCTTTGAACGGCGCAAGGTCACTGGCCGCTAATTCGTCGGCGGACGCATCAACCGTGGGTAGCTCGATATGGCTATCGCACACGGCGCGTCCGTGGCCAGGTATGTGTTTGATTACGGGCAAAACGCCGCCAGCGGCGAGCCCCTTCGCAACTGAGAGCCCCAATTCGGCCACCGGTGCCGCTGCTGTTGCATAAGCGCGATCGCCAATAATGTTGTGGGATCCCATGACGGGGACATCAAGGACTGGCGCGCAATCAGTATTGAGCCCGAGCGCTCGAAGATCGTCGGCCAAAAGCCTGTAGACGAGTTCTGCGGATTTTGCTGCCGGCGCGACATCGCCACCTGCCGCCGTGAGATAGGCACGTCCGGGTGGAAGCGCGCGGCCAAGCGGTGGTCGCAGACGCTGTACGCGCCCGCCTTCCTGATCGATGAGTGTTAGAACCTCATCGCTACCGATGGCTTGCAGCGCATCGTTGACAAGTCGCCGGATCTGCTCATGGGAGACGCAGTTCCGCGCGAATAGGATGATGCCAACCGGCTCTGTTTCGCGCAGAAAAAGCGCTTCATCCGGACCAAGTTCGGGCCCCGCAAGCCCGGTGATGAATGCGTGACGCATGTGGGGTGCGCGACTAGTACGTCGTAATCCAGCAACCGGAATATCCGGCGACCTTAAGCTGGCTGCAGAGCTGCGCGGCGCTTTCCTTGGAACCCGGCGGCCCAACCATCAAGCGATGATAGCGTCCCCGAGAGCCGAGGTTTGCCTCACGGACGTCCGGCGTACGCGACCCTAGGACACTCGAGTAATTCTGCTGCAGGTCTGCGTATTGAGCCAGAGCATCCACTCGACTTGTCGTAGAGACCGGAACGGAAGCCAGAACAGCAACGTACCCGGCAGATGCTGCTGCTGAAGTACTCGGACCGGTCGAAGCCGTTGTGACAGGTGCGGTCTTCTTCGGCGCTGCAGCGGCGACGCGCGCACTCGTGACACGCTCAGACGTATCGGCCGGCTTTGCTGCAGGTGGAGGCGCAGCGCTCGACGAACCCGACGTTGCCTGATCGCGTGTAATCACGACAGGGCGTGCCGGAGAGCGAGGCCCGGTAGAAGCCGGCGGCTGTACGACAATCGGTTGCTGAGGCGTATTGGTGGCCGCAGTCGGAGTAACTGGCGGGCGCGTTGCAGCCCCGCCAAACCCATCGACCAGCGTCAAACCGGGGACTGCCACAACGGGGTTGTTCGGCGGTGTCTCCGAAGGAGTTGGTGCGGAGCGCGGGGTAACGATGTCGCCGTTGCGGCCGATCATCACTGTCGAAACACGGCGCGAGCCATCGTCGGCAGCACCGGAGTTACGCGGCTCGCTCAGACGGCCGAGAATTTTCGAATCAGTGTGATCGAAGCTGCGTCCGCCCGGGTCTTCAGGACGCACCTTGGGTGGCTGGGACGCCCCCTTTACGACAGGTGTGCTTGCGACTTGCGTCGCACTCGGGCCAACGACAATCTTGTAGCCATAGGCCATAGCGCCGCCGATCATCACGGTACCGACCAACGCCATTACGATCCAACCGATGCGAGAGCGCGGGCGCTCTGCCGGTTCGTCGTCTTCATATTCGTCTTCGTCGTCATACTCCGCATGCAGCGCTAAATCCTGCGTCGCATCGTAGCCAGCGCTGGCGAAGATCGGGCCAGAATCGAGGGCAAAGTTGCTACCAGCCTCCTGCTGTCCCCAACCACCATCGGCATACTCACCGTGCGCGGCAGCTGCCGGAGTGAATTGGGACGACGGATCGTAGCCGCCAAAATCGTGATTGCCCTGCTCTTCGTTGCGAGGCCAATCCTCGAATTCCGAACCGCGTAGTCCTGGGCGCTCAGTATCGAACGCATTGCGCGAGCCCAAATCGGGATATCCCGGCACAACAGGTTCTTCCGGCATAGAAGGCGCGGTCGGTTGCAGATAATCTTGGAATTGACCGTGCATATCCCCCGCAGCGGGGTAGCCCCGTCCCGGATCGAGATGGGGTTCGCGCGTAGGCTGATACTGCTGAGGTTCATATGGCGGCGCATACCCACCAAGCGCCGGCTCAGGGTAGGACGGGAACTCCGGTGGCGCGCCATATCCCGCTCCGGGATTTCCTTGATTTGGAATCCCTAGGCTTGGCTGCGATGCGGAGTCGTAAGGCTCGAAGCCCGGCGCTTGCGGGTAGTGATAGCCATCTTGGCCGCCCCCATACGGATTGTGCTGGGGGGCTGAGGGATATCGCGGATCAGGAGGCGGCACTGGCTCGATTGGTTGGCCGTATCCGCCAGGGGCGACGGGTTCATACCGACCTTGCGGCGGAACAGGCTGCTGCCAATAGGGGTCCTGCGGGTACTGCCCACCATAGTCCTGGCCATTCGGCCAACCGCTGTTTTGCTGACCATGTTGCGGCGCTGCGGACTGGTCCAACGGGTGACCATGTTGCTGTTGCGGAGCCGGATGGCCGGGGCGCGTACCATATCCATCTGAACGTGCCATCTCGGGTAACCCTCTTTCTAACCGCCTGCGCTAAACCCTCTTTACGAATCGTGAGTCTAACGCATTGCGTTCGGGGCCTCGACACCGAGCACACCCAGTCCAGAGGATATTACCTGCCGAGTGGCTGATATGATGGCGAGCCGAGCTGCGGTTACGCCCATGTCGTTGCTGTCGATAAAGCGCAAATGTGGCGAATCATTGCCACGATTGTATTGAGAATGAAGGGCTTGCGCCAAATCATAGAGGTAAAAGGCAAGGCGATGCGGCTCGTGGGCAGCGACCGCGCCCGAAATGACCCGAGGGAAGCTTCCGAGCAGCTTAACCAATTGAATTTCCCCAGGATCTGTCAGCTTGGACAGGTCGGCCGCCGCTAAAGCTTCATTTGACGTGCTCAAGCTGGGGAAAGCCTGTGTAGCGTTGCGGAAAACCGACGCGATACGAGCATGCGCGTACTGAACGTAGAACACCGGATTGTCTTTTGACTGCTCCGTCACCTTGGCAAAGTCGAAGTCCAGGGGCGCGTCGTTCTTCCTGTAAAGCATCATGAAGCGAACAGGGTCACGGCCCACTTCATCGACGACATCACGCAGCGTTACGAAAGTGCCGGCACGCTTTGACATCCGGACAGGCTCGCCCGCGCGAAATAGTTTAACGAGCTGGCAGATCTTTATGTCCAGGCTCGCTTTGCGGTCGGACAGGGCCGCAACAGTAGCCTTCATGCGCGATATATAGCCGATGTGATCCGCACCGAAGACGTTGATCAGCTGTTCGAAGCCGCGCTGCAGTTTGTTGTAATGGTAGGCGATGTCGGACGCGAAATACGTGTATCCGCCGTCAGATTTTACCAAGGCCCGGTCAACGTCATCGCCAAACTCCGTAGAGCGGAACAAGATCTGCTCACGATCTTCCCACTCGTCATCGTCGTGTCCTTTCGGCTTCGGGAGCCGGCCCTCATAGATCAACCCCTTCTGCTTTAAGAGGTCTATAGCCGCGGCTACCTGGTCCGTGCCGTCCTGGATGAGGGAGGCCTCCGAGAAGAAGACGTCGTGACGAATGTTGAGTGCGGCCAGATCCTCTCGGATCATCGCCATCATCATTTCGATGGCGGTCTGGCGTACGACGGGTAGCCAGTCTTCGTTCGCTTGAAGCAGTTCGCGGCCATGCTTTTTGGCCAGTGCCTCTCCTACCGGCTTGAGATAATCGCCGGGGTACAACCCTTCCGGAATTTCGCCGATGTCCTCGCCCAGCGCTTCCCGATAACGCAGGAAAGCCGAGCGCGCGAGGACGTCCACCTGATTCCCGGCATCGTTGACGTAGTACTCACGCGTCACGTCATAGCCCGCAAATGCCAAAAGATTGGCGAGGGCATCACCGAACACTGCGCCACGACAATGGCCGACATGCATCGGCCCTGTGGGGTTGGCGGAGACATATTCGACGTTGATCTTCGTGCCCTTGCCGATAGGCAGGCGGCCGTAGGTCTCACCTTCAGCAAGAATGGCGCCGACCAAGCGCTGCCAGAACGACGCCTTGAACCTGATGTTCAGGAAGCCCGGCCCGGCAACTTCCGCCCCCTCAATGTCAGGGTCGGCCTCAAGTCGGGCTTTTAGCTTCTCGGCGATGTCGCGCGGTTTCTGCCGGGCTTTTTTTGCCAGGACCATGGCTGCGTTGGTCGCGAAGTCCCCGTGTGACGGATCGCGCGGCGTTTCAGCCTCGATTGCCGACACTTCCAAATCGGACGGCAGTTCGCCGTCGGCTTTCATGGCTTCCAGCGCGGCGCGGATCAGCCCTTCAACGTGTTCGAACACGTTCATGCGGTGTGAGACCTCAATTCAAGAAGTTAGAAACGGCGCCCGCAAACGCGAAAGCTCGCGCAGCAGCAACCGGCATGCCCGGCTATCGCAATTCCGGCGTGGCGTCAAACAACCGCCGATGCTCGGCGATGGCCAAGCGGTCGGTCATTCCTGATACAAAATCACCGACGAGGCGCGCATAGCGCCGGTCACTCAGGCCCTGCGCGGCGGACCGCCATGCCTTTGGTAATTCCTCGGGTTCGTTCAGATAGCGCTGAAATAGGTCGCAAACGATGGTTTCCGCCCGCGTCATCACCCGCATCACCCGCGGGTGGCGGTAAACGCGGTCGAACATGAAGCGCTTGAGATCCTTTATCTGAGCTTCCAATTCGGGAGAAAACGCAACGACGGACATCGTTGCTCGCCGGATGTCGTCTGGTGAGCGCGGTGCCAGCGCTCTAAGGCATTGCCGGGAGTGGTCAACGCAGTCACTAATCATGATTGTGATCATCCTGCGCGTGATTTCGTAAATGACGCGGGGATCATCATGTTCTCGGATCGTGGTCTGCACATTGCGCGCCACTTCTCCGGCGAGAGGGGCCTCGGCAATATCGGCGATAGAGAGAAGCCCCGCACGCAGGGCATCATCGATGTCGTGATTGACGTAAGCGATATCATCGGAGAGTGCAGCTACCTGAGCTTCGGCGCTTGCATACTGATCCAATTCAAGGCTCCGCCAGCGCTCCAGCACCCGCAACACCTTCGCAACCGGGTGGTCGGGTCCGTGGACGACGGGCCCATTATGCTTAGCCAAGCCTTCCAACGTCTCCCAGGTGAGATTGAGGCCGTCAAACCCCAGATATTTGCGTTCCAGGCGCATAACGACACGCAGTGACTGAGCGTTATGGTCAAAGCCGCCGTAGTCGGTCATGGCATGGTCCAGAGCGCGCTCACCGGCATGTCCGAAAGGGGAATGTCCAAGGTCATGGGCAAGCGCCAGGGCCTCGGCCAGGTCCTCATCAAGCCGAAGCTGCCGGGCCACGGTGCGGGCAATCTGTGCGACTTCCAAACTATGTGTCAGGCGCGTACGATAGTGGTCACCCTCGTGAAAAACGAAGACCTGCGTCTTATATGTAAGACGGCGGAAGGGCGTCGAATGCAGAATGCGGTCACGGTCGCGCTGAAAAGGACTACGTGTTGTACACTCCTGTTCAGCATGCTCGCGAGCGCGACTGGGAACGCTGCTAGCCGCATAATCCGCCATACTGCGCGCTCCGGGCGGCAGTGTTTCGCCGTAATCGTCCCTATCGGGCGATGAATCTAATTGGCGCCGGCCGATTGTCATGAAGCGCGTCTTTCTCATTAGGCCGCTTGCCGTTTGACAGGGTGGCGCGGCGCCCTATCTTCATGGGCGAGTCCCCTATACGAGAGCAAGCCTTGTTGGCAAACCTCTCGGAAGACCGCCATTAATGATGGATGCGATGGATCATAAAGTCACCGTCACCGAACGCGCCGCCAAGCGCATTGCGGAAATTGTTGCTACCGAAAAGGACAACTCGATGCTGCGTGTCAGCGTCGATGGTGGCGGCTGTTCAGGCTTTCAGTACAAATTCGATCTCGTGGCGCAACGCGAAGATGACGATACCGTACTAGAGCGGGATGGCGCGACAGTCTTAATTGATCCCGTCTCTCTTGGCTTTTTGGTCGGCTCCGAAATCGACTTCGTCGACGAATTGATCGGCGCCTCGTTCCAGATCAGGAACCCCAACGCAACCGCTTCCTGCGGCTGCGGCACAAGCTTTTCGATCTGACCTCCGATCGGCGCCATTGCATGAAAATCGCGACTTGGAACATCAACGGGGTCAAAGCCCGGATCGAAACAACTTTGACCTGGTTGCGTGAAGCGAACCCGGACGTCGTCTGCCTGCAGGAAATAAAGAGTATCGACTCCAACTTTCCCGCTGAGCCGTTTCGGGATCTTGGCTATCAGGTCACAACGCATGGCCAGAAGGGCTTCAATGGCGTTGCCATCCTCTCCAAATCCAGTGTCGAAGACGTCATGATCGGACTGCCGGGCGATGATGATGATGTGCAGGCCCGCTATCTCGAAGCAACGGTTTCTACAGCGAACGGAGCGGTTCGCGTCGTGTCGCTCTACCTGCCAAACGGCAACCCCATCGGGTCGGAGAAGTTCTCTTACAAGCTTTCCTGGATGATGCGACTGGAAGCGCGCATGAAGGCTTTACTGGCAGAAGAGATGCCCGTTGCCGTTGCGGGCGATTACAACGTTATTCCGACGCCGGAGGATGCGAAGAGACCTCAGGCCTGGACCAATGATGCGCTTTTTCAGCCCGAAAGCCGGACGGCTTTTCGCAGGCTGATCAACCTCGGATATTACGACGCTGTCCGCGCAACGGCACCGGGACCTGATCAGTATACGTTTTGGGACTATCAGGCTGGAGCCTGGCAAAAGAACGATGGCATTCGCATCGATCATATTCTGCTGTCACCGCAGGCGGCAGATCGACTAGATTCGGCCGGAATCGACCGTGAAACGCGCGGCTGGGAAAAGCCTTCGGACCATGTCCCTGTGTGGGTCGAATTGACGATATAAGGAGGGTCGGCTGCCGTCAATCGTGTGGCCGGTCCGAAAATCAACGATAAAAAACTGAGGCCTGCGTTAGCGACCGCCTTCTGTCGACGCACCGACGTTGCGGAACTCACCCGTCCCAGGTGCTGTCGTTCCCGTCATAAAGCGGGTCGACGATGTGCTGCTCGGGCGACTTGAAGCTTCGATTTGATTGGAGGATCCCGGCGCTTGCTGGTCCAATCGCAATGGCACGACTTCGCCGTTAGAACATGTGCGCTCTGGGCTCTGGTCCAGCAAGCCCAAGGAACTCTGGTCGCGGACTTCGGGCTTGCGGCCATAACGCGTGTCCCACTCAGCGACCATGCCAGTCACTTGACTGCGGACCCCCTTCGAAGCGCCACAATAGATGTTCTGATATGTGTCCTCGATCCAGACGCGATCTTGCGGCGGGGCATTCTTTACGGCAACCGAAATCAGCGCCAAAGCGCGTACCGGATCGTTAGGCATGAACTTGCCGCGCCAGTAGAGATCAGCCAAGAACGCCTGCGCTCCGGCATGCCCTTTCTGGGCTATGATTGCCAGCAGATGCTTGGCGCGTGCAATGTCTGGTGCGACGCCGTCACCATGCAACTGCAGCTTTGCCAACTCGAATTGCGCGTCTTCATCATTGAAGAACAGAGCCGCGTGATTGAGATATTCAGCGGCCAGCGCCGGGTCTGCTCGCAGTCCGATTTCGGGGAGACCAAGCCGAACGTATCCGGCAAGCGCAGTCAGGGCACGGGCGACATAAGGTGCGCGGGTATCATCATCGGGATCGGCGTCGGCATACTCGTTCGCAATCTTCTGATAGAGCATGTACGCCTTAGCATGATCCGTATGCGCACTGTTATTGTCAGCGTAAAGTCGCGCGAGATAGTATTGCGCGAGGAACAGGTCCTTAGCTGCCGCGTGCTCCAACGCAGGAATCGCGATTTCGTAATAGCCGCCGTTGTAAGCGCTGACACCTTGGCGCAGCGCTTCTTCCGCCGACACGAACTGCGGTACGGCAGCGTGGCCCGTCACCGGACCCGCCATCGTCACAGCCGCCAAACAGGCTGCGGCAATCAACCCATTCTTGCGCTTATATGTCCGCATAGCAGTGAACTTCCGCCTTTCCACCAGCGTGGGTGACCGCACCGTACCGCGCGGGCCCAACCTGATTTGCGTACTTCCTCAACACACCGCTCTGATAGGCGTTGGCAGGTTCCTGCCATTGCGCCCGACGAGCTTCGAGTTCAGCTTCGGAAACTTCGAGGTCGAGCGTGCCCTTGTCGGCATCGATCGAAATCATGTCACCATTGCGGACGAGCCCAATGGGACCACCTACGGCCGCCTCAGGCCCAACGTGCCCGATGCAGAAACCGCGGGTCGCGCCAGAGAACCGGCCATCTGTGATGAGAGCGACTTTGTCGCCTACGCCTTGTCCATAGAGAGCCGCTGTCGTCGAGAGCATTTCACGCATACCGGGCCCACCCTTCGGTCCCTCATAGCGGATGATGAAGACGTCGCCCTCGTTGTATTCACGGCGATCGACGGCTTCGAATGCATCCTCTTCACAGTCGAACACACGCGCAGGTCCACGGAAGGTCAGCTTCTTCATGCCGGCCACCTTCACGATTGCTCCATCGGGAGCCAACGTGCCGCGCAGTCCCACAACACCGCCAGTCGGCGATATGGGATTTGAAACCGGGTAGACAACCTTTTGTTCCGTATTGAATTTCACGTTTTCGAGATTTTGCGCCATCGTTTTACCGCTGACCGTCATACAGTCACCGTGGAGATAACCGCCCTCCAACAGCGCTTTCAGGATCTGCGGTACGCCGCCGATATCGTAGACGTCCTTCGCAACGTATTTGCCGCCGGGCTTGAGGTCGGCGATGTACGGCGTACGCTTAAAGATCTCTGCTACTTCGAAGATATCGAGATCAATTCCTGCCTCGTGCGCCATGGCTGGAAGATGCAATGCGGCGTTGGTGGAACCACCCGTCGCAGCGACGATGACAGCCGCGTTCTCGAATGCTTCACGCGTGCAGATGTCTCGCGGGCGGAGCCCATCAGCAACGAGACGCATAACGGCACGGCCGCTCTCAGCAGCATATGCGTCACGGCTTTCATATGGCGCGGGCGCGCCGGCCGAGCCGGGCAGCGCCAAACCTATAGCTTCGGACACACAGGCCATCGTATTGGCCGTGAACTGTCCGCCGCACGAGCCTGCGGAGGGGCAAGCAACGCATTCCAGTTCATGCAAATCGGAATCCGACATCCGGCCCGCCGAGTGCATGCCAACGCCCTCGAACACGTCGACAACGGTGACGTCCTTGCCCTTATAGGTGCCGGGAAGGATTGAGCCGCCGTACATGAAGACAGATGGGACGTTGAGGCGAAGCATCGCCATCATGATGCCCGGCAGCGATTTATCGCAGCCGGCAATGCCGACCATGGCGTCGTAGCAGTGGCCGCGCATCGTCAATTCGATTGAGTCCGCAATCACCTCACGGGACACGAGCGAAGACTTCATCCCCTGATGGCCCATCGCGATGCCGTCTGTGACGGTGATCGTGCAGAATTCGCGCGGCGTTCCGCCACCTTCATCAACCCCGGTCTTCACCGACTGGGCTTGGCGCATGAGAGAGATGTTGCAAGGCGCTGCTTCGTTCCAGCAGCTGACGACGCCGACAAACGGATTATGAATCTGCTCTTCCGTCAGACCCATCGCGTAATAATAAGAGCGATGCGGCGCGCGCGTCGGCCCTTCGGTCACGTGTCTGCTGGGCAATTTCGCCTTGTCGAACTTCTTGGCGCTCATCTCTCTCCCTTTAACCTTCAAATACGCGCAGTGAGAGGAAGCAAAACGCCCCGGGGCCACATTGCGCACCCCCGTGGATCATTCCGACCCGACAATGGATAAGGCTGACGCCGGGCCCGCAAACCCGCTCGCGTCGAACGCCTTAGACCCCGCCCACTCTGCGACTGTTCAACCGTGGTGGACATTGATCGGGGTTTGTGGCCCAAACGTGGCGTGGACGCCGCATAGTGGCGACACAGACACAGTGAAGGAGTCGCAAACAAATTTCCTCCAATCCAATCCTGCCCCGTGGATAACTCGCGGGACTGGCGGATACGCAGCCAAGAATTGAGCAACGGAAGTTTGACCGTGCAATTCGTGTAGCGCCCGACTCCGGCGATCAAAGGGCTATCGGTGGGCGGAAGTTTTGTTTTGGGACGACCAAATCATGTCCAACCGGCTTGCTACATGGGCGCTTGATGCGGCACCAGCAAGGCGGGAAAACGGAAAAGGCCCGCGAAATGAAGTCGCGGGCCCATCTTTTTAAGAATTGAAGTTAACTTAAGAGGCTTCGAGACGCCTCAAGGCTGCGGTCAACCGCTTGATGATGCCTTCCAGCTCCGCCTTACGCTCCCGGGTCTCTTCAACAGCTTCCGGCTTTGCCTTGGCTACGAAGTTTGGATTTGCGAGCTTGGCATCCATCTTGTCGAGATTGCCTTGCGCTTCGCCAATCTCTTTGGCCAGACGACGGCGCTCGGCCTCCATGTCAATGACGCCTTCCAACGGGATTGCTGCCGTCGTCTCGCCAACGACGATCATCGCAGCTCCCTTAGGCGCAGTCGCATCAAAGCTGATCGAGTCGAGACGGGCCAAGCGGCCGATCGTGTCCTCGTGGCGATCCGCCCGCTCGCGCGCCGCCTTATCAGCGCCGGTGATCACAAGCGGTATTTTGGCGCCTGCCGGAATATTCATTTCGCTGCGAACCGAGCGAATTTCCGAGATCAGGGCTACGACCCAACCAATTTCGGCATCGGCCTCCGCGTTCTGCAATTCGGACAGTTTAGGCCACTGAGACAGCGTCAAAAGACTGGTACGTTTTTCTCCGTGCTCCACCATGTGTGCCCAAAGCTCTTCCGTGATGAAGGGCATGAACGGATGCAGCATTTTCAGAATCTGATCGAGCACCCAGGCGACGCAGGCGCGTGTTTCCGCCTTTGCCTCTTCGTCATCCCCATTGAGGATCGGTTTGATGAGTTCGAGATACCAATCGCAGAATATACCCCAAACGAACTCATAGGCAGCCGTCGCCGCTTCGTTGAATTTGTAGGCTTCAAGGCCGGTTGTTACTGCTGCAGAGGCGCGTTCGGTTTCGCCAACAATCCACTTGTTGAGAGTTTCATCGAGCGCGGCAGGATCGAAATCGAACTTGCGGACACACTCGTTCATCTCCGCAAAGCGTGCCGCGTTCCAGAGTTTGGTGGCAAAGTTCCGATAGCCTTCAACACGCTGGGTCGACAGTTTGATGTCGCGCCCCTGGGCCGCCATCGCCGACAAGGTAAAGCGCAACGCATCGGCTCCGAAGGAGTCGATGACGCCTAAGGGGTCCATGACGTTACCTTTCGACTTCGACATCTTCTGTCCCTTCTCGTCGCGGACAAGGGCATGGATGTAGACGTCGTGGAAGGGCACCTCCTTCATGAAGTGAAGGCCCATCATCATCATGCGAGCGACCCAGAAGAAGATGATGTCGAAGCCCGTGACGAGAACATTCGTCGGGTAGTAGCGCTGCAATTCCGGCGTTTCGTCCGGCCAGCCAAGGGTCGAGAACGGCCAGAGCCCGGATGAAAACCACGTGTCGAGCACGTCTTCATCGCGTTTCAGCAGAGCGTCTGCCGTCCCGGCACGGGCGATTTCGTCGGCGCGCTCTGTCGTTAGAGTTCCGTTCTGAACGTAATGCGTTAGGGCTTCGGCCAACGCCTCACCCTCGTCAGTGGCGACAAATACCTGACCATCCGGCCCATACCATGCCGGGATCTGGTGCCCCCACCAAAGCTGTCGTGAAATGCACCACGGCTGGATATTGCGCATCCATTCGAAATACGTCTTTTCCCAATTCTTGGGCACAAAACGCGTACGACCGTCCTCGACCGCCTTGACGGCGTCCTTGGCAAGTTCAGCGGCATTTACGTACCACTGGTCGGTCAACCAGGGCTCGATAACGACATTCGAGCGGTCACCGTGCGGGACGGTATGGGAAGTCGGCTCGATCTTCTCAAGCAATCCGGCGGCGTCCATATCGGCGACGATCCGCTTTCTCGCAATGAAGCGATCAAGCCCGCGATAGGCTTCCGGCGCGTTTTCATTGAGCTGGGCGATCTCGTCGAGAATGTTGATCTGCTCAAGATTGTGACGCTTGCCGACTTCGAAGTCGTTGAAGTCATGCGCCGGTGTGATCTTCACTGCGCCCGTTCCCTTTTCGGGATCGGAATATTCGTCAGCTACGATCGGTATTTCGCGCCCGACAAGCGGCAATGTCACGGTCGCCTTGGCTGCAAGCAAAGCCGCGTACCGTTCGTCTTCTGGGTGCACGGCAACACCGCTGTCGCCCAACATCGTTTCAGGCCGCGTCGTGGCGACAACGATATAGTCCTTGTCGTAACCATCGACCTTTTGCGTGAGCGGATAGCGGAAGTGGTACATGTGTCCACTCGGATCGCGCGCAAGGGCTTTGTCCAGAGCGGCGGCGTCGAAAGCCTCTTCTGAATCCCGGTCCCATTTAAACGAACCTTGCGAGTCGACCTGCACGACTTCCAGATCGGAAATCGCTGTCTGGAATTTCGGATCCCAGTTGACCAGGCGCTTATCCTTGTAGATCAGCCCCGCGCGATATAGCTCGACGAATACCTTGAGAACGGCGCGCGAGAGCCCTTCATCCATCGTGAAGCGTTCGCGCGACCAATCGCAGGAAGCGCCGAGCCGCTTCAGCTGATTGATGATGACGCCGCCAGACTCTTCCTTCCAGGTCCAGACCTTCTCGACGAACGTATCGCGCCCAATCGCGCGGCGGTCCGGCTCCTGGCGCTCCATCATCTGCCGTTCGACGACCATCTGCGTGGCAATCCCGGCGTGATCCGTACCCGGTTGCCAGAGGACGTCCTTGCCGCGCATACGCTCGAAACGGCACAGCACATCCTGCAACGTGTTGTTGAGGGCGTGCCCCATGTGCAGAGATCCCGTCACGTTCGGTGGCGGAATGACGATGGTGAATGGTTCGGCAGCATCACCTTGACGATCAGGGCGGCCAGCTTTGAAGGCTTCAGCCTTCTCCCACTCGCCGTGGATGCGCGGCTCGATTTCAGCCGGCTGATAGGTCTTTTCGAGCATACGGGGTTTTCGCGTTCGCTTCGGTCAATAACAGAGTTGGGCGACCCTTGCGCACCGCACATGGGCCAACACTTCAATTGATTTCGTTGGTCAACGGCAGGAAGCGGTTTGTAGCCGCCCCAATCTGCCGAGTTCACCGGTGTTCGTTAGCACAAAGGCGCCCCGAAGGTGAACTCTTGTGGAGAATGATGACGTTGCTTCGCCCGTGAGTCCTGTTCTTCAGGCTTTCGAACCGGGGTCGGTCCTTACCTTGACGGCGTTTGAAACCTCACGCCGCACCGTATCCTCGATGATCCGCGGCAGGTTATCGTCCAGCCATTCACGCAACATCGGCCGTAGAAGCTCCATGACAGCGTCCTCAAGCGAGCGCCCCGCTGCGGCACCTGTCTTTGCTGCTGCCTCTCTACCCGACACAGACACCAATGGCGCGCCAAGATTGGTTGCGCCGCTTACTGGTTTTACGGATGCGCCAACGACCTTTTCCGCTTCCACCTTCTTTGTGTCAGACGGTCCCGCAGCAGCTTCCGCCGTTTTTGAGTCAATTTTCTCGAAGGCCTTCAAAACAGGCTCAATGCTGGGAAAGTTGGGTGAGGCCTTATTGTCGCTTTGGCTGTCCTTCGCGGGCGTTGTCGGTCGGGAATTGAAGAACGACGGGAAGGATGAGCCTCCTTCACCTTTACTTACCGGCGCGGCAGGCTTGGATTGAGGCGGCGTCGGCAGGGCCGGTGACTTTTCCTCGGAACGTGTGCTTTGTACTGGACCGGCGTCCATCCGGTCCGGCAACGGTTTGCCGGTTAACGGCCCAGGGAAGAATCTTCCGGGACTTTCTTGGGCAGGTTGATCCCCGCCACGTGGATCGGCGTGCGAAGTCACGGACTTTTCGGAGGCCAAGCCCGCAAATCCATTCGCACTGCTTCCTGCTGGCGGCGATGCCGCCGATTGAGGTTCTGACGGTGTTGGGGCGGCAGACTCGTTATGCGCCGCCTCATTGCTACGCATGGAGTCTGCCCAGCTTAGGGGCTGACTGTCGTTTGGCGCTTTCGCGTGCGGAGGCGGTGTAAAATCGCTTTTGCTTGTTGCTTCGCCCGGCCGGCTCAGTCCAGGCGTTGGTGGGCCGCTTCCATTCGACGGTTCATGATCTCGACGCGGCACGAGAGAGCCAAAATCGAAACCAAGGGACGCAGCTTTCGTATTTGGGGGGCTCGGTGCTGGACCATTTATGGGTGCGGCCTGCTCCTCAGCCGAGAACGGACCCGGTGCAACGGCAGCTGGTGGCAACGGTTCTTCCAGAAGATCGGCGAGATCGTCGTCGTCCTGCTGGCCTAATAAGCGCTGCTTCCCTAACTGGTCTGGCTGACTATTGAATGCCGGGCCGGAATGTGGCGGCAAATGCTGCGCAGGGGCCGCACCGTTCAGTTCGCCGCCCGTGCTTTGTTGTTGTGTCGGCGTGGGATTCGGAAGTTCCGGGGCGGCCGTGCCTGCTTCTCCGGGAGAGGGATCTTGAGAGACCATGTTGCGGATGGAGGCCAGAATTTCCTCCATGCTGGGCTCACGGCCGTTGCCAGGTACGCTCATTGCCATTCTCCGCCATTTCAACTGCCTTAACCGGCCGCGATCGGCGCGTCGCAGTTGTTACCCTTAGGCTTGGTACAATGGCTGGGCCTGGACTTCAATGCATGGCGGGCTTCTTGTCCCGGATCAGCAGGGGAATACACGCCGGTTTTCGCCTTAAACGCCCGAACACTCTAGGTGGCCAGAGTTATTTCGGCGAGGTTGGAGGGGGTCAGCTTCAAACCCAAAATTAAACTGGCGCCGGTCAAGAATGACACGGCGCCAGATAAAATTGCGCAACCAGATTACTTGTAAGACTGGCGGCTCCCGTGAGAGTCCCACAGATCTAGATTTTCTCTGCGTCCGTCGGCGTGGGTGATGGAGATGCCCCACCACTTGCGCCGCACCTCAAAGTAATGCGCTTCCGGATCATAAACCTCTGACGCGACACCAAGGGTGGCCGCGTCAAGCCGCCCAACGGACGACAATAATCCGTAAGCCGCCACAATCAGGTTGCGTCTTGACGTCTCCAGCTGCACCTGAGAATTCAAAAGTTCTTGCTCAGCATTGAGAACGTCCAAGAGCGTTCGCTGGCCGACCTTCTCTTCTTCGCGCACGCCGGCCAAGGCCGTCTGGTTGGCTGTCACCTGAACTTTATCGGATTCGATCTGAGCGACGGCGGCTTGATACTGCGACCATGCCGTCACAGTGACTTCGCGCACCTGCGTGCGAACATCTTCAATGTCCTGAAGGCGGCTGACATGCGTATGCTTGGCGGCACGTACGCGTGCCGAAACCTCACCGCCCTGATAGATGGGGACGTTGATGCGGCCGGTGACCGTGGTCGTCTCGGATTCAGCAATCGAGTCGCTTGACTCAAACCGGTCCTGGTAGCGAGCTTCAAGCGTGACCGTCGGCAACAGTTCACCGCGGATCGTGTCCACGTTGTAGCTGGCAGCTTGTTCCAAGTAGAGGGCCGTGATGATCAGCGGGTTCTCGTGCTCCGCTCGCGCGATCGCCGCCTCCAGCGTCTTCGGCATTAGCCTGTAGGGAACAGTTGGCTCGCGCAGATTGCTTGGCGGCGAGCCGATGACGCGTTCATAACGTGCGCGGCTGGATTTCAGATTGGCCCGCGCCAAATCCAGGTCTGACACGGCGCCCGCACGACGCGCTTGAGCTTGCGCGACATCGGTTCTCGTGACTTCACCAACTTCGAAACGATCCTGCGTGGCGCTTAGCTCACGGCTCAGAACGTTGACGTTGTTCTCCTGCAGACCAACGATAGCCTGGTCCCGGACCACATCCATATACGCGGTGACGGCGTCGAAAAGGACCTGGCGCTCAATTTCGCGCAGATTTTCGCGGCCAGCGCGGACGTTGGCTTCTGCCTGATTTACCAGGTTCGTGGTGCGAAACCCGTTAAACAGGTTCTGCTGAACGGATACGTCGTACCCGCGAGGCGTGCTGCGGCGGCCACTGCGTCCACCACCGACTTCATCATCGAACCGTACGCGGCTGTCCTGAACACCCAGGTCGGCATTACCTTCGACAAACGGCAAGTAGCCCGAACGTGCTTGAGGCACGCTTTCGTCCGTGGCGCGCAACCGAGCCCGCTCGGCATCGATGCGTGGGTTATAAGTATAGGCCGCTGAGAGCGCCTGATTGAGAGTTTCGGCAGTCGCCGTATCCGAAAATGCTGAACTGGCCGCTATCAGCGCCGCCATGGCGGCGGATCTGAAGAGCGCACCCAGTCGCATCTGGACAGGACTGTTCGTCATCATCGCGACTCGCTTCCGTTGTGAAATCTGGCACTGCGGCGAGACTGGTACGCTGTCTCTTGAGCATCGACGCCTACACCCAACGGCATATCCGATTCCAAGACCACACTGGATGTAGCCCCCAAGCTGTCCACATGCGATGCACCGGTTTTGCATTACCCGTGCACACACCCGACGCGCTGCCAAAGCTAGCTGCTAGTTCAATAATATCCGCTGAGTGCTCGGCAAAGCCCCGTTACTCGTTCCGAGCCCCCTCCGTTGTGCTGCGTTGCACTTCGCACACAGTTTAGGCAGAAGCCGACTAATGCATGTTTACGCTAGCGTAAGCTTTTCATGGTAGGCGGAGGGCAGAATCAACGACACGCAACAACTAGCCTAACCAACAGACTTTATTTGTTTTTTTGCCATGCCTGCAACGAGCGATAAGCCCCGCATGACTCGCGTGTGTGTTCATTCATTTTACGCGATTCTGTCCGTGCGGAAATCACGACACGCGCGCGAGTCAACGATCGTGTTTAAATCGGTCGATCACGATTTCTCGCGCCAGAAAATCTGCTGATAGCGTCCGAGGCCGGATGATTCGCGAATCACTGCGCGGCCGCCACCTTTTCGTTTGCTCATCTGCAGCCAACAAACGGGCCGAACTCTAGAGTGAAAGACGGACGCGTCCTTGACTCACAACGTGAAAACTGCGGGCTTTGCAAAACCCGGGAGAGGGGAAGCCGCTGCCTCAAAAGCTTCGCGCTCATCGAACGTCGCACCAAGGCGTCGCCACAACACAGCCCGGGAAAGTGGTCCCTTCTGATAAATTGCCACCAGTCGGCCACCGTCCTTTAGCTGATCCAAGAGGCCGAAGGGGACCTCTTCAACCTGTCCTTCCAGAACGATCGCATCGTACGGTCCTTCATCAGGGTAACCCGACGCCAATTCGCCAGAGACGACAGCCACGTTGTCATAGGACGTCTCAGACAAAAGATTCCCTGCCGTTTCTGCGAGCTCGGGATCTACTTCCAGCGCGACGACTGTCTCCGCAAGGCGCCCTAGCACAGCAGCGGAATATCCCGTGGCGCACCCAACGTCGAGAACAACGTCGCTCTCAGAGATTTCTGCGAGTTGTACGAGCCGTGCAAAGTCACGTGGCGCCATCAGGGATCGGGTCGCCCGATTCGCACCATTCGGTGGCATCGTTACAGGCACTTCGTCATCGATGTAGGCCAAAGGCTTCATTGCGGTCGGGACGAACTGCTCACGCGGGATTTCCAGCATTGCCCGAATAATGCGCCGGTCGGTCACGTCACTCGGACGGATCTGCGAATCCACCATGTTCGTGCGTTGCACAGCGGCATCTACAGAAACCATGTCATATCCTTCATCGCGTTGTGGCCTGACGCCTGTTTTGATGGGCGCCATCAGGGCCGAGCAGGCGCTGTTTGTCCGTTGCAATGGGGCGAAAATTTTACTTCGAGCCCACTTAGCAGGCCCGCGCCATCTCGCCAACGCTCCTCTTGACCGATTTTGCTTGGCCCAAGCTTGGCTGAGCTTCATGCCGCAGCGGCAAAGGGACGATTGCACAAAGATAGATCATTGTGATAATCGCTTATCTCCCGCGGTCAGGAGACTTCCAATCGCGATGCCCTTCGGGGCCGGCCGTTCGCCACCACCGGCGGTCGCAGGTACTTTGGCCACGTGGCGGAGTGGTGACGCAGCGGACTGCAAATCCGTATACGCCGGTTCGATTCCGGCCGTGGCCTCCAGCTTCTTTTGCTGGGACTTTCCTTGCCGTATCGGGCTTCTGAAGCAGGCTCGTTGCGGTTAAGGGTGCGCCATTGAGGCACATCCTTGTTTTTGCTTCTTTGGGGCTTCTAATCTCTGCGCACTTCATGCTATCAAGCGCGCTCTGATTTGGTTCCCGAATATTCCGCGGTAGCTCAGCGGTAGAGCATCCGACTGTTAATCGGACGGTCGTAGGTTCGAATCCTACCCGCGGAGCCATTCATCTGTACGTCTAACGGTGCAGCCCCTGGGTAACATCGGAGATATCGGCGACTATTTGCGTGCCTATGCCGCACGGCAGCTTTTGGTGGTCCTGACACCGCGCCTGATGCAGCTTCGTCGCCTTGTGATTGGCGAAGCCGGTCGATTTCCGGAACTGGGGCAAGCTCTTTACGAGGGTGGAGCCGCACGTGCCATCGCCGCCCTGGCGGCGGAATTCGAGCAATTTGTCGAGCGTGGTTGGCTCGTGCTCGAAGATGCGCACTCCGCTGCTACGCATTTCAATTGGCTGGTCATGGGCGAGCCCGTGAATAAGGCCATGTTGTTGGGCGACGAGGCGATCCCGAGCCCTGCAGCACTCCGTCAGCATGCCGCTGATGCGGTGAGGGTCTTTCTTGCAGCTTACGCGCCGCGCCGTCCGAAGTGACGAGTTGCATCCAGGTCAAACGCCATAATACGCTCAATGCCTCGCAATCCACTGAGCTATGTGTGGCCAATGATCGGACAGAGTTCGCGCGCCCATGAACAATCCGATGTGGCCTCCAGGCACGGTCTCCTGGACGATATCGCGCCTCGGTGTCCCAATCAGTTTTGCAGCGCCCAGGACCTGCTCGGGCGCGGTGATGTCATCCTTCTCGCCCGCTAACAGGTACACGGGGCATTTGATGTTCCGTAGATCGAGCGTCCGCCCGAGGCCCACGAACGTTCCCTTCGCAAGACGGTTTTCCATGAACAACTGCGTGATGACCTGGAGATACCAACGACCAGGCAGATCAATCGGGTTTTCATACCAACTTTCAAACGTCTCCTCCTTCTTGAGGTACGCAGGGTCGTTAATGTGTTCGTAGAGATCGATGAGATTCTCGAAATAGTGCTGCTCCGGATGCATGTTTTTCCAGCCCTGGAGCATGAACTTTCCGCGCATCAGGCCGCCACCCAGCGCGACCAATTCCTCATAGAATGAGCGTGGCGAGGCATGGACCATATGCTTCAATGGTCCTGAGCCCGCATCGGTGTCGATCGGGGCGCCTGCAAGAACAAGGGAATTCACCTTTTCGGGGAAACGTGCTGCGATCATCGCGCAGACCCAGCCCCCCTGACAAAGCCCCACGAGGTTCACGCGGCCGCCCAGATCATCGATCGCAATCACCATTTCCTCAAGATAGTTGTCGATCTCCAGGTCCTTCATATCTTCGGTCGCTGACTTCCAGTCGGTCAGAAGGACGTGGCCAAGTCCGTTGGCTAACAGCGTTTCTATAAGGCTCTGGCCGCGATGATAGTCGGCGATCACAGCGGTGTGGCCCGCGTGCGGAGCATCGACGAGCGTCGGGATTCCATCGTCGGGATTTCCGTATTCCCGCAAACGCATGGTGCGTAAATTCAACCTAGTGCAATGCGGTGTTGCGAGAACGGGACGCAGTTCGTCGTAGATTTTGATCTCTTCTTCTACAAACTTGAGGTTCTTCACATAGAGTTCGGTTCCCGCTTCGATCATCGTGGCCGCCATGTTCATAGGCCAGAACGCAGGAACGCTCATTGGGATGAGTTTTTCTACGCCTGCATGTTTTCGGGCCATCTATCCATCTCCTTCAAGACCGTGGTCCCGGTGCCGCCGCGTGCATTTCGATACGATTGAGATGTCGCGACTGGAGTGCCGAGCGGTGATCCAGCAGTCGGTAGACTGAGATTTTGATGAGACTTCCGAGCAGGAAGAACACCAACGCATACCCCCAAACCATGAGCGCAAGAGGCCAGCCGGTCGGTGCCATGAACCATCCGTAGACGACGGCGAGCGTCCCGACGATCTGCGTCGTTTCACAGGGGACGACAAGCTTCCAACTCGGCCATGGCCGTTCCCAGATCGGCCCCTTGTTGCGCGTCAGATAAATCGTCATGTGCCCGGCGACGAGCAATTTGAGAAATACGAGGGATTGAACAACGGCGGGCTCGAGCTGAAGATAATCACGCGCAATCCAGAACATGCCGAAACTACTGAACACGCCGAAGATGCCCAGCGCGGAGGCTACCGTTAGAACGCGTGTCATATCCCAACGCACCGGCTTCAAGGCAACAGGTGCGTTGTCGTAAGCGATCATCATGATGGGAAGATCGTTCAACAATGCGAGCAGCACGACCATGATCGCTGTGACGGGATAGAAGTTGAAGATCAGGATGCTGGCCGTCATGAACAGGAGAACCCGCGTCGTCTCCGCGATGCGATAGATGGCATAGCCAGTCATACGCTCGAAGATCTGGCGCGCTTCTTCAATAGCGCGGGTGATTACCGAAAGGCCCGGCGCCGTCAGCACCAAATCAGCCGCTGCTCGTGCAGCGTCCGTTGCACCGCTTACGGCAATTCCAACATCGGCCTGCTTCAGCGCAGGCGCATCGTTAACGCCGTCTCCCGTCATTCCGACGATGTGACCCGCCCCTTCCAGGACCTTCACAATTTCGAACTTGTGTTCGGGAAAAACGCGGGCAAATCCATCCGCTGCACGGATGGCAGGAAGACGATCCTGCGCGGCGCCATCACCAAAGACCTTCTCCGCCACGACGATATTTTTCCCGAGGCCCAACTCTCCCGCGATTTGGCGAGCAATCGCTTCGTGGTCTCCAGTGACCATTTTGATATCGAGCCCCATCGACTTGGTCGTGGCGATCGTACGCGCGCTGTCATCCCAAGGGGGGTCAAACATCGGAAGGAGGCCGAGGAACCGCCAGCTTCCCGTGTCGTCTTTGCGTGCTACGCCGAGTGTCCGATATCCGCGACTGGCATCTCTGTCGATTTTCTCTGTTACGTCTTTGCTCTGTCCCGCATCCAACTTACACAGATCCAGAATGACTTGGGGGGCGCCCTTCGCGACACTGAAGCGTTTTGCATCTTTCTCGACGTCAGCGCTCGCGTGTTTGATTACGGGATCGAAGGGGTGAAAGGCGAGGATGCGATAGCCTTCGAGTGAGGCGGTGGTTTCTTTCAAAGCCGCGAGGATGGCACTGTCGATCGCATCAGGCGCATCACTGCGTGAGGCCAAAGCCGCCGCCAACACGAGTTCCTCCGCCCGCACACCGTCGGCTGGCTGCACTTCACCTAGTTTCAGTTTGTTCTGGGTCAGTGTGCCTGTCTTGTCGGTGCACAGAATATCCATGCCCGCCATCTCTTCGATCGATACAAGACGCGTAACGATCGCTCGCATCCGGGCCAAGTGCTCGGCACCGACCGCCATAGTCACGGACAATACGGCAGGTAACGCAACGGGGATTGAGGCGACCGCGAGAATGAGCGCGAATTGCGCGGTTTCGATCAGCGGATCCTGGCGGAATAAAGCGGCAAGGCCGATCAATACGACCAATCCGATAGTCACTAAGATCAGAAAATTACCGATCCGCAGAACTGCGCGCTGAAAGTGCGAGACGGTCTTGGCCTCTTCAACGAGATGCGCTGTCTTGCCGAAATAGGTGTCCATTCCCGTCTCGGTAACGAGCGCTGTCATTTCTCCGAGTTTGGCAATTGAGCCTGAATATGCGACGTCGCCAGGCTTTTTGTCGACCGGCAGAGACTCTCCCGTCAGTGCCGACTGATCAACGCTGAGATAGGCACCTTCGATGAGCTTAACGTCAGCGGGGACGATACTACCGAGCGTAATCTTCACCACATCGCCAGGCACGAGCAGGCGCGCGACAATCTCCTGCCACTTGCCGTCTCGCAAGACATGAGCCTTTGGGGCGAGCCGCTGTTTCAAGAGCGCAATGGCGTTGTCGGCCTTATATTCCTGCCAGAAGCCTACGCCCGCATTCACAAACAACATGGTGAGAATTACGGCGAAGTCAGCCCAGTGACCGACGACGGCGGAGAGAACCGCTGCAATCTCAATCATCCATGGAATAGGTCCCCAGAAGAATCCCGCTAATTTCTGAAGGAGGCTTACAGCGTGTTCTGCTAGCGCATTTTCCCCGTATTGGGCGAGACGCCGGGCTGCTTCTTCTCGGGACAAACCAGCTGCTTCCGCGCCGTTCAATTTCGATTGAAGCGGTTCGTCCGGCGACTTGGCGGAGGCAAAATCATTCCGCATGCATATCGCTTCCCGCCCTCAAAAAAGGGCCTGGGCTACACAATCAGGACAATGCGTCGCCGTCACCCCATAAAGGCAGGCGTCGGACGACACCGCCTTTCATGTAGGAGGCGACCGCGTGATATGCGATGGGACAGACCTGCGGCGGGTCGTCGTCCGTGGTCAAGGAGCCAGTGCGTTAACCGGTTGCGCAGGCGGCGCGTCTTCTGGATCGATATCACCAGCCAGTTCGCGAGCCCCGTCGCGGTCATAAATGTCGGGACGGAACTGCACTTCGCCGTTCGTTTCACCCCAAGCGGTGATGTAGACAAAGTAAACGGGTATCGGACGCGATAAGGTCAAATCCAATGGATCACCCTGGTCGAGCACTGCCTGAACGCGTTCAGGCTGTTCCCAGCCAGCCTCCTGCTGCGCGATCCAACTCACGAGATCCATGACATCCTGAACACGAACGCACCCTGCGCTATAGCTTCGGGCAGGCTGCTTGAAGAGCTGCTTCATCGGCGTGTCGTGCATGTAAACAATATGCTCGTTGGGCATATCGATCCGGACAAGACCCAACGCGTTCCAGGGGCCGGGATCCTGACGGAAAAACGTCTGGGAGAGATCGACGTTGTGCCAATCGATGGTGGCGAGATCAATCTCCGGGCCGTCGAAGCTGCCGCGGAAAGCGCGAATGTGTTCTTTCTCCAAATAATCAGGCTCCCGCTGCATGCGCGGCACGAGATCGAGGCGCGCAATACTTCCAGGCACGCGCCAGTAAGGGTAGAAATTCAACCCGCGGATCGTCGATTTTATGGACGGTGTTTCGCGTCCCGGCCGTCCAGCGATTACCCGGTGCCGCTGCTGGACTTCGTGACGGTTGACGGCTTCGAGCTGATAAGCCGGCACGTTTACGAGCACGTATCTATCTTCGACGCCGGAGGTCCATAGCTGCTGGATGCGGTTCAGATTAAGCCGCAGCTGATTGAGGCGCATTTCCGCGGTAACGTTGAGCGCGGCGAAGGTCGGCCGATCGACGCGGCCTCTCATGCGCAAACCGTGACGGGCCTGGAAACGCATTACCGCTTGTTCAAGTTCACCGTCGAAAGCGAAGCTGTCATAATAGCTTCCGGTCGCAGGCATATCGCCACTAGCGCGCAGACGTCGGCGCAGAGCGGGGACGCGTTCATCATCATCACCCGGGCGCATAAGCCGCGGCCCTGGGACCATCGGCCAACCGCCGTTAGCGACAATCTGTTGATACCGCTTGATGGCTTCGTGCATCGACTGGATCATCACGTCGCTCAGCCACGGCGTAGGCCCGTCGCGCAGATCGTCAAGCCGGATCGTGCTCGATTCACGTGGGCCGGCACGGGAGCGGCGATCGAGCTGCGCGCCATGGCCGATAATCGATTCCCACCACTGGCCATCCTGAGCAAAAGCACCGCGAGAGAATGGAACTAGTCCAGCCGAAGCGGCAAGTGCCGCAGCACCGCAAAGTAAGCCTCGTCGTGTCGCGCCAGACACCTTCTTGGTGCGCTCCATAGTCATCGCAAATTCCTGATGAATTCCCGTGTGCCCATTGCCCGTTGCCGTCAGCTTTAATTGCCGCAGCACGTTCGCTCCGCCGCTTTTACCTAACAACTATGCCTGTGGCCAAACAAAGACGTTTGACGTTCCCGTGAAATTGCTTCTCCGACTGGCCTTGGGAGCCAGCAATATCATGCTGCCGAGACCCCGTAGAAACGACTTTCACTTTGTCGAAGTTCCGTTCAAAGCATTGCTCATTGGCGCAAATCGGGCGAGCGCTCTGTCAACCGAGATGATCCCAACCTTTACGGGTTATGCTCAATGAGTTTCCATCGTCTCCGACGACGCTAACCCCTAGCGTCGCAATTATTTCTCCAACCTCAGCAATTGATACGCCGGCGTGCCGCGCAGCCTCTGCGAACGCTCCGAGCGCATCCGGCGGTACGGCCGCCAAAATTTCATAATCATCGCCTCCGCTCAAGGCGTCCGTCAGCGATACTTTCTGGTTGTTAACCAGTTGCTGAATTGGTGCGCTCAAGGGGACCTGAGGCGCGCGCAGACATGCCCCTACTCCGCTGGCGCGGCACATGCGTTCCAGATCGAGGATCAGGCCATCCGAGATATCCATCGCGGCCGATGCATATGTGCGCAGGGCTTCGACGATGCCAAGTTTCGGCCTCGGACGCTGATAGCGGTTTTTGAGGAAATCCGCGTCGGTTCGAGAGAGATGCGCGAAGGCCTCTGATGACTGGCATACATGCAGTCCCGCCCAGGCATCTCCGATTGTTCCCGTTACGATAAGCCGGTCACCGGGTCGCGCGTTACGGCGCAACACCGCGGTTTCCTGCGGCACGCTGCCAATTGCGGTCACGGTCAGCGCCAGCCCGCTCGTTCCACGAACCGTGTCCCCGCCAGCCAAGTGGATGCTCCAGTCTGACTGCCCCTGTCGGAAGCCCTCTGCCAACCCCTCAAGCCAATCGGTCGAACCAACGGCTGGCAATGTCAGCGAGAGCATATAGGCAAGCGGATCGGCAGCTTTCGCAACGAGATCGGACACGTTCACCGCGAGAGCTTTGTAGGCTGCGTCGGATGCTTGCTGCACCGAGCCGTCGAAAAGGAAATGGACGTCCTGGACCAGCGTATCCATGGTCAAGACCAGCTGACGTCCGGACGGCGCGGAAAGAATTGCTGCGTCGTCAGTCAGCCCAAGCGCGCCGGGCAGGCCTGCCGTCAGGGGTGCGAACACCCGAGCGATCATGGCTTGCTCGGCGTCGGACTTGGGAAGCTCAGCCATTGGCCCTATCGGGAGATGGATCCGGCTCGGTATCGGCAGGCGGTTCGTTTTTATCCTGCGGAGAGGTCCGCCGCATCTCAAACTCGGAAACGCGGAGGCGGCGCGCGAGGCGATCCAACACGCCATTGGCGACTTTGGGCTCATCGTCGTCAAAGAACGCATGCGCGACTTCGATGTACTCGTTGATCACAACGCGGGCAGGGATGTCGCGTCGCTCGATCAATTCGAATGCGCCTGCACGCAAAATAGCCCGAAGCGTAGAGTCGACGCGCTTGAGCCGCCAATTCAACGCAAGCTGATGATCGATCATAGGATCGATATCGCGCTGTCTGCGCACGACGCCGCGCACGAGTTCTGCAAAAAACGCAGCGTCGGTGGCGGGAGTCTTCGGTTCAGTCGTCTCTTCGGCTGGATTTGCTTCCGTCTCTTCGGTCGGAAAGCGGAGCGTTGTGAATTCGTGGATGACGTCGGTCACGTCGGTTCCAGCAAGGTCCATCTGGTAGAGAGCTTGCACGGCCGCCATGCGGCCAGCGCTACGGGCTGCACGGTTTGCGCTGCCGGTAGCCTTTCCTGAAGCCCGGCGAACAACTTTACGTGGCTTGACGGTCATGCCCCTTGCCCCTGGAATTCACGCGAAAGTTCAATCAATCGGAGGCAGGCTGCAGCGGCGTCGGCGCCTTTGCTGGAGCGGCCGCCCCGCGCGCGTTCCAGCGCCTGGGCTTCGTTTTCCACCGTCAGAATACCGTTGCCGACGGGCACGTTATGTTCAATCGCAATCTGCATCAGCCAGTGGTTGGCGTTGTTAATGACGACATCAAAGTGTGAGGTCTCCCCTCTTATGACGCAACCCAACGCCACGGCGCCACAATACTGAGCGCTGGCGGCGCTGCGGGGAATTAGGCCGGACGTCACGGCCTGCGCGAGAACCTGGGGAATCTCCAGCGCCCCGGGGACGATAATATGATCATAGCTTGCGCCCTGCGCCTCTAGCTCCGCGAGCGCCCCGGTAAAGAGCTCGTCGGCAATCTCCGGATAAAACCGTGCTTCAATGATGAGCACTTTAGCGCGCCAGCGCGGTGACTTGTGATCGACGGCTGGTGCATCCGGCCGCCCTGTTCTGGTTACCATGTCGGTCCACCTAGAGGTCTTGATTTCTTACAAATTTTTCGAGCGTTGAAGCTCACGAGCCAGCGCTGCTCCCGCAGCACACAAGGACATTCCGCCCATGCGTTTTCCGAAGACGGCTATTTCTTATGTCAAAAGCGAACCCTCAGTAGAATTCGCGCGTGTCGACAATAGATAGTCCGAAAGCTTCTAATCCGACATAGATATGCGCCGGGGAGTTTGTGAGCAGCACCATATCGCTTACGCCGAGCGAGCGCAGTATTTGCGATCCCACGCCGATCTCAACTTGGCGACGGTCGTTGCGGGTATGCCCACCTTCAGATGCCGGGCGTGCCGCGATATACTCGGACACCCCCTTCGGCCGAAGATCACGGATCAATACGATAACGCCCCGGCCTTCATCCGCGACAGCGCGCATCGCAGCGGCGATCTGGGATTCGCCTGCTGTCTCGGAGCCCACGCCAAGCAGGTCCACGAACGGGCTCACAGCATGTACACGCACAAGCACGGGCTCTGAACCGGAAATGTCGCCTTTGACCAGCGCCAAGTGTTCCCCCGGCTCCACCAACGTCTCGAAGACGTGCAGTTTGAATTCTCCGCCGAACGCGCTGTTAATATCGCTCACGGCCAACGGGCGGACGATGTGATCATGCCGCAAGCGGTATGCGATCAGGTCTTCGATCGTGCCGATTTTCAGTCCGTGCTTTTGGGCAAACACCATAAGGTCCGGCAGGCGGGCCATGCTGCCGTCGTCATTCATGATCTCGCAAATTACCGCTGCGGGCAAAAGCCCCGCCAGGCGGGCTAAGTCCACGGAAGCTTCCGTATGCCCCGCACGCATCAAGACACCCCCTTCGCGCGCGGCGATCGGAAAGACATGTCCTGGAGAAACTATGTCGTCTGCACCTTTACTGGGATCAATGGCCGTCGCGATGGTCCGCGCACGGTCGGCCGCCGAGATGCCGGTGGAAATTCCTTCACGCGCCTCAATCGACTGGGTGAACGCCGTGCGGTTCCGTGAAAGGTTGGAGCGCACCATGGCCTCGAGCCGCAGCGTCTGCGCGCGTGCCCGCGTCAACGTCAAGCATATGAGGCCACGGCCATGCTTGGCCATGAAGTTTACAGCATCCGGCGTAGCCATCTGTGCGGGTATGACGAGATCGCCCTCGTTCTCCCGGTCCGGGGCATCAACCAAGATGACCATGCGGCCATTACGCATTTCCTCGATAATTTCCTCGGTCGAGGACAACCCGAGTTCGGTCTGCGGCGAGGCTGATGTTTTCGCCTGATCTATCAATTTCGAAACTCCATCATGCGCGCGACGTAACGCGCGAACACATCAACCTCAAGATTGACGTTCTCGCCTGCGCTTTTCGCTCCCCATGTGGTGGCGGTCAAGGTGTGGGGGATGACATTTACGCCGAAACGCCCACCACTTACCTCGTTAACGGTCAGAGAGGTGCCATCCAGAGCCACAGAACCTTTGGGCGCGATGTAGATTGCGAGATGCTCAGGAACCTCAAATGAGAAGCGCCGGGATACATCATCGTCCTGACAATCAATAATGCGTGCGACACCGTCGACATGGCCGGTCACGACGTGTCCCCCCATCTCATCTCCCAATGCCAGGGCACGCTCGAGATTGATCCTCCGGCCCGGCTTCCATTGGCCTACCGTCGTTTTGCTACGGGTCTCATTGGAGACATCGACGGAGAAAAGACACCCCTCAGCACGCGCTCCGATCTTCGTGACGGTGAGACAAACGCCATCGCAGGCGATCGACGCGCCGATCGCGATATCGGCGGCCGGATAAGAGGCGCTGATCTGGAAGCTGCCGTCGTTTTGGTCGGCAATTGTGCCAATGTCGGTAATGATACCGGTGAACATCGCCTCAATCCTCAATTCTTACGATACGTTAGCATTACATCGTGGCCGACGTGGTTGATCTCCGCCAATGACAGAGAAAGACCTGGGAGAAGTGCTGCAAGTTCTTCGGGCCCGGGAACTTGCCGGGGCGGCGGCAAAACTGCAAACGATGAATCCGTGGGCGGTGCGCGAAACATAATCACTTCGTCCGCGAGACCCGCCCCCGCGAAGGCCCGCCACATGGTTGGGCCCCCTTCAACGAGGAGCCGCGTGACGCCCTCTGCCACGAGTGCTTCCGCCACTGCGGGGAGCCAGGGAAGTCCACGGACGTCGTTCACTTCAATCAGCTTGGCGCCCAAATCGGATAGCTCACCCGCCACTCCAGCTTGTTCCGCAAAGAGTTTCCTGCTCCCGACAATCCACACGGGTGTCTGTTGTGCAGAACGCACCAGTCGGCTTCTGGGCGATGGAAGCTCTCGCCCTGCGAGCACAATACGAACAGGCGAACGGTCAGCCAAACCCGGAAGGCGACATGTCAGATCAGGGTCATCATCGGTGACGGTACGGGCTCCGACGAGAATTGCGTCTGCGCGCGCGCGCAAAAGATGGCCCCGCAAGCGTGCCAACTCTCCCGTTACCCACGTGGGCGCGCCGCTGTTTCCCCGGGGGACGCTCAATGCGTGGTCGACCGCCAGCTTCAACTGAACAAGCGGGCGTCGCTCCGTCACGCGTAGAATATGGCCCCGCGTTACCCAATTGGCTTCCTTGTTAAGGACCCCGCGTTCAACATTTATGCCGGCTGCGCGCAAACGCGCCGTACCGCGACCCGACACCCGCGGATCCGGGTCCTCTTGAGCGAGAACGACGCGCGAGAGGCCGGCGGCAATGACGGCGTCCGCGCACGGTGGCGTTCTTCCGACATGGGAGCAGGGCTCCAACGTCACGTACATCGTCTTGCCGCGCGCGCACTCACCCGCCTGCCCGATAGCTATAGGCTCGGCGTGTGGACGCCCGCCTGGGGCCGTGGCCGCCACCGATATGATCGTTTGTGTCGTCTCGTCGGCAATGACTGCACCAACAGTCGGATTCGGCGCCGTCGTGCCCAGCGCACGGCGCGCGGCGCTCAAAGCAAGCGACATCATCTGACGATCGAAGGCAGTCGTGGTGGTAATCGGACTATTCCAGTTTCAGCCGCAGGCCCACATGCGGCGGTTCACGATGAGGATTGTGAGCAGGCGGACATTTGAGACCGACTAAGCCGGCGAATGCCGCCAGCACAGATTTGTGTCCCAGGGGATAATCCGCGCAAGCCGTACTCTGAACGTCCGAAACGCTCTTTTACACCCCTTAGCCCCGCTTACCAACGACTGCGATATCCACGATGCGCTCAGGCTTCGCCGGAGAGTTCGGAGGTTCAGATATGCCCGCTGCCTGCTCGCGCGGTGGGATTGCATCGCCAGCAATCTCGCCGAGAACGCCCGCGAAATCCGCAGCCTCGCGGAAATCGCGGTACACGGAGGCAAACCGGACATAGGCAACGGGGTCTAATCCGCGCAGCGCGTCCATTACAAGCTGACCGATCATGGCGGAATCGATTTCGGTCTCACCGCTCGCCTCAAGTTGGCGAACAATGCCGGACACCATCCGCTCAATGCGCTCCGTATCGATGGGCCGCTTGCGCAGCGCGACCTGCACGGAGTTCATCAGCTTATCGCGGTCGAACGGGACTTTGCGCCCGGAACGCTTCGTCACGATGAGTTCGCGCAGCTGCACGCGCTCAAACGTCGTAAAGCGGCCGCCACAGTCCGGGCAGACGCGACGCCGGCGGATCGCGGAATTTTCCTCCGTCGGCCGGCTGTCCTTTACCTGCGAATCTTCGCAAGCGCAGTAGGGGCAGCGCATAGGTCTCTCTTCTCCGCAAAAGCTAAAGGCGCCGCGCAGGTCGTTGGCCCGCGCGACGCCTCTATCTTATAGCCCGTTACCGATGCTCCGGTTAAGGCTCAATTCTGGCTGTAGATGGGAAAACGTTTGCAAAGCGCAATCGCTTCCGCCTTGATCTTCTCTTCCACAGCTGCATTGCCGTTTTCGCCATTCTTCGCGAGGCCATCTAGCACTTCGGCGATCATACGGCCGATGTCACGGAACTCAGCGACGCCGAAGCCGCGTGTCGTGCCAGCAGGCGCGCCGAGACGGATACCCGAAGTCACCATCGGCTTCTCGGGGTCGAACGGCACACCGTTCTTGTTGCAGGTGATATGCGCACGGCCCATCGCCTTTTCCGAGATGTCGCCGGTCACCTTCTTCGGACGCAGGTCCACCAGGATGAGGTGGGAATCGGTGCCGCCCGAAACCAGCGCAAAGCCGTTTTCAACGAGGACTTCGCCCATGGCCTTGGCGTTATCGATGACGTTCTTGATATAGACTTTATAGTCCGGCTGCAGAGCTTCACCGAAAGCAACAGCCTTAGCGGCGATGACGTGCATCAGCGGGCCGCCCTGAATGCCAGGGAAGATCGCCGAGTTGAACTTCTTCGACAGGGCTTCGTCGTTGGTCAGGATCATGCCACCGCGCGGGCCGCGCAGGGTCTTGTGGGTCGTCGTGGTGACGGCGTGCGCGTGCGGGAACGGGCTCGGATAGAGACCGGCGGCAACAAGGCCAGCGAAGTGGGCCATGTCGACCATGAAGTAAGCGCCAACTTCATCGGCGATCTGACGGAACGTCGCGAAGTCGATCTTGCGCGGATAAGCGGAACCGCCTGCGATGATCAGCTTCGGTTTGTGCTTCTGCGCGAGCTCACGAACCTCATTGAAGTCGATCAGGTGCTTTTCGCGGTCGACGCCGTAGTGGACGGCATTGAACCACTTGCCCGACTGGTTGACCGTGGCACCGTGGGTCAAGTGACCACCGGCGGCCAGACTCAAACCAAGGATCGTGTCGCCTGGCGCAAGCAGTGCGTTGAAAACGCCCTGGTTTGCCTGGCTGCCCGAATTCGGCTGAACGTTGGCGAAGCCACAGCCGAAGATCTTCTTGGCGCGATCAATCGCCAGCTGTTCAGCGATATCGACGAACTGGCAGCCGCCATAGTAGCGGCGGCCGGGATAGCCTTCGGCGTACTTGTTTGTCAGAACGCTTCCTGCTGCCTCAAGAACAGCCTTCGACACGATGTTTTCAGAGGCGATCAGCTCAATCTCGTGCTGCTGACGGTCAAGCTCTTTCGCGATCGCGTCGGCAATCTCCGGGTCGCGCTCAGCGAGTGACTGAGTAAAGAAGTTATTGGTGTCTGCGCCCGCTGCGGCCGTGGCTGTCGACATGAAGCTGTCCTCGTGCTTGCAAAAAGTTGCGGCGTTTCAAAGAAAAAAGGCTGGTTCGCCGCAAGAACCCCGGCATCTCCAGCGTTGGTTGATCGTATGCCCTACCATAGTCGAATACGGTGGAACAAGATGTCGGACTAAACGCGGCGCTTTGCCGCCACGCTGTAAAAGGCCCTACAAACCCGGCAGGAAGTGCCTTTTCTATCTAACTTCTTCAAATTCTGGATTTATTCCGCAGCGAGGCGCACATATTCGCCCTTGGCGACTGGGCAGCGCTGCCAAAGCTCTCTCAGCGAAGCTACGAGATGGTCCATGTGCGCGTCTGTGTGGGTCGGACCAGGCGTCAGGCGGATACGCTCGGTGCCCCGCGGTACGGTCGGATAATTGATGGGCTGCACATAGACTCCGTAATGATTGAGAAGCGCATCCGTGACCGCTTTGCAGTGCACAGGATCACCAACCATCACTGGGACGATATGGCTCGGGTTTTCCATAACCGGGAAGCCTTCGTCCGCGAGGCGCCGTTTCAGCGTTGCCGAGCGCTCGTGCATGTGTTCCCGCTCAACCTTACTGGACTTCAAGTGGCGAATGGACGCCAGCGCGCCAGCGGCAATGGCGGGCGCGAGCGAGGTCGTGAAGATGAAGCCTGCCGCATAGGAGCGGATGGCATCGCAAATGACGCGGCTTGCCGCGATATAGCCACCCATCACGCCAAAGCCCTTGGCAAGGGTACCGTTGATGATGTCGACACGGTTCATCACACCGTCACGCTCGGCTATACCGCCGCCACGGGGGCCATAAAGACCAACTGCATGGACCTCATCGAGATAGGTCATGGCGCCGTACTTTTCTGCGAGATCGCAGATCGCGGAAATCGGCGCGATATGACCGTCCATCGAATAGACACTCTCGAATGCAATCAACTTAGGCGTTTCCTTGGGATACTGCGCAAGCTGAGCTTCAAGATCCGTGATGTCGTTGTGCCGCCAGATGTGCTTCATGCCGCCACCGTGGCGGATACCAGCAATCATCGACGCATGGTTTTTCTCATCCGAGAACAGCACGATGCCGGGGATGAGCTGTTGGATGGTTGACAGTGTCGCGTCATTCGCGACGAAGGCCGAGGTAAACAACAGCGCCGCTGGCTTACCGTGCAGGTCGGCCAGTTCAGCTTCCAGTTCGACGTGATAATGCGTCGTGCCGGAGATGTTCCGCGTTCCGCCAGAACCGGCCCCAACCAGATCAATGGCCTCGTGCATCGCATTGGTGACCACGGGGTGCTGGCTCATGCCAAGATAGTCATTGGAGCACCACACCGTGATGTCGGACGCCCCATGTGTATCAACATGATAAGCGTGCGGGTAATTCCCGCGCTGGCGTTTCAGGTCCGCGAAAACGCGGTAGCGCCCCTCCCGATGTAAGGCATCGATAGCGTCCTGAAACTTCTTGCCATAATCCATGTTGCGGTCCCGAATGCCCGTGGATGGCCCAGTTCCAGAAAACCGAGCTGGTTAATCGGTGGAGTCATAGAATGACTATAATCTGCGATAGAGCAAGACAATGCGGCGCATAGTCATAAATGCCGTTGAAATGCCCGATTTTCCTCGGCGTCCAGTGAAGAGCATCGTGCAGCCGAGTTCAACCCTCGTTTTGAGGGTAAATCTGCGCAGATAGCAAAATTAGGATCAGGCACACCCGCGGCAAGGGGAGAACGGACTACCTCAGTAAGAAGCGACGTCTCGCCCCACGCCATCTTTGAGGTAGAGATCGCGGCGAAACTGCACCACGCCATCTTCCGTGGCCCAAGCCGTGATGTAGGCAAAATACAGCCGTACAGGCTTCTTAAGCCGCACATCTTCGCGTTTCACTTTGGCCTTCATCTCGTCCACACGAGAACGGTCCCAACTACCTTGATCCGCCAACAGCCATGTCGCGAGTTGTTCGATATTTTGCACACGCACACATCCGGAACTCGCCGCCCGGAAATTTCGGCCAAACAGGGAATCGGAGGGCGTGTCGTGCATATAAACGGAGTGGCCATTGTGGAAGTTGATCTTCAGGAAGCCCATCGGATTACCCTCGCCGGGCTTTTGCCGATAAGACAGCGCGTGCGGACGGCTTGAGTTCCAATTGATCTTCTCGGGGTCCACCTTGCGGCCTTCGCCATCGTAGGCGTCTATGCCATATTTCACGAGCACGCTCTGGCCAGCGCGCTGCATTTGCCGCCCCTTGGGGATCAAGTCTTGAGAAATGACCGTTGGGGGAAGGCGCCAGATCGGGTTGAAATTCAGTTCGTGGATACTCGAGGTCAACAGAGGTGTCTTTCGATCCGTTTTGCCGACGACGCCGGCATGGCGTGACACAACGCGATCATTCTCGATAGCTTCTATCTGGGCGGCGGGGATGTTGACGACGACGTACCGTCCTTTTGCAGTGTGACGCGTGTATTCCTTCAGTCGCTTCAAGCCCAACTTAAGCTGGCGCAGCCGCACTTCGGCCGACACATTCAATGCAGCTCGCGTGCGCTTATCTACGATCCCGGTCGGTGCGAGCCCGTTCGATGCTTGGAAGCGCTTCACCGCCTTTTCAAGATAATAGTCAAAGTGCTGCGGCATCCAGGACTCATCCTGGAGATCGCCAGACAGCTTAAGACGATCGCGCAGGTCCTCAACAGCTGGACCATTGGACCCCATTGCCAGCTGATCGGAAGGTAATTCTTTCCAGCCGCCGCCTTTGACGATTAACTCGTAGCGTTTGATTGCAGCGTCTGTCGCTGCGATGTTGCCGGGGGACAGCGTTGGATATCCCGGTGGGGGATTGGCTTCCCAACGTCGGATGAAGTTGCGATCAACCGCGCCTGTATTGGGCTTGTTGAACGACATCCAGTCGTTGGGCCCCACTGCATGTGCGGGCATGACAACCGGCGCAGCAAACAAGGCCAGCACACACACAGCACGCCACAAGCTTGACTTGAAACGTTGATCGAGCACGGTCCCACCCTCGCAATAGCGCCCACGTCTTGTGAACCTTTTGCAGAGCCGCCAATCCGTCGACGTTCGGTGTTAATTGGCTCAATACAAATAATCAGCCCAAGCCGCGCGGGCCGAGCCAAGGCTCACGAAAATCATGATCGTGAGGTTGTGCTATTCGCCGCCAAATGGAAAGCCGTGTCCCAGCGCCTGCGTGCGTCCAGACAATAAGTGGTGCGGCCGGGCCACATAGTCGCCGTGAGGAAGCCTTTGAGAGGGCCGGTCGCTGGACAAAAAAAACGGGACCGCGGTTCGGCGCAGTCCCGTTCATATGAATGCGATCACGTTTTTTGTCCTTGGCTGGGACTTATCCTTCCTCAGCCCTAATTACAGACGGTAGCGGATCTGATCGGTCCAGAAGCGCTCAAGGCGAACCAAAGCCCGGTTCAAGCGGGAGAGATCGTCTTCCGCAACTTCGCCAACAGCTTCGATCGAGCCGAGTTGGCGGCGATAGAGATCATCAACTACTTCACAAGCGCTTAGCCCCTTATCGGTAAGGCTTACGCGGACCGACCGACGGTCGACCTCGGAGCGCTTGTAGTGGATGTAGCCCATGTCCACGAGCTTCTTGAGGTTGTAGGACACATTCGAGCCAAGATAGTAGCCGCGTGTCTTCAACTCGCCCGCGGTCAGTTCGCTATCGCCAATATTGTAGAGCAGCAGCGCCTGAACTGAGTTGAGGTCGGAGCCGCCCTTGCGATCAAACTCGTCTTTGATGACGTCAAGAAGCAGACGATGGAGCCGTTCAATCAGGCGAAGAGCCTGCATGTATTCGGAACGGAACGTTTCATCGTCCTCTACTGCGGCGTGTGGGGTCACGTCGTAAGCTAGATTCATTGGACTGCCTCATACCTGTTTACGCCCCGATTTTGTTCCGGGTTAGGCACAAGGTACCTTGGACAGCTAAATCTTGCCTAAATAGATATAGTAAAAGAATAGTAACGGGGGGTTCCAGAAAAGGATTTATTAACTCATCATCTCTCGCACGCCCGTTTTTTTGGGCTTTTGCCATTACTGAACATTGCGCGCGTGCCACCAAAAATACTTTCTTTTGGCGATGGCGGACGCTCATGAAGCTCTGAATATTAACCTCGTTTCGCAATTCGGGCGACAATCTCAGACACGTGCGGCCTGCATTTCGGAACGGGTCGGCAAATCCAAGCCATCATCTGTAAGTTGTGAAAAATAGTGGGCGACCATCTCTGCCGTCACCCCGGACAAGTCGGCCGGCTGCCAGTTTGGCTTGTTGTCTTTATCTATAAGCACAGCGCGTACCCCCTCGCGGAAGTCCGAGTCTTCCAAGAAGCGGCACGCTAACTTGTAATCGACACCCAATGTCTGTCTCAGGTCCATGGCCCGCGCCTCGCGGATATGGCGCAGCGTAACCTTGAGTGACAATGGCGCCTGCTTTTCGAGATCCGCAACGACCGCTTGCGCCCATTCCGCATGAGGCCCACTGGCCGCCTTCAGGCGCCCAATGATCTCTTCGACCGTATCTGTCGCAAAACATTTGGCGATGAGTTCATTATAGGGCTCCAGTTCTCCGGGCCCCGGATCGCTGTGACGCTCGTCCAGCAGCGTGTCCACCGGCCATGCCTCACTTAAGCCCGCTTTAATCGCGGCAAACTCACTTTCCGGAATGCAGTGAGTTGCAAGGCCCAGCTTAAACGCATCGGACCGGGAAATGGCGCGTCCCGTTAAGCCCAGATAGGTTCCGATTTCATGGGGCAAACGGGCTAGGACGTAAGCAATACCGACGTCCGGAAACAGGCCGATCGCCGTCTCCGGCATGGCAAACTTGTAGCGCTCCCCAGCGACGCGGTGCGTGTTGAAGGCGGTCAAACCGACGCCCGAGCCCATAACAATGCCGCTTATCAGAGAAACGGTTGGCTTAGAGAAGCACTCCAGGAGCCAGATCAGCTCATATTCTCTTTTGAATGCCACGCGTGCTGCAGGCATGTTGCTTCTCGCAGCACTTACGCTTTCGCGTACATCGCCGCCTGCACAGAAGGCCCGCTCTCCAGCCGCTTCAATTGCCGCGGCGTAGATATCCGGATTGCGGGCAAAAGCCGGGAACGCCTCCGCCAGGCGCGCTTTCATGGGGGTATTGAGAACGTTGAGGACCTGAGGGCGATTGAGCGTGATCAAGCCCAGCGCGCCATTCTCACTTACGGTGACGCCTTCGACATCAGGTGCAGTCAAGTCTGATGTGCTCATAATCCCCCGACATTGGCTATCTCAGGCTTTATCCCAAGACTGTGGTTCATCGCGCATTGGTTAGTTGCGTTGACACGTTTCGCAGGTATATGGCGACTTATAAGCATGGCGAATCATCGGGGGCAACTGCACCTCGCGCGTCCATTTGCTAGGGGTTATGTTGCCGGCGTAATGGCGATCTGAAAGTCAGGGGGAAACTTTGCGTTCCGTCGGTTGGATCACATTATGCTTGGTCAGCTTAACCGCTTGGCCAGTCGCCAGCGCTTATTCACAATCCTTCCCGGACGTTGTCAGTCAGACAGCGCGATCCGTCACAAGCTCATTTAAAGCTGTGGAACGGGCGGCTCAAAATTTGGCTGCCGAGGGACCGCAAACTGGCACGCCAACACGCAAGCAAGCCAGCGCTCGTCGGGATCAGGCGATGCGCCTCGCGCCTCCGGATCCGGAACGCAAACCTCGTGCTCTCCTCGCGAAACCTCAGATTACTGCCTCTTGGCCAAAGGTGCTTCCACCTAACGGCGAGGAGACACGTACGAAGGCCGCTGAAGACAAGTGGAGCGCCGTCGAGATCAACCTGGCGCGGGCGCGCTGCGTGCATCTCTTCAAATCTTTGGACGCTGTGACGCTACCAGAAACTCCCATCAAAGAGGGAGCTTGCGGCGATCCCGCCCCCGTACGACTCATCAGCGTCGGTACGAACCCAGCGGTTAAGCTGTCGCCCGCACCGATCGTCAATTGCCAGATGGTTGCCGCCCTCCACGATTGGGTCGAAAAGGATCTTCAGCCTCTCGCCCGCAAACATTTTCGCAGCCCCATCGTTGCGATCAATGTGATGAGCTCCTATTCCTGCCGCAACACGTATGGACGCTCGAAGGGGCGCCTATCGGAACATGGTCGCGCCAATGCCCTGGATATCCGGGGGTTCGTGACGAAAAAGGGTGTCGAGCCAGAACTTCTAGCCCATTGGGGACCGACGAAACGGGAGGTGACGGCCGCTCGTAGAATTGCTGCAGAGAAGGCGGCCGAGAGGAAGGCCCAGCGCCTCGCAGAAGCAAAGCGGCGTATTGAAGCCCGCCGCCAAGCCCAGGTGGCTCGTCTCCAGAAGGCTGAAACCGCCCCAAGTTTGGCCATGTTGGGCTCTACCGGCAGTGCGCTCTACCAAACTATTGTCAACGACGACAAGGATGAGGTGCAAGCCGCAAGCTTTAACGCGAGCAAGCTTGGCGGCCCCAAACCGCCCTCTCAAGCGCCACTACCCGAATTCAAAACCGAGGTCACTCCGACCGCCGCCCCCGCCGTGCGTGCGCCGGTCAATACACGATATGCGCGCTTCCTGCGCGATGCGCACACGAGCGCTTGTGCGATTTTCGGCACCGTGCTTGGCCCAGAGGCTAATCGGGCGCATAGTAATCACTTCCACGTCGATATGGCAGAACGCGATCACGGCAACTATTGCCGGTAAGTCCAGCTTTTTATGCGCGCTCGTCCCCGTGCATTTTGCTGGACTTTACGGTAATCCGTGATGGCGCGCGCTTAAGCCCTCGCGATGTTTATGCTGGATTTACATCCGGCAAATGTTTCGCCAATCGCCCCCCTGCAATCCTGGCCATCTGATCCATGACGAAGTCAAACGAGCGATCCCTCGCATCTCCGCTGGAAAATGTCAGCCCTGGGAGCTTTCCCCTCGTGCGTCCGCGGCGCGTGCGTCAAGCGAATTGGAGCCGGCGCTTGGTGGCTGAGACCCGCCTCAGCGTCGACGATCTCATTTGGCCAATTTTTGTGGTCGAAGGTGAAAACCAACGCGTGCCCGTTGCTTCGATGCCAGGGGTGGAGCGGCTGTCAGTCGACCTTGCCGTCGCTGCAGCCCACGAAGCCACAGAACTCGGCATTCCTGCCCTTGCGCTCTTTCCTTACACCGATCCCGCTTTACGCCGTGATGACGCGCGCGAAGCGTTCAATCCTGACAATCTCGTTTGTAAAGCGACGCGAGCGATCCGGGAGGCGAACCTCAACATCGGGATCGTTCTCGACGTCGCGCTCGACCCTTATACGAGCCACGGACACGACGGCCTGCTGATCGAAGGCCGGATTGCGAACGACGAGACGCTTGAAGCCCTGGTCAAGCAGGCGATGGTTCAAGCGGAAGCTGGCGCCGATATCCTGGCTCCCTCAGACATGATGGATGGCCGCGTCGGCGCGATCCGTCGGGCGCTCGAAGCTGGCGGTTATCGCGACACGATGATCATGTCCTATGCGGCTAAGTACGCATCGGCCTTCTATGGCCCGTTCAGGGACGCGGTCGGATCTTCGTCGACGCTGAAGGGCGACAAACGAACCTATCAGATGGATGCCGCCAATACCGATGAGGCTCTGCGTGAGGCGGCGCTCGATCTCGCTGAAGGCGCCGACATGATCATGGTCAAGCCTGGCATGCCGTATCTCGATATCCTGCAGCGCATCTCCCAGGATCTGCGCGCTCCGACGTACGCGTACCAAGTGTCGGGAGAGTACGCGATGCTGATGGCTGCGATCCAGAATGGATGGCTCGACGGAGATCGCGTGGTGGTCGAAAGTCTGCTGGCGTTCAAGCGTGCAGGCGCGTCAGGGATCCTGACCTACTTTGCGCCGCGTGTTGCGCGCGAGCTACGTGACCGGGCGACGGGCTGAGGCTTTTGCGCGGATCAGCGACGGATGCGGCGGCGCGGAAACGGTGCGGGTGAGGCATCTTCGCTCTCGGCGGCTGTCGCTGCCGAAGGATCGGTTGCAGGTGACGTGGCCACGCTGCCACCGATGGGCTTACGGCATTCGGTCAGCCAGATATCGAAAACGGGATGCTCCACAGCGTTCAGGCCCGGGCTCTCAGCAAACATCCAGCCCGCAAAGAGCCGCTTAACGCTGCCATCCAGTTCCGTTTCGTCGATCTCAACAAATGTTGTGGTTTTGGGTCGCTCAGTGGGTGGGCGCGAATAGCACACGCGCGGCGTAATCTTGAGCGCGCCGAAGTCGATAGTTTCGTTGAGCGGAACTTCAAGGGTTTTGATCCGCGCCGTCACTTTGTCGAGCGCAGCAAAGACGGCGACCTGATTCGATAGCCGCTCGGCCATAGCCGCGCCTGCGCTTGCAGTTACCCCGACAGCGACAACCGCAAGGGTAATTGTAAGATACTCGGAAGCAGGTCGGCTGCGCATCGTCATCCTAAGTGTGGGATCGTTCCCCTGAACGGGGCCTGTCCGGCGGCTGTTGCACGCCCGTCGGACCTCGCCGTTATCGACAGTGAATTTGTCTGCAGCAAGATGCCCCGCACCTCTGCGGGGTGCCGCGGGCGGCACTTTTCACTTCATATTGCCAACCGGGTCATTCCGGCTTCCAGGCTTTATAATCACCTGTCGCACGTTCACGCTTTTGCGGACGCAGAATTGAGCCCTTCGGGCGATAGGCTTTTCCGGTCCCAGTCATATTCATCTTGTGAGGTTTTTGCCACGCTCGCGGCTTGTAGTTTTCGTCGGGTAGATCGTCGACGGTGTAGTGCAGCCAACCGTGCCACTCCGCCGGCACCTTAGAGGCATCCGCCAAGTCCTTATAGACTACGAAACGGCGGGGCTTCCCAAGTGGCCCCACGCCACTGCGCTGCAGGTAATAGCGATTACCGAACTCGTCCTCGCCGACTTGGCTCGCAATTTTCCAGATCGTGAAGCGCGTCCCCCAGGTGTTGCCACCCCACCAACTGAAGATTTCGCTAAGGATGCTCATTGCCGCTCACCTCATCCCGACGGCGCGGTTGCGCCGCTAAAAAGTGACCACAGCTTAGAGCAAAGCCGACCGATGATGTCCATATGCTGACGAGGCTTGCTGGGATGCCACAGTGTCTCGGATCGGAATCGCGTTAGCCTTAGATGCGTAGCTCTTCTCGGGGTTCGATTTGTCCTGAACGCCTAAGATCAACATTGGCGGGCGCTTCAGAAGGTTCTGTGCTCGGTCTGTCCCGTACCGGTCCACGGGTTTTCCACATACCTTCCCCGCACACCCCACATATAGCCCCTCAGCAACACTCGAACCCCTAGAGGTTGTATGGATGTCTTTTGACGAGGGTCGAATCGACCTAGTGTGGTCGACGTGGTGGGACGACGTTGTTGCATTGCTCTGGGTTGATCTTTGAGCGTCTCAATCGAACCAACACACCTGTCGCGTTCAAGTTTCCAGTCACAGTCAAAATCGTAGGGAAGAGCTGTGCGACGTGCAGCGCAGCTGGATTTTGGTGTGTGTTTTCACGGGGTTGTTCTGCGCTCCTTTCTTAATGGCCGATTCAAAGCATCGGCCAAATGAGAGGGTGTGTGCTCAGGACCCCGACTGTGGATCTTGATCGAGCCAGGTCGCGTCCCGTCTCAAGTGTTTGCGTTCCCAAAAAATAACGCAGCGTCATCCTCGTCGTACGTAGGCGCCGCATCCCGCGAAATTACTGTCGCAGCGATTTCCTTTGTATCGCGCGCAGTGCCTATGACCTTGGGGGTTTACGAGAATGAAGATCACACGGCGCTTCACCAAAGCCGGCACTTCGCCTTACGCCAACATCCCCTTCCGCAGCGCCACCTCCGAGATCAAGAACCCAGACGGCTCGATCGTTTTCAGCCTCGAAAACTTCGATGTTCCGGAACATTGGAGTCAGGTTGCCGCTGACATTCTTGCGCAGAAGTATTTCCGCAAGGCCGGCGTTCCCGCACGCCTGAAAAGGGTTGAGGAAAACCAGGTCCCGTCCTGGCTGTGGCGCTCGGTGGCTGACGCTGACGCTCTGGCTGAGCTCCCAGAAGATGACCGGATCATCGGCGAAACCGACGCTCGCCAGGTCTTTGACCGGCTCGCCGGTACCTGGACCTACTGGGGCTGGAAGGGCGACTACTTCAGCAGCGAGGAAGATGCGCGCGCATTCTTCGATGAGCATTGCTACATGCTGGCCATGCAGATGGGCGCGCCGAACAGCCCGCAGTGGTTCAACACTGGATTGCACTGGGCCTACGGCATCGATGGCCCCGGCCAGGGTCACTATTATGTCGACCATGTTACGGGCGAGCTGACTGCTTCAGCTTCCGCTTACGAGCACCCGCAGCCGCATGCTTGCTTCATCCAGTCGGTCGAGGACGATCTCGTCAACGAGAACGGCATCATGGACCTGTGGGTGCGTGAAGCGCGCCTCTTCAAATATGGGTCCGGCACCGGCACCAACTTCTCGAGCCTGCGCTCCGCAAATGAAAAACTGTCAGGCGGCGGTCGCTCGTCGGGTCTGATGAGCTTCCTGAAAATCGGCGATCGTGCTGCCGGTGCTATCAAGTCCGGCGGGACGACACGGCGTGCGGCGAAGATGGTCGTTGTCGATGTCGATCACCCGGATATCGAGGAATACATCAACTGGAAGGTCAAGGAAGAGCAGAAGGTCGCCGCTCTGGTGACCGGCTCCAAGATCTGCGAGAAGCGCCTCAAGGCCATCCTCAAGGCATGCATCAATTGCGAGGCCGACGGTGAGGACTGCTTCGATCCGGCGAAGAATCCTGCGCTGAAACGAGCGATCAAAGAGGCTCGCCGTGAGTTCGTGCCGGACAACTATATCCGTCGCGTTATCCAGTTCGCGCGTCAGGGTTTCAAGGATCTCAACTTTGCGACCTACGATACCGACTGGGATTCGGAGGCTTATCTGACCGTCTCTGGCCAGAACTCCAACAACTCCGTTCGAGTTAGCGACGACTTCCTGCGTGCTGTCGAAGCGGGTTCGGATTGGAACCTCGTGTCGCGTATAGACCGCAAGCCGGTGAAGACCATTAATGCGCGTGATCTGTGGGAACAGATTGGTCATGCCGCCTGGGCATCAGCCGATCCCGGTATCCAGTTCCATACGACGATCAACGACTGGCACACATGCCCGAACAGCGGTGAGATCCGTGCCTCTAACCCGTGCTCGGAATACATGTTCCTGGACGACACGGCGTGCAATCTGGCGTCGCTCAACCTGATGACCTTCCGGGATGCGGATGGCAACTTCGATACAGAAATGTTCGAGCACGCCTGCCGGCTGTGGACGATCGTTCTCGAAATCTCGGTCACGATGGCCCAGTTCCCGTCTCGTCGCATTGCGGAATTGAGCTATCGTTACCGTACTCTGGGCCTGGGCTTTGCCAACATCGGCGGCCTGTTGATGGCTTCGGGTATTTCCTATGACTCCGCACAGGGGCGAGCCATCTGCGGTGCGATCTCCGCTATCATGACCGGAACCTCCTACGCGACCAGCGCCGAGATGGCTGGCGAGATTGGAGCTTTCCCGGGTTACGAAGCCAACGCGTCCGAGATGCTTCGGGTCATCCGGAACCATTGGCGTGCGGCACACGGCGAAGCTGGCGGTTACGAAGAACTCTCGACGCTGCCGGTGCCCCTCGACCACAATGCATGCGAAGACAAGCGTCTCGTCGACGCGGCTATGCGGGCTTGGGACAAAGCCATCGAACTGGGCAACCAGAATGGTTTCCGCAACGCGCAGGCCACGGTGATTGCGCCGACGGGCACAATCGGCCTTGTTATGGATTGCGATACGACGGGTATCGAGCCGGACTTCGCGTTGGTGAAGTTCAAGAAGCTTGCCGGAGGCGGCTACTTTAAGATCATCAACCAAGCCGTGCCGGGAGCACTCCGCAAGCTCGGGTATAGCCAAGCGCAGATCGCAGAGATCGAAGCTTACGCGGTTGGACATGCCTCGTTGGCTCAGGCGCCCAATATCAATCACACCAGCCTCAAGACAAAGGGTTTCGATGATGCGGCCATCAGCCGGATCGAAGCCGGACTGGAAAGCGCATTCGACATCAAGTTCGTCTTCAACAAGTGGACCCTTGGTGAGGAATTCCTGACCGGAAAACTCGGTGTGCCTGCCGAAAGTCTCGTTGACCCGAAGTTTGATTTGCTGAGCCATCTTGGATTTACGGCGAAAGAAATCGAAGCGGCCAACGATCACGTCTGCGGTGCGATGACTCTGGAAGGAGCCCCACACCTCAAGGCTGAGCACTTGCCAATCTTTGACTGCGCCAACCCATGCGGACGTACGGGCAAACGCTACCTTTCGGTCAACAGCCACATCGACATGATGGCCGCAGCCCAGCCGTTCATTTCCGGCGCGATCTCTAAAACGATCAACATGCCGAACGATGCGACGGTCGAGGACTGCAAGCAGGCCTACACGCGTTCTTGGCGGTTAGCTTTGAAGGCGAACGCACTCTATCGCGACGGCTCGAAGCTCTCACAGCCGCTCAATTCTCAGTTGCTCGGTGAAACGGCCGAAGAGCAGGACGAGGCGGTAGAACAGCTCAGCAGCGAGAGGCCGCAAGCTTTGCGCGCAGCCGCTGCAGCCGAGAAGATCGTGGAACGTCTGGTTCCACGCGGTCGGGAACGCTTGCCAGGCCGTCGCAAGGGCTACACTCAGAAGGCGACCGTTGGCGGACACAAAGTCTATCTAACGACGGGCGAATACGAAGATGGCCGTATCGGCGAGATCTTCATCGACATGCATAAGGAAGGCGCGGCTTTCCGCTCGTTGATGAACAACTTCGCAATCGCCATTTCGCTGGGCCTGCAATACGGCGTGCCGCTCGATGAGTACGTTGATGCCTTTACGTTCACACGCTTCGAGCCTGCTGGCTTGGTGCAGGGCAATGAAACAATCAAGAACGCGACCAGTGTTCTCGATTACTTGTTCCGCGAGCTTGCCGTCTCTTACCTTGGCCGCAATGACCTCGCGCATGCTGACCCTGGTGAGATTTCAGCTACGGCACTCGGCGGCAAAGAAGCGGAATCCGAAACGCCATCGGTGCCCGCGGCTCAAATCGTGTCGCATGGGTTCACGCGTGGTGCTCTCGTGGGTCGTATCGGCCCCCGTGACAGCTCAACTGTGCAACTCGCACCGAGCGACGTAACAACGGCTTATTCCGGCTCGGGTGTGAATGATGGCGGTACGCAGTTGTTTGCGCGTCAAACCATCGAAACATCCCGCGTGGTCACCGAAGGTGCTCTGGCGCTTAAGCCGGATCTGGTGTCCGATCGGATCACGGAGGCGCGCATCAAAGGCTACGAAGGCGAAGCTTGCGGCTCTTGCGGCAACTTCACTCTGGTGCGCAACGGTACCTGCCTGAAGTGCAACACATGCGGCGGAACCAGCGGCTGCTCGTAAGACTGGCGCAGTACACAACCAATACACAGGTTTCACCACATGGTGTCCACAGCCCTCGGGAATCCCTTTACACTGGGATTCCCGAGGGGACAGGTTGACCTTATGAGCAGATTGAAACGAAACGAGCAAATCCCGCCATGCGTCTATCTGGTGGCCGACCATTTGGATGCGGCTTTGGCTGCGGGCGAGGATCTCATTGCTGCGGCTCAGTCGTGGCAGCCAGGCGAGTGTTGTGATCCGGCGATAGTCGGAGTACAGCGCTGGACGCTCTCACGCGTGATGACCTATGAAATGGCGCTGGTGACGCGGGTGGTCAAAGCGCGCGAGCATGTAGCAGATCTCGCCGATGCTGCGCCTCACTTCAGACCTCTGGCTCAGCTGTTCGTTTCCGGAACGCGGGACCTTTATGAAGCTTTGAAGGTCATTGGCGACACGGCTGCGCTCGACTTCGATACGGGTGACGGGACGATCGCGTATTTGCGGTCTCGCGGTCTCATTGCAGCAGACGCGCCGGGCCTTGCCGATTACGCACCGCTTACTGTGAATGACGATTTCCTCGTGGCGAGCCGCATTCCTCTCGGGGTCGTGCTCGACCTCATCTCGGAGTTCATCGAAGCTCTTGATGCACAGTTCGAGCTCTATCCCGATGAGCCAGAATTCGCATCGGACTCATCACCGGATGGTAGCTTCTCCGTGTTGCCAGGCGATGAGCCGTCAGTCCGGGCAGATTCGGCCGCTTAATCGCGCAATCGACCCCAATAAAGTTAGCCCTTCATGTCACGTGTTTAGCCCGACAGTTTGTCTGCCGGGCTAAATCTTTTGTCGTCCTCATGCAAAAGCGGCGAGGCGTGCAATTTTGGGGACGGCCACTGCGTAACGTGGCCGCTGTGGTGTCGGCGAACGCCGGTCCTCATCCCATTGGCTCAAGCGGCCCCAGCTCCCGTCTTTCGCTTCGATTTTCAGATACTCGTAAAGCAAATACTGCCAGGAATCGGATCGTGCGGCCCCTACTTCCTTCGTTCTGATCACCATAACAGGCGTGGTGCTTGAACGCGTGTGTGCCGCTATTATCCGTCCCCGGAGCCCTGCTTGGACGCTCGCGGGCCTATCTTTGGAATTGCCGGAAGCAGGCTGTGCAACGGCTTCTACCGCCACCGCAGATGCTCGGCCCGTCTTCGATGCCATGTCCTTCCGCAGCTCCGCCGCCCTTGCAGCCGGCTCAACGGGTTGGACCCAAGCGTCCGTTAGAGCGCTGGCCGGCGGCGACGGTATTGTGACAGCGCGTACCGGCAGTTCCTCGATCCGGTGCAGCGCCTCGCGGATCGGTTTCGCGCGCCGCGCGCGTTCCATACGCGCATCTGCTTCCTCGTTTGTTTCCGCCTGCGTCGCCATAGCCATCGCGCCAGAGGATGGCGCGATCATGCTGGCGGCGATTGCGCTGACAGCCATGGCCGCAACGGCGGCACGCTCAGCATCCTCAACGTTTTCGTGCTTGCCAATGTAACCGGGCACAGGCCGATAGCGCCGATGCTTCCTGTATGTCGCTTCACGCTTGTCCGGGGCTTGAAGAATGCGGGTCTTAAGCGTCGCCACCCCGCGGTTGCGGAACCCGAGCTTTTCGGCGGTTGCAATAGAGACGTCCAGCTTCCGGTTTCCCCAATAGGGGCCAGCGTTGTTTATGCGGATCACCGCAGCATCCTGCGTGACTTCATTCCAAACCAAAAGGACGGTGCCATCCGGATAGATGGGACTCGCAGCGTTGTCCGCGCGATCTGGATGGAATCTCTCACCCGATGATGTCAGCCCACATGGATTGTACCGATCAAAACGGCAGTCATTGTAGTGAGAAGCCGCGAGCGTGACGTCCTCTCCGACAAGAGCCTTTGTTTCATTGAGGCTCTTCACGCGGTGGCACTTTTTATAAAAGCAGTAAGTTGAGCCGGGCGTCTTCGCTTCTACCTCTGTGACAGCAAGCCCAGCAAAGATAGCTGCGAGAGCAATCATCAGTCCCGTCGCGGCAATCAGATACGCGCGGGATGGCGAGCACACGCTATCGTCCGCTAAAAAGCTTGTACGCATTTAAGGTACCCCTCGTATCAACAGTCTTCGTCTTATTGCGATGCAGACACGGGGGTTTCAGTCAGAACCCCCGCCCGCGCCTGAATCGGAGTTAACGGCGGGGGACACGAGCAGGAGTTGTTGGCACAATCGAGTTGTTATAATGAATTATGGTTAACGGTGCATATTGCGCTCGCTACGGAGCCGTCCGTGGGCATGTCCTTTAACTTTCTGTTTTGGAAAATGAAATTCCAGAATCTGCGAGTTTCTGACACAGCGAAATCATCGCCTTTTCAAGCTCTTCTGCGTCGATCGACCGCAGTACCAGTTCGCACCTGAGGCCGTCTGCAACGAACTTTGGGTAGCTGCCCATCGCCACATCGGGGAATTCGGCTTGATGCGCGGCGAACATGTCGGCGATGTCGCCTTCCGGTGCGGCGACGACGATGCTTTCGGACAGCATCCTGGCTCCCGTCCGAAGATACTGCAGGGCGTCGTCGAGCATCACCTGCATGATCTCAGGGACCCCGGCCATCACCGTGACGTTGTCCAGCTGGAAGCCGGGGGCGATGGAAATGCTGTTGCGGATAAGACGGGCCCCTTCGGGAATACGGGCCATGCGCAAACGCGACGGCGTCAATTCCAAACCACGGCGCTCGTAATAAGGCCGCATCAATGCCAGCGCGCGCTCGTCCACATCAATCGGGACGCCGAACGCTTTGGCGATGGCCGAGGCAGTGATGTCGTCATGCGTCGGACCAATCCCACCCGTTGTGAAGACGTACGTGTATGCGGCGCGCAGTGCGTTGACCGCGGCAACGATAGCTTCCTCCTCATCCGCGACGACACGCACCTCACACAATCTAATTCCGGAACGGGTCAGATGATCGGCGAGGTAACCTATGTTCCGGTCTTTCGTGCGCCCCGATAGGATCTCGTCGCCGATGACGAGCACTGCTGCCGTTACCTCATCCTTCGCCGTAGCCTGATCCGGATTAGCCTGTGTTTTGGTCATCTCATTCACACTCTCGTCGTCTTGCCCCCTGCTTCAATTTCCCGCCGCGGGCGAGGGCACATTGCCGGAAATTGCGTTCCGGCAGAAGCAGGCAATTTCTCCAGCGCTGTGATAGGGCTGCCCGTTCGTCGTCAAACCTCACCAGGCTAACACTCCATGCGATTTCCGAACCCTCTTGTCCGCGGACGCCTCATCAAGCGTTACAAACGCTTTCTTGCTGATGTCGAACTTGATAGCGGGGAACTCATTACGGCAAGCTGTCCCAACACCGGCGCCATGCTTGGCTTGTCCGCCCCTGGCACGTACATCTGGCTGTCAACTAATGACAACCCGAAACGGAAATACCGGTACACATGGGAGCTGGTTGAGAACGATCTCGGCTTTGGTCCGGTTCTTGTTGGGATCAACACAAGCCATCCGAACAAGCTTGTTGCCGACGCGATCGGTGATGGTCAGCTTGAAGCGCTTGGTGGATATGAGAGCCTCAAGCGGGAGCAGGCCTACGGGAAGGCGAGTCGCATTGACCTCCTGCTGGAGGATCCAGCGAAAGGCCGGGCTTATGTCGAAGTCAAGAACGTGCACTTGATGCGCGAACGCGGTCTGGCGGAATTCCCCGATTCAGTCACGCAACGTGGCCTCAAACATCTTGAGGAGCTCGGCGACATGGCTGAGGTTGGGCACCGCGCGGTGATGCTTTATCTGATCCAGCGCAGTGATGCTCGCCAAGTTCGTATGGCCGCGGATATTGATCCAGCTTATGCGAACGGGTTAGCGCGTGCTGTTAGCCGTGGTGTCGAAGCACTGGCTTACAAATGTGATCTATCCAGCGAAGAGATACGCGTGACGGATGCGGTCCCTGTTATCGTTTAGCTTTTGCGTCTCATGCGTTTTCATCCAGCGCGCGAGATTGGCTGTTGTCTTGCCTTTGCGCACATTGATTTGATGTGGGGGTGACCTGACAAATACGGTGTTATGCCCCCAAGTTACGGACACCAATCGATATGCCCACGGAAGGGCCCCACGAACCCACTCCGCTCCTGCGGATCAGGGAGGACACGCGATGCTAAGCCGCCGTACATTTAGTATAGCCGGATTGAGTACCGTTACCGCCGCCGTGTTTACGTTGGCGTCCAACCGAGAAGGTGCAGCGGAGAACTCTATGACAACGACATTTCCAATAACGAAAACGCCGGAAGAGTGGCGTGCCCAGCTCACCCCCGAGCAGTTTCGCGTGCTGCGCCAGCATGGCACGGAGCGCGCACGCTCTCACCCCTTCGACAAGAACTACGATGCAGGTACCTATTTGTGCGCAGGTTGCGATCAGCCGGTGTTCAGCTCTGACACCAAGTTTGACAGCCGCACCGGATGGCCCAGTTTCTGGAAACCGATTGAGGGCGCCATCGGCACCTCTACGGACCACAAGTTTTTCATGGTTCGCACCGAAGTCCATTGCAGCCGATGCGGCGGGCACCTCGGACACGTATTTGATGACGGCCCAGAGCCGACGGGCCTGCGTTATTGCATGAACGGCGTCGCGATGAAGTTCGTCCCTGAAGGGGGTGAGAAGCCGTAACTGTCTCGGAAAAGATTTTGTGTTGGCCGGATCGTCGGCTCCGGCCACTGCTCTAATTTTTCTAGATTGCATCGCCTTTTCGGAGATTTATCGATGCGTATGAGCCGCGGATTTTGGTTTAGCATTTCAGGCTTGGTTATTGCTGCCCTTGCCGCAGGTGTAGTCGGGCTCGGAGCTCAGGCGCCATCGCATGCCAAGACCGAGGGCTCCGTATCGAAAAATGCGAAGCTTGACGTCGCAACGTTCGGTTCAGGCTGCTTCTGGTGTACTGAAGCCGATTTTGACAAGGTCAAAGGCGTTGTGTCGACCATTTCCGGATATATGGGTGGCAAGACGCCCAACCCCACATACGAAAGTGTCTCGGCCGGTGGCACCGGCTACGTCGAAGTCTTGCAGGTGACATATGATCCGTCCCAGGTCTCCTACAAGACGCTACTCGATTACTACTGGCGGCATACCGATGTCGTCGATGGCGGCGGGCAGTTTTGCGATCGCGGCGATCAATACAAACCCGTCATCTTCGTTCACACGCCGGAGCAACGGCAGCTTGCCGAAGCGGGCAAGGCCGAACTGGAAAAGAGCGGTCGCTTTTCAAAACCGATTGCCGTTCAGATTGTCGCTGCGAGCACCTTCACGCCCGCCGAGGACTATCATCAGGACTATTATGAGAAGAACCCGCTGAAGTATCGCTACTATCGCTACAGTTGCGGCCGGGATGCACGCATCAAGCAGCTTTGGGGCAGCGGTGCGACTCATTGAGCCAAAGCACGAATAAAAAAGGGCCGGCGCGTCAATCATCGTCCGGCCCTCGAAATTTTGTGTGTCACGCTGTTGCGTGCATCTGATCCGTGATCGCGTGATCGGCCAGTTTGCCGGTCAGTTCGGCCAGATGATCAAATCGCGCCGAGTATGACCCGACGCCAGCGGTGGCCGACCGCAACTCAATAATCAGATCTTCCATCTCAGCTGCCGGGATGTGCGCTTCGAGAACATCCCAACCGGGCCAGCCTGGTCTTGCGTCATATCCTAAAATCTGCCCCCGTCGTTGTGGGATCATACCGTTGACTTTCGCGGTGGCCTCAGACGGGACGGCGATCGACACAGCCATAATGGGCTCAAGCAAGACAGGCGAACACTTGGGCATGCCGTCAGCCATGGCGAGCCGCGCAGCTTGTCGAAATGCCATGTCCGATGAATCCACGGAGTGGTACGATCCATCCTTCAGCGTCACCGAGATGTCGACCACGGGAAAGCCGAGCGGCCCGCGTTGCATGAAATCCTTCACACCGATTTCGACAGACGGAATGAACTGCTTGGGAACAGCGCCTCCGGTGATCTTTTCGTTGAACGAAAATCCGGTGCCACGCGGTTGTGGACTAATTTCAATCACGACATCACCGAACTGTCCGTGTCCGCCAGATTGCTTTTTGTGTCTTCCCCTGATCTCCGTGGGTTTACGCACCGTTTCCTTGTAAGCAATCTGGCGTTTGATGCGGTCGACGGCCACGGAAAATTTGCGCTCAAGGCGTTCGAGCGCGACCCTCAAGTGCATTTCTCCCTGACCTAACAGAACGATCTGATTTGTATCCCGCGAGTGCTCGACCTGCAGGGAAGGATCTTCCTCCATCAGCTTGCCGAGTGCGGTGGTCAATTTGACCTCATCCTTGCGATCTTTGAGACCCAGCCCCGTGCCATAGACAGGTTGGGGTGGTTCGGGAGCTTCGATCTGGACGACCGGCGTCTTGCTGGTTGTTACCGTTTCTCCCGTCGCCAATCCGTCGACTCGTCCCAGCCCGACAGTATCGCCAGCTGCTGCTGCGTCGCACTTCGTAGTGTCTTCACCCATTAATCTGAACAGGCCGGATATGCGCTCTTCCTGACCTTGCGCCCCTCGTAACACGGCGCCGTCAGTCAAGCTCCCGGTCAGCACCCGAGCAACCGACATCTTGCCACCGTGCGGGGAATGAACCGTCTTGAATATAAAGGCTGCAGAGTCGGTGTCGGCAACGCCAAGCCGTTGGGCGGTTTTCGCTACAGCAGGCACCTCATGGCGGAGAGCTTTGAGCAACCTGTTGATGCCATTGCCGTGCTCGGCACTTCCCAACAACACAGGACAGATAACGCCCTTCCGCAAATCTTCGGAAAGGTCATCAAAAACCCTGTCACGCGAAGGCTCCACATCCGAGAGAAGTTGCTCCAAGAGTTCGTCGTCGTAATCGGCGAGCTGCTCGAGCATCTGGTAGCGTGCTTCGGACTCGCGGTCCTTCAGTCCGGTCGGAAGTTCGATAATCTCAGACGTATCTTGTTCGCGATAAACATACGCACGTTCGGATGCGAGATCGACGAACCCCGTGGCTACGCCATTTTCCCAGATCGGGATCTGACGCAGCACAAGCGGCTTCACGCTTGCAGGTTGCAACATTGGGATGATGTCGCGAACCGGAGTCATGAAGCTGTCGATCTTATTCAAAAACAGGAAATGGGGAATTCCCCGATCATCCAGTTGCTTGAGGATAAGTTGTAGGGCCGGCAGTCGCTTAGTATCCGGCTCGCACACGACGATCGCGGCATCGCAGATCGTCAGAGCCAATGAAGACTCGTGTTGGAATTCAATTGAGCCGGGGCAATCTATAAACGTGAACTGATCATCAAGGTATGTCGTGTCTGCAATGTTGGCTGACACACTCATGCCGTGCGCCCGTGCCTCCGGGCTAGCGTCACCGATGCTGTTGGGATCTGAAGTTTTGCGTTGACGCGGCACAGCGCCTGTGCGGGCTAAAATTGCTTCTAGCAATGTCGTCTTACCGCAGAGATAAGGTCCGACAATCGCAACACAGCGCGTGCCGTTACCTCGTCTGCCGCCCGTTTCAGAGCCGTTGGATTGGTCCATGTGCTCCTCCCGATCTGGTTGTTGTCCCCTAAGCTGAGGACGTGCCCAGGCATGCGAGTGCGCTGCCGCACCCCGCGCCTGGAAGGAGCGCGGCCACGAGCATGTTCGCGCCGTCTCCGCAACGACGCAAGCATCAGTTGTCAGCGATGTACTCGCAGGGAGCAGCTAAGCTGTTGCTTTTACGTATTATTTATATTTTTTAACCGCATAGGCTCATAGCTTAAGGCAGACCATTAGCTCTCTGCCGGCGGCGATTATTGTATTGCAGTGCAAATTACTTTTCTCGCTGCGCCGCAACACTAAAAATAAACCAAAAAGATCTTGACCCTGAGCACCTATGCACATGATATTTTCAACATTGGTTGGTAGGAATCGGTAGACCCGCCGCAACGAACGAAGCGGGTCGCGCGTTGGGTGAGGCAGAACACGGCGAGGAGAGATCGATGGGAATAAAATCCCTTATGTCCGCCGCGCACGCCGCCGGTTTTGCCATGGCGTCGTCCGAGGACCTTCTAAAGTCCAGTTCTAAATCTCTTAGCGAGATCGGGCGGGACGACGAGCCACAACGCCCTGTTTATACTTATGTCCCGGTTTTGGAACGGGAAGTGGCTGCTCTTCCAGCACCGCGTTCGCGTGCAATTTACCCGATACCCGCTGGACGCGCACTCGTACCGGTTGCTCCGAAAGCAACCGACACGTATGAGCGTTGGCGCCATTATTGGCTCGGCTGGCTCAGTGGTCGTGCCGTAGCCTGAAGCGCGTTACGTCTTCATCGAGATCTGTCGCGAGCCAATCAAATACCTCTCGGTAATTTTCCATAATCCAGAAATGCCCTGCCCCGACGATTTCGGTGAGCTTTGCGTTGGGTATTGCCGACGCTAGGCGGCGGGCGGGACCTAGAGGAATATTGTGGTCTTCAAGACCGAGCCACAAATGTGTTTCGGCCGTCACCGTGGATAAGTCGACATTCCAATTTCGGCCAAACAACATCATATCGATGACAGGCCCTTCAACGCTGCGAAGGAGGCCCGCGCGCATAATTTCGGCGAGGGCTTTCTTATTCTCGCGTTCGCGAAGGATCTGTCTGTCAGCGTAACCTGCTCTTGCAGCCACCGTAGTAATGGCCAAGTCTTGGCTGGCGGACAGGAGCATGCGAAACGTCGCGAACGTAAGCCGCATTCCGCCGGGCATTCTAGGCCACGCAGTAAAAGCGAACCTGTGAAATGGCCCAATGGGCCCATGGAACGGCCGCGGCAGGATTGGTCCGACCGGGCCGATCAGAGCGAGTTTGTCAACGCGCGCACCCAACGCGGCAGCAACCGTAGCTGCGAACGGTCCACCTCCCGAAATGCCGACGATTGAGAAACGCGCGAGACCCAAGCGGTTTGTGACCTCGCAGATGTCATTGGCGAACTCTGCGAGGGAAGGCTGTAGGAGAGGTTTGGCGGTGAGCCCGTACCCCCAACGATCGGGACAGTAGAGCTTTAGACCTAGCTCGTTGGCCGCTTTACTCGCGAGACGGAATTTCAACCGCGACCCGGGCGTGCCGTGCAGGGCAAGCACGGGCTGCCCGTTTGACGCGCCGTACCAACGCAGGCCGAATTGCCTTCCGTCGGAAAGAGGGATTGAAAAGTCCGTATCCTCTTTGACCATGCCCGGATCCATTTGACGCGGACCTTAATATTTGTTGGTGCCTTGGGATTGTCTGATTGACCGTTTAGCCACCGAAATGCAGGTTTAATCGGGTTTTTCGGCCCGCTGGTCCGACGGGGAGTTCCTTATGCTGCGTTTGTCCGTTGCCGTGTTCGCGATCACCGTTGGTGTAGGCGTCGCTGCGGCTCAAAACCACGATATCATCAAGGCACGCCAATCGGCGTTCAAGGCCATGTCCGACGCTGCAAAGCCGACGATCGCGATGATGAAGGGGGAGCGACCCTACGAACAAGCGGCCATCGACAAAGCGCTGGCGACGATGGCTGAAAAAGCAGCCGTTCTCCGCAATATGTTTCCTGAGGACTCCAAGACGGGCGAAAAAACAGAAGCTCTACCGGTTATTTGGGAGAACAAGGAAGACTTCGTCGGTCGCTTTGGCAAGCTGGCCGAGACCGCAAAGGCGGGGCAAGCCAGCATAACCGACGAATTTGTTTTCATGGACGAGTGGCCAAAGGTTATGGGCAATTGCAGCGGTTGCCATAAAAAATACCGCAAGGATGACTGAGACGGTCGTCGCACTATCGGTCACAACACTTCTTTAGGGTGTGCCCGATAGGTCGATACGATCCGGCGCTCGCGGCGGAAAAAATTTGGCGAATGCATAGTTCATCGTAGCAGGGAAGCAATCACCGTGACCCAATCTCAAGGCGTTGCCATTATTAGCGACGATACAGTCCTTAAGGGCCGGATCGCGCACTGCAAGCTGCTTGAAGTTCATGGCTATGTTGAAGGCGAAGTCGCCGCCGAGCGCCTGATCATACATCCTGGCGGTCGAGTTTTCGGAACGATCAGGGTCGATAACGCAGAAATCAACGGTACGCTTCAGGGAAACGTCGCGGTCAAACATCTAATCGGGATCGGGGCTACCGGCTCCGTGAACGGGCAAGTGCAGTACGGCCGCATTTCACTGGCGTCGGGTGCGGAACTCTCAGCTGATCTTCGCAACGTGCCGCCGGAAATTTCCGGCGATCTTGACCTCGTCGTGCGGCGCGGTCGCACCGTGAGGATCACGACCATGGATCTGACTGCGGTCGATCCGGACGACAGTGCGCACAACCTCAGCTTTTTGGTTTCAAATCCGATCAACGGCTTCGTCGCGTTGAACCATGGCCAACGCGTTCCCGTGGAGACATTCACGCAAGCAGATCTCGAGAACGGCCATGTGATGTTCGCGCACGATGGCAACGCCGCGGAAACCGCGAGTTTTGATGTCATCGTTTCGGATAGCGCGGGCGCAACGTCAGGTGCAGCCAAGACGGTAACAGTCGCCGTCATCGCCGCCTGATAATGTTCTCATATCAGGCGTTCTTTTAAAAATGCCGGAGCCCCGACGTGGTGCTCCGGCATTTCTTTTATTCTTACTTCAGGTTCGCGCAGAAGCGTTGAATCCGTTCGCAAGCATCCTGCAGCGCCTCAGTCGACGTGGCGTAAGAGATGCGGAAAGCAGGAGATCCCTCAAACGCCGCACCATGGACGCAGGCGACACCCTCGGCTTCCAACAGAGACGTCACGAAGTCCTCGTCGGTCTCGATCTTCTTGCCGTTGGATGTCGTCTTGCCGATGAGGCCGGCGCAGGACGGATAAACGTAGAATGCCCCCTCCGGCTTGAAGCACGAAATACCGGTTGCCTGATTGAGCATCGATACGACGAGGTCCCGGCGCTCAACAAAGATCTTGTTGTTCTCTGCGATGAAGTCCTGGGGCCCGTTCAACGCTTCGACACCGGCCCATTGCGTGATGGAGCATGGGTTCGACGTCGACTGCGATTGAAGTTTGCGCATGGCGTTGATCAGCGGCTCAGGGCCGCCGGCATAGCCCAAACGCCAGCCCGTCATAGCGTAAGCTTTCGAGAGGCCGTTCATCGTCAATGTCCGGTCAAAAAGCCCCGGCTCCACCTCAGCCGGCGTCGCGAACACATTACCGTCATAGATCAAGTGCTCGTACATATCGTCCGTAAGCACCCAAACATGGTCATGCCGCATCAGAACATCGGTGAGCTTCTTGATGTCTGCTGCCGAATACGCCGCGCCAGTCGGATTGGAAGGCGAGTTGAACAAGAACCACTTGGTCTTGGGTGTGATCGCGGCCTCAAGAACCTCTGGCTGCAGCCGGAAACCATGCTCCATCTTGGTTGGTACGAAGACAGGCTTGCCGCCCGCGAGCATGACGATATCCGCGTAAGACACCCAGCATGGCGCTGGAATCACAACTTCGTCACCCGGATTCAACGTCGCTAGAAGGGCGTTATAGAGAACCTGCTTACCGCCCGTCCCCACTGAGATCTGGCTCGGCTTGTAGTCGAGTTTGTTGTCGCGCTTAAATTTCGCGATGATGGCCTGCTTGAGTTCGGGAATGCCATCGACGTCAGTATATTTTGTTTTACCTTCAGCGAGCGCTTTGACAGCGGCTTGCTTGATATTTTCAGGTGTATCGAAGTCCGGTTCGCCTGCCGAAAGCGAGATGATATCCCGTCCCTCGGCCTTGAGCTGACGCGCCTTTGTTGCGACGGCGATCGTGGCGGAGGGCTGGATGCGGTTGAGGCTATCGGCAATGAAGCCCATCAGACTAAGCCTTTCTTTCAAATGTAGGCGTGATTAACTGGCCGGCAGCGGGGATCATCCGCACGCTGCCGCCGAACAGCTGCTCTATGTAGGGCGCTTTCTGGCGGCGCGCAGGCTAATGTCGGTTTGCTTATGGGGCAAGCAAACATCTTGCCCTTCCCATTGGTCTTTTGGACTATTCGCGCGGCTCCTCGCCTCCAACCCCCATCTGATGCGCAGCGACAACATCAGCGAAGAGTCCGTTACTCCTCCACCGCTGTATATGGCTCGGCCACAATCTTGGCTCAGCCTCCGCTCAAATTGCGTTCTCATAACGCTGAACTCGGCTATGCTCGTGCGCAGTGATAGGAGGCGCTTCTGAAGAAATTTGCGGGAATTCCGAAGCACTTTGCCCGGATTGGGGCGGATATTGCCGTCGGTCTCGGGTTGTTTTGCCTTATCGTCAGTCTTGTGGGGGCCGAACCGGGCCCCGCCGTTCCACAATTCAGCGATCTCATCGCAATTAGTGCCAATGCCTCGGAAATCGGGAAGGTTCCTGATCAGGCGCAAGCGGCGGCCAAAGCTGCGGAAGTGGTTAAGGTGGCCTTACCGGTCACGCAGTCAAAAGCTTCCAGCCTGCTTCTGTTTGTCGACCAGCGCACCGCTATGTGGATGCTCGCGGCCATATTTTCCGGGATCTTTGCGTTTAATCTGACGTTTCTGCGATACCTCAGGCGTCAGCACGCACCGGTTCGGATACATCGCCGTCGGCTCAGATAACAGCTTAGCGAATGGCCGGGGCCTTAGACTCCGGCCAAGTTGCCCCTATATTTAGGGCTCAGTGAGCAATAGAAGCAGGAGTAGACGCACATGCGAGATGCGAATGCGCGCTTTACAAGCAGGCCCGTGGCCATTGGCTTGGGGGCGTTTTCGGCTCTACTTGCCACTGGCCTCCTATTTTTCTCGACCAGTGAGACGATGCTGAAAGCGCAGTTCGTAACCGCTTTTGATTCTTATTCAGCACCGAGCCCGACCGGAACCTCCAAAACCGGTGGGCCTTCCCTGGCTTCGCTGCCGTTCGCGGCTGGCGAAGATTTCTGGCTTGGCAGTTCGTCTCCTGGCGCAGGTCTTAGCGACCACGTACGCCCGGCTTCCTGGTCCGGGTCCGTTGCGGTCGGGGACGAAATCTCACTCTCCGGCAACAGTGGCCGTCGTGTTTTCGAGATTGTCGCCATCACGGAACTGCCTGTAGAGGGCCTGACGCGTGTCCTCCACGGCGGTTCCAACGATCGAATGATTTTGGTCACTGCTCGTGAAAAAGGCAGCAGCAAAGGTCAGATCATTCGGTTTGTGATTGATCGCGACGATGCCAACGTGTTTGGGGACAAGCTCGCTTCGCCGCATTCCCTTTAAACACTCTGCCTCCTGACAGATCCTGCTTCGCAGACCTCTCCTTGTAGCGTTGCGGGATTGCCATAGCGCTCTCTCTAAGGCTATGGCGAGGTATGCTCGCGCGATGGACGGCGGTGGTCTGCCCGTGCCAATCTCCAGCCGCGCAAATATTTCCATCCAGGCTGGAGTTGTTCATGCGGCTCAATCCCCCAACCGTCGTCATCTTTTTGATTTCGTTCATCCTGGCCGTGCTGGCCCTGATAACGAAGATGGGGTTTGTCGCGGTTCCCCGATACCTACCTCATCAGGAGTACTGGCTGGCGATGACGGCGTATCTCGTGCTGATGGTAGGCAACCTTGTTCGCGGCCTCTAAACGAGGTGCGTCTCAGGTTCTCAAGCCTTCATGTGAAAGATCAAACTTTGTAGCGAAGGCCCGCTTAAGGGCCGCCGCATTGTGATGCCAATTCGACTGTTGGGTCCCTCACCAAGCAATCTGCTTCTTGTCGCGGAAGAACCCACCTGTTGGTCCGCTGTCGTCCAGCGTTGCAAGCCAGACTGCCGTCTCTGCGCCCTCTTCAGGTGATCTCGTCGCTTCTGGGCCGCCCATATCGGTCTTCACCCATCCGGGGCACATCGCATTGACCTTTATGTCGCCATGGCCAAGATCGCTTGCCAATGTCCGGGTCAGCGTGTTCAGGGCGGCCTTCGACATACGGTAAGCAGGATAGCCGCCGCCCATTTCGGAGAGTTGACCAAGCCCTGAGGAAAGGTTGACGATCCGCCCGTACCCAATCTCCTTCATCGTCGGCAGAACGGCCTGGATCATCAGCAACGGTCCAAAGATGTTGGTGGTGAAGGTCTGCTGCACGATCGAGAGCGGAACATTCTCGACAGTGGGAGCCCCTGAACTCGGTCCATCTATCAAGATACCAGCGTTGTTCACCAGAATATCGATCCGGCCAAACAGATCCTTGGCATTCGCCACACCCGTAGCGATGCTCTGAGGGTCGTCAACATCGAGTTGAACGACTGCCGGCTCCAGGCCTTCACTCGCGAGCTGCTCAGCGGCCCGCTTGCCCTTGTCGAGTTCACGCGAAGCAATGATCGGCATCACGCCCAATCGTCCCAACTGACGGACGATCTCAAGGCCGATGCCCCGGTTTGCCCCGGTGACAAGCGCGACGCGCGTTTCTGCCATTTCAGGCCTCCTAGCTCGCCTAAAAATTCTTTCAACACGAAGACCTTAGACGGACGGTCCCCTTGCAGGAAGTGTAGGTCGCGAATTTTTTGCACGGGCTTAACAGGTTGCATCTGCTTTTGGCATTGTCGCTTGCTCGAACGGGGAGCGTGGCAACTCACTGTCATCTAGGCCCTTTGCTCGCGACACCGGACGCGCCATATTGCGGGCATGTCGCCAACTTCCAAGAATCCCTCATCGGTCAAACCGAAGAAGCCGCGTGCCGCACGTAGCAAATCCGGAAAACCGACACCTCCGCCTTCCGAGACGGCCGCGCGCACGCCTGGGCTCGGCGAAGCTCCGCAGGCTCCATTTGATAGCGGTGTGCTCCCGGCCTTGAGGGCTCAGGCGCTGCAGCCCACGAGCGGAACAGGCAGTTTAACGGCTTATCTAGACGCCTTGCTTGCCAAGCCGCATGAGCGCTCAGCAAGTGCACGGGAACTGCTGAAGCAGCAACCGATGATGGCCGCGCATCCGATCGTCGCAGGATCCGAAATCGACTTCGTGCCGCATCGTCCGCCGCGGCCGGAGAAAAGCGAAGGCGGCATCCGTTTTGAGATCGTCTCGGAATACGAACCGAAAGGCGATCAGCCACAGGCGATCACAGATTTGGTGGCCGGGATAGATGCCCACGAGCGCGACCAGGTTCTGCTGGGCGTTACCGGCTCGGGCAAGACGTTCACGATGGCTCAGGTCATCGCGCGAACGCAACGGCCCGCTTTAATCCTGGCGCCGAACAAAACTCTCGCGGCGCAGCTCTATGGCGAGTTCAAATCGTTCTTCCCAGACAATGCCGTCGAGTACTTCGTCTCGTACTATGACTACTATCAGCCGGAGGCCTACGTCCCCCGCACCGACACGTATATCGAGAAGGAAAGCTCGATCAACGAACAGATCGACCGGATGCGGCACGCCGCAACGCGTGCGCTGCTCGAACGCGATGACGTTATCATCGTTGCATCGGTGTCTTGCATTTACGGTATCGGTTCGGTCGAGACGTATACGGCGATGACCTTTGCCATAAAGGTCGGGGAACAGCTCTCTCGAGATCAGTTGCTCGCAGATTTGGTCGCCTTGCACTACAAGCGCAATGACACTGCCTTTCAGCGCGGCACGTTCCGCGTACGCGGCGACACCATCGAACTCTTTCCGGCTCACTTGGAGGATCGCGCCTGGCGCATCTCTATGTTCGGCGACGAGATTGAGTCTATTACCGAGTTTGATCCTCTTACTGGGACCAAATCCGACGACCTTGAACTCGTGAAGGTCTACGCGAATTCACACTACGTGACTCCCCGCCCGACTCTCCAGCAGGCGATCAAAGCCATTAAGTCCGAATTGAAAGGACGGCTCGACGAGTTGCATGCCGCCGGCAAATATCTCGAAGCCCAGCGCATCGAACAGCGTACGCTGTTCGATATGGAGATGATGGAGGCGACGGGTTCCTGCGCCGGCATTGAGAACTATTCCCGCTATCTGACGGGCCGCCGCCCTGGCGATCCACCACCGACGCTGTTCGAATACCTTCCGGACAATGCCCTTGTCTTCGTTGACGAAAGCCACGTAACGATCCCGCAGATCGGCGGCATGTTCCGCGGCGACTTCCGACGTAAAGCAACGCTGGCCGAGTACGGTTTCCGCTTGCCGTCTTGTATGGATAACCGCCCTCTCCGTTTCGAGGAATGGAATGCCATGCGTCCGCAGACCGTGTCGGTTTCGGCAACTCCCGGCGGTTGGGAATTGGAACAGTCTGGCGGCGTATTTGCGGAACAGGTTATCCGGCCGACAGGGCTGATCGACCCGCCCATCGATGTGCGGCCCGCGAAGTCACAGGTGGACGATCTTCTCGATGAAGTGCGCCAGATTTCCCAGAAAGGCTACCGTGCGTTGGTCACGACGCTGACAAAGCGCATGGCCGAGGACCTCACCGAATACATGCACGAAGCGGGAGTCCGCGTGCGCTACATGCACTCGGACATCGACACTTTGGAGCGGATCGAGATTATTCGCGATTTGCGTCTTGGTGCATTTGACGTGCTGATCGGCATCAACCTGCTGCGCGAGGGCCTCGACATCCCCGAATGCGCGCTCGTTGCTATTCTCGATGCTGACAAGGAAGGCTTCCTACGCTCAGAAACTTCACTCATTCAGACAATCGGCCGTGCGGCGCGTAATGTCGACGGACGCGTGATCCTCTATGCCGATCATGTGACGGGCTCGATGGACCGGGCGATCGCAGAGACGAATCGGCGCCGGGAAAAACAGCTCGCCTACAACGCTGAGCATGGCATCACACCGCAAAGCGTCAGAAAGAACATCGCGGACGTTCTGGCCTCAGTGTACGAACAGGATCACGTCACAGTTGATACCGGGCTGGCCGATGCACCGGCCGCCCACGGACACAATCTTGCGCGCGTGATCGAGGACATGGAAGCGCGTATGCGTACGGCAGCCGCAGATCTGGAATTCGAGGAAGCCGCGCGACTACGTGATGAGATTAAGCGGTTGCGCGATACCGAACTTGCTATTGCCGACGACCCGCTGGCGCGGCAAGCTCAGGTGGAGGACCGGGCCGGACGCTATGAGGGCGAACGCAAATATGGTGCAAAAGCCAATCTTCCTGCCACCGAAAAAAGCCGCATCCGCAAACCCTCCCTTGACGACATGGGTCCGGGTACGGACATGCCCGTACCACGCCGCGATGCCAAAGTTGATCCACGGACAAAAGCTGGTGCGTTCGGAGAGCGCATTTCGGGGGCGCACAAGCCGACTCTCGACGAGATGGGCCCTCACGCCATGCTCTCCGTGCCAACCGGAAAAACGAAACCCGTGAAGCCTGTGAAGACGACGGAATTTGATGATCCGTCTGAAAAGAAACAACGGCGCGGCCGACCGAGGAAGACGGGGCGACCTGGCGCGTAACGCTTCAGCTGCCTCTCTGTAAACCACACTTTGGAACTTCGCGTGCGGCGGCGCGGTTGGAGATTTAAATTAATTGAATTCAATTTGCGTCCGTGACGGCGGTCGCACATTTCGTACAGTTATTGATTATCCTTGGATCCGCCGGAAGCTGACCTCGCACATTTGTCGTTCAGTCCGAGGGCTCATTCATGCCCGTCGTTGCGTTTCTGATTGTGTTTGCGCTCACATTTTGCGCGGCATTACTCGGCCTGTTTTTGGCGACTGTTCTGCCCAAACATCACATGACTGAAGACTCTCAGCGGGCCATTCATTCGTTTCTTGAATTGAACGGTCTGCTCGCAGCGGTCGTGCTCGGATTTCTCGTATTCTCGGCAAAAACCTCGTTCGATACGAAGGACACGGAATGGCGACATGCTTCGGCGGAGGTCATTCTCCTCGATCGATTGATGTCTCATTATGGCCCCGAAACCCGTGATTTGCGCGCCCTGTTGCGGAAGGCCGTTGCAAGCAAACTCGCCCAGTTCGAAAAAAGCCGAAAACCCACTGAATTGGTGGTAGGGATCGACCAGGTTCAATTGCAACTCAGCAGCCTTGTGCCGACCACGGATGCACAATCCTGGCTCAAAAGCAGAGCGCTCGACGTAACAAATGAGATCGCGCAGACACGCTGGTTTCTACTCGACGACGTCGACAGCACCATGCCAATCCCCTTCTTGGCGCTTCTCATCTTGTGGCTCGCCATAATATTTTTCGGCAATGCTCTCTTCGCCCCGCGGAATACCACCGTGCTTTCCATCATCGCGCTGTGCGCTGTTGTGTTAGCCGGCTCCGTGTTCCTGATTATGGAAATGGACGAATCTCAGGGCGGCTTGATTTCGATTTCAAGTGCGCCATTGCACGAAGCGCTCACCGAACTGACCCCGGGACAGGCCCACTAAAATCAAACGCTAAAAGTCAACACGAGGGCAGATCTTTCCGTTGTCGTTAGAATCTTGCCTTAGCATAAGTTTTGCGCCGCGCGCCTGCACATAACTCCCAGGGGTTGCACGAGTTCTATCTTTGCTAGCTATAAGGGCGTTAGGCACAATCGAATAGAGCTGAGGTAAGAATCCAATTTGGTGAGATCTTTCAGATCGATAGCCTCAGCTCGCACTCTCCGTAAAATCAGTGTGACCCGCAGGACCTCGTCAATTGGCTCAGAAACCTTATTATTCCGCGCCGAAACCGGGAGCGGAGATCAGAATGAAACTTTCGACGTCTGGACTGATTGGCGGCGTCTTGATGTCGGCGTCAATCGCATTGCTCGGCTTCGCGCAGCAGGCTACGGCTAATCCATTGAACGGATATGTCGGCACTTGGAGCGGCTCGGGTTCGGTCAAACTCGATAGCGGCAAAAGCGAGCGGATCGATTGCCGCGCGTATTACACCTCGCGTCAGGAGGGAACAGACCTCAACGTGGCCATCCGGTGCGCCAATCCTTCGAACAAGATCGAAATGCGTGCCGGCTTGACCTATTCCGGCGGCGCCGTTTCCGGGACCTGGGAAGAGCGGACGTTCAATGCGACTGGCGCTGTGACTGGAACAGCAAACCCTGCATCAATCAAGTTATCAATCAACGGCGCCATTACGGGATCCATGTCGGTCTCCCTCAGCAACAACCAGCAAAACGTCTCGATCTCGACTGCTGGATCCGGCTCGGGGCTTAGCGCCGTCAAGATCAACTTGAAGCGTCAAGGCGGTTAATCCGCCGTAGAACGCCGCTGTGATTGGCAATATCGGTGCCACAGGGCCACATGAACTCTGCCGTCGGGCAGAAGGTCCCCTGGAACCCCTCCCTGTCCGGAATCCGTTATGTTATTTTCATTCTTCGTTGCCATGTTTGGCATGCGGCGTGTTGTGCCCGCGACCCTAGACCCTGGAGAGCTTCCGATGTCATTTGGAAACCGCTTCGCCCTGATGTGCGTGGGCCTATTAGTAAGTGTCGTGTCAGCCCTGCCACAGAGCGCAGAAGCCGGCCGGATCGGGCGCCTTCCCGAGGACCTCAGCAAAGGCTACGTCGTGGCCGAAAGCAACTTCGGCAACGGCACCGTCTCAGGCCCCGTGCGCCTCACGCGGCTCGGCCCGCAAGTGCGGCTCCCCGGAGGCACCTGGGAATACTGCCGCCGCAGTTGCTCCGAGACGCTCCGCGTCGAGACTGTCGACTTCTGGGAAGGCCGAGCCAACGGCGAGCAGGGGTTGTCGCAGGAGTGCGGTTTGCTTTGCCTCCAGTTTAGAGGTCGTTACTGAGCCGTAGGGCACCGGATCTGTGATCCGGTGCTATGCACGCCTTGCACAGGGCCCCGCCACTCCCGGGGCCTATAGTGCTCCCGTTCAGGTCAGGAACGGATTCGCGTTGCGTTCGAGGCCGATTGTACTGCCCGGACCATGACCGCAAATGAACGCGAAGTTGTCTCCGAGCGGCAGCAGCTTCGTTTTAATCGCTGAAATCAGCGCATCGTGGTCGCCATAGGGAAAATCCGTTCGGCCAATTGATCCCCTGAACAGGACATCGCCAAATAGCCCGAACTTATGGGGCTGGTTGATAAACACGACAGAACCTGGCGAATGTCCGGGGCAGTGCATGATATCGAAGCTATGCCCTGCAACGGTGACCTGGTCCCCTTCCGACAGCCATCGATCAGGTGTGACATTACGGGCCGAAAAGCCGTACTCGCGTCCCTGCGATTCCAGCCCCTGAAGCAGGAATTCATCGGCCCGGTGGGGACCTTCGATCTTCACACCCAGCTTTTCGCGAAGCTCGTCTGCGCCGCCAGCATGGTCAATATGACCGTGGGTCAGCAAAATCTTTTCTGGCTTCATGCCCACTTCTGCGATCGCGTCTTCAATACGGTCGATGTCGCCACCAGGGTCCACGACGGCGCCGACACCGGTTGCCTCATCCCAAATCAGCGAGCAATTCTGCTGAAATGGCGTGACCTGCAGAATTGCGGCTTTAAGCGATGGCTTCGTATCTGTCATCTTGGCTGGGCCTTTCGGGCTGAGTTTCGGCGCGCCCTTCCTAAAGCATTTTGCCGATAAGAACAAAAAAACGGGGCCTTTCGGACCCCGTTTTGAGTAGTCTCAGGTGCTGCGATCAGCGCGATCAGGCTGCGGCATGTTCGTCGTCAGGATCTCTCAGCACGTAACCACGTCCCCAGACGGTTTCGATGTAGTGCTGACCGCCGGTTGCCGTCTGCAGTTTCTTGCGCAGTTTGCAAATGAAGACGTCAATGATCTTCAGTTCGGGCTCGTCCATGCCACCATAAAGGTGGTTGAGGAACATTTCCTTGGTCAGCGTGGTCCCCTTGCGCAAGGAGAGCAGCTCCAGCATCTGATATTCTTTGCCCGTCAAATGCACGCGTTGGCTGTTCACCTCTACAGTCTTCGTGTCGAGGTTAACCTTGAGGCTTCCCGTCTCGATAACGGACTGCGCATGACCCTTCGACCGCCGGACGATGGCGTGGATACGCGCCACGAGCTCATCTTTATGGAAGGGCTTCGTCATGTAGTCGTCAGCGCCAAAGCCGAGGCCGCGAACCTTGTCTTCGATGCCGGCCAAGCCGGACAAGATCAGGATCGGCGTCGAAACCTTGCTTACACGCAGAGCTTTCAAGACTTCGTAACCCGACATGTCTGGAAGATTGATGTCGAGAAGGATAATGTCGTAGTCGTACAACTTGCCGAGGTCTGCTCCCTCCTCGCCAAGATCCGTCGTATAGACGTTGAAACCTTCAGACTGCAGCATCAGCTGAATGCTTTGCGCAGTCGCACTGTCGTCTTCGATCAGAAGCACCCGCATTTTATTTCCTCTCTTCTCCGGCCGCCGCCAGCGCCGCAGTTCAATTAATGCAGAGCACGCAAACTTCGATCTCTAGCTAAATCCTCTTTAGGACGTTAAGCATTAGAAGTTTAACAATTCCTAATTTTGTCTTGAGGCTGCCCGTCGAACTCTCGACAATTTGCTCACAAGACATCAACGAATCTCCAAAACACCTGTGACCTTGCCTGCTTCGCGCAATACTCCAGCGCCCGCTGAATCACCGCTCCGCAGACACGAAGTGAAGACCACCGGTTTCTTGCAGGTACACAGGGAACTCTAATTCGGGCTGGCAGGTCGAGCGGATACACTCCGCCTATGGACGGCTCAAATCCAAGCTTCACGCCATTCGGCGCAATGCCGGACCTTTCGATTCGGCCGCTGACTACCCCACAACGCGCACTATCAACAGTTAGCATTATTCGCGACCGGCCCCTAGACCGCAGATTCATATTTCTGAGTCTCGGGACGTTCCCAGTTAATTAGATCCGTCAAGCGTTGTTTTAGCGCAACGTTAAATAGCATGTGCTACACATCATATTGTACGCTAGCGCGCCGATCTCATATTGACGTTTTCCCGCTATAGTAGCAGGTTAACAGATTGTGTGGAGACTTCAGTCGAGCTTTATCTCGACTGGCATGTTTTTTGATTGTCGAAGCTGGCGAATGGTCGAAAGAGTTAGGGGTATCGAACCATGAAGTCACGTGATGCTGCGCTTCGCCTGAAGCGTTTTGAGGCTGATGAAAAGGCCCGTAAGGTTGTCGATCTTCAGCATATGATTGCAGAATTTGAGCGCATGGCGGGCGATCTCGACCGCCAGATCCGCGCCGAAGAAGAACGTACCGGTGTCAAGGACACGGCACATTATGCCTACTCCACGTTTGCGAAGTCGGCTTCTCTTCGTCGTGACAACTTAAATTCATCGGCTAACGAGTTGCGCATCAAGCTTGAATCAGCTCAGCGCGAGCGCGACGAAGCCATGGAACAACTCACGCGCGTTTCATCTGGCGAGAGCCAGGTTGGCCTGCGTGAGCCACAGCGTCCCGAACGCCATTCAGGAATGGCGGCACGCTGATCCCAATCAGCGCGCCTTTCCTACATTTAACATAGTTATGCAGTCAAACGCGTGGGTGCCGGGCCACTTGGCCTTGCGCCCCACGTTTTTTTTATGACATTGAAACAACGTTCTCTCCGGCGGGAGACAGCTCTTAGCTCCTCGTTTTTTAAACGGTCAGGTAACGATCGGCATGACGGGATCTACCCGAGGTTTGTTCGCATGCATAAGCCTTTGCGTTGCGCTCACCGGCTGCGCCGGAAACGGGCCGGTTGACACGTCGGTGTTAACGTCTGGGACCACGGGCGCACTTTCAGCCATTCCCAATGCAGCGAGTGCCCTTGCCAAAGGGATGAAGCAACCAACCGGTTCGCCGACCGAGATTTACACACGCATTGCCCGTGGTGTCCTAACCTGCTGGCTCGGCGGCTACGGCCCGTTACGTACTCAGTACCTGTTCCAAGCCGAGGCACGGCCGGAACACCAGGGCGGGGGAAGTAAGATTTTGATTCACGAGCGCATCAAAGATGCTCCCAATCAGCCCGGGCGGGTTGCCTTTGAGATCCAGATTGAGCCAATCGGTGAGACAGCGACAGTATCCGCCAACAATAAGCAGCTGCCAGCAAGTATTGGCGACAACCTCAGTCAGGATGTTTACCGATGGGCCGCTGATGAAGAGGGATGCGTCGAAGGCGGGGTGAAGGCGGGGTGGGGCGCAACAGCTGCAGCCAGGCAGGACAAAGCACCCAAGTCGAAAAATAAACGCAAGTAGAGCAGCCCGCCTAATCGCAGCCAAGAGCGGAGCGCCCTGGGGACGCACCGCACTGGGGGCTAGGGGAGGGGGGATTACTAGCCCGGGGGATCAGTCGCGGTAGTCTTGCACGCGGGTGGCGCGCAGACCCGGCAAGCCATGCCGGTCAATCGAGCGTTGCCAGGAGAGGAACTCGTCGACCGTCAACTTGTAGCGGTCACACGCCTCTTCAATGCTGAGCAGACCACCACGCACAGCGGCAACAACTTCCGCTTTGCGACGGATGACCCAACGCTTGGTGTCCTTTGGAGGAAGATCGGCAACCGTCAGAGGGCTACCGTCGGGTCCGATTACGTAGCGCACGCGGGCGCGCATCTGTTGTTCTGTCATGGTACTGGTTACTCTGTACTCGTTACACTTTTTATGACGCCTAAAATCCTTATAGCCGATCTCGATTAAGTTCCGACTAAAGCCTTATGTAAAAATAGCATAAACAGCCGTCCCTTTAGTATTCGCCCGACCATTAACCTTGACGTAGAAATCCTAAACAAATGACCCTAAGTAGTTATCGGCGCCGATATCCTTGGACATTTGGCACAATAACTCTTGTTGCGAGCTGCGGCTGCCTGCCTCTTGAATTGCGTGCGCTCGCAAACCTAAATTGCTTCCCAGCCGCGATGCGGGCATAGTGAGCGCCGCGCGCAACTGCGAGTGCGCGGAACTTGTCCGCGATTTTCAACTATGTGTCCGTGACTTGAGTCACTGGATTCAGTCCTCATCTTATCAATGAAGTGTTAATGACCGCAAATTCAACCGTCTCCACTTCTGATCGTCCCAGCTTAAACGTTGGGGAACGTCGCCGCGTGGTGGTTGCCATGTCTGGCGGCGTCGATTCATCGGTTGTTGCGGCGCTGCTTACACAAGCGGGCCATGAGGTTATCGGTATTACACTTCAGCTTTACGATCACGGCGCTGCTGTGGGGCGCAAGGGTGCGTGCTGTGCCGGTCAGGATATTCAGGACGCGCGCAATGTCGCGTCCCGGCTTGGCATTCCGCACTACGTTCTCGATTATGAAGATCGATTTGCCGCCACGGTCATCGCTTCGTTCGCGGACAGCTACGTTGCCGGCGAAACCCCGATCCCCTGTGTCAATTGCAACAGCCAGATCAAGTTCCGCGATCTGCTAGATACGGCACGCGAACTCGGTGCCGACGCCCTTGCCACCGGGCATTATATCCGACGCCGGGAAGGGCCGGCCGGCCCCGAACTCGCCCGTGCGCGCGACGCCGAGCGCGACCAGAGCTATTTTCTGTTTACGACCACCCGGGAGCAACTGGCGCAGCTTTGGTTCCCACTAGGGGACCTGCCAAAATCAGATGTGCGCACTCTGGCCCGTGATCTTGATCTGCCGGTCGCCGACAAGCCTGACAGCCAGGACATCTGCTTCGTCCCAAGCGGCCGGTACTCAGACATCATTGAACGGCTTAAGCCAGAAGCCATGACACCGGGCGATATCGTGCACGTGGACGGCCGCCGGGTGGGGCAGCACCAGGGTATTGTCCACTACACCGTGGGCCAGCGCCGCGGTCTTGGCGTCGCATTCGGGGAGCCACTCTTTGTCATCCGGCTAGATGCTGGGCGAAATGAGGTTATTGTCGGTCCGCGTTCGTACCTTGATACCCGACGCATAGTCCTGCGTAACGTCAACTGGATCGGCGACGGTATTCTGGAAGAGGCTGCTCGCGAGGGCTTGACCATCCATGCGCGGGTGCGTTCAACGCAACAGCCCCAGCCGGCCGTGCTGTCCGCCGATAATAATGGAGAGGTTTCTGTTGTACTGACCGATCCAGCAGGCGGTATCGCAACGGGGCAAGCCTGCGTCTTTTACTCCGATGCCGGTAATGATGCGCGGATTCTGGGCGGCGGCTGGATCGCTGCGACAAAATCCGCCAACGACGACGTGCCGCTGGCACGGCCAGCCTGAGCCTATAGCCGGGGCATTCGGTTCGCGTATTCTGGTAATTTCCAACGCCACAAATTGGATTGCGTGCATTCCGATGCGCACAGCCTCTTGCACGGGATGATCCAATCAGTTACATCCTCTCCGGCATTCTCGAGGTCCGGACAGCCATGCTGGACACTCAAGCGCCAGGGTTCCTGGATTTTCAGTTTGAAACGGGTAGTGGCGCGTTGCGTCACGCAATCCGGCGCTATGCATTGGCCGACAGGCTTTGGCGGAGTAGCTCAGCTGGTTAGAGCAGCGGAATCATAATCCGCGTGTCGGGGGTTCAAGTCCCTCCTCCGCTACCATCCAACACCCCAAATCTGGAAGTCATGGTCAGGCCGCCGCTTGGTGGCACGCGCCCGCATATCGCGGTTTTGCATCCTTTGCGGCCGCAATCGTCATCACATTATATATACGCATGAAGCCTGCCCGATTTCGCTGCCGCCTTTCCGGCAATGAAATATCGATGCATTGACGAGCCGAATTCCCCCCGTTTCCTAATATGGAGCGTCTTCACTTTTAGCATCCTGCGCAGCGCGCCAGCAAGGCGGTCCGAGACTGGGAATGGTGTCATCTTCAGAGTTTCCTCCCCCTCGCCGAGAGCAAAGCACCCAAAGGCGTTCTTTCATTTTTTCTCAATCGTTGCAGCGTCAAATTTTTCTCGCCTTGAATAAATTCCGGACCCGAGCCAAAAGCCGGCTTACCTCTTTCGTATTGCATACTTTCTGACAACTCCCGAACTCAGGCTTTAAACGTGTTCGGTGACTGAGGTGCTATTTTTTCTTTGGATCGCATGCACTTTTCGACAGAGATTCACGTTTCATTCTCATATTAACGGACTAACATCACTAAAACGTTCCCTCCCTATAGCGCGCAAGATTCGCGGAATTATTTTTCATATTCCCCATCGCTCCCAACCAAATGAAACAAATCCATTCTGTGCACAGAAGGTAATTGTTCATTTCTTCAAAGTAATTTTTCTTCCGGGAAATGATACCGGCCGATCCGTGCCGGCTATTTTGGGGTGGGGGCCAATAATGAGTTCTATTCGAACGCTTACCATAGGTACCGTTCTGAAACTTCTTTTCGGAACGATGGTCATAATTGCAATCGCCACATTGGCAATTCCAATACACAATGACATCAACCAGCTGAGAGAGAGCAAGCGGGTGGTTAGAGTTGCAGAGGCCGGACAAGCCGTCTTCATAGCGCTCCAAAACAATCGTATCCAACGCGGCCCGACGCGGGTCCGGCTCCAAGCCGAGGCACCGACTTCGGATAGCTATTTCGCAACGCTGAATGCGGCGCGCGCCAAAGTAAATCCGGCTGTCGCCGATATTCTGCGGCTTTGCGCAGAGATCGACTGCACCAACGGACAAACGGAAATCTTCACCGGCTTTCCAGGTAGCCTTGAAAGATTGGCAACCATGCAGAAGCGCTCGGATGCTGCTCTGAAGGTGGCGCTTTCCGAACGGCCGGCTGGCATTGCTCAGGAATTTAATACGGTCGCCACGGACGTTATCGATCGCCTTGAAAAGATGTCGATCGCACTGGCGACCGAGGTGCGCATGAGTGACGTGCAGATCGCGGAGCTTATGGCGGTGAAGCAGGCCGCCTGGCTCGCCCGCGACGGTGTCGGCCTTGGTCGCACGGCGCTGGCCGAAGCTCGCACCAAGCAGGCGTTGACGCCGGCACTTGACCGTAAAATCGCTGATCTGCGCGGCCGGGCTCTCGTCAATTGGTCTGTTGTTAAAGAGCTTATCTCGCGTCGCGGTGTGCCGGCTGAACTGAAGGCTGCCGTAGAGACGGCCGATACAGAGGTGTTCCAGAACTATTATGAAAGCGTTTGGAAGACTGCTTTCGAGGAACTCTCCAACGGCGTTCCCACAACGATTTCGAACGACACCATGAATGCAACCAGCATCAAAGCACTTAACACTTTGACCGCTGTTGCTGACACGGCCATGCGGCTGACCCAGGAACACGCTGAACGTAAGTATGGGGAAGCTCAATACACATTGATGGTTCAAAGTGGCGTTCTCGTTTTTGTACTCCTCCTTGGCGCCGCAGGCTTTGTGATCGTTCAACGCCGCATCACACATCCTTTGGGTCAGATGACAGACGCGATGCGCCGTCTGGCGGAAGGCGATCTGATGATCGAAGTTCCAGGTGCGGATCGCAAAGACGAAATCGGTGCGATGGCAGGTGCTGTCGAAATCTTCAAGGAGAGCGCCATCCAGCGGGCTCGCCTCGAGGAAGAAGGCCAACGCCTGCGGGCGCAGGCGGAAGCAGACAAGCGCAAAGCCATGTCGCAACTTGCCAAGGACTTCGACTCCAAGGTGAGCAGCCTAGTGGAATCCCTCGTCTCAGCTTCCAGCCAGCTGGAAACTACGGCAAACGAGATGTCCAACACGGCGAGATCAACCAGTGATCAGTCAAGCGTTCTCTCCGAATCCGCAAAGGAAACCGGCGCAAACGTTCAGGCTGTTGCGGCTGCGACGGAAGAACTTGCCTCCTCGGCGAGCGAGATCGGCATGCAAATCGGCCAGACGGCCAGGACCGCCCGCAAAGCCGTTGAAGATGTACGCATGACGGATAGCACCGTGCAGACGTTGTCTGCTGCGGTTGAAAAGATCGAGACCGTTGTCGCGCTCATCAATGACATTGCCGCGCGGACCAACCTGCTCGCGTTGAACGCCACAATCGAGGCTGCTCGTGCAGGTGAAGCCGGTCGTGGTTTTGCTGTTGTGGCCAGCGAGGTGAAAGACCTTGCGAACCAAACGATCCGCGCGACTGATGAAATCGTCTCGCAGATCAGCGAGCTTCAACAAGCAACGACCGGTGCTGTGAGTGCAATCCGGGCCATCGGGGAGCGCATCGAACAGGTCGACGAGATCGCGAGCTCGATCGCGGCGGCCGCTGAGGAACAGCAGGCGGCGACATCCGAAATCGCGCGAAGCATCTCGCAGGCGGCGCAGGGCGCTGACCTCGTCGGCCGCAGCGTCGATACGGTTCGCGATGCCGCTGAGAGCACCGGCACCTCCTCGAGCGAGGTTCTTTCCTCGGCCAAGGAACTCGCAAAGAGCTCGCATGCACTGCAACGCGATATGCGGGACTTCATCTCCGGCCTGGAAGCTGCTTAAGCCTCTTTTTCGCTCTCTCTTACACACCAAACAGCAAAGGCCGCCCTTGGGCGGCCTTTGTGTGTCCAATCAGGGCCTCGTAAGAACCTTAGTCGTCATACCCCACGAGAACCTCTCCCGTGGCGGGATGAACATGAACTTCGATCCGAGTACCGTTCTTGCTCATCTCGACCTCATAAGCGCCATCGTCGGATTCAATTTCGTGGACCGTGTACCCTTGAGCTGAGAGCTTCTCGATCATTTGCGTAGGGGAAAGCCACTGATCCCTTGGAACATTGAGGCGCTTGCCGTTCCAGTCGGCGGCGGCGGGAAGAGCGCTTGCCAGAGTTGCTGCAAGGGCGGCTGCAACGATGAGATGCTTCATCTATAAGTTCTCCTGTTTTGCTGGGCTCGTTGCCCGTCCCCGCAACATTGCAAAGGCGCACTGACCGCGCCCTGACCGACGCTGTCAGCGTTCTGTCAGCTTCAAGAGTGGAAAATGCTCTGATGCCGCATCCTCTAAAAATCCTGCTCACGCTTCTTGTTTGTGGCCCCGTCCTGCTTACCGGGGTTGGGACCGCTGTTGCCGACGACATCGGACACGAGGAGGCCCGCCGTCTGGTTGAATCCGGGAGGATCCTGCCGCTCGCAGAGATCGTCGATAAGGTGAGTGTGGAGGTTCCCGGAGATATTCTGGAGACAGAACTGGAATACGATGACGGGATAATCGTCTATGATTTTAAAATTCTGAGACCTGATGGACGGGTCCAGGAGGTCGAGGTTCACGCCTCGACAGGTGATATTCTCAAGATCGAAGACGATGACTGATGCGCATACTTGTCGTAGAAGACGAGCCTCGGATCGCAGCAGACATAACGACGGCGCTTGGTTCATCTGGGTTCGTTTGCGACGTATCGACCGACGGCGAGGAAGCCTGGTTCAAGGGCGATACGGAAAACTACAGTCTCGTCGTGCTCGACTTGGGTCTGCCAACAATCGACGGCCTCAGTGTTTTGAAGCGATGGCGCGCTGCCGGCCGCGACATGCCCGTATTAATTCTTACCGCGCGCGGGGCTTGGCCGGAACGCGTGGAAGGCATTGATGCCGGCGCCGATGATTACCTTGTGAAACCATTCCAAATGGAGGAGCTCATCGCGCGGGCGCGGGCACTCATCAGACGCTCCCGTGGCATTAGTAGTCCTGTGATTGAAGCTGGCCGAATCAGAGTCGACACGCGTCAAATGCGGGTCCTCGTGGACGATGCGCATGTTTCTCTTACTCCGCTGGAATATCGGCTGGTCTCGTTCCTGGTGCACAACAAGGGGCGGGTAGTCTCGACGACGGAACTGCTCGAACACCTTTACGGTGATGACGACAGCCGCGAAACAAATGCACTTGAGGCCGCGATCATGCGCGTGCGCAAGAAGCTCGGGACAGGCTCGATCGAAACCCGACGCGGCTACGGCTACATCATCATGGATGAAGCGTCGTGACCGCCCGATCACTCAGGTGGCGATTGCTTATCGCTGCCGCAGCGTACATCTCCACCGCACTTGTTATTTCAGCCTTAGTGCTTTCCCTGCTTTTCGAACGGCACGTAAAGGCGTGGATCGACGGCGAGCTAAACGCGCAGCTTGATCAACTCATTGCCGGCGTCGAGAAAATAACCTCCGGCGAGCTAACACTTTCCCGCACGCCGAAAGATCCGCGGTTTGAGAAGGCGCTTTCAGGGTTGTACTGGCAGGTGGAATTCGGGGCGGAACACCGCGTACTCCGCTCGCGGTCTTTGTGGGATTTCAAGCTGACACTGCCGCGGGAACAGCAGATCGACCAGGAATCTCGCCACCATCGGGTGGCTGGCCCCGGCGGCCAAGAACTTTATCTCCTTCAAAAGCGCGTGGAGCTACCGGCACGGCTCGGCCGCGAACAAGCTTACTTCGCCGTGGCAATCAACGAGGCGGAGGTGCAGGCCGCTGTTTGGCGATTTGCGAACGCCTTGATCCCGTTGCTGGTGACATTGGGCATCATGCTTGCCGCCGCGGCGTGGATACAGGTTTCCATTGGGCTTCGTCCTCTCGCGTCAATTCGCGAGAAAATCTCAAGTATCAAGTCCGGTGCCCAGGCTCGGCTCGGTTCAGAGTTTCCTGATGAAGTCCGGCCGTTGGCAAGTGAGATCGATTCACTCCTGGACAAGCGCGACGATGAGATCGAGGTTGCGCGCACACGGGCAGCGGACTTGGCACACGGTTTAAAAACGCCACTTCAAATCATCTTCGGCGGCATCGCACGTCTCAAAGCCAAGGGAGACGCCGAGTTAGCCGAGGATCTAGAGACCGCCGCGCGCATGATGCAACGGCATGTCGACCGGCAACTGGCACGTGCGCGTTTGCAAGGACGCCGCATGGACGCCGTTGCGGATGTGAAGAGCGTCGCCACTCAGGTTGCCAATGTTCTCAGACGCTCTCCTGACGGGGAGCGCCTGGAGTGGCTCGTTGACGTGCCCTCAGGCACCGTTGCGAAAATTCACACCGATGATCTCGCCGAAGCCTTAGGATGCCTTGTTGAAAATGCAGCACGGTATGCCCGTTCGCAGGTCACCATCACCGCCATGAAAGAAGCGGGCGGCATTACCATTCGCGTCAGTGACGACGGTCCTGGCATTCCTAAAGACAAAATGCCGGACGCACTCAAGCGTGGAGAACGGGTGGATACGTCTGGCCCCGGATCTGGGCTGGGCCTCGCGATCGCTACTGATATCGCAGAAGCTTGGCACGGCACGCTCGGCTTTACGCCTCGCGCAGATGCATTCGCTGTTGAATTACGCCTCAAGAGTGCGAAAACTTCATAGTCGATCCGGAAGCGGCAACGGCACGTTTTCTTTGACCGTCCGGATCACGACATTGCTGCGAATATCCTTCACCATGGGCAGCTTCAAGAGCGTCCCAAGCAAAAACTTCTCATAACTCTCGAGATCCGGAACGGCGACCTGAAGCAGGAAGTCAGTCTCGCCGGATACGAGGTGGCACTCGATCACTTCCGGCATTGCGCAAAACGCTTCCTGAATTGCCTGAGCATTGTCATCGCGATGACCGTCAACCTTGATTCCTACGAGTATAGTCAATCCGAGGCCGACGCTCTTTCGATCAAGGATTGCGCGGTAGCTCTTTATAACTCCGCTCCGCTCAAGCGCTTTAACACGCCGCAAGCAGGGGGTTGGCGAAAGGCCGACACGTTCGGCGAGTTCGGAGTTCGGCATCCGCCCTTCTGTCTGCAATATCTTGAGAATTCGACGGTCGAAGTCATCCAAACGCTCTAGCATATTCCACCATTTCATTCGAAATTTTTGGCATATTATGTCTTAATGTCGGCTCTCTTCGCCTCAAATAGCACGTTTCTGCTTTCCTTTTCATGAGACACTGCGGGTCCCGCTCGTAACATGGAATGGAATATCATGGGCTTTCGAGAAGACGTCTCGATTACGGTAGATGCCTTGGATGCGTTTGCCCGCGATGCGCGCAAACGAGAAGGCCCCGTGCTTCGCCAAGAACGCTTAGTCCCACTCCAGAACGCGCTTGACGTCGCGCATCTCATCGAACACGGCGGCCTTGAGGGGCAAACGCTGCAGCGTTTTCTGGACACTTATCTCGCTGCATCAACACGCCTGCATCACCCTGGCTATATGGCGCATCAGGTTGCCGTGCCACTTTCTCAAAGTGCAATCGCGGCTCTGGTTGATGGCTTCACAAACAATGCTATGGCCATCTACGAGATGGGGCCTGCCGCTGCAGCGGTCGAACACGCCGTCATCAATTGGATGCTGGAAAAGATCGGCTGGCGCCCTTGCGTTTCAGAGGCCTCAGACAAAACAGCGGACGGCGGCGGCGTGCTGACGCATGGCGGCTCGCTCGCCAATCTGACGGCGTTGTTGGCCGCTCGTGCGCGGGTCGTGCCAAATGCTTGGCAAGAAGGGAACCCCTCTCACCTTGTCATCGTCGCATCGCCGAGCAGCCACTATTCCGTCTCTCGCGCGGCGGGCATCATGGGGCTCGGTTCCGTTCGCTATGCTCCAACCGACTCCGCCGGTCGACTTGACCCAACCAGACTTTCTGGATTTCTCGCCGGATTGCAGCAGGAAGGAACGCTTCCACTTGCCCTCGTCGCTAACGCGTGCGGAACGGCTCTCGGACTTTACGACCCTTTGCGAGAGATCGCGCACATCTGCCGGCAGCATCATATTTGGTTGCACGTCGATGGCGCGCATGGCGCATCCGCTTTGCTCTCCCAACGGCTCCGCCATTTACTGGATGGAATTGAATTGGCCGATTCCGTTGTGTGGGACGCACATAAAATGCTGCGATCATCGACGCTGTGCGCCGCCGTTCTCACACGCGACCCGTTGGCCCTCGATCGGGCTTTTCGGGAAGAGGCGAGCTATCTCTTTCACGAAAAAGATCAGCCCGGCATCGACCTCATTCACCGAACGGTTGAGTGCACGAAGGCAGCTCTTGGGCTGAAGGTGTTCTTTGCGCTTGCCTCTCAGGGGGAGAAGAGCATCGCCGCCACGATTGAACGGCAGACCGCCTTCGCCCAGGAGACCGCTGCATATTTGCGAACCGAGCCTGAGATCGAAGTCGCCGTGGAGCCTCAATCGAATATCGTGTGTTTTCGTTTTGACGGCCCAGACTCCCTTCAACTCAAACTTCGCCGGCGCCTGACTGAATCAGGAAATTTCTACATCTCGACGGCAGAGGCTCTTGGACGACGCTGGCTCCGTATCGTGTTCATGAACCCTTCCACGAATTTGAATGATGTCGTCGCACTCATCAATGAGCTCAGAGAATATCTCAAGAGTGGAGTTTGAAGGAGACAGCTCCGCTCGCAGAATTTTCTTTACCGTTTTGATTATTCTAATCTGTCAAAGATCAAGATCGAGCTTTGGTGAATAGCGTTGTCCGGCAAAATATGGCCATCTACGCTGTGAGGGATTTCCAACAACGCGTACCGCGCCAAGCGCTACCCCTGTCGCGATGAGGCCTGGGCAATAGTGTCAAAATCATTCATCGAGAGCCTGACCGGAGTTCTGCTCTTTGCAACTGCGGTCCTGGTGATGCTCTCGGAATGGCATGCAAACAAGCTGCTCTCCTGGACGGGAGACCTCTTCGCAGTATTGACGTTGTTGCTCCTCGTCGCGCAAGTTCACTGGGGTCGGCAAATCTTTGTCGTTGTCGGTCTAGCCCTCGCAGGTATCGCCTTTGCGACACGGCCCGACTGGTTTCAAATGATAGTTGGAGCCACCGGAAAAGCGGCCTTTATCGCGGCCTTGTTCACGGCGCTTGCCACAATGCGAAATGCAGCGGCGAGTTCACCTTCGATCGCCGAGTGCGGCCATTTTCTAGCTTTGCAGCCCCCGGGGCGCAGGTACATCGCACTTACCGTTGGCGGCCAATTGTTCGGTCTGCTGCTGAACTACGGCGCGCTTGTTTTGCTCGGCACCCTCGCCGAGGCGAATGCGCGACAAGAACCTAATGAGGAAATTCGCAACCACCGCATTCGGCGGATGTTGCTCGCGATCCAACGCGGCTTCGTTTCCATGCTAACTTGGTCACCTTTAGCTTTTTCCGTCGCCATCTCAACGTCTCTTATTCCGGGAGCGCGATGGTCGGATGCTCTCCTTCCGTGTCTTGTTAGTTCTGCGATCCTTGCTGGCGTTGGATGGGGGCTCGACACTATATTCAAGCCCCGCCTTTCCGTTCAGCCATCACCACGAACAGCTGAGGGAAGCTGGCTCAGCCTCTGGCCACTTTTTTTATTGCTCGCGGTACTGGGTGTCCTCGTGGGCGTGCTCCATGCCGCGACCGACATCCGCGTCATTGGAATCGTTATGATGGTGGTTCCCGTCATTTCGATCATCTGGATCAGCATTCAAAACTCGGGGAAGGTGCCCGCGACATGGGCTCGCATTAAGACGTACGTGACGAGAGATCTGCCGTCCTATCGCTCCGAAATAGTCCTGCTCATGATGGCCGGTTGGATTGGCACGCTCGGGGGCGCACTTTTGTCGCCCCTGGCTGCCGCTTCGGGGTTTGATCTTTCAAACGTACCCGCGTGGCTCTTACTCGTTTGCATTGTGTGGTTGATACCGCTGACCGGTCAGCTCGGCATGAACCCGATTATGACCGTCACACTTTTGGCCCCGCTTCTTCCCAGCGCGGCCGCTATCGGGGTCGAGCCATCCGACATCATTGTGGCGATCACAGCAGGCTGGGCGATGAGCGGAGCTAGCTCACCGTACACTGCCACGACCCTGATGATCGGCGCGATGGGCGGCGTGAGCGCACACCACGTCGGCCTGCGATGGAACGGGCCTTACATTTCGGTTTGCGGTGTCGCGCTCTCAATCTGGGTCGTTGTCCTGACGCTCCTTTAAGGTCGGGCGACGCGTAGCGCGACTAGATGCCAGCGTACCATTCGTATCCGCGATCTTCCCAGAAGCCGCCGCGGCCGCGTCCGATAGCCTTCAAGCTATCGACGATTTCAATACGCATGATGTATTTGGCGTGCTTATAGCCGAGTTGGCGCTCGACGCGCAGACGAAGCGGAGCTCCATGTGCCACTGGCAGGTTCTGATCGTTCATGGTGTAGGCCAGGATTGTCTGCGGATGGAACGCATCGACGAGATCGATGCTCTCATAGTACTGGCCATCGGCCGTGTTTTCGTATTTGTCGGCGCAATGGAAGACTGCATAACGCGCGTCCGTATTCAGGCCTGCTGTCTTTAGGACGGTGCCCAACTGCACGCCGGTCCATTTGCCGATTGCGCTCCAACCTTCCACGCAGTCGTGCCGTGTAATCTGCGTGCGCGCAGGCAGCTGCTTGAGCTCCGCGAGAGATAGGCTGAGTGGACGGTCGACCTTACCGTCTACTGTCAGACGCCAATCGGCAAAGCCGTTGTCGAGAAGGCTGGCATAGGCATCGCCCTCGGGGTGTTGCGTCCCATTCGCTTTAAATACGGGGGACATATCGGCCTCCGTATATTCGCGCGCCAATGTCGTGTCCGACAGCAAAGCGCGCTGCAAGTCCTTGTTCAGTGCTTCAGCACCCTCTAGGACGCGTGCCACGTGTTGGTTGTCGACCAAAGCATCGCAACCACCGAGTAGGGCTGCGGCCGCCGTAGCAGCAGAGCCGATGAGAAGGCGTCGACGTGTCGGGCTCACAATCATGGATGCTTCTCCACTTCAATCGCATAGCGGCCCGTAACCATCGAGCGCAGGTTATTCCACACGCCCGAAAGCAGGACCATCGCCACGTGCACAAAGACGAAACCGACGATCAGTGTCGCTGAGATGAAATGGATCGTGCGTGCAGACTGGCGGCCGCCGAACACATCAAGCAACCATGGCCACGCTGCATCCATTGCCGGCGACATTGTCAAACCTGTCGCCACCATGAGGGGCAGCAGAACGAAGATTACACTTAGATAGGCCAACTTTTGCAAAGTGTTGTAGTGGCGTGCTTTATCGCCTTTGGGAAAGCGCAGACGCGCGTGATCGGCGATCTCGTGAGCTAAATGCGAGGGGGCCAGCTCATTGGTGTTCGGCACCAACTTGCGCCGAAAATGGCCAGCGGCAATTCCGTAGATCACGTAGGCGAGCCCATTGAGGACGAACACCCACGCGAAGAAGAAATGCCAGCGCCGTCCCGTGGACAGATCCCGGTAACTCGGGATCGTCAGCCACGAGGGGAAAGCGCGCACGCTTAGTGCACCGTTATATTCAGAGGCGCCCAAAAATCCGGTGGTCGGAATTGCCAGAGAACCGATCCGGGTTTCGCCTCGGATGCTGTTACCGTCTCTATATGCGCGAATATCGATGAAGGCTGGATCCGCATCTGCTCCGTACTTCCCCCAATAAAGAGAAGGATGAGCATTAAATATTTGCAGCCCGCTCAGAAGCAGGATGAAGAGGCACAAGACGTTCATCCAGTGGGTCAGACGCACCAGGAGTGGATGACGAAAGACCAGTTTTTTTTGAGTTGCGCCAGCCACGTCGGATGACGATGGCTTCCCTACCGACCGGGATCTGGGATGAAACATGATTTTTGCTCAAGATTGTCACATGAAAATGGGCCCGGCTCCAGCCGGTTGAGCGCAAGAACCGGGCGCCTCAGTGCCTAGTTCTTCTACATTGCGTCCGACTTCATGGAGTCTTTTTCCATGCCGTCGTGTTTCTCCATCGCATCCGATTTCATTGAATCAGACTTCATGGAATCCGTTTTCATGGCGTCGGATTTCATTGCATCGGACTTCATGGTGTCTGATGCCATTGCATCTGACTTCATAGAGTCCGTTTTCATCGCGTCTTCGGCCTGGGCGACACCCAGAGACGTCAGCGCTACGGTAGCGATCAAGAGTCCGGCACGTGCAAAAGGTTTAATAGGCGTCATAATAATCTTCCTTGAAAGCGTGCGCTACTTTTAAGCGCGTGGGTGAATGCTAGGCCGATAAGCCCAGCGCGATCCCGAACACCGGAGTTTTGCAAATCCGGCACTCTGGATTTCGGACATGGCGCGTCGTTTCCGCAGGTGGTGCGGACACCGTGCCAAAGTTCTTTTGCTCGGAGGCTGGACTAGAACGGCGATGCCCTGGGCATTGCAAATCTCCCGATCAAATCTTCTCTGTCGACGCGTTGCGCCGGTGTTGAAGGTGAATTCGGGAAGGAGAGCAGGTCGGTTACTATCGTCACGTCCTTGTGATCAGTAACCTGCTCGCTAATGGTGTGTGCGTCAGCTTCGCGCTGTAACTCTTGCGCCTATTGAAACGAATAAGGATTAGGTGGACGTGCAGCCGGTAGAAGAACGGCTACGCAGATTGATGATCGAGGCTTTGGCCGGTGACGAGAAGTCGTACCGCCAGTTGCTGAGTGATGTCGGCGACCGGGTACGTGCGTACTACTCGCGCAGGATGGGGCCCGGGCATGCCTCTACGGAGGATCTCGTGCAGGAGACACTGCTCGCGGTTCATACGCGCCGTTTTACCTACGATAGCGACCGCCCGTTTACTGCGTGGCTGCATGCCATTGCACGGTACAAGTTGATCGACCATTTGCGTGCGAGCCGTGCGCATTTATCGGTGCCGATCGATGACATGAACGACCTGATCTCTGCCGATGACTCCGAAGCGACGGGGGCTCGGCACGACGTGGAGAAACTGCTGGGAGACCTGCCGGAACAGACGCGCGGCTTTATTCGCGCCGTCAAAATCGACGGGCGTTCGATTGCTGAAGTCTCTGCGGCCTCCGGAGCTTCAGAATCCGCGGTCAAGGTCGCCATTCACAGAGGATTGAAACTGCTTGCTCGACGCATGAAAGGAAACGACGCGCCTTGACTACTACGCCAGACCTCATCGACTCCCTCGCGACCGGCCTAAAGCCGGCGCCGCGTGGATTTGTGTCGCGACGATTGGGGCTTGGAATCGGCGCGGGCGTCGTCCTCACGATCGCTGCCGCCACGCTTTTTGCTTTGGGCCTGCGCCCTGATTTGCCCACCGCGTTTACGTCTCCGCCCTTTTGGATCAAGTTCGCCTTCACGGGGCTCTTGATGTTAGCCGGCCTCGTGGCCGTTTGGCGCCTGGCGCGTCCTGAGGGAAAAGTGTCCCGCTCGATGTGGGCCGGAATTGTTGGTGTCCTGCTCGCGATGTCTGCGTTGGCCGCCGTGCAACTCGCAAATGCGCCAGTCGCCGACTATCGCGCGCTTATCATGGGCAAGACGGCGGCCATATGCCCCTGGCTGATTATGCTTTTGTCGCTCCCCATACTCGCCGGAGCGCTGTGGGCCATGCGGTCGATGGCGCCGACACACCCTACGCTCGCGGGCGCCTCTGTTGGGTTGGCCGCGGGGGCGTCTGCCGCGTTTATCTATGCGTTTTCCTGCGACGAGAGCGCGATGCCGTTCGTGCTGATCTGGTACGGGCTCGGTATGGCGGTGCCCACGCTCGTCGGCGCGCTGCTCGGCCGCTACTTGCTGCGCTGGTGACAGTTTCCGGACAGCTTCTTCGTCGCACGAAGGGGTAACCTTCGGCCGCCTAGCTTAATCTTTTTGAGCGTCCTATCTTCGGGACAATGTTAGACAACTGGAACGGAGCGCTGCCCTATGCCTCAACGACTTACCGCAGGTCTTTTGGCCGTTCTCTTAGCGGCCGCATTCCCAGCCGTCGCCCCCGCGACAGAGACAAACGATGCAGAGACACTTAACCGTGCACGCGCTGCCGCGAAGGATCTCGGAGAGCGTTTGAAGGGTGAGCTTGTCGCTGCCATTAAATCCGGTGGACCTGTTACCGCGCTCCAAGTCTGCAACACTGTCGTAGGCGACCTCGCAATTCAGACCTCGAAACAGCATGGTCTGACGGTGGGCCGTACAGCGCTCCGGGTGCGCAATCCGAAGAACGCACCTGATGCTTATGAGCGCAAAGTCCTTGAAGAGTTTTTGGAAAAGGCTTCATCCGGAGCTGATCTTGCCAAGCTCGAACACATCGAGGTCGTCTCCGAGAATGGCGAAAAGACCTTTCGCTACATGAAGGCCATACCCATGGCCGCCGAACCCTGTCTCGCGTGTCACGGCACTGAGCTGAAGCCTGAGGTGAAAGCGGAGATTTCCCGGCTTTATCCCGAAGACCAAGCGACCGGATTCAAGCCGAACGAATTAAGGGGTGCGTTCACGATTTCGCGCAAGCTCGACTAGAAATCTGGTGCGTTTCTGCGCTCCCGGATCGGGGAGACATGGTCCCCGACCCAGCGAAGTCAGAAATTCGCGCTAAGCTTCCGCGAACGGATTGGTCAGGTTCTGCTCAACCCATTTGGCGGTTTGCAGAAGATGCTGATCCTCGCCGAAGCCTCCTACCAGTTGAATGGCGAGCGGAAGGCCATTGGCCGACCGCGCGACCGGCATCGAAAGCGCCGGCACTCCGAGCAACGTCCACCAGCGCATCCTTCAACTGGACTTCCTGGCCCTCATGGCCCATGCGCCCCTCCCGCCTAAGACCCCGATAAAATCTACAGCATACTATTATGCGCGCATCGTCACGGCTATGGACGCCTCATGGATGTCCAACCCTAAGCTTCACCGCAAATACGGGTGTTTTACCTATGGGGCAATCGCGGAGATTAACCGATGTACCCAGCTTCGATATGCTTCATGACCTCGGGAATCCCGGCTTTGGTCATATCCTTATCGATCTCGGCGATCACTTTCGCGCGCACATGGTTGCTCAGCGACTTGCGCAGATCACCCAGCATTGCAGGTGGAGCAACGACGATGAGCCGATCAAAGCCTCTCGCTTTCAAACTAGCGCTGAGCATATCAGCGATCTCAGTCGCAAATCTGGTGACCATTTTGCGGCTGGCATCCTGTTTCGGCTCCACCGCATGTCGCCCCGGCCCGAAGCGATCATGCACGCGTGTGGGGCGTTCGCGTGTCAATTCTCGACCGGGCGAACGTTCTTCTTCAAAATTATAAGGTTCTGAAATTGTTGTGTCGGCGCATGCCCCAAACCCTTCGACGACACGCGAAATGATGCGCGCTCTAGCGCCGTCAGCAACAAGGATCCACGTCGTACGCCGCATGGGACTGCCTCGCAATTAGGCCGGGACTTGAGTTTAAGGTATCTCTTTGGAAGGCAAGCGTGTTGATTTACCTCAATTAAGGATAATCGCCTCCTGCTTTAACGGCCCAACTTTGAGAAAGGAACTTACCTTTCAGCCCCCTCAAAAATGCTTTTCAGAAATCCCCGAACGCCACCGGGCTGACGCGCTGCCTCCCCAGTGCGGTCGACGCCAATCAAGAGTGAGGCGACGATCACATCAGGCTCTTCCTTGATAGCCAATACCGTACCGCCGCCTTCTCTCTGTCCGCCTTTGAAGATGCCATCTGTGCCGGATCGAAATAGTACGGACCTTCAACCGCTTGGGGTAGCAGCGTGCAGGCTCCGGGCGGTTGCGCGCTAGGGGCTGTGGAACCGGTTGGCCCAGTCGCCTCCTCAGCGGAGGCCGTCACGGCTAACATCCCCGAGCCTGCTGCCCCAACCGTCAACCCTCCGATAACCTGGCGGCGGAAAGCCGACTATCCATTCCTTACTCTCCTTTTGCGGGTCGCACGCCTTGTTAGGTCGGCTTCGAATAGGCATTTGAGTAAAACGTGGTGACTTTGGATATCCGTCGCCAGCGCATGCCTGCCCCGGCACGGAGGACAAACCATGCTACGCCCAGCGCTGCTGGTTACCGCTTTCGCACTCGTGATGCTGAACATCTCGCCGCCTATTGCGCGTTCGCAGGATTTCACCGGGCTCGATGTCACCTCGGAATCCTTTACCAAGGCAGACATGTCGCGGGACGACGTCATCCAATCCCTTGCCGAGCTTCCGGCTGGCGCTGAGCTTGATCTCACGGGAAAGAGTTTGAACGGTCTCGACCTGTCGGGGCTCGATCTCAGACGGATCAAACTACAAGCTGCGCGCATCAATAAGACGAACTTCAAAGATTCCAATCTCGACGGCGTCACTCTGGATCAAGCCTGGGCTCTCAAGTCTGACTTCTCGGGTGCGTCATTGAAGGGTGCCAGTCTGTTCGCAACTCAACTCTGGGATGCCCGTCTTGATGGTGCGGACTTGAGCAATGCGCGCGTCGCCGCAGATTTCACAAATGCGAGTTTGAAAGACGCCCAATTTGATGGAGCCAACCTATCGGCAGACGAGACAAACCAATCGATGGGTTTGATGCGGGGCGTCCTTAAAAGCGCGAATCTCGATGGAGCGTCATTTCGGAAAGCCAATTTGGCCCGGGTTATGATGGAATTTGCCTCTTTGCGAGATGCGGATCTTACAGACGCAAACCTGAAAAACAGCGAGCTCGCGGCAGCCGACTTCACTGGCGCCAATGTTGCCGGCGCCAACTTTGAAGGCGCCGACCTCAACTCAGCTCATATCGGCGAAATGAAAAATACGGCCAAGGCCAAGAACCTCGACAAAGCCAAAAATCTCGATAAGGCATTTCGGAACTAGGCGCGCAGTTCCTAGCTGGGGCAAAAACTTCAGAACCGTCGGCGGGTCTTCGGCGGGCCCAGGTGTTCAGTGAGATAGTCGAGGACAATCTTTTCATCTTCAGGCGGAAGCTTGGGCATCCCCTGCTTTTCGTTCATCCATACGAGCAAATCCTCCCAGCGATGACGGGGAAGCTTCTGCTGCGAAACCAGACCGAGAGAATGGCAAGCCCCGCAATAGGCCGCGACTTCCTCTCGCCCCTCACCTTCCGGCAGGCCCTGGTACTCATCTTCCTCTTGTTGCTGAGCGCCAACGGTGGGCACTCCCGCAAACACCACACAAATCCCGATAACCAAGGCGGAGAGCCACCTTGGTGCCAAAGCAATGATGCTCATGATGTTTTTCAACCGCATTTTTAATTTGAAATAGTGCGAGGAGCCCTTCGCGCTGGCTCCTCGCCGCCGGAGCGTCAGCTAACGGTAACCGCCACGCGATGCATGGCGTTGTTAAGATAGCCCTTGGGGTTCCAGACGATCATGTGCGGCTGGCTCACGCCCTGGTCGTTCGTCGCGCGGGCCCAGATTTCGTAGTAGCCGGCTTGTGGCAACGTTATCTTTGTCCGCCAGTTCTGCCATGCGAACGGATTGACGGGCTTATCGAGTTCCGCCTTCTGCCATGTCTGACCAAAGTCATAGGAGACCGCAACTTCGACAACCTCGTGTGCGCCGCTCCATGCGTGTCCCCGCACGTCGATCTCTCGACTTGAGGGCGAACTGCGGGTCATCGGCGAGGTGATCAGTGACTTAACGGGCATTTCCCCGATGATCACGTAATCCTTGTCCTCGACCTTTTCACCAGGCTCGACCGGTCGGTTTGGAACGCGGTAGGAGCTACCGGTCATCTTCGCACCGTCGTGGACTTTGTCGCGCACCCAAACGCGCGTCAGCCACTTCTGCGAGCACGATCCCGGATAACCAGAGGCCACCAACCGGACGGGAGCGCCATTATCGATGTGCAATGCCCCGCCATTCTGCTCGAAAGCGATAAGCGTATTTGGGTCCATCGCCTTTTCAATCGGCAGTCCCCGCGACAAGGTTTTCTTTTTCTCGTCGCCCGAAAGATGCGTATCGGCGCCCTCGTGTCCGGTGTAGATCGCGCTCTTTTTAACGCCTGCAGCTTTCAGTACGTCGGCAAGCCTGACGCCTGTCCATTTTGAGCACCCAACCGCGCCATAGGTCCACTGCCCGCCGCTCACGGGAGGATCGAAGAAACTTCGGCCGTTCCCGGCGCATTCGATGACCATGGCCTGTTCGACAACGTCGAAGTCTTTCTTCAGGTCAGCAATGGACAGCTTGAGGGGCTTTTCCACCTCACCGTCGATCGTGATCGTCCAGTTCGCGGGATCGGTGTTTTCCGGCGGGTTGCCATTGTTACGGATGAAGTGCCGTGCCGTTGGCGTGATGGCATCGTCGAGCAGGTGCGGCGGCGTCTCTGCGTTCAAGGGTTTGTCATTGACGAGCTGGAGCCCGTCTTTGCCCTCAACCTTTGCGACATCGGCTAGGGCTACTGGAATGAAGCCGCTCGGCATATTGCGATGGAAGGGAATGGATGCCCCGAGCATGGCTCCCATGGACGCCAACCCCGCCCCCTTCAAAAAGCCGCGACGGTCCGCGCCCGTACGGCGGCCAAACACGAGCTCGTCAGCCATTTCTGCGTCCCGTTCGAATAGCTCGAACAGCCCGCGTTCCACGGTCTTCTTTCCCATACGTTTCCTCCCTATTGTTCTCGTCAGACGACGGCTTATTGAGAGAAGACGTTTCAGGGGTCGCGTTTATTCCATGCGCCTTGGAAAAAATTTATGGTGCGTAGGAGAGGGCCGTTCAAGCTTGGCACGGGCGGCTTGCGGCTCGGGCTTGTGCGAGCCGCTGGCGCGTTTTCGCATCAAAGGGCCGTTGGCTACGGATCGCACTTTCGATGACGGTCGCGAGTTCCCGGAAGCGTCGCGGCGCCATTCCCTGAGCCATAAGAAGGAAGCTGTTGCCGCCACTCGTCCAAACCCGCGCGTGCAGTGGTGGGGCAAATGCGTTGGCCGTAATCTCTACTCCCTGTGGAATCTTGAACAAACTCAGGCGGCAACCGCGCGTACCCTCGTAACCAAGCCGATCAAGTATCCTGCCGTCGTACACAAAGCTCTCACGACCCGCGAACGCGAGTTGAGCGGCCGTCAGGTCCAGCATCTCAGGCTGTGACCCAGCATAATCCACGCGCGCTAGCCCCCCTGCCGGCGCCGAGCGATCGAAGGTCCAGTCACGATGGTGCGTTTCGAACAGGGCTGTCAATGGCGTTCCCGGCTTCGGATCGAAGTGGCCGGATAGTACGACAGCCAAGATCAACACAGCAGCCAAAGACGCTGCCGCAGCCATCGCTGGCAGGGCAAATGGCCAACGTTTCGGCTTTTCCGGCATCCGCAGCGTAACGGTCGGTGCCAAGTCCGCGATCGCGGCTTTCATCTCGCGCAGGGAGGCGATTTGTGCGGCTATAGCCCGATCCCGCGCCGCTGCGCGGGCGACGTCAGCAGCTTCCGCCGGCGTTAGTTCACCGTCGACGTAAGCACTCAGCGTTTCGATACCGATACGCTGGCTTGTCATTAACTGCTGCCCTTTCTGCCTGCCCTTTGCACGGGTAGAAACTCGATCGTCGTTTCCGCTCTGGTTTTCGCCATTGCTTTGTATAGGGCTGCACGCGCTCGGGAAATGCGGCTCATGATCGTACCTACCGGAACCTGAAGTAGATCCGCCGCTTCGGCATAAGTCAGACCTGATATATCGATGGCACCGATAATCTCCCGGTGCGCGACTGGCAATTCGCCAAAGGCCATACGGACCGCCAATACATTGACTTGCTGGGTTTCGGACCCGAAATCCCACATACCGATGTCTTCCTCGCCAAGGTCCGCGGCCCACTCGATATCGCGCTGACGGCGATGCCGGTCGGTAAAGGCGTTGCGGAGAATGCGAAAAAGCCATGCCCTATACGCGGGCTCGTCGCAGGGAACTTCCCTGGCCGCCAGAGCTTTGACTACAGCCTCATGTAAAAGCTCGCGCGCAATGTCAGCGTCGTGCGTGAGGCTGAACGCGTAACCGTATAAGCGACGCAAATAGGGCTCGATCCGCTGCCGCTTGCCTTTCACGACTGCCCTCTGCCCACTGGAATTATCCGTTTCCTACCTCGATGCATCTTAGGCAAAGCAATGGTTTTCTCGCAAGCGGCCCCGACAAAAGGAGGATAATTGCACGGTGCGCACTGGCTTGAGCCACCCGCAGCTTGACCCAGATCAACGCGATTTTTCAAACCGCGGAGAGATGATACGATCTCAGTGACCTCGACCTCGACCTCGGCCGTGGTCGTGCGAAAACGCTAGTTCGGAGTACGCAAAATGAAAGTCAAAGACGTCATGCACTCCGGTGCCCAATGGGTTGGCCCGGATACGCCGTTGTCAGAAATCGCCAAACGCATGAAGGATCTGGACGTTGGGTCCATTCCCGTCGGAGAAAACGATAGACTTATCGGTATGGTAACTGATCGCGATATCGCATGCCGTGCTGTTGCCGATGGCAAGGACTGTTCCCGGCTGACGGCCCGAGACGTGATGAGCGAAGGCATATTTTATTGCCGCGATACGGAAGATCTCGAAGATGCGTTGCGTATCATGGAGCAAAAGCAGGTTCGCCGTTTGCCGGTCATCAACGACGAGAAGCGGATGGTAGGCATCTTGAGCGTGGGAGATATCTCACATGCCGCGTCACATGAGCTGACCGGCGAAGCGATGACCGCCTTATCGGCACATCACGCCTGAATAGACAGAAGAACTAAATTTGGAGACGAGTCGTTCTTGCCGATATGGCGGGAATGAAGGAGGTCGTGAAAATATCGGGGGGCCGAACTCCGCTTACGCTTTCGGAGTATCAGCCATGACGCTACCCGCAACGGTCTCACATACCGTGCAGCAGACCCAAGAGTGGCTTAAAGAGCTGCGCGATAACGCCGACCTTGATGACGAGGCGGCCGCGTTGAGTGTCTTACGTGCGGTCTTGCATCAACTGCGTGACCGTCTGACCCTCGAAGAAGCCATCGAATTTGGCGCGCAATTACCAACACTCCTCCGTGGGATTTATTACGAGGGATGGCGTCCCTCGCGCACGCCGGAACGAATTCGCTCAAAGCAGAAATTTCTCGATGAAGTTTTGATGAAGCTTTTGCCGCGTCCCGTTCCGCCGGAACAAGCGGTCCGTGACGTCTTCGCGCTAATTGCCCATCACTGCGATCCAGGAGAAGTTTCGCAGGTAATTGGCCAACTGCCGGCTGACATAAAGCAACTATGGCCTGAGACAGCGCGTACATATCAGCAACGCATCTAGAACTCCCGCCGCACAGGAGGTGCATATGAGCGATCAACGCCATGCGCCAAGTCAAGATAAGCAGAGTAAGACACTGGATTTCTCGGCCCGCCGGCGAGCGATGGTTCACAATCAGATCGCGGCACGCGGCGTTGAGTCAGAGCACGTGCTCAAAGCGATGGAGCGTGTCCCACGCGAGCAATTCCTCCCCGAGCATATGCAGGAGTTCGCTTATGACGACACGCCGCTTCCCATTGAGGAAGGCCAGACGATTTCGCAGCCCTACATCGTTGCGTTTATGACGGAAGCGTTGAACCTCGAAGGTGGTGAGAAGGTTCTCGAAATCGGGACGGGGTCAGGATATGCCGCCGCTGTACTCTCGGAAATCGCCAGCGATGTCTACACGGTCGAGCGGCTTGGTGAACTCGCGGTGACAGCAGCTGCAAAGCTTTCTGACCTCGGATATCGCAACGTTCACGTACTTCATGCGGACGGGACGCGGGGCTGGCCCGAGCACGCTCCCTACGACGCGATCATCGTTGCAGCTGGCGGCCCGGAGGTCCCAGCTTCCCTGAAGCGCCAACTCAAAATCGGCGGCCGGCTTGTGATCCCCATAGGGACCGATCCCCGCGCTCAGGAACTCGTACGTGTCACCCGCGTGGGTGACGATGCCTTTGAGAGCGAAGACATTGCTGACGTACGGTTTGTTCCGCTCGTGGGGGAAGAAGGCTGGGCTTCGGGGAGGGCGCAATCCTCTCCGCGTCAACGCACTCGTAGATCCGCCGACCCTGACGATTCTGCTATCAGCACCGTACGCGAATTTTCGGAACCGTTTGACAGCATGGAAGATGCTGATCTTGATGCATTGATCGCGCGGATTGGCGATGCACGCGTTGTGCTTCTCGGTGAAGCGACGCATGGCACGTCCGAATTTTACAGAATGCGAGAGCGTCTCTCTCAGGAACTCATCTTAAAGAAGGGCTTTCGCTTCATCGCGATTGAAGGTGACTGGCCGGATGCTGCGCGAGTGGATCACTATGTCCGTCACTTTGAATATCCGGCTTCGGAATGGACGGCTTTCGCCCGCTTTCCCACGTGGATGTGGCGGAACCGAGAGGTGCAATCGTTCGTCGACTGGCTACGCGATTACAACGAAGCAAAGCAACCAGAGCAACGCGTCGCGTTTCATGGCCTTGATCTTTACAGTCTGTATACGTCAATCCGATCCGTTCTTGCCTATCTCGACGACGTCGACCCTGAAGCGGCGGAGACAGCACGCGAACGCTACGGCTGCTTAACGCCGTGGCAAAGCGATCCCGCCACCTATGGTCGGGCCGCACTCACTGGTCGGTTTCGGAGTTGCGAAGACCCGGTGGCGCGTATGCTTTCGAGCTTGCTGGAACGGCGACACGCCTATGCGTTACGCGATGGAGATCGCTATTTCGATGCGGTGCAGAACGCCAAGCTCGTCGCCAATGCAGAACGCTATTATCGGATCATGTATTACGGCTCGCGCGCGTCATGGAATTTGCGCGATCGCCACATGTTCGAAACGCTGACGTCTCTTCTCGAATTTTATGGCGCGAACTCGAAGACGATCGTCTGGGCTCACAATTCTCACGTCGGAGACGCGCTCGCGACAGAGATGGCGCTGCGCGGCGAACATAACCTTGGACAACTTTGCCGTGCCGAATTCGGACGGGGTGTCTACACCATCGGGTTTGGAACTGACCATGGCCAGGTCGCCGCAGCATCGAACTGGGACGGGCCGATGGAGGTCAAGACAGTTCGGCCCGCCGTCAGCAATAGCTATGAGCGGCTGTTTCACAAGGCCTCCCAAGCTGGCAACAGCTCACGTTTCCTTTTGAACGTTGCTCAGAACGGAAAATCGGACCTTTACAACGTCCTCGGAACGCCGCGGCTCGAGCGTGCGATCGGCGTCATCTACAGTCCAGAAACGGAACTCGCCAGCCACTATTTTCAAGCCGTTCTGCCAAAGCAGTTCGACGACTACTTCTGGTTTGACGAGACGTCGGCGATCACTCCGTTAGATACGAAAGAACTGGAGGGCCTCCCTGACACTTACCCCTTCGGGGTCTAGTGTCACTCTAGTTGCATATCTCCCTAAAGCTCCGCGAATCACGGTCAAACTCAATTGTGTTGGATTGCCTGCTTTTGTTGCGGTGCCGTCGTGATGTGTTGTGGTCACACCCGCTTCTAAAACATGCATTCCATACATTCCAAATCCGGTTTCCATTATTGACCAATTTGTGTTCAACGGTTTTCAGTATTACCCGTTAAGTCTTGGAAAAATAAGTAAAATCGGGATTATTTCCCACCATTTTTGGGAATTTTTCCCTTTCGGTCGACCCGCATGAGAGTTGCTGACCGTATCTCGATATCCGGTGGCACGTGTGGTGAGAAAGAGCGTCTCGTGCTCCAGTCCTAGGGGGGGCTAATGATTTTTAATATTTTGAGGCATTGCGCATTCAGTACGGGAATAGCTTTGCTGTTATGGCCAACCTTGGCTCTAGCCCAAGGCACCGAGCAACAGCCAGCGACAACAGATACACCCGCCACCACTCAGAACGGTCAGGCGCCCGTAAGTGGCGAGCCAACCGGTGCTGACTTGCCAGCGGTCGAGGTCATTCAGGATCAACCCAAGGCCAAAGCGGCGAAGGCGGCTCCGAAACAGAAGCAGAAAGCGACACCTGTAGCTCAACCTGTGGTTTCACCCGAGCCGCTTCCGCCAGAGGCCGTTTCGTCTCCTAGCGCACCCGTTTCTACAGCAGCTGGACGCGCCAACGGTGACCTTGTCCCCATGTCCCCGTCGGGAGGAGAGATTCCGGTTGGGAAATACCCGGGTGGCGTCAGCACGGTTTCGTCTACGATGATCTTGGACAACGGCCGTGTTGAGACGCAGGATGCCCTGCAAAAACATGTGCCTGGTGTCATTCTTATGGATGCCGGCGGCTCGACGTTCCGTACCCAGCTCGATTATCGCGGCTTTGGGGCGGGCTCCATCACCGGTTTCCCCCAGGGCGTCGCTGTCTATCAAAATGGTGTGCGCATCAATGAAGTCTTCGGGGATGTCGTCAATTGGGATCTCATTCCGTCAAATGCCATTAGCGATATAACGATCCTCAGCGGCAACCCGGTTTACGGACTCAATGCTATCGGTGGCGGTGCGTCAATTCTTATGAAGGACGGCTTTAGCTTCCAGGGTGTCGAAATCGACGTCATGGGCGGTTCCTTTGGACGCAAGCAAGTATCGACTCAGGTCGGTATGCAGAGCGGTCCGGCAGCAATCTACTTTGCTGGCCAGAAAATCATGGATGATGGCTATCGCGATTTTTCCGATGCTGACCTTGAGCGCATGTATACGGATTTGGGTTTCCGCGGCTCTGCCGTTGAGATGCACTTTAATCTCACCTGGGCAGGCAGCTCGGCAGGTGTCGTTGCGGCGTCTCCAGAAGAGCTCCTGAATCTTGGGTGGGAGCGTACCTTCACCTCCCCGCAAACGACTGACCTTGAACTGCTGATGCCGTCGATCAACGCGTCGGTGAAGGCAACGGACACGCTAACCTTCTCCGGTCTCGCCTACTACCGCCGCTACAGGTCCAACCTCATCGACGGCAACGTTCTGGAGGGTGAAGAGTGCGGTGAAGTTCTCGCCGAAAACCCGGGCGCGACGACGGAAGCCGACTTCAACGCGGATAACGTTTGTTCGGAAGAACTTGAGAACAACGAAATTCAACAGCTTCGTGACCTCGACGGTAATCCGATAGACGGCGACGCTGCCGGTGGCGAACCCTTCGGCGTTATCGACCGGATCAACCAAAAGGCAGAAAGCTGGGGCGGTTCCGTCCAGGCTGTTGAGAAGTCAGATCTGTTTGGCTTCAAAAATCAGTTTTTGTTCGGTGCGAGTTATGATCGCGGCTCGGTTCGGTACGGCACCTCATCGGAGATCGGTACCATTGGCCCGCGTTTCGTTGTGGACGGGTCAGGTATCATCCTCGGCGGACCTGATGACTTTATCGGTCGCGATGTCGATGTTCAGACTGAATATGTCGGTGTCTACTTTACGAACACGCTCGACCTTACCGACCAGCTGGCTGTGACCGTCGGCGGCCGTTACAATTACGCTGCCATAGACATGGTCGACCTCACCGGTGAGTTCGATGGAATTACGCGAGATCACAGTTTCGAGCGTTTCAACCCAAGCGTCGGCGCGACCTACGAATTCATGCCCGGCATTTCACTCTACGCCGGCTATTCGGAAGCAAACCGTGCGCCCACTCCCGCCGAATTGGCCTGCGCAAACCCGGAAAATCCGTGCCCAATCGAGAGCTTCCTGACGGACGATCCTCCGCTGGAACAAGTGGTCTCGGACACGTGGGAAGCTGGTCTGCGGGGACGGATGAAGTCCTTTGACGGCTCGCAGCGCTTCGACTGGGGTGTTGGATTGTTCCGCACTCAGAACACGGACGACATTCTGTTTGTTTCGGCCGCACAGACGGGTCGCGGCTACTTCTTCAACGCAGGCGACACGCTTCGTCAGGGTGTTGAGGCTGGCATGCGCTATTCCAACAGTGTCTGGTCTCTTTATGCAGGCTACAGCTATGTAAGTGCTACATTTGAGACTGCGAATGAGTTCCAGTCACCCGCGCATCCCTTGGGCACACCATGCGTCGGCGATCCTGATACTTCCTGCATCAATGTCTCTCCCGGTGACAATATTCCGGGGATCCCCGCCCATCGCATCAAGGCGGGCTTCGATTACTGGGTGACGGATCGCTGGAAGGTTGGTGCTGACCTTGTTGCTGCTTCAGGACAGTACCACCTCGGCGACGAGGCTAATCTTCTGCAGCAAGTTGGCGGATACACGCGCGTCGACGTGTCGACGTCATATCAGCTGACTGACAACGTTCAGATTTACGGCTTCGTAAATAACATCTTCGACCAACGGTACGGACTGTTTGGTACGTTGTTTGAGGCAGATGAGGCCCCGACGGATCCCGTGGGCCCCGGCTTTGAGTTCACTAACCCCCGGTCGATCGTACCGGCGCCACCGGTTGCGGCGTATGGCGGTGTGAAGGTCACGTTCTGACAATTTACAGGGGAGGGAGACACTGTCTCCCTCTGCCTCATAACCGACGAATATTCGTCGTGCTTCGATCTCCTCGGCATGTCGTTCTGTCTGGCGTGACGACGATTTCGTTCCACTGCTGGACTCGTGTTTGCGAGCAGAAACGGCATTGTCTCTTTCTTCGATCCAACGCTTTCGTTGAGCGCTTTTGCCTCGTCAGCCCGGCGGCTGAACCATCGGCGCATTTCCTTTGACCTGTGCGTTCTGATCGCGACTCGCAACAGTTCCGCAGCGCTGGTGACGAGCTTCTTGAGCGCATTCTTGGTGCCCCCTCTCACCTCCGTCTCCCCCTCCCACACGCAGATCACTGGAGACACTATAACATTAAACTTATTGCCCTTGACTGCAAAAGTTAGCATAACCTAATTTCCTATTCATCACCTAACTGAATGGGACATTCCGAATGCGCATCAATTTTGTTGGCCTTCTCGTCGGCGCAGGCCTGCTCGTGTTGCCCGTAGGCGGTTCTTTAGAGGCTGTGGCTGGCGACAGCACAAAGCGGCGGTATTCGGTTTTTGCTCCAACACCAGATCACCTGATGCGGGACATGTCGACGGACCGGCCTGATGCAACAGAGAGCCCTTTCACTATCGATGCCGGGCACGCACAGGTTGAGACCAACATCTTTGGGTTTTCGCGATCCACGCGTGACAGTGATGGCTTCAGGACCGACACTTATGAGATCGGCACGACGAACATCCGCATTGGTGTCACGAGTTTTGCCGAGCTGAACCTTGTCTGGCAGCCCTACGGAGTGGTGCAGACGAGCTCACTTCTGTCGGGGCCTGCATCCAGGAGCTCGGGCATCGGCAGCGTCGACATACGCGGCAAGATCAATCTTTGGGGTAATGACTTGTTCGGCGACTTGGGCACGAGCGCGTTTGCTCTACTCCCGTTCGTCACTCTGCCTACAGAGCGTAGTAACGATGTCAGTGCGGCAGGGTTTTCGGCAGGTCTTATCGTGCCTTTCGCACTACAGCTGTCGGACAAGATCGGCTTCGGGCTCAACGCCGGATTTGTCTCTACGAAGTCGGAGGAAACATCGAGCTACCGCACTGAATATCTGGTGACAGCAGCCGTGTCATACGAATGGACTGACCGTTTGGGAAGCTATTATGAAGTGGGCGTGGCATTCGAGACGGATGATCCGCGCGGCGATGCCGTCTTTCTTGGAACGGGGCTCACCTATGCCGTCAACAGCAATACACAACTCGATATTGGCCTCAACGTAGGTGTCTCGCCTGCCGCCGACAGGATCAACCCGTTCATCGGTATCTCCCGCCGTTTCTAAAAAATCGCTTTGCGCGGATTATCGAAGGGCGTCGACGTCCTGAGAGGACCGGCCCGGCGCCGCGGGACGTCCGGATTGCATGCCGGCGGCGCGCAACATGAAAAATTCTGCCATGTTTTCCCAGGTCACGTACCCCAGAAGCCGCTTGTCGGCATCTACTATTCCGACAGCTGGGGCAGCCTTTTCCTGGAGAAGTTTAACGACGGCTTCGAGGGGCGCATTGATGGGCCGCTCAGGAACGTCGCGCTTCATGACGTTGAGAACCGGCGTCTTCCCGCCGCTGGCTGCCAGCGCCTCTATGATTGATTGACGCGTCAACAGTCCCCGCAGTCGCCGTGCGCCATCCACCACCGGAAATTCCTGCTGCGTGGTCTTCAGCAGAAGATCTGCAGCGTGGTCGATGTCCGAGTTTGGCTCTAGGCTCTCGAATTCCGTGATCATGACATCTCCCGCATGGCGTCCACGCACGAAGTCGCGCATGTTGGCGCTATATGCTTCAGCGCCCGCCGCCAGGAAGATGAAGATTGCTATAAGCACCAGAAACGGATTGCCCAACAATCCGAGGAAACCGAATACGATCGCGAGAGCCTGCCCAACCCTGGCCGCCACACGGGTCGCCGCCTGGTAGCTCATGGCGAACCCCAACAAAGCTCGCAGAACGCGCCCGCCGTCCATCGGGAAGGCTGGAATAAGATTGAAGATCGCCAAGGCTAAATTAACCGTGACAAGTCGGCTCGCGAGATCCGCTCCAAATTGCGAGGAAATCTGCGGAACGGTCAGATCCACTTTTGCGCCAAAGAGAAGCATCAGAACGCCGGCTATCGCAACGTTAACGGCCGGTCCTGCGAGTGCGACGACGACTTCCTGACCCGGTTTTTCGGGCATACGGTCAAGCGCGGCGAGACCGCCGATGGGAAGCAGTGTGATATCTCGGGTTTTTATTCCGTAATGGCGCGCGGCTACGACATGGCCAAATTCGTGGAGCACGACGCAGGCAAACAGCAACGTTACGAAGACAATGCCATCCAAAGCGGCGACTGGGCCGGCCTGAAGCCAAAAGACTGTTCCCAACCACACCAGCAGCAAGAGAAACGTAAAATGCACCCGAATGCTTGTGCCGCCCACTTCAAACAGCTTGAATGACCACGCCATGGACTGCCTCATTTTCAACGATGCCGCTACGGTGCACCGGCGGCTGTTGCCACATTTGCCGCCACAATCGACATAGTATTTTTACCGGGTTCTCATTGCATCTTAGCAGACAGCCCCAAATCATTATAAATAAGCCATAGATTTTGTTTCTTTCGGTCGCATAACAACCCTGAAAGGACCCATTAATATAAACAAAATGTATGAATTTTGGGTCGATCATACCGAGTGTGGCGCGTTAAACTGGATTATGCAGAAGGTCCTTAGGATGGCCGCGGAATCCTGCAGGAGGGAGTCCTTAGTTACATGGGATTGGATATGAACAAATCCAAGTTGCTTTTCGTTACCGCCGTGCTGGCGCTGGCGGCGCCCGGGTCAGCTTCAGCAGCATCGCTAGATGGCACATGGAGCGGCGGCGGCTTCGTCAAACCCAGTTCTGGAGATAGCGAGAAGGTTCGCTGTCGCGTTAGCTACGATCGACAGACGGACAAAGTTTTCGGCGTGACGGCGACTTGCGCAACTCCTTCCAACAAGATTCATCAAACCGGCACGGTCTTGAAAGTGTCCGAAGATCGCTATGTCGGCGATTTTTATAATGGTCAGTTCGACATCTCCGGCCGCGTTCGGGTGGTCGTGCATGGATCTCGCCAGACCGTGACCTTTTCATCGCCAAAAGGAACCGGGAAGATGGAGTTGCGGCGCCGTTAGAATGGACAGGCTGAGATGATGTCCCCATCTGCATAAAAACGTTGAATTGCGGTCACTGCTCACCTGCCACGATGGTCTGTGCTTCGCTGACGAGCCTTCGCCGTGGCTGACCGCCCATTTTGACCCAAAGCAGATATCGCGACGAGAGAGCTCTCAAAAACTGGAACCCGTTTGTTACCGAACACAGTTCACGATAGATCTGGAAGAACGGGCTCAGAACATGTATGAAGAAGATTAAATTGCCCTAAGAATAGTCATTAATTTCTTGGATGGTGGGGTTTGTCTTCGGGGGATAACTGCAAGGAGTTTCCCATGACGACGAATTTGGTCTCCACTATCACCCAAGTCCTCAACTCTGATGTCGTGGCGCGCATCGCCTCAAGCCTTGGCTTAGACAAGGCAAAGGTCGGAAGAGCGATCCAGGCAGGTGTCCCTGGTCTGCTGGCTGCGCTCACTTCGCTCGTCTCCAAACCGGCAGGTGCCTCAGCATTGCTCAAGACGGTCTCCCAGCAAGATCCTAGTGTGCTTTCGAGCTTAGCCAGCACGCTCGGTGCCTCCGGGAAAACGGCTTTTATTGATCGCGGTGCGAACTCCCTGTCATCGCTTCTTGGTAGTACGACGATGTCGGCGCTTACCAACTCGATCGGCCGATATGCCGGTGTCGGCGCAGAATCTTCAAAGAGTCTTATGGGATTGCTTGGGCCTGTCGTGTTGGGCGTTCTGGGACAACAGCAGCGCACACAAGGGCTAGACGCTGCGGCGCTCGGAGGCCTTCTTGCGTCGCAGAAGGACAATATCTCCCGCGCGCTTCCAGCTGGCTTCGCCGAACACCTCAAGGATACTGGTATTCTCGATGGCATCGGCGGCGTTAAAGCGTCAAGCTTCAAACCCGCCTACGCTAAGCCACAACCAACTTCGTCGAATCTCGGGTGGGTGTTGCCTGCGCTCGGTATTCTAGCCGTGGGCGCCCTTGCTTGGTATCTGCTTCGGAACCCGACCAAAGAAGTCGCAACCCTCCCACCGGCCAAAATAGAGTCCCGGACTACAGCTCCCAATCGCGTAACCTTTACTGTCACAGCAGATGAGGCGAAGAACTGGATTGCGAAACCGGTATACAGCAGCGACAACAGGAAGATCGGGGAGATTATTGAGATCAATCGTGACCCCAACAACAACGTCACTGAAGTGTTCATGGACACGGGTAGTTTCCTAGGCATTGGCGCCACGCGCTACAGGATCACCTCAGACCAAATTCAAGAGGTCAAGCCCGACGCCCTTATGCTGACGATCAAGGAGTCGGAGGTTACGAAGGAGCTCCAAGGGACCAAGAACCAACCGCAATAGGGTATGGTTCATCCCCTCTGGAGGTGAGCAAAGTGGCCCTAGCCGTCGCAGTTCGCTGCGTTTCAGAATAGCGAAATTCAAGTTACTAAGACGGCTGCTGCCACCGTTGCAGGCACCATAACGGTGCTTGATTTGGGGGAACGATGGGCGGCGCCAGCCCATGATTTTGCAGAGCGGGCGATCTCCACTCAGCCCGCGCTGCTCCCAGTTCATGGCTGGAGGCGGTCGCGCATCAATTCGTCCAATGGTCAAGCTCTCCGAACAAGCTCAATATGAGCGCGCTTACGAAATTACATGGGGAGCGACCGTGGGCCCTCACTGGACCCCCGGCCGGGTGCTGATTTGCAGAAATCTGTGCGTCCGCCGGAGCCGACGTTTGCCGAGCTCTTTACGCCGAAACTGATCACGGTGCTTCGCGAGGGCTATCACCTCGCGGATTTGCGCAATGATGCTATAGCTGGATTGACCGTCGCCATCGTCGCATTGCCGCTGTCGATGGCAATTGCGATTGCCTGCGGGCTAGATCCGGCTAAGGGGCTGTATACCGCTATCATCGGCGGTTTCATCATATCTGTCTTCGGTGGAAGCCGTTTTCAGATTGGCGGGCCCGCCGGCGCGTTCATTGTCCTTATTGCCACTATTGTCGAGCGGCACGGCTACGACGGGCTGGTGCTCGCCACGTTGATGGCCGGCCTCCTGATGATGGCGATCGGGTTCCTGCGGCTTGGAACCTACATCAAGTATATTCCGTATCCTGTCACGATCGGCTTCACGGCTGGCATCGCCGTGATCATCCTTTCGAGCCAGCTCAAAGAGTTTCTTGGGCTGGCTGTTGAAAAGGAACCTGCAGCTCTTATTCCCAAACTCGAAGTTCTCGTTGGAGCGCTGCCAACGTGGAATTCGGCTGCCGCTGCCGTCGCCGTTTTATCCATCGCGTTGATCTCGTTTGTTCGAAGAGTGCGGCCAACGTGGCCGGCATTCCTGATCGCGGTCGTGGCTGGTTCTGTACTGGCCTACGTATTCCAGCTTGATATCGCCACGATTGGTACACGGTTCGGTGGGGTACCCTCCACGCTGCCCGAACCCGCGTTGCCCGCCTTTAGTTTTGAAAAGGTGCGCGCCGTCCTTCCTGACGCCATCGCAATTGCTTTGCTCGGCGCTATCGAGTCGCTTCTGTCCGCTGTCGTTGCCGACGGGATGACTGGGCGCCGCCATAGATCGAATTGCGAACTCGTGGCGCAAGGCGGGGCAAATATGGCATCGGTTGTCTTTAGCGGCATGCCCGCAACGGGGACGATTGCGCGTACGGCGACGAATGTGAGGTCTGGAGCCAAGGGCCCGCTCGCCGGGGTGTTCCACTCCGTCTATCTTCTTCTATTCATGGCCGTGGCCGCCCCATTGGCGTCATACATACCCCTCGCGACCTTGAGCGCGGTGCTCGTGGTCGTCGCCTGGAACATGGCCGAGCGAGAGGAGTTCATTGCCCTCATCAAATCCTCGACGGGGGATCGCCTGATCCTTCTTGCCACCTTCCTGTTGACGGTCTTTGAAGACCTCACCATGGCAATAGGTGTCGGCGTTGTCCTAGGAGCCTTCCAGTTCCTGCATCGCATGGCCGAGTCCACTCGGGTCGACAGCGAAATCCCCTTGGTCCCCGAGGATGTCGCCGACGATGTGGGATCCACCCGCACCTCTTACGAACCATCACAGATGGGACGCGACGTGATCGTCTATCGGGTTCGCGGAGCGCTGTTCTTCGGAGCAACAACCGCCGTCAGCAGCGTTCTCGACCGTATCGGATCGACGCCGAAGCTGTTCGTGCTCGATCTTACGGAGGTGCCGCTGGTGGACAGTACGGCAGCGAACGCACTTAAACGCTTTGCCAGCAAACTCCAGTCTGCGGGCGCCACGGTTTATCTGACAGGAGCTTCAAAAAGCGTGCGGCGTTCGCTCTTGCGCGACGGCTTGCGCCGGCCGTTGGTGCGGTACGCAAAGGATGTGGAGACAGCGTTGGCTTATACGCAAACAGAAAATGTGGAGTTGGGCTGACCGCTTCTCGCAATCTGGCGGGAACGAACTATGTCTCAAGACGTTGATTGCTGCCGCATAGCTCGGTTGGTCGTCGGCACGCGTTCCCGAGATCACCAAGCGTCATCGAGAGGCCCGCTGTTGCGTATCCTTATTCTCCTTTCAATATATGCCACCATCGTTATGGGAACCGGCAACGCTCAAGCCGACGATGAGCCGGAGCTCATCTTCAAAAAGACAACCGTCTGGAAGTTCCTGTCGCCGGACCATAAACTCGCGACGTATGCGATCGACGACCCAGATGTTCAGGGCGTGACATGCTATTTCACGGTGCCGGAAAAGGGTGGATGGACCGGATGGCTCGGCGTCGCCGAACAACTATCGGATGCCTCCCTTTCCTGCCGTCAGGTGGGCCCTGTCACATTCACCCGGCAACTGGAGCAAGGAGCGGAAGCCTTCCGCCAGCGGCGCTCCCTCTTCTTCAAAAAGATGCGCCTCGTTAGAGGCTGCGACGCGCGAAGAAACGTGTTGGTTTACGTAATTTATACGGACAAATTGATCGAGGGCAGCCCGAAGAACTCCACGTCCTCGGTGCCAATCATGCCCTGGGGCACGTCACAGCCGACGCGTTGCGCCGACTGGATCAAGGACTAAAATCGTCGGGAAGTGCACGACACGCATGAGGACACGGAACCAGTCCTGAAAAGCCGCGTTTCAGGTTAATACAGACCGTTTGTAACGCGTAGGGTTTGAAATGGTTGCGGTCCGCACATTTTGGAAAGGGCACATGCGCCTTGCGCTGGTGACCATCCCCATCAGGCTGGTCAGCGCGATATCGTCCGAAGAAAAGATATCATTCCATCAAGTGGACCGCAAAACGAAGCAGCGGATCCGATACAAAAAGGTAGCCGGAGAGGGTGGGCGCGAAGTCCCCTCACAGGACATCTCCTACGGTTATGAAGTCGAGCCCGGCAACTATGTGTTGTTTGACAACGACGAGCTTGACGCGCTGAAGCTTTCCTCGCGCCATACGATCGAGTTGACGGAGTTCGTGGACGCGTTCTCGATCAATCCGCTCTATTTCGACCGGCCTTATTATATCCTTCCGGACGGCGAGGTGGCGGAAGAGGGTTATTGCGTAATTCGCGACGCGCTTCAGAGCGCAAAAAAATGCGGAATTGGGCAGATCGCCATGCGCGGCAAGGAAAACCTTATCGCTCTCATGCCGGCCGGAAACGGGCTCATGCTCGAGACCCTTCGTTATGACAGCGATGTGCGCGACGCGGATGACATCTTTTCCGGACTCGGAACGCAGAAATTTCGGCCTGGCCTGATTGATATGGCGAAGCAGCTCATTGAAGAGCGGTCGACCGAGTTTGATCCCAGCGCCTACAAAGATCATTACGCCGAAACGGTTCGAGAGTTCGTCAAAGAAAAGCTCGCTGGCGGCGAAACGGTTGCGGTCAGTAGTGGCGAAGAAGCGGCCACCGGTGCGGGTACCGTCATCGACTTCATGGAGGCACTCAAGCGCTCGGTCGAGAAGGCTCCTGCCAAAAAGGGCGGTCGGTCAGAGCCGAAACGCGCGGCGGCAGCCTCGACAAAGCGCGATCCCGTAAAGCGATCCAAAGCACCTGAGAAATCAGCTGGCCGAGGCTCTTCCGGCTCAAAGGGCCGATCCGCAACGACGAAGAAAAAAGCGTGACCTCCCGCACCAAAACCCAAGCCCTGCGGCTCAATACGTATGCGGCCAAGCGCGACTTTAAAAGAACACCGGAGCCGCCTCCGACCCGGGGAACTGCACGAAACAAGTCCCAGTCTCATATCTTCGTTGTCCAGCACCACATCGCCCGCCGCGATCATTTCGATCTGCGCCTCGAGATCGATGGAACGCTCAAAAGCTGGGCGGTCACGCGGGGGCCGAGCGCACTCCCTGGAACACGCCGCCTTGCCGTACGGACGGAAGATCATCCTCTGGATTATGCGAGCTTTGAGGGCGTTATCCCGGAAAAATCCTATGGTGCGGGCACCGTCATGCTGTGGGATCACGGCACTTGGTCAGGTGCTTCCGACAAAGAAATGCTACACAACCTCACGCAAGGTCATCTCAAATTCACCCTGCACGGTGCACGCATCCGCGGACGGTGGGCACTCGTGCGCATGGGGCACGAAGGACAGCGCGAAAACTGGCTGCTCGTCAAAGACCGGGACGCTTATGCGGAAGATGACGACAGCCTTGCCGCGCGCTATTCAACCAGCGTTGTTTCGGGACGGTCGATGGACGAAATCGCGGAGGGGCGAGCCTCCTACCGTCAGGCTTCTTCGAGCAGGAAAACGACATCCCTTCTCAAGTTTATCCCGCCGATGTTGTGCACGTTGGCCGACAAGGTGCCCGAGGGTCGCGACTGGCTCTACGAGATGAAATACGACGGCTACCGTACGGAACTCATCACAGGAAACGGCGCGGCGCGACTGTTCACTCGCAACGGCCATGACTGGACAGATCGATTTCCCGACATCGCCGAAGCAGCCGCGACGATTCCTCCTGCAATCCTGGATGGGGAAGTCGTCGTATTCGACGCGCATGGGCTCTCTGATTTCGGCGCGCTTGCCGCCGCGCTTGGCTCTGGGCCTAAAGCTCCGATGACCTTTATCGCCTTCGACGTTCTGCGAACAGGCAAGCGTGACGTGAGGGGCCAATCTCTGAGTAAACGCAAAGCGCATTTGGACACGCTACTGGCCACCTTCGGAAAGCCGGAACTCATTCGGATCGCACCCACCTTGCAAGGAAGCGGCCCCAAGCTTCTGGAAAGGATCGCGAAATCGGGAGGCGAAGGCATCATCGCGAAACGCGCGGGATCGACCTACCGCTCTGGGCGCTCGAAGTCATGGCTTAAGATCAAAGCAATTGCTCGAGAGGATGCGGTCGTCATTGGCTTCACGCCGTCGAGCGCCGGCCGGCCCTTCGCTTCGCTTGCTGTCGCGCAGTCTGATGGCGACAGGCTGCGTTATTGGGGGCGCGTTGGCACCGGGTTTAGCGCGCGGACGGATAATGAGTTGGGCGCGAAGCTTTCCAGACTCGTACGCCCATCACCGCCAGAGGGCTTGGAAGGTTTGGATCTTGTTCCTAAAAAGGTGCGTTGGGTTGCCCCGGAACTCAGGATCGCTGTTCAGCATCGCGGAAAGACGGTCAACGGATTGTTGCGAGCTGCGCGTTATGTTGGCTTGCGCGAAGATCTTTCCAGCGGCAAATCCCATCGATCTAGCTTGCGAGGGTCGCCCGTGCCAAGTCCGTCACGCCAAACGGTTAGCAGGGATACCAAGATGCCCTTGACGCATGGCTCTCGCGTCATATTCCCAAAGGTGGGCCTGACCAAACGTGACCTCGCCGACTACTATGCCGAGGCTGCGGATCTCATCCTCCCGCATCTGGAAAACCGACCCATCAGCGTTGTACGCGCGCCGGACGGTATCGATGGTGAAACTTTCTTCCAACGCCATCCCATGAAGGCCATGAAAGCCGGGATCATCAGAGTTCCGGACCCCGCTAAATCACATCCCGACTATATGGCCCTCGACGGCAGTCCCGGTCTTGCGACCGTCGTGCAATTTGGTGGCATCGAACTTCACGGATGGGGGGCGAGGCTTCCCGACCTTAATGCCCCCGACCGCATGGTCTTCGACCTCGATCCGGATGGTGAGGTCTCCTTTGCTACAGTGCGGGACAGCGCCTTTCTCGTGAAGGAGGTGTTGTCCAGCGCCGGGCTCAAGAGCTTTGCAATGGCCACCGGCGGCAAAGGCGTTCACGTCGTCGTCCCGCTCAATCGCACACAGACTTGGGACGATATATCCGGGTTCGCCTCTGGCTTAGCGCGGCGGCTTGCTAAGCTCGAGCCGGGTTCGTTTGTCGCCACGGCGAGCAAGTCGCGACGCAAGGGTCGCATCTTTATCGATTGGCTGCGTAACAAAGCGATGGCGACGGCAATTGTGCCTTATTCGGTTCGAGCGCGAGATGTGGCGTCAATCGCTTGTCCGATTTCATGGTCAGCGCTGAAGGGCCTGGAGAGCGCCAAACCGTACACTGTTAAGACTATCCGCCTTTCAGGCCGTCAGCCGTGGGCTGGATATTTCAATGTGGATCAGGCGATTGCGCCGCGCGCGCTGGAAATGATGACGTCTTGATCCTTTGTGAAGATATAGGCTCCAATACAGTTCATCGGGTCATACTGTTTCATCGCGTCTGTCGTCCTTCTGATCGGCAACGCCTTTCCATAGGGAGCTGCGGATCAATGGCACCAATACTGGAACACGGGCATACGCCTTCCGAAATTCGTCGGCGTCTCGCTTCCGGTGCGCAGGTTAGCTACACGCGTGACTGGGTCTATGGCGGCATTGATGGAACGGTCACGACCTTTGCTGTTGTTGCCGGTGTTTCAGGGGCGGAGCTGTCCAGCCAGATTATTCTGATCCTCGGCACGGCGAACCTTCTGGCCGATGGTTTTTCGATGGCGGCGGCCAACTATAGCGGCACCAAGACGGAGTTGGACGAATACGAGCGCTTCCAACGCATGGAAGAACGCCACATCAAACTTGCTCCAGATGGAGAACGAGAGGAAATTCGGCAAATATTCCAAGCAAAGGGGTTTGAGGGTGCGGATCTCGAACGAGCCGTTGAAATCACCACGGCGACGAAAGAGCGTTGGGTCCAAACTATGTTGACGGAAGAACACGGGCTGCCTCTGGCGAAGCGGTCTCCCCTACGCGCGGCCGTGTATACCTTCTCCGCATTCGTCGTCTGCGGCCTCCTACCTCTCATTCCCTTCATATTCGGTTTTCATGCCGGTCTGTTCATCGCCACGATTTTCAGCGGGCTGGCATTCATATTGATCGGGTCCCTCAAAAGCCTATGGTCCGCCCGCAGTTGGTGGCGCTCAGGGCTGGAAACATTGGTTATCGGCCTCGCCGCAGCGGCCCTATCTTATTTGGTTGGGCATCTCCTCAGAGGTTTGGCTTGACCATATCTGGAACCGAGGCATTGACGCCACCAAAACGCCTTGGCCATCATCCTGGCGTTTCTTTGGTCAGAGGGTGCGATGGAGTTTAAGGACTATTACAAGATCCTTGGGGTTGAGCGTGACGCGTCCCAAGACGAGGTCAAACGGGTTTATCGTAAGCTCGCACGCAAATATCATCCCGACATCAACAAAGAAGCTAACGCGGAAGCGAAGTTCAAAGAGGTCGGGGAAGCTTACGAGGTCCTTGGCGACGCTGAAAAACGCGCCGCCTATGACCAGCTTGGCTCCGGATATACTCCCGGCCAGGACTTCAGACCGCCACCGAACTGGGATACCGGTTTTGAGTATTCCGGACGCAAAGCGGACGGCGCTGACCACGACTTTAGCGACTTTTTCGAAAGCCTGTTTGGCGGCATGCGCGCTCGCCGCAGCGGTTTTTCAACGCGCACCCAATTTCACTCGCGCGGTGAGGACCACCATGCCCGGGTTGTTATCGACCTTCACGACGCGCTTGAGGGGGCAACGCGGACCCTGACACTAAGGGTGCCCCACGTCGACGAAACGGGACATGTTTCCGTTCAGGATCGAACACTCAACGTCAAGATTCCCAAGGGCGTGACGGAGGGCCAACAAATCCGTCTCAAAGGGCAAGGGACGCCTGGAGTCGGAGGTGGAACGGCAGGCGATCTTTATCTGACGATCGAATTCGCGCCGGATCGGCTCTACCGCGTCGATGGTCGGGACATCTATCTTGATCTGCCGGTTGCGCCCTGGGAAGCTGCGTTGGGCGCTACGGTCAAAACACCAACGCCGGGCGGTCCTGTTAACTTGAAGATTCCGGCGGGTTCCGCGCAGGGGCGTAAACTTCGCGTTAAGGGCCGCGGGATCCCGTCCCACCCGCCTGGGGACTTTTACGCCGTTTTGCGGATCGCCTTACCTCCAGCCGATACGGAGGAGGCCAAGGAAGCCTACCGGGATATGGAACGCCGCTTGAAGTTTGATCCGCGCGCAACATTTGGAGGCTTGTGAACCATGGCCGAAAAGCAAAGTTCCGTTCACACTGCCGAACTCGTCAGTTCGACGACACGCTTGACGATTACCGAGATCTGTCAGTCGTGTAATGTTGATCGGACGTGGATTTCAGAGCTTGTAAGTGAAGGCGTTCTCGAACCCGAAGGACGCTCCGAAGGTGAATGGCGATTTGCGGCCTTTACCGTGAGCCGCGTCGCGACGGCCCGACGCCTCGAACGCGATTTCAATCTCAACATCCCAGGCATCGCTCTGGCGCTCGAACTTCTCGACGAGATTGAGGGATTGCGCGCACGCCTGCGCGCTCTGGAGATACCTTCCGAGGAACCCGAGGACCAGTGATCGCGTCTTTCTCCCACTGTCACCGCAATAACATCGGTTCCCCATGGGCCTGAGCATATGACGATACTGGTGGTCGGCAACTGTGTCGTCGATCGTTCCTACAAAGTGGATCGATTGCCGCGGCCCGGGGAAACAATGATCGCGCGGGAGGCGCGCATTGATTTCGGTGGTAAGGGCCTCAATCAAGCTGTCAGCGCAGCGCGTACGGGCGCGCCTGTCGCGTTTGCAACAGCCGTGGGAGATGATGTTTACGGTCGGGAAATCGTAGACTTGCTGCGGCGTGAAACGATCGATGTCGGACCGACACACATCAGACCCGGACCAACGGACGAAGCTGCGATTTTCGTGCTCCCAGATGGAGATAACTCGATCATCGCGTCGACACATTCGGCGCAGCATGCCGGGCCCGATATCGGCCTGAAAGCGATGGATCGGCTAAAGCCTGGCGATTGGCTGGTAATGCAGGGAAACATCGATCGGGCGACAACCGCGGCTACGCTCGAAGCAGCGCGGGCGAAGAATGCTCGCATCGCGGTCAATCCTTCGCCTATCCTTTTCGACTACGAAGGGCTTTGGCCGCTTATAGACTTGGCTTTCGTCAATGCCATTGAGCTGGCGGACCTATCCGGCCTCTCAGAGCCCAACGCAGCTGCAGCGCGATTGATTGAACTCGGATGCGACACGGTTGTTGCGACGCTTGGCTCCGCAGGTGCCCGGCTTTACGCGCGAGGCCGTTCAGAGCCGTGGACCGCGCAGCCACCTGCTGTGAAGGCTATTGATGCCACCGGTGCGGGCGACGCCTTCTGCGGTGTTTTCGTGGGTTCACTTGCGCGTGGGTTATCCCCCGAAGCTGCCCTCTCCGTTGGGGTCCATTGCGCTTCTTTGAGCGTAACGCGGCAAGGCAGCCTGGCCGCCCTACCGACCCGCGAAGAAATTTCCGCGACGGCGCGCGAGTTCGCCACCACGCCGGGATGACAAACTCACGCTTGAACCCATTCCTCAGGTCAAGGGGGCAGGTGCACCGGGTAAGGGTGTAACGCTCACCTCTTTCGTCTTCGTGTCCGTTCTTGCTGGAGACTCGCAAAATCGTCTCCACCGAGCGGCCCGCGTTTCCACCCTACTCACGATATCCGGGACCTTTAAATCTTCGTCGGTGGCGAGCATCAGTGAAATTGACGGCAACGAACATCGGGATGTCAGCCACGTCACCCACGGGGCCAAGATCAGGCCGAGCACGACAGGCGCCATCCAAGCCAGAAGCCACCACGATACGCTTACCGAAATCGCAGCCAGCACTAAGCCGATCATGACGTGCCGCACGTGAAACCGGATTGCCTCCGCAAGGGTAACGCCATCAGCGTCGCGCCGTTGCGCCGCCCAACCGCTATCCCGACCACGTATGATTTCAACGATAGCTTGTAGATGCGTCATCAAAAGGATCGGTGCCAGCAGAACCGATAGGATGACCTCAACGACGGTGCCGGCAATGGTTTGCAACGCAGACGCCACTGATCTCCGCGTCGTAAGAAGCCAGTTCACAAGGCCCAGCGCCTTAGGAAGGAAGAGCGCGCTGACTGTCATAACAAGAACAGTCACGGCATCGCCTGTTACCAGTTCATCCACGTTGGCCATGTTGGCTTCGTCACCCGTGAGAAACGGGAGGGAGAGCGCCATGCCGACGAGCATCAAGGCAACCCAGAAAGCCGAAACGAGATAGCCATATGCGCCCATGAACAGGTGCACACGGCTGGTCAACGTCAGCCCGCGTACCGTGATCAGGCCCAGATGCTGCAAGTTGCCCTGGACCCAACGCCGGTCGCGGATCGCCATGTCGATCAGCGTGGGCGGACTGGATTCATAGCTGCCGGTGAGCTGAGGCGCCATGTACACGGCCCAGCCAGCCCGGCGCAGCAGAGCTGCTTCAACAAAGTCATGACTTTGGATGTGCCCGCCGAAAGGAGGCGCGCCATCGAGCTTCGGGAGGCCTGCGTATTTGGCGAACGGCCGCGTCCGAATGATAGCGTTGTGCCCCCAGTAGTTTGCCGACTGACCCGACCAAGCTGAAAGCCCCCGCGCCAAGATCGGCCCATAGGCCGCGTTCGCAAACTGCTGCAAACGCGCAAAGGTCGTCGTACTGGAAATGAGCTTGGGCACGGTCTGGATGAGCCCGGCGTGAGGGTTGTGTTCCATTGCTGCCGCGAGCCGAACCAGCGTTTCTGCTGACATGACGCTGTCGGCGTCAAAGATCACAAACTGCTCAAATTCGCCGCCATGCCGCACGATCCAGTCCTGGATGTTGCCGGCCTTCTTGCCGACATTCTCCTCGCGATAGCGATAGAAAACCTCCATCCGGCTGGCGACTATTCTCTTCAAAATCTCAAATGTTTCGACCTCAAGATCGCGATCTTGACCCGGCCGCGTGTCGCTCAGGACGAACACAGAAAACTTGTCGCCATGGCCCCGGTCCGCAAGGTCTTTGGCCAATTCTTCAATAGTCGCCGCGATCCGCGCAGGGCTTTCGTGGTAGATTGGAAAAAGTAGTGCTGTTTTTGTTGCGAGCGGCGTATCCGCAGATGGAATGACCGGTATGGCGGGCGCCGCACCGAAACGCATCAGGATGAAACCAAGCAATGCCGCAGACGTGCCGACACTCACCCACACAAAGCAAGATGTCGCAAGAAAGATGAAAACCCCTTCCCACACGTTGATACCGGACGGCGCCAAGGCGCCATAAAGCCAGTAGGCAAAAAATGCGGTCATCATCAGCGTCGCGGCAGTCACGGTAAGCCGTGCCGCCCACGTCGTCGCCGGCGAAGTTCCTAGCTTGGGTTCGGTATCACGCTCCGCGCGATCCCAAAGCTCCTGCGGAGGCATGAAAACCCCGGCATCAGGAGGAACTTTTGGAGGCGGTAGAGGAAACAGCCTAGCTGTAATCATTGATGCATGCCTTTCGTCCAACGGTACAGCCAAGTTTCCGATCCGCCTTGCAGGGCTGATAAAGCCACGCGCAATTCGGCGGTCTCGCTTGCTCCGGGATAAAACTTGAACGCAACGCGCAACGTGCCGGACTCTCGATTCACCTGAACTTGGGGTTTGCTGAGGCGGCCTTCGCTTGTTTGCATGGTTGGCAAAATTTCAACTCGGTCGCTCTCGCCTTCGATGCCGTCATACTCAATGACAAACTGCACAGCGCCTTCGCTGCGATCCGAACCGATGCTAAGCCCGGCCATTGTGCGCATGATGCGGACTTTGGGACCAATGTCGCGGAAGGTATCTGGCCACGATAATCTGTAAGCCAGCCGATATGCTTTGCCTGGGGCAAGTGCCTCGTCAGGCCGCCAGAACGCGACGATGTTGTCGTTGGCTTCGGTTTCCGTTGGCAGCTCTACGAGTACGACGCTACCGCGCCCCCAATCGCTCTTGGGCTCAACCCAAACGCTCGGCCGTAAATGGTATTTGGCTTCGAGGTCCTGGTAGGCTGCGAATTTACGTTCGCGCTGTTCAAGACCGAACCCTTTGGGACCATCATCCTGAAACATGCTTACTTCGATTTGTCGCGGATTAGAAAGTGGGCGCCACAGATACTCGCCGCTGCCGTTGTGGATGGTCAGACCATCGGAGTCGTGCACGGATGGGCGAAAGTCACTGACGCGGGTACGATCGCTGCTGGAGACGAGATACATGCTCGTCAGTGGGGCCAATCCGATTTGTGAGATCTCTGTACGAGGAAAAAGTGTCGCCTCGATGTCGATGACCGTTGTGTCGCCCGGATCAATCTTGAACAGGTAGGCACCCGCCACGGACCTACTCTCTAATAGCGCATGCACCACCAATTTATTGGCATGAGGCTCAGGCCGCTCGATCCAGAACTTTGTAAAACGCGGGAACTCTTCGCCACCAATAGCGCCGGTACGCAAGGCAAGCCCACGCGCAGAAATGCCATAAACTTGTCCACGCGACAAAGCTCGGAAATAACTCGCGCCCTGGAAAACGATAATTTCATCGCTCACGTCAGGACTATTCAGCGGGCCGTTAATTCGAAACCCTGAAAGGGGAACTCCTTTTGAGAAAGCTGCGACTTTCTTCAATGTTCCCCAATCGAACATATCCGGATCGGCGCGCACGGGGGTTGAAACACCGTTGTCTACAAGAGCCAGCTCAACCTCTTCGTTGTGTATCCACGCGGTGGGCAAAAGTTGCAGCCGGTACTTGCCGACCTTGTCGAGCTGTATCGCTGCTTCAGGACGAAATCTCGCCATTCGATATTCGTCATACGTCCCCGCCAACTCCTTTGCCGGGTCGTGATCGCGCGGCGGGGGTGCGACATATGGTTCGCTGGCGAGCGCTTTGGCTTCTTGGATGACGGCGTCCTGACTGAAGTGGGCAATTGGCCTCTTCAATGCCGGGGGCAGCGCTTCCGCTGCGACCGCGTGCACCTTCACCAAGCCTGCGACAGAAGCGCCCAGGATCAGTAGTAAGCTGCGAATTCCGCTGCCCTTTCTGAAGGTTCTGGACGCAGTCTTTTGACCGTCGAATTTTGCAAAATCGAAGAGTGTCATGATCCACAGATGTTTGTGATTGGCGCGAACTCAACGCAATTCACCGCGTTTGGTTCCTCCGCTGCTGAGTTCAACCCACCAGGTTCTCAGGGGAGGCTTCTCGAGTCTGCGTCATGGAACGCGCACCGGCGCGCTTCCGCCGGTCCGCATCGGACATGCGCCCCGAACGGACATCGCTCGTCTGACGACTCAGAGAGTATGCGCGCATGGTGGCAAAAGCTTGCCGTCGCGACGCAGGTCGGGAACCCCGCCGTCTCACCCGCCATTTTAGAGCTAAGGAAACGCCCGAATCGTTACCTAAGAGCGGGGTACCTCACCGTGAAGGCCGCAACTGCTGGAAATATATCGCTTATGCAAAAGAGTCAGGCACCCGTACAAAAACGCGACGTGCGCATCGATTTTTTTCGAGGCCTCGCCTTACTTTTTATTTTCGTCGACCACATTCCCGGGAATTGGCTGGCGGATCTAACTATGCGTAATTTCGGTTTCGCAGATGCTGCAGAAGTTTTTGTATTTCTCGCTGGTTTTTCCGCTCTGCTCGCTTACAGCAAGACCTTCGAAAAGGAGGGCTTCCGCTCCGGGACTTCGCGTGTCGGGCGTCGCATCTTCGACCTATATGTTTGGCACATCGGAACGGTTGTAGTCAGCTTGCTGCTCCTTAGCGCGGCAGCGCTTTTCTTTTCGCAGCCCAACTATCTGAACCACATCGGCCTGCAGTATTTCATCAACTACCCTTCGCATGCGATTCCCCAGGCTGCGGTGCTCTACTATCAGCAAAACATGCTGAACATTCTGCCGCTATACATCCTTCTTCTGGCGTGGTTCCCCGTTATGTATTGGCTGCTGCGCCGTTCGCACGCACTCGTACTTATTATATCCGCTGCGATCTGGCTGGCTGCTTATGCCGGAGGGCTGGGATTGCCGGGGCATCCGGTGTGGGGCTGGTTCTTTAACCCCTTCGCTTGGCAGCTCCTGCTGACTTTGGGTGCAGTGGCTGCAGACCGGGTACGCAGAAATATGCCGCTCTATGAAGCCGTTCTGCTTCCGCCGGCGGCCGCCTATGCGCTCTTTGCGTGCCTACTTGTTGCGCCTTGGACCCGAATCCCCGGGCTGGAAAGCACGCGTCTTCTGCCGGGCGATCTACTTGGAGCGATTGATAAGACGAATTTATCACCTCTTCGCATCTTGCACATTGTCGCGCTCGGGTACATTGTCGCCGCTTGTGTCCCGGCGTCAGCGCGTTGGCTGACGTCACCGGGCGCAGGGGTCATTTCACGTTGCGGTCAACATTCACTAGAAGTCTTCTGTCTCGGCACGCTCTTGTCGTTCAGCGGATGGGTGGTGATGCAGGAAGCTGGGACTGACCTCACTACGCAAATTGCTGTGAATACAATAGGTATCTCTGTATTGGGTGTTACCGCATGGTATCTCGCGCAACGCAAGCTGGGGCGCAGTGTCGGGCTCGTTTGGCCCTCCGTTCCGCTTTTCAATCGTGTTTTGCTGCCGCCATCGCGCTGATGGCGGTCGGGTATGTGTCGTCAGCGCAAGCTCAAGCAGCCCAAACTGCAACATCTCCTCCAAAGAAAGCCTGTAAGGCACCCAATGAGCTGGTTCATCTGGACTGGCCCATGCCGCGCCTGACCGCCGCTTTTCGGAAGGGAGAAGTCATCCGTATCGTCGCGCTTGGTTCGTCCAGCACACAGGGTGCAGGGGCATCCAGCAAGGCAGCCTCTTACCCGTCGCGCCTTCTGGTCGAGTTGCAACATCGTTTTCCAGAACACAAGTTCGAAGTCGTTAACTTGGGGATCGGGGGACAGCTTGCACGCGATATGCTCGCGCGGATCGCGAGCGCGGTGCTACCGTTGGACCCGGACCTCGTCATCTGGCAAACCGGCGTGAACGATGCGATCCGAGGCGTAAAAATCAGCGAATTTCAATCTACAGTGGATGCTGGTCTAGACCTCATGCAAAAGCATGGGATCGATGTGGTTCTGCTCAATCATCAATACTATCCGGGTGCGGCGCGACTCCCTAATTTCCCGAGCTATTTGCGCATCATGAAAGCGATTTCCACCGAGCGAAAAATCCCTTTGCTGCGTCGTTACGAAATCATGCAGCACATGGTCACTTCGTCACAATTTTCGGTCGAAGAGCTTCTTGCGCCAGACAAGTTCCACCTGAACGACACGTCATATCGTTGCTTGGGCGAGGTTATGGCTGATGCATTGGCGGAGGAACTAACAACTGTTGCCTCTAGAGCCGGGCTGCGGACTCACGTGAGCGGACCATAGTTGGCAAGCTATTCTGTAGAATCCTGCAGCGAGGGGGCTGCTGTCGTCACCCGAGCCAGGGCCAACATAATGTCGTTGATCGCATCGATACGGCTAATGTAGTGGCTGATTTTGCTGGCGGCGGCGGGACCGCTCGCCAGCAAAGCCTGAAGTTGAGCCCAGCACGCACACCGCTCGTCCTGAAGCGTCGCGAGCGATTGCTCTACGTCGTTCAGTGTCTCGATGTGCGTATGCGTCGGCTTATCTTCATGCATAACGTCGGCCATCCCGATAATGACGGGCTACGGGAAGACGCTTCTCTCGTCGCAACGGAGCGACAGTCGGTTCTGAAGCGTTATCACTCTTATGCGCCACTTTTAGTCGCAAAATTCGTTGGCGTAATTCAGCCAGCGGGTGAAGCGGCTTAGGCCTGTAACCAATATTCATTGGACATAGCTCCGTTCATCTGTTGGCGATCGTGCCCAGACAAACGTTACTACGTATTCACCGTTCCGGTTGTCATTGTCGCAGGGGCTGGGACATTGACATCAGCTCTAAAGCCGGGACCGGCGCGGATAACAAGCTTTGGCCCATGCGCTCACCGAGCAACCTTTGGCCGGCACCGCAGACCACTCTATCGATGGAGTGGACAGGCCCACATTCGCCGCCGAGACGGTTGACGGGGCCCATGCTGCCCAAGCAATCGACGCGACAACGCCCAATCCGACCATTGCCGCCAGAACAAAGGCTGGCCTCGGATAAAACGCGTTGTGATACGGCGTCCTTTCGCTCGGCGTTTTGCCCTGCGGCGATGTCTGTGCGAAAGAGGACTTTAGGTTTCGCCATAACCGGCGCCGGAGGGAAAACGGCAATGCGTACAGAAACGGGACTATCAATTTTTCTCGCGGACTTACGGTCTTTTTGCCGACGTTTTCGACCGCAATGCTATTGTCTCGACGAGCGGAGGCGAACGTCATCTTCTTGAATTTGCGCATCGAAGACTTCGCAAAAAAAGCGAACCGCTTCTTAAAAGCTGCTAGTCGCGAAGACGCCGGCTTTTTGGGTTCGACGACGTATGTCGCGTTGCCTCTGTCCAGGGCTGTCGCAGTCACCTGACGCGGGCGGCTCGGTATGCGCGGCGCCCCGGCGAAAATCGAACGTGCGATGGACATTTGCGCGCGGACTTCATCCAACATGTCTTGGGCATCATCAAAACACCGCACAAAGCGTTCTTGCGCCTCGGCATTTGGGTTCCGCTTTATTGTCGCTTTGGATTGGGCATCATGCCGGATGCAAGCGCGCGCCGCTTGAATTTCAGTGATAGCCCCGATTATTGAAGCGTCCAACGCGTTCCAATTCAGCGCCGCTCTCGACGGATCGGCCATTTTCATGCTCCGACTCTAAGAACAAATTACATTCGATTCTTAACCAAGTCTGCGCTGCATATATAAAATAGCCGTTAAGCGTAGACAGAAATCAGATCATTTTTTCAGCTTTTCATTTAAGCTCCGCTTCTCCCCAAAATAAAAACGCGTTTCTTCCTCATATTCTTATTTTGCAAACGCGTCGCTCCGCGCTTGGCTTGTATGTCGTAATAATTTCCGGTTCCCTCCTCGAATAGTTGCCCCAACAATCAAACTGATCGCCCTACAAATATTTACCGGCGAATTGGCGCATGCGCCTGCTGCTGCCTTAAAACAGCTGCGAATCTCCGCAACACCGGCGGACACATGTGCGTGCCTTTGGTGTCCTCGGCTCCTACCGGGGAACCAGATGACGTCACATGAATTTTAAGAGCGTGGCATGTTGCACATCGTTGCCCGCCACTAAACAGGAGGAGATCATTGATGCGCGGATTCTTGCTGACAGCGAGCGCCATTGTAGCTCTATCGCCTGCGTTCTTCGCAGCGCCGGCGATGGCTCAAACAGCAACAGATACCGCTAATAGCTCAACGTTAGAGTTTATTTCCGGACCGAGCGCGGATGAGGTCAGAGCCTCTCGCTGGATCGGCGCGCCCGTGAAGAACAATGCGGACGAGAAGATCGGTGATGTCAACGATTTGGTCTTGTCGCCTTCGGGGCAGGTTCAGGCTCTCGTACTTGGCGTCGGTGGATTTGTTGGGCTTGCTGAAAAGTACGTTGCGGTAAAGCTTGCCGATACTGAGTTGCGCAAGGAAAAAGATGGATCACATATCGTAATCGTTGACACGACAAAGGAAGCCTTGCAGGCGGCCCCGGAATTTAAAGTCGCTGGCGAGAAGACCATGCGCGACCGGCTTGATGAGGCTTCAAAGGCTGTTAAGAGCGGATACGAGACCGTGAAGGAAAAGGCCAAAGAGGGCTACGAAAAGGCGAAGGAAGCGATGCAAGGCGATGGTTCCAAGCAGCCCGCACCAGCCGAAAAACAATAAGACAACTTAATTTAATCTCGTACCGAGGGGAGCGGTTATCCGCTCCCCTTTTGTTTGTCTGCACCCTGATATTATTCATATTTTTCTGATACTTATTTCTCAATCTTTGAGAAATAAAAACAGGAACCTCCCCGGCTCATCATCCGTTATTCATGCAAGCCGCTTACGAGCGCAGATTGCTCGTGTGGTCCAATGAAAAATATGCTGCAACCGTTTAAGGAGTTTATCCATGAACTGGGATCAAGTCGAAGGTAACTGGAAGCAATTTAGCGGTAAGGTCCACGAACAGTGGGGCAAGCTGACCGACGATGAACTTGACCAGATCGCCGGCAAACGCGAACAGCTCGAAGGCAAAATTCAAGAACGATATGGCATCGCGAAGTCAGAAGCGAAACGTCAGGTCGAAGAATGGATGCGCCGCTGGTAAGCTAGTTTTGTCCAATACAATGCAAAGCCCCGTATCGCCAGAAAGCGATACGGGGCTTCTTTAGTTTTGGCGGCAATTGCTGTTATCAGGCTGCTTTAGAACCAGCTTTCTGTTCGAAGAACAGCGCCTGACTGATAAGAGCTTTGAGCATGGCGGGCTGGAAAGGCTTGGTCAGAAGGAACGTCGGTTCCGGACGCTGCCCGGTCAGCAACCGCTCCGGGTAAGCCGTAATGAAGATCACCGGAACTTCGATTGAGCCCAGAAGTTCGTTGACGGCATCGATCCCCGAACTTCCATCGGCCAGTTGTATGTCCGCAAGGATCAGGCCTGGTGTCCTCTTTTTAACAAGCTCGACGGCTTCGCGGTGCGTTCTTGCTACGCCGATCGGACGATGACGCAACGACGAAACGATTTCTTCCAGGTCCATCGCGATCAGCGGTTCGTCTTCGATGATGAGCACATCGGTGGCGACCTGCGCAGCAATTTCTGCGCCAGCTTCCTCGACCAGCTCATTCAACTCGTTTTCTGGGACCCCCATAATGGCAGCAGCCTCATCGGGAGAAAATTGTTCAACCGATACAAGCAAGAAGGCTTGGCGAGGTCGCGGTGTAATTGCCTCGAGCTTGCGCTCGATCAGCGTGTCCACGGCTTCGTCGGCCTCACGATTGTGCTGAGAATTAACGTCCAACGACCCCCAAAGTTTGAGGAAGACCTGGAATAGCGCCGCGCGTGGCGGGAGAGTGTCAGGGAAGCTGTCAGGGTCCTCAACAAGTGCCTCGAGCGCTGCTGCGACGTAGGCATCCCCGCTTGTCTGACTTCCCGTAAGCGCGCGCGCAAAGCGCCGCAAATACGGAAGGTGAGGAGCGATAACTGTAGCTAGCGACATAAGATGTTCCTGATTGTGGACGTCTAGTGCGATTTGATTTGGTCATCGGCGATGGAAACCCGCAGGCGAAAAAAAAGTTCCAAACTCCGGAACCATCCCACGCTGCACGCGTTTTCGGCTGGTGGTGGGCACCATGCCGTGCAGGTTTGCCGGACTGGTCTGGTATCCGATAGGATCAGTTGATTTGGGATAGATCAACAAGGAATCCCCCGAGGGAACTGATGGCGAACAAGGACCAGGAGCTGCGGCAGGTGGTGGACCCTACCGACATAGCCCGTAAAGGCGGCGGAGAGGACAAGCATACCGATTGCGGAGAAGAAGAAAAATTGAGGCAAGGTGACATCGACACAATCGCCACCAGTTCGGTGCGCGATAGCAATTCGGAGGTGCGTGATGCCGTCGGTCGACGGGTTCGTGCGTCCTATGGAGAGCTCATACAGCAACCGATTCCAGACAAATTTTTGCAGTTGCTCGACCAGTTGCAAGTATCGGAAGAAGCTGCAAAGAGGCGTAAATCGTGACAGCGGCTCAACAATCCGAAGAGATGAAACGCGCCCTGGTGGCTGCGATCCCCAACCTTCGGGCGTTCGCAATCTCACTTAGCGGCAATGCGGATCGTGCAGACGATCTCGTGCAGGAAGCCTTGGTCAAGGCCTGGGACAAGATCGATACGTTCCAGGAAGGCACCAACCTGAAGGCTTGGCTGTTCACGATCCTGCGCAATGCATATTTCTCTGAGTTTCGGAAACGGCGACGGGAAGTTGCTGATGGCGACGGTGAATATAGTTCGAAGCTTTCCGTCCAACCTGCTCAACACGGACATCTTGACCTCAACGACCTTGTTTCCGCGCTTGAGCAACTGTCGGAGGATCAACGCGAGGCTATCCTCCTCGTCGCTGCTGAAGGCTTCAGCTACGAAGAAGCCGCTGAAATCTCCGGTTGCGCCGTGGGCACCGTGAAGAGCCGTGTCAACCGAGCCCGTGCACGCCTTGCGGAAATCATGCACATCGAGTCTGCTGAAGATCTCGCACTCGAATACTCAGGCGACGTGACCATTCCTATCAGTGGAACGATCGCCGGACGTAACGGCTGATCCTGCCAAGTCTTTGTCACCCTTCTCCAATTTTATTGAACTTTGCCTTGCCTCAAGCGGGGGAACGATGGACTTGCACAGTGCGTTGCCTCTGCGAGCCGGGACGTCCCCCAGTCCGTGGCCCTACGCGTCGGCCTACGGGTCACGCTGTTTCAAATTCAATTAGAGGCAAACAAACATGGCAAAGACCGCTCTTGCCGCGCAGCCGGCCAACGAAAATCCAAATACCGGGCTCAATCAAAAAAGCAGATCAAAGCTCGCTGAAGATCTCGGGAAGGTCCTCGGCGATACCTACACGCTGCTCGTGAAAACTCATGTCTACCATTGGAACGTCGTTGGGCCTGTCTTCCTTCCGCTCCATGAACTTACAGAACAGCATTACAAAAATCTTTTCCAAGCCGCCGACGATATCGCGGAACGCATTCGGGCGTTGGGCTACCCCACACCGCTGAGCTTTGAGAAGCTAGAGTCTATGACCCAGCTCAATGAAGAAACGAGCAAACGGTCAGCCCAGGAGATGGTCAAACATCTTATCGCGGATCACGAGGAAATGGCCCGGCGCATCCGCAGCATCACTGCAAGCGCGGCTGAAGACGAAGACTTTGTAACGCACGATCTTCTAAACGGGCGCCTCGCGTTTCACGAGAAAGCTATCTGGATGTTGGGTGCAATCGTCGCCTGATTGAATGTCGCGGCGTCGGCCGGCGAAAGGACAAAATCCTCGCGCTCAGCCGACGCACATTTCCTTATGCACGCTTACCGTTCCTTGGCGATCTCTTCACGCACCTGCGCATAGGCGACGACGGCGAACAGCACTGTGCCGCCAAACACATTTCCCGCAAGCGTGGGTAAAAGGAAACCCCCGAAGACATCAGCAAGACCAACGCGTCCCTCAAAGAAGAGATAGAACGCTTCTGCAGATCCTGCGATGACATGGGTGAAATCCCCCAACGCGATCAAATACGTCATCAGGGTGATGATCCAAAACTCGCTGCCCTCGGCGGACGGCATCATCCAAACCAGCGCAGCAATAAGCCAACCCGCCACAATCCCCTTGAGGAACATCTCGCTCGGTGTGTTGGTCATCATATGCTCGCCGATTTCCGTCACGGCACGGGCAACCTCGGGCGGCAACACACCGCTCTGCGAGATGAAGTACGCAAAGATCATGCAGCCGATAAGGTTGGCCGCCAAAACAATTCCCCACAGCCGTAACAAGACCAGCCACCAAACGTGCCCACCTCTGGAAATAAACGGTAGGACGGCGGTCAGAGTATTCTCGGTGAAGAGCTGTTGACGTCCGAGAATAACGATTAGAAAGCCAACCGAATATCCGAGGTTGTCGACCAACGGTTTCCACGGCTCATCGGGCAGATGAGCCGCAAGAAAAGCCTCTGCGAGCACGGAAAAACCAATTGAGAGGCCCGCGGCAAGGCCGGACCACCACAATGCGGGGAAGCCCCTCGCCAGCTCACCTTGCCCCTCTCGCCGGATGATCTCGAAAACTGCCGCCGCGCGCAGGCGAGAACGCTCGCGGGCTTTTTCTTCCTCGCCGCGTTCTAGCCGGGAGCTTTTGGTCTCGTCGTTCATTTCCCGAACGGTATCGACGGCGTCTTTCTTTTCCCCGGCTTCATCTTGCATTTCTGCAACCTCGTTTTCGTTCATTGTGTTCCACCGAACAATATTCACCACGCCGCGTTTGCGCGGAGTGTCTTTCATTGTGTTGGCGGTTCAAGATCCAAAATTAGCAAGGTCACTCGAAACTCCTTGTGCTCTATCCTTCTAAGAGATGTCGATAGCGCGCAGGTTGGGACCGCAGATATTGCTTGGGCGCCTTAACGGTCGCACCGAGGTGCGCCGCAGCATGCCAAGGCCAATGCGGCTCGTAGAGTATCGTTCTTGCGAGTGCGACGAAGTCTGCGTCTCCATTCGCGACGATCGCTTCTGCGTGGTCGTAACTGGTGATCAACCCAACCGCGATCGTCGGCAATTTGGTCGCGGCCTTTACGGCGCGGGCGAGCGGCACCTGATAGCCGGGCCCGACCGGGATCTTTTGAGTAGGGACCAGGCCGCCACTCGACACATGGACGGCGCTGCATCCGCGCTTCTCTAAGGCCTTGGCGAAAGCAACCGTCTGCTCGCTGTCCCAGCCTCCTTCCGCCCAATCCGATCCTGATACACGGACACTTACGGGGCGATCAGCCGGAAAGGCCGCGCGTACGACGTCATAGACCTCAAGCGGAAACCGCATCCGGTTTTCCAAACTGCCGCCGTACTCATCGTCTCGCTGGTTGGCAAGAGGTGAAAGAAATTCGTGCAGCAGATATCCGTGCGCCGCGTGAATTTGTATTGCGTCGAGGCCCAAGCGCGCCGCTCGTTTTGCAGCTTCACCGAAGGCTTCGCGGATTATCTCCATTTCGCCGCGATCCAAGGCCACCGGCGGATTGTCGCCTTCGGCAAAAGGTATGGCTGAAGGCGCGTAGGTCTGCCAGCCACGACTTTCATTCGGTTTAATCTGCGCGCCGCCCTCCCAAGGCACGCGCACGGATGCCTTACGTCCGGCGTGTGCCAGCTGAATAGCGATCGGAATGTCCGAGTAACGCCGAACGGCCTGCAACACGCGGCTAAGCGCGGCTTCCGTATCATCAGACCACAGACCTAGGTCATCAGGACTGATCCGTCCTTCTGGCACGACCGCCGTGGCTTCGATCGTGAGCAACCCAGCTCCAGAAAGAGCCAGATTGCCGAGGTGAATCATGTGCCAATCAGTGGCGCAACCTTCTTCGGCTGAATATTGGCACATCGGTGCAATGATAATACGATTACGGAGTTGTACAGATCCCACCTTTGACGGTGTGAATAACAAGCTCATGCTTCATCCCCAATTGATTGGCTTGGGAAATGTCGCTGACGCTTTGCCATCGCGTTGTCAATCCAATTCAGAAGTGCCGTCTCGGGCATGGCGCCGGTGGTGCGCGCCAGTTCTTCACCTTTATGCAGGAGAACGAGGCTCGGAATGCTGCGGATACCAAAACGCGCCGCCAAGTCCTGCTCCTTTTCAGTGTCCACCTTGCCCAGGCGCAAACGCGGTTCGACCTTTTGGGCTGCGGCTGCAAAGCCAGGCGCCATTTGTCGACACGGACCGCACCAACTCGCCCAAAAGTCGATGAGTAGGGGGATGTCGCTCGAAGCGGCGTGCTTTGAGAAGTTTTCAGAGGTCAACTCTATGGGGCTCCCCGCAAATAGCGGATTGTGGCATTTTCCACATGTGCCGTGGTCGCCCAATTTTTCAAAGGGAACACGATTAAGCGTCGCGCATTTTGGACATGTGACAATGAGAGTGTCTGGCTTTGCCATCTCAGCCCCTCGTATTGCGAGCACCTAGCAATTTGCGAATGGGCCCACGGTTGTGCGCAGCGCCAATCTCACGAACCCGACCTGATTGAACGCGTGTGCGATGCATGAGTTCCCTTAGTTGCGGTCGAAGAGCCAACATTCATCGGTTGGCGGCCTACAGCTTTACGGGACGCACGCACGATGCGATTGTTTGGCGCCATATAGATCTTTCACCCGAGCTCAGCCGAAAAAGCAGCATAAGGACAGTTATCATACCGCATGCTTCCGACCTTTCGACGGCTTCTATCCCATATTCCTGATTGGCGAGCAGCAATGCGGCCTACGGTACGGTCCGTAATGATCGTCGCCGTGGTCGGATTGACGGCCACGACGCTAGCTTGGCGCTTTGGCGTTTCCAGCGTCACGGAACAAGCCGAAAAGGTCTTTCAGGGACGCACCGAAGCCCTCATGGCGGAAATTGAGCGTTCTACAACCGCTTACGAGCATATGCTGCGGGGCACACAAGCCCTTTTCGAAACCCTTCCGGCTGTCAGCCGCACTCAATTTCGTCGCTACGTTGAAGCGTTGCGGATTACTGAGAATTTTCCAGGGATCAAAGGCATCGGCTTTGCTGCCGTTTTGACGAGAACCGAAAGGGACGCGCATATCGCTGCCGTCCGGGGCGAGGGCTTCCCAAGTTACGATCTGAAGCCCAAAGAAGATCGAGACATCTATTCTGCGGTCGTCTTTGTCGAACCGTTTGTACAGAACCGGGAGGTTCTCGGCTTCGACATGTGGTCAGAACCTGTCCGCAGAGCCGCGATGATACGCGCGCGCGACACGGGATTACCGGCGGCCAGCGGTTATGTTACTAGCCTTCAAACCAAAGAGGCGAACAGTGACAGTTCGTCTGGCTTTCTACTTTACCTGCCGCTTTATCGCGAAAACATGCCGACCGGTACCGTTGAAGAACGGCGCGCGGCGCTGCGCGGGTTCATCTACAGCCCCTTGCGTGTGAAAGAACTAATGAAAAGTGTGGTCGAGCGCCAATATCCGCGCCCCGACCGCTTCACGAGTATAGCGATCTTCGATGCCACCGGTGGTGCCGATCCGAAACAGCTCTATCAATCCGAAAACCTTACCGATGGTATGAGCGCTGCGCGATCGAAGCCACGGTTCAGTGTTGAAGCTGCACGCGACCTGTACGGAGCAAACTGGCTTCTGCGCTTTGAATCCACACCAGAGTTCGAGCAATCAATTGATTATTCAGGTGCCCACACACTGCTAGCTGCTGGCTTGATGGCGACCGCGCTCCTCTCATTCCTCGTGCTCTCCATCGGGCAACGCCAAGCAATGGCAGATGAAGCTAATGAACGTATGTCTTTGATGACGCGGGAGCTTGCGCACCGGGTCAAGAACACGCTCGCGGTCGTGCAATCTATTGCAACCCGCAGCTTATCGGACGGACGCAATGTCGAAGAGGCGCGCGAAGTCTTTTCAAAGCGCCTTCACGCACTCGCCCGCGCCCATACGCTCCTTCTCGATTCATCCTGGTCCGGCGCTCCTCTACGCGAATTGGTCCAGGCCGAGCTCGAGGCTTTTGGTGCACGCGCTATAGTCAGCGGTCCCGATGTTCAGCTAAGCGCCGGCACCGCGCAAACACTCGCGCTTATCCTGCACGAGCTCGCGACGAACGCAGTAAAATATGGAGCCATGTCCAACTCGACTGGCCGCGTCAGTGTCCGCTGGAACGTCGTCGGACGTGGCCGTAACGCCGTTTGCCGATTTGAGTGGCAGGAAAGTGGTGGGCCTCCCGTCAATGAACCTACGCGCCGCGGCTTCGGGCAGACGCTCTTGCGCCAATCACTCGCGCACGGACCGGATAGTCAGCCCAAAATCACATTCGCCGCCGAGGGCTTACGCTATGAATTTTCAGCCCCCCTTGCCGCCATAAGCGCGGATGAATCTGACGAACTTACGTTGCCCGACTAAGCCGGCACGCTGCGAAATCAAGTTCACCCTGCGATCCGCGACGATAAGGAACTCTTCTTCTGATCTCGCGTTAACCTTGTCCGAGACGCCTCGATGCGTGATCTCGTCTGCAGGGGACTTCTCACGGCCAAGTACTTGCGGAGTGGTAAGGGATGAGGAAGATGTCGTCCCGCATTTTTGTTCCGTGGACTGCCTATGCTCGTCGAGAAATCACTATGCCGGGCAACCCGAATCAGTTGCTCCCGCAATTATATGTACGTGATGTTTACTTTCCGGAGTTCTCAGAGGAACAGGAATAGGGAACCTGCCATGCTAAAGAACGTTTCAAGAATAGGCGGCGTGCACACTTGTCCCTAATTTTCGCTTCGCCTTGACGTCTTCATGTTGGGCGTCCGGATATGGTCCGCTCGCCGTTTTCATCCCAAACTTTTTATATCTAGTCGCAGGTAACGAATTGGAGCCAGAAACCGGCATCGCAATCGCAGCTCAAGCCATGGTGGGCGCAGCGCTTATTGTGATGGCCATTGGAAGCATCCTTCTGATAAAGCGGCTGAGTGAGCTATCTCCCTCGGGGTGGTGGGGTGTGGCGTTGGGGATCGTGTTTGCATTCCTGACTGGCGTTGCGTTGCTGCTCCCTTCGACCTCGCACTGGCTTACGACCTATCTGTCACCCTTGTTTCCCGATGGGCTCGTAGAAAGCGAGATCGCGGAATTTGCGTGGATCAGTGCGGCTATCGTGGCTCCTTTTGCCGCCATTGCTGTGTGCTTGCTGATCAGTGCGGCTATCGAGATGCCGTCCCGCGCCGACCTTGAACATCGCGTTGCCGCACACCGCCGCACGCTCGAAAAACTTCGCGAAACACGGAAGGATTTGGAGGAGAGAGTTGCGGTACGGTCCCGCGAGGTCTACGAAGCGAAAAAACGGCTCGAAATAGCGCTGCGCGATACAAACATCACGGTATCGATGCAGGATCTTAGTCTGCGTTACGTCTGGATACGTAATGCTCCGTCAGGTTTTGACGCTCAGTACATGCTGGGGCGGACCGATGACGAAATCCTGCCAAACAAGACTTCTGAGGAAACGATGTCTCTCAAACAGAGAGTTATCGATACCGGCGAAGAAGAACGCGGTCAGGTCATCGTCCAGAACGGCCATCAGTTGCGCTACTTCGATTTGACCGCGGAGCCCTATCACAATGAGGATGGGTCGATCGCGGGTATCCTTTCCATTGCGGTGGAAGTCACTGAGCAGAAGGAACGCGAAGAGCGTTTACGTAGCGTTTTGCGTGAAATGTCTCACCGGTCCAAAAACACACTTACGATTTTGCTCGGCATCGCGCGACAAACAGCGCAACGGTCAAAGTCTCTAAGCGAATTCTTGGCATCATTCGATGCGCGTCTTCGCGCATTGGTGGGCAGTCAGGACCTCCTCGTGGAGCACGACTGGCGCGCCATTCCCTTGGATGAACTCGTTCGCACACAAATAAAACCCTACCTGGATGGCGCGGAGAGGAGACTCCATCTTGAGGGACCTAGTGTGCGCATAAGAACAGAACCCGCGCAGAACCTGGGCCTTGCCCTGCACGAACTTGCCCGCAACGCGCAACGATTCGGGGCGCTTTCCGATACCAAGGGGCAAATCAATGTCTTCTGGACACTCGATCCAGCGGATGATCCGAATACGCTCAAAATTACGTGGCAAGAAAAGGATGGACCGGAAGTGTCCCCTCCGACCTCTCCACCCGGTTTCGGGCAGACGATGACTGAGCGGATCCTAGCGCGAGCCCTCGATGGAAATGCTGTCATCAACTATCTACCGGAAGGCGTCGTTTGCAAAATCGATGTGAGCATGGCGCACGTTGAAACATGAGGGAGCCACTGCTCAACCTCTGTGCCGTCTCAAAGTTTCAGGATGTTCTTAGCCTGGAATGAATTTCAGGAATTATTGGATTCAACATAAAAAAACCGGGCGCATGCGACACGCCCGGCACATTCTTTTCGTCAGACAGCTGGTGGACGTCGCCCACTTATCAGCCCGTATATCAGAGAAATGACGAACAGAACGATAAAAACCCAAAAGACGATTTGCGCGATTTCCACTGATACTGCAGCTACTCCACCAAATCCAAGTGCTGCTGCGACCAGCGCAATCACTAGGAATAGGACGGCCCAACCAAGCATGATCCACTCTCCGTTGTTGCGTAGTCTGTAGATCGGAAACGCGATATCACTACTTCCGTTCCACACACTTTGGCACGCACCACCGGTTAGCGATGGACTAGGACAGGAATTTTTGTGTGCGCCAGAACTTTTTGTGTTTCGCTGCCTAAAAATAACTGGGCTAGTCCGGTGCGGCCGTGTGACCCTAACACGAGCAAATCGCAACCATTCTTTTCAGCCGCATCGATGATCGCTTGATAGACTTGATCATTAATGACGTGCATCGTTTCGCACGTCACACCCGCTGCCGCCGCCGCCTCCGTGACCTTCTTCAAATTCTCTTCCGCGAGTTGCTGAATACCTTGCATGTATTCCTCTTCCGGGAATGCCACCATAAGCTCGCCTGGCGCTACGGCCTGCCACGGCCTTGAGACGGTTATGGCCGAGACCTTAGCGCCCAGCAGTTTCGCCAGTTGAAAGCCATCGCGCATCGCGCGCTCGGCCGGCTCCGATCCATCCGTTGCCACCAAAATATGTTTGTACATAGCTGTCTCCTTCTCCACGCCGGCGTCCCGGCGAACATTTCCTCTGCCTTCGACTTGGCGTACACCAATCCGGTCCCAGCGTCGCGACGATCAAATTTTGACGGCGCTCGCCCCCTCCGCAATCAAACTATGCATACGGAGTTTAGATCGTACTCGGAGTCGGATTTTACCAGAGGCTAGTGATCAATCGCCACGGGTATCAAGGCAGACGCAATTTCTGCCTGACGATTTGGCCATATAGAGCATACGGTCGGCACGGTTTATGATGCTTTCGATCGTGTCCTGATCACTTACAAAGGTTGAGACACCAATACTCGCCGTTATCTGTGCACATCCGGAGGCGCAACGGGGCTCTCGCGGCGGTGTTGCTGCCTGTACGCGCGCTCTGATGCGCTCTGCAACGACTGCTGCATTACGCAGGCATGTCGCGGGCAAAAGCAACGCAAACTCTTCCCCACCCCAACGCCCGAAGATGTCGACTTCCCGGATTGTACTGTTGACGGTCGTGACAAAATGTTTGAGCGCCTGATCTCCATAGACGTGACCAAATCGGTCGTTGATGCTCTTGAAACAATCCAGGTCGATCATTGCCAAGGACAGCGGCTCGCCAAAGCGCCTCCAGCGCAAACGTTCCTTCCGAGCTTCCTCCAAGAATGCACGACGATTGCGTGTCCCGGTCAATGGGTCCGTGCTCGCGAGACGCTCAAGGCTCGCCTCAAGCTCTTTCTGTCTGGTGAGGTCGCGGACGAACGCGATGAAACGCACTCCCAATTCATCCTTCGTCTTGAGGATAGAAATCTCGACTGGGAAGGCTTCTCCGCTCGCCCTCAGCGCGTAAAACGTATGATGATGGTCTGAATACAGAAATCTGGATGTGGGAGACGCACTCAGGCGCTCGATCAAGTGTCGACGGTGTCGCCGGTCAGCGCGAGGGATGAGCATATCCAGCGGCTGCCCCACGAGTTCTTCGCGCCTATAACCAAACAATGTTTCGGCCGCCGCGTTGACGTAGCCGATCGTGTGACCCTCATTAGCAACGACGACGGCATCGACACTGCCTTCGACGATCTCATGGAACAGTCGGGGGATGCACCGGGCGGAATAGTCAGCCGCCTGCAATGTAGCCATCGCGTTACCACCATCTGTGTCGGGAACAGTGACGGACGGTAGATGCACCTCGGTTTACAAATTGCTAATTTACGATTACATGTGATCTATATAACATTTTGATTTTTATGTGTTTTGTTTTCAATTTCACGTTGCTGACGTCGCTAGGATTCGCTCATAAGAGCCCCCGTTCGTCAGTGAGAAAAGAGCTCTGTCATAAATGCTGAGGCCTTAAGTCCACTGCCCGTCAGCACGGCGACCGTCGTTTCGTCGGGACCGATTTCCCCACGCCGACACAACAAATCAAAGGCGGCCGCGGCCACTGCACTGGTAGGTTCAACATAGAGTCCTTGGGCTGCCAACCCCCGGCACGCCGCGACGATCTGGGCCTCGCTCACGGCGACCGTGTTTCCGCCTGAACGTCGTATCGCTTTAAGTACAGAACCGAGACGCACCGGGTTCTTTATAGACGCGCCCTCAGCGACGGTCGGCGCGAAATGCAACGCATCCATCGCGTGCCTGTCAGCCTGATAGTGTGCATGTATCGGTGCGCAATTTTCTGGCTGAGCTGCGAAAAGTCTCGGCAACGTATGAATTTGGTCCGCTCGCATCAACTCTGTGAACGCTAGGTCGCACCCGAGAACGTTGCTGCCTGCGCCTGTCGGTATGATGATGTTATCTGGCGGATGAAAGCCCAGATCCTCCCAGAGCTCGTAGCCGAGAGTTTTCGTTCCTTGCAAAAAGAAGGGATGCCAGTTGTGACTGGCGTAGAAAACTTCCGAAGACTGGCGGATCGCTTCAGCTTCCGTGGCTTCCCGTGGCCCCTCCACGAGTTGTACTTCAGCTCCGTACGCCTTGATCTGGGCGATCTTGGGGGGTTGGGCATTAGCCGGTGCAAGTATCTTGACGCGCATTCCCGCAGCCGCGCCGTAGGCGGCAATCGCCGCTCCGCCATTCCCCGAGCTATCCTCCAAAATAGCGGCGATGCCTAGCTGCCGCAGGAACGAGACCATCACAGATGCGCCACGGTCCTTGAAGCTCCCGGTCGGGGCGAACCATTCCAGTTTAAAATGGCACTGGCGGCCATTCCATGTACGCTGGATAAGGGGGGTAACACCCTCTCCCAGACAGACGGGGTTTGCGATCGGAATCGGTAAGGCCTTGCGATAGCGCCAAAGACTGCGTTCCGACACGTCGATTTCGGAAGCACGCAAACCGCATAGCTCGATGATCGATAAGGGGTGGCCATCATCCGACCGCCAACGGGGGTCGCCAAGTGCATAGTGGCGTCCCGTGACGGGGTCAGAGTAGCAAGGTTCGCTGCCCACGGCAGTCATGACCTCATTCGCTTTTGAAGCAGGCGGCGCAACCCATCAGATTGCTCGTACGTTATTCAGGACGGTTTTCTTCAACTCAACCGGGGTTACCCGACATTAGGGTATCGTTGTTCCATGCAGAAATTCAACTGCTCGAATTGCGGGCACATCGTTTATTTTCAGAACGTGCATTGTGTGCGGTGCGGTAGCCCGCTTGGTTTTCTCCCCGAGCGGCTGACGATGTCCGCGCTGCAGCCCACGCCAGATAATGAGTTGGAAACGATCGGTGAGCAGCCCCTCAGGGTTCATTATTGCAGCAATTCACAGCATGGCGTGTGTAATTGGCTGATGCGGAGGGGGGACTTAAGCGGTCTATGCCGAGCATGTGACCTCAACAGAACCATTCCTAACCTTTCCGATAACGGTAGCACCGCCGCATGGGCAGCTCTCGAGGATGCCAAGAAGCGGCTTATCTATGCTTTGATGCGGCTCTCCCTTCCCTTCGACGAGGAGATCGATGGCAAACCCGGATTGAAGTTCGATTTTGTCAGCGGGGCGATGACGGGCCATGCAGATGGCTTGATTACCGTCAACCTGGCGGAAGCCGATGCCGTGGAGCGTGAGCGTGCGCGTCAGCTATTTGCTGAACCCTATCGGTCCCTTCTCGGTCACCTCCGGCATGAAAGCGGCCATTACTACTGGACAATTCTTGTCGACCGTACGCCGCACATCGATAAGTTCAGGCGCTTGTTTGGAGATGAGCGCATCGACTATGAGCGCGCGCTCTCACAGTATCATGCGGCAGGTCCGCCGACTGACTGGCAATCCAGCTATGTGTCGGCGTACGCCAGTTCACATCCGTGGGAAGACTGGGCAGAGACCTGGGCGCATTATCTGCACATAATCGACGCTGTCGACACCGCCGAGGCAAATGGCATTACGCTCGCGAACGATCAAGATTCCGCCAATAGGTTTGACAGCTATTCAGCAGAAGCCTTCGATGCTCTCATTGAACGGTGGGTGCCTCTGACACTGGCGCTCAACAGCCTCAGTCGCAGCATGGGGCATCAGGATTTCTATCCTTTCGTCAACCCGTCAGCGGCGCTGGAGAAAATGGCCTTTGTTCACGGCTTGGTGCAAGCTGTGGGAAAAGAGCGGGCCGTCCGCCGGGCAAGCGGCTGGCATGGTGAGCAAAAGGTTCTGCCTAACCTTTCCAATCACTAGCTAGTGGGTACGACGTCAACGGCGACACGTACCCCGTGCTCGCGTCCGCCCAACAGGACGCCACTGATCGGACATACATCATCATAGTCACGGCCATAGGCGATGGTGATGTGCTCCTCGCCTGGCATGATCTTGTTGGTCGGATCCATATCGACCCAACCGCATTCCGGCGCCCAAATCGACACCCATGCATGGGAGGCATCGGCACCCTGCAACCGCTCGCCCCCTTCAGGTGGCTTCGTCAATATGTAACCGCTCACGTAGCGTGCCGGGAGATGCATCGCGCGCAAGCAAGACAGCATAAGATGCGAGAAATCCTGACAAACACCGCGGCGGTTCCGCAGGACTTCACTGAGCGGCGTAGAGAGATCCGTGGCGGTCGCGTCGAACTTGAAGTCTTGAAAAATGCGTTGCGCAAGATCCCAGGCTGCCGCGATGGCTGGCCGCCGCTCCGGAAACGACGGGCGCGCATAAGTCAGAATCGCCGGTATTGGCTGCGTCAGCCGCGACGGTGACAAGTACTGGATCACATCAAGGTCCAAGTCGCCGTTCCCTGTCGTCACGCGTTGCTGCACATCTTCCCACGCGCAAGTCGCTTCTGGATCAACGGGCTCTGGAGGTTCTGCGACGATCGTAGAACGGGCATGGACGACGAATTCGGAATGCGCCCCGTCGATGCTAAGGATCGAGACAGGATTGCCGAAGTAATCAATCCTATCGATGCGGGTCGTCGGCGCCGGCTCGATCATCAGACTGTGACGCTCGACAGTCTGACGGGCGATAGGGCGGGGCGTCAGGTGCACGCAATGGCTGGAGTGGGAGACCATTGCTGAATAATTGTAGACAGTCTTGTGACTGACGTCGAACTTCATTGAGTGGGCTCTAACCGTGTGAACACACGACTTGGACGCTCGTCGCTCGGATTAAAATAACTACGCATTATGGCATCGGACAATCGCGGAAGCTTGTCCATTTGTTCGGTTAGAACATCCCGGAGCTGGCTATCGCCACTCTTGTCGGCCAGCAATTCGGCCTGCGCGAGCTGGACCGAAGTCCGCAGCCCCAGCACCAGACGCCGCTCCTCCGAAAGGGTATTTCCGAGCCGCCCCTTGGGCAGGTGCTCGAGATGGTTTGAAATAGCAGCGAGCTGGAACGCTATGCTCCGCGGATTTGCTTCGTCGAGGCACAATAAATCTAGCACAAGATGCAGCATTGGCTCGAGACGATAACGGGAGCGATACGTCATAAAGCTATCGCCCAGTTCAAGCAAAAGAACCAATTCCGCGGAGGAATGTTCTTCGCTTTTCACGATCAGGGCATCGATCGCTTCTGAGAGATTGTAAGCGCGCTCCAGCCGCCTTCCCATATCGAGGAAAGCCCAACCGAAGTTGCGTGTCATGTTCTCGTGGACCAGGCCATTAAACGCGGCAATGGAGGTCAGCCCATCTTCAAGCCATTCCAGCGCGTCGATACGTGCGACGCCACGCAAATCCGCTGCGCGAAGCCGTCTGAGCGTGCGCCATGCTTCGAGTGATAGCCGATCCCGAATATGTCCGAGTGTCCGATGAAGTGCCTCGACGGTTTGGATGAGGCCGCAGACGTGGGTGTCATTGCAGAGCAGCTGGCCGATCATCCAGTTCAACGCATCGATGTCGGATACTTCAGGCCCCGGCAGGTCCACGTCGCTGTCGCGCGCAATCAAACTGGACAAACAGCGCCGTGCCGCTCGCGGTCCGTCAGGCGAAGCCCCCACATCCTGATCAAGCCGCTCCAGAGCACTCCGCAGCGCTCGCATAATCCAATCCGTCCGTTCGGCGTAACGTCCCAGCCAAAATAGGTTGTCGGCGACGCGGCTTTGCAGCGCGCGCTGCGACCGATCTACGGTGGCTGTTTCTATTGCCGGACGCCACAAGCTCGTGTGCGGGCGGCTACGGGTATCGGAACTGATCCAGACGTCTCGGGTCAATGCAGAGGGGGCGCTCAGCGCGACGGATTGGGTCTCCACGGTCATCGCAATGCCACCGGGCATCACCCGATACCCGTCCTCAGTCGCGCTGACGAATATGCGAACGGCGTACGGCACGGGATGCAGACCGTTCTCTCCCAGCGAGGGTGTCGTTGCGAACCCTACGGGTGCTTCCGCGACCATGGACTGACCGAACAGTTCAACCTCTGTGCGGAGCGACTCGGTCGTCCCGGAATCGAGTGCGGAAAGAATGCGGCCCGCTGTTGCACGGCCCGGTCGTCCTGTTCCTTCGTGCGCGGCGCGGAAAATCCATTTGTCCGGATTCCGCAGCACTTGCTCGCGGGCCTCCGCATCACCCAGCCAATAACGCGGCGCATCTCCTAACGTCAGGGGTTCGCCGAGCAGTTCCTGGCACAGTCTCGGAAGGTAACCGCTCAAACCACGGTTTTCGACGATCGCTGATCCCAGAGCGTTGACGATCAAATCCGGGTTGTATTGGGCAGCTTGAACCAACCCTACCGGGCCGCCGAAATCGCTGGGGTTCAATTCGAGCGGATCAGACGAGGCCGCCTCGGTGCAGCGCACCACTTGATCGATGGCCTTCAATCCCTCAAGCGTCTTCAAGTACAGACGCTCGTTCACCACACTGAGGTCGCCTCCCTCAACAAGGAGGCACCCAAGATATCGAGCGATGTAGGCGTGCGAGAAATAATCGCTATTCGTCGGCCCTGACGTCAGCAGTGCAATGCGGGGATCAGGTCTTTCCGACCGTGCGAAGAGGCTGGCCTGCATGTCGCTGAAAAACGACGACAGGCGCATGATATTTGCGGTTTTAGACAGGTCGCCAGCGACCTGGGTCAGCACAACGCGATTGGCTAGTGCGAAGCCGATGCCGGCCATCGTTTCGGCATGGCTATCTATGATCCGCCACATGCCGTCCGCGCCGCGTGCGATATCCGCTGCGTAAAATTGAAGGGGGGAGCCTGTCGGTTTTATACCAACGCAAGGGCGCAGAAACGCCGGGTCGGAGAATACGAGAGATGGCGGCAAAAGGTTGCGCCGCATGAGGTTTTGTTCACCGTAGACGTCCTTGAGGATCTCGTCCATCAGGCGCGCGCGCTGGATCATCGCCGCTTCAAGCCAACGCCACTCAGCGGGAGAAATGATCAGCGGAATGAGATCCAGATGCCAGGGTTGTTCGGTGTTGCTCGGGTCAGCGTAGATATCATTCGCTATGCCGAGTTCGCGAACGCGATGGTTAAGACGGTCAGAGCGCTGATGCCGCTCGTGATCACCGAGACCTTCAAGAGCTTCTAGCACATCAGCCCAATGAGCCCGGAGCCGGCCGTGCTCATCGAGCAGTTCATCACGAACGCCTGCGATGGGCCGGTAACCGGCTAACAAGCTCCCACTAGGGGGCAAGGCTTGCTGTGCACTCATCGTCATCTATTCGGTGCTCCAGGTCACCGCAGGTACTCATGGTCACGTAGGGAATACATTGCGCGTCCTTTTGAGTTCGCGCCATGTCTTTCAAGAAACGTGCTTTCGGCTGGCTTCTACTTACCGACGACTCGCCCCAAGCTGTCCGATTATAGGAGGCTGCTTTGCCAATCAACGTGACCAAATGAATACACTTGGCCTATGTTTCGGCAGATTCGGCGTAGATTTATGCTCATACGGGTCGAATTAGCGCACAAGACGCAGGTCCAGGGTGACCGGATAGTCCGGATTTCTGGGAGGATTGATCGGCGTGGTGGCTCCTGCCGTGTGGCCATTCCCCTCGAATCTGGCCAACCGCCGTCCCTCCGCCTCAAACGCATTGACCGGAAAGTTTTCGAAATTGCGGCCGCCTGGATGCGACACATGATAGCGACATCCGGCTACGGCACGGCCGCTCCAGGTGTCGTAGATGTCGATGGTCAAGGGCACGTGTGGTCCAATCGTGGGATGGAGGCATGAGGGTGGCTGCCACGCCCGGTAACGTATCCCTGCGACCGCTTCGCCCGCACCACCCGTTTTGGTAAGGGGGAGCTTCACCCCATTGCAGGTGATTTCAAAGCGGTTGTCCGACTGCCCTGTGACCTTGATCTGGACACGCTCAAGCGAGGAGTCGACGTAACGCGCGGTGCCGCCGACAGCACCTTCCTCTCCCATAACGTGCCAGGGTTCGAGCGCCTGGCGTAACTCAACCGTCAATCCGTGGGTCGCAACCTGGCCATAGCGCGGGAAACGGAACTCAAAGTGGGGCTCGAACCAGGATAGCTCGATGGGAAGGCCCGCGGCTCGCAAATCAGCCACAACATCCGCAAAATCCGACCACACGAAGTGAGGCAGCATGAAACAATCATGGAGTGACGTGCCCCAACGGACGAGAGGCCGACGATAAGGCGTTTCCCAGAACCACGCGATGAGCGCCCGCAGAAGTAGTTGTTGCGCCAAGCTCATGCGCGGGTGCGGCGGCATTTCAAACGATCGAAATTCCACGAGGCCCAGGCGACCGGTCGGGCCATCGGGCGAATACAGCTTATCGATGCAGATTTCGGCACGATGGGTGTTGCCCGTTACATCGATGAGCAGGTTTCTAAAGATACGGTCGACGAGCCAGGGTGGCAGGTGCCCCTCCCCGGGGCCCGGCACCTGGGCAAGCGCGATTTCCAGCTCGTACAGACTTTCGTGCCGCGCTTCATCAACACGCGGAGCCTGGGAGGTGGGGCCGATGAACATCCCGGAGAATAGATAGGACAGTGAGGGATGGTTCTGCCAATAGGCGACAAGGCTCGCCAACAGATCCGGCCGGCGCAAGAATGGACTGTCGGCGGGCGTCAGCCCACCCAACACGATGTGATTGCCGCCCCCCGTACCCGTATGCCGGCCGTCGAGCATGAACTTCTCTGTACCGAGCCAGCACTGATGTGCATCTTCATATAGCCCCTCCGTCACTTTGAGAGCCTCCGCCCAGGAACTCACCGGCTGCGTGTTGACCTCAATGACGCCGGGGTCCGGCGTGACCTTGATTTCGTTCAATCGGCTATCGTGAGGTGGGGAATACCCCTCGATGTGGACCTTTACTCCCGTTTTTCCAGCCGCTCCCTCAATCGCACCTGCGAGGGCAGCATAGTCTTCAGCGTCCTCAAGCGGAGGCATGAATACACATACGCGGCCATCTCGCGGCTCGACGGCAAGGGCCGTGCGCACGGCACCATAAATTTCATCCTTCTCCGGTGCTGTCACGGGCTGTTGCGCCGTAAGCGTCACTGTGCGTCGACGCTGCAAAAGCACTTGCCGTTGCGGCAGCGGCTCGCGGGGCACTTGCGGATCGCGAGGGATGACTTGTGGGTAGTCGACGGGGGCTGCGTAGTTCAGCGAGGCTAAAGGCAACCGGAATCCGATCGGGGAGTCGCCCGGCGTGAGGAAAAGTTTGTCCCACCGTAGCGCCCAGCGTTCGGTGACCCAACGCCGGCCGCGGTCGTGCGTCTGCCACGCCTGAATAGGTAAAACATAGCCCACCGGAGCTCCTAGCCCGCGCTCAAATACCCGGATAAGACGGGCGCGGTCGGCTTCATTTTCGAGCTTGTTGTCTTCCGGTGTCAGGTTGATCGGTAACTTCTGCTCAATGAGCATGAAGTGAGCGACATCCTCGTATGCGGGAATCCCGCTATCGTCGGGCAAGCCCAGTTCATCGCACAACGCTTTCGTGAATTTTTCCGCGTCCAGCTTTGTGGGTGGTGGCCCCTCTTGCGCCTCGGGAGCTATGAGCGCGTCATCGGTCCAAAGCGGTTCCTGATCAGCGCGCCAATAAATCGAGAAGGACCAACGCGGAAGCTCTTCACCAGGATACCATTTGCCCTGACCGTAGTGCAGCAGGCCGCCCGGCGCAAAGCGGTCGCGCAGACGACGCACAAGATCCTCTGCGTACCGCCGTTTGGTCGGTCCGACTGCCGCCGTATTCCATTCGGCGCCATCCATGTCGTCGACAGCGACGAATGTCGGTTCACCGCCCATCGACAAGCGCACGTCGCCTTTGCTCAACAGCACATCGACGGCGCGACCTGCATTCACGATGTCTTGCCACTGAGCATCGTCGTATGGCTTTGTCACGCGCGGCGTTTCGCGCACGCGTGTTACGGCCATTTCGAAGTCGAACTCGACTTCGGCTTTTTCATGCGCGCCTGTAATGGGCGCCGCGCTCACGGGATGCGGTGTCGCGGCTAGCGGAATATGGCCTTCTCCGGCTAAGAGGCCGGACGTCGGGTCGAGGCCGATCCACCCAGCGCCCGGAACGTAAACTTCGGCCCAGGCATGCAGATCCGTGAAATCCGTTTCGGCCCCGGATGGCCCCTCGAGGGCTTTCACATCCGGCTTCAGCTGGATCAGGTAGCCAGAGACGAAGCGCGCCGCCAATCCGAGATTTCTCAGGATCTGAACAAGCAGCCAGGCGCTATCCCGGCACGAGCCGGAGGCGTTGGTCAGCGTTGTCTCCGGCGTCTGGACGCCTGGCTCCATCCGGATCAGATACCGCACGGCGGATTGCAGTTGGCGGTTCAGGTCGCAGACAAAATCGATCGTCGTTTTCGCAGAACGATCGATGGTCGCAAGGTAAGCCTTCAGCTCGGGGCCCATCTCTTCCGGCAACAGGTAGGGCTGAAGTTCTCTTTGCAGAGCCGGATCGTAGGCAAACGGCCATTCCGCCGCGCTCTCTTCGATGAAGAAGTCGAACGGATTGATGACGGCCATATCGGCGATCAGATCAACCGTTACCGAGAACTCATCCGTCGGTTCCGGCAACACGACCCGGGCCAGGAAATTACCGAACGGATCCTGTTGCCAATTGAGCCAATGCGACTTCGGGGACAATGTGAGCGAGTAGCTCAAAATCGGTGTTCGACAATGTGGGGCAGGACGCAGACGGATAATCTGCGGGCCCATGTTGATTGTCCGGTCGTAGCGATATGTGGTCCGGTGAGTCAGTGCGACATGAAGCATGGAGACCGATGATGAGGTTGCAGCAACGAAGACATTTCGGTCGGGGGAGCGTGCTTAGGAGGGCGCCGAGCCTTGGCTCTGACTTTGGCTCTGCGTCACATTTCCGATCACAGGCATTCCCGGCTCTGGTGTCTGGACGATTGGTTGATGCGGTGCGTATCCGAAGAACGTCGCCCCCAATTCATCGGCAATTGCGTTGAGGCGCCGCTGAAGGCCGTCGTTGAAGGCATGCAGGTTCCCGACCAGATCGGCATGCTGCTGAGCCACCTGCAGGTATGCCGTCAATTCATCGAGATGATGCAACGCACGTCCTGTCCTCGCCAATCGACACCGCATACGTAGTTCGTGCAGCAGGCGTTCCATCTGATGGGTGCAGAAGGAAACGGAGCGCGGATGGCTTGGGTTGAGAAGTAAGAAGACAGCGATGCGATCCGGGTCGACGCGGCAGGCTTCGATCCTCTGGAATGCCTGATACGCGGACGCCGAGCGCAAAACCAATGCCCAAAATGTCGTGTCGGCGATGCGGTCTTGCGGAGACTCTTCGGCAGCGAGCTGTGCGAACTTCACATCGAGCAGCCGGCTCGTCTGGTCGGCACGTTCAAGAAATTGGCCCAGGCCGTAGAAGCGCCAGCCTTCATCGCGATAAAGCGTGCTGTCGGCGATACCAAACTGAGCCTGGCAACCGCTCTTGATCATGCCACACGTGCGCGAGAGGTGCACGATGTCGATTTCCGCTTCGCCTGTCAGCATGATGCGATTGTAGAACTCGTTGAGCTGCGACCACATCTCTGTCGGCAGATAGGCCCGGAGTGCGCGCGCGTTCTCCCGCGCCGCCTTTATAGCCGACAAAATCGAACCTGGATGGTCCAGGTCTCGGATATAAAAATGCAGGACGTTACGCTGAGATGCGTCGGTGTATTTTTCCTCGAACTCCTCGTCATCTGCGTAGAGCTGCACGAGCCACTTCCACGACGTCTCGGACTCGCGCCCTCGATCGTAGGCCGCATGCGTTTCAATAATTCGGGCGAGACTGTCAGCCCGCTCCATATAACGGGCCATCCAGAACAAGTGCTCTGCGTAGCGCGCCAGCAGACTCACTTACACGCCTCCTTCAACACCCACGTATCCTTCGTGCCGCCGCCTTGCGATGAATTGACGATGATTGACCCTTCCTTCAACGCCACTCGGGTCAGGCCGCCGGGAAGCACCCAGGTGTCACGTCCCGTAATCGCATAGGGCCGCAGATCGACATGTCGTGGGCGCAAACCGTGTTCGGTCAGGGTGGGGCAGACGGAGAGGTCTATCATTGGTTGCGCGATGAAGTTCGCCGGATCGCGCAGGATGCCCTCGCGGGCCTCGTCGAGCTCGGCTCGTGTCGCCTTCGGACCAACGACGATACCGTAGCCTCCCGATTCACCGACCGGCTTAACCACCAGCTTGTCCAAGTTGGCGAGCGTATAGGATAGCCCTTCCTTCTCCGCGCAGATGTGTGTCTCAACGTTCCCGAGGATCGGCTCTTCGTTGAGGTAGTACTGGATAATGCGCGGCACATAAGCATAAACCGCCTTGTCGTCCGCAACGCCAGTTCCGACGGCATTGGCGAGCGTGACATTACCACGGCGCGCCGCGCGCATGAGCCCCGCGGCCCCAAGCATGCTCTCGGGATTGAATGCCTCTGGATCGAGGAAATCGTCATTTAGACGACGATAGATGACATGGACCGGCTCTAATCCGGCAACGGTTTTCATAAAGACGCGATCGTTCTCGACGATCAGGTCACGGCCCTCGATGAGCGGGACGCCCATTTCGCGCGCGAGGAAGATGTGTTCGAAGTACGCCGAGTTGTAGACTCCCGGCGACAGAAGAACGACCGTGGGATCAGTCACACCCTCTGGCGCGACTTCCGCCAGCTTGTGATGGAGGCGTTCGCCATAGTCGGAGACCGAACGCACCTTCAACCCCTGCATGAGATCGGGGAAGGCCCGCTGCATCAAGTGGCGGTTTTCTACGACGTATGAGACGCCAGAAGGCGCGCGGCCATTGTCCTCAAGGACCAGAAACTCTCCATTGGCGTCACGAATAATATCTGTGCCGTTAATGTGGATGTAAGTGCCGCATGGCGGATCGAGGCCAATCATTTCTTCGCGGTAATTGGCATTCTTCAAAACGAGATTGGCTGGAATGACGCCATCGCGAAGGATTTTCCGTTCGTGGTAGACGTCCCATAAAAAGAGATTCAGCGCTTTCACCCGCTGCTGAATTCCCTTTTCCAACAGGTCCCACTCATTGGCCGGAATGATACGGGGGATCACGTCGAAGGGAAGAATACGGTCTATCGCCGTGCGCTCGGTATAGACGGTGAATGTAATACCTAAATTGAAGAGTTCATTAGCCGCTTCAGCGGCTCGCGTTTGCAACGCGTCGAGGCCGAGAGACTGAAGACGCTGCCAGATGCCTATGGCGCTGCTTCCGGGTTCCAGTTTCGTGCCGAGGAGTTCGCAATAGTGACCCCTTGGATCATAATTATCGAAGGGTGCTGGCTGGGTCGGATCCGTCAAGGCTGCAATTGTTGCCATCGATTGCTCTGTAGCTTGAGCCTGTGGAGAGCATTAGCTGTCTTATTGCTAAGCAATCGCAGTATCACCCAGGCAATCGTTAGCCGCAACGATAGTCTTTTGGGCGATGTGCTGAATATATAAGCAGACAACGCGCCAATAACGCATCGTGTTCCCGATTATCGTAGCAAAACTAAAATCTATCTCGACGGGCTGAGAGATCATCTCCCGCAGGTAAAAAATTGTAACAGCGAAATAACACGCATTATCCCGGCTTTTGCGTCGATCAAGCTGTATTGGGTTTGCCGTCAAAACGGACACCGCAGCGCTGCGCCCACATAAGCCCCTCTTTGGTGGCGGCGCGCGGACGATATTCGCAACCGACCCATCCGCGAAAATCACTAGCATCCAACAGATTAAAAATCGCCGCGTAGTCGAGATCGCCAGCATCGGGCTCGCCACGATCGGGAGGGCCGGCGACCTGATAGTGGCGCGCGAGATAACCGAATTCCATAATGGCGTTTTCCACGCCGCCCTGCTCGATGTGCCGATGATAAAGGTCGAATTGCAGGCCGATGTTGGACACGCCGACAGCTTCAATCGTTGTGCGCGCATCCTCTGTCCGATTGAGCAGGTAGCCCGGGATATCGCGGGAGTTTATCGGCTCAATCAGGATGTCGATCCCGTGGGATGCCGCCATGCGCGCAGCGCGTGAGAGGTTCGCGTAATAGGTTTCAAAATTTGCTCCGTGCTCGGCTAATCCCGCCATGGCGTGGAGGCGCAGACAGCCAAGTTCGTCAGCATAGCGCAAGGCCTGAGCCACGCGCTCCTCAAAGTCGGCTTCACGACCCGGGATGCCTGCGAGCCCGCGTTCCCCTGCAGCCCAGTCGCCGGGCCAAATATTGAAGAGGACCAAGGTGAGGTCATTGGCCTTAAGTGCCGCGGAAACCTCGCTCGCGGGCCAATCGTAAGGGAACAGGATCTCGACCCCTTCAAAACCAGCCTCAGCAGCAGCCGCAAAGCGGTCCAGGAATGGCAGCTCTGTGAACAGAAAACTTAAATTGGCGGCAAAGCGAGGCATGATCGTTCTATTCCGTTATTGTTGAGGATTGGGCAGACAGAACTCATGCCGCCGCCTTTATGGACTTCAACTCAGATCGGGCTTGGAACGGCGCAGTCGCTTGACATCACTACGCTGCGTTTTGGCCCGTAGACGTCGCTCTTTAGAGGCCCGCGTCGGTTTGGTTGCGATGCGGCGCTTGGGTTCGATGAGAGACTCGCGGATCAGGTCAGCCAGTCTCTCGCGCGCGTCAGCCCGGTTGCGCTCCTGCGTGCGGAAACGGTCGGCCTTGATGATGATCACATCATCATCTGTCAAACGCGCACCAGCTAAACGCCGAAGACGCGAGCGTGCCCGATCGGGCATTTGCTCACACCGAGCCAGATCAAACCGTAATTCTACGGCAGTCGAAACTTTGTTGACGTTCTGCCCACCGGGACCCGACGCACGAATGAAGCGTTCTTCCAGAACGCTGTCGTCAATCGTTAGAGCGTGCGTGATGCGCAGCATCAATGGCTATCCTTCGAGAGATGCCCCGGCCCCATGGCCTCACTCAGCGGGATTCCAGCTTCCAGTAATCCCCACGGAAATACAAAAGCGGTTCGGCCTCGGCGCGAAACGTTCCGGCGATAACGCGACCGATGAATATCGAATGCGTCGTGAACCCGTGGCTTTCCAGAACCTCACAATCAAGGCTGGCCAAGGCACGTTCCAGAACGGGTGCTCCTGTTTTCAGCGTCTGCCAAGCGAGACCGGTGAACCGTGCTTCACCGCTGAGACCTCTCTTGCCGGAAAACCGCTGGGCAATCTCCTCCTGGTCGTTCGCCAGCAGGTTGATGCTGAAGACGCCAGCCGTCGCGATCACATCGTGTGCGCTCGCGTTGCGGCCGATGCAAGCGAGCAGCGTTGGCGGATTATCCGACAGCGACGATACAGCGGTCGCGGTGAGGCCCGCTCGTGCACCCACCTCGCCAGCAGCGATAACCGTCACGGCTCCCGCCTGATGGCGCATCAGAGCTCGATAGCTCGCACCATCCATGGCATGTGCCACAGGCGTAGGCTTTTCAAATCGCGACACGCCGATCCTTCCTCTATCCTTCGTCTGTAAGACCCCGCAGCAACCGGGTGAGAGCCTCTGATCTATCACTTAGCAAACTGCTCGTTGCACTGCACCTTTCGGCTGCGTCGTGGGACAGATGGTATCTCAGAGCCATTGGGGCCAGCGCTTTAGATCCTTCGCAATTTCCTGAGCTGCATTGCGACCTGGCAACCCTGTGACGCCCCCCCCAGGGTGGGCTCCCGAACCGCAGAGATATAATCCGGGCAGTCCGAGCCGGTAGTTGGCATTTCCCAAAACTGGCCGGGTGGAGAAGAGCTGATCCAAGCCCAGTTGGCCATGGAATATATCACCATCGACGAGGCCCAGGAGGTTTTCAAGATCGAGCGGTGAGAGCACTTGGCGCGCGATGACTGCTTCGCGGAAATTAGGCGCGTAACGTGTCACCGTATCGATGACGACGTCGGCGAATGCTTCGCGTTCAGCCGGGTCGGCCCAGCTTCTATCGCCTGGCAAGTGCGGCGCGACATGCTGGATAAAGAGGCTCGCAACATGTTGGCCGGATGGCGCCAGCGTATCGTCCAGTGTCGAAGGGATCAGCATTTCGATGATCGGCGCCCGAGACCAGCCCTCCAGGCGCGCATCGATATAGGCTCGTTCCATGTAGTCCATAGAAGGCGCGATGATGATGCCTGCGCCATGGTGCGGCTGCATGGCCTTGCCGGGACGGCTGGTAAAATCGGGCAGCTCCGACAACGCCACGTTCATGCGAAACGTGCCTGAGCCGGACTTGATCGCCAGCATGCGCCGCCGCAGTTCCGGATCAATCGCGGTGTCAGGGACGAGATCGCGGAACAACAACTTCGGCGGTACGTTGGCGGCAACAACTTTGGCTTTAATACGCTCTCCCGAGGTCAGTTCGACGCCGGTTGCCCGGCCGTTCCCGACGATTACTTTCGCCACCGGGGCATCTATTCGGATTTCAGCTCCAGCGGCGCGCGCGGATGCAGCCATTGCCTGAGTGATCGCCCCCATACCGCCAACGGCATGCCCCCACACTCCGGCCTTGCCGTTTACCTCGCCGAAGCAATGGTGGAGGAGAACGTACGCCGTACCCGGCGTCGATGGTGCTGCGTAAGCGCCCACAATCCCGTCGAAGGCAAAGGCCGCCTTGACGACATCGTTTTCAAACCAGCCGTTCAGGAAGTCGGCCGCGCTCTTCGTGAACAAATCAACCAGCAGGCGTTTGTCGTTCAAGTCGAGCCCGATAAGACGGCGGCCCAGCCCTGCCCCTTTGATCAGTTCGATAATGCCACCACCGGCATTGGGTGGCGTTCGCAATGCTAGATCTCGCACGACATCGGCCGCGCGGTCGAGCGCCGCTTCATATACGGGGAGCCGCTCGGCATCCGCCGCCGAGAATTCGGCGATCGCGCGCTGGCGCGCCGCTGTGCCGAACGGCATGACCAGGGCCCTTCGTTCGTCCACGGGCCAGAAATTCGCGACGGGCCGTTCGACAATGCGCAGGCCGTGCGCATGAAGGTTGAGATCCGCGATGACGCGCGGGTTGAGCAAGCTGACCGTGTACGAGGCCACCGAATTGCGGAAACCGGGGTGAAATTCTTCGGTAACAGCAGCACCGCCCACGCATTTGCGGCGTTCTAAGGCTACGACGCGCAATCCTGCTTTGGCGAGGTATGCGGCGGCGGTCAATCCGTTGTGCCCAGCGCCGATAATGACGACATCGTAGGCGCTATCGCGTTTTGACATATCCCGTCCCTAAAGAGGAGGCCTTTCCAAAAGCGAACTCACGCCCACTATATTTCGCGCCGCATCAATCGGAACTCTTAGGACGTAAACGGCGTTATCTGGTCCAATTTGTCACCAGAATGGGTGATTTTATTATCGCTGCGTTAACAACCTGATTGCACGTTGCAGGCCCATACAGTTTTGTAAGGGCTCATCTGTTGCGAGGAAGCGGCCATGGGGCGATCCGCCGGTGTTGTACTCGATAACCGTTCCGGCAAAACGGCGAGAGTCGATAACCTGCTTCTGCGCCGGGCCAATCCCACGCTTGGGCTCTTTTTAGTTTGCCTTATCCCTGCAAAGTTCTGGACCGCCGCCTACTTGTTCGTGGCCCATCTGCACGACATTTATTTAAGCTTATCGGTGGTGTTGGCCGTAGGCGCAGGCATCGCAGGGTTCCTGGCGCTTGTCCTCAGCGGACTATGGCGGATGCGGCCTTGTACCGTTGAAGGTCCTTAATCATCAGCCCCACGTGCAACGGATACGTTGGCAGGTTCGCTTCTGCCCCCCGACCTGACAGTTGGCCGGAACGAACTTGCACACCCTGCAGGAATACGAGGATATGCAGCCCCGAAAGGAGCCACCCTTCTTGTAGTTGCACTTGAGGATCGTTTGACAATCCCTGCCGGGATTGATCGCTCCGCCCGGCCCCTCCTGGGCCAGAGCGGAAACGCCCGAAAAACTGAGCGCTACGACTGCTGCAATGATTAATCCGGCTCTCTGCATCGCCTTAGCTCACCTAGATTGCCGCCAATATGCGGACAGTCTCAGCGAGAACGCAGCGCTAGACAATCAGTTGCGTATTTCTTGGTAGACGGACGAACAAGCGACGTGCCGCCATAGCCAAAGTGGGTTGGGTCTCACTCCGCGGCGAGCTGCTTCGAAGGCTGGACCAACTCCATGTAATCTTTCAACAAAGTCTCCGAGATGGTACCAGGTGTGTACTTATATTCACCGATTTCAGAGACTGGCGTCACTTCTGCTGCCGTGCCCGTAATGAAGCATTCGGAGAAAGAACCGAGCTCTTCCGGCTGAATATGGCGTTCGATCACCTCATACCCGCGCTTCTTGGCGAGGCCGATAACGGTGCGACGCGTAATGCCGTCCAGGAAGCAATCCGGCGTCGGCGTGTGGATCACGCCATCCTTAATGAAGAACACGTTTGCTCCGGTGCACTCGGCGACGTAACCACGATAATCGAACATCAGAGCGTCGGCGTAGCCTGCGCGCTCGGCGCGGTGTTTCTCGATGGTGCAGATCATATAAAGACCCGCCGCTTTAGCCTTGCACGGGGCCGTCGCAGGGTCAGGACGGCGATATTTCGCGAGGGTTAGCCGCAAGCCTTTGAGCCGCTGCTCCATCGGGAAATAAGAGCCCCAATCCCAAGCGGCTACGGCTAGGTTAATGCTATTGTGTTGAGCGGAAACGCCCATCTGCTCGCTGCCACGCCATGCAATGGGGCGCAGATAGGCTTCAACGAGATTGTTTGCCTTCATCACCTGACGGCAAGCTTCGTCGATCTCAGCAACAGAGTATGGAATTTCAAAATCGATAATGCGGGCACCTTCGACCAAACGCTCAGAGTGCTGCGTCAATTCAAAGATCTCGCCACCGTAAGCGCGAATACCTTCAAAGACGGCGCTCCCGTAGTGCAGCGCATGGGTGAGGACGTGAAGCTTGGCGTCGCGCCAGTTGATCAGCTCGCCGTTGAACCAAATAAAGCCATCACGATCATGGAATGGGACCAGAGCAGCCATTTTGAGGTTTCCTCGAAGGTGTCTTGAATGCGACCACAACGCAACGAACACTGGTGCCGCTCATCGGCGCAAGGGCCTCGGGCATCAAACAGCAAGTTGCGTTCGCCATTCTGGCGCTTGGGATGGGCTTATTTCAAGGGTGTTCACCCCCTGAATCGGTCTCATAATTCCGCGCTAAATGGACTTGCCAGAGGTATCAATTGGACGCAAATATGTCAACATGACTGACATAAATGATCCGGCCCCCGTCGAGGCATCCAGTCTCCCGGCCGATCAACTACAAGAGAACCCTGGCATGGACGATGCTGACGCGCTGCAGCGCGAACGTCTCATCGCCTGTATCGAGTTGTTATTTTTCGCTTATCGTGACTTCACGGGCGATCCCGATGTCGTGCTCGAACGCTATGGTTTCGGCCGCGCGCATCACCGCGTCCTCCATTTCGTTCACCGCAATCCAGGCTTGCGCGTCGCCGATCTCCTCGACATTCTGAAGATCACAAAGCAGAGCCTAGGACGGGTTCTGAAACAGCTGATTGATGAGGAGTTCATTGCACAGAGGGCCGGAAAGTCCGACCGGCGCCAGCGTCTGCTCTTTACAACGGCGAAGGGTGCGAAGCTGGTGGATCGGCTTACCGAACTGCAATTGGTCCGCATCCGTTCTGCGCTCGATCTGGCGGGTCCAGGCGCAGATGAGGCTGCCCGGCGTTTTCTTTTTGCCATGATTAGGCACGAAGACCGGGCCAAGGTGGAAGCTTTGATCCGGTCGCACACTGGATCAAAGGCCATTAAGTCTACGTAAGCGGGGCCGACAGATCGGAGCTCCCATGGGGAACCCAATGAGACCAATCGGTGACGAGACGTTGCCGGACGATGCGCCGCATGTGTTGGTTATCGACGATGATCAGCGCATTCGGGATCTTTTGGCGCGCTACCTTTACGAGAATGGCTTCCGCGTCACGACGTCCAAAGACGCCGAAGCGGCGAAAGCCGCCATGCGTGGCCTATCCTTCGACCTGGTCCTTGTTGACTGGATGATGCCGGGCCAAAGCGGGCTTGACCTTGCCCGTGAATTAAAGGCGACGAAGGACATTCCGATTTGCATGCTCACGGCCCAGTCCGATCCCGACCACCGGATTACAGGACTAGAGGCCGGCGTCGACGATTACATCCCCAAACCCTTCGAACCGCGTGAGTTGCTGCTACGTCTGCGCAACATCATTCGCCGCGGGCATGCTCCCGGCGTGCCGGGGGATGAAGTCCGGATGGGGGCGTATGTGTTCCACGTTGGACGTGGAGAACTCAAACGCGACGATGAGAGCATCAAGATCACCGAGCGCGAACGCGAGTTGCTGAGACAGTTTGCGAGCCGTCCGGGTGTTCCTATCCCCCGACACGAGCTATCGAACGACGACTCGACGGGCAACGAGCGGGCTATCGACGTGCAGATCAACCGTCTGCGAAGAAAGATTGAAAACGACCCCTCCAACCCAGTCTATTTGCAGACGGTACGCGGCAAGGGGTATATCCTCTACACCGACTAACACTTGACGCGCACTCATCCGAATTTGCAACGTCGACCGGCGGCACTCCGGAGACGAAATTTGTGTCATGGTGCCCACCGCGCCTGAACTTTTTTGAAGGGCCCCGCGTAACGCTTGGAAGAAAGGGGGGAGTTATCGCATGACGTTCCTCCGCACAGCTTCCGGAGCTCCACCTCGTATTAGATGGAACCGCTTCCTGATTAGCATCACGGCGTGGTTCCGGTCGCTGCGGGAGCTTGGCGCGCGCCGGCTTTCGGATGTCGTGCCGAAGGGGCTTTATGCCCGCGCCCTCATTATCATCATCGCGCCTATCGTCGTGCTCGAGGGTGTCGTCGCCTTCGTCTTTATGGAACGTCACTGGCAAGCCGTGACGCGGCGCCTTTCCGAAGCGACCGCGCGCGACGTGGCGGCCCTCATAGAGATCTACGACAATTATCCTTTCAAGGATGGGCACGGACGTCTCGTCGAAATGGCGCGGGACCGGCTCAACCTATCCATGCAGATTCTACCCGCAGGCGATCTGCCGGCCGCCCGTCCTAAGCCGTTCTTCGATCTGCTAGATCGAGCGCTTTCGCGCGAGATTAGCCGGCAAATCGATCGGCCGTACTGGATCGACACCGTTGGCAATTCTCGGCTCGTCGAAATCCGGGTCAAGCATGACAATGCCGTGCTGCGGTTCGTGGCCACGCGAAAACAAACCTACGCTTCGAACTCGGAGATATTCCTGCTGTGGATGGTGGGTTCGTCGGTGATCCTCTTGACGGTCGCCATCATGTTTCTGCGCAATCAGATACGTCCCATCGTGAAACTCGCGGAAGCCGCCGATGCGTTCGGCAAGGGGCGTCCCGCACCAGCGGACTTCCGGCCGCGCGGCGCGCGTGAGGTACGCCAAGCTGCTCTGGCGTTCATGGAAATGCGCGAACGCATCATGACGCACGTCGAACAGCGCACAACGATGCTCGCGGGTGTCAGCCACGACCTGCGCACGATCTTGACCCGCTTCAAGCTCCAGCTTGCGTTTCTCGAAGACACACCCGAAGTGCAGTCGCTACGTTTCGACGTGAACGAAATGCAGCATATGCTGGAAGATTATCTCGCGTTCTCTAAGGGCGACGGTGGCGAAGAGGCCAAACCCTCCAGTCTCAAGAAAATGCTTCGGGAAGTCTGCGACGAGGCGGAGGTGTTAGGTGTCGACATCTCGTTCAAGATGCGGCGTCGCAAGAAGGATATCGTGCTTCCTCTCAAGCGGCACGCGTTCAAACGTGCGATCACCAATCTCGTTTCGAATGCGAGCCGTTATGGAACTTGTGTGGTAATCCGTGCAGCGACGGAGCGCCGTTGGGTTCGCATTGAGGTTGATGACAATGGACCCGGTATTCCGGAGAACGAGCGCGAGAACGTGTTCCGTCCATTTTATCGTATCGACGTCAGCCGCAACCAGGATTCGGGGAACACGGGACTTGGTCTCGCAATCGCGCGGGACATTGCACGCAGCCACGGTGGCGATATCACCTTAGGCGAAAGCTCCATGGGCGGCCTGCGCGCAATCATCAGCGTGCCGCTCTAAAGTCACGGCGCCTCTGGCTGCGGTGGCTGGGGTGCCGTCCCAGCCGGCGGAGCGGACGTTTCGTGCTCTCTGCCTGATTTATCCTTACGCCGCATTGCCGAACGGAATATCCCGCCCACGCGACCGACAAACCCTGCCGCGTCCTCAACAGTCTCCAAAGCACGCTCTCCGCGCCGCAAACGACGATCAAGCACGGCCATCGTTCGCGCGAGACCAGGGTCGTCATCCTCAAGCCACGTCCGCAAAACCGATGCGTAGAGAGTCGCGAGACCCGCCACGCGCAAAGACCCTCTTGCGCCATCCGTATTGATGCCAGCTGCCTGCAACATCCAGGACTGTGAAGCGAGGGACGGTGCAAGCAAAGATGGCTCAAGCCCCACACCGTTCATGATCGAGCGAACAGCCTCTTTATGCGGTTGCAGCGCATCGAACCGGGTCATCAGGACTTCGAACAACGCATCCCGATGTGATTGTCCCTTTTCCATCGGTGGTATCTTGGCCAGAACCTCATCATCGATGCGCCGGGTGAAGGCCGCGAGAATGTCGGCTTTGGAGCTGAAACTGCCACGCAGCTCAACCAAGTTCGACCCCGCAGCCTGAGCAATCTCGCGAAGGGAGATTTCACCCCACGGGCGCGATACGGCGAGACGCAACGCAGCGTCGATTATCCGATCCCTGTAGGTGTCTGGATACGCTCCGGACTGGCTCATGTCGGCGCTTTCTCCAAGATTCAAATTATTCATGAGTTAGGAGCGTGCCGGCTCAATTGCCAGAGGCGCGGCATATAAGATTCAGCTCGGACTTACCGGCGGCCGGGAACCACTTCGCCATCTTCCTTGGTGAAGCTGCCGATATCGGGGTTGTCGAGAAGATCAAGAACTTGCTCGGAAGGCCGACATAAACGCACCCCCTTGTCCGTCACCACAATCGGGCGGTTGATGAGGATAGGGTGTTCGATCATGAAGTCGATGAGTTCGTCATCGCTCCACTTCGGATCGTCGAGGCCCAATTCATCATAGGGCGTTCCCTTGCGGCGTAACAGGTCGCGGACGGGAATTTTCATGGCCGCGATGAGTTCAACCAACCGTGCCCGAGACGGTGGGTCTTTCAGGTACTCAATTACCTCCGGCTCCGCGCCGCTGGCCTGTATCATCGCCAGCGTGTTGCGCGACGTTCCACATTTCGGGTTGTGGTAAATCGTGACCGTCATCTCTATCTCGCTCAAAATGGCCGAAGGACAGCTCGGTGCGCCTACTTAGCATGGAGCCGCCGCCTGCCTAGGTGATAGAGAGTCGACGGCCTTCTTGCTAGCCTGCGAGTTCGCGTCCGCGTTTCACCGCGGCGGCCACAGCGGCCTTCATCAGCGGCTTCAAGCCGTCATCGGCCGTCAAGACTTCCAAAGCTGCCGCAGTCGTGCCCCCGGGAGAGGTCACATTCTTACGCAATGTCGCGGCATCGTCATCCGCCGCTTCAAGAAGACGGCCGGAACCGGCGACGGTCGCACGGGCGAGGCGCGCGGAGAGTTCAGCATCGAGGCCCGCAGCGATGCCTGCGTCCGTTAGCGCCTCTACCAAATAGAAAACATATGCGGGGCCGGAACCTGAGACCGCAGTGACCGAATCCATCAAGGCTTCGTCTTCGATCCATGCCACATCGCCGACTGCGCGCAACATCTCCTCGGCAATCAACTTCTGGCTTTCGCTGACGTGCGCGTTGGCGCAGCAGACCGTGATCCCGGCACCGACGGCCGCCGGTGTGTTGGGCATGGCCCGGATCACCGCAGTCCCCGTCGGCAGGTGCTGCTCGAAGCTCGCGATCGTTCGGCCAGCGGCGATGGACAGCAAAAGCGTGTCAGGACCGGCCAATTGCGCCAGTCCCGGCATCACCTTGTCCATGATCTGCGGTTTGACGGCCGCGAGAATGACCGATGGCGGAGCCTCAAGCGACGTGATCGCGGGTGCGCAGCGTACACCCTCGCGTATCACAAAGTCCTGCACCTCAAGCGATGGTGCGGGATCCTGAATAATGACCTGGAACGGCTCAAGTCCCGCCTCTAACAAGCCGGAGAGCATGGCGGTCCCCATCTTGCCGGCTCCGGCAATCAACAACGGTCCTTCGAGGGCCAAAGTCATAATGAAAAGCTTTCTACGGCTGCGATCGCCGTCAGGCTTGGCCTTCAGTCTCGAACATTGTCGAGATCAGAGCCTCACGGCTCTCCTTGCCTGCCCATACGACGAACTGGAACGCCTGATAGTAGCGCTCACAGCTCTCGAGTGCAGCCTGTAACAGCGCTTCACACTGCATCGGGGTGACAACCGACCCATTCAGCAGCAGGGCATGACGGTACATCACCAGACCTTCCTGTGTCCAAAGGTCGAAGTGGCCCAGCCAAAGCTGCTCGTTGATCTGCCCCACGAGACGGTACATCTCACTGAGGCGCGTATCGGGCACCTTAAAGTCAAAGGCGCAGGCAAGATGCAGAGCTTCCAGATCATCGCGCCAATTGAGCGAGATGTGATAATCCGTCCAGGTTCCTGAGACGATCAGTGTCAGTTCATCGTCGCCGGTGCGATCGCAGGCCCACTCGTGACGTCCCGCCAGTTGCTCGACAAGGTCGATGGGGTTCGTCACACGATCGTAGCCCAGCTCAGAAGATGCCATTACTTTTTCCCCAAATTGCGGACGCGTGCCGCGCCATATGTGGTCTTCAGTCTGCCCCGGCCCTCACCGGAGCTCGTCGCGCGGCGTCACGAAAGCATCTGTCGTGCACGAGTCGCAACCAACTGAACACGAGTGTCCACGGTCATGATGGCGAGCCCCCGACATTCGTGGGGCAAGTGCCGTCAGATTCCGGAAAACTGTTGAAAACGCGTGGATATTTAGCCAGAGGCACTTTCTGGCACTCGACATCTTCCGGGTACGCCCCTCATCCCCGGCGAGTCACGTTCGATCAGCTCGTTTGACCGAGCTTAGCCTCAAGAGCGGCAATACGTGCTTCGAGCCGTTCGTTCTCTGCTCGCGCCTTTTCCGCCATGGCTCGTACAGCCTCAAACTCCTCGCGTTGAACGACATCCATCTCGCGAAGAATCTTTTCGCCTTGGGACCGAGCCATCGTCTCGAACTCCTGCTTGACGCCTTGCGCTGCGCCGGCCGCATCGTTCATGAGCTTGGCGAGATCGTCGAAGAGGCGGTTTGATGTTTGCGTCATGTTCGGTCCTTAAGAATCAACACGTGTGGGCGCGTTACCGTCACCACACACGACAAATGTATCTGGGGAATGACTATGAGCCCGCTGCCCCGCGCGTTCAAGCCTCGCACAGCATGTCACCTTGACACTCGCGGGGCTATGTTCATCCCTGGCGTCCAGCTTTCCCCGCGCAGCCAAGGATTCACATGAGTTTGCTCGCCATTTCTTATCCGCAGATCGACCCGGTGGCACTTCAAATCGGACCCATCGCGGTCAGATGGTACGGGCTCGCCTATGCTGCAGGGCTGATCCTGGGATGGGTCTATATCAAACGGCTAGTCGCCAACGCGTCGCTCTGGCGTGATAACAAGCCGGCGATGACCGCCGATGACGTCGATGAATTGCTGTTGTGGGTCGCTGCGGGCGTCGTTGTCGGCGGCCGACTTGGCCACGTACTCTTTTACGAGCCATCATATTATTTTGAGAACCCGTTACAGGTGTTCGCGATCTGGCGTGGAGGCATGGCCTTCCACGGTGGCCTCCTGGGCTCAGGCCTTGCGATGTTTCTTTTCGCGCGCCGGAAGGGGCTTGTCGCCCTATCCGTCATGGATGTCGTCGCGGCGGCCGTTCCGATCGGCTTGTTCTTCGGGCGTATGGCCAATTTTGTGAACGGCGAAATCGTGGGCACGCCGACCGACATGCCTTGGGGCATGGTGTTTCCAGGTTGGGGCGAAGAGCCAAGGCATCCGGCCATGCTCTATGAAGCGGCGCTTGAAGGCATCGTTCTCTTCCTGATCCTGCGTTTCGTGACGCACAAATGGATGGCTCTGAAACAGCCAGGACTGACCACGGGGATCTTTCTCGTGGGCTACGCCGTGTTCCGCATCTTCTGCGAATTCTTCAAGATCATCGAATACCGCCAATTCTCGCCTGAGTATCCGATCACCAAGGGTATGGTGTACTCCATCCCCATGCTGCTCCTTGGCATCTGGTTCATAATGCTGGCGCGCTCCAAGTCACGGGCCTCTACGTGAACTATGATCCAGATGCGCGACGCGATACGCCCCTGTCGTGCAATCTTATCGCACGGATAAAACGCGACGGGCCGCTGACTGTCCGACAATACATGACGGCGTGCCTGCAGGATGCCGATCATGGATACTACCGGCGGCGAGAGGCGATTGGCCGGACGGGCGACTTCATAACGGCCCCCGAGATCAGTCAGATTTTCGGCGAACTCATTGGGTTATGGAGTGCCGTCGTCTGGCAGCAGATGGGTGGCCCGTCCAGAATTAACCTGATCGAGTTGGGGCCAGGTCGCGGCTCCCTCATGCGCGATGCTTTGCGTGCACTTCGCCTTGTGCCCGATTTCCTCTCCGCAGCGAACGTCCATCTTGTAGAGAGTAGTGAAACGCTCCGCGCCGCGCAGACCGAGACGCTTGGGGCAATAGATTTACCGATCAATTGGCATCCTCGCCTGGAGGACGTTCCAGAAGGGCCGACGATCGTCATTGGAAATGAATTCCTCGATGCGCTTCCCGTTGAGCAGCTGATCGCGACGCCGTCGGGCTGGCGCTGCCGTTCGGTCACAGTAGACGACTTGGACCGGCTGCAATTCGGCGAAATCGCTTTGCCTCCCAGTGGCCGGCTCGATATTCCAGTGCATGCTGAGAACGCGCCTGCGGAAAGTATCCTCACCGTGCCTGATTTCAGCGAACTTTCCGCTCCGCTCGCCTCACTGGGCAAGAGCGCCCCGCTCGCAGCTTTGCTGATCGACTATGGTCATGCGGCATCTGAGATCGGTGACAGCTTGCAAGCGGTGCGAGACCATCATCACGAACATCCCCTCACCTCACCTGGAGAAGCCGATTTGACGACGCAAGTCGACTTCGAGGCCGTTCGCACCCAAATCACTATGAGTGGATCTGAGAACGCCGCCGACCCGGCTCTGGTTGTTGATGGTCCTATTACGCAGGCAGAATTTTTAGGAGCACTCGGTATCGTACAGCGGGCGTCACGTCTGATGGCGGCAAACCCCATTGAAGCAGGCAACATCGAATTGGGTGTCGCACGGTTGTTGGCTCCGCAAGGTATGGGTACACGCTTCAAGGCATTAGGCGTACGTTCCGGCGGGTTGCCGACGCTTCCCGGCTTCTGAACACAATCACGGATTGTCTCAACCGAGACACCTGAGGATCATGGACCTCGACATGCTGACCCCATTGACCGCAGATACGCTGGACGACGTCGCCGGTATTCGTCACGGCTTCTTTACGCGGGACGGCGGTGTTTCAGAGGGGCTCTACGCCAGTCTCAACTGCGGCTTCGGCTCACGTGACGACCGTGAGGCTGTTGCTGAGAACAGATCTCGCGTTGCTGCGCATCTTGGTGCCACCCATTCGCATGTTCTGACACCATATCAAGTCCACTCCGCCGAAGCCGTCATTGTTGATCAGGTCCTTGCACCGGAAGACATGCCGCAAGCTGATGCACTCGTGACGTCTGTGCCGGGCCTTGCGATTGGAATTTTGACCGCCGACTGCACCCCGGTCCTCTTCGCGGACCCACAATCGCGGGTTGTCGCGGCAGCCCACGCGGGCTGGCGTGGCGCCGTTGGAGGCATTCTCGAGGCGACGGTCGCTAAAATGGAAGAGGTTGGCGCCCAACGCGATCGAATAATCGCGGCGATTGGACCGTGCATTCACCAGAATAACTATGAAGTAGGCGATGACTTCGAAGCAAATTTCACATCCACCCAAGACGACAACCTTCGTTTCTTCCGGAGATTTCCTGGGCAACCTCGGCCTTACTTCGATTTGCTTGGCTATGTCGCTTCAAGACTTGGGGCGCAAGGCGTAGGCACCATTGCCTTGGCCACTGCGTGTACCTACGAGAACGAATCGAAATTTTTCAGTTTTCGACGCACCACGCACAGAGGTGAACCTGACTACGGGCGTCAAATCTCTGCCATTCTCGTGGCATAAGTGCATTATCCACAGCTGGACTGTGCGTAACGACCCGTTCATTAGCCGTACGAACAGGTTAGAGCGCCGGGGGTCTGGACGGCATGTTGGCGTGCAGGTTAAATCGGTGGCTAATGTGTACCGGTTATAGGAGTTTTAGGCCGCAGGGTTTGTACGCCGGCCGCCGGATGATCAGTGGATCATAAAGGGGGACGTCGTCGTGACGACCATTACTTTTGCTGCGGCGCAGCGCGCTACCAGGGATGGCGCGCAACGCGCAAGGCGACCGCTTACGCTGGCGAGCCTTGCTGCGGTTTTGGGCTTTGCACTTGCTGGCTGCGGGACCACCGCCACAGATATATTCTCAACCGCCGGAGGCACGGCGGTCGCTCCTGAGCAAGCCGCACCGGCCTCTGCGACACAGGGCACTAAAATTGCCATAGCACCGGTTATTGGCGCACCTGATGGTGTAGCTAAGCAATTGCAGGCGCAGCTCGGCACCGCGATGCAGCGTAAGCAGATCGCTGTTGTCAACTCTCCGAGCGAGCCGTCGCAATACACGCTGCGCGGCTACGTCGTGTCCGCTCGTGAAGCGAGCGGCACCAAAATCTCGTACATTTGGGACGTGACAGATCCGGCTGGAAAGCGGGTTAACCGCATTACCGGCGAGGAACTGGCTCCGGCAGGCTCCGGGCGTGACCCATGGGAAGTCGTAACTCCGCAAATCCTAGAGACGATTTCGGAAAAGACCGCGACTTCGCTGGCGACTTGGTTGCCAAGCCAGGCTTCGAATTCTCCTGCAATCGCGGGTAACGCAAGTGCCCAGCCCATGGCTACCGCCAGCAACGGCGGGGCAATGGTGCAGACTGCAGCAGCAACGACATCCGCGACACCCCAAAATGCGGCGGCTACGACCGGAAGCATTGGCCGTGCAGGGGCTGTGAGTGCGATTGTCCCGAGTGTGACTGGAGCCCCTGGCGACGGAAGCGTTTCGCTGACGAATGCGCTGCAGAAGCAGCTCACCAGCAATGGCATCGCACTGGCGAGTGCCGCTTCGCCTCAGACCTATCGTATCGAAGGTAAAGTGAAGGTCGGCACCGGTACCGGGGGTAAGCAGCCAATTCAAATCGATTGGCGCGTCAAGGATCCTGCCGGCAAGACGCTCGGCACGGTGTCCCAGAAGAACGAGATACCGGAAGGTTCTCTGGACGGCTCTTGGGGGCAGACCGCAGACGCAGCAGCTGCAGCAGCCGCACAGGGTATCCTGAAGCTGCTTCCGCAAACAAAGACGAACTAGGTTCGGCGCCCTCGGCCTTGGCACATATTTCGGAGATCCCCCTCCCCGGATAAAGCGCTAGGCGTCTGACGATCGAACCGATAGCCCGGGCTGGATGACGAAAGTCACCTCCCGGGCTTCTTTCTCTGTGAACAGCAGCCCGAGTTGCGAGTTTCGGACGGTATCTCAACTCTTTGCTCAAAAAAGTTCATTATTCGATGGGTTCGTTGCTCGCACGGTGTTTACATTAGCGGGTGCCGCTTGCTAGAGACCTGTCATCGAATTGTCGTGGAGTGCCCTAGTGATGTCCTTCGATGCGCACTCAGGTGGTCGTCCTGACGGCCTCCCTCTCAAGCTCGTCGCCGGCAACAGCAATCGTCCCCTCGCGGAAGGTATCAGCAGCTATCTCAACGTGCCCCTGGCCAAGGGGCAGGTGAAGCGTTTTGCTGACATGGAAATCTTCGTCGAGATCCAGGAGAATGTTCGCGGCCAGGATTGCTTTGTCGTGCAATCGACGTCGTTCCCGGCGAACGACAACCTCATGGAACTCCTGATTCTCATCGATGCCCTGAAGCGCGCATCGGCGCGGCGGGTCACAGCAGTCATTCCTTACTACGGCTATGCGCGTCAGGATCGTAAACCCGGTCCGCGCACGCCGATCTCGGCTAAGCTCGTCGCCAACTTAATTGAACGGGCCGGTGCAGACCGCGTTCTTACTCTCGATCTGCATGCTGGCCAGATCCAAGGTTTCTTCGACATCCCGACGGATAACTTGTTCGCGGCACCGGTCATGGTGCGTGACATCGAGAAGAACTACGAAGCCGATGACCTCATTGTCGTTTCGCCTGACGTCGGCGGCGTGGTGCGTGCCCGGGCACTGGCTAAGCGCATCAACGTTCCGATCGCGATTTGCGACAAACGGCGTGAGGCCCCCGGCAAGTCGGAAGTGATGAATGTGATCGGTGAGGTCGAAGGTAAGCGTTGTATCCTCATCGACGACATTATCGATTCCGGCGGAACGCTGTGTAACGCAGCTGAAGCTTTGCTGGCGCACGGCGCGACTGAGGTCATGGCCTACATTACGCACGGTGTCTTGTCTGGCGGCGCCGTCAGCCGGATCAAGAATTCGCGGCTCAAATCGCTCGTGATTACGGATTCTATTTTGCCGACCGCTGCCGTTCAGGCGGCCGCCAATATCCGCGTTCTTCCGATCGCGGCCTTGATTGGTGAGGCAATCCTGCGGACGAGCCGCGAAGAAAGCGTCTCAAGCCTGTTCTATTGAGCAACGCAGTTTTGATGCCTCGCGCTAATTGGCGATTCTATCCGTGAGGACTGGATGCGGGGTTTCCGGCCCCGTCAGTCCAAATGTCGCTCGGCAGCGACCTGTCGCGATGGCAGACCCGGTCGTGATCCGGATAGGTTATTTTATCGACTGGTGCACGGCTCCCTACGACCAAGCAACGCGTAGCGGCCTCTCCGCGGTTTTCGAGGAAGTGCCCGGTAGGATCTCCTGCCCGAAACGTTGCGGCATAGCCAGGCTTCAGGAGTGTTTCCGTATCACCTTCGACCAGCGTGATTTGACCTTCCAGCACGAACACCATTTCGTCCTCGGCGCTGTGCCAGTGCTTTATCGATGAGCGGGAACCGGCCGGTAATATCTCTATAAACGCGCCGAACTGCGTAAGACCTCCCGCTTCACTGATCCACAGCGTCTGGTTTGGACCGCATGGATTTTCCGCAGATCCTTCTTCCACTATCATGCGATCCGGTGTGACGACGGTCATAAGGGTCCCTTGGGGTCGGCACTAGTTGTTGATCGCATCAACACGTTAGCCACCTGAGATTGCGGTCAGGAGGTAGACGTCGGAATTCTCCGTCAACGGCGTGTCCAACAATGCCCTTTCGCCACGCACAAAGACATTGATGTGACGACGAATGCGGGGTGTTGAATCACACAATCGGTCGCGCATTCCTGGCCAGCGCTCGTTTAGCTGGTCAATCAAGTCACGCACCGTTGCGGCGCGCAACTCTACGCGCCGCGGTGCTCCTGGGAACAAGTTCACCAATGCCGGAGCAAGTACCGCCGTCACACTCGGCGGTACGTCAGGAACCTGTGTCAGGGATGATCCTGGATTTGTCATCTCACATAGCCTCTTCGCGAAATTTAATTATGCGTCGAGGACGACCGTCTCCACGGAATGGATGGCGGGGAGATAGTCAGAGAGGCAATTCCAGCTATCCCCTTCATCGGCACTGGCGAACAGTGCTCCACCGCCAGTGCCGAAGTAGACGCCAGCTGGTTCGAGGCTATCTGTGGTCAATGCTTGACGCAACACGCCGAAGAAGGCGTTGGTTTGCGGGAGACCGTCGCGAAGCGCCTGCCACGTGCCGCCACTGTCGCGTGTGCGCCAGACCGCCGCCTTACCGTCCGGCATGTAGCGTCCGGCGATGTCGCCGTTCAATGGCAGAAGGAAAAGGCTGTCCGGATCGCGTGGATGGGCGGCTGCCGGGAATCCAAACGATGATGGCAATCCCGCCTCGATACTTTCCCACTGCTGGCCACCGTTCTCACTCCGGTACATCCCGCAATGGTTTTGCTGATAAAGCCGGTTGGGCATCCCTGGGGCCATAACCAGGGAGTGAACGCACTGACCAAGTTCAGGGTAGCGCTGATCTTCGGGGAGGTAGTCGGCGCGGGTGCCCTTATTGCGTGGTTGCCAAGTCTCACCACCATCCGCGGTGTAGAATACGCCTGCCGATGAAATCCCAACCCAGATCTGTTTGTCGTCTTCGGGATGGAGAACAAGAGAGTGCAAAATCAAGCCACCGCCGCCCGGATGCCAATCTTGGCGAGAAGGATGGTTACTTAGCCCTTCGATATGCGTCCACGTCTGGCCTCCATCTGCGCTATGGAACAACCCTGCTGGCTCGACGCCCGCGTACAGCCCACCGGGTCCAATCGCCAGGCTCCACACGGCTTTCACGGGCTCTTCACCCTCCTTATAAGCGAGCCCCTCGCTCGAATGGGTCCAGGTTTTTCCCTGGTCTGTCGATTTCCAGACTGCAGGTCCGAACCACTCGTTACCTCCGCCGGCATAGATCGTTCCCGTCTTGGGATCGGCGATCACGTGGTTGATAGGCCAAGTATCGCAAAATGGCCCGCGGAGCTCCCATGAGCGCCGCGACGCGTCGCTTTCCAGAATGAACGTTCCCTTCTTGGTTCCGGCCAGAATAAGGACTTTCCTCGCCATTTACGCGCTCCCGTTGGTTGAGGGCCGGCATCGCGGAATGCCGCAGTCAAGAGCCCTAGACAATTTGGGTTGATATCAACATTATTGTTTCATGTCAAAAATCGATAACCTGCCGTTTTCACTCACCTTGGAAGTCCGCGATGCGTGCCTCTGCCTGCACGTACGCCGTGCAGCAAGAACGCTGGCGCGCCGCTATGACGAAGCACTGAGACCCGTCAACCTGACCAGCGGGCAGTTCTCGCTACTGATGTCGCTTAACAGGCCGCAGCCCCCGACGATGGGGGACGTTGCGTCAGTACTCGCGCTGGACCGCACAACTCTAACCGCCAACCTCAAGCCGCTTGTGCGGCGGGGGCTCGTAGACATGAGCGCCGATGAGACTGACAAGCGGAGTCGTCGGATGACGCTTACGGCCGCCGGCCGCGATGCCCTTATTGCTGCGATGCCCCATTGGCGCGCCGCGCAGGAAGCAACCGCAGAGCTCCTGCAAGACCGCGACGCCGAGCGTTTGTGCGCCGATCTGCTGAAGCTTTCTTAATAGAAGCAATCTAATTGCCGCTCTCAAAAATCGCTGTCATTCATGTGGTAGTTCGGGGGATCGTCAAAGCCTTTTTCTTTAATCGGCTGACCTATGCCCGACGCCCCGTCGCATAGGTGGATCCATTGTCAATCAACGCCTTGAACACCATTCTTCCGCTGTTCGGAGTAATGTTGGCCGGCTACCTTTTTGAGCGTTTTCGCATTCTGAAACGTGGTAGCAGCGAGATACTCAGTGGTTTTGTTTTTCTGGTTTCCCTGCCCGCGTTGATATTCATCTCGCTCGCGCGTGTTCCGGTCGGCGAGTTCTTCAACTGGCCATTTCTCGGTGCTCTAGGGGGCGGCATGCTGGCGATGTTCGCCATAAGCTTGCTGATCGCACGCACTGTTTTTCCTGAGAGCCTGACTGCCAACGGGCTGCATGCGCTCGCCGCAACATTCTCCAGCACCGGCTATGTCGGACTGCCGCTTGTCTTAATTGTATTTGGGGAAACGGTACTCGTACCGGGCATCATCGGTGTCGTTCTGCCCGTCGCGCTCCTCATGCCTTTGGCGATCATCATCGCCGAAGCCGACAAGTGTCGCGATGGGGGACGCATTCTCCAAGCTTCGTTGCGCGGTCTCATTCGAAACCCCATGATCGTTGCAACCATCGCAGGCCTTTTAGTTTCCTGGTCTGGGATTTTCATTCCCGAGGCTATTGCAAATGGCTTTCAACTCCTTGGGGATGCATTCATCCCGTGCTCGCTCTTTTCGGCAGGGCTTTTTATGGCCGGCGCGACGGTCAAAGGGGAACGCGTGGAAGTTGGCTGGGTGGTCCTTACCAAACTCGTTTTGCATCCACTCCTTACGTTCTGGCTCGCCTACTGGGTGCTTAAGCTGGAAGAACCGCTGGCCGCGATTGCCGTCATTATGGCTGCGGTCCCCACAGGAGTGACTGTATTTATTCTCGCGCAACAATACGGTGCATTCGTTGCCCGTTCGAACGCCGTTATCGTTGTTTCAACAGTACTTTCTCTTGTGACACTCACCAGCCTTATCGCGATCCTAGGCCGTTGAATTTCAGTTCAAATCGAACAACTTGCTCTTCGCTGAATATTTTTTTGAACCTTTTCCGCTGTCGCCCCGACGAACTCTTCAACAGCGCAATGTCGCGCCGTTTAAGTGATCGAAAAAGGAGACACGGACATGTTGAGGACCACCGTTTTTACTCTCGCTCTCGCTTTAGGTGTCTTGGCTTCAGGCTCTGCAATGGCCAAGAAAGTCTGTACAAACACCTACCATCCGGACGGCACGCGCTGCACATTCTGCTACTACACAACCCAGCCTGGCAGCGGCAGCACGAAGTGCATCAAGATTAAAGCGCCCTCAGGCTCCAGCTCTTCAAACACCAAATCCCCGACCGGTCTTAAACTCGCTCGTTAAAGAGCTGTGGCGTCTGGCCCTCAAGCGGGTCCACGCCCCTCAAACTATTCAGTATCTTGACAAAAATTTCGCCTCCGGCGGCTAAGCCGGAGGCGGTGCTCGTTCCCTTGCCAAGCGCTTATCAACTGCCGAAGAGGTAAGGGCTGCCTCCTTATCTTCCGGCTGGATCGGAAATTTCTGGCGGCGGTCCACCATCCGCATCGGCTCCCGCGCAGCCACCAAGAAGCACGGCCGCCAGCAAGCTGGCCACTAAAAGGCTCACACAGGTTTTCATGGCTTTATGTTTCCACGGGTCCCGGCGCCGACAATCGGCCCCGGCCGGACCTCAACAGCGCCCGAATCTCTCCTTCAGGCGCGGATTTTGAGACGCCTCGATTGCGGCTGATCGATGGCTAACACCATTTCCGTTATTGCCCAGTGTTTGCTCACGGCTCAAGCTAGGTCACGCGCTTTTCTAGTTGGCTCACGTTCGCGTCATGACTTAGTTGGGGGAGTTGGCATTTGCGGCCCACGGTGTATCGATGAGCGAACACATACGGGGAGCCGCCGCCCATGCCGGACAATATCTCTACGCTTATCGCGGTTATTGCTGTCGTTGCGATTGCCAGCATGTGGCTCAGTCCGCGAGCGAAGACATTTCTTTCTTTTTATCGCGGCCACCATCCTGATGGCAGAACCCCAGGTGTCGTGGCGCTGACCCTGTCCCAGGTCACAACCTGGATTTTTGCCCGGTCAATTCTCAACGCGGCAATCCTTGGGTACGCTTTTGGAATTGCGGGTGCGCTCTCCTATACCGCCTATTACCTGTCATTTCTGACCGGCGCCTGGATCATTTCCAGTCTGCGCTTTCGCAATGGCTTTGAAAGCGTGCAGGCCTTTCTCCAAGCCCGCTTCGGCAGTGTTGGAACGTCCACGTACAATTTTGTTATTGGCGTTCGGTTGCTCTCAGAAGTGTTCGCCAATTTGCTGGTGATCGGGCTTATCTTCGGAACCGACGGGTCCGTGGCTTATGTCGCTTCCATTCTGCTCGTCGGCGCCGTGACACTGGGCTATTCACTCGTGGGTGGGCTCAACGCTTCGATCCGAACCGACGTATTCCAAATGGCGGTATTTCTGATCGCGCTGGCTCTTCTCGCCGGCATCGCTTTGTCAACCGGAACGTTCGACATTGCAGCAGTCACGGCCTCCTCTGCCGATATGACCAATCCCGGCTGGGCATTGTTGGCGGTCGCTTTGCTGCAGGTGTGGAGCTACCCAATGCACGATCCGGTTATGATGGATCGGGGCTTCATCGCCGACCGACGCACAACTATGGCGAGCTTCTACCATGCCGGTTGGATTTCCATCCTATGCATCCTCGCGTTCGGCCTCCTCGGCGTGTGGTCCGGCCTCTCGAAGGCCGAAGGAGAGGCCTTTATTCCAACCCTAACGCGGCTCATCGGCGACGGGCCAATGCTCGTGTTCAACGTTGCGCTGGTCGTGTCTTGCATGTCGACGATCGATTCAACGTACTCCAGCGCGGCAAAACTGACGGTTGTTGACATGCGGCTTGCGCGACCGACGCTCGCCAATGGACGCAAGGCCATGGCGTTGTTCCTGCTCGGCGGTCTCATCATGGTGTTCCTTGGATCCAAGGACCTGTTCGCCGCGGTTGCTGTATCGGGAACAGCTTCTATGTTCCTTGCGCCAGTTGTGTTTTTCTCGCTCTGGGGCGGGTATCATAATGTCCCGGTCTGGAGTTACCTCACCGGGTTTTTCGCCGCGCTGACTGCGGCTGCGCTCTATTTCACAGAGTCTTCGGGCTACTCTAATATTGTCGCTTCACTGACTGGGTTCGAACACAAATACTCGGTCCTCCTGATCCTTTCGGCCGCGACGTTGATCATTGGCTGCGGCGCGTTTGCTCTGGGGCTTGCCATGGGCGGATCGCGCGGTGACCTGCGCACCGCCGGAGAAACCTGATCCACGCGTTCCTCTCTACTGAACGAAAAAGGGCCGGTCGAACCGGCCCTTTGCATTACTTCTTGCGCGCGTTCGTTTAGCGGTTCCGGCTTAGAAGAGGCGTAATTCGCCGGATGGTCACGCGCCGATTTCTGCGCTCCGGTTCTGGTGTCTCAACCAGCAAGTATTCCTCACCATATCCCTGTGTCGTCAGGTTTTCGGGGGGAATGCCGAAATCTTCGCTCAGGACAATCGCGACGCTTTCGGCACGACGATCAGACAATGTGAGATTGTCTTCATCCTCGCCGACGGCGTCCGTGTGTCCTTCGATCAGGAAGATCTCATTCGGGTTCCGATCCAGAGCGCGATTGATCGCCCGCGCAACCTCTTCCAGGTGGTCGAGCGCTTCGTTATCAAGCTCCCACGAACCGAACTCAAAGTTGACCGTGTTGAGGTTGACCGAACGCATTCTGGCGCGCAGCGGATAGTTGTAGCGCACCTCATCAAGCGAGTATTCACGCTCGATATCGACGACCGGCGGTGCAATCAGCGTGTCATACAGATCGTCTTCCGAGGCCCTATCGGCGTCCACAACATAGTAGCGGCGCTCAATGTTCACCCGCGGCATGGTGAGGTCTAAAAGGAACCAGAGCACGTTATCGCCACGCCGATCCGGCCCGTGACGGTGATGGCGACGGTTGTCGATAAGCACAACTTCGCGGCCGTCACGTCCACGCCGGACGCGTCGCAGCAAGCGACCGTTTTCATCTTCGATGGTAATGATTGTAACACCGTTGGGGCGTGTGATCGTGGTGATCCGCTCGCCGTTGCGCCGGCGGACATCGACATTGCGTGCATTGCGGCGGAAGCGATCGGCATCATCGTGACGGATAATCGTGCGCCGGCCTTCGCGAATTATGCGACGGTTGCCCGGTTCTTCAATAACTACCCGACCACCCTCGCGGCGCTCTTTACGCTGGCGTCGAATTTCCGAGATATTACCCTCGCGACCTTTGCGGCCTTCGCTCGGTCCCGCGCGCCGCTGTTCGCGCTTTTCCCGACGCTCATCGCGTCTATCGTCCTTGCGATCGGCACGATTGCGCTCGCGGTTCTCTTGACGATCGTCGCGTCGCTCTTCCTTACGCTGTGCACGATCCTCTTTGCGCTCGGCTTTATTCTCGCGCTTTTGTTCGCGATTGTCCTGACGATCATCCCGCCGCTCTTCTTGGCGTTGCGCGCGATCCTCTTTGCGCTCGGCCTTGTTCTCGCGCTTTTGTTCGCGATTGTCCTTACGGTCCTCGCGTCGTTCTTCCTTGTGCTGTGCGCGATCTTCTTTCCGCTCGGCTTTTTGGTCGCGCTTGCGTTCTTTGTTTTCCTTGCGATCGTCGCGTCGCTCCCGCTTACGCTCTGCGTGATCGTCCTTCTTTTGCTCGCGTTTTTCCTTGCGTTCAGACCGTTGCTCTTGCTTGCGTTGTTGCTGCTGCTTTTTCTTTTCTTCCTGAGCCTTTTGGTTTTGTTTTGCGCGTGGATGAGGTTCATCACCGCTTCCTGCCTGCGCCAAAATAACTGGATTGGAGACTGGGACAGTTGTGTCAGCAGCCTGAATTGGCAGTGGCCAGGCTACAGAAAGGCTGATGGCGCCTCCCAACGCCATGTATTTCGCACGTGTTGTAGTGCTCATTATTTTATTCACTCCAATGGCTGCATAGTTGTTCATACCCGGCGGAACCTGCCCAACGCATGGCGGAACAAACCGTTGCAATCAAGGCGAATGCGTGTTGCCGATTGTATATCGTGCGTTGCCAAGGGGTCCCCATGCCGTTATAAGCCAGTCTTCTCACTTAAATCGTGTGAGACGCGTGACGGCACCCTTGGAGGCCGCACAGCGTGTTTGGGGCCCAATCCAGGGCCCCTCTTAGCATTTGGAGACGCAAGCTAATGGCTACATCGACCGTTGAGCTCGATGCCTTGGCGCGCCCGCGTGTTGGCAAGGGGGCCGCACGCCAGGTTCGTCGCGAAGGTAGAGTTCCCGCCGTAATCTACGGCGACAACAAGCCACCCGAGGCTATCGCCCTCGACTATAATGAAATCTGGAAGCAATACCTGAAGGGTCATTTCACCTCGACGGTATTCAAGCTGAAGATCGACGGTGAAGAGCGCCTCGTCATTCCACGCGACATGCAGCTCGATCCCGTGCGTGACACGCCGGTGCACATCGACTTTCTGCGCATTGGTAAGGACGGCTTGATCCGTGTTCTCATACCGGTCCGCTTTATCAATGAAGCGCAATCACCCGGTCTGAAGCGCGGCGGTGTCTTGAACATCGTGCGCCACGACGTTGAAGTCTGGTGCCCCTACGACAAGATCCCAGCTGCTTTCATCATCGATCTTGCTGGCGTGCCGATCGGTCGCTCGATCCACGTTTCTTCGATCAATATGCCTGAAGGCGTAGTGCCGACCATCACCGATCGCGACTTCACCGTCGCTACTGTGGTTGGTCGCGGTAAGCAGCAGGCAGAGGAAGACACAGAAGCTACCACTACGGCGGAAGCTGCTGCACCGGCTGCTGCTGCTGCTGCTGAAAAGAAGAGCTGATGTGCTGCTAGAATTCGGAGACAGCGCAGGAGCTTAAGGCTTCCGCGCTGTTCCTTCGGCGATCCTCATGAGATGTCGCCAAGCCATCGGAAGGCCTCATGAAGCTTTTTGTCGGCCTCGGCAATCCCGGAGCAAAATATGAGCGCAACCGCCATAACGTCGGGTTCATGGCGGTCGACCGCATTGCTGCGGACCATGGGTTTGGCGCATTTCGTCGCCGCTTCAAGGGACTCGTAGCGGAAGGGACGATTGCAGGCGAGCGCGTCCTTATTCTCAAGCCTGACACATATATGAACGAGTCCGGGCAAGCTGTTGGCGAAGCCGCGCGTTTTCTGAAGATTTCAGAAGCAGACATCGTCGTGCTTTACGACGAAATCGACCTCGCGCCCGGCAAACTCAAGGTCAAAACCGGCGGAGGGAATGCCGGACACAACGGATTGCGCTCGATTTCGGCGCATCTTAGCAATGACTATGTGCGTGTGCGGATCGGCGTGGGCCATCCGGGCCAAAAGGAGCTTGTCGCGCACTATGTGCTGCACGATTTCTCTGCTGCTGACCGGGATTGGCTAGACCCGCTCCTCGAAGCCATTTCGAAATCCGCTGGCCGTCTGGCTAAAGGAGATCAGGCCCGCTTTCTCTCGGAGGTCGCGCGCGCCACTTCGGCCGATGAGGCTTCGAAGGCGGCCGCCCCCTCACCATCTGACGTTCCAGATGCCGCATCTGAACTCAAGCGGCCTACGTCTAAACGGCATCCCTCGGGCGAACGCATGTCAAAGCGGCAGAGCGCGCTTGCGGAAAATCTTCAAAAGTGGCTCAAGGGACGCGACCCGAACCGGAGCTGATATTCCAAGGCTCCCCCTTAGCGCCGGACGCAAAAAGAACATTCAAAGGACCGGATAAATCATGGGCTTTAAATGCGGTATCGTCGGTTTGCCCAACGTCGGCAAGTCGACCCTCTTCAATGCGCTGACCCAAACGGCGGCAGCTGAAGCGGCGAATTATCCGTTCTGCACGATCGAACCCAACGTCGGTGAAGTCGGGGTTCCCGATGACCGGCTCCAGAAACTTGCGACAATCTCCAAGTCGCAGCAGATCATCCCGACGCGGCTGACATTCGTCGATATCGCCGGACTTGTCCGAGGCGCCTCTAAGGGTGAAGGTCTCGGCAACCAGTTTCTGTCTCATATCCGCGAAGTCGATGCGATTGCTTACGTGCTGCGTTGCTTCGAGGATGACGATATCACCCACGTTGAAGGCCGTATTGATCCGCTTGCCGACGCAGAGACGGTCGAGACAGAGCTCATGCTTGCCGACCTTGAGAGCTGCGAGCGGCGCACGCTCAACCTCGAAAAACGCGCGAAATCCGGCGACAAAGAAGCCAAGGCGCAACTCGCGGTTATTGACAAAGCGCTTGAGTTGCTACGCGCCGGCAAACCAGCGCGCCATGCCGTTCTGACGGACGAAGAACGGCGCGCGTTTGAAATGCTGCAGCTGCTGACAGCCAAGCCGGTCCTCTATGTCTGCAATGTTGATGAGGGCTCGGCTGCGGATGGCAATGCCCATTCCCAAAAAGTGGCCGAAGCCGCTGCCGAACAAGGAGCTCAGTCCGTTGTCATCTCGGCAAAAATTGAATCGGAGCTTGCCGGGCTTGAAGATGACGAGCGCGAAGCTTTTCTGAGTGACCTCGGTTTAAAAGAGCCCGGCCTCAACCGCCTGATCCGTGCTGGCTATCGCCTACTCAATCTTGTTACCTACTTCACTGTTGGGCCGAAAGAGGCTCGCGCGTGGACGATTACGGTGGGAACCAGAGCTCCGCAGGCTGCCGGCGTCATCCATACTGACTTCGAGAAGGGCTTCATCCGAGCCGAAACGATCGGTTACGACGATTACATCAGCCTCGGCGGAGAAACCGGGGCCAAGGAAGCGGGCAAAATGCGGCTTGAGGGCAAGGAATACGTCGTCAAAGACGGCGATGTGATGCACTTCCGCTTCGCCAACTAGGGTCTTTGCTCGCCCGTGTGCTTCTTATCGGAAAACCGGTTCCCACTTTTCCGGAAGCACTCGGACCGGCAATCGCTTCCTCAAGCAGGTATTTTGTATTCATCGATCGCACGCGCCAGATTTTCGTAGATCTTTTGATTGCGCGATTGGGCGATGTTGAAGCGGAGGTATTCACTTGCGCTTCGCGACACGCTGAAAACGTTGCCGGGTGCCAGCGCGATACCTTCTCGCGCTGTTTGCCGCGCGATTTCGGTCGCATCCACGCCTTTCGGCAATTTTGCCCATAGGAATATGCCGCCTGCCGGTTCCGTCCAAAGCTTCAATCCCGTCTGCTCAATCTGTCGGCGAACAACAATGGACGTCCGGCCAAGGCGCTCCCTTACGCCCGCGACATACCGGCGATAACCGCCATCCTGCAAGACGTTGTGGACGAGCTGGGCCGACAGTTCATTGCTCGTTACTGCGATCGCGAGCTTCAGGTCGCGGAGCCCTTCTAACCAATCCTGGCGACATGCGATCCAGCCACATCGACAGGCGGCCGACATGATTTTCGAGAAGCTGCCGACATGGATGACGCGGTCGAGTTGATCCAAAGTTGCCAGGCGCGCCGATGGCGTTTCCTCAAAATCGGCATAGATGTCATCTTCGAGGATGGGAATGTCGTACTGCTCAGCGAGCTTTAAGAGCTGATGCGCTGTTGCGGGGCTGAGCGTCGCGCCGCTCGGATTATGGAGCGCGGAGTTGGTGATGTAGAGGGCCGGCCGCTCGCGTTCGGCGGCGGCGGCAAAAGCCTCAAGATCTGGGCCTGTTCGCGTGTACGGGATACCGACAATGTTTGTACGCTGCACTCGCAAGTTGTTGAGTAAATTGAAATAACCAGGATCGTCAACAAAGACGGTCTCCCCCGGCTTCACCAGAAAGCGAACGATCAAATCGATGGCCTGCGAAACGCTGTCCGTCAGCATGATCTGACTCGGAACCGCTGCAATCTCTCGACTGGCCAGAACGATCTGAAGCTGATGCCGGAGCGGCGCGAAACCGAGGGGCTGGCCGTAACCGACCAGCTGTGCGTCGGCAGAACGGGAGATTTTGCGAAGGGAACGGCGGATACTATCTCCATCCAGCCAGTCATCCGGCAGCCAGCCACAACCTGGCTTCAGCATGGACGGATCGTCCTTGAGCGCCTGACGCATCATCCACAGAGGATCCACCTCACGTTCGCAAGGTTCGCTCGCGTCAGCTAGCTCAAGCGGCGCTGTTCGGCTAGCGACAAAGAAACCGACTTTGCTGCGAGAGCTTACCAAGCCGCTCGCAACAAGACGATCATAGACCGTCACGGCGGTAGATTTTGATATGTCATTCTGTTCGGCGAAGCCACGCACAGACGGCAACTTATGACCAGTCGGCAAACTCCCGGACTGTATCATCTCGGTGATGCGCGACACTGCTTGGTCGGCGAGCCGTCCCTCTCCTCTTGTTAGTTCCAGCCGCAGCATCTGTGCTTTCCATTGTACCGGTACAGTCTTTTTGTATTCCCCAAATCTGTACCTGTCCAGTGCAACACAGATCGGGAATGTTCGGCCCGCTCAAGTAGCGGAGACGAGCATGTCAGAACTAAGCAAGACCCACACTCATCCAGCGCATATCGACGCTTCTGGTTGCGCTTCATCGCAGCGCGGACTGTGCTTCAGGCTGTCCGCAGCTCTCCAGCGTTGGTATCAGCGCCGTCGTCTGCTTCGGCTCGACGAGCGCATGCTGCGCGATATTGGGCTCAGCCGGTGTGATGCGGAACGGGAGGCCGCAAAGCGCTGGAGAAAATAGCCTCCCGGGCAAGTTCTCAGGCCATGGCGCGGGAGGTCATCGCCATGCGGTTCCAAGCATCGAGGGCGGCGATTTTGTAGGCTTCCGCCAGGGTCGGATAGTTGAAGGTGTTTTCAAGGAAGAAATCTATCGTTCCCTTGAGATTCATGACGGCTTGGCCGATGTGGATCAGCTCTGTCGCCCCTTCGCCGAGGATGTGGCAACCAAGCAATCGCCCTGTCTTGATCGAGAAGATCATTTTCATCATGCCGGACTGGATGCCCATGATCTGTCCGCGAGATGTCTCCCTGAACCGTGCAATACCGCATTCATATGCGATACCACGCCCGGCGACTTCCGCTTCACTCATTCCGACTGTCGAAATTTCAGGGACGGCGTAGATGCCATAGGGGAAGTATTCCGGCGCTGGCGGTGGCGGAACGCCGAAGGCGTGGCAGGCCGCGATCCGGCCTTGTTCCATCGAGGTCGACGCGAGGCTTGGAAAGCCTATGACGTCCCCCACGGCATAGATATGCGGGACAGACGTTTGGAAGGTGTTCGAGTCTACCGTCACGCGGCCACGATGGTCCACTGCCAGCCCGATGGCCTCAAGATTAAGCGGACTGGTGGCGCCCACTCTGCCGGCCGCAAACAAAAGCATATCAGCATGAACACTGCGGCCGCCGGCGATCTGGACGATGGGCCGCATTCCTGAAAGCGTGATCTGCTCGACCGTGGAGCCCAACCGCATTGCGACGCCGCGATCGCGCATCTCGTGAGTGAATTCGGCGATGATTTCGCTGTCGACGAAATCCAAAATCGACGTTCGCGGTTCAATCAACGTGACCTGCACATCGAGCGCACTGAATATGGACGCGTATTCAACGCCAATCACGCCAGCTCCGATGATCGCCATACTGCGGGGGATGTGATCTATCTGAATGATGTCGTCGGTATCGAGAACAGTGACCTGATTGAACGGAACGTAGTCTGGTCGGAATGGTCGCGTGCCGACGGCAATCACGAACCTTTCGGCACGGTAAGTGCCGATAGAGCCTTGTGCCGTCATCACCTCGACACGCCCCGTGTCTACGAAGCGCGCCGTCCCGTAGATGGTTGTGACACCATTTCTCTGAAACTGATGTTCAAGAACCTCGACTTCATGATCGAGCGTCTTGTGCTGGCGTGACAATAGATCGACGGCGCGGATGTCTTTCTTCACCCGGTAGGACCGGCCGTAAAATCCGCGCTCGCGCCAGCCCGTCAGATTCAGCACTGTCTCTCGCAGGGTCTTCGAAGGGATCGTTCCAGTGTGCAGCGAGACCCCGCCGACGCGGCGGTTCTTCTCGACAACGAGGACCGATTTTCCAAGTTTTGCCGACTGAACGGCGGCGCGCCTCCCGGCCGGACCGCTACCAATTACAATGACATCGTACGTGTTCTGCGCAGTCACGTAGTTCATGCTCAGATCCTCGCCACGGACGACCCGCCATGAATGCCGCACGTACCGTTGCTCATTCGGGTTCCGCCCCAAGCAATCCGCAATGGAGACCTCGTTGCCGTCACCGGAACCTTTTGGCTCCGATGGCTTCAACATTCGACTTGTCGGTACTTTGCTTAAGGACGATTCCTTGCGGCAGCCTGAGCGGCTGTTAGTCCTGGGCGTGCTGGCCGTAACCCTTGAACCGCTCCAGAACGACTTTCATTTCCGAGGTGGACAGCAGCTTCGGCTTGCCCAGGGTCAACACCTTGAAATACTGCTCCGCCAGAAACTCGACCTCGTGAGCTAGCTCCAGTGCGGAACCAAGTGTTGTGCCGACTGCGATCTGGCCATGATTGGCCATCAGGCACGCATCGCGTTCGGCGAGCCCGGCCGCCACGATATCCGCGAGTTCTTTGGTGCCAAACGTTGCATAAGGCACAAGGGGGATGTCCATCCCACCAGCGATCGCGACCATATAGTGGAAGGCCGGAATCGATTTATGCGCGCAAGCAAGCACCGTCGCGTGCATTGAATGGGTATGTATCACGGCGTGGCGATCAGGGCGCGCATGGTAGGCAGAGAGATGGAACTGCCATTCACTTGACGGCTTCCGCGACTTGGGCCGGACGCTGCCGTCATCAGCTACGAAGACAATGTCGGCGGGTTCGATCTCTTCGTACGCCATACCGGACGGCGTAATCAGCATACCGCCCGGCCATCGGCACGAGACGTTGCCGGAGCGTCCGGGCGATAAACCCGTCCGGCTCATGTCAAGCGCCGTTGCGATTACCGCTCTACGTTGCGCGACCTCGCTCGTCTTCGCTTTGCGAACAACAGGACGTTTGGCGCGCGCCGTCTGGGACCGGGTTTGGCTTGCCGATTTCTTTGCAGGTTTCTTCGCGACCTTCGCCGCAGGCGCGGACGCTCGCGCGGTTTGTGCCCGAACGGTACGCGGCTTACGGGTACGGCGGTCGCTCATTTCTTTTCCGAATACAAAGATGCCAAACCGTCGGAGGTCGCTTCGCAGATGCCACGCTCGGTAATGAGGCCAGTTACAAGCCGTGCGGGCGTGACGTCGAAAGCTGGATTACCGGCGGGTGAACCTGGCGCAGCGATCTCGACCGTCACGACGGTGCCGTCAGCCAAGCGCCCCGGCATTTTCAAAACTTCATCGACCGGCCGTTCCTCGATAGGGATGATCCTGCCGTCGTTGAGGGTCCAATCGATCGTGGTGTGTGGTAGGGCCACATAGAAGGGAACGTTATTATCCTTGGCCGCCAGAGCTTTGAGATAAGTTCCAATTTTGTTGGCAACATCGCCATTGGCGGTAACCCGGTCGGTCCCGACAATACACACGTCCACCTTGCCATGTTGCATGAGATGGCCGCCGGCATTGTCGACGATGATCGTGTGCGGAACCCCGTGGGCCCCGAGTTCGAACGCCGTTAGGGCCGCACCTTGATTGCGTGGGCGGGTTTCATCGACCCAGACGTGAACGGGGATACCCTTATCGTGCGCCATATAAATCGGCGCGGTGGCTGTCCCCCAATCGACGCAAGCAATCCACCCCGCGTTGCAGTGCGTCAGAATATTGACAGGCTCGCCCGGGGCCTTCCTGCTCGCGATCTCTTCGATAATCTTGAGGCCGTGCGTCCCAATCAACCGGCAGGTCTCGACATCCTCATCGCAAATCTCGGCAGCCCGCTTGTAAGCAGCAGCAAGACGCTCCTCACGCGGCAGATTCTGGATCGCCTTGCGCATCTGATCGAGCGCCCAGCGGAGATTGACCGCCGTCGGTCGTTGCTTGGCGAGATAGGCAATCGCTGCGTCAACGGCTTCGTCCGACGCATCTTCCTGGAGGGCGAGGCAAACCCCGTAGGCGGCTGTCGCACCGATCAAGGGCGCACCACGCACCTGCATCGTTAGAATGGCGCGCCCAGCGTCTTCCAACGTTCGCAGGGTTGCCGTTTCAAATTCATGAGGCAAGCGCGTCTGATCGATGATTTCGACGCTCTCACCATCCTCGGCGCGCCAGATGGTGCGGTAATGCCGGCCGTTTATTTTCATAAGCCTCTAACTTCCTAAAGGTTGTGCTGTTTTGATCCGGCTCGATGATGCGGGGCACACCCGTTTATCGCGATCTCTAGCCCTACACTAAAAAGTATATCGTTTGGTTGAGCGAGGATCAGTTGCGATATGCAACGAACCATAACTAGGCTCGATATCCCGGACATGAAGCCCGATGGAGGGGCGCGTCAAGCCCACAGGACTTACAGGTAAACAGGTACCACTCAGCGTGCGGGCGTGCCGAACAATCGCGAATGGTCACTCCAGCGGCACCGCATCGCGGACAGCGGCATTCAGCCATTGGATCTGCCTCCCACGCGAGCAACTGGGCGACCGCGGGCTCTATTTCCTCGGCGAGGAGCCGCTTCTCTATGGGCCCGCGGTACATATCAATGTCCTTCGAAAGCCATCAGGGTATGGCTTTTTACGCCCATAGCGTCGAGACGTTTCAAGCCGCCCAGGTCAGGCAGGTCGATAACGAAGGCCGCCGCAACGATGTCGGCCCCGGAGCGCCGGATCAGCTTTGCGGTTGCTTCTGCCGTGCCACCCGTGGCGATCAGGTCATCGACAATGAGAATGCGCGATCCCGCTGCCACGGCATCTTCATGCATCTCTATGACGTCAACTCCATATTCGAGCGTGTATTCCTCGCCGATCGTTTTCCAGGGCAGCTTGCCCTTCTTGCGGATCGGTACGAATCCGCAGCCAAGGCGGTCTGCGACGGCACCGCCCAGGATGAAACCCCGGGCCTCGATGCCGGCCACCGCGTCGACGGGTATCGTGCGGAACGGCTCAGCAAGTTGAGCGATCGCCGCTTTGAAGCCCTGCGCGTCACCCAGAAGCGTCGTCACGTCACGAAACAGGATACCGGGCTTGGGATAATCCGGGATCGTACGAATAAGGCTCTTTAGATCTTTCAATGACCACCTCCACGTCAAAATAGGGGCGCAAAATAGCAACAACCTGCCCGCTGGGGTAGGACGTAGCGGCAATGTCGCGGGCTTTTTGATCGCAGAGTGATTTGATTGCGGCGCTTAAAACTGTGCTGCTGATTACCGAGGTGAAGTGATGGCCAGTATCGATTATCCGTTGGCGGCGGATGAGGGGCTCGACGACCTGCCGCGCACGTTTCGCCGCGAGCGCGAGGCGCGCGAAAGGGAAGCCCGAGAACGCGAAGCACGCGAAAGGGAAGCTCTAGGGCGCGAGGAGCCGTCCATGAGTGCCCAATCCTTCCCCCATGACGAATTCGGCGCACCCTTCTCGGCAAGCCATGATTACACTGCTGCAACAACGTATTCGGTCGAGCCCGTCCCGGCGGCTGTCAAACGCTTTGACGTGCCGTTTACGACGCTGAGCTTGTTTTTCCTGAAGGCTGTGGTCGCGGCAATCCCTGCCCTGATCCTTCTGGGTGCCATTTTATGGGTCGCGGGCGACATTCTGCAGGCCTACTTCCCGTGGCTTATCAAGATGCAGATCTTCATCCATTTCCCGGAATGAAGACGGTGCGCCGCCTGCAAAACCATAACCTACGGATGCAACGCTCCGCCGGACGAATTTTCGCGGCAACACACGCGCTTCGTCAGGAAGCCGTTCGGACGCTTTGATAGACGGCGAAGGCGTGACCGATCAATCCGAGGCCCCAGCCCGCCAACGGCCAGAAGAACCAAAGATTGTTCGGGTTGGTCATCATATTGATGACAAAGAGGAGCACGTTGACTGCGAGGTACACGATGAGGTGTATCCGAAAGCCTTGATCTGCCAACACCGATTTCATCGTATTTTGAAGTGCTGCCATTTTTTGGTATCCGCTAAAATTAGCCTGACGTCGAAAATCGGCCTCGCGGCAGTATTATACGGCCCCTTGCATTCTGGGGCGAGGAAAATGCTTTCGTCTGAAAGGATGAAGGGCCGGCTTTGACCGGCCCCCATCGTCATCCTTTAAACACGCGACCGGCGACTGCTTCCAGCTTGGCGAGCAGCGCGGGATCTCGCGCTTCCGGCGGCGTGATGATCGCCACGTCCAAGGCCTTGTCAGAACCGATCGGGCACGCGGGGTGCTCCTTCGGCATCGACTTCGCCAAATTCAGGACAAGCCGCTGAGCCTTTGCCGTATTGTCCTTCATCACAGCAATGACCGAGGCGACATCGACGTGCGCGTGCTCGTCATGCCAGCAGTCGTAGTCGGTCACCATGGCAAGCGTCGCGTAACAAAGCTCGGCTTCGCGCGCGAGCTTGGCTTCGGGCATGTTGGTCATACCGATTACGCTGCAGCCCCAGGAGCGATACAGCTCGCTTTCCGCTTTGGTCGAGAACTGCGGGCCTTCCATCACGAGATAGGTTCCGCCGCGTGTTGTGGGAACGCCTTCGGCGCGTGCGGCGGCTTCAATCGCATCGGCCAAGAGCGGGCTTACCGGCTCGGCGACGGACACGTGCGCCACACAGCCTGCGCCGAAGAAGCTTTTTTCGCGCGCGAACGTCCGGTCGATGAATTGATCGACGATGACGAAGTGTCCTGGAGGCAGTTCCTCTTTCAAGGATCCGCACGCCGACACGGAAACAAGATCCGTGACACCGGCGCGCTTAAGCGCATCGATATTCGCCCGATAGTTAATGTGAGACGGTGAAACCTTGTGGCCGCGGCCATGTCTCGGGAGGAACCGGATCGGCAATCCATCGATTTCAGCGAATAGAATGTCATCGGAGGGGCGCCCCCAAGGACTGTCAACGTGACGCCATTCGGCGTTATCGAGGCCGGGGATGTCGTAGAGGCCACTGCCGCCGACAATGCCGAGTACCGTTTGCACCATTGTTCAGATCCCTCCTGATACCGATGCGCTCTTTGTCTGGTCGTGCTTCTTGCAGGAAAACCGGTTCCCACTTTTCCGGAAGCACTCAAACTACGCCGGGGCAAGGCTTTAACGAGAAAAGGCCCCGCACGCGAGGCCTTTTCTTGATTTTATCGACGTCCGGCGCATTCCAGCGCCAGGGTTACACGAAACACATTAGCGCTTCTTCACGCGCGCCCAGATGCGGTGCTTCGCGATATAGAGCAGGACTGTCGTGACCAAAAGGTAGAGCATAACCTGCCAGCCGATGCGCTTGCGCGATTCCAGCGACGGGTCGGAAGCCCAGGCCAAGAACGCCGTGACATCCCGCGCGTTCTGCTCAAGCGAAGACTTAGCGCCAGCATTTTCCTGATACTCTACCGCACCCTCTGGTGGGATCGGCGGGTTCATAGCGATCTGGTGGCCAGGGAAGGCTTTGTTGTAGTGCATGCCTTCGCTGAGCTCGAACCCCGATGGCGGATCAGTGTAACCCACAAGCAGAGCATGGACGTAATCCGCGCCTGCTTCCTGATACCCCGTCAGGATATCGCGGCCCATCTTGAACACATGTGCGTACCACGCATCGTGATTTTCGATGGTACGGGCTTTGATGATGTTCGAGAGGTCTGGCGGATACGCACCATTGTTTACGAAGCGCGCTTCCTGCTCGTTCTTGTACGGGCCGTGGATCGGATCCGACAATTTTGCCGGACGCTGGAACATGTTGCCCTCATCGTTAGGGCCATCCGTGATCTGGTTCGGCCAGTCCTTCGCCAGCGCCTGGACGGACGCTTCGTCGAACATGGGGCCACCCGGCTCCGCAAGGTTGCGGAAGTAGACGCGGCTGAGCCCATGGCACGCAGCACAGACGTCCTTGTAGACCTGGAAGCCGCGGCGCAACTGGGGACGATCGAAGTGGCCAAAGAAGCCACCGAAGCTCCAATCCTCACGCTCGATGTGGATCGGTTCGCCACCTGCAGCGTTGCCCGGGCCGGTCATGACAGCGGATGTCGCCAGCACTGCGGCCAGCATTCCGGCGGCCCGAAGGGTGTTGCTCATTAGCGTTTTCATCTTGTCTTCGTCCCCCGTCCTATCGGCTTTCTGGTGCAGCAGCAGCACCCTTGGGCTTGGCTGCGCCACCTGAACCGTCCCCTTTGCCGCCGAGCACAGCGTCAGTGATCGAACGCGGGAGTTTCTTGGGTGTTTCGAGGATGCCGACGATGGGCATTACCAGCAGGAAGTGCGCGAAGTAGTAGAAGGTGAAGATCCGCGCCCAGAAGACGTAGACGCCTTCCGCCGGCTTCGATCCCAGATAGCCCAACGCGAGGCAAGAGAATGCGAACAGCCAGAAGAACCACTTGTAAATCGGCCGGTACTTCGTCGAGCGGACACGCGAGGTGTCGAGCCAGGGGATGAAGACCAGGATAGCGATCGCTGCGAACATCGCGATTACGCCGCCGAGCTTGTCGGGAATGGCGCGAAGGATCGCGTAGAAGGGCAGGAAGTACCACTCCGGCACGATGTGCGGCGGCGTCACCAGCGGGTTCGCCTCTATGTAGTTATCCGCGTGCCCAAGGTAGTCAGGCAGGAAAAACACAAACCAAGCGAACATAATCAGGAAGATAAACATCCAAAGCAGGTCTTTGGACGTTGCATAAGGGTGCATCGGCACTGCATCCGACTTGGTCTTGATATCCAAGCCCGTCGGATTGTTCTGCCCTGCGACGTGCAGAGCCCAGACGTGCAAGACGACGAGGCCAGCGATTACGAACGGCAGAAGATAGTGCAGTGAGAAGAAGCGATTGAGCGTCGTGCCGGTTACGGCATACCCGCCCCATAGCCACTCCACAATCGCCGTGCCTAGCCCTGGGAAGATGCCATCCAGAGACGAGAACAGGTTGGTGATGACCGTCACACCCCAGAAGCTCATCTGACCCCAGGGGAGCGCGTAGCCCATGAATGCGGTCGCCATCATCACAAGGAAGATGAGAACGCCGAGGATCCATAGGATCTCACGCGGAGCCTTGTAGGATCCGTAGTAGAGACCGCGGAAGATATGGATATAAACCGCGATGAAGAACATCGAGGCACCAACCGCGTGGAAGTTGCGGATCATCCAGCCGTAGTTGACGTTCCGACGGATGTGCTCGACCGAGTTAAAAGCTTCCGCAGCGCTCGGCTGGTAGTGCATTGCAAGCACAATGCCCGTCAGGATCTGCGCCACGAGGCAGAACGATAGGATCCCGCCGAAGGTCCACAGATAATTGAGATTGCGCGGCGTCGGATAATCCACGAAGGAATCGTGAAGGAGCCGCATCAGTGGCAACCGCTCATCCCACCAGCGAGCAGTTGCGGATTTGGGCACGTAGGTCGATTCGTGTTGAGCCATGGCGCTCTATAGGCTCCCTTACCCGATCTTGATTTTTGTGTCTGAGACGAAGTCGTACGTCGGCACTTCGAGGTTGCGCGGCGCAGGTCCTTTGCGGATGCGGCCAGCGGTGTCGTAGTGCGAACCATGGCAGGGGCAGAACCAACCGCCGAAGTCCCCCTTTGTATCGGAAAGCGACTGGCCCTTGGGAATGCAGCCAAGGTGCGTGCAGATACCGACCATTACTAGCCAGTTCTCGTGGCCCGGCAGCGTACGATTTTCGTCGGTCGCCGCTGCATCGGCAGCAATGTTGTCGTTGCGTGCCGCTTCGTCGGGAAGATCGGTGAGCGGAACCTTCTTCGCCGCGTCGATCTCTTCCTGGGTACGGTGACGGATGAAGACCGGCTTACCGCGCCACATAACCGTGATGGCCTGCCCGACCTTGATCGGCGAAAGGTCAACCTCGATCGAAGCCAGAGCCTTTGCGCCTGCGTCCGGGTTCATCTGCTGGACGAACGGCCATATCAAGGAAGCGGCGCCGACAGCCGCAAAAGCGTTGCCCGCGATTATCAGAAAGTCCCTACGTTGGGGATCTTCTACATCAGTTGCCACACATGCCTCCCTCGAGCTCGGACCGTTGCGGCATCAAGCGCAACGCATAAAGATAGTCATCGAACCCCTGCGAGCGGGTCGCGTCCGCGGTACTGAAGTAGAATGGCGCCAGCGATTGAGCCAGAGAGAAGGTGTTCCGCCCTTGGCCCGGCGCCCCGTTTGCGCAGGATTCAGATCAGCGCCAGAACGGCGCAAATATGTACGCGACCTTTTGGCATCCTTTCGTTGTTGCCTCAAGGCTGCACTAGTCGGAGCTAACAGGGCAATTTGGCGCATGCGACCGGTAACGGGGCGTCGCCTTCAGTTTATCGTCTATTGCACCAACACGGATTGTGCGATGCGCATTGCGCTTTATCAGCCGGATATTCCTCAGAACACCGGCACCATCCTGCGCCTCGGGGTATGCCTCGGTGTGCCTATCGACATCATAGAACCTGCCGGTTTCAGCTTGAGCGACAAAGCCTTAAAGCGCGCCGGCCTCGACTATCTGACGCATCTCGACATGCATCGCCACGAAAGCTTCGCGGCTTTCGACACCTGGAGGCAGCAACAGGGGTGCCGGCTTGTTCTACTCACGACTGCTGCGGCGCAGCGATACGCTGAAGCTGCCTTTGCGCCCACTGATATTTTACTTTTAGGCCGGGAAAGTGTGGGAGTTCCGCCCGAAGTCCATGCTCAGGCCGACCTATCAGTGCGGATTCCGATGCAACCGGGAATGCGATCTCTCAATGTCGCCGTCGCCGGGGCGATGGTCCTCGGCGAAGCGCTACGTCAAACCGGACAACTGCCGGTCGAGGCTGTCAGAAGTGGGGCCACTGACTGAGTCCGGCCCCACCTCGCAACTTACTCCGCAGCTTCACGGGCGAGGAACCCGCCCGACTGGCGGGCCCAAAGTTCAGCATAAAGCCCACCACTTTTGATGAGCTCGTCGTGCGTTCCTTCTTCGACGATGGCACCGGAGTCCATCACGACAAGCCGGTCCATCGCGGCAATCGTCGATAGCCGGTGAGCGATGGCGATCACAGTTTTTCCGCTCATCAGGCTCGCTAAGCTGTCCTGAATTGCAGCTTCCACCTCGGAATCGAGTGCGCTGGTCGCTTCGTCGAGGATCAAGACCGGAGCATTCTTCAAAAGTACGCGCGCGATGGCGATGCGCTGGCGTTGGCCGCCTGACAGCTTCACGCCACGTTCGCCGACGTGGGCATCATAGCCCCTGCGCCCTTTCATATCGACTAGGCCCACGATGAAATCATGCGCGTGAGCCTGTTTGGCGGCCGCGATTGCATCTTCGCGCGTGGCCTCGGGACGGCCGTACACAATGTTGTCATGCACCGAACGGTGCAGCAACGAGGTGTCCTGCGTGACCATTCCAATGGCGGATCGGAGACTCTCCTGGCTGACCTTCGCGATATCCTGACCGTCGATTAGAATGCTGCCTTTCTCCAGGTCGTAGAAGCGCAGCAACAAACTGACGAGTGTCGACTTGCCCGCACCGGAGCGACCGACGATACCGATCTTCTCTCCGGGCCGGATCTTGAGCGAGAGGTCCTGAATGACTCCGCCCTTCTTCCCATAGTGGAAGCCGACATTCTGGAACTCGATGGCTCCGTGATCGACGTGGAGGGGACGTGCCCCCGGTTCGTCGACAACGGTTCGCTCGCGTGAGAGGGTGGAAATACCATCCTGAACCACGCCGATATTCTCGAACAGGCCTGCGACCTCCCACATGATCCAGTGCGACATGCCTTGAAGCCGCAGAACGAGCCCGACGGTCAATGCAATTGCGCCGGTCGTCACTGCCGAGATGGACCACAGCCAGATCGACAAAGCAGCGACAGAGAACAAAAGGAATGCGTTGAGCAGGTTGAGGGCAACCGTGAGCAACGTGACCAGGCGCATCTGACGGTGCACCGTGCTCAGGAAGGTGTCCATGCTGTCACGCGCATAGTGGTCCTCGCGCTCGGCATGGGCGAACATCTTGACGGTTTGGATATTGGTGTAGCTGTCGACAACGCGCCCCGTCATCACCGAGCGTGCGTCAGCCTGCTCCGCGGAAATTTCCCGCAACCGCGGGATGAAGTAGCGAACGGCGGCGATATAGCCGACCAGCCAGAGCAACATAGGTGCGGCCAGCCGCAGGTCCGTCGCGGCGAATGCGATGACCGCACCGACGAAGTAGACCGACACATAAACCAGAACCTCTGCCATGATCATGACGACCTGGCGGACAGAGACCGACGTTTGCATGATTTTCGTGGCGACGCGGCCTGCGAAATCGTCCTGGAAAAACCCAAGCGACTGGCGCAATACATAGCGATGCGCTTGCCAACGCGTGCGCATTGCAAAGTTGCCCATCAATCCCTGGTGCACACAAGCTTCGTAAAAGAACTTGAGCAGCGGCAGAACGATCAGGACAAGGCCCCCAAGCATCACAAGGCGCGAGCCGTGCTCAGCAAAAAATGCCTGAGGATCCGAGCTGGACAGCCAATTCACGAGGCCACCGAGGACCGCAAACAGCGAAACCTCAATCAAAGCAATTGCACCGCCGAGGATCGAGGACGCGAGCAGGAGCGGCCAGAACGGGTGCGTATAGTGGATAATGAATGGCACGAGTTTGTCGGGTGGCATCTGAGCAGCCCCGCCAGGAAACGGGTCCCGGCTCGACTCCAGCCATTCAAAGATGCGAGTAAACATTTCAAGGGCTCCTCGCGCCGGATCGGCAGAAACGCCCCCGCACGCCGACGCGAAGTGCCCAGCGCGATATAACACGCGCAGAAAGGGTCAGCTCGGTTGGATTGCAGGGCGCAGCCGGAAGCCGTCGGCGCGTCTTATGAGATTTGATCCGCGTCAAAGTAGCTATCGCCTCACATAGTCAAGATGATGGCGGATTAAACAGTAGTAGCCAAAGGGATAACGCGAGAATGGTGCAGATCGATCGATGACAACGCAGCTTACGGGACGCCAGGAAAAGGCGAGGGAATGGTTCGAGAAGCTACGCGACGATATCTGCGCGGCATTCGAGCAACTTGAAGAGGAACTGCCGAAAGGACTGCCGCTGTCGCTAAGACCGGCCGGTAAGTTCTCGCTCGAACCCTGGACACGCACCGATCAAACGACTGGCGAAGCCGGCGGCGGTGGCGTTATGGGCATGATGTCTGGTCGCGTGTTCGAAAAGGTGGGCGTGCACACGTCAACCGTCCACGGCAGCTTCGCGCCAGAATTCGCCAAACAGATTCCAGGCGCAGCGGAGGATCCGCGTTTTTGGGCGTCAGGCATCTCACTTATTGCGCACATGCAAAATCCACATGTGCCTGCGGTTCACATGAACACCCGCATGGTGACGACGAGCAAATGGTGGTTCGGCGGCGGCGCTGACCTTACCCCGGTGCTCGAGGCGCGCCGCACGCAAGAAGATCCGGACACGGTTGCTTTCCATGAAGCCATGCGCTCGGCTTGCGAGAGGCACAAGGTCGCCGACTACGACCGCTTCAAATCCTGGTGCGATGAGTACTTCTTCCTGCCTCACCGTCAGGAGATGCGTGGTATCGGCGGGATCTTTTACGATTATCTGACGCCGTCTGAGGAGGACGGGGGATGGGATGCCGCCTTCGCCTTCACTCAGAGTGTCGGTCGTGCGTTCCTCAATATCTATCCCGAATTGGTGCGCCGCAACTTTGCGACGGACTGGACTGAGGCCCATCGGGATGAGCAACTGATCCGCCGCGGACGCTACGTAGAGTTTAATTTGCTCTATGACCGCGGCACGCTGTTCGGGCTGAAGACCGGGGGCAACGTGCCGTCGATCCTGTCGTCCATGCCGCCTATGGTTAAATGGCCTTAACGAAGAGCGGCGAATGTGAACCATTTGCCGCAATTTTTCCCGCCTTCGACCTACGGCCGCCACATAAAGTTCTTAACAATCTCGTGTCATGATGAAAGATGGCTTGAGGGAATGTATTGAAAGCAAACGCTTTTCGCGAGGCTCTTTCAATTCTCTCTGAGAACAGGCACGGGGGGACCCTGCCGAAGCTCACAACCCCAGGTTTGAAGTTCTAGTAAGGGGCTACTCGTGAAGTTTTCAGCGCAGAAACTGGCACTGGTAACACTATGTGCCGCAACTGGTGGTCTAGCCTCAGTTCCAGCTTACAGCGCCGGTGCACCGCTCGGCGTGTGGGTAGATGAAGAAGGTCGCGGTGCCGTCGAAGTACGCGAGTGCGGCGCGCGGCTTTGCGGCTATGTCGTCTGGGTTCGCGATCGCAAGGACCGTCACGGCTGCGGACGTCAGCTCATGGGCGACGTCGTTGAGGTTGCTTCCGGATGGGACAACGGCTGGATCGCCAGCCCCGACGACGGCACGAAGTACAGTGTCGCGCTAGAGCCGGTCAATCGTTCTACCATGAAGGTTATCGGCTATTCCGGTAGCAAGTTCTTCAGCAAAACGATGATTTGGCGTCGCGCACCAAATAATATCGAACGTTGCGACAAGCCCGCAGCCGAAGTCATCACGGCGAGCGCAACTCCGAAGGTGGCCCCGAAGAAAGAACCTGTCTGGACAGGGCCGCGTGACGCCCCAGCCCCTCAACGCAAGCCACTTGTTGTCGCTGCTATGAGCGAGCCCGCAATTGTCGCACCTGCACCCACGCTGGCACAGCGACCACGTCCGTTACCTCAAGCCATGGGGCTTGGAAGAGGAACGGACGACATCGTCGTGGTCAGGACACGGGTTGCCTCAGCAGCTGAGACCGGCACATCCCCCGACACGCGTGCAGACGCTGCATTGAATGACAATGACTGCGGCCTCCGTGCACCATTCTTCGCGTTGTTTGGCGCTTCCACCTGCGGCAAGAAATAACGCCATCGCGTGAGACGTTGAGGCTGGCACAATTTATTGCCGGCCTCTTTTCCCGTTGGGGCGCGCTTTGTTTATTAGCTCACGACCTTTTATTTCTACGCTCAAATCTATTTGGACGAAGCCACAATAGAACCCCATTACCGTCTGGCTTTGCGGCCGCTTATTTCCCCCAAAAATAAGGGGACCGCCAGAACGCGATCCCCTTAAACTGCGATGATCCAGCTTGTCGCCGTACCGCACCTTCTAGCGGCGTGCCTCGGCAGTCAGCATGTCAAAAACCTCAGCGAACTCGACAGCGCCCGAGTTTTTGACGTTGTGGTTCATGCGATCTTCCAAGGCTTTCAAAAGCTCAGCCGACGTTCTCCCACGCACGATCGAATTGCGCTCATAACCGCGGCGAGAAAAGAAATTGACCGTGGGCATACGCAGCCCCACAGAGGTCATCATCTCAACACCAGTGCCTGGACCAGCCAAGTTCATCAGCTCAAGTTCCGTCGGATCCAGATTGTAGCGATTCTTTCGTTCGGCAAATTCCTTGATACCTTTGAGTTTGATGACCTGCAGCCACGGTCCAATGTCCCCATCCAAATTGATGGGGTGAATACCCATTCCGTGCCCCGTTTTGGCGAACGCTTGGTGTCTCGACCAGACATGTGGGATGCTTTTCGCCTTTTTGAGCATCCTGCGTAATATGCTGGCCTTCTTTTGAAGATTTTGTCTTCGTTCAGCACTCACCTCGTGACTGCGGGACATCCGTTCCAAACGAGCGACGAAGTCAGCGCCATGCTTGACAAGCTCGTCTACCGAATTCGCACTGAGTAGCTGGGCATAGCCGAGGGCCGAAGAAATGGGGCGGCCTGTTTTTCTCAAAGGGTGGATCCCAGCTTGCATGTCGGCGGTACCGATGCCACCGGTCTCCAACGCGTAAACACGCACGACCTGATCCTTGGAAAGCCCTAACCGCAGGGCTTCTCGTGCGTAGCGTAGTTTGAATTCGCGTTCGGAAATGCGCTCGGGAACAAATCCATAGTGGCGTTTTGCTGCGGCCAAGTAGTCATTGATACCCGGCAATTCGTCACGCGGACGCTCTGGCTTTTTTTCGTCACCCGCCAGGAATTTCGCCCAGGCGGCCGCCAAACGTTTGCTGAGGTTGGGTCCTTCGAACTCAGGCGGATAACCAGTCACGTAATCCGACTTCCTGACGAGGTCGCCCCGGCGAATCTTTTTTCGGCGCGCACTGCGCTTAGATTCCACCTGGTCCCAAAAGGCATCTTTTTCCGCCTGATGAAACGTCCACGCCTTGTAGTACTCTTCAAATTGGCGGCGATCGTCCGCTGATAACTGTGTAGCAAATTCGGAGGCGCTCCCTCTCGCATGCGCCTCGGGAACCTGTACGCTTCCGGTCAACAGCAGCGCGCCCAGCAGCATCGAGGCTGCCATGCAGCGTTTTTTGACTATCATCGTGGATCCCATATCTTTTTTTAGAGTACTAAGTTTCACGCCACCCGTAGGCGAGCCACTTTCCCACACGATGCCCGCTTGCTCGTTAGCGTCGCTCACCGCTTTGCCTGTTGCATGTGCGTAAAATGGGGCAAAGTCCTTGCAAAGGTCCAGTTTCATTGCTTGTTCGGGGGGCGGCACGTAAGTTGGTCGCCTACGGAGCGATATCTACTCCCAAGGTCTTGCTGAGGAATTTAGAAAGGGTGGCTACCATCATCGAAAGTGGGCCGATCCTCGGAGAACGCATGAGCACCAGTACGGCGGATTCATTCACTGCTGCGGACAATTTTCGCCAACTCGCGGAGCGGGTGCTTTTTCGCGATCCCCCGTCAATCGATGAAGATTCGACCGCGAAGCCTGCCAGCTTGGGCGATTACGATCTCAATCCCGGTATCTTGCCGGACCCAGCGCAGATCCTTCCCCCCAAACCTGCTGCTGTTCTCATACCTATTCTCGCCACGACGCCTCTGAGTGTGTTGCTCACCGTACGGAGTGACCACCTGCCGAATCACGCCGGACAGATCTCTTTTCCAGGCGGCAAACTCGAAGAACGTGACGCCGGACCGGCCGCGGCGGCCATGCGGGAGGCTGATGAAGAAATCGGTCTCGATCCGCGCTTCATCGAGCCTGTGGGCTTTCTAGACTGGTATCGTACGGGGTCGGGATACGTTATCAGTCCGCTCGTCGCTCTGATCAAGCCCGGCTATACGCTCAAAGCTGATCCCGGCGAGGTGACGGACATTTTTGAAGTTCCACTGCCCTTTTTGCTGGATGTTGCCAATCACCAGCGCCACTCGAGAATATCCCGCGGCCGGCAGAAGCATTTTTATGCGATGACCTACGGCGAGCGATATATCTGGGGCGCCACCGCGGGCATTATCAAAAACTTGCATGAGAGGCTCACGGACTCATGATCCGCGTCGTTATCGAGAATATTCTGCTGCTTTTGCTGCCGACCCTCTTCTACGTGGCATATATCTTCCTAACGGTCGGCTCAAAGGGTGCAAAGCAGAAGATCAATGACGCGCCGTTCATGTGGCTCTTCGTGGCTGGCGTCGTTCTGGCTATCGCCGTTCTCGCAATATTCGGAAGCACTTCCGGCGGACGTCCGGGCGAAGCCTACCAACCTCCCGTTTTTGAAGGCGGTAAAATCGTTCCCGGCCATATCAAACGAGACGAACAGTCCTCAGGTGGATGAAGGCGCAAAAATGCAGGGTGATCGAGATCGGCCGAACTCCGAAGCTGGTCTGCCCAACCTTGCTGGCGCTGACTGGTTGAACTCGGCCGGAATTCAAGCAGTGTTCGACGCCCTTGAGAGAGGGGGATATTCGGCGCGCGCCGTTGGCGGCGTTGTGCGCAATGCCCTGTTAGGTGAACCAATCCATGACGTCGATATTGCTACGACGGCCGAACCCGACCACGTGATGCGGCTGGTCCAGGCTGCAGGTCTCAAAGGCATCGCGACGGGTGCAGCACACGGAACAATTACAGTTATCTCCAGCCACGTGCCCTTCGAAGTCACGACGCTCCGGCGTGATGTGGAAACATTCGGCCGTCACGCAACCGTCGCGTTCACAACCGAATGGGAGGAAGACGCCCGTAGACGCGACTTCACCCTCAACGCGCTCTACTGCGATCGTAAGGGACAAGTTTATGATCCTGTCGGCGGCTACGCAGACCTCCTCGCACGGCGCGTACGTTTCATTGGGGATCCCGTCGCGCGCATCCGAGAAGATTATTTGCGCATTCTGCGATTCTTCCGTTTTCAAGCGACGTACGGCATCGGCGATTGCGACGGCGAAGGGCTGGCAGCATGTATCGCCGAGCGAGATGGGCTGACGCGCTTATCGGGAGAACGCGTCCGCTCTGAGATTTTGCGTTTGCTGGTTGCTGTTGGCGTGTTGCCCGTTGTCGATGTCATTGTTCGCTCGGGAATCGGCGAAATCGTTTTCGGCCGAAAGGGCGACGTCGCTTCTCTCTCACATGTCGCCGAGATCGAACGCGCCTTAGAGCGAAGTCCCGATGCTATCCTGCGTTTGGCGGCGCTCGCCTGTTCCACATTGGACGAGGCCAATGCCTTGGCTGACCGCCTAAGGCTCTCCAATTTAGAGCGCGGCCAACTTGAAGCCGCTGTGCTGACAGATCCAGCCCTTGGGCCCGAAGCTAATCTTGCGCGTGCGAAGGCCTGCCGCTTCCGGCTCTCGCTCGATGCATTCCAACGAGCATACATTATGACATGGGCTCGATCCGCAGCCGGTGCGGCCGATGAAGCTTGGCACGTACGCTTCCATGAACTCTCGACGTGGAAGGTTCCGGAGGTGCCTTTCAAAGGTTCCGACGTTGTCGCGCTCGGCGTGCCCCCTGGACCCAACATCGGTATCATCCTGCAGCAATTTCAGGACTGGTGGATCGCCGCCGATTTTCCGGATGATGACGCGCAGCTTCATCATCACCTCGCAACAGTCGCAAGGCCCTACATTGCGAATGCCTGAGTCAACAGATTGAGAAACTTAAAACATAAGGGCCGGCTTAATGCCGGCCCTTCTCAAATAGTATGACGGAGACGGGTTAGAAGCCCATCCCGCCCATGCCGCCGGGCATTGGACCTGCTGCGGGCTCCTCCTTCGGATGTTCGGCGATCATCACCTCGGTGGTGACGAGGAGGCCTGCCACGGAGGCTGCATCCTGCAGGGCGCACCGGACAACCTTGGCCGGATCGACGACCCCCGTCTGAATGAGGTCTCCGTAGCCATGCAGTTGGGCGTTATAGCCAAAACTATAGGCGTCGTTTTCCAGGATCTTGCCGATGATAACGGATCCATCTTCACCGGCATTGGTGAAGATCTGTCGCGCGGGCGCCTGCAGAGCCTTGCGAACGATATTCATACCGGTCTTTTGATCCTCGTTTTCAGGCGTCAACCGGTCAAGCACGGTAGCAGCGCGCAAGAGTGCAACGCCGCCGCCAGGGACAAGACCTTCCTCAACGGCCGCACGTGTGGCGTGTAATGCGTCGTCGACGCGGTCCTTGCGCTCTCTAACTTCCATCTCGGTAGCGCCACCGACCTTGATCACCGCGACACCGCCCGAGAGCTTGGCTAACCGCTCCTGCAGTTTCTCGCGATCATAGTCGGACGTCGTTTCCTCGATCTGGGCTTTGATCTGACGGCACCGGGCTTCGAGGTCGGCCGCGCTGCCACCACCGTCCACGATCGTCGTGCTGTCCTTGTCGACCGTGACGCGTTTGGCGGTTCCCAACATGTCGAGCGTCACGTTTTCGAGCTTGATGCCGACATCCTCGGAGATGACGGTGCCACCCGTCAAAACGGCGATATCGGCTAGCATCGCTTTGCGGCGGTCGCCAAAGCCCGGAGCCTTGACGGCGGCAACCTTCAGGCCACCGCGTAGCTTGTTGACGACCAGTGTCGCCAAGCCTTCGCCCTCAACGTCTTCAGCGATGATCAGAAGCGGCCTGGCGGATTGCGCAACAGCTTCGAGGACAGGCAGCATTGCCTGAAGACCTGAGAGCTTTGCTTCGTGGATGAGGATCAATGGATTCTCAAACTCGACGATCATCTTTTCCGCATTGGTGATGAAATAGGGGGAGAGATACCCGCGGTCGAATTGCATCCCCTCGACGATATCCAACTCGGTTTCGAGACTTTTCGCCTCTTCGACGGTTATCACGCCTTCATTGCCGACTTTCTTCATTGCTTCGGCGATAATACGGCCCACTTCTGAATCGCCATTCGCCGAAATCGTGCCGACCTGGGCAATCTCTTCGTTCAGCGTGACTTGCTTGGCCTTCTGCGCAAGTTCCGCAACAACGGCTGCTACCGCGGCATCAATGCCGCGCTTGATGTCCATGGGATTTGCGCCGGCCGTAACCGACTTTACACCCTCCCGGACAATTGCCTGGGCCAGAACGGTCGCAGTGGTCGTCCCATCACCGGCGAGATCTGCCGTCTTTGAAGCGACTTCGCGCAACATTTGCGCGCCCATGTTCTCAAACTTGTCTTCAAGTTCGATTTCTTTGGCGACCGTTACGCCATCCTTACTGATACGCGGCGCACCAAATGACTTTTCCATTACGACGTTCCGTCCTTTCGGACCGAGCGTCACCTTCACCGCATTTGCCAGGATATCGACGCCGCGGAGCATCTTTTCGCGCGCGTCCTGCGAAAACTTTACGTCTTTCGCTGCCATTTTGAACCACTCCTAAAATTGTCGCGAGTGTAAAATGATGGATGCTTGGAGATCGATCAGGCGGCCTGCTTTGCCGCTGCCGGCCCCTCGAGCACGCCAAGAATGTCATTTTCTTTCATGATCAGAAGCTCCTCGCCTCCGATCTTGACCTCAGTGCCAGACCATTTGCCGAACAGAATGCGATCTCCGACCTTGACGTCGAGCGAAACTACTTTGTTGTCGTCACCGCGCGATCCGGGGCCGACAGCAACAATCTCGCCGTGCTGTGGTTTTTCTTTCGCTGTGTCGGGAATGATAATCCCGCCGGAGGTTCTGGCTTCTTCGTCAATTCGACGAACCAGGACCCGATCATGAAGAGGACGAAACTTCATGGCGATAACCTCATTGTACGGTTCAATGTTTGCGTATTGATCGCGGCCTTTGAAATCAGGCTCGATCACGACGCTTCGTGAACCGTCAATGCCACGCAATACGAAATTGAGGTTCTCACGCGCCGCGCCAGCGATATGGCGAGCTGGATTAGCACTGTCAAGGGGAGAGTGCTAAGGCAAATTCAACCGCCTACAACGTCTTCAGGCCTGCCGTCTGGGATCCTACGGTTCCGAAGCCGCCGCGTTCTGAAACTGACTTTTCCTGTGGGGCGACCACTGCTCACGCCACACTGTTGGCGTGGCTCTCGGCCTGTTTTAGCGTTGGCGGGCACCTGCACCGGGAGGCCGGCATTTATCAAAAGGTCGTTACGTCAAAAAACAATGCCGGCCGCTTGTCGCGGCCGGCATTGTTGAAATGAACATATTAGATTCGAATAGAACCCATCATTTAGAACCCATCATTCCTCTCAAAGCGCGAAATCTTCGAGCTTTGAACCCTTATTCAGCTTCGCGACGAGCCAATTTGGCTTACGGCCGCGCCCCGTCCAAGTTTCCGAACGATTATCGGGATTGACGTATTTGGCTGCCGAGATCGACGCTTTTCCTTTGCCACGCCCTTTGCCACCGACGAGCTCGTTGATAGAAAAACCAGCGTCTTGTGCCAGCTCTTCCATCTTGGCTAGGATTTCCTGACGCTCGCGTTGACGCGCGGCCAAAATCGCTTGTTCCACATCACTCTGAAGCGCGATGAGTTCCTTCAGAGACATTTTAGCCAGATTGACGTTGGCCATCTTAGGTGCTTTCCCCTTCTTGGTCACTGCGCGCTGTCTCGCCATATCGATCAAACCCACATCTGTGTTCCAGTTTCCATTCTAGGTCTTGCGCCAGCTGCGTGAATTAACCATTAACAATAGCGCAGATTCTATTGTGTTTTTGATCTCACCTGGAATTAGAAATTCTCTTCTTAATGAATTTCTTCAATCAAGGTCTGGCAAATAGCGAGTTATCGTATGCCAGAGCAGCCGTCAACTCGAAACTATAAGTGCTCACCACTACTCGCAACTTGTTTATTTCATTTTTTGAGTTTGGCTATTTGCTACTTCATCTCAATCCAACAATATTCTTTATGTTCTCAAGTCCGGGTTCGAAGAGTTTTCAGAGGGCGGAGATCACGGCGCCCCATCAGGCGCGAACACCAGTCGATGAATGGTAGATGAACAAGTCAAACAGGGAGCGTTCAGAGAGCGACACCTATGTTGGCCAAACCCTGAAGCCCATCTTCCCCGGCGTGATCAGGGGGTGCAGTGCTCAGGGTCGCTGCATCCCCACCTCTTCTTCTCTCTGATCTTAAAATTCCAGCTCAGTTCAAGCGCCTATTCGTAACGCCTAAATTTCTCAATTACAGGCATTGCGACAACCGGACGCGGAATATGCGGTCTTTTGCTCTCTCATGTCACGTCGTCAATTTCAATCATTCTAAACTTTAAGCTCGACTGTTGGCCCGCATTTACGAAGGCCAACTGCAATATCCCGCACTTCTCGTTTGTCAGTCTTCGCGTTATAGGCGCTTTCTATCCTAGACCCTAAAATCTCATAATGACTTCACGTTGCAGACCGGCAGCTGTAGCGACGCCAAAATCTCGCTGAACGGATTCCCCGGCCGACAATCTCTTGCTGATGCTGTCTGGTGCACAAGCACACGTGCGTCATACAGGACTAAAGTCAGACTTCCGGCTTTTTCATTTGTACGTATTTCGAGAATTTGCGGTTGCTGCAGCTCGGAACTTGGCGCAGCACGGCGCGTTGCACCCGCGCGTCCAAAGATATACGGTCTGCGCGCAAATCACCTATCGGAATGACCGACCAAGCCCCGGAGGCCTACTAATGTCGTTTTCCTTGCCCGCTCTGCCTTACGCGTACGATGCGCTTCAGCCATACATGTCGGCAGAAACCCTTCAGTTCCATCATGACAAGCACCACCAAGCCTACGTCGACAAGGGGAATGAGATCGCCGGCAAGGGTTCAAAGTACGACGGCATGAGCGTCGAAGATATCTGCCGCAAAGCCTTCGCTGATGGCGACCAAGCGGTCGTTAACCAAATCGGCCAGCACTATAATCACATTCATTTCTGGCAATGGATGAAGCCCAACGGCGGCGGCAGCAAATTGCCGGGCAAACTGCAAAGCCTCGTCGACGAATTCGGCGGCCTTGAAAAGGTACGTCACGAGTTCATTGAGGCCGGTAAAGGTCAATTTGGGTCGGGCTGGTGCTGGTTGGCTCTAAAAGACGGAAAGCTCATCGTCAGCAAGACGCCGAATGGCGAAAACCCGCTGATGCATGGCGCCCAGCCCCTGTTGGGCTGCGATGTCTGGGAACACAGCTACTACATCGACTATCGCAACGCGCGTCCGAAGTACCTTGAGGCTTTCTTCGACAATCTCGTCAATTGGGAGCACGTCGAATCCCTCATGGGGTGACGCATAGATTTTTCGGCCCTGGATAAGGCTGACTGACACTCATTTGATGGCGTGGGTTTTTCTCTCTCGAGAGAGATCCACGCCATTTCAGTTTCGGCACGGCAGAGGCGTTGGATATACCGTTTAGTTGTAGGAAGGCTGCGAAGTTCTGCCCAATATTTGAGCGCCAAAGATCTTTAGCATCGAATTTCTGACAGATGATGCTGCCAAACTCTCGACGGAAGCTTGGCTTTAAGCCATAGATCATTGGCTTACGAAGCAAAAAGAACAAAACGGCTGCGTTGAGTTCTTGAGGGGCTTGGAAGCTGGCTGCGCTCGGCACGAGGTTGTGAAACGAGTTCAGTTTGTAACGGGGATTGCATGTCTTGGGGGCGTGCTCTTGCCAGATCGATTGTATGTCGTGCCGCTTTGGCGAGCTATCGGCGTCGCGCTGCTGATGATGGCAATCGCGGCCGCCGCGGGCGGCTGCGCTACGCTTGATTTGCGCGATGGCATCGATGATGCGCGCTTAGCCCGGCAAGCTGTCGTAGCCGGACTGCCAGGCGTCCGCTTCTGGGGTGATGAAGTTCCCGCGGATATCGGTGCGGAAGTCAAACGGCGCCTGCCCAATATGCCCGGTTTTTCGCTCGCATCAGCGAAGCTGAAGGAACGTCCTGTCGTCGATATCCTCGCATTGTCGGGTGGTGGCGGTGACGGAGCATTCGGCGCTGGCCTGCTTGCCGGCTGGACAGCGCGAGGGGATCGCCCGGAATTTGAAGTCGTCACGGGTATAAGCGCCGGTGCGATCATTGCACCGTTCGCCTTTCTGGGCCCGCAATACGACAAAGACCTCGAAGAGATCTGGACCGGCTACAAGACCTCGCAGATCGCGACCGCGCAGATTCTGCCAGGCCTTCTTGGCGGCCCGGCGCTTGCAGATACCGCGCCGCTCAAGGCACTCATTGCACGCTACGTCGACCATCGGATGATGCGAGAAATCGCGCACGAATATCAGCGCAGGGGGCGTATCCTGCTCGTGGGCACGACGAACCTCGACGCCCAGCGCCCGGTGGTTTGGAACATGGGTGAAATTGCCGCCAGCAAGCACCCAAACGCCCTGCATCTTTTCAGAGACGTCATTCTCGCCTCAGCCGCCATTCCCGGGGCATTTCCGCCGGTCGATATCAAAGTGCAGGTCGACGGCAAAATCTATTCGGAGATGCATGTTGATGGCGGTACGACGCAGGAGATTTTCGTCTCACCGGTTAAAGTGCCTTTCCGAGCCTTTGACAGACTTTACAAGAAGCCTCCCGTGCGCCGCATCTACATCGTCAACAATGCCAAAATCGACCCCGAACAGAAGGTGATCCGCTCGCAAACGATACCGATTGCTTCTCGGGCAATCTCGACTCTTATCAAGAGCCAAAGCCAAGGCGAGATCTACCGCATCTACCGCATGGCTAAGGACGCTGGCGCCGATTTCAATTTCATTGCGGTACCCCGCGAGTTCGAGGTGCAGTCCGAGCAGTTCTTCGACCCGGTCTATCAGCGCGCATTATTTGACGAAGGCTACAAGGTCGGCAAAGCCGGAAACCGGTGGCTTAAACAGCCACCGGATACAATTGCGCAGAATTAAGAACTTTATTCTCGATCGGGTCAGCGCCCTCGCATGATCGAGCGCACCAGCGTATTTACGAGCCGACGCATGATCGACTTGCTTGCATAGCTGACGGCTTGTTCACCAAGCGACTTACCACCGCGTGGGCCGCGACCGAAAATGACGTTCCCCAGCCAGCTGCCTGTGCCTCCGGAGTTCGCCTGTTTTTGCAGTTCAGCCTCCTTGGCCGCGAGCTCTTCAGCACGCTTCGCCAAGATCTCATGGGCGCTTTCGCGATCAACCGCCTCATCATATTTGCCGTCGACGGGACTACGCTTCATGAGCGTTGCGCGTTCCTCGTCTGTGAGTGGGCCAATCTGACCTTCCGGCGGACGGATCAATGTCCGCTGCACCATTGACGGTTCGCCCTTATTTTCAAGCATCGAAACGAGCGCTTCACCGATGCCGAGATCAAGGATCGTGCGCTCGGTATCGATGTCCGGGTTTGGCCTGAAGGTTTCTGCCGCTGTCTTGACTGCCCGCTGTTCCTTAGGAGTGAACGCGCGCAACTGATGCTGAATGCGGTTGCCGAGCTGCGAAGAAACGCTGTCAGGGACGTCGAGCGGGTTTTGCGTAATGAAGTAAACGCCGACGCCCTTCGAACGAATGAGACGCGCGACTTGCTCAATGCGCTGGAGAAGGGGTTTTGGAGCTTCATCAAACAGCAGATGCGCTTCGTCGAAAAAGAAAACCAGCTTGGGCTTCGGCTGATCGCCAACTTCCGGCAGCGTCTGCCAGAGTTTCGTCAGCATCCACAGCAGGAACGTGCCGTAAAGCCGGGGCTTTTGCATGAGCTGATCTGCAGCCAGCAAATTCACTATACCGCGACCATCCATGCTGACGCGCATGAAGTCGTTTATATCGAGCGCCGGTTCGCCGAAAAATTGGTCGGCCCCTTGCTCCTCCAAAACCAGCAGACGCCTCTGGATCGCACCGATCGATGCGGTCGCAACGTTCCCGTACTTCATCGAGAGCTCTTTGCCGCGCTCGCCGATGTTGTGTATCTGCGCGCGCAAATCTTTCAGATCGAGCAGAGGAAGTTTCTCTTCTTCAGCGACACGGAACGCGACATTGAGGACGCCTTCCTGGACTTCATTGAGTTCCAGCATGCGCGAGAGAAGCAGCGGCCCCATGTCTAGGATGGTCGTGCGGATCGGATGACCCGATTTGCCGAAGACATCCCAAAAAACGGTGGGATAGGCTTGATTCTGGTATTCCGTCAGGCCGATCTTTTCATTGCGTTTGACAATGAAATCCTTCGGCTCACCGGCTTTTGCTATGCCAGATAAGTCGCCCTTGATATCGGCAGCGAAAACAGGGACACCATTCTTGGAGAAGCCTTCGGCCAACACCTGCAAGGTCACCGTTTTACCGGTACCCGTCGCTCCAGTAATCAAGCCGTGGCGGTTCGCCAATTTGAGATCGAGATACTCAGGCTTAACGCTGGTTCCGAGATAGATCTTGCCATCCTGGAGAACCGATTGGCTCATTGTTCATGACCTCGCGGGATTAGTGACGGTATCGAAGCGACTCAGCTTACGGACAGATCTGACCTCTATGCACGTACATCCGCGCTTTGCAAACCCAGTTGCATGACCGACTAACATCTTTGCAAGATATCTATTTGTGTGACACCACAATGACTATGCTGTGCTGCACAAAAGTGGTTGGAGCGACCAAACACCCAATTCCGCTTCGCTGCTTTTTCGTGCGAATTGAGATCTGCACTAAATCACTGGAATGGAGAGACACGCCCAATGACAACTGAAGCTCGCCCCCTCGCGGCCGACTTCGAGCCGGGAACACACGATGCCTGGGTCAAGCTGGTGGAAAAGGCGCTCAAGGGCGGCGACTTCGAAAAGCGTATGGTATCGCATTCCGCCGACGGTCTCCGCATTTTGCCGCTTTACGGGCGCGCCGGTGACAAGCCACGGGTCACGCGAACCGAGACGGAACGGCCATGGCGGATCTGCCAGCGTGTCGATCATCCTGATGCGCACGTGGCCTCGCAACTGATCCTCGATGACCTCCAGGGTGGAAGTGACGCGATCGCTATCGTGCCGCACGGCAGCCGCGCGGCACGCGGGTTCGGGCTGACAGCACAAACCGTCAGTGATCTTGATGCTGCTCTTGCCGGCGTGGCGCTAGACATGATCACGGTTCGGCTTGAACCTGCGCATGGCGGCCGAGCGAATGCCGCAATGCTGGCGGCCTTGATTACACAGCGCGGACACACGCCATCAGAATGTGCGGTCGACTTCGGACTAGATCCGATCGGCACCATGACCGCGACGGGAGTAATGTCGGCGCCTTGGGCGGCCATTTCCAAGCGTCTAGGCGATGCCGTAGTGGCACTCAAAGCGCAGGGCTTCACCGGTCCATTCCTCACATGTGACGTACGCGGGTACCATGAGGCCGGCGCCTCCGAAGTCCAGGAGTTGGCCATCGCGCTCGCTACGGGTGTTGCCTATCTTCGTGCGCTTAGCGATACGGGCCTGGATATTGATGATGCGGCACGTGCCTTATCGTGGACGATCGCTGTTGATGCCGACCAGTTCCTAGGAATTGCGAAACTTAGAGCGTTGCGACGTCTCTGGGCGCGTGTCGAGGAGGCTTCCGGCCTCACTCCGCGTCCGATTAAAATCCACGCAGAAAGCGCTTGGCGCATGCTGACCCAGCGCGATCCCTGGGTGAATATGCTGCGTGGAACCATGGCTACGTTCACGGCCGGCATTGCAGGCGCGGACACCATCACCGTGCTTCCCCACACGGCTGCTCTCGGATTGCCGGATGGCTTCGCACGGCGCATCGCGCGCAACACTCATCTTATTTTGCAGGAAGAGTCGAATATCTGGCGCGTCGCCGACCCCGCCGCCGGATCAGGAGCCTATGAAGGTTTGACGGACGAGTTGGCTCAGGCCGCATGGACGCTCTTCCAGGAGATTGAAGCTGAAGGCGGTATCGTCGAGAGCCTCGTTGCGGGCAAAATCCACGATCGCATCGCTCAGGTTCGCGAGAAGCGCGCAAGCGATATCGCGACGCGTCGTGCCGCGGTCACGGGAACGAGCGAGTTTCCTTTGCTCAACGAAGCTCCAGTGAAACTTCTCGATGTCGAACCTCGAGCAACCACACCGCCAACGGCTCTGCGTGAAGGCGATAGCGAGCTGACATTCGCGGAACTCATCTCAACCTTCAAGGAGCACGCGACGCGCAGCAAAGTGGTGCAAGCAGAAGTCGGCGCAACAACAGCAACCCCGTTACCCTGCGTTCGGCTCAGCGAGCCTTTCGAGGCATTACGCGATGCCTCCGATCGTTATCTCTCGGAGAAGGGACAGCGCCCACAAATCTTCGTAGCTGCTCTTGGTGCGATAGCGGAACACACGGCACGCTCATCCTGGATCCGAAATCTGATGGGCTCGGGCGGCATCGAAGCATTGATCTCCGATGGATATGCCAATGCCAATGAAGCGGCGGAAGCATTTGCGGCAAGTGGGGCTCGCTTGGCCTGCATTTCATCTAGCGATGCGAAATACGCTGATATGGGTGAAGCCGTCGCAAAAGCGTTGAAAGCGCAAGGTGCCAGCCATGTATACATGGCGGGGCGTCCGGGCGAACAGTCCGCTGCACTCAAAGCCGCCGGGGTCGATGCCTTTATTTATGCCGGCCAAGACGTCCTTAGCCTATTACGCAAGTTGCACGATCATCTCGGCATCCCTACCCAATAGGGTGTTCTCCGTTTGCGCAAACGCGTGTCAAATAGCTTTGCCAGCGGTACACTGTGAATTGTGCTAATTAATAACGAAGGCGACAGCCGTAGCGCTCGACCTCTCAAGGCCAAATAAAATGACGCGAATTCCTGATTTTACGAAGATCGATCTTGGTGCCGCTCAGGCTGCCGATGCCGCCGCAGGCGGCCCCGTCTGGCAGACGCCCGAGGGAATTCCCGTCAAGCCTGGCTTTTCCAACGCCGATATCGACGGGTTGGACTTTGTCGACAACGCTTATCCTGGGATCGCGCCATTTTTGCGCGGCCCCTATCCGGCGATGTACGTGACGCAGCCGTGGACTGTTCGCCAATACGCGGGCTTTTCGACAGCTGAGGATTCCAACGCATTTTATCGGCGCAATATTGCAGCCGGGCAGAAGGGCCTTTCGGTCGCTTTCGATCTGGCGACGCACCGCGGTTACGATTCCGACCATCCGCGGGTGCGTGGTGACGTCGGCATGGCAGGCGTTGCGATCGACTCCATCTACGACATGCGCACGCTGTTCTCGGGCATCGACCTGTCGCAGATGTCGGTCTCCATGACCATGAATGGCGCGGTCCTACCCGTTCTGGCTCTCTTTATTGCTGCGGGCGAGGAACAAGGCGTTTCCCCGGACAAGCTTTCGGGAACGATCCAGAACGACATTCTCAAAGAATTCATGGTGCGGAACACTTACATCTACCCTCCCGCACCTTCGATGCGCATCGTCTCCGACATATTCGCTTACACCAGCAAGAAGATGCCGAAGTTCAATTCCATTTCGATCTCCGGCTATCACATGCAGGAAGCTGGAGCGACGGCAGATCTGGAGCTGGCCTACACGCTTGCTGACGGCATCGAGTATGCGCGCGCAGGCGTGGCGGCGGGTCTCGACATCGATGCGTTCGCGCCACGGCTGTCGTTCTTCTGGGCGATCGGCATGAACTTCTTCATGGAAATCGCCAAGATGCGCGCCGCCCGTTTGTTGTGGGCCGGCTTGGTCAAATCCGAGTTTGCGCCGAAGAATGAGCGCTCGCTTTCGTTGCGTACCCACTCACAAACCAGCGGATGGAGCCTTACGGCGCAGGACGTTTTCAACAACGTCGTACGGACAGCCGTAGAAGCCATGGCGGCGACGCAAGGGCACACGCAATCTCTGCATACCAACGCCTTCGACGAAGCGATCGCGCTGCCGACCGATTTCTCAGCCCGCATCGCGCGCAATACGCAGCTATTCCTGCAACAAGAGTCGGGTACAAGCCGGATCGCCGATCCGTGGGGCGGCAGCTATTACATTGAGCGGCTGACTTACGATCTGGCGCAACGCGCACTGAAGCACATCGACGAGGTCGAGAGCCTCGGAGGTATGGCGAAAGCCATTGCCGCCGGTATTCCCAAAATGCGCATCGAGGAAGCCGCGGCACGAACGCAGGCACGCATCGACTCTGGTCAGCAGACCATTGTTGGCGTCAACAAATACACGGTAGAAACAGACGCTGAGTTTGAAGTCCTAAAAGTCGACAACAAGGCGGTCCGTGAGCAGCAGATCGCCAAACTTGAGCGGTTGCGGGCCGAGCGAAGCGACGCAGAAGTCGCCGCGGCCCTTGAGGCCCTGACGTCCGGCGCTGCCGGCAACGCCAATCTGTTGGAACTCGCCGTAAACGCAGCCCGCGCAAAAGCGACCGTCGGCGAAATTTCGGACGCAATGGAAAAGGTGTTCACGCGACACCGGGCGGAGATCCGCGCAATTTCCGGCGTCTACGGCAAAGAGGCAAAATCGATGAACAAAGATGTTGGCCGTGTGCTGGCATTGGTTGAAGATTTCGAAAAGCACGATGGCCGCCGGCCACGTATTCTCATCGCCAAGATGGGCCAGGACGGACATGATCGCGGCCAGAAGGTGATTGCCTCTGCATTCGCGGATCTCGGTTTTGACGTCGATATCGGACCTCTTTTCGCCACCCCTGATGAAGCAGCGCGACAAGCCGTCGAAAACGACGTCCACATCATCGGTGTCTCTTCACTCGCCGCTGGCCATCTGACATTGGTACCGGAACTGCGTACAGCGCTAGAAAAGGAAGGACGCGGCGACATCATGATCGTCGTGGGCGGTGTCATTCCACCAGCGGACTACGATGAATTGTTCTCTTCTGGCGCCAAGGCTGTGTTCGGTCCAGGCACGAACATTCCGCAAGCGGCTGCGGGGCTCATTGCAAAGCTCAGTCAAAGCCTGGGTTATGCAAAGGAAGCGGCTGAGTAGTCGGCAACAGTGGGGCGTGCGGGCACTACGTCAGTCTGCTTTTTGATACTGGCGTGGTTGGCTGTCACGGCATCTCCAGGTGGGATACTCGTGTGGCACTCCTGGCCACGGCCTGCGCCCAATCACAATAAGCCGGTGCTCTACTGCACCTATTTTTCTGGGACCGGCTTTTTTGAGCGCGCCTTCCTGCACAATCGGTCTGACCAAGTCGGATATCGCATATGTCCGCTGTGGTCCCGGCCGATAGCTATTCCGATCCAATGAGGGAGGTCGTCGTTCAATTCTAATGCAAAAACGAGCTCCAGCGTTTCTGAGCATTTATTATGTCTTGCATATAGAATTTCAGCCGCCGCCTCAGCTTTATGTGTTCAAATTGTTGCAGCGATAAGCTCCCATTTTCGGAACTCCCTTGTCTGGCGCTTAATTGTGCGGCTCGCGTCCTTCCGCATATCTACATGATATTTCTACTCTTTCCCTGTTGCGTCTCCATGATCGTCGCTTGCTATTATCGACCGCATTAGCACAACCTTGCTGTTGTGAACGCGCCGGAATGATCCGTCTTGAAACCATCGGCAAGGGAACCAATCTGCGCTAGAATGTTTTGAGTGATTTGTTCGCGACTTGAGGAGCCTTAACGTGATGTGGCTTACCCTTGCTGTGGGCTTTCTCTTATTCAGTGCCACTTTGGCCTACCTGCGCTACAGCAGAGTGCAGCTTTATAAGTCGCTGGAATCCGAAACCTCTGCTGTTTCAGAATTCCTCACTGGCGATGTGCTCAACTCCCGAAGCCAAGAACGCCTTCCGTCTTTCGACAGAAGGCTTGTCTACCTTGATGACGTATTGCCAGCCGACCAATTCGCGGCTCTGCGGTCTGAAATCGAGACGCTCGTCGAAACAGAGCGCAGCTATCTGCCCGCGCACAAGAAGGGTGGCACCGTTGCCTACGAGACGTTGATGGTGAAAGCGCCGCGTGTGGTCGCCCTCTACAGATCTCCTGCTCTTTCAAAGCTCGTATCTTCGATCCTAGGCGATACTGCTCGTCCCACACCAATCAACGACCAGAGTTCCTGCTCCATCCTTTTTTATGACCGTCCCGGCGATCATATCGGCTGGCATTACGATCACAATTTCTACCGAGGGCGCCACGTCACCGTTCTCATTCCAATCATCAATCGGAATGCAACGGGCGATGGTCTTTCTGCCGCGCGCCTGGAAGCACGCTTTGGGCGGGACATCGACGTGGTCGAAACTCCACCGAACCGTTTCGTCATGTTCGAAGGGCAGAAGGTCCTGCACCGCGTGACGCCGATCGCCGCCGGAGAACGCCGTGTCATGCTGTCGATGACGTTCGCAACCGACACGCATTCGAGCGTCGCCCAGGGCATCAAACGCCGTATCAAAGACACAGCGTTTTTTGGCCTTCGTGCGCTTTGGACCTAAAGGAGACTCCGATTTTATCGGGGCTCAGTGCCTTGGATGCGATCGTACCAACGGGCTCCCGTCTGCGCTGACGGCTTCGACGCCTTTGGCTCGACCGTCGTCAGCCAGTTCATGGCGTCTGATCCAATGTCGCCTCCCGCAAAAGCCATTTGGGGTCCTGCATCGGTGTAGCATCCGCCGACGCAGACTGCTGCATTGCTCAGAAGCTCTATCATGGGTATTTCGCCGTTGCCCGCTGCTGGTTGGGCGGGACGACGTGGCGTGAGATCAACGACCCCAACGCGTCCGGAGCTACAACCGGCTTCGCACACGACAGCGAAATCGTTGGGGTAGTTTTCAGTCAGAGGGTGACGTTTGAAATGGACTTCGTTTTCTAGTTTGCTTCGCGACCAATCGGCGTAAGGGTCGCTTTCATCCCTATCGCCTGGACCCTTGGCGTTTTGGCTCGCGTCGGGAACCTCAGCCACTGCAAAGTCGCGTTCTGGAAATTTTGAAGCCTTTAGCGCCGGGTCGGCCTTTACAGGCTGAATTCCTGCGCAAAAACTCAAGAAGAAAACGCTTAGAGCCAGCCGCATTGGGCTCGCTGAGAAAACAGAACGCATGAAACTCCCCGCAGTTCGCGTACCGCTCGAGGCACGGCTCCTACGGACTTTGGCATATCCTACTTAACTGACAGTTTATCGGCGTATCGATGCCAAGCAAAAGCTAACGCTTGTGTTCAAAGAACTGCGCGGAACCGGGGCTTGCGTTGATGATGTGAACGTTCCGGTAGTCGGATTCGACTTCTTTCTTCGCTTTTGGTGCTGCGGCCTCTTGCCCCTCGGGAACGGCGAAGCCCGCAATTTCAACTTCTGGCTTGCGATCGGGGAGCGGCGCCTGCATCGGGGCCCAAGACGGTTGTGGTGCAGCTGGTTGCTGAGGCTGTGGCACGCCCCCGAAGTGGCGCGCGACACAGGGGTCGGTGCGCTTCATCAACTCCAATTGCCCGGGCAGAACCGTGACCTGGCTGCCATCTTCGCAGATAAAGGTCTGATTGGCGCGGGCTTTCGTCGCCGCTCCGATCAGTATGAGCGAAAGCAAGGTCAGCGCGCCAATTGCGCGAAACATGGAAGTCCTCCTAACGGGCGTACACTCGCAGGTCTGGTGTTAAACTGCACGACAGCCCGTCGAAACCCATCCCTTATTTCCCCGTGCCGGCTACGTCTGGGACAGCGATGGCCGGATAGCGCCAGTAGGTGCCACGGTCGATGGTTACGCGCTCAAGCGTCGGCACCCGTTTTTCTGGCGGTCGCAGGCCTGATGAGATCAATCTGCCAATATCCTCCAACAGCGCATTGTTCTCAGCGTAGCCGGAGTGGTTGATGCCGATGCTATCCATACTGCTAGCTGTCGCATCGATTGTGTCTACTCCTTCCAGGATAATGGGGCCATCATCGGGCACGTCTCCCGCACGCGGAACACCACCGTTGACGCGGCGGGAAATCTGCAGCGCCTGATCATTAGCAGCCGAATAAAGCGTGATCCCCTCTGCAATCCCCTGGATCGATCCTACGATGTATTCAAAGCTGTCACGGTCGACATCTGGTGCGGCCAATACCAGCTGACTGATTAGAACACCGTCGGGTAGAGAACGCTTGAGATCCTGCAATACACGGAGCAGAAGTTGGTTCCCCATTGAGTGGGCGATGATGCTGACCTTCTTCGCGCCGGTATCGCTGACGACCATTTCAAGGAACTTGCGCAGATAGGGTTCCGCCTGCGCCGTGCTCTCCCGGTCATACGTATAACCTTGAAGCGTACCGCCGGACGGCCAGCTATAGAGGAACGGCGCACCGTCAAACTTCAAATCGTAAGAGATTTGAGCGGTACGGAAGATGGCGTTCTCGAAGGTCGTTTTATAGCCGTGCACGAAAACAAGAGCGTGGTCCTTGAAGCGCGTTGACCCAGCAAGGCGCATACGCACGAGATCCAGAAATTCTTCACGGGTGAGCGCCTTCAACTCCTTGATCGTGAAATGCTCTTTGGGGTCTTCTTCTGCTTCGTACAGAGTGACGTTGATGTAGGGAATACGGATGGCCCACGGCCGCTCGACCATCGGCACGACGTGATCCTTGGGGATCGTAACAAGCGCACGTCCCAACTCGAGACGTCGCCCCCGCTGCCAGTCGTAGCTAATCTTTTCCGTGGCCTCAGTGTTTGTACTTTTCCGTTCGCGATCGGTTCCGTAGAAAACGGGAACAACACTCCAATCCTCGTTTTCAGATTCCGTTGCCGACTCACTCGGTACAACGGCCATTTCAGCTTCTGGAGCAGCCATCTCCGTTTCGGGAGGGGGGGCAATTTGCGGTGCCGCCGTCGGCGCCGTCGCACTGGGAGGAGGCACGGCGGATGGCTGAAATTCCGGTCGGGCAGGTCTCGCCATTTTAGCACCAGGTGGTGCTCCTGATGCTTCAGGCCTACGGAAACTGCGGCTATATGATTTCTTCTGAGAACTTTCGCCCGTTGCTCGAGATCCGCGTGTCGCACCGCCAATTTCCGGAAGTTGGGTAAGTCCACCGGAGGAAGGCGCGGCCCCTGCACTGGGCTCTCTGCGCTCTTGTTCAAGTACTTCGCTTGATTGCGCCGTCGCGCCTTTTTCCGCCGCACCGCGCTCCATCTCCTCCTTCCTTTCTGCGGCCAGTTCCCCAATCCGGCGCCCGGCTTCCTCTTCTACGCGACGCGCCTCTGCGCGCGCTGCCTTTTCCTGAGCGGAAGCGGTAGCTGTGTCTTTCTCCGGTTCTACGCCTTCCGGTTTGGCAGCCTGCTTTTTCTCCGCAACTTCTGGCGTCTGCTGCGTGGGTGCCGCGACTTCTGGAAGTGGCGCGCGGAGCTCCATCTCGCTTGCTAAGAACAACAGTGCGAGGGAGACGAGAGAGGCGGTGCCAACAACAATTCTTGTTGCGATGCGTGCCATGGGAGGCGCGCGGCGGACAGCCCACCAAACCATGGCGCACAGAAAAAATACTGCGACGCCTAGCGCGATCATCGTGGTTGGAGAGAAATCCGACATCTGCAATGCTCCTCGGCGCCGGAAAATCCGATCGGCGCTTCGTCGTTAATACGTTTCGCGTGCGGCACCCTGATCCCAATACAGGCCATTTGACATGGTGACACGGGCCCTTTCTTGACTGAAACAGCCTTGGTAAGAGAACCGGGCGGTTTCGGGGCGTGGCGCGGCTCGTATGCATCACATTGTACACGAAGCGTCGCGCCTGATGCCGGGGTCACCGGTCCCTTGAGCCGCAGATCAAGGAAACGCAATGCAAGGTCATGGAAGGCCGTAGGAATGTTGAACCAGACGGCCAAGAGCCAGCCCAGCGCTGAACAATTTGCCGAAGGCGTCGCCGCAGGTGATCGCGCTATGCTGGCGCGCACCATCACGCTGATTGAAAGCACCAAGGCTGAACATCAAGCTCTCGCGCAACGGGTGCTGCAGCTTTTGCTGCCTCGCACCGGCGGTGCCGTCCGGCTTGGCATCACTGGTGTGCCGGGTGTGGGTAAGTCGACCACCATCGACCAACTGGGCATGAACCTCGTTAATAGCGGGCTGAAAGTCGCGGTGCTCGCGGTCGATCCGACGTCGCGGCGAACCGGGGGCTCCATCCTTGGCGACAAGACCCGCATGAGCCAGCTTGCGCAGAGCTCACAGGCCTTCATCCGACCGTCGCCGTCCTCGGGCACGCTGGGGGGCGTTACGCGCAAGACCCGTGAAACAATGGCTGTGGTCGAAGCGGCCGGCTTCGATGTCGTGATCGTCGAGACGGTGGGTGTCGGACAATCCGAAACCGCCGTTGCCGATATGGTCGACTTCTTCCTCGTGCTGTTGCTGGCCGGTGGTGGCGATGATCTGCAGGGGATCAAGAAGGGCATCATCGAGATTGCGGACATGATCGCGATCAACAAGGCCGATGGCGACAACGTGTTGCGCGCGAAGAATGCCGCTGCCGAATACCGCAACGCACTGCATATCCTCGCGCCGCAATCGACGACATGGTCGCCGCCGGTTCTTACGATTTCAGGCGCCACGAACAATGGTCTTGATGAACTGTGGGACAAAATCAAACAACATCGCGAATTGACGACGGCTTCCGGTGAGTTCGCCGAGCGGCGCCGTCATCAGGCTGTTGGCTGGATGCGTGACATGCTGGAAGCGCGGCTGATGGGAGCATTGCACTCCAATGCGAAGGTCGCTGCTGAGCTGCCTCAGATCGAAGCTGATGTTCGCAATGGACAACTGCTGCCAACGCTCGCTGTTGACCGGATCATGGCGCTGATGGGCATGTCCTGAGCCAATAGAGCCGTTCGGTAGCTTGTGAGTCTGCCCAAGCGGACTAAGTTTGCGAGAATGACCCAGATAGCGACGGCTCGCGTGCTCATTACCGGTTTCGGTTCGTTTCCAGGTGTACCTGAAAACGCCTCCGCGGTCGTTGTAGAGCGGTTGGCGCTCTCGATCGCAGCACTTCCAGGCGTGCGGCTGACTTGGCGTATCCTCCCCGTCGATTGGGAGGTTGCTCCCCGACAGGTCGCTGAATTGATTGCAGACGAAAATCCGCAAGTCATTTTGCATTTCGGGGTGTCACGCCGCGCGGAGGGGCTTGTTATTGAAACCCTCGCTCGCAATCATTGCCACAGCAGCGTTGATATCTGCGGGAGCTTTCCGTTGGCCCCGAAAATTGCGGCCGACGCGCCGGATGCGCTCCCTTCGACCTTTCCGGCGGCCTCCATCGTCGATCGGCTCCGCGCGGAGGGGTTTCCCGCGCAGCTCTCCGAGGATGCGGGCGGCTATCTGTGCAATAACGTGTTGTATACCTCGCTCAACCGTCTATCTGGAAACAACAGTTGCATCGGCTTTGTTCACCTTCCGGTCGACCTCAGCGGCAAGAACGGCAGGCTTTCCGTAGACGACATCGTTAACGGTGGCGTTGCGATCCTGCAGACTTGCCTCGAGGAGAGGGGCTTCTGAGGGTTTTATGGCCCGCTGTTTGCATGCTCATCCACGACTGATCATGACCGCGGAGCCGCTTCCCTATGGATTTCAATCGCAGAGCCGTTCTGGCGACGAGTACCGGCCTTGCCTTCGCTCTTGGCGCCACCTCGGTTGCCGCGCGCCCGACACAAGCGGCTGCCGTCGATGACGGATCTGCGCTCAAGTTGCGGTCCGGCTCCGCCCGAGATCAAGCCGCTGTTCTACAAGATGCAATCGACGTCGCGTACGCCGCGGGTCGCCCTGTCCTGCTTCCCGCTGGTCGCTTTGTCGTAGGCGGGCTGGAATTGAGAGACGGCACGCGGCTGATTGGAGCTCACGGCACGACGGCGCTCGTGGGCGCTAACGCCGAGAGCATCATCTCCGCACGCAACGTATCGAATATTGTCATTGAGGGGATACGGCTTGAGGGCAGTGGACAGGTTCAACACGTCGTATCGCTGGAGGACTGTCAGAACATACGGCTCGAAAATCTGGAGATTCAGGGAGCTTCAGGCTCAGCGCTTCGTGTTCGGGCCTGTGCGGGCCGCATTGAAGGTTGCATGATCTCAGAAATCGGCGCCGTCGGCATTTTCGCTTTGGATTCCGCGGGGCTTGAAATCACCCGAAACACCATTGCCCATTGCGGCAATAACGGCATTCAAGTTTGGCGCTCGCATGCGGGCGATGACAGCACGATGGTCTCCGGCAATCGCATCTCACACGTTACGGCCAGAGACGGTGGCGACGGGCCGAACGGCAACGGCATCAACGTCTTTCGCGCAAACAACGTGACTGTCGCCAACAACAAGATCAGCGATTGCGCGTTTTCCGCTGTACGGGGCAACGCCGCGTCGAACATTCAGATTGTCGGCAATACGTGCCAAAGGCTCGGCGAGGTCGCGCTTTACGCGGAGTTTGGCTTTGAAGGCGCGGTGATTTCGCAGAACCTCGTGGATACGGCGGCCACCGGTATCGCCGTCACCAACTTCAATGAGGGCGGACGGCTTGCGGTGGTGCAGGGCAATCTTGTGCGCAATCTATTCCGGCGTGAGCACGAGCCGGTCGACAAACGCGGCGAGGGCATCACCGTCGAGGCCGACGCGACCGTAACGGGCAATACGATCGAGGAGGCGGCGACCGCTGGTCTCGCAATCGGCTGGGGTGCTTACATGCGCAACGTCTCGGCGACGGGGAACGTAATCCGGGAGGCGAGCGTCGGCATCATGATTTCCGCAGACAAAGACGCCGGAGCCTGCCTTGTTTCCGGCAACATGATTTCAGGCTCGCGAAACGGGGCGATCCGCGCAATGGATCATGGCCGTGTGATCGGACCAGATCTTTCGACAACGACCACGCAAACGGGGCGCGTGTCGATCTTCGGCAATCTGGCCGTCTAGGGGCTTTGTTTGGTTGTGCTTCTTATCGGAAAACGTGTGTCCACTTTTCCGGAAGCACTTCGATTTGCCTGCTCGTGCTTCTAGATCTTCAACTGATCAAAGGCGCGCTCCAGCGCGGGGGCTGTGCGGATCGTTCCAACTTCAGCGCCCCGCCAGCTCTTCAAGACATTGCGCTGCATCAGGTCGGGCGTCTCGGGAATGACGCGTTCGACGAGCGCCAATGCCGTACCGGCTGACGCGCGTGTCGTGCCATCGTCGATCTTCAAAGCAAACCCTAGCCCAAGCTCAGGGAAGCCGCCGCAATACACACCTTCGGCGCCTGTCTTCATAAAGACACGTCCGGAGAGCTTGCGCATGACGACGCTATCGGCCCGCCCGGGACCTGCGACCAGTTCAGGTTCGCTCCAGCAGGCCGACATGATCGTACGAAAGGCCGAGGCGCGCTCGGAGGACAGACCTTCTCCCGTCACCAGCCGCGCAAACATGCCGGCCAAGGTCGACAGTGGCAGGGCCCAGTTCGGAACCGAACAACCATCGATTCCCATGACATCATTGCCCAGCGGAAGGTCGCTCATGCTTGCCATGATCTCGTGCACGCGTTTCTGTACGGGATGTTCCGGCAGCCAGTATCCGGTTATGTCCTCTCCGAGATGCTTTGCGGTCGCGAGCATGCCTGCATGCTTGCCCGAGCAGTTGTTATGCAGCTGATTTGGTTCGTTGCCTGATCGCCAAAGGGCTTTGGCGGCGGATGCGCCAAGCGGTGAATGCACGCCGCACCCAAGCGCATCCTCCCCCAGGCTGATCTTCTTCAGCATCGCGGCCGCCAGGCTGGCGTGACGCTCACTGCCGACATGGGACGCGCAGGCCAGAGCAATATCGGCGGCATCGAAGCCATAGTGTTCCGCCGCCCCCGATTCTATCAACGGCAGACACTGGATCGACTTGATGGATGAGCGTGGAAATACGGGACGTGTCACGTTCCCCAGGCTCAGGGCCAGGCTCTGATCCGTGCGGGCGATGGCCAACGCACCCGTGTGCGTGCTCTCGATCAAGGCACCACGGGTGACCTCGATCAGGATGGGATTGCTCATTGATGCCTCAACACTTTGAACGGCCGCTCGTGACATGGCAGGCTCATTTTGCCCGCAAACTCGCAATTCTCCGGGCCATGTCAAATGTTTTTGCCCCGTTCTAGGCCTTTCGCACTACGGCCAGACCGCCAATTTCTTGGTCAGGGACACTAAACCCCATTTTTGCTTCCGCCAGACCCGCTTATGTTCCGCGTCCGCGTGCCATCGATTCGGCTATATGAGCGCACCATTGTCGTGCCGCGGCCAGCCCCTATTTGGATCTAGGGATAACCGCGCTACTCCTTCGCGATCTCTCGTCGTTTGCTTGTTAAGGGACAGCTCTTGAACGCTATTAATGCCCGTATCGCCAAAGAACTGGATGTTCAACTTGCCCAAGTCACCGCAGCCGTCGACCTGCTCGGCGAAGGGGCGACTGTGCCATTTATCGCACGTTACCGGAAAGAGAAGACCGGCGGTCTCGACGACACGCAATTGCGCAAGCTTGAGGAACGCCTCGGTTATCTCACTGAGCTAGAGCAACGCCGGGCAACCGTGCTGAAAAGCATTACAGAGCAAGACAAGCTGACGCCCGAGCTTGAGCGCTCAATCCGCGCTGCGGAAAGTAAGGTCGAGCTGGAGGACCTTTATGCGCCCTTCAAGCCCAAGCGGCGCACGAAAGCCCAGATTGCACGCGAGGCGGGGCTTGAGCCTCTCGCCGACATGCTTATCAACGATCCAACACGCGATCCCTCGCAGGAAGCCACGAAATTCATCAACGCTGAACAGGGCGTCGTGGACGCCAAGGGCGCGCTCGATGGCGCGCGCGCTATTCTGATCGAACGCATTGCCGAAGACGCCGCGCTTGTGGGCGATTTGCGACAATGGCTGTGGAGCAACGGCGTTCTCACTTCGAAGGTCATCAAGGGCAAACAGGACGAGGGCGCCAAGTTCTCGGACTACTTCGATTTCAGCCAGCCTGTCCGTGACGTTCCTTCCCACAGAGCGCTGGCCCTTTTACGCGGTCAGAATGAGGGATTTCTCAGCCTTAACCTCGACGTTTCTGTCGAAGGGCGACAGCCCCACCCGGCGGACATGAAGATTAGGGCGGCGGCCAACATCGCCGACCGGAACCGTCCCGCTGATAGCTGGCTTGTCGAGACGGCCCGCCTCACCTGGAAGAAGCTACACGGCTCGCTTTCCACGGACCTGATGGTGCGACTGAAAGAAGATGCCGACACTGCCGCTATCGGAGTTTTCAAGTCCAACCTCAAGGATTTGCTCCTTGCTGCGCCTGCCGGCGCGCGGGTGACGATGGGGCTGGACCCCGGCATTCGCACGGGCGTCAAAGTTGCCGTCGTCGATCATACGGGCAAGCTGCTCGATACGGCCACGATCTATCCGCACGAGCCCCGCAACGATTGGGCTGGCTCTCTGGCGGTGCTCGCGGCGCTTTGCGCCAAACACAAAGGCAATCTCATCGCGATTGGAAACGGCACGGCCAGCCGGGAGACCGATAAGCTTGTCGGCGACCTGATGAAGAAACATGCGGAGCTCAAGCTCGCAAAAATCATGGTCTCGGAAGCTGGCGCGTCGGTTTATTCGGCATCCGAACTCGCTAGCCAAGAATTTCCCAATCTCGACGTGTCCCTGCGCGGCGCGGTCTCCATTGCGCGGCGACTGCAGGATCCGCTGGCGGAACTGGTCAAGATCGAGCCCAAGGCTATCGGCGTCGGCCAGTATCAGCACGACGTCAATCAGACCGCGCTTGGCCGCTCGCTCGACGCTGTCGTCGAGGATTGCGTGAACTCGGTGGGCGTCGACGTCAACATGGCCTCTGCTCCTTTGTTGGCGCGCGTTGCCGGTCTCAATGCCACCATCGCGCAAAACATCGTGCTGCACCGGAACGAGAATGGCGCCTTCAAGAAGCGCTCCGAGATCAAGAAAGTGGCGCGGCTCGGGCCCAAGGCCTTTGAACAAGCGGCCGGGTTCCTGCGCATCATGAACGGCGCGAACCCGCTCGACGCCTCTGCTGTTCACCCCGAGGCCTATGCCGTCGTGGAGCGGATCGCTGAGACGACCAAGCGGCCCCTCAAAGCCATGATCGGCGACGGCGCATTCCTGAAGTCTCTCGATCCCAAACAATTTGCTGACGAGCGCTTCGGTACGCCGACTGTCATCGACATCCTCTCGGAACTTGAAAAGCCGGGGCGCGATCCACGGCCAGAATTCAAAACCGCCGAATTCAAGGAAGGTGTCGAGAAAATCGCCGACTTGCGCCCGGGCATGGCTCTTGAGGGCGTCGTGACGAACGTCGCGGCCTTCGGTGCATTCGTCGATATCGGCGTGCATCAGGACGGGCTCGTGCACATCTCGGAATTGGCCGACCGGTTCGTGAAGGACCCGCGCGAGGTGGTGAAAGCGGGTGATGTCGTGCGCGTACGGGTAAAGGACGTCGATGTCGACCGCAAACGCATCGCGCTTACCATGAAGTCTGGTGCAATCGATGGGACATCGTCAGGACCGTCCTCGCAGGCGGGCCGTGATACGTCGCGAGGCGCGCAGCGCTCAACCTCACGGCCCCCGCAGACCGCTCCCTCCGGCGGCGAATCCGCATTTGCCGCTGCGTTCAAGCGTGCGCAGGGGCAGGAGAAGGGGTGAGGGGTGGCGGCGCGCTCTGCTCAGTTATGGCGGATCTTTCAGGGTTAAAGCGGACTTCATAATCCGTCGCCGCAAATTCTGCCTTTGCCCCAAGGCGGCTGTTGCTGGGTCTTTTAGATGCGGCGATGGCCATGTATTGGGGATTGTTCTAGGTTGGAAATTGCAACCGAACGGAGGGAAGTCGCGGGATGCAAAAAATGGTCCGCCGCATCTTTGGAGCCAGTCTGGTCTTCGGGGCATTGGTATTCACCGGCTCGGCGCTGAGCCAGACGATTTCGCCGAAGGAAACGCGGGCCATTGCAAAGGAGGCCTACACCTGGGGCTTCCCGCTGGTCGACAGCTACCGCATCCAGTATTCGTATTTCGTCGACAATGGCGGCGCTGAATTCAAGGCGCCCTGGAATACGATCTATAACAACGCCCGGGTCTACACACCCGAGGACAAGGCGATCCAGACACCTAATTCCGATACACCGTATTCCTATGTCGGCGCTGACCTTCGCGCCGAGCCTATCGTCCTGACCGTCCCGGCTGTCGAGGAGGCGCGTTACTACTCGCTGCAGTTCATCGATATGTACACCTTCAACTTTGCCTACGTAGGCAGCCGCGCGACCGGTAATGAGGCCGGTAGCTTTCTGCTGTCGGGGCCGAACTGGAGCGGCGAGACACCGTCGGGCATCAAGGCAGTCATCCGATCCGAGACGGACTTCGCCTTTATCCTGTACCGCACCCAGCTTTTCAGTCTGGAGGACATCGGCAGCGTCGAGAAGATCCAGGCGGGGTACAAGGTTGAGCCGCTCTCGGTCTTTGTCGGTGGGTCCGCGCCCCCGGCGGCACCCGCAATCGATTTTCCAAAGCCCATCTTGGCCGAAGAGGAAAAGTCCTCGCTCGCCTTCTTCAACCAGCTCAACTTCATCCTGCAGTTCTGCCCCACCAACCCCGCCGAAGTGGAGCTTCGGAAGCGCTTTGCCAAGATTGGCATCGAGCCTGGCAAGGCATTTGATGCGGCAGCGCTCTCGCCTGAGATGCGGAAGGCGATCGAGGACGGGATGGCGGACGCCTGGGCGGAGTTCGAGAGCTACAAGAAGAACGAGATCGACACCGGAAAAGTGTCGAGCGCCGATGGTTTCGGCACCCGCGCGTTCCTCGACGGCCGCTATCTCGATCGCATGGCAAGCGCTGTGCTCGGAATCTACGGCAACTCGAAGGAGGAGGCTCTTTATCCGGCCTACTTCGTCGATGCCGGCGGTCAGCCTCTCGCCGGATCCGATCGATACACGATCCGCTTTACACCCGGCGAGCTGCCGCCGGTGAACGCCTTTTGGTCGCTCACGCTATACGAGCTTCCCGCAAGCTTGCTCTACGCGAACCCGATCAACCGCTACTTGATCAACTCGCCGATGCTTCCGAGCCTTAAAACGGATGCTGACGGCGGATATACTCTCTACGTGCAACACGAGTCTCCCGGCACGAGCGAGGAATCGAACTGGCTTCCCGCTCCCGCGGGGCAATTCTTCTTGGTAATGCGGCTCTACTGGCCGAAGCAGGAAGCGCTCGACGGTGCGTGGAAAACCCCGCCGCTCCAGCCGGCAAACTGAAGGAGTCTGAAGTGAAACGGAACATATACATCGCCGTGCTCGGCGCCGCTGCGCTTCTTGCTCTGCCTGCGGCGGCAGCGGAAGACGAACCAATTCCCGTCAGTGTCGATAACTTTGCCCGGGCCGAATCGGACCTTTATTTCAGCAACGTGGTGAAGGAGGATGGCTTCGGGCAATTGACGCACCGCCGCGAGCCAGCCGACATCGACAATCAGTCCGTCATCCGGCTCAATCGCGATACTCTCTATTCCTCCGCAGTGTTCGATCTCGACGCCGGGTCGGTCACCGTTACCATGCCCGATGCCGGCAGCCGCTTCATGTCGCTCATGGTACTGACCGAAGATCACTATGTGCCGATGGTTCACTACGGCGCCGGGCCGGTGACGCTTGAAAAGGAAACAGTCGGCACCCGATACGCTGTCATCGCCATCCGGACGGTGGTCAATCCCTCAGACCAGGAAGACGTTAAAACTGTCCACGCGCTTCAGGATGCGATCAAGATCGATCAGGCGAGCCGCGGCAGCTTCGAGATCCCGAACTGGGATCAGGCCAGCCAGAAGAAAGTACGCGATGCGCTTCTGATTCTTCAGTCGACGCTTCCCGATTTCAAAAAGGCCTTCGGTTCCAGGGAAGAAGTCGATCCAATCCGGCATCTGCTGGGCACGGCCGCAGGGTGGGGCGGCAACCCGGACAAGGATGCTTTCTATCTAAACGTCACGCCCGACGGGAACGACGGCAATACCGTCTACAAGCTACAGGTGGGGGATGTGCCAGTGGACGGGTTCTGGTCGGTGAGCCTTTACAATGGGGACGGCTACTTCGAGAAGAACCACTACGACGCATATTCGGTCAACAACATCACCGCCGAGAAGAACGACGACGGGACGATCGAGATTCAGTTTGGCGGCTGCGACGGAAAGATCCCCAACTGCCTGCCGATTATGAAGGGCTGGAACTACACTGTTCGCCTCTATCGGCCGCGCGCTGAGATTCTGGACGGCTCCTGGACCTTCCCGGAGCCGCAGCCAGGCGGTTGAGATGTTATCGATCCACTGGCCGCGCCAACCTTTCGCGGATGAGCAGGCCCCCAGCCGATGGCCGCTTATGGCGCAAAGCGGACCGCGGCTCCGCTACATGAATCCGACGCTGCTGGTAAGATCCGATTTCTCGCCGTTTGTCGTCACGGATCGGAGCGGCTCTTTACACCGCCAATTGACGATCCTCTTGGGCCAGGCCGCCATAGTCCCGGGCACTTGCAGCAGCCTCATGCACGACGACATAGGTGGCGACAGGCAGGCCGGTACCGCGCACGCTTCTCAAAAGGTCGTTTGCTGCCTTTACGAAGCGTGCCTTCTCAACGCGGACATAGAGCCCCAGCAGAGACGGTTTGACCTCTGGCGTCCGCCCACAACCCTGGCATGTGGCATACCACTAAAGGCGTAGTTTTTCGCAACTGCTACGCGAAACCGCACTCCATCAGAGCACAGACATGATCTATTCTTGGCGTCCGTTTCATCGGCCTCGTCATCCTGCCCGGATGACAAGCGCCGTTAAAACGGACAGCGACGTATTATGCGGCGTTGGAAAAAATGGGCGCTTGATCGGCTGCTAAAGACAAACGCGCGCGCCCTATAAAAAACGACCGCCGTGCCGACAGGTTGTGTCAGGGGAAACGCGAACAGTGTTGAAAAACAAGGTTATTACTGCTGAAGACGCCATTGCTCTGATCAACGACAACGATGTGGTGACCACCACCGGGTTCGTGCAGAGCTGCATTCCCGAAGCGCTGCATGCAGCGCTTGAAAACCGCTTTGTGCGTAGCGGCGGTCCACGCGGCCTCACCCTCATCATGTGCGCGGGCGCCGGAGACAGCAAAGGTCTCGGCACCGGCCGCCTGCACCACGAAGGGCTTTTGTCGCGCGTCATCGCGGCAAACTTCGGCCGCATGCCGAAGGTCGCGGAGGCCGCCCAGAACAACAAGATCCAAGCCTATAATCTGCCGCAAGGGATCATCGCCAAGCTTTACCGCTCGTGTGCTGCAGGTTCGCCCGGTCTCTTCTCCAAGGTCGGGCTGCACACCTACGTCGATCCGCGCCTTGGCGGCGGTAAGGTCAATGACGTAACGACTGAGGACATCGTCAATTTGATCGAGGTCGCCGGACAGGAGTGGCTCTTCTATAAGGCGACGCCCATCAACGTGGCCTTGATCCGTGCCACCAGCGCCGACCCCTCCGGCAACCTGAGCATGGAGAAGGAGGCCCTGACGCTCGACGTTCTCGCCCAGGCCATGGCTGCGCACAACAATGGTGGCCTCGTCATCGCGCAGGTTGAACGCATTGTCGCCGAAGGTTCGCTCAAGCCGAAGGATGTCAAGGTTCCCGGCGTTCTCGTGGATTGTGTCGTCGTCGCCGATCCGCCCGAGATGCACCGCATGAACTACGGGGTTGTTTACAATCCCGCACTCTCCGGCGAAACCCGCGTCCCCGTCGAGAACATGGCCAGGATGCCTCTCAATGAGCGCAAGATCATTGCCCGGCGTGCCGCGTTCGAGCTGCCGCCGAACGGTGTCATCAACCTCGGCGTTGGTGCACCTGATGGCGTCGCGTCGGTCGCCAACGAGGAAAAGGTCACCCCCTATATCGTCATGACGACGGAAGCCGGCGCTGTCGGCGGCGTGCTTGCCGGCGGCTCAAGCTTCGGCTCTGCGGCCAACGCGCATGCAGTCATCGACCAGAACCAGATGTTTGACTTCTATCACGGGGGCGGTCTGGACCTCACGTGTCTCGGCATGGCCGAATGCAGTGAGAGCGGAAACGTCAACACGAGCCGTTTCGGCGGCCGTCTGAACGGCTGTGGCGGCTTTATCGACATCTCGCAGAACTCCCGTGCTGTCGTGTTTGCAGGGACGTTTACGGCGGGCGGCCTGAAGATCGCGATCGAGGACGGCAAGCTGCGCATCCTGCAAGAGGGGCGCGCGCAGAAGTTCGTAAAGCGAGTCGAGCAAATCACGTTCTCTGGCACCTACGCCGCAATGCGCGCACAGCCCGTGCTCTATGTTACGGAACGCTGCGTCTTCCGACTCACGCTCGAAGGGTTGGAACTCATCGAAGTCGCACCAGGCATCGACATCGACAAAGACATCCTGCCTCACATGGCGTTCACGCCCGTGATCAAAGCGCCGATCCTAATGAACGCGCGCATCTTCCGGGATGAGCCGATGGAATTGTTGGCGGAGCTCACCAACAGGAACCTGCCCGAACGGGTCAGTTACGATAAAGCCCGGAATATCCTGTTCCTCAACCTTGAGGGCTGGGCCATGCGCAAGCAGAGCGATCTGGCCGACCTCAGGCAGGTTCTGGTGGATGGGTGCGAGAAGGCGGGCAAGCGGGTTAATGCCGTCGTCAATCAGGATGGCTGCCGCATCGCGGACGACCTGCAAGATGATTATGCCGAGCTCGTCGATTTCATGATGAAGCGCTACTACGCGACCATGGCGCGCTATACCACGAGCGCGTTCATGCATCTCAAGATGCAGGATGCCGTATCCAAGCGCGGACTGCAGCCTCATATCTTCGAGAGTGGCGATGAAGCTCACGCCGCAAAGTCACCCGCCGGTCTTGAAGACGATTGGGATGGGCTCGTGAATTGGAAGGCTAAGGGGTAGGTCGCGAGGTGTTAGCTGGATCGCGGAGATTGCCCTGGCCGTCTCCGCATCCCCTGCCTCGGCACTGTGCGCAAAGCAGACAGAGCGGCAACGTCTGACGCCCTGTCACTCTTCATCCGTACGCGTGGCGTGAACAGCTGTGCAGGTTGGGGATGGCTGCCTGAAAGCGCTTTGGGAATGCGCGGCGCAGACGGTCGGGACCGACTGCAAATATTGGCTGGGGCGCCAGGATTCGAACCTGGGAATGGCGGTACCAAAAACCGCTGCCTTACCACTTGGCTACGCCCCATCAGACCGGATGGTCTTTTACAGCGTTTTCGCCGGGTTTCAAGTGCGGCAAACGCGAGGCTGGGCGCTAAAAAAGGGGAGAACTCCCAGCCTGTACTTCGTGTCGCACCTTGGCAGGCCCTTCGGCCGGCCCGCCAAGATGAAACCAATCAACTCGCCTGTGGCTTGTTAGTGACCCGACTTGCGGAAGACCATAGATGCGCCGATTCCTGCGGCGGCAGCCAGGGCAACGGCGAGTATGCCATACAAAAGCTGATGCGAGAATGCGAGCTGGTGCATGAGACGCATAAGGCCTTGGCGTTCCATCCTGATCTTTGAGGTATAGCTCGCCAGCATTTCCTCATCGCGGATCAAGTAGACACGAGCGATGAGATTGCCCACCAGAACGCTCGGCGGCAGATCGATCGTTGAGCGGAAAAGTACGCGCCCGTTGAAGGTGACGCTGTTTTCACGCTCAACATACAGGCCGTTTTTCTTTTTCAACCGCAGCAATGCTTCCGCATACCCTTTCCTCTCAGCCGCCGACAAGGCGCCGGCTCCGTTCGACGGGCTGCTGAGTAGGTTCTCGATGCCGATATTATGCTTGCTATAAAATGCACTTCCCGCGATCTCCGCTAGCGGGCGTGACGACTGAAGTGCATAGAAGCTAGGAACATCTTTAAAGCTCGCGGATTCCGTATTGATCCACATGCCCGCGACGTTGTTCTTTTTACGCAGGACGACCTGTTCGTCCCGGCCCTGAATGGCCACGACGACATCATAGGGCGCGTTGCCAATACGGGAGAAGTTGGAGTCGTCAATGGCACCGAACAGAACGATCTCCGCGCCATGGAAGGATGACGTCACAGCGACACTGCGAGCCGCGACATCGGCTTCCACGGAGATGCCTTCCACGTAGCTGCGCTGGACACCACGGGCAGCTTCAGTCGTGTCGCTGACCGCCGCTGGGGAGGTAGAAGGTTGGCTGACATTGGCGCGGTTCTGGGACCACCAGAAATAGAAGGCAGCTGCAAGAGCAGTCGCCCCCAGAACAAAGCCAACGACAGCATAAATCGCATAGCGGGAGAACGGGCGTCGCTCCGCTTCCAATCCGCTTGCCATATTCTGTGCCCGTTGCATCAGTGTCCCCCTCCGGCAATACCGCTCAGTGAGTAGAGCTCTTCCGGCGGGATAAAGAGATCCCAGCCCATACGGACACCCACAAGCAGCACGAGGCCCGCCAACAAGAAGCGAAGCTGTTCGCCCTTGAGCTTCTCGCCGGCCACCGCGCCGAACTGCGCGCCGATCACACCACCCGCCATCAGAAGCAGAGCCAGAACGATGTCGACGTTCATGTTGGTGATGGCGTGCAAGATGGTTGTCGCAGCCGTCACGAACACGACCTGAAAGAGTGAAGTGCCCACAACGACCGAGGTCGGCATCCGCAGCAGATAGATCATCGCGGGAACGATGATGAAACCGCCACCAACGCCCATGATTGCAGACATGAATCCGACAAGGATACCGATGAGCAGCGGTGGCACCGCGCTGATGTACAGCTTCGATCTATGGAAGCGGATCTTGTAAGGCAGGCCGTGGATCCAGCTGTGCTGGCCCGGACGACGGGCGGAAACCTGTTTGCCCGCCTTAGCTTTTCGCATCGTGTTGAGGCTTTCGATCAGCATCAACGAGCCGATTAGGCCTAGAAACACAACGTATACGATCGAAACGAGTAATTCGAACTGGCCCTGAGCACGCAGGATCTTGACGACCTGTACGCCGACCATCGAACCCATGATACCGCCGACCAGCAAGATGACGCCCATCTTGATGTCGACATTCTTGCGTCGGTACTGGGCAATTGCACCAGATGCCGATGACGCCACGATCTGTGCGGCTTCCGTTCCAACAGCCACAGCCGGAGGAATTCCGGAAAAGATCAGAAGCGGGGTCATCAAGAACCCGCCTCCAACTCCAAACATTCCAGAAAGAAAACCGACTGCGCCCCCCATACCCAAGAACACAAATATGTTCGCGGACATCTCGGCGATAGGCAGATAAATGTTCATGTCAGCTGGTCAATCTCGATCCCCGACAACGAGTACGCAGCCTCCCCACGACTATGCGAACTTGTCGTAACGTATTGATTGCGGCGGTAGCCGCGCCTCTGTAAGCAATAATCTTAGTGCCCCGTCAACCATGGGTGGCGGTCCGGCAACATAGCCCATTGCATTGTCGCCATAACGCCCTTCCATGGCCCGCTTCGCTGCCTCATGGACAAATCCACCATCCAGGCGAACCTGCGGGAATTCAGGATGCGTCGGAGAAGCGGGGGCCTCATCCGACAGCGCCAAGGTTACTTCCAGAGCTCCTTGCGCCTTATCGACGTAATCGGCAAGCTCCTTGACGTAGAAACCATCGGCAAGCGTACGGACCCCGAAGAATATATATCCCTTATGCTTCCGGAAATGCTCCGTTAGTGTTGCCCGCTCGAGAATGGACATAATCCCGGCGATCCCCGACCCGCCAGCGATGCCGATGAAGTCCTTCTGGTCTTCCGGACCGAAGGTTGCAGCTCCTAAGGGTCCAAAAATCTTGAGCTCCTTGCCCACCAACTCGTTGGCAAACAGCCATTCGGAGAATCCACCGCCCGGCTTACGCTTCACGACAAACGACAACTCGTTCGTCCCTTCCACGTAATTGACCATTGAATACGCCCGGCCACCGAGAACATCTGGCGTCTCGACCACAGCGAACTGGCCGGCCTTGAAGGTCATGGGACTCGAAAGCGTAAGGTCAAAGTGGATTACATCCGCCGTAAGCTGACGGGCCGCAGCGATACGCGCGACACGCCATTTAGGGGCAGCGCTCAGATCGGTTGCTTGCGTAACGTTCGCCGGCACCCGCAGCACGCAATCGCTGTTGGCGCGCGCCTGGCACATCAAGACGTCACCCTTGTCGCGCTTGAGCTTCGCAGCGCCGGGCGCTTCCGGCCAAGCCATCTCCACCGAACCATCCATGACACGAGCGCGGCAGCTTCCGCACGTGCCGGTCGCACATTCGTAAGGAAGGCTGAGCCCGGCAGACAGGCCCGAGAAAAGTATGGGTTCAGAGCAGTCACCTGTGTAGGTGAAGACGCCCGATTTTGTTTCCAGTTTTATTTTCATTGGCCATCCAGCACTTGTAAAAGTGGGAAGCGGAAGAAAAGGCTTGAGCACGCACGCAGCGCGCTGTCCCTCAAGCCCCGTTCGCGTTAGGCGTTCGTGAAGAAGGAGTCGTCGTCCATATCGTCTTCGTCGTCGAACTCATAGACGATCTCACCCTCGATGAAGGCATAGACGTCGCCGTTTTCTTCCTTGACGTCATAGGTCTTCAACGGCTTCTCAGTCTCGCTACCGTCCATCTCGAGCGTGCGCAAGTCCCACGCCCACAGGTGTTTGGTGCATGTAAGCACACAATTCGCGACGACACCGGACTCTTCCAGCGGTTCTTCCATGTGAGGGCAAATCGGCGGCATAACCCGGAACCCCTCTCCATAGTTGACGACGAGCACCGAGATGCCCTCAACCCACACCTTGTGACAGGTGTTTTTTGGTACGTCCGAAGCCGCACACACTTTGATCCAGCTCATAAGTTTTCCCTTTCGGACACGAGGCGCCTAACGGGCAGCTTTGTTCGCTGCCCGATACGGACGGTGTCATCCCAGAATAGTAGCTTTTTGCTCTAGGGCGTAGGATCGCGGCCTTAGATTGGCCAGTGCGAACCCTTATCGAGGCGGCGGTTGTCGATTTTGACTTCCCGCTTCACAAACTTGGCCTCACCGTTGTCCAGCTTAAACGTATCGTAGTACTTGCCGGTCAGGAACAGGCGGCTTTCACCGGCCTCGATATGCGAATTGAAGCCATCCAACACGTTCATATAGACGACAAACGAGCTAACCGCGGTCGCCTTATCATCTTCGACATCCACGGTGTAGACGGACGTGTGGCGACGCAACCAGGAATGGTCCGTATTGTGCTTCGGCAGATGGCTTACGAGGGTTTCCATCTCCTTCCGGCTGCCCTGCAGGTAGATCATGTCCTTATTGATTTCAGGGCTGAAGGCCGTGATGGCATAATGAAAGCTCTCGTCGCAAAGACCGAGCCAGTCGTTCCACTTCTCATCATCCAGCGCAACAGTCGCGCGATAGATCGTATCGCGCACTTTCGATGCGGCGTCTGCGCCGTTCTTATTCATTAGTGGTCCTCCCAAGAAGCCAAAGTGCCGACAGTCAATACCCGTATCCCGGGTGCGTAGAAGAGATCCGTCAATACGGGCGTAGATCTCTGCTGACTGTCATCTTTCAAAGTACGCTTGCGGTGATCAATACGGGCGGCCCAATGCCGGGCCGCCCGATGCAGGCGGGCACAAGCCCGCCTGGGATTACTCAGCCGCTGCTACTGCAGCGTCACCAGCAGCCCCGGCGCGCGGCGTGTAAGGCTGCGTCGGGTTCGTTGGCGAACGGTTGATCCAACGGCCCCACTCTTCGTAGTAGTGACGCATGCCGTTCTCGTCGTGGATCGTCTGGTTTTCCTGACGACCATGGAGAATGCGACGGGGCTCAGACTTTGGAGCCATCGTAGCGCCCTGACCAACAACACCAACAAGGTCTTCGTGCAGGTTACGACCGAACGGACCCCAGATGGAGTTGTGGTGGTTGATACGCGTCATGCGCTCTTCCGGCGTATCACGCTTCAAGCCAAGCCCACGGAACTCGATCAAAACCTGATTGGGACCCAAGGGCGTAACAGTGTCACAACGCAGCGCAGAACCGCGCAGGTTGAAGTTGAAGCCCGGGAACAAGTCGATCATGTACCACTGGTTCGGCGGCAGATGCGGGAACGACAGTTCCGCGCGGCTTTCGAACCCTTCGTAGTTCTCGTAGTTCACGGTGAACGTACCAACAACAACGTGACCGTTATCGAAGGCTTCGTTTTTGCGTGCGAAGTACGCATCGTTAAAGCCGGTCACGCGGTTATGGTAGTGCATGAAGTCGTGATAGAACTCGCTGTTGGTGTCATGCCACAGCTTGTAGTTCGTATTCACGATCGCCTTGTGATAGTGGAAAACCTCGAGCGGCTCGGCATCGAGCGTCTCGCGGAGGCATTCGAATGCGGGGCCAGCCCACTCTTCGAGCGACACCTTTGGGCTATCATCCAGGTTGACCCAGACAAAACCACCGAACTTAACTTCGCAACGAAGACGACGGAGACCGACGTTCTCTTTGCAAAGACGATCCTGATAACCTTCCTGCTCACGGGCGACGTATACGCAGTTGCCCTTCATGTCGAACTGCCATGCGTGGAACATGCAGGTCATGCGCTTGGGGTTACCGGACGGCTGCCCCTCGAGGAAGCTACCTGACGGGCGACGCTCAATCATCATGCCACGGTGCGGACAGACGTTCAGAAAGGCGCGAACTTCATTGTCGGCACCACGAACGATAATAATCGGCTCACGCGCGATGCTCGTCGTGCGGAAGTCGTAAGCATTTGGCAGCTCAGACTCGTGACAAACGGGCACCCAAATATGCTTAAAGAGCTTTTCGTTCTCTTCCTCGAAGATCTCCTGGTCCGAGTAGATCCGGCTATCAACCCACTCACCCTGTTGGAGCGGTGGTTCCGCGGTCCACTGACTGTGATTCCTTGCTGGCATCAGTTCCTCCTCAAGCGTCCGGATGTTAATTCCTGTCGCGCGGACGCATGTCGCAGACAAATCCTTCGGAAGGCCGACTATCGGCCGCCTCCGCCGCCGCTCCGTGTTTTCCAGTCTCCAAGTATCAATCACTGCAGACACTTGGCGGATACACGGCCGGTTCATGTCTATCTTAAATAACAAAGAAGAGTGGGAGTCGCCATATCGATGGGATTAAAAGTTCCTATCACATGATCGAACTTGCAAATCAGATATTAGCTGGTTCGCCGAGGGTAATTTGGGTTTGCAAAGCCCCGCAAACCGGGCTCATTCTACGGGCTCGCGCCTCCGCAGGGGCGAGCGACGGAAGGCTAATCATATTCGGCAATATGGATGTTGGCCCAACCTTGATAGGCTTGAGATATGAGGAGATCAAAACGAACAATTTTACAGGTCATGGTTTTACACGGCGCAATTGCACCACGTTGCGGGATTCACTTTGCGAGTTCTGATCAGGAATTGCTTTGCAGTGTCTCAGTGTCGTTAAGCACTCGTGCAGACACTGAAAACACGACCGAATAGAGGCGGTATTTATCGTTTAAAAACAATAAGATGGCCGCCGCGTTGAACTCAACCGCATCGTCGGGGATGCATAGAAGGGAGAACTGCACAGAAAGGCAAAAAAACAAACCGCCCAAAGCTGGGTGACGGGCAAAGCGCAAACCGCCGTCATCCGAAAAGTTGAATAAAAAAATAAAGAAGCTTTGGCGCTGTCACACAATGTTTCTGGAGGAAACGAATGAAATTGTTTGCGAAAAGCGTTACGTCAGCTGCCCTCGCGTCGGCAGCTATGCTGCTTGCGTCGGCCCCTAGCTCCGCCGATGTTCAGTTTGGCAAGGCCGGAGAACCGGTTAATCTCGTCGTAGGCTATCAGCCGTACTACACGGGTTCTTGGTCCGGTATTGTCGTCAACGGCAAAGAACTCTGGAAGAAATACTTACCTGAAGGCTCTACGGCTGATTTCCAAGTCGGTCTGCAGGGTGCGGTTATCGTGAACGCGATGACCGGTGAAAAGCAGCACATCGGGTATGTCGGCGATATGCCGGCGATCGCTGCCACATTCCGCAACCTTCCCAACCGTGGCGGCACCGATATCCGCATCGTCTCCACGCTGGGTACCTCGAAGCAACAGTGCAACATCTTTCTCGTCCGCAACGACGCCCCGGAATTCAAGTCCGGTACGGATGCGGTCAAGTGGATGGATGGCAAAACCATTTCCGCACCGTTCGGCGCCTGCACCGACCGTTTTGCCCGTCGCGCGTTCGACATTACGGGCATCAAACCAAAGCGGTACCTGAACCAGAGCATCGAGGTAATCACCACCAACTTCACAGCGAAAAAGCTTGATGCCGCCGCCATCTGGGAACCCACAGCCAGCAAGATCGAGCTGAAGGGTATCGCCCGCCGCGTGGCTTCGGGTGAAGATTTCGACATTGTCGACGGCGGCTTCATGGTCATGCTCAATGACCTGATCCAACAACGCCCTGACGTCGTTAAAGGTTGGCTCAATGCCGAGCTTGACGCGCAGCTCTTTCTTGCTGACCTCAACAATGCCGACGCCGTTTCGAAGATGGCAGAGCAGCAAACCGAGCAAATCGACCGTAAAATTTTGTGGGCTGCTCTTTACGGCGGCGCTGAGCCCCAGGTGGGTCAGACCAAGATTCGGCTCGATTTTGTTGCAACGGATCGCGTGAAAAAGCTTCTTGATGATGCGACTGCGTATCTGTACAGCCTGCCTCAAAAGCCCGCAGCCGAAGAGAAAATTCGGCCTGACGCCATGCAGTTCCAATTTGCCGAGGAACTGATGAAAGAGCGGGGGCTGTCGGCGCCTCTCGGTGAGGTCAAGACGCGCCCCATGTCGGACTTCAAGCAGTAAGCCGAAGCCGATTGTCGGAGCCTTTGCGGAGGCTCCGACCTAAAGTGGCCGGATTGGGTGAAAAAGACGTCGAAGACGCGCGACACTCAATCCGGCTCACAAACCACCCCTAAGACACAGAAAGAAACCGGGCCGCATTACGCCCCAAAAGCTCGACCTAAACGGCGAGTCCTAAAGCTGGAAAGTGCGCTTCACCATGGCTCAAGCAGCATCAAAATCAAAAAATACGCGGCGCACCGCCCCTCCCAAGGGGTTCGCGCTATTTCTTTACCGGCTGAAGAAATCTTTTTCTACTCCGACGCCGTACCTCACGATCGCCGGTGTCGGCCTGTGGATCTTCGTCTACTGGTTATTGTGCGAGGGACTACGCGTAGACCGCTTTGATAAGATCCCCGGTCCAGTCGCAGTCGCCCGCGACTGGTTCTCGCCCGAGCCCTTCCAGGGTATTTCCATCTTCACGGAAGCCTACTGGAATCACATCTATGTGAGCTGTCGGCGCATCGCGATCGCTTTCGCAATCGCCACCGGCGTAGGTGTTCCTCTGGGGCTCTTCATGGGCTGGTCTAAGAAGATCCGGGATTATATCTTCCCAATTCTTGAGACGCTCCGGCCAATTCCTATCCTTGCTTGGGTTCCATTGGCTATTCTCATGCTCCCAGGCTTTGAGGCACCCGTTATCTTCCTGGCAACGCTGGCTTCGCTCTTCGTTACCACGCTCAACACGATGCTTGGCGTGGAGTCGATCGACGAAGAGTATTTCCGCGCCGCCGGCTGCCTTGGTTCCAGCAACTGGGACATCTTCAAGAACGTCGTCGTTCCCGGAGCTCTGCCATTCATCTTTACGGGCCTTCAGATTTCAATCGGTGTGGCTTGGTTCTCGCTGGTTGCTGCTGAAATGGTCTCCGGTGATCACGGTCTCGGCTATCTCATCGTCGACTCCTACGTGAACAGCGTCACCATTCCGATGGTGATCGGCATGCTCACGCTAGGCCTCATCGGCTGGCTTACCTCCATCCTGGTACGCAGCCTGGGTAACTATCTCATGCAGTGGCACGTGCGCGAGCTCGCGCTTCAAGGTCGCTGATCGAAAACATAAAAGTCGAAAGGCACAGAAATCTCATGAACGTGTCCGCTCCATTTTCCGAAGCTGGAACGCCGCATAAGAAGCCTGAGCAAGCTTTGAAGGGCGCTATCAGCATCCGCAACGTTACCAAGATTTACGATCCCGAGGGCGTCAACGTGATGGCCGTTGACAATGCCTCCATGGAGATTGCAGGCGGTGAAGTCTGCATGATCGTCGGGCCGTCTGGTTGCGGGAAGACAACCCTACTCAACGCGATCGCCGGCTTCCACTCCATTACCTCCGGTGAAATCCGTCTGGATGGCGAACTTCTTTGCGGTCCAGGCAAGCCAAAAGCCAAACAGGGCGCAGATCGCATGGTCGTGTTCCAGCACGGTGCTCTGTTCCCATGGAAAACGCTGGCTGAAAACGTTGCCTACGGTCCTATCGTGCAGGGCGCGCTGTCCAAGTCCCTCGCGATGGAAAAGGCTCGACATATGCTTGCCGACGCTGGTCTCGGCGACGTTGGCAACAAGTATCCGGGCGAAGTGTCATCAGGTATGGCACGGCGTGCCGAAATCGTACGCGCATTGATCAACGATCCCAAAGTTCTGCTGCTCGATGAGCCGTACCGAGCGATGGACGCGCTGACGAAATCTATCATGCACGAGTCACTGCTCGAGACCTATGACCGCACGAAGGTGACGATCTTCTTCATTACCCACGACCTCGAAGAAGCAATTTTCCTTGGCGACAAGGTGCATATCGTCACGACACGTCCGTGCCAATTGAAGAAGACGGTTAACGTCGACATTCCACGGCCACGTTCCTACGCCGTGCAATCCTCCGAGCAATTCCGGGTGCTCATGGAAGAAGTCAACGAAGCCGTCCACGAAGAAGCAATCAAAGCGTTCGAAGCCGGCGAACGCGAGCTTGCGTAACTAAGAGCGGGGAGTCGAAACAAAGTCATGACTGATGTCGCACAATCCAGCTCAGGCGCCTACGCATTGCCGCGTCGCCGCTCGAAGCTGGAGAAACTTATCCAAAATGTTTCTTTCTGGCGCGGTGTCACCGCCGTCATCGTGTTCCTGTGTGTCTGGGAAGTTGGGTCCCGGATGGACGAATGGCTCGGTGAAGCATGGACCGTTCCTTTTGTCGGTCTCATCCCTCCACCAACGGATGTCGCAGTTGCCTGGCTCGAGGTTCTACCGAAGGCTGGTTACTGGAACAGCTGGTATGAAAGCTTCCGGCGCGTTTTGTCGGGCTTCTTGGTGGCTATGGCCCTCGGTATTCCGTTCGGCCTGCTTCTTGCCGTGAACAAGTACTTCCGCGACTTGTTCTTCCCACCCTTTGAGATCCTTCGTCCAATTCCGCCGCTGGCGTGGGTTCCCGCTTCTCTGATCTTCTGGCCCACCAACGAAATGTCGATCGCATTCGTTACGTTCCTTGGTGCGTTCTTTACGATCGTGATCAACGTGCTTGGTGGCGCAAGATCTATCGATGTTCGCTACCTGCGCGCCGCGCAGTCCATGGGCGCATCGCAGTGGCACCTGTTCTCGCGGATCGTCCTGCCCGCTACGCTGCCTTCGATCTTCACCGGTGCTGCAGTCGGCATGGGTATTACGTGGGAAGTCGTTCTTGCGGCCGAGATGATCTCGGGCGGTGGTACGCAGGGTGGCGGCGGCCTCGGGTTCTTCATCTGGAACTCGTACATGGGCGGCTCGCTTACGCAGATCGTCGTCGGCATGATCTCGATCGGTATTGCGGGCTTCCTGTCATCATCCGCGATCCGTGCGCTCGGAGACTGGTTCATGCCCTGGAAACGGATGTTCTGACCTCGTGTCCATAATTCGTGACCGAGTGTTCAAGAAAAGGTAGCAAAAAATGCAACAAGAGAACTCCAAAGGAGCAGCCGCCGCGTCCAAGGACTATGCCATTGGTAAGTCCAAGGTCGAGTTGCGGAACGTTTCCAAGTCCTACGGTGAAGAGTGGGACGAGCAGACCGTTATCGAGGACATTAGCTTTGAGCTAACGCCGGGCGACCTCACCGTTGTGGTGGGGCCGTCAGGTTGCGGCAAGTCCACGTTGGTCAATCTCATCGCCGGTTTCGAACGGCCAGACAGCGGTGAGATTCTACTGGACGGCAAGCGCGTAACGGGACCTGGCAAAGACCGCATGGTCGTTTTCCAGGAAACGGCTTTGATGCCGTGGCAGACCACGTACGAAAACGTTGTATTTGGTCCCAAGCTGCGCGGAGACATGCGGGGCAAGGAACTTAAAGACGAAGCCGAACGCCTGCTGGCGAAGGTTGGTCTTTATGAGTTCATGCACAAGTATCCCCTTCAGCTTTCGGGCGGCATGCAACGCCGTGCAGAACTTGCACGCGCGCTGATCAACAAGCCAAGCATCCTGATCATGGACGAACCGTTCCGTGGTCTGGACGCCATGTCTCGTGGTCTGATGCAGGAATTCTTCTTGCGGTTGTTTGAAGAAAACCACCGTACGAACTTGTTCGTGACTTCAGAAATCGATGAAGCGATCTTCCTCGCAGACCGTCTGGTTATTCTGTCCAACCGGCCAGCGCAGGTCCGCAAGGTGATCGACATCCGGTTGCCGCGCCCACGTCACTACTCGATGCTCAACTCGCAAGAAGCTTATGACTATAAACGCGAGGCTATGAGCATCCTGCATGACGAGGCGATGCGCAGCTTCTCGTCGACGGGTGTGTCTTCGGACTTCACCGAGAACTACACTGCACAGCCGAATGCCTAGTCGGATCGGTAGAAGAAGTTACGGAAGTAGAAACACGTGCTAGAGTTTCTAGCTCTGATAACGCAGCGCCCGGTGGTCATCGCATTGGCGATCACCGGTGCGCTTCTCGTTACGGCCGGCAGCTATATGGCGAAGCCGGACGAACCCACAAAAGCATCACGCTCCTTGACGGTGGTGGGATACGTCCTCACTGTGCTTAGCGTGGTGTTTTTCATAATCGCGGGCTTCATGTCCGATCAGTGATATCTCGCCCGCGATTACTGCTGATGCAGAGGATACGTACTCCTATATGCAGATCGAGGCCCGGGGACTTTGTAAGAGCTTCGCTGCGCATGATGTTGTCAAGGACGTCAGCTTCAGCGCGGAACCGGGAGCGGTAATAGGCTTTTTGGGCCCTAACGGTGCAGGTAAGTCGACCACCATGCGACTTCTCACCGGATGCTTGGCGGCCGACCGCGGGACCGCAAGCATTGGCGGCTATGACATTGATCGCAATCCGCTCGAAGCACGCGCATGTCTCGGCTATCTTCCCGAAGCCGCCAACGGATTTACCAGCCTCACAATCTTAGAGTTTCTCATTTTCGCTGCTGAAGCTCGCGGTTTTCATGGAAAGCCGTGTCGGGACGCCATCTCCCGAGTCGTGGATATGATCGGGCTTGGGCCCGCGCTCGGACAGACACTCGGCCAGCTCTCCAAAGGATGGCGACAACGCGCCTGGCTGGGGCAAGCGCTCATACACGATCCACCGGTGTTGATCCTCGATGAACCGACAGATGGCCTGGATCCCTTGCAGAAGACGCACCTGCGCAAATTGCTCGCGGAACTCAGCTCACGTAAAACCATCCTGATGTCGACACATATTCTCGAAGAGGCCGAAGAGTTGTGTGATCATTTGATCCTCCTCGCTGAGGGACGCGTCGTTGCCGATACCCGAAAAGCCGACGTGGTCGATGCGTCCGGCCGGCTTGCGCCCGCGTTCTTACGCCTGACGCAACCCGGCGCCGCGCACGCTGTGCCGTGATGCCATGACGAGTGCAAGCTTACCCTCCGAGAGCAGGCCGACCTCGAAGTCCGGACGCTGGATCAGCGATGTCTTCGCGGTGTACCGCAATGAATGGCGGCAGTTCATCTATGCCCCTGTGACAGCGATCTTTCAGGTCGGTTTTCTAATCGCGCTCAACGCCTGTATCTTTCTGATCGCCAACTTCTATGCAACGGACGTTGCGAGTATTGCCCTGCAATGGACGTTCTTGCCGTGGGTTGCGCTCGTCTTCGTCCCCGCGCTCGCCATGCGCGCCTTTACCGATGACCCGGGCGATCGCGCTCTGGAATTGACGCTCAGCATGCCGTTGGCACGCTCGGCTATCATCGTGGGCAAATGGGCAGCAGGCCTCAGTGTGCTGTGCGTCTCGCTTCTCTGCACGTTTCCATTCGTCCTCACGATCGCCTATCTCGGTGATCCGGAATGGGGCGTCGTTGCTGCAGGCTATTTCGGGGCACTCGGCCTTCTGGCGGTCTATTTTGCGGTCGCCCTCTTCGCGGCTGCTCTCGTTCGAGAGCCAGTCAGCGCCTATGTTGTTGGGCTCGGGTTTCTTGTACTGCTATCCCTCTTTGGTTGGGACGTTTTCGGCAGATTGCTGAGTGGCACCTTTGCTGAGCCCTTATCCGCTCTCTTAGTGTTCCTGAGTCCGAAACACTGGCTGGATCGTATGGCGGCCGGGCGGATAGAGCTCGCCGCCGTTCTTTACTTCGTCCTCACAACGGGGCTTGCGTTATTGGCAACGACGCTAGCGATGGCTCGTCGCCGTCTCGCCGGAAAAGCTAAATTTGTTCGGGCGGGCCGTGACACTGCGACTGTCGTACTTCTCGCAGGGGCTGCTGCCGTCGTCATTGCCGTAACATTGCGCCTACCGACTACTCTCGACCTAACGGATGCCCGCGAGTTCACGTTGCACGATGAGACGCGTGCCATAGCCCGCAACACGCCTGAAGGCATTGCCGTCGACTTCTATTGGAGCGAAGGGCAAGCAAGCGTTCCGGCAAGCATTCGCCTCCACGCGGATCGCGTCGAACGGATTTTGTTCCAGTTGGCGTCCCTGTCCGACGGACACATTACAATCCGAACCCATGACGTAAGTCCCGATAGCGACGCCGAGGAAACGGCGCTCGCGGCCGGGGTGCGGAGGGTGCCCATGTCATCGGGCGACAACTTCTTTTTAGGCGCTGTATTTCACCGTGGAGATCGGCAGGGCGTGATCTCGTATTTCGACGAGCAGCGCAGCGAACTTCTTGAGTATGATGTCGCGTTGGCTATCGACAACCTCTCTCGCGACAGGACACCACGCATCGGCATCATCTCGCCTGCGTTGACCCCGAGCAATGCAACCGAACCGCGGCCGGGCCTGGCATTCCTGGAGGACGTGAAACGCCAATATGATGTGGCGATTATCCCGCATTTCTCAGACACGCTTCCTGAGGATCTCGATGCGTTGATCGTCATGGACGCGACGATACTCAAATCGGACCTGCTCTATCAGATCGACCAGCATGTGATGGCGGGCAAGGGGCTGATCGTGATGATCGACCCACATGCGAGATTTAACAGCGGGAATGCCGCAGTGGTCCCGCAGCCATCAGAAGTGATCAACGACATTTCGGATTTACTTCTGACGTATGGTGCCCGCTTTCTCGGTGAGGGCATCGTTGGCGACTCTCAGCTGGCCTCGCCTGTGGTCGGCAAAGATCAGCAGCAACTGAATTATCCGTTCTGGCTCCGCGTTCCGAGATCGCGCGTTTCATCCGCTCATCCCGTCACTGCGAGCCTCAATGATCTCTTATTCGGGGAAGCCGGCTCATTCGAGCTCACAGGCCGCGACAACGCCGTCGCCTTAATTACGACGACCGAAGATTCCGGGACGCTGCCCAGAGAGGATTTCAAGAATGGCGATCCCGCTAGATTGGAAGCGCAGTTCAAACCCGACGGGAAGCCACGCGTTATCGCGGTGGCTCTAGGTGGCCCGTTCAAGAGCGCGTTCGGCGCCACTGGGGGAGACGGCAAAGACTCCAAGCACCATCGTGCTGAAACCAATGCGGCAAGCGTGTTTGCCATTAGTGATGCAGACTGGCTATACGACCCAATGGCCCTGCAAAACGTTACTGTCGGCGATCGGAACTTGAGCCGTCCTCTGAACGACAACGTTACGTTTCTGCTTAACATGATCGAGCATGCAGCAGGAAATCCTCGGCTGATCGGGATCCGCTCACGGGGCCGTCTTGCTCGGCCGTTCACACGTGTCGCTGAAATGCTGCGCGACGCCAGCGCACGATATCAGGAAGAGGAGCGCAAGCTCATCACGCGCATCGCGCGGGTGGAAGGTGATATTCGCAAAGTTCTCGAACTTGCCAGTGCTTCGCGCACCGAGCAACTACCTGACGAGATTCGCGCGCGTGTGAATCAACTCAGTCAGGCGTTGTTGCCATACCGGCGTGATCTACGACGCATCCGCGCAAGCATGCGTGATGACGTCGAGCGGTTGGGTCAGAAAATTACGGTGCTCAATCTGGCTGCCGGGCCACTACTCGTGGCGCTGTTCGCGGGCTTGATGTGGTCGCGGCGGCGGCGCCCAACCTTATTTTCCGGGAAGACGTGAGCCGGTAAGGCTCAAGTTGCTCTAGACATCAAAGGGCTGCGCTTACCGGCAGGCGCGGCGCAGCCCCCAGGACCCTTTAGCGCTGTCTTCCCCCCGATCAGACAGCGCACATCAGGGCCTTAGCGATAGTGCCTCACGTCCGGACGCGGATCTGGAATGAAGCCGTCCTTATTAGGCATCTCGACCTTGGGCAAGGTCTCCGCATTCATCACTTCATCCTCTTTTATGATGTTGGCGCGGTTGAGGATGTAAGCGGTGACAGAGTAGATCTCTTCGTCCGTGAGCGACCCTGGCTCATTGAATGGCATTGCCCGCTTGACGTAGTCGAACACCGTGGACGCATAGGGCCAGTAGCTTTCGATCGTCTTGACGGGTTTTGCCGTATTCAGCGTGCCTCGACCGCCGATCAATTTATCGCCGCCGGCCTCCTTGATGCCCTCGAGGTTTTCCCCGTGGCAGGCGGCGCACTTTTCGGCGAAGACTTCCTTGCCTTTGGCGACTGTTCCTGAACCCTCCGGCAAGCCGCGACCGTCCGGCATTGCGTCGATATCGATCTTCGCAATTTCCTCTTTTGTCGGCGTCGTGCCGAAGCCCAACTCATCGGCCCTGGCGTCGTTCCCCAATGCACTCACGGCAACGATCGACACGCCCGCAAGAAGTGCCAAGAAGACTTGTGGTGTGCTGCGTTTTTTCAGCATATGAAGTTCTCCCTGACCGCTTTTCCGCACAGGAAATCCCGCACGAAAAGCAGTCCTTTAATCCTTGCAGTTGTCAGACCTGATGTGCCGCGTTCGTTACCGAACCATCGGCGCCGATGGCCCACGCCATGATGCCGTTGAGGTGGTAGACCGAGTTCAGTCCCCGCACAGCGGTGATGTCGGCGATCGTCGGCTGGACGTATCCCGTCTCATCACTGCAACGGCATGCGATGAGCGCCGGCTTGCCGTCCCACACCCACGGGAAGCGGAAGCGCGTATGGCAAATAGGCAGGACTGGACCTTGCAGCGAAGCCAGATTCCATGTTTTGCCGCCGTCCACCGTGACCTCGACATCGCGGATCGCGCCGCGTCCCGACCAAGCAAGTCCAGTGATCTCGTAGAAGCCCGGTCCTGGCAGCTTCATATCGCCGGACGGGAACGTGATTACAGACTTCGCTTCCATCGTCATGGAAAACTGACGCGCTTTGCCGTCAGCGAGAAGGTCCGTGTACTTGGACGTTTCTTCACGTGTCATGAAGGGCTTGTCGCTGATTTCCAAGCGGCGGAGCCACTTAATGTGTGTGTTGCCTTCGTAACCAGGAAGGAGAAGACGGAGCGGATAGCCCTGTTCGGGGCGTAGGGCCTCACCGTTCTGCCCATATGCGATGATGGCGTCAGACCACGCCTTGTCCATTGGGACACTGCGCGTCATGACGGCAGCGTCGGCGCCTTCCGCGAGAATCCACGCGGCCCCATCTTTAATGCCGACCTCACTCAAGATTGTCGACAGAGGTACGCCGGTCCACTCAGATGTACTGGTCAGGCCGTGCGTGCCTTGCACGGTTTTGAGCGTCGGCTGCTTGAATTCGGTGAGGCCGTTACCCGAGCACTCGATGAACATGGTCCGCGAAACCGACGGGAACCGCTTTAGGTCCGCCATGGTGTACTTTTTCGGCTTGTCGCACATGCCATGGACAATGAGGCTGTGGTTAGCCGGATTGATTGTCGGGATACCGCCGTGATGGCGTTCAAAGTGCAGACCCGATGGGGTGATAATCCCCAAGCCGCTGGCCAGCGGTGTCATCGTCCAAGACGATTCCTTTGTCGCAGTGCCAAAGCGCCAGCGTGCCTCTGTTTCAAACTGTGATCGAGTGCCGTATCCTCCGTCGTCGTTGGTCAAACGACCTTGCACTTTCGTGGGATCTTCGGGAACAGGGAACTCAATAGCGCCTGCAGGAGCTTCAGCTCGGGCCAATTGGGGCAACGTGCCGGCCGCTGCAGCCGCGGCGGCAGTCGCCAGGAAAAACGAGCGTCTGGTCGGCTGCGGGTTTGGGAACATCCCCTCTTTACATTCGCAGTCTTCGAGTTCCGCCCTTTGCGCTTCTAGCGCCCGCTTTTCCGCTTCGATCATGCCTTCGATCTGACGGCGCGTTCCATCGTCGACATCCCAATCGGAAATGTCGGGATAGTTGAGTTCTGTTGTCATGCGATTTCCTCCAGAAAACGTTTTTTGTACCGTTCACCCGGATTGACGGTCGGGTCGGGTCTTTTTTTTGGGGCTCGCTATGAATCCGCGTAGCCAAGCCTACAACTTCGAGAGACAAGTTGCGCTTTAGGACCTTTGCGTTCGCGGTTGGCTTCTCTCCTTGCTTTTGACACTGTGCCCGCGACTAAGCGCCTCAGCTTATTCTGGCAAAATACTGCACACTAATAAATGATCGTTATGTACCAAGAGCCTTTGCCTATCGAATACTCCAAAAAGACGCCCGGCGGTTGAGGCCGGGCGCTCAAGTTTCTCAAACAATCTGCAGAGCGTGATCGAGTGAGGAAAGGCGTTTTTTTAGCCGGCTTTCTTTGCGCCTGACTTGATTTCTTCGAGCTTGCGCTCCCACTTCATTTCGCGAGCGAAGGTCTCGAGCTCTTCCGGTGCCATGTGAATGGTCTCTGCCGGGCCCGGATAATCACGTTCGACAACGTCCTTCATGTAACGCGTGATGACGTCTTCCATGATCGGGATGAGGTCGGTGTAGATGCGCGAGTGCTTCGGAACGTGTTCTTCCCACAGATGGAAGAGGTCCGAAGAAATGATGTGGACGCCGTCAGCGCGGTTGCCGGCACCGAGGCTGATCACGGGGATCGGCAGGGTTTCAGCGAGGTATTCGGCGACTTCGTGCGTCGTCACTTCGCAGAGGAGCGAGAAGCAACCGGCATCGTACATGGCTTTCGCGTCGTCGATGAGTTCCTTAGCGCGCTTTGCGGTTTTACCCTGAGCGATGAAGCCACCAAGCTGAGGCATACGCATCGGCGTGATGCCGATGTGGCCCTGAACCGGGACACCAGCGTTGACGATCGCTTCGATATTCGCAGCGTGGTGACGGTTACCTTCGCACTTCATGACTTCGGCATTCGCCTCGTGAACGAAGCGGCCTGCGTTCTCGATCGCCTGCTCCTTGGAGACGTGGAAGCTCCAGTAGGGCATGTCGACCATGCGAAGACCGTACTTCGAACCACGGTCGATCGCCTGCGACATCATCATAACTTCGTCGAAGCTCACCGAGACCGTGCTCTGGTGACCGAACAGGATCATGCCGCCGGTGTCTGAAACGCACAGGATGTCCATCCCGAGACGGTCAGCCACAACTGCCGTGCGGTAGTCGTAGGCGGCGAGCTGGGTAATTGGCTCACCCCTCTTCTTTTTTGCCATCAGCGTATTGATGGTCACTTTTTTGCGTGCTGGCTTATCCGCCATGGCGTCTCTCCGTTCGGAATTCTTCAATGGTTTTTTTTCGAGCGAGGTAGCTTGCCGTGGACGGTCTGCCGGCAAAGAACTCCTCTGCCCCTAAAGGGCGTCTTCTGGCCCCCAATAGTCAAATCCGCAGAACCTATCATGGGTTTGCCAAAACCTATGAGCGTGGCCGCAACTGATGATTTTCAACGCCATGGCGCTCGTGGACGAAGTTTTTGGGGGTCATAATAGGGCCGCTCTATCCGCCGAATTTCGTGAAATACGCCATTCTCGTCTCGCAAAGAGGCCCCCTCGTCGGTCGTGCACGCATATCCCAACCCGAGAATCGCACCCACTAAAGGACTCCAGCATGCCGAGGTCACAGTGATTTCTCCTGGGCGTTGGGGTCTCCTCACTTCGGCGTGTGGTTGCCAGAGAACAGGTCTTGTGTCGGCCTCGGCCGTAAAGGCCACCAATGATATGGGAACGTTTTCCCGCACCTCAGCCTCACCTGAGAATGTGGCAAGTCCCAATTCGTGAGCTTTTACGGGCAGGCTTAGTTCGTTGGCGAATAAGATGAATCCGGCCTCTATGCGCAAAATATCAGCGGCTGCAAAGCCGGCAGGGGGCACACGCTTCGTCAGTGCGTTCCATAACTCTGTGGCGCTCTGCTTCGGCGCAATGATCTCGAAGCCAGCTTCCCCGGTATAGCCCAGGCGCCCGACGAGGCATGGCACCCCTATGACGTGGACCTCAGTACAGCCAAAGTAGGGAAGCTCGGCGAGCGCCGCTCTATCAGCAAACTCGCTGAGTACGTCCAGGCTATTGGGCCCCTGAAGGGCGTAGATAACGCACGCGTCGCTGAGATCCGTGGCTGCTGGGGCCAATGCGAGCAGATTGGCGATATCCTGATGCCGACCGCTCATCACCTCGAATGTGTCGGTCCCGACGCGCCATATGGTGAGATCGACTGCAACGTGTCCCGACGATGTCTGGCGCAGGCAGTAACGCAACCGACCGACGGACAAATCGGATAAATTGCGCTGCGTCAGTGTCTGTACTGCAGCGAGCGCATACGGTCCGGCGACTCGGACTCGGGACATGAACGAGAAGTCAAAAACTGCCGCGCTCTTTCGGCATACGGCAGCTTCCCCAATAATGTCACCATAGTCTCGGGCCAAATCTGTGAGACTGAAACTCATCTCACGGCCTTCTCAGCTTGTGAAGGCAAGGGCGAGTTTTATCAGGATCATTCCGCCAACAACTACGAGAAGCGCGGACACGAAGGCCTTCAGCGTTGCGCGCGGCAACACATGAGCCAACTTGGCGCCAGACCACGTGCCGAAGACGATACCGAAACCCAAGATTGATCCAAGCAGGGGATCAAGTGTCCCCGCCACAATATTTCCGCTGGTCGCGAGGACGGCGATCGGCAACTGAATAGCCTGAGCCAATCCGATGGCTGCAAGCACCGGCATCTGCATCCACACTAATATCGGAATTAGTACGAGGGGGCCGCCGGTTCCCGTCAAAGCAGAGGTAAAGCCCGTGACTGCGCCGATATTCGCGAGAATGGGCTTAGAGATAATTCCGCCATCGGCGGGCTCTGCCGCCGACTGGATTAAGAGCGCGTGTACTCCTGACGCGGCCGTCAACGTTCCTACGACGAACTCAATAATCGATGCCGGAATAGCGTTTGCAGCCAATGCTCCGATGAAGGCGGCAGGCATAGCACCCGCCCACATCCAGGCGGTCATATCCCAACGGATGGAATTACTCCGGGCGAAGACAAGCGTTCCCACTGCTCCGGACAGCAGAAAAGCAAACATGGCGGCCGCTATCGCCACATGAATGGGTACGTTCGCCAAGTATACGAGTGCCGGAACGACGATAACGCCGCCGATTCCGACGCAACCTATCAATAGTCCTGCCCCCATGCCGAGACCGGCAAAGAGTAGCAATTGCGCGAATTCCATGCGTTTGGCCCCCTGATGACCAAATCCAGGTCATCGCTTGCTCAACACATGGACATTCAATGAGGCAAGCGACGCAGGCCATAATCGCTGACGCACAAAAATGCGCCATAGGGTTGGCGTTCGAAAATACCAAACCAATAATAGATGACACCAATAATTGATGAAACTTATTGAACTAGAACTTTTATGAGCATGTTACTATTATTATTCCAAAGCCCATGTCAGAGCCATGACAGGGTATAGGTCTGGAAACCCTCAGGAAGTGCACCGATGTTCCTACGCCAGTTCAAATATCTCGTAGCGGTCGTTGAAGAGAAACACTTCGGTCGAGCAGCGAAACGTTGCAACGTTACCCAACCGAGCCTCTCGAGCGGCATCAAGCAATTTGAGCTGGAAATCGGTGTGCCGATATTCTTGCGCGGCCGTGGTCAGCGCTTCCATGGTCTGACACCCGATGGTGAACGGATCGCCAAATGGGCACGCCTCATCCTCTCGCATTGCGAAGCGATGCGCGACGAGATCAAGGAACGCCAGGACGACCTGCACGGCTCATTGCGGATGGGCGCTATGCCCTCGATGTCTCCTGTTCTTCCTGTCCTTCTGGAAAAAGTGCGCGAGCGCTATCCGAATGTCCGCATCGACGTCCACTTCATGGGCAACGAAGCGATGAAGCTCGGACTTGATAACTTCAATCTTGATTGCGCGCTGACGTACATCGACCAGGCAGATCTTGGTCGCCGCAATGTTATTCCGATCTATTCCGAAAAGCTTAGCCTGTTGGTTCCGGACACAGCCGAGTTTGAGGGCCGTACTCAGATCACTTGGAAAGAAGCGGCAGAACTTCCTCTCGCGATGCTTCGCTCTAGCATGCATGAGCGCCGGTTTGTCGACAGCATCTTCGAACAGGTTGGCTGTGACGTCGTTCCAAAGGTTGAATCCGAATCCATTCTTCACCTGATGTTCCAGGTTCAATGCACGGAACTCTCGACGATCATTCCGGCACACTTCAAACGCATGCCCGGCCTGCATGCCGGCACGAAGGCGCTCGATCTCGTCGAGCCCGTGATGAGCCAGGAGGTCGGGCTGTTCTGGGCTGAAGGCGAAATCATTATGCCGATGGCCAGCGCGCTGGTCTCGATCGTGAAGAAGCTAAACAAGTCTGGCGAACTTCGCAGGCTGCTCGGCGACGACGAGAAATCCCAGGGCTCAAGAAAATCAAAGACGACTGTCCAGGCACAGACCCCCTGTGCGATCAACGCCGCACGTGTGCCAGTCTCCAATGGCGACACTGAAGAGCAGCAGCGCGTCGCCCGCCATCTGCGCCTAGGCGATCATGATATCCTGTGAGTTTATAGAACGTGCCACCGACACCTCGGGGGCACGTTTTTTCTGGTTCTCGTATTCAGCAAAAAAATCGGGGCAGCTTGGTTTCCAAGCCGCCCCGTTTTCAGTTCTAAATATCGACCTTTTTTACATCTTAGTGCGCATGTGGTTTGCGCTGTGCGGCGATCGATTTCTGCAAGAAGGCGACCACTTCCTCCGGCGACATGTTGTCGGAGATGATACGGCGCGCCATCAAAATGTAATTCGCGTTGAAGTTTCCGCTGGAAGCCTGCTCTTCCGTCCCAACGAAGAAATATGGCTCTGGCCTAGATGTGTTGCTGATCGCCATGCCGACTCTCAGAAGTCGTCCACCGGAGGCTTGGATCGGCATTTCAATGCCGATCTGGAAGCTGTTCGGCCAGCATTTGATTGCGGGCGGCTGTGCCGTCGACGTGCCTGCAATCGAAATGGTTCCATCCTCGGCATGCTTGCTGGCAAGCTGGGATAGGATCTGGCCTGCGTTCGTGTACCAGTTATTCAGGACCGCTAGCTCTTCCTGGTAGGATTCAGGAGCGAACTCTTCATTGTCACCCGACATGAGGTTTTCAGGCGTATAAGGGAGGTTCTTGGAGAACCGGTCGCGGTCCAGGCCGCGATGGAGAAGTTCAACCAAAGCCCACGCTTCCACATGCGCCGGAGAGCGATCCTCGAAGTAGAGGACGTGCGGAACAAGCTTGTCGCCTTCCCGGAACTGCATCTCCATATGGGGCAGACGCAATTCCACACGGTACTTGTCCTCGAAGGCTTTCGTGGAGAAAGCACCGTGTTCGGTATCCCATATCAATTCGACCTGCCGGTTGCCGTTTTCCGGCGCCCGAAAGCTGTTCGCGAAACGGGCAAGCCAATGAATGCCATTGTGTGCTTGGCGCCGGGCCTCATTCAGCTTTCGGCTATCTATTGTTTCAATCGTTTTCCACGCGACCGCGGTCATTTTATTTCCTCCGGAAATTTCGCCGGTTGTTTAGCAACGAGGTTCTTATCGCCTGACGAAATTACGCTTTATCCGCACCGTAGAACAGCATCACAGCGTGATCCGCCTCGGCGAAAAATAGCCAACGTTCAACGAGCAAGCCCGCACCGGCGCTGACAGCCGCAGTAAGAGCGACCGGCAAGGCTACCAGCGTGGACAGCATGGGAAGCAGAAGCAGACAAATCGGCGGCACCAGAAAGATCAGGTAGGTTGCCACAGTGCGCAGCTTCTTTGCGTGCTTGCGGGCCACATGGTACCCCATCTCGCGCATGACGAAGTTCGGACGCGAGTGCGGCGCTTCAATCATTCCAACCTTGCCGAACCGACCGAGGCCCGTTGCAGACTCTACGGTCAGTGAACGCTTGGCGCCATCTACGGTTTGCCACCACATGGTCTTGAGAATGAAGGCTACAACGACCAGCGCCACTGCGAGACCCGCCGTCCACCACGTCACTCCGGTTGAGGCCGCGAGGATGACATGGAAAAGAACGCCGCCGCTGGCGAGGGCCAAGCCGACATAAACCGGTGCAGTCCAAGGCTGGTGCCACGAGCGAATGGGGGGCAGCGATGCGTAAATCATCCCCGTTGCCCAGACCGTGCAGAGCGACAAGATCACTGTGCCGATCGCGAAAACCACCACGATGCCGGACAGGTTCTCAAAAAATACCCACGAAATCCCGAGCAGGCCAGCCGGAGCATACGTTGCGACGGCGAGCACGCCTTCGCGCGATAGCCATGACGAGCGCCATTGCGAAAACGCCCGCCAAGAACGCTCAGGACGTCCAAGGTGGAAGGTTGATGACAGCAGGCCGGCCGTAATCAGCGCCAGCGCCAAACCGAGGCCTGCGAAGCCGATACCCCAGTGGGGTGGGACGACACCAAGGGTGCCAGCAATCGCCATCCAGATGAGCAGGCCGTAGCCCGCTCCGGATGCGGTCGTGAAGAAGATCACCGAATAAGCAGGATGCATGGTCTTGTTTGTCTCGTTGTCTCGTTGGGGCGCGGTTCCCGCCCAGTGCTTGGCTTATCCATTTGCCTGCGGCCTACCGCAGACGGTGATTACCGTGACAGCATCTGATCTGCCCAGGCGAAGAGGCGTTCGGTCACACTGCCGTCAGTCTTTGCAGGCGGTGGTGCCGTATAAGACTGTGTGGAAGTGGCCGAGTTCCGCTTCGGCCGAGGCGGGAGATACTTGTTGACCGGCTTGTAGTTCATCTCTGGCAGGAGATCGTAACCACCGCGTTCGGCAACGAGTTGCGACACATCACTGTTGGGATCGCCGAGATCACCAAAGTGGCGCGCCCCGGTTGGGCAGGCGCGGACGCATGCCGGGATCCGATCCTCTTCGGCCAAGTGTTCGTTATAAATACGGTCAACGCACAGCGTGCATTTCTTCATGACGCCGTGGGCATAGTCGTATTCACGTGCGCCGTACGGGCAAGCCCACGAGCACAGCTTACAGCCGATGCATGTGTCCGGATTGACGAGGACGATGCCGTCCTCGTCGCGCTTATAAGACGCGCCGGTTGGGCAGACCGTGACGCATGCCGGCGTTTCACAATGCAGGCACGAGCGCGGAAAGTGTACCGTCCGGCCTTCAGCACCGTCGTCGACCTCATAGGCATGGATACGATTGAGCCAAGCGCCATGGGGATCGGCACCGTAAGGGTCCTGATCGGACAACGGGGCCGAGTAGCCGCCTGTATTCCATTCCTTGCAGCTCGTGGCGCAGGCCTGACAGCCAACGCACGTATCAAGGTCGATGACGAGACCAAGCTTCCGCTCGGTGGTCTCGGGTAGCATGGTCATGAGTTGTTCCCCCTGAACTCAACTCCGAATGTAGAAACCTCAGCGACCTCGCGCTTCAGAGGGCTCTTGAGCGGCTCGAAACGCGGGCTGGTTTGTTGTTCTTCTCTTTCTAGCGCGCGCTCGATCCTGATCCTGAGATCGTACCAGGCGGCCTGCCCAGTGATCGGGTCCGAGTTGGAGAAGCGGTAGCCACCAGCTCGCTCGGGCAACAATTCCGAGATCAGGTGGTTCAACAGGAAGCCGTGGGTAGCTTCAGGTGCATCGTTATCCAGGCCCCACGCGCCGGAACGCTTGCCGATGGCATTCCAGGTCCAGACAGTGTCGGGATTGACACCATCCATTAGTCGGACCTGAGCTTTCACACGGCCCATAGCGCCGTGAATCCAGACCCAGTCATCGTCCTTAACGCCCAGGGCTTCTGCGCGGCCCCGATGCACATAGAGACGGTTCTGCGCCGTGATCTGCCGAAGCCACGCGTTCTGCGATCCCCACGAGTGATACATATGCATCGGCCGTTGCGTGACCGCGTACATCGGGAACTCATCGGTATCGAGAACCGCTCCTTCGAAGGGCGCGTACCAGAAAGGAATCGGATCAAAGAACGCCTCGATCCTCTTCCGGTGAGAATCCGGTGGCTGGATTTCGCCGTGACCACGCGCGGCCAAGCGGAACTTCTGCAAAGGCTCGACGTACAGCTGGAAGATGATCGGATCAGCCGAGCCGATGAAGCCAACTTCCTTCGCCCACTCCAGGTAGTCCTTGTTAGCGTGCTTGAAGTAGCGCTGCTCGGGCTTCAAGTGGTGCATGTAGAAGCAGCCGTTCTTGATGTACTCATCGAGCTGGTTGGGGTTCGGTGCCCCCTTGCCGTACTGATCGCCATTGTTGCCACGGAAGCCTGCCAACGGGCCGACGCCCGGGCCGCGCTCGTGGTTGACGATATAATCAGAGTATCCGCCAGGATACTTCGGCGAACCATCATCGTTGACGAAGCCCGGCAACCGCAAGCGTGCACCAAGATCGATCAAAACGGTCTGGAACGGACGGACATCGCGGTCCGGCTCGACAACCGGCTGACGGATTGAGTCGGCAGGTCCATCAGGATCGGAAACCGGACGGTCCAGAATCGAGATGCAGTCCCAGCGCTCGAGATAGGTTGTATCCGGCAGAATAAGATCGGCGTAGGGCACCATCTCCGAGTAGTAGGCGTCGGAATAGATGATCTTCGGGATCTTATATTCGCCGGTATTCTCGTCTTTCGCCGTCAAATGCTTCAACACGCCTGGAACGTTCATCGTTGAGTTCCAGCTCATGTTGGCCATGTACATGAACAGCACGTCGACCGGGTATGGATCGCCCATCGCGGCGTTGGTGATGACCATGTGCATGAGGCCGTGAGCCGCAATCGGCGCGTCCCACGAATAGGCTTTATCGATGCGTTCCGGACCATTTTCCGGGCTAAGCAACAGGTCTTCTGGGCCTGTCACGAAGCCAAGCGGCGCACCATTAAGCGGCGTGTTCGGCTTAACGGTTCCGTGCTTGCCTGCCGGCTTGTTGTGCGGCGGGGTCGGACGCGGATATGGGGGCTTGTAACGGAAGCCACCTGGGCAGTCGATAGAGCCGATAAGGATCTGCAGCATGTGGATCATTCTGCAGGTCTGGAAGCCGTTGGAGTGCGCCGAAATTCCGCGCATCGCATGCATCGAGACTGGCCGCCCGATCATCTTGTCGTGGCGACGCCCAGCCCAATCGGTCCAAGCAACGTCGAGCGTGATTTCCTGCTCGAATGCCACTTCGGCGATCTCCGCGGCGATTCGACGAATCGTATCCGCCGGTACGCCGCAGGCTTTTTCGGCTGCTTCCGGAGAATAGGACGGAGACAGGAAGCGCTCTGCGATGGGTTGGAATGACGGACGTGCCTTGCGACCGTCAGGCAGAGTGAACTCGCCTGCCAAAGCCGGAACAACGTCGGCCTGAGTGGCATCCGCCAACTGGTTTGTTTTCTTGTCGAAGCACAGCGGCTTTCCAGCTTCGTCGCGCGCAAACAAACCATCGTCAGCGTCGCCAGGCGAATTGATGACCAGCCAGGGTGCATTAGTGTAGCGCACGAGGTAGCCGACATCGATCTTTTCGGTGCGCAGAAGTTCGTGGATCAAGCCACCGACAAACATGCCGTCGGTGCCGGGCTTCACGCCGATCCATTCATCCGCGATTGCCTGGTAGCCAGTGCGAATCGGGTTGACCGATACGACCTTGGCGCCGCGCCCCTTGAGCTTTCCAAGCCCCGCCTTGATCGGATTGGAGGCGTGGTCTTCGGCAACGCCGAAGAGAACAAAATACTTCGTGAGGTCCCAGTCGGGATCGCCGAACTCCCAAAACGATCCGCCGAACGTGTAGAGACCTGCTGCAGCCATGTTAACGGAGCAAAAGCCGCCGTGCGCCGCGAAATTGGGTGTTCCGAATTGCTGTGCGAACCACCCTGTCAGGGCCTGCGACTGGTCGCGACCGGTGAAGAACGCGAGCTTTTTGGGGTCCTTATGACGAACGTCACCGAGCCAGCGCGTTGCCAGACCCAGCGCTTCTTCCCAGCTGATTTCCTTGAATTCACCTGAGCCGCGCGGACCAACCCGCAGCAGTGGCGCCTGCAGGCGCGCAGGTGAATAATGCTGCATAATGCCGGCAGACCCTTTGCCGCACAAAATGCCTTTGTTCACGGGATGGTCGCGGTTGCCCTCGATATACCGGACCTTGCCGTCCTTCAGGTAAACCTTAATTCCGCACCGACACGCGCACATGTAACAGGTCGTGGTCTTGATCTCGTCAGCCGGATTTGCCGACAGGTCAATCTTGACTCCGTTCCCGTTAGATCCATTCGAACCCACGATCTTTGCTCCACCCTTTGCGCCGTGTTGGACCATTGACCCAGGATTAAGGTCCGGCCACAGGCTCAGATTTGTCGTTTTGTATCGCCCGCTGCAACGGGGCACCGCAGGCTGCCGCTCGCTCCGCTTAGCCGTGAGCTGAGCATTACCAGCACCTGAATACACTATAGCAGCACCTGAATACACTATAGCAGCACCCGTCGACACCTTAAACCGTGGAGGTGAGCGAGGCGCAATGTAAAGTCATTTTGGTCTATCGATAGATTGATCAAGTTTACAGCTTGCGAGCCCAAGTGTCGGCAGGCCGACATGAAATTTGTCGCAGTGACACTCAAGAATCGCTGAAACGACAATTGTTTCGACGCAGCAAAATCAAACATATTGATTTCGTCTACAAACCTATCCAATCAAACAATCCCGCCAACGTTTCTCTCTGTGCTATCGACTGCATCGTGAGGCCAAATAAACGTCGGCGTCTGCCCGATCACGGCCTCTTGAGGGTGATCAGAGCGAGCGCCGTTAAATTCCATGACTTTAGTCGTGTGGATACGGATCCCCTCGCGCCAGGATCGAGATCAAAAAACCGGGGTAGGGACCCTTTAACAAAAAAAGCCGCTAGGCGGCGGAGGAAGACAACGCATGACCGTCAAGTCAGACATTGAGATCGCACGCGAAGCCAAGATGAAGCCGATCTCTCAGGTGGGCGAGAAGATCGCGGTGCCGGGTGACGCGCTGCTCAACTACGGACCTTACAAGGCGAAGATCTCGGCCGAGTTCATCAACAGCGTCAAAGATCGCCCCGATGGCAAGCTCATTCTGGTGACTGCGATTTCGCCAACGCCGGCTGGCGAAGGCAAGACGACGACGACGGTCGGTCTGGGCGATGGTCTGAACCGCATCGGCAAGAAGGCGATGAGCTGCCTGCGCGAACCCTCACTCGGGCCCTGCTTCGGCGTGAAGGGTGGCGCGGCCGGCGGCGGCTATGCCCAGGTCGTGCCGATGGAAGACATCAACCTGCATTTCACCGGCGACTTCCACGCCATCACGTCGGCGAACAACCTGCTCGCCGCGATGATCGACAACCACATCTACTGGGGCAACAAGCTCGGCCTTGACGAGCGCCGCATCACCTGGCGCCGCGTCATCGACATGAACGACCGGGCGCTGCGCTCGATCGTCAACTCGCTCGGTGGCGTTTCCAACGGCTTCCCGCGTCAGGACGGCTTCGACATCACGGTGGCCTCGGAAGTGATGGCGATCCTGTGCCTTGCCAGCGACCTCAAAGATCTGCAGCGCCGCCTCGGCAACATCGTCGTCGGCTATACGCGCGACAAGAAGGCGGTGCTGGCGCGGGATCTGAAGGCGGACGGCGCTATGACCGTGCTGCTCAAGGACGCGCTGATGCCGAACCTGGTGCAGACCTTAGAGAACAACCCCGTGTTCATCCACGGCGGTCCGTTCGCCAACATCGCGCACGGCTGCAACTCGGTGCTGGCCACCAAGACGGCCTTGAAGCTCGCCGACTATGTCGTGACCGAAGCCGGCTTCGGCGCGGACCTCGGCGCTGAGAAGTTCCTCGACATCAAGTGCCGCATGGCCGGTCTGAAGCCGGATGCCGCCGTCATCGTGACGACGGTGCGCGCCATGAAGATGCATGGCGGCGTCGCCAAGAACGATCTCAAGGGCGAGAACGTCGCGGCGGTCGCGAAGGGTTGCGAGAACCTCAAGCGTCACATCGAAAACATGCGCAAGTTCGGTCTGCCGCCGGTGGTTGCCATCAACCAGTTCATCACGGACACGGATGCGGAAATCGATGCGGTCCGGGAAGCGGCTGAATCGGTCGGCGCCAAGGCGTTCCTGTGCTCGCACTGGGCAAACGGCGGCGCCGGTATCGAGGACCTGGCCCGCTACGTCGCGGAGCTGGCGGATTCGGGCCAGGCGGACTTCAAGCCGCTTTACCCCGACGACATGCCGCTGTGGGACAAGATGAACACCATCGCCACGGAAATTTACCGGGCTTCGGGCATTACCGCCTCGGCGTCGGTCAAGGCGCAGTTCAAGGATCTGCAGGACGCCGGTTACGGCCATCTGCCGATCTGCGTGGCCAAGACCCAGTACTCGTTCTCGACCGATCCCAACCTGCGCGGTGCGCCAACGGGCCACGAAGTGCCCGTGCGTGAAGTGATCCTGGCGGCGGGTGCGGAATTCATCGTCGCGGTCGCGGGTGACATCATGCGCATGCCCGGCCTGCCGAGCGTGCCCTCAGCGGAAGCCATCCGCCTCAATGATCAGGGCCATATCGAGAACCTGAGCTAACCCAAAGCCGGGGAGGGGCGCAGCAGCGCCTCT
>NZ_FNJC01000004.1 GCF_900104305.1 Filomicrobium insigne | reverse complement strand
TTGATCGCCGCTTTACCGCGGAACCCAAAACGGGTGTTAGAGGTCTGCGGATCAACGACGTAGACGTTGTCCTCAAAACCATCGTCCCACCACATGACAGCGGTCGTGACTTGGCCATAAACCTCCAGGCTTACCTTGCGGTTGCCCTTACGAGCCGTCGTTGCCTCGAGCTCCGCAACGCGCTCCTCAAGGTCTGCGCAGCAATCGCCACCAAGGTCGGCGGCCGAAGCATTCGTCGCATATGCCGCCATGAGGGCGAACATCGCAACGCCAGTCATCAGTTTCATTGGTGTCCCCCAACAGTCTTGAATGTCGTATCGTGAATTCGCACTGACAACGGAGCACACGCGACGCGCACACCCCATAACGGCTCGGGCAGGGGGCAGACTGCGCGCAAAGATGCACAGCATTGACCAACCCCGAAACTCAACCGAACTCTGAAAGCTTACAAACGCTACAGGAACAAAACCGCGGGAACCGCACTGCGGCCGACTTGCAAAGCCCTTGCACCCGCGTCTCGACGCACGACACGCGTCGATGAACTGCACGCCATAATCGCCATTCTCTGGCGAAACTGCTGACGATTCGTGTCAGCGACTTGACGCTACGCTCTTAGCACCCCGGTTTCAAACATATCCGCAGATGCAACAAGCCATAGGCACACATGAGTGGCCAAACTGCCACCGTGTTAATGGCCTGCAATGATAGTCCGAAATGAGGCCTAAAGAACCGTAAACATCGCTCTTTATGAACAGCCCATCTGAGGGATGTTGCCTGATTACTACAGAGCAGTGTCACCGATCAGTCTCTCTTTCGGAAGCGATCTCCGCAGAATTTCCATGCGAATCCTGATCGTTAAATGCAACGGCTCACACTACTCAAATCGTCACTTATCAATCATCGATACAGCAATGAGCAGACACAGACGCACAGCTGATGCAAGACGCCTTGGCACGCACCAGCAACTGAGTTGCGCCTATAGCCCACGGTCGCTCAGCAAGTCTTATCCACAATAATTGGGGCTCTACTTCGCGGTTTGTGAGGGCATCCAGCCTGAACAAGCCAACCTGCTGCGCCCCTTCAGACTTCAAAAAACAAAAAGGGCCGCCGAAGCGACCCTTTCCGTAATCTGCCAATCGTGAGATCGATCAGAACTTGATGCGTGCGCCACCGACAACGGTGTCGAACTGATCTTCAGGACCGAACAGGCCAACTGTACCGCCATCCAGTTCGTAGTGACGGTAGCTGACGAAGAGATCCATAGCCGCAGCATCGATCTTCTGAACAACACCGAGACCCCAGAAGGTCGCCGTGCGATCAAGCCGATCCTCCTGCTCGCCGCCCATACCGAACAGCGTGGTCTTGCCGAGCGAGTTCCACTTCTGCTCGATACCGCCGCTCACGAACCAGAAGTGCTCTTCATCGGCGAAGTCATCGGCATCACGCGTACCGGCCGAACCCGTAACGAAGAGACCCGTTGGCGAGTGCATGATGGACAAACCACCGTTCAGCACTTCAACAGCCGGATCATCCGAAGGGCCAGCGCCGTTGTTGCGGTCTGTGTTCTCACCGTAGGCGATACCTGCAGCAATCTTGAAGCCACCCCACTCACCGGCGTAGCGGACAGCAACGTCCCAAAGGTCATCTTCACCCCAGGCCGCAGACACCACGAAACCACCAAAGGTCGGCGTGTCGTAGCGAACGACGTTGGCGCGGTTGAACTCGTAGTTGCCGAATGCCGGGCCGCCCATGTCGTTCTGCATGATGGCCGAGCCAGCCTGCGAGGACGACATACCGTCAGCAACGCTGGCGTTCGACAGGTCGATTTCTGCGATGCCCGAGTTTGCCGTGTCGGCAAAACCGACGCGAACTTTACCCCAGGTCTCGCTCTTGATGTACCAGTGCGCCTGACGGAACTCGGGCATATCCGCGCCCTCGTCGTTGTCTTCGCGCACCCTCGTGGCGTCAGCTTGCTGCCAAGCCAGCTCGATCTGGTAACCAGCGGAAATATCCGGGGTAACACGAGCAGAACCTCTGAAGCCGAAGCGCGTGTTCGACGTCTGCGGATCGACAACGTAAACGTTGTCTTCGTAGCCATCGTCCCACCACATCACAGCGGTCGTCACCTGGCCATAGACTTCCAGGCTTACCTTGCGGTTGCCCTTACGAGCCGTCGTTGCTTCAAGTTCTGCAACGCGCTCCTCAAGGTCTGCGCAGCAATCGCCACCAAGGTCTGCAGCCTTAGCGGATACGCCGCTCACCATAAGACCAGCAACAGCCGCAAGCGCTAGCGTGCTGGTGGTCTTGAAGAGTCCCCCGATCATAACTGAACATCTCCGTTTACTAACACTTGTGGCACTCAAGCCGTTAGACTGGGCACCGCGAATTGACTCTGTGCCAAGTCCCTTCTCATCTCAGCGGGAATTTTACGTCCCAGCCTCGGCTTGGCTTCACAAGTGGTATCCCAATGCCGGATCGCCCGTAAACCTCATTCGACCGTGTGACCCGAATCAGCTGTGATTCGTGGCAGTAACGCCACAATAAATAGCATCTGCTACTATCACCAATTCCACCAGCTGATTTGCGTACAACCTCCGCAATACGGGCCGCAGAGCCACCTTGTCCTTTCTGCGAGACCATGTGCATAAGATCTGAACATCTCCAAACGACCTGCTCGCTGAAATATAGCTCGGCTCGACCAAGAACCGGCGCATGCACAAAAAGTCCATTTAAAGCAATGCGAAATTCTTCCGATTACGACGCCATCATCGTCGGTGCAGGCCCGACAGGGCTCGCCGCCGCTCTCGCTGTTGCCCAATCCGACCTACGCGTCGCTCTTATCGCCGCGCCCCACAATCCCGCCGCTGCCGGCGCCGACACACGGACTGCGGCGCTCTTTAAAAATTCCTTGACACTATTGTCGAACATCGGCGCCTGGACGGCCTGTGAGCCTGCAAGCGCGCCATTGAATGCCATCAGGCTGATTGATGATACGGGCGCGCTGCTGCGAGCACCTGAGGTCGTTTTCCAGGCATCCGAAATTGGCCATGACCTGTTTGGCTACAACGTGCCTCAACAGGCCCTTGTTGCTGCGCTCAGACAGGCTGCGGCCGAGTTTGGCCACGGATTGACGGTGATCGCAAGCGCTGGCGCGCAGGATATTGCGGTAGATGCGGACCGCGCATCTCTTACTCTTGCGGAAGGTCAAACCCTTACCACGCAACTAATTATCGGGGCTGATGGCCGTCGGTCTATTTGCCGGCACGCCGCCGGTATCGCCACCGCCTCACACACCTACAATCAGGCCGCGTTGGCATGCACGTTCAAGCATACTGTGCCGCACCATGGGATTTCGACAGAATTCCACCGTCGTGCAGGCCCCATGACCACCGTTCCAATGCCAGGGCGCGCCTCAAGCCTCATTTGGGTTGAACACCCAGATGTTGCTCATCGCCTCGCCTCAATCAGCGCAGCAGACTTCTTGCACACGCTAGAGGACAATCTGCAGGGCTTGCTTGGAAAACTGAGCGATTTAGGCCCTCGCGTCGTGTTTCCACTTTCTATGATGTCTTCAGAAAGCATGGGCCGAAACCGAATTGCCCTCGTAGGGGAAGCCGCACACGTCGCCCCGCCGATAGGTGCACAAGGATTGAACTTGAGCTTCAGGGACATCGCCACTCTTGCCGACATTCTTCACACCGCCAAGCTGGAAAAGCAGGACCTGGGTAGTGATGATCTCCTGCGGCGCTACGACAACGCCCGCCATGGCGATGTCAACAGCCGTGCCCGCGCCGTTGATCTCCTCAACTACTCACTTACCTCGCAGCTTATCCCAGTGCAGCTGCTGAGAGGTGCAGGGGTTCACGCCCTCAAGGCACTCTCTCCTCTGCGCCGCCGCATCATGGCTGCAGGCCTCGCGCCTGCCGGTGATCCGCCGCCGCTCATGCGTGAAGCCGACACGCGAGACGCAACGTTTGCGAGCAGGCGCACAACACTGTAAAGGCTACCCGGCCCGCGCGGATTAGGCTCCTGAAAGCCAGGGGATCAACCGGCGGGCGCGCATCGTCTCTGGAAAGAATCTGTCACGAACCCGCATGAAACCCGCCGCTCGCTTTCGCGACATTCAGTTTCGCCTGGAATACGTCGTACTGCGCTGCGTCATCGCTGTCGTGCGGGCGCTTCCTCTGGAAGTCGCGACATCCGCATCTGCAAGGGCGTGGCGCCTTCTGGCTCCCCGCATCAACCCCAAACGACACAATCGCGCGCTGGCCAATCTCGCGATCGCCTTCCCTGAGAAGAGCGAAGAGGAACGGCTCGCGATCTGTATGGCCCATTGGGAGAATCTCGGCCGCGTCATGGCTGAGACCATGCAGATCGATCGTATCATCGCCGAACCCGATCGCATCGTCATCACGAGCGCCGCAATGTTCGGTCGTTACCGTGACAAGCTAGGCCCGGCAATCGGCATCTCGCTACATATGGGCAATTGGGAATTGGCGATCTGGCCGCTGACGCTCGCGAACGCCAATCCCGCCGCGATCTACCGTTCCGTCAACAACCCATATGTCGACGAATACCTACGCGCACAACGCAAAGATCTTTACACTGGCGGCCTGTTCGGGCGGGGCAAAGTCGAAGGGGACCACGGCGACGACCGCAAAACGGCGCGCGTGATTACGGACTACGTGAGGAAGGGCGGCCGCCTCGGAATGGTCTGCGATCTCTATGACCGCACCGGAATCCCAGTGCCGTTTTTCGGCCAGCCAGCCAAAACACAAGCCATCGGAGCCATGATTGCCCGACGCGTCGGCGCACGTCTCTGGCTCTCACGCTGCAAGCGCATTGGGACCTCGAGCCGCTTCGAAATTGAATTGAAGGAACTGCGCGTCCCTCGCACCGCTAATCAGTCCGAAGACATCAAATGGATCATGACAGCGATGCAGCAGGAGTTCGAAGCATGGATCCGGGAAAGTCCCGAACAATGGATGTGGTCGAACCGGCGCTGGAGCTAACAAACCCACACCGAAGCTGTAGCCTTCACAAACAAAAAGCGGCCAGCCTGATCGGCCAGCCGCTTTTCGTAATGACATAACCGCGGGATCACCCGCGACGCCGGATTAGCGCGAGTAGAACTCGACCACCAGGTTCGGCTCCATCTGCACCGGATAAGGCACGTCGGAAAGAGCCGGCACGCGTAGAAGCTTCGCGACCATCTTACCGTGGTCAGCTTCGATATAGTCAGGTACGTCGCGCTCAGCGCTCTGGCTAGCTTCAAGCACCAGCGCCATCTGCTTACCCTTCTCACGAACTTCGATCACGTCGCCGATGCGAACGCGGAAACTCGGAATGGTCACGCGGCGGCCATTGACTGAAACATGGCCATGGCTGACGAACTGACGCGCAGCAAAGACCGTCGGTACAAACTTGGCGCGATAAATCACAGCATCAAGACGGCGCTCGAGAAGACCGATGATATGCTCCGACGTCGAGCCCTTGAGACGCACAGCTTCTTTGTAAATGCGGAGAAACTGGCTCTCGGTGATGTTGCCGTAGTAGCCCTTGAGCTTCTGCTTGGCGCGGAGCTGCTGGCCGAAGTCGGAAAGCTTGCCGCCACGACGATCGCCGTGCTGACCAGGCTTGGATTCACGCTTGTTTACCGGGCTCTTCGGGCGGCCCCAGATGTTCTCGCCCATACGACGGTCAAGTTTATGCTTGGCGCGAATGCGCTTCGTCATTTCTTAGCACTCCAATTTAAGTTGCGTATAGTTTTTTTGATTTGGAGCGCCCCTTCCTCTGCGCCGACCGGAAGGCCGGAGCCGACAGGTAAAGACGGAGACGCATTGAACCGGAAGTCCAAATCGCCGCCAATACCGCAGGTGCGCAAAAAACAACACGGGGCCGACCATGGCCCCGTGAAGACCTCAAGCGTTTACAACCGGAACACGCGGACGTCAACCGGCTAAAAACGTACGCTATTTCTTGGCTGCGTTGTCGAATTTGCAGATATCGGCGTTGAGATCCGGGCCCGCCTTAACGTAGGTGGCGATCACTTCCGTAACCTTGGCCTTCTGCTCTTCGGTGCAAGTCGCCGCCGCGGGCGCCTTGCTTTCTTCGACGACAACTTCCTTATCGCCATCCTTTTCAACGAGCTTGATCTTGCCCGTCAGCAGCATGACGGTCGTCAGGTGAAGCTGGGAAATGTAGACAAGCTGCTGCTCGCTCCAGGACTTTTTATTGACCTCACGCCGCATCAACGACTGATAGTTACAGATCTGCTCCTCCTTGAGGTCGCAGATCTGCGCATGTGCCGAAAGCCGTCCGACACGAATAACCTCACGCGCAACGTCTATCGGGACCATGACCGCATCCTTCTTGGTCTTATCGATCATGATCGTATCGCCGTTGGGCGGAGTAAACTGTGAAGGCACCAACTGCCACGCATAGTTCATGAACGTGCGCACGGACTTTTCGCTAAGTTCCTGTGCGTAGGCCGGAAACAAAACAGCCACCACGCAGGCGATCCCGCCAACAAGACCCAGCCCCGCCTTACGATTCATCCGCATCTCCAATCAGCCCCCGTCTGCCCGCCGCAGATTTGATTTGCTCGCTTTATTGACGTGTACGTCGCTCAAAATTCCGGATGTGTCATGCTTTTTCATGAGCGTAACCGCGCACGTGGGCTTCAGCTTGAGTTGCCGAGCCTCGCTGTTGTCCATGCCACACCCGCCGGGCATCGCTCTGCTGAAAACTTGGCTTGAATAAGGCGGTTGCTGCTTAAGATTTTCGCGCGGGACCCTTGCCACGGACCAGTGTGGCAACAACGCCACGAAGGGTGCGGATTTCCTGCGCGGTTGGCTCCATACGTGTGAACAAGGTGCGCAAATTGCGTACGACCATCGGCCGCCGTTCGACCGGGTTAAAGAAGCCGTGCCGATCAAGCTCACTCTCCAGATGTTCGAAGAAGCCAAGCTGCTCCTGTTTCGTCGCCGGACGATCTGCTCCCATATTAAGTCCGGTTTGAAGCGGCTTTTCGTAAGTCGTGACACGCCCGAGGCTTTGCTCTTCGCGGCCCTGCATCCAGGTATAACCCAGAATCAAAACGGCCTGTGCGAGGTTCAAGGACGCGAATTCGGCGTTCACAGGGATCATGATGAGGGCGTCGGCATCAGCCAGTTCTGCAGTTTCCAACCCATTCCGCTCTCGCCCAAATAACATACCGCAACGCTGTCCCTCGGAGATTCTCCGTGACATTTCCGTAACAGCCTGATCTGGCGTTAAAATGGGTTTCCGAAGGTCGCGTTGCCGCGCGGTCGTTGCACAAACCCAGGTCAGATCCGCCGTAGCATCAGAGAGTTTCTCGAAGGCAACCGCGTCGTCGATAACGTAATTCGCCCCTGATGCAGCAATCCGCGCTTTTTCATTCGGCCATCCATCGCGCGGGGCAACGAGACGCAGCTCATCGAGCCCAAAATTCGCCATGGCGCGCGCCACCATACCGATATTGTCTGCAAGTTGCGGCTCCATCAGAATAACCGCCGGGGTCTGCCCTTCTTCGGCGAAAGGGGTCCCCTGAATGTGGGCGCGACGAATACCGTGACGTAGTTTGCGAATAACGCGCCGCGCCCAATACCAATACTTTTCGCCAGACCACGTTTCGGCCAGGGTCTCAAGACTCTCGGATTGCGCAGTACGGACGCCAGGCCCCTCTAATCGTAACGAACCATCGCCGATAATAATGGCCGCGTGATCCCGAGCGAACGCGTCAAAACTGGTTAAACCCTGACTTTCCATACGGCGACGGCATCCCGGACAACTCGCTTTGTCGGCCTCACATCGCCGCTCGGCGCAATAACGCAGCACATCATCAAGGCTGGTCCGATCTAATCCCGTCAGAGAAAATTGATCCAAGGCACCGTCGATTGAGCCTTCATGGCAGGCATGCACAACAGCGCCAACCGATACGGACGAACCTGAGATAACCGGAACTGGTAGATCACCAGTTATGTCGACTGATATTTTCAAACCGTCGTTGTGAACGTGTTTCAAGTTTCTTGCGGCTCCTGGTGGGCGTTTGCTGAAGGTTGGATTAGCCCTTCGGTCTGCTTGTTGTGCCTTGGGCGGACGGCTAAGGTGCGCCGCGAAACCCCGAATTAAGGCAGTTGAGGCCCAGATCATATGCAAAAAATCAAGGTGACCGGCACCGTCGTTGAGCTCGACGGCGATGAGATGACGCGCATCATTTGGCAGTTCATCAAAGATAAGCTGATCCACCCGTATCTTGACGTCAATCTCGAGTACTACGATCTGGGCATCGAAGAGCGCGATAGAACGGACGATCAAATCACCGTCGACGCTGCCAACGCCATTAAGAAACACGGTGTCGGCGTCAAGTGCGCAACGATCACGCCGGACGAAGCACGCGTCGAGGAATTCGGCCTCAAGCGCATGTACCGCTCGCCCAACGGCACGATCCGTAACATCCTTGGCGGCGTTATCTTCCGCGAACCGATTATCTGCAAAAACGTGCCGCGGCTGGTTCCCGGCTGGACGCAACCGATCGTCGTCGGCCGTCACGCATTCGGCGACCAATATCGCGCAACAGATTTCAAGTTCCCAAGCGCCGGCACTCTAACGATCAAATTTGTTGGCGAAGACGGACAGGTGATTGAGCACGAGGTGTTCAAGTCCCCCGGCTCCGGCGTTGCCATGGCCATGTACAATCTCGACGAAGCAATTAAAGACTTCGCGCGCGCATCAATGAACTATGGCCTAGCGCGGAATTATCCCGTCTATCTGTCAACGAAGAACACGATCCTGAAAGCCTACGACGGTCGCTTCAAGGACATCTTCCAGGAGATCTACGAGAAAGAATTCCAGGATAAATTCAAGGCCGCCGGGATCACCTACGAGCACCGTCTCATTGACGACATGGTCGCCTGCGCGATGAAGTGGTCGGGCGGTTATATCTGGGCATGTAAGAACTACGACGGCGACGTTCAGTCCGACACGGTCGCGCAAGGTTTCGGTTCGTTGGGCCTGATGACCTCCGTTCTGATGTCTCCAGATGGCCGTACCGTCGAAGCCGAAGCCGCCCATGGGACGGTGACGCGTCACTATCGCCAACACCAGGAGGGTCGTGAAACCTCGACCAATTCCATCGCATCGATCTTCGCCTGGACCAGAGGCTTGATGCATCGCGCGAAACTCGATGGCAATGAAGAACTCGCCAAGTTCGCGACAACCCTTGAAAAGGTATGTGTCGACACGGTTGAAAGCGGCTTCATGACGAAGGATCTCGCTTTGTTGGTCGGCCCCGACCAGGCATGGCTGACCACAACCGGCTTCCTCGACAAGGTCGATGAAAACCTCAAGATCGCGATGGGCGCCGTCTGATACGCCGCACACAAATTTCGCGACGAAAAAAAGCCCTGACAGTTTATGACTGTCAGGGCTTTCCTATAGGAGAACGCAGAGCTTAGCGGGCTGCTTGTTCCAGGAGCTTGTTGGTAGCAGCGATCGCTTTTGTGATCGCGTCGTCGCAGCTTACATACGCGGGCGTTGCTTCATTCCAGTTGCAGTTCTTGATCTCGCCAATGAGCTTCTCAGCAAAACGCTGTGCCTGCTGCATCGAGCTTTCCAGTTCGCCGCAGATCGGCTTGAGGGCGGGTTTCGAAGCCGCCAAGTGCCGCGCGTCCTCGATAGCAGAAGAGACAGAGAACTTGCCGCTGACAGATTGTGCAGATTCGGTACCAAGCAGAACCGAGCAAAGCTGCCGCTTCCAAATCGTGACATCGGCGCCAAAGCGGATGAGACCAAAGTTCTCCACCGGCAGCATCTCACTGGCCGCAAACGTGTTGGCAGTCAGCTTCTCAGACTCTTGCAAACGCTTGCCAATCGCTTCGACTTCATCCTTGTTTTTATTGGCCTTCTCGGAAATCTGAACAACGTTTTGGCTGATCTCCGATGTCGCAGCTTCCTGCTGCTGAATGAGGTTGAACAACCCGCGGATCCGCTCGGAAACTTCGCTAACCTCGTCTCCGACATTCTCGATGATCGAGCTGACCTGGCGAACGATATCACTGCCCGCCTCGACGGACTTCAGGCTCTCTTTAACCGCAACGCTGATCTCGGCCATCTCATTCGTCAATGCCTCAACGCAATTGCGAATTTGCTGGGTCGCCTTGCCTGTCTCCACCGAGAGTTCTTTTACTTCGGAAGCAACAACGGCAAATCCGCGACCGGCCTCTCCGGCACGCGCAGCTTCGATCGTGGCGTTGAGCGCGAGAAGGTTTGTCTGACGGGCAATCGAATCGATAGCACCTGTCATGGAATTGATCTGGTCGACAGCGGTCTGCAACTCAGCGACGCGCTCTCCGATATGGCTGGAACGCTGCTGAATAGCCTGCATCGCATCGATCGCGCCGCGGCTGTCGTCAGTACAGCACCGCATCGTATCCCGCGCGGATTCCGCTTGCGTTGTACTGGTGCGTGAAGATTCCGCCAACTCGCTGATAGACGCCGCGAGCTCGACGACGGCGCCCGAAATCGATTTGGTCGAGTCCGCGACTTCGCGGAAGTCGTGATAGACCCAGCCCATATTTATGGCGGACTCGCCGGCCTGTGCACCCAGCTGGCTCACAGCCTGCAGCTGTGCAGAATTTGACTTCTTCACAAGCGCGACAAGCTGTTCCAGCGTTTCTCCCAAGCGTCCATCAGCGGCAATCTTTGCCGTTAGATTAGAGCGTACGAGATCCTCAAGAGCAGCCAGCACTTGATTATCGACAACTGCCATAGAAGGGGCCGCCGATGTTTGAATGATCTCGCGGTCCTGCGTCGGTTTTCTCTGAAACGATAGCACGGACTTCTCCGTTCGAAATTTCGGATATGGGGATGCTGATAAACTCAGAAAATCACGGAAAAAGCGTTCCTCGGGCAGGAGACTATAGTGCAGGGCTTAACTTGAGCTTAATTATAATACAGCCTCAAACCGAAGCCGTTGCCGCGACATCGGTCGTCGCTACATAGACACAATTCACGCGTTTTTTCAGTAAAGCGTTTTTCGAACCAAATATTTTGAGTTTGTTTTATTTTTTGAGGTTTTTCATGCCTGAAGAAGAGCAGACAACCCGCATTCGCAAAAAGCGCTTACGGCTCGGCTCATTTGGTCAGGTTGTAGCGGTCGCCAGCAGCTTGTTCGCAATGGCATTGCTATACTTGGGCTATGATCTTTTAAGAACGAATCTGACGCCCTGCGAAGCTATCTTTCAGCAAACGTCCGTTGGATTGGCGACAAAGGTTTCCTTCCTGAAAACCGAAGGCGAATTGAAGATCGGTCGCGAACAACTGACCGAGCTCGATGAACGGGCTCAAATGACGGCAATCAATCTAAAGACCTGCTGCACAGTCCTCGACGCCGGACGCCTCGATCCTGAGCAGTTCCTGCAGTGCAAGGCAAACGCACGTGATTACGAATCGCGCGTTGAAGACATCGTTGCGCTCGTACGTACGGCAATGCAGGCAACTGACACGCCGTCGTCTTCCCCAATAACGCCTACTGCGGCCGCAGCATCCCCGACGAATACGGCGACGAGCACGTCCAAACAACAGGTCGACCAAGCCATTGCAAAGAAAGTCAGCGAAGCCCGGCAAGCTTCCAAAACGTTCAACCATCAAGTTGTCGAAGTTCGAAAGGAACAGGCGCTGCAATCTCTGGAAGCCGTACCCCCTCGGCATATCGAGATCGACGCGCGGGAAAGCGAACCCAACAACGACAGCCTGTCGACCAATCAGCTTGGATTGAAGACGTGGGTCGCGGCATCGATTGATCCACCGAAAGACGCGGACTTTTTCACTTTCACGACGCCTGCGGAATACCGAGACTGGATCAGGGTCGAAATAGAAAATCGGTCCACAACGCTTGAGCCACGGATCGAATTGTTCGATGCAGAAAAAACCAGCCTAGGCTCTGTGCACAAGACGACCGCGGGAGCCGATATTGTTTACACATTCGTCGCCACGCCTGACACGCGTTACGCAGCTAGAGTGAGCAACCACTACGGCAACAGCGTTGGCGTCTATAATGTGCGCGTCGTTCCAACAAAGAGCTATGATGCGTTCGAACCAAATGACGGGCTACTCACGGCAAAGCCAATCAATATCGGGGAGGGAATAGAAGCAGCGATAATGGGCCCAGCCGATAGCGATTTCTTTAGCTTTGAAATCCCAGAAGGACGGGCTGAAACTGAAATACGGCTCGAAAACAGATCGACGACATTGCGCCCGGCCATTGTCATATACGACCCAGCCAAGTCTCAGATATCAGCAACATACAACACGACCGGCGGCGCCGACGTGACACAAGCATTCAAGTCCGCCCAACCTGGACGGTACCTTATTCAGGTGTACGATCACTACCGATCAGCCGCCGGCGCCTACACAATCCACATCAGCAGCAAATAAATCACCGTCGCGCTGTTTGGCATCGTCCGCGGAGAGCCCTCTGCGTTAAGGCGGCGACTACTTCTTCGCCTTCATTTCTTGCGCCATGCGGGCATTGAGAGCACGGAAGTCCTGATCGAGTTGTGCGCAGGCCTTGGACTCTCCCTTGCAGTTCACGACCATATCGAGCGTGATGGATTCGCCCTCACGAACGGGGCGGCGACAGACCACAGCCGGATGGGCCGGATGCGAAGGCAAGGTGAAGGTCCACATGGCCCACGTCGACTTGTCCTGTAGCGCCACGTAATTGTCGTCGCGGAACACTTCAGGAAGCTTTTCCGTGGTCGACAACTCAGACTGCAATTTCTCGGGATCTGTATTGGCACGCGCGCATGGGGAAGCGTCGGCCCAGGCACCACCAGCGGCAAGACCGACGGTCGTCACAAAGACGAGAGCGGCAACGCCGCAACGCGAAACATTCATCATGTCCTGCTTCCTTCCCGTGAACTGATTGTCGTTAGCCCGCGAGGCGGGTTTCGATAGCCTTGATCGCATCGGCTGCTTTGCTGCCATCCGGACCGCCCGCCTGAGCCATGTCAGGTCGGCCGCCGCCACCTTTGCCACCGAGGGCTTCAGCACCGACACGCACCAGATCAACAGCGCTGTAGGTATCCGTCAGGTCTCCGGTCACACCAACGGCGATGCCAGCCTTACCATCTTCGGTAACACCAACCACGGCAACCACGCCAGACCCCACTTGCTTCTTACCGTCGTCGATAAGTCCGCGCAGATCCTTCGGGTTTAACCCTTCAACCGTACGCGCCAGAAGCTTGACGTCCCCCACGGTGCGAACCGCAGATCCGGAACCCGTGTCGGAAGCCCCTGAGCCGCCGAGCGCAGCCTGGCGCTTCGCATCGCTCAGTTGCCGTTCAAGCTGTTTCTTCTCCTCAAGCAGTGCACGAACGCGATCGAGAACTTCCTCCGGCCGCGTCCTAAGCATGGCCGCAGCCTCACGAAGCCGTTCGTCCTGCGACGCAAGATATGCGCGCGCGCCGTCCGAGGTCAGCGCTTCGATACGACGAACGCCGGCGGCACTCGCGGATTCACCGACGACCTTGATGAGACCGATGTCGCCGGTGCGCTTGGCATGCGTACCGCCGCACAATTCGACGGACCAAGCTTTGTTGGCCTTCTTGCCCACGGATTCGGACGCATCCCCAGGTGTATAGCCCATGGAAACGACACGAACTTCATCTCCATACTTTTCGCCGAACAGCGCCATCGCCCCCGACTCCATCGCGTCGTCGAGTGCCATCAGGCGCGTTTCAACAGGAACGTTCTGAACGACAATCTCATTGGCCCGACGCTCGACTTCGCGAATTTCATCAGCCGTCATCGGCTTGGGATGTGAGAAGTCAAACCGCAGACGCTCTGGCGCAACCAACGAGCCCTTCTGAGCAACGTGCGTTCCAAGCACCTGGCGCAAAGCCTCATGCAGAAGGTGCGTTGCAGAGTGGTTGGCGCGCGTCGCTGTCCGCCGCGCATGATCAACTTCGAGACTGACGGGTTCGCCGGTTTTGAAGGCCCCGCTCTCAACCGTGCCGAAGTGAACAAAAAGATCAGACAACCTTTTCTGCGTATCTGTAACGCGGAACACGGCGCCCTTCGGTCCGCGGATAACACCCGTGTCACCCACTTGTCCGCCGGACTCTCCGTAAAAAGGCGTTTGATTCAGGATGATCTGAGCTTCGTCACCCGCCTTGAGGGTCTTCACGGGCTTGCCGTCTTTGATGAGCGAGAGGATCTCACCCTCGGCCGCCTCCGTGTCATAACCGAGGAACTCGGTGGCGCCGACCTTATCCCGCACTTCGAACCAGACGGTTTCCGTCGCCGCTTCCCCCGATCCTTTCCAAGCTTTGCGCGCCTCAGCCTTCTGCTGCTCCATAGCCGCGTTGAAAGCAGCATGATCGACAGCGATGCCGCGCGTCCGCAATGCATCCTCGGTTAGGTCGAGTGGAAAACCGTACGTATCGTAGAGCTTGAAGGCGACATCCCCAGAGAAGACGTCTCCCTTGCCAAGGTCGCTCGAAGCTTCGCTCAATAGGCCGAGCCCTTTGATCAGAGTCGTGCGGAATTTCGTTTCTTCAAGTTTGAGCGTCTCGGTAATGAGTGCGTTAGCCCGGCTAAGTTCGGGGTACGCTTCCGCCATCTGCCGCATCAACGCCGGAACGAGCCGATGCATCAACGGCTCCGTCGCGCCAAGAAGATGAGCGTGACGCATCGCCCGTCGCATAATGCGGCGCAGGACGTAGCCACGACCATCGTTCGCAGGCAGAACGCCATCCGCAATGAGGAACGAAACCGCGCGCAAGTGATCTGCGATGACCCTGTGGCTCGCTTTGTGCTCACCCGTCGCTTCTACATTCGTCAGGTCGACCGAAGCCGCGATCAAAGCGCGAAACAGGTCTGTTTCATAGTTATCGTGAGTCCCCTGAAGAACCGCCGCGATACGCTCAAGCCCCATGCCAGTGTCAATGGACGGGCGTGGCAGGTCGACGCGCTCTCCGGGCGTGACCTGCTCGTACTGCATGAACACGAGATTCCAAATTTCGATGAAACGGTCACCGTCTTCGTCCGGCGAGCCGGGAGGTCCGCCAGGGATATGCTCCCCGTGATCGAAGAAAATCTCCGAACACGGCCCGCAGGGGCCCGTGTCCCCCATCTGCCAGAAATTGTCGGATGTTCCGATGCGGATAATCCGCTCATCAGGAAAGCCCGTGAGCTTCTTCCAGATATCGAACGCCTGATCGTCCTCTTTATAGACCGTGATCAGGAGACGCTTGGGATCGAGTCCAAACTCCTTGGTGATCAGGTTCCAGGCCAATTCGATGGCGACATCCTTGAAGTAATCACCAAATGAAAAGTTGCCGAGCATCTCAAAGAACGTGTGATGGCGCGCCGTATAGCCCACGTTGTCGAGATCGTTGTGCTTACCGCCCGCGCGCACACATTTTTGCGACGTGACAGCACGCACGTAGTCCCGTGTCTCATGACCGGTGAATACGTTCTTGAACTGCACCATCCCGGCGTTGGTGAACATCAACGTCGGATCATTCCGCGGGACAAGCGGCGACGACGGCACTATCGCATGGCCGTTCTTCCCGAAATATTCGAGAAATGCGCTTCGGATCTCATTAACGCCGGTCATTCATCGCCTCGTGCTAGCGGTCGTAGAAAAAACGTGGGTCTGCCCCGCGTGCTATTCCATCCTGTCAGAGAGTGCCAACTCCAAGCCCTAGAGCCTGACGCCTCACGGGATTCGCGCGAAACGCTCAGGCTGTAGACTATTTCTCATTTCCAGCGAAGCGTATTCCGCCTGATCCCCGGCGCTTGAAGTTGTGCAAGCTGCCACCCGCCACGTCCGTCAGGTTACCCGGAAAAACGCCGGAAGAAGCAATGACGGCGAAAAACGGACGCGCAGGCTCCAGAAAAGTCGTCTTATCGATGTAGCGTCGCCTTCTCCGCCATCAAGATGGAACTGGAAGGCAACCGCTGCCTGACGCTTGCCCACCCCGCACCACGGGACAGCCAAAACGGCAGTTCGTCGCCGTTTTATCGGCGCACGCGCGCCCTGTCCAGGCAAGGGCTCCGGGACACCGAAGCCCTCTAAGCCAGTCGCTCAAGGCTAAAGAACGCGAAAGGCGGAGGGTCCGCTTCAGAACCACCCCGCCAACATCGCGAAATTTCGACTTAGATCAGATCTGTGTTCAATCAGCGCCGGGCACGCGATTTACGGCCACCGGCCTGATCGTCAGTGGTTTCATCCTCGCCAACAACCGCCGGCACCTCCGCCGGTTCACTGTCCTCATCTTCAGCGACGGTAGGATCAACCAGCAAATGATCCGCGACGAGGCCCGCGTTCTCGCGGATAGCCTTTTCGATCGTAGCGGCGATTTTCGGATTTTCCTTGAGGAACGTTTTCGTATTCTCGCGCCCCTGCCCTATGCGCTGGTCACCATAAGAATACCAAGCCCCCGACTTTTCGATAATGCCGGCTTTAACGCCCAGATCAACCAACTCTCCGACCCTGGAGACACCTTCACCATACATGATGTCGAATTCGACCTGCTTGAATGGTGGCGCGACCTTGTTCTTCACGACCTTAACGCGGGTCTGATTGCCAACAACGTCGTCACGCTCTTTGATCTGGCCAATGCGACGGATGTCGAGACGAACCGAAGCGTAAAACTTGAGCGCGTTGCCACCGGTGGTCGTTTCCGGGTTTCCGAACATGACGCCGATCTTCATCCGGATCTGGTTGATGAAGATGACCATGCAGCGTGATTTGGAGATGGAAGCCGTAAGCTTGCGCAGAGCCTGGCTCATCAGACGGGCTTGAAGGCCAGGCAGACTATCACCCATTTCGCCTTCAAGTTCCGCCCTTGGCGTCAGTGCGGCCACCGAGTCAATGACCAATACATCCACGGCACCCGAACGAACGAGCGTATCTGCAATTTCCAGCGCCTGTTCACCAGCATCTGGCTGAGAAATCAGCAAATCTTCTACTTTGACGCCCAGCCGCTTCGCGTAAACCGGATCAAGCGCGTGTTCGGCATCAACGAAGGCACAAATGCCGCCCTTTTTCTGAGCCTCAGCCACAACGTGCAGAGCAAGCGTGGTTTTTCCGGAGGATTCAGGACCATAAATCTCTATAATTCGGCCACGCGGCAAACCGCCAATACCAAGGGCGATGTCCAACCCGATCGAGCCAGTCGGCACCGCTTCAACGTCGATCGACTTATCGTTGGCCCCGAGCCGCATGATCGAGCCCTTGCCAAAGTTCTTATCGATCTGTTCGAGCGCGGCCTGCAGCGCCTTTTGCTTATCCATAGCTCCCCCTTCGAGGACACGAAGTTCCGGCTTGCTCATAACGCGATTCCCGATGTTGCCGTGAGTTGCAGATCATGTCCGCGAGTCACAACGTACACTTTTTGTTCACTGAGAACAAGGAGGGAACATAGCGCATTTGTCAGAGCTCAGTGCGCGCACTCCGTAAGAGAAAGCGTCACCACTGATGCAGTCATAGCAAATCAGCCGGTCCAGTTAAATCGCGGGCTCCTAAAACCCGTGTGAAGACAGTGGACACACGCAATGCGTTGCAACGAAACATGATCGCCGAAGCAACAAATGAAAACGCGCGGCAAGCATAACGCTTTGCCGCGCGTTCCATAACGGAAGCTGTCAGCCGATCTACCAGAGAGATGCGAGGAGAACAGCAGCCCCGACACCGGAAAGCGTTCCGACGCCAATGATGCCGAGAAGACTTACGAACGGAAGGACGACGTCAACAACCATGATACGCACTCGCCTTATGCCCCAATGAGAAAAGTTTTCCCCAGGGCTTATGGCAATCAGATGGCAAATTGTCTCACTGGCGGCAAAATTCGTGCAGGTTCGGGGCACATCAGTGGCGTGTGTTGCAGGAATACCCCATCAGTCAGCCACAAAATCTCAACAAATCACACCCGCCTTATGTTTCGAGCTGCTCTTTCACCTTTGCCGCGAGTTGAGGCAACGAGAACGGTTTGGGCAGGAAGGCAAACGTTTCTTCACCCAGGGCCTGCTGGAAAGCCTCGTTCGGATAGCCCGACACAAAGATGATCTTGAGGTCGGGATTCGTTTTGCGCATTTCCTTCAGCATCGTCGGCCCATCCATCGCAGGCATCACGACATCGGAAACCACGATATCGATATTGCCGTTCTGTTCGGCCATGACATCGAGGGCCTCCAGGCCATCGGAAGCTTCGAGAACCTCGTAGCCTTGGCGGGTCAAAGCCCGGACGGCGAACGAGCGTACGACATCTTCGTCTTCGACCAGCAGCACACGCCCAGCGCCCGTGAGATCAGCCTTCTGCACGCGGTTCTTGGCTTCGACTCGTTCGGTAATCGCCGCTTCGTCCTTCTCATCGAGATGGTAACGCGGCAGGTATATGCGGAACGTCGTCCCGTCACCCAGCGAGCTCTCCGCATAGATGTGACCGCCGGTTTGCTTGACGATGCCGTAGACTGTTGCCAGCCCCAAGCCCGTGCCTTTGCCGACCTCCTTCGTCGTGAAAAACGGCTCAAAAATCTTGCCAATTACGTCAGGCGGAATACCGGTCCCCGTATCGCTGACCTCGATCTCCACGTATTCGCCAGGGAGCATACCCCGCTGCTGCAAGCGACGGGACTCACGTTCGGTCAGATTACGCGTGCGGATTGTGAGACGCCCACCGTCCGGCATCGCATCGCGCGCATTGACCGCGAGGTTGATGACGGCCTGCTCGAGTTGAAGTTTGTCGGTCTTGACGTACCAAAGGTCACGGCCCGACGAGAGCTTCAATTCGATCTTTTCGCCAACGGAGCGTTTCAGCAGCGAAGCCAGATCGGTCATGACCTCACCCAACTGCAACGGCTCAACCATAAGTGTCTGCTGACGCGCTAACGCAAGCAGTTTGCCTACAAGCCCCGCGGCTCGGTTCGCCGACGACTTAATGTTCATGATGTCGGCATGCGCCGGATCGGTCGGACGATGCGTCTGCAGAAGAAAGTCGGAAAAGCCGATGATTGCCGTCAGCATGTTGTTGAAGTCGTGGGCAACAAAGCCCGCGAGCTTGCCAACAGCGTCCATCTTCTGGCTTTGCGCAAATTTAGCCTCAAGAGCTTTTTGCTCAGTAACATCAATCGCATACAGGATTGCAGCTTCCGAAGAGCTTCCCGTATGCGTCAACGGGCTCATGTAGACGCGCCGCGTAAATTCAGACTTGGCCCCGACGACGATATCCACGGGCGGTATGTTGCCGCGCCCCGACAACACCTTCTCTAGCCCGTCGCCAATCGCCTTGCTCGTATCATCATCGCCGGTACGAGCGAGAACATCGAGAGCCGCCTCGCCTATGCCGCTCGTTCCATCCACGATCATGCGAGAGAACGCAGCGTTGGTGCTCGAAATCTTTCCATCCCGCCCAATCGTGGCAATACCAATCGGGGCGGATCGGAAAAAGCGGGCAAACCGGACGCCGGCAACCTCAGTTGTGGCGTCGTCGATTTCCTCCTCGCGCCGGTCCATGACGGCAATCACCATGCCACCACCAACCGGTTGCGAAAATTCGTCTGGATCGTCCGCCAACGCGCTCAAGGCATCGTTCGCCGTTTGGCAGACAATACGCACAGGCAAGAGGCGTCCGTCTTCGCAAACGAGATCCAGATCCGTGCTGACAATCTCGTCAGGCCGGCGCCGCCTGCGCATGTCGAGGAGAAGTTCGGAACCGTCGGCCGCAAGCAGATCCGCTAACTTGCTGACGCGCGTCGAGGCCCCCAGCTTGTCGGAAACGCCGAGCCATCTCGCCAGCGTGCCGTTCATATGAACGATCGCACCGTCGTCATCAGCTGCAAGCAATCCGATTGGCATCGTCTCGTAGCGCTCAAGCTGAAGCTCGTAACCGGCGACGGCTGCAGCCTGCTTCTGACGCTCCGAAGTAATGTCGCTGATTTTCCAGAGGACGAGCGGCCGCTTGTCTTTGGAAGCCCCACCTGATTGGAAAGGCGAGACGCTGATCCGAACCCACGTAATCAGTTCGCGCGGACCCAGCGCATCGTTCGCAAGCGTCACCTTGACGTCTTCACTGCGTGCCAAGCCTGATTGCGCCGCGCGGGTCAGTCTGAAAATGGCTTCAGAAGCTGCCGAACTGCCGCCAAGGCCAAGCTCTAACGCTGCAATATTCCCTGCTGCCGAACGGTCGAGAATGCGATCAAAACGCTTATTCGCCCACACCCGTGCCCCATCGTTACGCGTGAGCTGCAATGCCTCGTTGAAATCGTCCGCCAGCATCCCAGCGACGTCATGTCGGGACTGAACCGTGCCAAAGTGGATATGCCCCACCATCCATCCGAAGATGAAAAATGCGCCCGCCATAGCAAGCAGCGAAAGCACGATCAGCAGAATGGGCTGTGCCGTCCCGGAGGCAATAAGTGCGATCAGAGCTGCACCAGCCCCCACCACAACAGCAATCAATCCGGCGTGCGCGCGCACGTCCGCAAGGACAGCAGGCCCGTCACCGAACACATGTTGTCGCTGTGTTCCAATTCCGCTCATAGGCGGGCAAGCTATACGATTCTGTTGCGGGCGGCTCTCAGAAGCCTGCGTACGCTTGTACATATACTCGATACACTCTCAGCCGACAGTATTCGGTTCTCGCAGAATGGGGCAATGACGACTACGCCACGGCCACATTTGTAGGGGAAAACCCCACGCTAACACCCTTGCGACACCGCTAACTGTTCGATCATCAGAGTTAAAATGACATGAATTGCAAGCTATAGACGGGACAATAGACGCAATCCGCCAGCGAGATTTCAGAAGCTATTGCACGCATTCGGCTGGCACATCGCAAAACCGTCGAGGTCGATAGACGGCTCACCCCGCAAGGGGCAACCTTGAAGCATCAGCCAAAAAAGGGCGCGGCACCGTCCGCGCGGGAAATGAATGTTGGACATTCTCTATTATCTCGCGATCTTCGCCTTCGTTGCCGCATCCATCGTCGTTGGTGGCTTGCTTTGGCGCAGCTACGCCGAAGGTGTCAGCCCGACAGCGGGCTTATTTCGCGCCCGCCAGGAGCCCCGTCTCGACGTCGTGGCGCAAACGAACCTTGATGGTCGGCGGCGATTGGTACTCATCAGACGTGACGATACCGAACACCTGATCATGACCGGTGGTCCAGTGGATGTCGTGATTGAAACGGGCATCAAAGATGGCAAGCCAGTCGTAAGCAGCGGCGTGGTCGTCGAGCCCACGTTTTCGCGTCCCGCACGCACCGCCGGCAAGACGGAAGCTTGAAAGGTTGGGGAGGGTGCGGCGCACTGAGGGGTTGCGATCATGAGCGCGCACTGGCAATCCTGTGCGGCATTTGACGCATCCAACTAAGAGCTCTTCATCGGCTTTTATGCCGTCTTTACGGCCATCTACAGTCAGAGTAGCTGCGCGGCCGACGAATAAACGCCGCCGCCTGAACAAGGATTGTCATGTTTGCGGATATCAGGCGGCTCGGCCTTTATGTGATCCTAGCACTTGTTGGCATGGGCGCGCTGCCTTTGGCCGCGCAGACGCCGACTGCACCACCGGCAACACCACCATCCGCAACGGGCGAGCCTGCTCCGGCCGGGGCACCCCCCGCCCGCCGTACGCAGTGGCCGTCTGAAAAGTTTGCGCAGCAGCCTGACGAAGCAAAAAAGGCCGAAGGCAAGGCGGAAAAATCCGCAACATCCGCCCAAACGAAAACCGAACCCAGCACCAATACCCCGACCGCAGACGGCACCCCAGCGGCAGCTCCGGCGCCAACCAATGGCAACGGTCAGGCTACCAACGGGGACGCACGGCCCGCAGCATCGTCCGAGAAGTCGTCGGAAAGCGAGGCCCCGGCGAATACGGTCGCACCGACACCGACTGAGCTGCCCGCTGATATCACAAACGGCTTGAACCAAGCCCAGGGCCTTGAAAGCCGCATAGAAGCGCTGGAAAAAAGCGTAGAGCGCGTCAAAGGCCGCGATAAAGAGCTCATCGACCAACTCCCTGTGATCGAAGCCGTAATCGCGGACTCGCAACGTCTGGCCCGTGAACTCCGCCCCAAGCTCGACGATGTTCGATCCCAAATCAGCCGACTTGGTCCGGCGCCTGACGGCAAAGACATACCGCCAGAATCTGCCACGATCGCCGCGCAACGCAGCAGACTGAATGCCATAGCCGCAGCGATCGATGGCGCAATAAAAACAGCCGGCCTCGTTGAAGTTCGCGCACGACAGCTTTCCGGCCGTGTCCAAGAACTGAGACAAGATATCTTCACGCGCGACCTGTTGCGACGCTCACGGTCGCCACTGGCCCCAGCCTTCTGGGAGGAAATCTGGCGCGCTGTCCCGAGTGCCAAACTTCAAGTACAGGCAATTACCGCTGGCTGGTGGTCCAATGTTTTAATCCAGCTCCCGGCAACGATTGCTGTCATTCTGGGTAGCTTCGCATTCTACGCTGTATTGAAGCTTTTAATGTTGCGTCTGTTGCGCGGCCTTTCAGCATCGCAGATCGCAGATCCAGGTTTTTATTTGAAAGTGTCGATGGCCGGGGCTCAAGCCCCTTTACGGGCCATCCCAGCCATAGCTGGTGCAAGTGCGCTGTATTTCGGGCTCGATTTTCTGGGGTTGCTCTACCTCCAGGTCGGCTACCTAGCCGCGACGATCCTCGAAGGCGTTATCATTTACAAAGTCAGCACCGCCCTCGCGAGGGCGTACTTGCGACCCAACCAGCCTGCATGGCGTGTCCTGGAATTCGACAATCAGACGGCGCGGCGCCTTGCACGACTGATAAAGTTGATCGCCGCTGTCTACGTGATTGATCTCGCCTTACGAGAACTCATCAGGCTTCTTTATCTACCGCTGCCCTTCAGCATCGTAACGACCCTGACCGCCAGCCTCTTACTGGCCGTTCTGTTCGCCTTGGTCTCCCGAATGCGTTTCCCACTATCGGTCGATAACGATAGCTCGCTAGCGAGACTGAGAGCAGAGCTCATTCGATTGCCCCTATTGCTAGCGGCCGTAGTGATCGTCGTCGCTCTTGTCGGGGGCTACATCGCCTTGGCGCGCTACGTCGGCAATCAGGTGTTGATGACCGGTTCTGCGATCATCCTTCTGTTGCTCTTCTACCTCGCCAATCGAGCAATAGCAGCGGAACCAGATCAAAATCCGGGAGCTCAAGCCGCGGCCGCAGATCCTCATGGTCTTTCGATCGACCTGCGGCGACGGATGGCAGGCATCACGGCTGTCGTACTGGACAGCATCCTCGTGGTCGTCGGCATCCCGGTTCTGCTGCTATCCTTCGGCTTTTCCACCGCAGACATCGGCAGCCTCGCAAACCGTGCTCTGTTCGGTTTCGAAATCGGCGGCGTCCAGATTTCACTTGCCCGCATCGCAATCGCTCTGGGCATCTTCGCTGTCCTTTTAACGCTGACACGCGTTCTACAGCGCTGGCTCTCCGAAACGGTTTTGCACCCCAGGCGCACGGATCAGGGATTGAGCAACTCGATCTCAACCGGCGTCAACTATCTCGGAATAGGCGTCGCATCGCTGGCCGCGATCTCCTACGCGGGCCTCGATATCACCAACATCGCGCTGGTCGCCGGTGCATTGTCCGTTGGTATCGGTTTCGGCCTACAATCAATCGTCAATAACTTCGTCTCGGGCTTGATCTTGTTGGTCGAGCGCCCGATTAAGGTCGGCGACTGGATCGATGTCGCGGGCCAGGGCGGGTACGTTCGTCGCATTTCAGTCCGTGCGACCGAGATCGAGACATTCGATCGAGCGAGCGTCATTCTCCCAAACTCGGAACTGATTACTGGTACCGTAATCAACTACACACATCGCAACGCGATGGGGCGCCTGACGATACCTGTTCGTGTGAATTACGGAGCGGACCCTGAGCACGTCATCTCCGTCCTCATGGACATTGCGGAAAACTCATCGCTTGTAGCAAAACACCCAGCGCCGTTTGTCGCCTTTGAAAATTTTGGCGACAACGCATTAGAGTTCTCTCTCAGGGTCTATATCATCGATGTCGGCAAAACCTTGGGGACGAAGACAGAACTCCGCACCCAGATCGTCAAACGTTTTGCTGAGGAAGGAATTGGCTTCCCGTTCCCGCAACGCGACATTCATCTACGCGACCTGGACGGACTGAAGATCGTACTGGCCAAGCTCCTACAGAACCGTGCATCCGCGCAGCAGGTGAAGTCAGACAGCGAAGACGAGGCCCCACAAACCTGACACAGCAACGCCGTCTCTGTGATGATTATTGCGTCGCGGTTTGTGCGGAGGCCAGATCGATAGTACCCCGCATGGCTGCAATCGCGCGGCCATAAGCCGTAGCGCTCTTATCCGGTCTGGAAACGACAGGTTGAGAAACCTGCTGCGCTACAATCCTATTGTTCACATCCGCCACGATCCGCTTCTGATCGGGGTTACCCGCCGCCAGAACGAGCGTAACCGCCATGACCACGCCCGCAGACATCAAAACCAGACGTACTCTGTGCGGCAACCGGCTCGGCGTAAGCCGATCTGCAAGTTGGCGCGAAGCGGTATCATCCAGCATGTCGTGCAGCCTTTCGGTCCGTTGGCGGCGTCCACGTGGTTAACTATGGCGTTGCACTAGTTAACAATGCGTTTTGAGCTGCACCATTTTGGAACCGGGGCTCGCGGAGATTGCCGCGGGCAAGCGCAAGATCACAGCTTGCGCAAGCAAAAACACACAACTGAAAATCCGACGTAGGAATGGAACCGTACGCACTACTAGGCGTTTACGGCTGGCGGCACCGGCGCAAGACCGTCAGTCGGGCGCGCTGGTACAAGCGGGGCCGTGGCGTCTCGCGGTGGCTCCCCCGCCGCGAGACGACCTTTTTCAGTCTCCCCAAGCTCACCAAAACGCTTAGCCCTTAAAAAAGTTGCAGCAGCCTCAAACACAGCGCTCTGCCGCCGCGTTGACTTGGCACCAACCCCCTCTACAGTGCAGCGCAACAATCGTTATAAAATGAAATAGGAAAGCCCACCGATGACTGTTACGCGCACGCCCGCCAAACACTTCCAGCCTCTCGCCATCGGTGCGCCGGAACCCTTCCGTACTCTGCCAGTCCGGTTAGAGCGGATGATTCACTTCGTCCCCCCGCACAACGAAAAGATCCGCGCCAAGCTCGGCGACATGATCAAGAAGGTCGACGTCATCCTCGGGAACCTGGAAGACGCCATTCCAGCCACCGAGAAGGAAGCCGCCCGCGCCGGCTTCATCTCCATGGCGCAGGAACACGATTTCGGCTCCACTGGCCTCTGGACACGTATCAACTGCCTGAATTCACCGTGGGCACTCGACGACATCACCGCGATCGTCGCGAGCGCGGGCAATAAACTCGATGTCATCATGTTGCCGAAGGTCGAAGGACCGTGGGACATCCACTATCTCGATCAGCTGCTGGCACAGCTTGAAGCTCGGCATAACATCACGAAACCCATTCTCATTCACGCCATCCTCGAAACCGCCGAAGGTGTAAATAACATCGAGGCTATTGCTGCAGCGTCCCCACGCATGCATGGCATGAGCTTAGGCCCTGCCGACCTCGCAGCCTCACGCGGCATGAAGACGACCCGTGTCGGCGGTGGGCATCCTGATTACGCCGTGCTAGCCGACGCCGGGGAAGCCGGGGCACCGCGCATCGCTTATCAGCAAGATCTCTGGCACTACACCGTCGGCAAAATGGTCGACGCGTGCATGGCCTATGGTATCAAGCCATTCTACGGACCCTTTGGTGACTTCTCTGATCCGGCAGCGTGCGAGAGCCAGTTCATGAACGCGTTCTTGCAGGGTTGCCTGGGCGCTTGGTCTCTTCACCCTAGCCAGGTCGACATCGCCAAAAAGGTGTTCAGTCCCGATCCTGCCGAAGTTGACTTTGCAAAGCGCATCCTCGAAGCCATGCCGGACGGGACAGGCGCGGTTATGATTGACGGCAAGATGCAAGACGACGCGACGTGGAAGCAGGCAAAGGTCATTGTCGACTTGGCGCGAATTGTCGCATCCAAGGATCCAGAGCTGGCAAGCGCCTACGGCCTTTGAGCCAAGGCAGGTGTGGCGGCCATACCTTGGCCGCCCATCTTTCACCTATCGAACGTGTTGACAGGACTGATGCAGTCTCGTGGAATACCAGAATGGGTTCCAAAAAACGAAACAATGAAGTTCTGAAAGCAGTCATGGGCACGGCCGATAAAATTAAAAGCGCCAAATACAATGTCGGAGAGGTGGTAAGGCACCGCCACTACGGCTTTAGGGGCGTTGTGTTTGATATCGATCCGACCTTCGACAACACGGAAGAGTGGCTTCTCGCGATCCCAGAGGAAATCCGCCCTGATCGCGAACAACCATTCTATCATTTGCTCGCTGAAAATGCTGACAGCGAATACATCGCCTATGTCTCGGAACAGAATCTGGTGATCGACCAGACTGGAACACCGCTGCGTCACCCGCAGATCGAAGAGCTGTTCCATCAGGACGAGGAAGGCCAGTTCCAGCCCCTGTTTTTGCAGGCACACTGACCCGCACACGCAGCGTCAAAAATTCATTTGTGGGCGGGTGAGCCGAGCCGCCCGCAGAAGGCGCATGGCAGCGGCTAAAACTATCTCCACCCTCCATCCAAGCAAAAAAACAGCGCCGCCGAAAATAACGGCAGCGCTGCGACTGGTCCTGAACCGGGGAACCTCAAGTCGACGCGGGAAAAAACCGCACCGACCATGAAAATTGATTACTTCTTCTTCTCGTCCTTCTTGGCCGCACCAGCCTTGTCCTTCTGAGCGTCCTGGAACGCCTTCATGGCAGCCTTCTGGCGCTCACGAATTTGCGCCATCAACTGGCTTCGTGCCTTTGCGTACTGCTCGTTATCGACGGGCTTACCGTCATGCGCTTCAGCAAAGCCGGACAGCGGAACAGGGAAGCCAATCGGCTGAGCGCCAGCGTTGACCGCGAGGATCATCAGGCCACCGCCCTTCTTCATTTGATTGATGAGTTCCGGCGTTGCCTCGGCTTCAGCCGTGCAGCCTGCAGCATGGCACAGCGAATACTCAAGCTTGATTGGCTTGAGTTCCTTCTCATCAATCTTTTCGTTATTAGCGGCCTTCGTCCACTGCTCTTGACTGTAAACCGCAGCGCGGACACCAGCCGGAAGCGCCATACCGAGCGGGACCATCACCATCAGGCTCTTGTGATCAGCGCCTTCAACATCGCGGATAGCCGCCGAAACCAGAACCATGCCAGTATTGCCATCGAGACGTTCGTGGTGCGTCAGGCAAATCGTCTTATCTTCACGGACGACTTTGCCTTTATCTTTTTTGTCCACACCCGTAACGACAGGGGCTTTCTCACACAATTTCACCCATGCGCTCTGACTGGCGGCCGGAGCTTGGGCCGCCGCCTGCTTTGGAGCCGCGCCCTTCTTCTCCTGCCCATGTGCCGGCATGGCAATTGCCGCTGCCGCCATCAGTGCCGCACCAAGCGCAAACCGCTTGGACTGCCATACCTTAATAGTCATTTGACACATCAACCTTTCGTTGAGAGCTAGTCCCGCCAGCTCAGCCCCTCTTTGGCGCAAACACTGCGCTCTATTTTCTTGGCCACAATCACGCCAGCGCGATCGCACTAAGGCGTGGAATAAGGCGATCGCGTGACGTGACGTATGTTGAATTTGTATTGTTAGACCTCATCAGACACATCGTGGCAAATCCGCAACGCTTAGGCTTTCGAAGTTCACGCCAGAGGCTTGGCCGTCTGCCTCTATTGCACCAACAAGTGTGGTAGAATTCAGCCGAGAACGAGACGGCACGGCTCACCCCGGTTGTCAGCACACCACTCAAAGGATTTGTGAACCCGTGATTTCTACTCAACGCGATGGTGTCATGCGGCTGTGTCTGACCGCGGCCGCCTTGCTCAGTTTTGCCGTTTTGCCGTCTCCAGCGTCAGCTGTCAAAACACACGCCATCGCCATGCACGGTACACCTAAGCATTCGGAAGGCTTCAAGCATTTTGATTATGTCAATCCTGACGCGCCGAAGGGTGGTCGCTTGCGCCTTGGCTCCCAAGGCTCATTCGACAGCCTCAATCCCCTGATCATTAAGGGCGACCCTGGTGCGGGCCTACGCGAATTTCTCTATGAAAGCCTGCTGACACGCGGCCTCGACGAACCTTTCACGCTCTATGCGCAGCTTGCTCAGCACGTCGAACTGGCGCCGGATCGCAGTACGGTCACGTTCCACCTCAACCCCGACGCGCGCTTTTCGGACGGCCACCCGGTAACCGCAGATGATCTCCTATTTTCATGGCGCGTCCTGCGCGATCATGGCCGCCCCAACCATCGCGCGTACTACAAAAAGGTCACGAAAACCGAGCGGCTTTCCGATCTGAGCGTCCGCTTCGATCTTGAGCCCGACGACCGTGAACTGCCACTTATTCTCGGCCTGATGCCGATCCTGCCGAGCCACCTTCTCGATGAGGACACGTTTCAGCGCACGACGTTGACCCCCCCTATAGGCTCAGGCCCCTATAAGATGGCACAGGTCGACCCCGGCCGTTCCATTGTGTACGAGCGCGACCCAGACTGGTGGGGCAAGGATCTTCCGATCAATCGTGGACGCTTCAATTTCGATGAGATCCGTTTTGATTATTATCGTGACGACGCCGCCATGTTCGAAGCATTCAAGTCTGGCAGGATCGATATACGCCCAGAAGAAGACCCCTCGCGCTGGGCGGAAGGCTACGACACCCGCGCGGTGACCAATGGTAACATCATAAAAGGCGAATTCGATATCGGTTTGCCGGCGGGCATGTCTGCTCTCGCCTTCAATACCCGCCGCCCTGTCTTCGCTGACCAGCGCGTAAGGCAAGCGCTGATCTATCTCTTCGATTTCCAGTGGATCAACCGCAACCTCTATCATGGGCTTTATAGCCGTACGCAGAGCTACTTCGAGCGTTCCATGCTCGCCAGCACCGGCCAGCCTGCCGACGCGCTCGAGAAAAAATTACTGGCGCCTTATCTTTCGGAGATAAAGCCGGAACTCATGATGGGAGAATATCAATTCCCCGTATCTGACGGCACAGGACGTAATCGTGAGAATTGGCGCACCGCCCTGAAGCTTCTAAACGACGCCGGCTACAAGCTCGAAGGCGGCAAGCTGCTTTCACAGGAAACCGGTCAACAGCTCAGCTTCGAAATATTAGCCGCAACGGCAGCCCAAGAACGTCTTTTTTTAGGCTTCGCGCGCGACCTTGAACGCCTCGGCATTAAGCCGCGAATTCGCGTAGTGGACAGTGCGCAGTATCAGTCGCGGCTCAAGACATACGACTACGACATGATTCAGACACGCTGGCCTTCCTCACTTTCGCCAGGCAACGAGCAGCTCTTCCGTTGGTCATCGGCGTTGGCCGACCGTGACGGCACCTTCAACTACCCGGGGGTCAAGAGTCCCGCCGTCGATGCCATGATCGCTGCCATGCTGACGGCCGAAGCACCAGAAGACTTCGTGTCCAGCGTGCGCGCTCTTGACCGAGCGCTGTTGTCGGGAGATTACGTAATTCCGCTCTACCATCTGCAAAAGCAATGGGTCGCTTACTGGCACCACCTCGGCCAGCCTCAGCAGACATCATTGTTTGGATATCAGGTCGACACATGGTGGAGCGCCACCATTGAGAAGGCCCAGGCGGTTGAAGCATCCCATAACGAATAAAACGCAAAGCAGTCACCTCGGCTTTTCAGGGCAGCCTCCCCCCAAGGCCTTAAATCTCGCAGCGTATTGTCTTGCTCCGGCCTCCCAGCGCCCCCCCGACAAACCTGCGCTGATCGTCATTGAGGATGTCTCCGCCAAAACACCGGCTGAGGTCTGGACATACGGCGAACTCGATGAAGCGGTGCGCCGCGTAGCCGCCGGACTAAGCGCTCGCGGGTTGCCGCGCGGCAGCCGGATCGTCCTAAGCCTCGGCAATACGAGCGCCTTCCCGCTGGCCTTTTTCGGAGCAATCGCAGCCGGATTCGTACCGATCCCGACGTCAGCGGCCCTCACACCGTCAGAGCTGGCATTTATCGTCGCCGACAGCGAAGCCGAACTTGTCATCTGTGACGATGAGCAGGCAGCCAGCGCTTTGCCATCAAACGTAGCACTGTACGGACGCAGCGAGCTGCATCACCTGATCGACTTTCCAGAAAGCAGCGACTACGTCGCCACACATTCTGATGATCCGGCATATCTGATCTACACATCCGGGACCACAGCCTCCCCCAAGGGGGTGATCCACGCCCACCGCGCCGCGTGGGGGCGCCGCCCCATGTATCAAGGATGGTACGGCATCACGCCTGAAGATCGCGTTCTACACGCTGGGGCATTCAATTGGACCTTCACACTCGGCACCGGACTGACGGACCCGTGGGCTAATGGCGCAACCGCCATCATCTTTACCGGCGAAAAGAACCCTGCCGTCTGGCCAAATCTGATCGAGAAAACCGAGGCCTCAATTTTTGCTGCCGTACCAGGTCTGATCCGTCAGATCCTGAAATACGCAGATGTCGACCCGACACGGATGCCGACTCTCCGCCATGCTCTCATTGCAGGCGAAGCGCCTCCACCGGACCTTTTTGAGGAATGGACAGAGCGCACGGGCCGCCAGCTCTACGAAGCACTCGGCATGAGCGAAATCTCCACGTACATTTCCTCAAGCCCAACCGTTCCCAGAAAGTCTGGAACAGTTGGCCGAGCACAACCGGGTCGCAGCATCGCAATTCTCAGCGAAGAGGCTGGGAACGAACCTCTTGCGCCCGGAGAGCCGGGCCTCATAGCTATCCATCGGACAGATCCAGGCTTGATGCTCGGATATTGGAAGCGGCCGGACGAGGAAGCCGCGGTGATACGCGGCGATTGGTTTGTCGGTGGTGATCTTGGCGTCATGGACAGCGAGGGCTACATCAGCCATCTCGGGCGCGCCGACGATGTCATAAAGGCGCTCGGATACCGGATTGCCCCGCAAGAGGTTGAAGCCGTACTCGTGCAACATCCTCATGTCGCAGAATGCGCATGCGCAGCGCTGGAAGTCAGCTCTGGCGTAACTATTCTCTGCGCGTTCATCGTTGCCCAAAATTCCGGCTCACCTCCTCGGCAGGATGACTTGCTCGCCTTCGCAGCCTCTCGCCTTGCAGCCTACAAATGTCCGCGCGAGATCCGCTTCATCGACAAGCTGCCCCGTACCGCCAATGGGAAGATCAAACGATCTATTCTGAGCAAAGAAGAACCAATGGAAAATTTGGAAACCAGGTAGAAACAAACGAGGAAACATCATCCGGGAAAAATAAGAACACGCCAACATTATATAACTTCAGATAACGGTATATCCTTAAACACCCCTTTAAATTGTTACGGAACCACCTAGCTTGTGAAGCGTTAGTCATTTCAAGTTTTGCAAGTAACTAGGAGGAAGCAACATGAAGTCTGTAGCGACTGTCGCGGCATTGCTGGTCGCAGCAATTGCAAGTCAGCCCGCACTGGCGCAAGACAAAAAGGGCGGAGAGAAAGCAGTGGAAGTAGCGGGCCGCCCAGCCCTTCCAACTGATTCCGCCAAGGCAGTATTTGAAATGCGCTCGGAGTGGGGAACGAAACCCAGCATGAGCACAGCGCAACCCGAAAAGTCCGAGAAGAAGTAATCTGATCGGGATCACAGGGTAACGATTTCGGGGTCGGAGAAGTCTATTCTCCGACCCTATTTTTTACGCGACCTTACGCTCGCGTTCCGCAATTTCCGCCAACTGCTTTACCAGCCCCCGAACACCCTTCAGGCGCTGTTCGGGTAGATCCCATTCCGCTTTGAACACCAGCTTATGATCGGGCAACAATTTGATAAGCCCGCGGGATCGCTGCATCAGTTCGACCAAGCCTTCCGGATTGGGGAAGCTGTTCTGATGGAACGACAACACCGCGCCCTTGGGACCAGCATCAACCCGGCTAACGGAAGCTTGACGGCACAAACCTTTGATCTCCATGACATCCAGAAGATGGGTAACCTCTTCCGGCGCGGGACCAAAGCGATCGACCAATTCCGCTGCAAAATTGTCGATATCCGCACGTGTCTCAAGGCTGGCCAACCTGCGATAAAGTCCCAGCCTCAGCTGTAGATCTGTGACGTAACTCTCGGGGATGAGGATCGACGTACCAAGCGAAATTTCCGGACTCCACTGATCCTTCAACTCGCCGCCTTCGCCGCCCTTCATTGCAGCCACGGCTTCTTCCAGCATCGACTGATAAAGCTCGAAGCCAACTTCGCGGATGTGCCCGGATTGCTCTTCGCCAAGCAGGTTGCCCGCACCACGAATATCCAGATCGTGCGACGCTAACGAAAAACCTGCCCCTAATGAGTCCAATGAATTTAAGACCTTGAGCCGCTTCTCGGCGCCTTCCGTCAGAGCTTTGCCCGGTGGCGTCGTAATGTAGGCATACGCACGCGCCTTCGAGCGGCCCACCCGCCCGCGCAGCTGATAAAGCTGCGCCAAGCCAAACATATCGGCACGATGGACGATCAGCGTGTTGGCATTGGGCACATCGAGACCGGACTCGACGATTGGCGTCGACAAGAGAATGTCGTAACGCCCCTCGTAGAACGCAGTCATGACGTCTTCCAACTCAGTTGGCGTCATCTGCCCGTGTGCCGTCGCCACGCGAAGTTCGGGCACCGCTTCTGTCAAAAATTCTCTGACATCAGGAAGGTCGCTCAATCGCGGGACGACATAAAATGCCTGACCGCCACGATACCGTTCGCGGCGAAGTGCATCGCGCACAATGACGGGATCGAACGGCGAGATATACGTGCGCACAGCCAAACGATCGACCGGCGGTGTCGTAATCAAAGACAGCTCGCGTACACCCGTCAACGCAAGCTGAAGTGTCCGCGGAATAGGCGTCGCCGATAGCGTGAGAACATGAACATCTTCACGTAGCTGCTTGAGGCGTTCCTTGTGCGCGACACCGAAGTGTTGTTCCTCGTCGATCACCAGCAGCCCGAGCCGGGCAAACTTGATCGACTTGCTGAGGAGCGCGTGGGTTCCCACAACGATATCGATTTGCCCGTTTGACAACCCCTCCTTCACTTCAGCCAGCTCTTTAGCACCCACAAGCCGGGAAGCCTGCGCCACATTGAGCGGCAATCCTTTGAACCGGTCGCTAAATGTCTTGAAGTGCTGACGGGCAAGAAGCGTCGTTGGGACGACAACTGCGACCTGAAGGCCGCTCATCGCAGTCACAAAGGCTGCACGCAACGCGACTTCCGTCTTGCCAAATCCAACGTCGCCGCAAACAAGGCGATCCATTGGACGGCCCGCCCCAAGATCCTCGATCACCGCATCGATACTGGCGGCCTGATCCTCGGTTTCCTCATACGGAAAACGCGAGACAAACTCTTCAAAGGCCCCAGCCGGAGGGGCCAACGCCGGCGCCTCGCGCAATTGCCGTAGCGCTGCGATTTTGATGAGTTCGCCAGCAATTTCCTGGAGGCGCTTCTTGAGCCGAGCCTTCCGCGATTGCCATGCGACACCACCCAACCTGTCAAGCTGAGCCGAACCGTCCTCCGCACCATAGCGCGTCAACAGTTCGAGGTTCTCAACCGGCACGAACAGTTTGTCGCCACCCGCATAGATCAGCTCAAGGCAATCGTGCATCGCGCCGAGTGCGGAAATCGTCGTAAGCCCTGCAAAGCGGCCAATACCATGATCGGCGTGCACAACGAGATCGCCAACGGAAAGGCTCGTCGCTTCCGTAAGAACGTCCACAGCGCGACGGGCTTTCCGCCGCGGTCGCACCAGCCTGTCGCCAAGAATGTCCTGCTCACCGATAACCGCGAGTTCGGGAGTGACAAAACCCTGCTCCAAACCGAGCACAGCCATGGGCGTGACGTCCGCCGGAAGCTCCAGAGCCGCATCAAAACTCTCAACGTTGCGGGTCTCCTTTAGACCGTGATCGTTGAGCAATCCGGCAAGCCGCTCCCGAGCACCGGGCGTCCACGCCGCAATCATCACGCGCCGATGTTCACGCTTTAGCGCCGCGATATGACTGACGACAGCGTCGAAAACATTGACGTCTCCTGCTAGGCGCTCGGCCGCGAACGTTCGTCCGGGGCGGCCATTCCATGAGCGTACGTCCGCGCCTTCGCCCGTCTCAAACGGGTTCAAACGATAGACTTGGCGCTGCCCCAGAAGTTCACCCCACGCTTTCCCATCAAGGAACATGAGGTCTGGCGGCACAGGCTTGTATGGAGGCGCGCCGAAGGCTTCCACCTCAAGCGCCTGCGTGCGCGCTTCGTAATGTTCCGCAATCTGCTCGAAACGCTGCCGCACAGCCTCATCGGCGCGGTGGTCGAATGAAATGGCAGAATCCGGCGCGTAGTCCGCCAGTGTATCGAGTTGCTCATGAAAGAGCGGAAGCCAGTGCTCCTGCCCCGGATAGCGGCTGCCCGCACTCACGGCCTCGTAGAGCGGATCGCTGCCTGTCCCTCCGCCGAACAGTTCGACGTAACGACTACGAAAACGGCTGGTCGCTGCATCCCCCAGCGCCAGTTCGGAAATCGGCATGAGCACAATCTTCTGCAAAGGCTTGAGTGTGCGCTGCGTTTCCGCGTCGAAGGATTTTATGCTCTCCAGCGTATCGCCAAAGAAATCGAGCCGAACCGGATTGGTTCTGCCCGGCGGAAAAAGGTCGAGAATGCCACCCCGAACCGCATATTCGCCCGGCTCCATCACCGTCCCAGTGCGCGTAAATCCCGCGAGCTGTAATCGCGTGATCAATCGCCCCATATCGATCCGCTGCCCAGCTGCCATCTGCTTTAAGGAGCTGCGGACGAAGGCGACCGGAGGCACCCGTTGCAGGATCGCGTTGACGGTGGTTAGCACCAGGGTAGGCGCTTTCCGACGCCCGATCGTCAGCTTGGCCAGTGCCGCGATGCGACGCGCCACGATATCGGAATTAGGCCCAACCCGGTCATAGGGGACCGTATCCCACGCTGGAAAAGAGATCGTGCGAATTTGCGGCGCGAAGAAGCGCAGCGCACCCTCGAGCTGGTCGACCCGGCGATCGTCGCGCGCGACGTGGATCAGAATACCCGCATGCCCCTCAGCGCCTTGCGCTTCCTGAGCGAGCTTGGCCAGCACAAGTGCATCCAGCCCCTCCGGGACACCTGTCAGCAGCAGATCGTGGTTTTTAGGGGTAGCGCCGCTCATAATAGCTAACGTCGTTCCTTAAATGTGGGCCGATGACTGTTCGGCGAAGCTCAGGACAATCCGTGAAACGATCTGAGCGATTGAATGAGGTCAGCAAATTCCGGTTCGATGGGCGTCCGGCGATCCGCATCCGACGCGGAAAGTATCCACGATTGAACATCTGGATCGGCTAGAGCGAGAAATCGCTCGAAACTATCCAACGCAGCCTCATCCATGGCCTCTAGATGCGCTTCCGCATACCGGCCCATCAAAAGGTCCATTTCTTTTGTACCGCGATGGTTGGCCCGGTATAGCGCACGGCGCCGTCGTATATCGAAGCTCTCGTCCAATTGTCCCTCTCCTGTTCACCCGTCACGGTATTCCTTAGCAGCGTTTCGCGCCGACAGGTCTCAAGCCGAATTAGCAGACCGCACCCGAAGCCGCCTCAGACGGCACCTAGCTCAGGGAGACATTGCTTCTTTGACAGGTTGCGTTCCTATAACGCCTACAAGACCTTGAGAAAAGCGGGGACCAGGCAAAACACGCATGCTCCGCAACCCCAAAACCGGACTTGATCGGGGTATAAGCGTTTTTTGATCCAACACGTCCAAACAACACACGTACCCCCCAAACGGAATTCCGTCGTATGCGGCCCGATCAACTCCAGCCTCTGTTTGCCCCAGCCCAATCCTTGACCGGCATCGGTCCACGACTGGTCGCGTTACTGCGCAAAGCCCTGGATTTGCCCGCTGGCGTCAGCGAAGCCCGCATCATCGACCTGCTCTGGCACACGCCCACAGGTGTTATCGATCGCCGTGCTGAACCCACGATCAGCCACGCCGTTCCTGGAACCATTGCCACTCTTAAGGTGCGCATCCTCAAACACCGGCCCTCCCCGCGGGGCAACAACAAAGCGCCCTATAAGGTCACCTGCGAGGATGACAGCGGCCGCATTGATTTGGTGTTTTTCAGAGCCGAACGCAAATTCATTGAGCGCCAACTCCCCGTGGGCGAAGAACGCTACATCTCCGGCCGCATCGAACTCTACGGCGAAACGCTGCAGATGACGCATCCAGATTACATCGTCGCAGCCGACGCCCGCGACGATCTGCCCATGCTTGAGCCCGTGTATCCGCTGACAGCAGGATTGTCGGGAAAAATCCTGCAGAAGGCAACGCGGCAAGCCCTGGAGCGGCTCCCGGACTTACCCGAATGGCAAAATCCGAGCTGGCTCGACCAGCAAAAGTGGCCCTCAGCCGCTGAGGCGATCGCGCGCATTCATCGGCCACAAGACGCGACCGATATATCGAACGGAGCTCCAGCCTGGCAGCGGCTCGCTTATGATGAGCTGTTTGCCGGTCAGGTCGCGCTCGCACTAGTCCGCCAGAGCTTGAAGTCCCAGCGCGGCCGTGCGGTAAAGGGCGACGGTGCCATTCGCCAACGTATCTCTGACGCCCTCCCCTTCCAGCTCACTGGCTCTCAGACCACGGCGATCACAGAGATCGCCGCCGACATGGCAAGCCCAAGCCGTATGCTGCGGCTTCTTCAAGGCGATGTCGGATCCGGCAAGACCGTCGTTGCCCTTATGGCCATGGCGATCGCGGTCGAGGCCGGAAGCCAGGCAGCCCTGATGGCCCCAACCGAAGTTCTGGCCCGTCAGCACCTGGAAACCATTGCGCCGCTCGCCGAAAAAGCAGGGCTTCGGTTGGGTCTTCTCACCGGCCGTGAGAAAGGTGCGGCACGCAAACACGTTCTGGCCGCCCTAGCAGCCGGTGAGATCGACATCCTCATCGGAACCCATGCGCTTTTCCAACCCGATGTCCAATTTCGCGATCTCTCCGTCGCCGTCATCGACGAGCAGCATCGCTTCGGCGTCCATCAACGCCTTGCGCTGCAAGCCAAGGGAGGCGATGGCGGCGCAAACGTCCTCGTCATGACCGCAACCCCGATACCGCGCACGCTCGTTATGACGCACTACGGCGACCTCGATGTTTCGCGATTGAACGAGAAGCCGGCCGGGCGCAAACCGGTCGTCACCACCAAAGCCTCCGTGGAACGCCTGGAAGACGTCGTAGATGGATTGCGACGCGCGTTGGCTTCAGGTGCCCAGGTCTATTGGGTCTGCCCGCTGATCGAAGGCACGGGCACCAGCGAACTCGCTGCCGCTGAAGAGCGCCACGCTCACCTGAGCCAGATCTTCGGCGAGGGTGTCGTTGGTCTCCTTCATGGCGCGATGAACGGGACAACAAAAGATCAGACCATGGCGGCATTTTCGGCAGGTGATCTTCGTATCCTAGTCTCGACGACTGTGATCGAGGTCGGTGTCAACGTCCCGAACGCCTCAATCATGGTGATTGAACACGCCGAGCGTTTTGGCTTGGCTCAGCTTCATCAGCTGCGCGGACGCGTGGGCCGCGGCAGCCGCCAGTCGTATTGCGTACTGCTGTTCAAACCACCGCTGGGAGAAACCGCGGAAGCACGTCTCGACATGATGCGCGAAACGGAAGATGGCTTCTTGATCGCAGAAAAGGATTTGGAGCTACGTGGCGGCGGCGAGGTTCTCGGCGCACGCCAGAGTGGGCTCCCGGCCTTCCGTATTGCCAATGTGCCAAACCAATCCGAATTACTGGCAGCAGCCCACGATGACGCCCGTATGTTTCTCGCTGAAGACCCTAAGCTGACAAGCGAGCGCGGAAAAGCCGTTCGCCTCCTGCTCTATCTGTTCGAATGCGATGAAGCGGTACGCTTGTTCCGGGCCGCTTAACGCCCCACAGACAAACGCTAAGCCTTTGGCTTTTTCGGAGGCACGGCACCCGCGCCGAGTGCCGCCAATCTGGCCTGATAGTCTGGCACGACCATGCCCGCCGACAAAATAATCTTGGCGGCGTCTTCGGCAGTCATATCCAGAATAGTCACATTCTTCCGCGGCACGAAGCAGATGAAGCCTGTCGGCGGAACAACACCCGTCGGCATGAAGACCGCAATCAGATCCTCGCCAGCGTCGTTGACCTTGATGTTGATCTCACCCGTTTTTTCACTGGTCACAAAAACAAGCGACCACAATCCCTTCGACGGAAATTGGATCAGGCCGACCTTTTGAAAGCTCTGGTTCGGCCCTGCCGCAACCAGCACACCCTCAAACACCTGCCGAAGCCCGCGATGCACGTTGCGAACAATCGGCATGCCATCCAGCATCTGCACACCGAAACTGATGAGCGTACGGCCAAGGAGATTCGCGGCCAGCGCACCGATAACCATTAGCCCAACGATACCAACCAGAAGGCCAATCCCGGGCACGGCAAACGGCAAATATGCTTCCGGCAGATACCGTTCTGGCAAAAGTGGCTTGATCCACGCGTCCGCGATATTGATCAGCGACCAGACGATGTAGAGCGTAATGGTAACCGGTCCGACGATAATCAGTCCGGTAAGAAAATAGTTGCGCAGTCGTGCACCAAACGTCACCCCCGGCCCATTAGGAAAAGCCGTAATAGGCCCGAGTTTTGGGCCTTCAGCGGCCTCCAGCTCAGGTGCTTCCGTCTCTTCCTTGTCACTCGGCTTCGTCATGACCCGCTAACTCACTTGGCGCTACGCGAATGAACGCTCCCCCCCCCTCGCGGTAACTCTGTCCGCCGGAAAGTTGCCCCTAAAACCACCGCACATGTTGTCACGGGAAGGGCCGAAGCTGAACACATGCTTTCGTCTTTTCGCCAGTAAACCACCGCACGCGTATCAGCAGATACCCGCTGAGTTAGTTCTTAGCGACCATGCAATCATACCCGCCGGCCTTGAGCGCCTTGCAGACGCTCGCCGTGTCGTCAGCCTTGGCAAAAGGCCCGATGCTGATCCGGTAGAAGGTGCCCATGTTGCCGAACACCGTCTCTTCGATCTCAGGCACACGCGCCCCTAAAATACTCGCGTGCTTTTTGGAGAGTTCCAGCGCCAAACGTTCCGCTTCATCGCGTGAACGCACAGCCGCGACCTGAACCTCATAGCGCCCTTTTAGCTTTTTAGTGGGCGCGGCAGCCTTAGACGGAGGAGCAACAGCGGCCTGCTTGATGGGACGCGCCGCGGTCTGCCATTGCTGCGTCGGCGGCGGCGTTGGCGTTGCGCCCGTCGATTTTTGCGTCGTACTATCCCAGGCGGAAACTGAAGGCCCCGTTGACGCAGTTTCTAACCCGCTCGCCGGCGGCGTATCGGAGGCGCTTGGACTGGCGTTCGCCGATGAAGAGGACCCGCCACCAAAGAGACCTGAAAAGAAATCGCCGACGCCTGACAACGGATTGGACGATGAACCTGACGACGACGATACTGTCGTCGAAGAACCTGAACCACTGGAGGATTGGCTCGACACCGTCGTGCCCGAGTCAGCTGCACCTTTCGCCTCGACCATTCCGGGGTCTTTCAGCCCCGCCTCACCGTAAGCTGCACTACGATTTTCCAGCGCTGTCTTACGTTCCGTCTCCGTCAATCCCTCCTTCAACCAGACCGCGCTGGTCAGATCCGAGATCGCTTGCGCTGGGCGCCCCGAGCGCCGATTGGCGAGCCCCCGATAATAAAGCGCTTTCGCCGTATCCTTAGGTGCCAGTCCACCGCTTTTGAGACCTTTGGTCAATTCGGCGATGGCTTGATCCATCTTGCCCTTTTCGAACGCTTTCACGCCGGCGATCACATCCTTGCGGGCTTCAGCGGGATCTTTCTTCGAGGCATCCTCGGAAACAGTCTGCGCCAGAACGTATGTCGGCTGCAGGCTCGCACCACCGAGGACCGACAGCCCGGCGGCGAACGACGCCACCGCAAGCCTTTGCCATGTCCTTGATTGTCGTACGCTCATAGACAGGTCCCCTCGTCTCGACACGGACGCCACTACCCCCAAACTTCATTTTGAGAAGGCTAAGTGAAACAGGCTATCCAGGCAAATTCTTGGCCCAAAGGATCGACTTAGAATTCCGCCGCCTACACCCTATTCCACAGTGACCGATTTCGCCAAGTTCCGCGGCTGATCTACATCCGTCCCCATAAATACAGCTGTGTGGTAGGCAATCAGCTGTGCCGGCACGGCATAGATCAAAGGATTGGTGAACGGATGCACATCAGGAATAGTGATATGCGCAACGACGTCACAACCAACTTCATCTGATTCGCCATTCGAAACGAACACGATTTGGCCACCTCGCGCAGCCACCTCCTGCACATTCGATACTGTCTTGTCGAAAAGTTCGTCTTTTGGCGCGACCACGATGACCGGCACACTCTCGTCAATCAACGCGATTGGCCCATGTTTCAGCTCACCAGCCGCGTAGCCTTCTGCGTGAATATACGAGATTTCTTTCAACTTTAAGGCGCCCTCAAGAGCCAGTGGAAAATTGACGCCCCTGCCGAGATAAAGGACATCCCGCGCCCGTGACAGGTCGTGCGCAAGCGCCTCGTAGACGCTCTCGTCACTCAACATCGATGAAATGTGACGTGGCACTTCCATCAAAGCACCGACGAGCTCCTGCTCCAACTCGGCACTGATCGCCCCCCGCGCACGTCCCAGCGCAATAGCCAGAGCTGCCAGCACAGCAAGCTGACAGGTGAACGCCTTGGTCGACGCAACGCCAACCTCGGGCCCGGCAAGCGTTGGCAACACGGCATCGGATTCCCGCGCGATTGTCGAAGTCCGCACGTTGACGATAGATGCAATCCTCTGCCCCTGAGATTTGCAGTATCGCAAAGTTGCCAGCGTATCGGCTGTTTCTCCTGATTGCGAAACGAAGACGGCCAACCCGCCCTCAGGCAGCGGTGGTTCGCGATAACGGAACTCCGACGCAACATCGATCTCAACCGGCACCCGCGCGTAGCGCTCGATCCAGTACTTACCGATAAGCCCGGCATAGTACGCCGTACCGCAAGCTGAAATCGTCACACGCGAGAGCTTCGACAGATCGACACCCAGATCTGGAAAGTTCACGCGACCCGCCGCCATATCGATCAGATTAGCCAGCGTATGACTGATGACCTCGGGCTGCTCGTGTATCTCCTTGGCCATGAAGTGACGATGATTGCCCTTGTCCGCGATCTGAAGCCCTGCAGACGAACGCATGATCGGACGTTCCACCCGCTCACCGTTCGCGTCGAAGATCTCCATCCCTGAACGATGCATGACCGCCCAGTCGCCCTCTTCGAGGTACGTAATCGCGTTGGTGAAGGGGGCCAGCGCAATAGCATCCGAACCCAGATACATTTCACCATCACCGTGGCCGATAGCCAGCGGGCTGCCCTGCCGCGCCGCGATCATGAGATCGTCGTGCCCAGCAAACAGAATGGCCAACGCAAAAGCGCCCTTCAGCTGAGCAAGCGCGGAACGCACAGCGGCAACCGGATCATCGCCACAGCATTTGAGCTCCTCGGTAACGAGGTGGACGACGGCTTCGGTGTCGGTCTCACTGTCAAAAGTATGGCCAGCGGCCTGCAACTTTGCGCGCAGCTCGCGGAAGTTCTCGATAATTCCATTGTGAACAACCGAGACCTTGTCCGACATATGGGGATGAGCGTTGGTCTCGCTCGCCTTGCCGTGGGTTGCCCAGCGCGTATGACCGATACCGCTGCGCCCGCTCAACGGCTCCGCACGAACCCGGTCCTCAAGATTGCGCAACTTGCCCTCGGCACGCCGCCGTCCAAGGTGACCATTCTCCACCGTCGCAATCCCGGCGGAGTCGTACCCGCGGTATTCGAGCCGCCGCAAAGCCTCGATGAGATCTTCCGCGACAGGTTTCGATCCTAAGATGCCGACAATTCCGCACATACCTCGGTAGCCCCCTTCGCCTGCCCTATCCCAATGGACGAGCTAATGGCATGCACATCTAAGGCCAACTCACAAAGTATTTCCGGCGATTTCACCGGGAAAGAGCGATGTTGGCGACTTTCGCGTTAACCTTTACGGCGCTGCATCATCGCGCGATATTTTGCCGCCCACTCGGGACGGTCCTCGCGCTTGGCCCTGACAATCGCAAGACTGTCGGGTTCCACGTTTGTCGTGATCACGCTGCCAGCCGCGACATAGGCGCCATCTCCGATCCGGACCGGCGCAACAAGCGCAGAGTTGGAGCCAATGAACACACCCGCGCCCACCTCGCAGCGGTTTTTGTTGAAGCCGTCGTAATTACAAAAGATCGTCCCAGCGCCGATATTGGCCCCTGCGCCCACTGTGCCATCGCCAATGTAGGTCAGGTGATTGGCCTTGGCGCCCGGGGCAAGAACTGCGTTCTTCACTTCAACAAAGTTGCCGATATGCACATCCGCGCCCAGTTCTGTCCCGGGCCGTAAGCGCGCGAAGGGACCAACCTCCGCACCGGTATCGATCCGCAATCCTGCAGCGCTCTTGCGATCAGCGCCTTCAAGGTAGGAGTTGGCCTTGATCCGGACACCCTCCCCGACGGTGACACCCGGCCCAATAAACACGTTAGGCTCGATAGTCACGTCCTGCCCAAGCACGGTATCAAACGACAGCCACACAGTGTCCGGCGCAATCATCGTCACGCCCGCCCGCATAGCTGCCAAGCGTGCTCGCGCTTGCCAGATGCTCTCCGCTACGGCGAGTTGATCGCGCGAGTTGACGCCCAACACCTCATCCATTTCACACGTCACGACCGCAGCCTTCAGCCCATCCCGGCGAGCGATTTCAACGGCGTCTGTGAGATAAAATTCACCCTTGGCGTTATCGTTGCCGATCCGGTCTAGCACCGCCACCACGTCAGGCAACCGGAATGCCATCACACCAGAGTTGCACAGCTTCACATTTAATTCGTCGGCACTGGCATCCTTGTCCTCGCGGATCGCAATCAGGTCACCGGACTTATCCGTGAGCAAGCGCCCATATCCTGTGGGATCGTCCGCCTCGAAGCCAACTACCGACACACCTGCTCCGGACTCCAGGCTGGAAACAAGCTTGGCGAGGGTCTGCGGTCTCATCAGCGGAGAATCAGCATAAAGCACGATCACATCACCGCGCTCGGCAACAAGCTGATCACGCGCAGCGAGAACCGCATCCGCTGTTCCTGCCTGATTCTCCTGGACAAAAATGGAAGCATCCGGAGACCAACGCACCACCTCCTTGCGCACATCATCCATACCTGGTCCAATGACGACGCTGATCTTCGCGTGCGAAATGCCCGACGCCAGCGCTAGCACGTGCCCCAACATCGACCGGCCGGCGATTTGATGCAGCACCTTCGGCTGCCGCGAGTACATGCGTGTGCCCTTGCCGGCGGCCAATATCACGATCGAAAGCGAGCGGTCGGTCATCGGGGCTCCACATTTGCTGATATGCCAGCCCAACCGGCGGGGCTTGGCCTAAAGGTCGGGCAGCGCAATTTGCCAAGTGCATAGCGCCCAAGGGCCCTGCCGCGCAACCGGCAGCGGAGGAGGCTGGGTTCGGCGGCGCACTGCATTGATCCAACTCGTCCACAATCCGTCCACAGCGTGTTGAGGCGCATCGCCGCCGACCGTTTGCTTCCCCATCGCGACTCAGCCAGCGTCACGACAAGAGACTTGCCGCGGCCTGGCGTCGACGAGCGCAGGCGGAATACCAGCCCAGCGCGAAGCAATGTTCTCTCAATGAACAATAAAATTTGGGGCCTACGGCACAGGAAACTCGATCACCATTTTGCCGGCTCTCAACAGGTCAGCGGATTTGCGCAATGCAAAAAGTCAAGACGGCACGGGAAGCAGGTGGACGTCGTAAGACGAAGGGAAGGGCATTGCCATTCCTTTACGTTCTCTTTTGGAGCTTCGCGGGCGCCGCCTCAGTCGCATATCTCGGGGTCATTTTCACCGATCCTGACTTGGTCAACGCACTTTCCACGCCAGCCTCCACTGATTCACCCTCAAGTCTGTTTACCGATGAGCAGGTTGCGAGCCCGGCAGCGCGCGCGCTCAGCGACCGCCTGTCCAACGCAAAAGTGGAACTCTCCAAGCTCCGCACAGAATTGAATGAACATAAGCAGGCTTATGCGGAGGGAGAGCCCCAGGAAGTCGCGCCTTCCGAGGCAGTGCCGACAACATCCGCTGACGACGATCGCGTCCCGGCCGAACCTCAAATGACTGCTGCAAATGAAACCGCCCCTGTGCCGGTCGTGCCCGGTGTCGTGATCCCGGGACTGAGCATCGTTGATTCAGCGACACAGCATCCCGGTATGCCACACCCCAACATGCCGATGACAACGGCTGCCCCTGAACAACCCTCGCCTCCGAGCTCGGTCAGCGAAGTCGCCATCGTCAACACGACGATTGTAAATGGCTCCAACGCAGGTTCGCCGATCGAAACCGGCGCGCTCCCAGTCGTACCGCCCCCGGCTCCAGGTGTGCGCCCGAAGCCAAAGCCGGTTGCCGTCGTAGCAATCTCCAAACCTAAACCCGCAGCACAGCCGCAGGCTGCGCCAACAAAGGCTGCGGCCCCACCAACAGGACCGACATCACAGGTCGTCGCCTTTGGCCCCGCAACGGTCACACGGGCCCCAAAAACGGTGGAGACACCCAAAATCGGTGTTCGCTTGGCTACGGCGCCGACGCTTGATGCCCTGCGTTTGACATGGAACGCTATGCGGGAACGTCACGGCGACGCGTTAAAAGGGTTATCTCCGCGCTACGTAAAAGAAAGCGTTTCGAGCACTGGGCCTTATGCCTTGGTGGCCGGCCCCGTAGCCAAATCCACGGACGTGCTCGAAATCTGCGCCGGGCTAGGCGGCGAGGTTCGCGAATGCGCCCTCGCCACGTTCGAAGGCAGGTCGCTTTAAAGGGATGAGATGGACCTCAAAAAAGAGATCCATCCTTTAATCCTTACACGCCCATCTGCTTCCGATAGCTTTATTAAAGACTGTCGGAAGAGGCGCCAAACGTATCGCAAGCTTGCATCTTGCCCGAGCTAAAGCCGGTCTTGAACCAGCGGACGCGCTGCGCTGCGGAACCATGCGTAAACGCATCGGGCACAACATAGCCCTGCTGCCGACGCTGAATCATGTCATCGCCGATCTGACTCGCAGCATTCAAGCCTTCCTCGATATCGCCGGCCTCAAGACGGTTCTTCAACTGATCGTTGAGATTGGCCCAGACGCCAGCGAGACAGTCCGCCTGAAGCTCCATCCGCACTTGTAGGGCATTGGATTCACGCTCGCCCATGCCGCGCTTGGCCTGCTGAACCTTTTCGGCGATCCCCAGGAGCGTTTGCACATGGTGTCCAACTTCGTGAGCGATCACATAAGCCTGAGCAAAATCGCCCGGCGCATTGAAGCGGCGCTTGAGCTGGTCATAAAACGCCAGATCCACGTAGATCTTCTGATCCAACGGGCAATAAAATGGCCCCATAGCGGACATACCCATTCCGCAAGCCGTCTGCGTGCCCCCACTGAATAGGACGAGCTGCGGATCTTGATATTGACGGCCGAAAGACTTGAACACCCGCGCCCAAACATCTTCGGTATCAGCCAGCACCCGTGAAATGAAAACCTTCATTTCATCGTTGCTTTCGGATTTGGGCTCAGTGCCCGGCAGTCCCGGAATATCTAACGGTGAGCGGTCCGCGGTCCGTCGGTTGACGTCCTGCGTCTGCGGCATTTGCGGAATATCCGGGAAATTAATGCGCCCGTTGCCGCCACCCCCTGTGAGCAGCTCCAGCGGATTGATACCGAAGAGCAGCATGATCGCGCCGATGATCAAAAGCGTCGTGATGCTGAAACCACCACGGCCACCGATCGGGATGCGGATCCCACGTCTACCACCAGGCATACGAAATCCGCCGCCACCGCGTCCGCGCCTGTCTTCGACGTTGGAACTCTGACGGTCCTGCTCATCGTAGCGCATCTGTTTCTCCGACCTTTCTATCGACGCTGGCTGAGCCCATAGTGCATGGCGCCGAGGTCGACTCAATATTCATATTCGCAACGAAAAGACTGTCACTCGGCCTTCGGCATCGCAGGCGCTTCGATCTTGTCTTCCTCAGGGGACTTTTTAGGTGGAGCCAAAGCCTTTGGAGGCTCAGGCTGAACCACGGTTTTAACAAACGACTTCGTCTTTGAGGGCGAACGCAGAAGAGCCTTTACCGCACGAGAACAAGCTACCGGGCCGTCGTTCGCATAAGCCTCATGATTCTTTTCAATTTCCTTGAGTTCATAACGGTAATTGACCATCAGCCCATGCGCCTCTCGTAGACCCTTTTCGGAGGTATCGCCCAGCCAATTGATGCGTTCCAGGCGGGCACCGTTACCGAGATGGAAACGCGCCACCGGGTCGACCGGCTTGTTGTCAGCGGACTTCGCCCGCAGAAAATAGTCCGCGGCCAACGCCAGGACTGAAGCCTTCAGCTCTGCATTTTCCTGCTCGGAGGAAGCCCAGGAAGCAGGCTTGAGAGAGGTAAGCACCTCGCGATCCTCCTCCGTGACGACTTCGCTAGCCGCATCCAGGCTCTCTTTCTCGAGCCAGCGCGCGAAAGTCGGCACCGGTGACAACGTCACGAACGTTTTCAAACTGGGCACTTCCCGCACCAGCTCTTCAACCACCTGCTTGATCAGGAAGTTACCAAACGAAACGCCCTTGAGGCCTTCTTGGCAGTTCGAAATCGAATAGAAGACTGCGGTCGTGGGATTTTCGATCGGTTCGGACTTTGCCGGCTCATGCAAGACAGGAGCAATGGCGCCTGGGATGTCCTGCATCAGCGCCACTTCCACAAAGATCAACGGATCATCGATCAGCGATGGATGGAAGAACGCAAAACAACGCCGATCCGCCGGATCAAGCCGACGTCGCAAATCCTCCCAGCCCTTGATCTCATGCACCGCTTCGTAAGCGATAATCTTCTCAAGGATTGAAGCCGACGTCTGCCAATCGATACGGCGGAGCACCAAAAATCCGCGATTAAACCAGGAATAGAGAAGATGGCGCAGATCGGAATCGACGACCGTCAGTTCGGGATACTTTTTCAGAAAACCCAACAGGTCGCGCCGCATGGCGACAAGGTCAGCGGTAGCTCCGGGCGCCAGATTGAGCCGCCGGAAGAATTCCTGTCGTGGACTCTCGACCGCTTTCTGCAGATTCAGAAGAGAACCTGGGGACGGTTTATCCAGGTAAGCGCGGGCAGCGTCGGCAACGCGCGAACTTTCTGGGGTCAACGTATGCGCGATATAGCGGAAAAACGCTTCGCGCTCCTCTGCTTTCAGAAGTTTATAATGGTGCAGAAGCTGGCGTGCGATGGCGACGCCTGAAGCTTCACCACGTTCGGACACCAACGCTTGCACGAGCGCTTGCAGGCCACGGTCGGGATCCTCCCGGAAGAGAGATTTAGGCAAGAGAGAGCGGCCTTGCTCGGCGACCGTGTTGAGCAGTTCCTGCAAAAACGAAACATTCATGGGCTGACCTCTCCTATCGTCAGTCTCGATCCGTTGTCACAAGGCTAACTGCAACGGCTTATCTCAGCCAGATCTCTGAACATTAACCAATCATCAACCATCGCGCGTCAAGATTTGCTTAACCATTCGATCAGCTTAACTATCCAATCGGCCCGAGGAGGCCCCGCAAATGGCAGGAGACGCGCTCAGTGCTCGTATGACCTCCAGCCTCAACAACGTCAAGAACGACACAGGTCGCACGGCATATTGCGGTCCCTTCGTTCTTTCCGCGCTCACAGGCTTCCCGATTAGCCGCGTGGAAGAAGAGGTCAATCGGTTCAGGGGGCTGCCGCCTGATGCCCCTATAAAAGGCACAGACGCGGCTGAGGTTGCAGCAGCTGCTTCAGCGCTCGGCTACGAGATGAAGTTGGGCCATTCGTTCGAGCACTTGCCGCGGAAGGAGCGGCCAACTCTGTGGCAATGGATGCAAAAGCCACGGAACGCCTGGGTGCATTACCTTCTCGCCATAAATCGCGGCAAAGAGGGTCACTGGATTTTGATCAAGGGGGTCAAGATCTGCGATACATTCACAGACGGGCAATGGAAATTCGTTTGCGACGGCCCCCATCGGGGCAGCCGTATCATGGAGATCTATCAGATCAAGCATGCAACGAGTTTCTAGAACCAACGCAAAGCTCTAAAACGTTCTAAAGCAGCCCGAACGGCCCCTACGCACCATCCATCGGGAGCCACATAAGAACGTAGAATTTATAAAGCTGGAATATGCTCGAACCCCTCCCAGGGCTGCGCGCAAGTCGCCAGACAGGCCACTTGACGCAATCCTAACGGCAGACCATCTTGCCGCCCGTCGGCCACTGTGCCACCACCCGAGCCCCTGAACTGGACAATTTCGCCCCATGAGCACCGATTCCGCCGTTCGCCAGTCTGGAACCGTCACCCAACGCGGCTCAGTGTCAACTCTTGGTCTCTGGGTCACAGGGTTATCGGTAAGCCTCCTCGTGGTCACCACCTTCATCATGCTCACGATGGGCCTTCTGATCGGATTTTCCGCATCCTTCGGGCTTCCATTGGTCGTGACCGAAGTCCTCGCCGCGCCGATCGTCTTGATCACCCTTTGGATGGCGGTTTGGACATGCTCTCGCGTGATCGACGTCGAAAAGCGTTTGGCTAAAGGTGCCGGCGGCCCGCCTGACCCAGCGATGCACCTACTCAAACCGTGGGTAACCACAAATGAAGGCAGGTAAGTCCAGCGGCGAATCTGTGCGCCGCTAGAAGTTACTTAAGCGCAAGATCGAAAACTCCGCGCTTCATCGCTATTATCTTGAGATCAGTCCTTGGCACGCTCGACGTAGGAGCCGTCCGCCGTCATGACAACGACGCGCGTACCGCTTCCAATGTGTGGCGGAACCATAATGCGGGCACCGTTAGAAAGTACGGCCGGCTTATATGACGAAGATGCTGTCTGACCTTTTACGACAGGATCGGCCTCAACAATTTCAAACGTGACGCGCTGCGGCAGTTCGATGGCAATCGGATTACCTTCATGCAGCGAGATCGTGCAGGTCATGTTCTCGTCAAGCCAGACGGCCTGATCTCCGATGACATCCTTCGGCACTACGATTTGATCGTAGGTTTCAGGGTGCATGAACGTATACCCACTCTCGTCTTCGAAGAGGTAGTTGTAGTCGATCTCCTCAACAAAAGCGCGCTCAACCTGGTCCGTCGTCCGGTACCGCTCAACAATTTTGACGCCATCCGCGATGCGGCGCATTTCGAGATGCGTAACGGGAGTTCCCTTGCCCGGATGAATATTTTCCGCGTTCATCACGACAGCAAGCTTCCCGTCGAGATCGAGCACGTTGCCTTTGCGCACCGAGCTTGCGATAATCTTAGGCACATCAGTCTCCATTGTTGTTCGCCCCTGGACGCGCGGGCTTACGGGCTCCGCAGCGGTCAGGCCGCTTGAATTGATACCGGATCGCCGGTTTCTACCTGTTCACACGCCCCAGGCCAAGTGCGCCGACCCTAAGCGCGATCTTCGCACCTCAAAGAACCTGCCCATGTCCCCCTCAACACCCTGGTGGCGTCCCGCCTACCACACCGATCGACGCCCAATCCTTCTCGCGCGCAACAAGATCAAGCGCTTAGTACGCAACTGGTTCCACGAGCAGGATTTCGTTGAGGTGGACACCGCCTGCCTGCAGATTTCCCCCGGCAACGAGACCCATCTGCACGCATTCCGGACCGAGCTTATTGGTACCGATCTCGGTATTGGCGACTACTATCTACACACAAGCCCCGAGTTTGCCTGCAAAAAACTGCTCGCTGCGGGAGAACGCAACATATTTACCTTCGCACCCGTGTTCCGAAATCGCGAGCGGGGCTCCCTGCACCACCCTGAATTCACGATGTTGGAATGGTATCGGGCGGACGAACCCTTCAAACGCGTTATGGCCGATTGCATCGAAATCCTCCGAATCGCGGCCAAAACAACCGGTCTAGAGACGATTCAATGGCGCGGACGCACATGTAATCCGTTAGCCGAACCAGAGAACCTCAGCGTCTGCGAGGCTTTCTTGCGACACGCTGGCATCAACCTGCAAACGACATTTGATGCCACGACGACCGACCGTGACGCGCTCTATCGCGCCGCAACCGCCATTGGGATCGCTTGCGCGGAGGACGACACTTGGTCCGATATATTTTCCCGCGTGCTGACGGCTAAGGTGGAACCGCAATTGGGAATGGACCACCCCGTACTGCTGACGGACTATCCCGCGTGCGAAGCCGCACTGGCACAACGCAAACCCGACGACGAGAGGCTAGCGGAGCGTTTCGAGCTCTATGTTTGCGGCGTCGAACTTGCGAATGGCTTTGGCGAACTCACCAACCCTGCTGAACAACACGCGCGTTTCCGTGCGGCTATGGATGACAAAGAGCGCATCTACAATGAACGCTACCCAATCGACGAAGATTTTCTGGCAGCCCTCGAAACCATGCCACCAGCATCCGGCTGCGCGCTGGGCTTCGACCGTGTAGTGATGCTGGCAACCGGTGCACAACGCATCGATCAGGTTATCTGGACACCCCTCCCACAATGAGCACGACCGACCAACCGATCAAGACAGTGGGCCAGTTGATCGTTGCCGGTCTTACACCTCCAGATCAGCACGATGACCTTGAACGGCTGACGCAACACTATGCGCTCGCCATTACTCCAACGATCGCAACGTTGATCGATCCTACTGCCGGGCATAAGGACCCGATCGCCGCACAATTCGTACCGAGCATGGCGGAACTCGATCGGCATCCCGAGGAGCAAGACGACCCCATTGGCGACGACACCTATGCCCCAATCAAGGGCATCGTGCATCGCTACGCCGACCGCTGCCTACTGAAACCGGTAAGCGTCTGCCCAGTCTATTGCCGCTTTTGCTTTCGACGCGAAACCATCGGCCCCGGTCATAACGGCCAACTCACGAGCAGCGAACTCGAAAAGGCAATCGGGTACATCGCGCAGCATCCCGAGATCTGGGAAGTCATCCTGACAGGCGGCGACCCGTTAGTTCTGCCGCCACGACGCGTCCGGGAAATCACGCAACGACTCACTGGCATTCCCCACGTACGCGTCATCCGCTGGCACTCACGCGTGCCCGTCGTCGATCCGGACCGCATAGATACCGCAATGGTTCAGGCACTACGTTCGCCGGAGAAATCCGTCTACATCGCACTCCATGCCAATCATCCCAGAGAACTAACCAATACCGCACGCGCTGCATGTGCGAGTCTCATCGACGCCGGCGTCGTCATGATTAGCCAGAGCGTCTTGCTGAAAGGCGTCAACGACGACGCAGATACGCTCGAGACATTGATGCGGACCTTTGTCGAAATGCGGATCAAGCCCTACTATCTGCATCATCCGGATTTGGCCCCTGGCACCACACACTTCCGCCTGCCTATCGCGCGAGGACAAGAGATCGTCGGGGAACTGCGTCAGCGTTTGTCGGGCCTCGCGATGCCGACCTACATTCTCGACATCCCAGGCGGATACGGCAAAGTCCCGATCGGTCCCGGTTACATTCGCGGGAACGGACAAGACCAAAGCTACGAAATCACCGACCGCAAGGGCAGGACACATCAGTATCGCGACTGCTGCGCCGCACCGGAGGACGACTGAACGCAATGCGAGCGCGCTTGATACGCACCGGCATGTCCATACACTCTGCAAAAGTCCGCTGCATCCTGGCCCTGCTCGTCGTCGGGTCGGCGTCATACAGTCTCGCCCCAATTCAGGCCGCTCCGGCAGACAAGCCGGTTCTGATGGACGCTTGGCGAAATATCTTCACAAGACCCAAAACAATTCCCACGCCGCCGAATACCCCCTCAACCTCGGCGAAGGTGGAATTGGGAAAATTGCTCTTCCATGACACCCGCCTCTCCGGCCCCCAAGATCGCAATTGTGCCACGTGCCACCAAGCCGACCTCGGCTACAGCAACGGAAAAGCGCGCGGCCCTGGACGCGATGGCAAGGACCTCACGCGCAACGTCCCCAGTCTGCAAAACCTGGCTTGGGCCAAGCGGTTTTTCTGGGACGGCCGTGCGCAATCCCTTGAAGAGCAGGCCTCCGGCCCTATCCTCAATGCGCTTGAAATGGCGGGCAACTGGCCGGAGATCACCGCGCGGCTCAAAGCTGATTCAGCAATCACTGAGCTGTTTGAAAGGGCTTTTCCTCAAACGACCACAACCGATCCAGTAACGCCGGACCATATTGTCGAAGCGCTCGCAGCCTATGAGCGCACGTTAATCTCGCCTGTGACTCGCTTTGACCGATTTATCGCAGGTGAAGCCAACGCCCTGAGCACCTACGAACAGCAAGGCTTTGCGCTATTTGTCGGACGTGCAGGATGCGTAGCCTGCCATGGCAGCTGGAGATTCACCGACGACCGGCTCCACGATATAGGACTACCCGCATCCGCTGGCAGCACCGACCATCAGTCCGACGACACCGCGAGCCAGACATCCTTTAAGACGCCAAGCCTTCGCGAATTGCGTTACTCCGCGCCTTACATGCACGACGGATCAAAGACCACACTGGAAGACGTCATCAAGCATTACAACGGGGGCTTCACCGAAAGGCCTTCTCTCTCGCGAAACATCGTTCAGGACCTGAACCTGACCGCGACCGAACGCCGGGCGCTTATCGCATTTCTAAACACATTGAGTTCGGACTAACACCGTCCTAGCCGCCAAAATAAAGACCCCGAGGCATTACCTCGGGGTCCTACTTTGGTCCGCGTACGCGAAGTAAATTTGGCCCAATATAACTGACCACTCCCGCGCCTTATTCAATAAACGGACCTCAGTAACAATACTGGCGCAACGTCCAGCCTTTGACCTTGCATTTCTCTTCGCCGTTCACGATGGAGCAAACACGGTTCGGCAACCGTTGATAGGAACAGTAGTACCCACCAGCCGCTCGACCATCGAAGCCATGCATCGGCTTATTGAACTTATAATCCTGCGAATAGAAGGTACGGCCGCGCGCATCCGCAGGCGTTGCAGAAATCAACGAAGCAACAGCAATCATCGTCGCGACCGCAAAAAGACCCATCGAAGTTGATCTGGAAATCGTCATCGTCCTGCTCTCCTAGTCATCCAACGGGGTTTGCCCGTCGAGCCCTTGATGATTTCCAAATTATACTCCCAACCTCTTGCGCGCTGTTCCCGCCGTAACGCGGGCAAGATTTTCTCCAATCAACCGCTGATCATCAAATCCAATTTGGGGACTTTCCCAACCGCCACACAACGTCCCCACAAAAAGGGGGGAGCCCTAATCTACCATCTATTTCGACAGCGGAAAAATCACAGTTTTAACAAGCACTAAAAACAACAGAGCAATGAATGACTCAAGCCGCCATTCCCATCTGCGAAGCTTCAATTCCTAAACGCAGGGCACTTGAATAAGCGGGACGCTCCGTTGCTAGCGCCCAAATCAAGCGCTGCGGATTAAAGCCCCAATGAAGGTTGAGCCGCAGCCGAGCTGCGGCCACCACTGCAGGATAAAAAATGTCATAGCCGCGCGCCATTAGAAGCGCTCGCAACCGACGCGATTGAAAGATATCTACGAGACACCAAAAACGCATCAGCGCCACAACACCACGCTCAGTGCCGCCCTCAAAATCATTCCAGAAGCGATCTTCAATTTTCGCGCGATCCACGTCGGTCACGCCGCGCAGGAACAGTAATCCATGTTCACACTCAACCATGATCTGGATCAGCAGCCAAAGATCGGCAGACGCGGCCCGTGGCACATCACTCAAATCCATGTTCGACGTGGGCGCGGCCGTCATGAATGCCTCTCCTGATTGTCCAATAAAGAGCCAGTTGGAATGTGACTATGCGTGCTGAAAGACCTGCCACGGAGACCCCGTCAGCAGAATGATGTCGAGAGGGCACACGCCATAAACCAGGAAATCAACTTCATGACCGACGAGGCGACCGTTTTGATTGACGACCTGATCCTTGTTGAAACGGAATTTCCGTCCGTCGTTGGTCGCGATAACCCCGACCTGCAATCTTTCATCAAACTTCGTGATGTGACCGTACATGTCTGCAACTTCCTACTTAAGAAAACGTCCGTGCGCCGCGCACCGTCGCGACATCGCTCGGTATGTCTGTAAAGGTGCGGGTTTTTGTGGAGGTGCGCTGTTCCTTGCTCGACAACGAAAAACAAATAAACAAAAAACCCGCCACGAAGGGCGGGTTTGGTGGGCATAGTGTAACTTCGTTTTATCTAGAAACGCATTATTCCAAAGATGCAATCCGCGTACGAAACACCCTGACCGGTGTTCCTTCCGTTTTATTTTTCACGAAAAAAGGCATCTACCCGCATGCCAGGCAACAACGGCACGTCCCCTGCGAATTCGAGCGTAACTTCCAACACCTCAACATCCGTCGGACGCCGTGGGCCACGCTGCGTAATACCTGGGTTGGACAGCGCCGGGGCAAGCTTCACGACCTTTCCGGAAAACTCCTGACCGGGATAGCTGACACTCTTCACGTAGGCATCCTGACCGACCGAGATCTTAGAGACATCCGCTTCGTCAACTTCAGCGGTGACCTGAAGGACCGACATGTCGCCAATCACAATTAGAGGCACACTTGGCGAGGGCGCCACCATCTCACCGGTTTTCGCCTTCAACTGAAGTACGCGTCCAGATTGAGGGGCACGAATACGAGTTTTATCGAGTAAAGCTTCCGCGATAGCGACTTGCGCACGAGCCTCACTGACGGCAGCTTCCGCTTGGCTGGGTGCAGGGAGTTTCGAATCCGCCTGCGCCTGAGCGACCTTAACGCGAGCACGCTGGACGCGATCTTCCGCCTCACGCAGACGGCGCCGCGCATTCTCCAGCGTCTGATCATTCACGCTGCCGTCACGCTTCCCGTTCAACGCATAATCGAGTTCGATCCTGGCACCCGTTACAGCCCGTTCCGCACGGTAGACCTCATCCTCGGCATCCCGCACATCTCTGCGGTTGGAATTGAGTTGCTGGTCGTCACGTGCTTTTTCGCGGACATCCGCCTGTGTTTCCGCAGCAGCAAGGCGTGCCCGGGCCTCCGCATCATCCAATTTGATGAGAAGCTGGCCTTCTTCCACATCGTCGTTGACCTTGATGGACACTTCTGTAACCCGGCCGATGATGGCCGTGCCAACTCCAACCTCGCCACCTTTAGGTTCGACGCGTCCGGGAGCAGCTGCGACCCACGCAACTTTTGCCGAAGCCGCGACAGGAGCGGGAGAAGCCTTCACACCGCCATACTGATTGCTCGCCCAATAGCCGGCGAAAGCTGCCAGGCCCAACGCCGCGATTCCACCTATGATCTTAAACATGGTCATGGCTCCCATTCGCCGCAGCAGCAGCGTGCTCCCCTACAGAGTTATGATTTACAATTTCACCCTGCGAAGGCCGTTCATCGCCAACGATGAAACCATCCTCGATACGAATAATGCGATCGGCATATTTCAGCGTCCGGTGGTCGTGCGTAACGGCAAGTACAGCGCGGCTCGTATCCCGGGAAACTTCCGCGAGTAACGCCATAACCGCTTGTCCGTTCTCAGAATCCAACGCGGCGGTGGGCTCATCGGCTAAAATCACGGAGGGCGAACCGGCAAGCGCACGGGCTATCGCGACGCGTTGCTTCTCACCACCCGACAGTTTGCTCGGATAAGTATTGATGCGATGTGATAACCCGACGGCATTAAGCGCTGACGCAGCTCTGTGTGGTGCGTCGGCCGGAAGCTGATCGCGCACGTCGAGGGCCAGCATCACGTTTTCCAATGCCGTAAGCGTCGGAAAAAGATTATAGGATTGAAATACAAAGCCGATGTGGTGACGCCGCAAGTCAGCCATCTCCTCGGGAGACATGCCGGTCGTGTTACGCCCGGCAATCTCTAACTCTCCAGAGTTTTGCGTCAGAATACATCCGAGGATCGACAGCAATGTCGTTTTACCACTACCCGAAGGCCCCATGAGCAATGTCAGCTCTCCAGGCTTCAAGTCGAGATCGATCCCTTTGAGAACCTGCACTTCACCCGCACCGGTACCAAAAACCTTTTTAATTTGACGGGCAACGAGCAGCGGTTCGGCAACCGAAGCGCTCGTACTGAAATCGTTCATATCGTCCTTCCTGATGGATACTTTTTATTTCGTAGCAATCGACGTCAGTATCTCGATATGCCGCAATTTCTGCAGTTCCCAGCGCAACACCAAAGCGACGACGATGCCGCACTGGGGAAAAGAAGCCTAGCGGCTGAAAACCCCCGCCGGATCAATGCGTGTGACCTTGAAGATCGCTGAAACAGCAGCAATCGTGCACATGCCGATTGTGACGAGGAACAACAACAGCGCGAGGCCCGGTGTCATTACCACATTGAGGGTCGTCCCCTTTGCCGCAGCAAATATTGCAAGCGTCAGGCTCATGCCCAAGGCATACCCCACAACAGCGCTGAACAAGGCCTGCAGGAGAATGACCTGAATGATATAACGCGATGAAGCTCCAAGTGCCCGCAACGTAGCAAATTCGTTGATGTGATCCTTGGTGCTGGAATAAAGCGTTTGTGCGACAATAACGATGCCCACGATCAATGCCAGCGCCGTACCTGCAATAAGCCCAGACCCCGCGGCCGTGTGAAACAGCCAATAATTGATACTCCGCGAACGAAACTCTCCACGCGTGAGAACCTCAACATCAGGAAGACGCTCCTGTATCCGGGCCTGCACCGTCGCGATGTCAGCATCCGGCTCAACTTTCACCAACGTGTAGGCGCCCTGTTCTTGATTGGCCCGCAGCATCGATTGGGCCCGGCCCAGGGTTGTAAACACATAAGGCATGGTCGTGAAGGAGCGGATGCCTTTTGTCACAGCGCCGACGGTGACGGTCTGACCATTTATTTCTGCCGGATCGCCGAGCCCTGTGACATCGAGGTCTTTAAAATAGGTCTTGTCGACCGCAACAGCCTTCGGAGCGGCTAGTTCTTCCACGCTCCCCTCAATGACATTCCAGGGCCGAAATCCCCCCTGCGTCCAATCCGACCCGACAAGCAAAACCGTCGTCGCTCCGCCGTTACGCTTTCGCCAGCGGGAGAAACCCATAACCAATGTTTCAACACTTGCTACGCCCGGAACTGAGAGTACCGCATAACTTTCACGGCCCGGCAGCAGCGATGGATCATCGACGCTCTTCGTCCCAATCGGTACGACCCAGAGCTCTCCTTCCGTCTGATCGATAACAGCAGCAATCGTACGTTCGATCCCGAGATAAATCCCTGATTGGAATGCGAGCAGGACGACAGAAAAGACGATGCCGACAAGCGTAACAAACAAGCTCAAACGATCATGGAAAAGGTTTCGGTAAGCCAGCTTCGGGGCCATCCGGAGACGTTTGCTATTTCCGGCCGGGGCAATCATCCCACCACCCGTCTCACTTATATCCTTGCTCGCTGTCATGTTAGTCGGTCCTTCCCCGTCTCCGCAGACCAGCCGCGCCTAATCAATACGGGCTTTTATTTCCGCGCGCACTATCTTGATTAATGAAAATGGCAGCTTCGTCCGTTGTTCCGATAACGCAGCGCCAACCACCACAAGTTTTATGGATTTCCGCAAGGCACATTGATTGTTAGGCCAGCACTCGGCACAAATTTCTTGCACGTCAGCTCTTTATTGATGCTTTGCTCAGGAGGAGGAACATGCGCGACCTGTGTGTCCGCAATCTCCGCTTTTGGGGACTCCGTTCGAACATCAATAGTCTTCAGGTGTACGGTGTCGCTTTGGCTATTGTTGTCGATCGCAACGACAGGAATAAGCGCAGTAGCCCCGGTAACAGCTGAAGCTTTGACGGGAACGGCCTTTTGCACCTCTGCCGCCTTCACAGTTGCAACTTCAGCTCTAACGACCTCAACCTTCTGGTCTTCCCGCTGTGCGGCGACGAGCTTCCGTGCACGCTCTTCAGCCTTTAGCCGTGCCGCCCTCCGGCGTTTCGCCTCACGTTCTTTAGCCTCGGTAATCTGCGCATGCCGCGCAGCCGCCTTACGCGCCGCAATGTCATTCTTGCGCTTGTGACTGAAGTTGCGCGTGTGATGAGAAGAGCTTGATTTGTAATGAGCACCATTTGAATGCGCGTTGAATACACCAAGCGGACCACTAAAATTGAGACGCACACCACCTCCGGCGTGCACCGGCGAAATACTCGAAGTGATGGCCAAGACGGCAAACGCGCCCCCTATAATCCCGGTCAAAACTTTATTCATGACGAGCTCCTTCTGACGGCCCAGCGCCCTATCAATTTTTCACTGCGTTCCAACGCTGCAAAACTTCATGTCCTGCCAAGCAATGTGCCCTTGACCAGTCGAACCCGCTGTTCCGACAGATACAGAAATCGAATTATTTCTTGAAAGCTGACAAAGACTTCACGCTGCGACAGAAACCTTGAAGCGTGTCACCGTACTCTCCCGCTCCTCAGCGGCGTCTCCCACGAGACGAGCGATGAATACCGTAGATCTTTCAACAACAACGTCGCGCTGCCGATCGACCGTAACGATGTGGTAGCTATCCTCCAGCACGGTCACTTCGACCGGTCCCGCAAGCTTGCTCTGGAGATACCAGGCATTGTTTAGATGCGCGTAGTCGTCTTCACGCGGATGAAGAATAAGAGCGGGTTGTTGAATTTTGCGGACTTCGCGTTTCACTGCCGAAACAAGGCGGCGATGCTCCAGAACCGCGCAGCCAGGTGTGTTGCGCAAGCCTGATGTCCCCGTTTCGCCGTCTACCAGCGCACGAACTACGAACTGCCGGATACGGTCGTCTTTGATCCCGTGCGGGTGAAGGTCTGGAAACTTGATGAGGTTTGCGATGCGCTTGGATCGGACAAGCTTAAACAAGCGCATATACCAAGGGATGAGCCAGCCATTCACCCAGAGCGTCGGTGAAAACAGCGTCAATCCGTGAACCTTATCAGGGTGGCGGGCTGCCAGCAGAAGACCGAGAACAGCACCCGTCGAAAGGCCTCCGACAAATACTCTGTCGCAATTCTGGGAAAGTTCGAAAAGCGCGTCTTCTACGCTCTTGTACCAATCCTGCCAGCTGGTTGCCTTCAGATCCTCAACACTGCCGCCATGCCCCGCCAGTCGCGGGCAATGGACCGTGTAACCCTGACGTGCCATTCCATTGGCGACATACCGCATCTCGGTCGGGCTGCCACACAGACCATGGACGAGGAGCACACCGATCCGGCCACCTTTTATTTTGTAGGTATCCTGCTGAACGATCATGACGCCTTCCGCCCTGTTTGAACCCGATGGCTCAAACCTAGGCAGCGCGTGAGGCAGGCGCTGTTCCTCAGGAAACCCGCAAATCGTGTTGGAAAAAATTACTGGTAAGGGCGTTACCCCTCACTCAGGAGCCCTCGAAGTAAGCTGCAAACACCTCGGAGCGTACGAGTTCGCGTGCCGTTTGCGCCTCCAGATCTCGGTGCGGAGACCGGTAATAGGCCCGCAACTCGGGACGCCGACGCCACTTATCCTCTTCTGCGGCGGTAGCCTTACCGGGATGAAGCAAAACTTCCACCGCCTCTTCACCGTGATCGCCAGCAGCCCGCTGCAATGACCTGAGGCTTGCAGCAACACCCGCTTCAATTGCGGGAACCGTCATCGCTCCAGTATGCAACACTCCAAGGAAGGCTGGGTTAAATCGGATATCCGCAGCCTGCAATTTTCCAGTCATAGAACCCGCCAAGCGATTGAGCACGCCCCACTTGACGGTATTGAGACCCAGCGCCGTCTTCAGATTGTCGACACCAGGGGACAGATGCCACGGCTCCCGCGGAACGCGCACATAACCAACGTCCACCGCCGAGCGAGAGGCGAGAACGGCATCGAGAACAAACCCCAAAGCATGGATGTGGGTATGGCTGTCGATGCGAAGTTGATCCACCGGCCGGTGGAGAGCCGCTAAAGCCGCGCCCCCTCGAACAAGCTGAGCCGTAAATTCTCGTTTTATCTGTTCGCTGAGCGCCTGCTTCTTGACCAGATCCCCCGCAATCCACTGACGAACGAGATCCTGAAACGTTGTCGATAACGCACCTTCGCCGTCGACGAGCAATGGAACCTCCCCGGCCGCACTTAAAGGCTGACCTTCGAGAAGATTAAGATGCAGGCTCACCCGAACGTGCGGCCGGACGGCCAAAGCGTCAATCGCCTCATCAAACGCGAGCCCATTGCAAATGAGACTGACGGAACGCACACCTCCCTCGTCGATCGCCGCAACGATAGACCGGGTAATCCCCCGGCTGAGGCCGATATCGTCGGCGTGCAATATGAACCTAGGCACCATGCTCTTTGCGTTTCTCACCAGCGCGGACGTTACAGGACTCACATCTTCAATATAGCGTGCGGAGCAAATGATCCCCTTCAACAAAACAATAACGGCCGCGCTCGGATGAGCACGGCCGTCATGCGCGTACAGGAAGAGAGTACGCTAACTAGGCTTAGCGGAACAGCGACAGAATGTTCTGGCTGTTCTGGTTGGCCAGCGACAGAGCCTGGATGCCAAGCTGCTGCTGAACCTGCAGTGCCTGCATACGCGTGGACTCTTCGTTCATGTCAGCGTCAACAAGCGTCGAGATACCACGATCGATGGCATCGCTCAGAGCCGAGACGAACTCAGACTGCAGATCGATACGACTCTTGGCGGCACCAAGGTTCGTTGCAGCATCCGTCATTTCCTGCATGGCCTGATCGACGGCCGTGATGAACTCGTCGATGTTTGCATCCGTGACTGCAGCACCCGAGATATCCATCTCGGCCGTGCCGTCTGTGCTGGCGATAACGATCGTGCCGGCAGCACCAATCGCCCCCGTCGCAGCAACGCGGTTCGAAGCGAGGATGCCACGTGCGTCGGCGGTTGCAGCTCCGTTCTGGTTGAACAGGAAAGTCGATGAAACGTCGATAGAGATCGTGCTGACCGAGACACTACCGCCGCTCCGCGAGAAGGACGCAACGACCTCCTCACTTGCCGTGTAGCCGGAGCCTGCCGTGGTATCAACGTCCAGCCAATTCTCACCCGTGAATGAAGCTGAGCTTGCAATCGACCGGAGCTGGTTCTGCAGCTCATCGATTTCCGTCTGGATCTTCGCGCGATCAGCACCTGGCTGACGGGCAAGAACCAGCTTCTTCTGCAGGTCCGTCATGACGTCGATGGATTTTTCCATGGCGACATAAGCGACGTCGACCGTCGCTGCGCCAAGACCGAGCGCGTCGGAGACAGCTGACAGCGACTTGTTGTCGGAACGCATGGTGGTGGCCATGGACCAGTATGCAGCGTTGTCAGAAGCTTGGCCAACGCGAAAGCCTGTCGAGATGCGCGACTGCGTCTCGATCATGCTCTTGTTGGTCTGATTGAGGGATTGCAGAGCGGTCATTGCCGCGAAGTTGGTATTGATGCTGTTCATTTACTTACTGCCCCTAAAACTCGAGAGGAAAAAACGACTGGGACATACCGGCTTTCACGGCATAGTGGAGCGGCATCATACCTTTGAGGACATTTAATCAGCTCCCCAATCCACCATGATGCTTTGGTTAAACGAGAGCCTTTAACGGGCAGTAAAGATCATTATGAACGCGCGACGAATCCCATCAAAAAACGAGACGGCGACGAAAACAGTAAAGCGCGCGGAAACACGCAACACTTTCGCATATTGTATGAACCCGAGCGGTTTAAACTTTTAAATAACTGATCGCAAATCGTTGCGAAGTCTAATTCCCCGACGAGATAGGACGGTAATCTGCAGCCCACATTGCCATTGTCCCGGCACCGGAAAAATTCCGGTAGTCGAGTTGATCAATCTGCATCTCGAACTCGAGCGGGTTGGTCTTTGGCTCAAGAAAACGATACGACGACGTTGTCGCCGTATTGAGAACCAACCGAAAAGAATAGGTGCCAGCCTCTAGATCCAGAATGCGCGCCACCCGTTCGCCCGAGCGCGGAAAAAACTGCAGCGCTTGCGAAGACGAACCCTTGCCTTCCAGGGACACGGGTGCAAAAGGCTGAAACGGTTGAGTTCCCCAGGTTCCCGTTCGCGCGGCATAAAAACGCTTAACCTCATTCCGCCGAGGGTTCGTCACTTCGAGATCTATTGAAAGGACGGTTCCGGTTCGCGCCCCGTCGTTTAGGACCGTCAACGGCAGCACAAAAACTTCAAACGGACTGTCGGGAGAATCTGGATCCGTATATTCGATCCGGGGCGGGACATACACGCTCAGTTCGGGCGAACGCAGCACGGATTCATAAAAACTATAACCGGAAAAGGCCAACGCGAACGCTGAAATCAGCGTTGCCCATAACCCTCCATCACTCAAACGTCCCCGTGTCGCCTGCTCGAGTGAATCCTCCTGCGCGCGGTGCGCCGTACGCCTACCACCCTTCCATACCACTTCAAAAATCCCCCAACAAAAACTGGTGCCCCAGCACCCATCACCGGCCATCCGTGTCCGGCTGGAAAACCGCTGCCAGCTGAACACGACGGAAAAAGGGCCAGTACAAAAAAATTGACATCAGCCTGGGTTGAAACAAGCAAATCGAGCAAGGCCCTAAACAAGCATGGAACCTTGGCCGATTAAATCGGTTCCCCTACGGAACGGCTGTTCGAGCCGGTCAAGCCAACGCACCAAGTCACTCGCTTCTGACGCGCTTAGTTCGTGTTCGGCAGACACGTTCTCACCTAAAACCCGATTGAGCTGTTACGTAAGAACCTCGCCGCACATCGTCATAGCAATGAAAGACATTCTCGAAAGTCCGATACCACATGACACGAAATAATCACGACTCAGCCATGGGCACCGCCCGCTGGGCTCTGATCGTGTTTTCTGTTGGCGCACTGGTCGTAGCGGCAGCTCTCGCTCTTTGGCAGATCCGTGCAGCTCTCCTTCTTGCTTTCGCATCGGTCGTATTTGCAGTCGTACTGTTGGCGATAGCTCACCCGATTGAAAAATTCACATCTCTTAGCCGCCGATGGTCGGTACCGATAAGCGGCTTGGTGCTTCTCACATTTATCGGACTTTTCTCCGTCTTGATCGGTACGCAACTGTACAATCAATTCGGGGAATTACGACAGAAGCTGCCCGCCGCATTAGAACAAGTCGAAGAGCGGCTCGGCGTAAAGGCCGAACAACTTCTTCCCAATGAGGGCGGATCGACGAACGCCGCCTCCCGCCCAAGTGGGCTAAGAAACGGAATCCCTGATGTGATGGGGGCGGTCCGTTCCGTAACCGACAAGATAATGTCCGCCGGAAGCCTTCTCCTCAACGGATTGGTCAGCTTGGCTTTGGTAATTGTCGGAGGAATGTTTTTAGCTTTCGATCCCACAACATATCGGCGCGGTATCGTGCTGCTAGTCCCCAAGGATCGCCAAAGTCAGGCAGATTCGGCGTTGCGTGAATGCGGACGCGTCCTGCAGCTTTGGCTGCGCGCACAGCTTATTTCGATGGGGCTCGTCGGGCTATTGTCAGGGGTGGGGGCCTGGGCAATCGGACTCCCCGCCCCGCTAGCTGTTGGCTTTTTTGCCGGACTGACGGAATTCATCCCAATCATTGGTCCCTGGATTGGCGCCGTCCCGGCACTTCTCATCGCCTTAAGCGTCAGTTGGGAAATGGCGGTTTGGACTGCGGTTCTGTTTCTTGCCGTTCAGCAACTCGAGTCCTTCATCATCACACCGCTGGTTCAACAGCAGGTCGCGAACATCCCGCCTTTTGTGGTCCTCTTTGGCATACTTGCCCTCGGCCTGCTATTTGGCCCCGTCGGCGTTCTCGTCGCCGGCCCCCTCGGTCTCATCGCGTATTTCTTAGTCACAGAGCTTTACGTGAAAGACACTTTGAACAACACACCGAAGTCAGACAGCTCCGAGTGAACATCGGCAAATGATGCGCATCTCAAAATTTTGGCAACAGCGCATCAAGATGCGGTGTCATGATGATGTCGTCCTGATCATCTCCGGAAGAGTGGACAACGATCCAAGTGCACGGCGCGCCACTGTCGTTAACGGGAGCGTGCGGAACATCCCGCGGCATAAACATTTGCTCGCCCTGCACCATCTCCACGCGATGTTCAAATTGATCGCCGTAAAAGACGGAACAGCGCCCTTCCAACAGATACGCGATCGTATCTATGTCTTTGTGATAATGCGCCTTGGCCTTCGCACCTGGCGGCATGGGAAGCACATTCATACAAACACTCGTCTCACCCACCGTGCCCCGCGACACGCCAGCCTGATAGGTAAAACCTTGCTGACCGACATATGTTTGGCCAGGACGAATGATTTTTGCGCGGTCAGCTGCGGACACCATGTTTCAACTCCCTTACGCGAAAAACCACAAAGTCGGGACATTCGGGTCGGACAACGCAGCGCAATGGATATTGGCTACATAGTATTAGAACTGATGAATTGGACCCAGCCCCAGCCAATTTCCTAAGCTACGGCGAGTCGATCGGCTGCAGCCAGCCGATTGACGCTCCCAGCGCATCCTAGTCGTGCGCCTCGGCCCCGCTATCGCTTTCGTTTCCCTTTGAGGTAGCGGGGCCACCCAAATCAATTATTTTCGCAAACCGTTCCCGGGGCGGTGGATCCTAAGCGGCCTTGCGGTAACCCGCGGCCATAATCCCGGCACCCACCAAGAGCCCACCCCCCATGCGATTGACTGTCCGCTTTACTGTAGGGCTTCGTAAGGTTGTACGGGCAGACGCTGCCAACAGCGCAAACAAAGCAGCGTTCAGCGCAGCCAACGTGACAAACGTAGCCTCCATAATCAGCAACTGCGGGAGGAAAGGATCGCTCGCAACGATGAACTGCGGGACAAACGCCACAAAGAAAACAATGCTCTTCGGATTGAGCGCTGTCACCGTATAGGAGTGGATGAACATCCGGCCAAGACTGATCTTCGGCGCCTCAACCTCCTCTGACACATAAACCGGAGAACGCCACAGCTTGATGCCGAGATAAATGAGGTACAGCCCACCGACCCAGCGTAAAATGGTGAAGAGCGTGGCGGACGTGGCCAGCATCACACCAAGGCCCAGCATCGAAGCCGTCATGGCCGTGAGATCGCCAAGAGCAACACCTGCCACAATCGCAGCCGCCGGCTTTCGCCCATGCGTGAGAGCGTAGGTAACGACGAGCAGCACTGTCGGTCCTGGAATCGCAAGCATAAGCGCTGAAGCCGCCGAAAAAGCCAGCCAGTTCTCCAACAACATGCCTTCGCGTCTCCCGCAAAGCTAAAGGCCCAAACTTTTCCGAGGTTTTGAAAAAAGCGCTTTGGTAGACCGGGGGAGGTTCGAACTCCCGACAATCCGATTAAGAGTCGGATGCTCTACCAACTGAGCTACCGGTCCACACCAAATGAAAGCGGGGCCTTCAGGCCCCCGTCGGCGCTTGTTAGCACCGAGAGAAATCGCTGTCCAGACGCTTTGAATGTCCATGCGAAGTGCTGGATATAGGCGACCCGCAGCCCTTCGGCAAGTATAAATACACTAGGGTGTTAGCAGTAAATGGCTACGGTCACCCAAGTGCTCCATGACCTTTGCAGCACCACGAATAACGCAGTGCATCGGGTTATCGGGCCGGAAGAATTCAACGCCCACGCGCGCCTCAAGCTCTTGATCAAGCCCATCGAGTAGCGAGCCACCGCCTGTAAGGCATATGCCACGGCTACAGATATCTGCTGAAACTTCCGGGGGGAGGTCCTCGAGGGACCTCTGAATAAACTCTGCAATCAGCTCTATAGGTCCATCGAGCGCTTCCGCAATGTCCGCCGGGCCCAACACGATACTCTTCGCGCGCCCCTGCCTCAGATCGCGGCCACGAATGTGGATGTCGAGATCACGGCCGTCGCTGCTCACAAGGGCCGACCCAGCTTCAATCTTGATCCGCTCGGCATTCAACTCTCCGATCAGCAGCTGATGCTGTCGGCGAACGTAGCGGATAATCGCCTCATCCATGGCATTACCAGCACATCTGAGAGACCGCGCCTGCAACACGCCTCCAAGCGAAAGCACACCGATGTCTGTCGTCCCGCCGCCGATGTCGATCACCATTGAACCGATAGGCTCGTCAACGGGCATCCCTGCACCGATGGCGGCCGCCACAGGCTCATCCAAGAGATAGACTCTGCGCGACCCTGCCGACAACGCTGATTCATAAACGGCGCGCCGTTCGACAGGCGTGGCACCGGCAGGAACGCACACGAGAATGCGCGGCCGGCGAAACCCGAGCATCGTCTTCGTGCGCTTGATGAACTGACGTAGCATTTCTTCAGTCGCGACGAAGTCGGCGATGACGCCATCGCGCAACGGCCGGATTACCTCAATATTCTCTGGCGCCCGCCCAGGCGTGCCCTTGGCCTTGAGCCCGACGGCCAAAACCTCGCGCCGCCCACCACTATTGCTGACCGCAACCGCCGAGGGTTCATCCAGGATGATGCCGCGCCCGATCACGTGCACGAGCGTGTTCACTGTGCCGAGATCGATTGCGATGTCATCGGAAAAGACACTCGCCACGCGTTCCGCCTCGTTGATCTAAAATCTATAAAAACGCACATCACCGCGAATGCCGGCACATGCGAGCAAGAGTGCACCCAATAGGACACATAGCTGAACAGCGAACGGTTCGGGATACGACGCGCCGTAACCCGAACCACTACTCGCGAATCTCAATGCAGCAATTTACACTGATTGCAGCCTAACGAACAGGCTGCGGCTTAGCCGAGCGCTTGCGCACGCGCCGTTTTTTCTCGCGTCAATTTCAGCTTGTTCACAGCCGCAACATAGGCGCGGGCCGACGCAACCAATGTATCGGTGTCCGCACCACGTCCCGTGACGGTGCGGCCATCTTCTTCCAATCGCACAGATACTTCCGCCTGAGCGTCCGTACCCTGCGTGACGGCATGCACCTGGTAGAGCTGCAGCGAACCCTGATGCGGCATGATCTCCTTAATGGCATTGAAAGTTGCATCAACAGGACCATTGCCGATTGATTGAACGGTGCGATGCTCGCCTTCCACGTCCAGCGTCAAAGTCGCCGTCTGTGGGCCCATCGTGCCCGCAATCACAGTCAAAGCCACCACCTTCGTCCGATCGTGCATGTGCGCGATTTCTTCATCGACCAACGCTTCGATGTCTTCGTCGTACACATGCTTCTTACGGTCGGCCAACGCCTTGAACCGGGTGAACGCATCCTCGAACTGGTTGTCACCCAGTTCGTATCCCAATTCCTTCAATTTCGAGCGGAAAGCGTTACGGCCGGAGTGCTTGCCCATGACAAGAGATGTCTTGGACACCCCAACCGATTCAGGCGTCATGATCTCATACGTTTGCGTATGCTTCAGCATGCCGTCCTGATGGATACCGCTTTCATGCGCAAACGCATTACGGCCAACGATCGCCTTGTTGTACTGCACCGGGAAATTGGTGACCGCTGACACAAGCCGCGACGCACGCGACAACCACGTCGTATCGATATTCGTGTGATAGGGGAGAACGTCGGCGCGCGTCTGAATGGCCATAACGACCTCTTCAAGCGCCGCGTTACCCGCACGTTCACCGATGCCGTTGATCGTGCATTCGACTTGCCGCGCACCGCCCGCCACGCCAGCCAAAGAGTTCGCGACCGCCAAGCCCAAGTCGTTATGGCAGTGCACGGAAAACACAGCCTTATCGGAATTAGGTACGCGCTCGCGGACCGCGAGGAACATGTCACGATATTCCTGCGGCGTCGCATAACCGACCGTGTCGGGCAGATTGATCGTTGTAGCACCCGCAACGATCGCGGCATCGACACATCGGCACAAATACTCGATCGGCGTGCGGGTCGCATCCATCGCCGACCATTCAACGTCCTCGACGAGGTTGCGCGCCTGAGTAACGGTCGCAGTGATGATTTCGAGCACTTCGTCCTGTGACTTGCGCATCTGGTGCGCCAAGTGGATGGGGGACGTCGAAACAAAAGTATGGATACGACCGCGGCGCGCACCCTTCACCGCTTGCCCGCAGCGATCGATATCCGCCGGAATAGCGCGCGCCAAACCAGCGATCACTGCGTTTTTGGCGCGGTTTGCAACCGTGGCGACAGCCTCGAAATCACCTTCTGAAGCTATCGGAAACCCAGCTTCGATGATGTCGACGCCCATGGTGTCGAGCAATTCGGCAACCTCGAGCTTTTCTTCGAAGGTCATCGTAGCGCCGGGGCACTGCTCGCCGTCACGCAAAGTTGTATCAAAAATTACGACGCGATCGGCATCGCTTTGAGCTGATTGGCTATCGTTGGTCATCTGATTTCATGTCTCTCGTCTCTGGCCGGCCCGACATTCTGCGTCAGCCTGCACAAGATTGTTGCCTGGCTTCGATCAATTCGATCACCCCTGAGCACTGATCCCACATTAGCCATTGGCCGGGACCCGTTAAGGCTCAGGGGCTGCTAAGCAGCAGGTCTAGAGCGAGCGCACACGTCCGCGGATCCCGCCACGCCAAAATGGCGTGCGAACGGTCACATTCAGCGATTGTCCAATGCATCGGCATTGAGATCAGCGCTCCCGCGTCCCGATTTCGGGAAGGATTCCAACTCTCCCCGCAATAAGGCAAAGCAATTAACAAAATGCAAGAGGAAGTCTCATAGTAAACGAGATTTCTTCCATCAGCACATGATAGATAGTACGCGGGAATCCAATGGAACAGGGTGATGTCAGCAACGGTTTTTGTAGTCGTCCTGTTCGCAGCAGCACTCCATGCCACCTGGAACGCCATCGTTAAAGGCACCGAGGACACACTTCTAACAACGGCTATGGTAACCGGCTCGGCGGCCTTTTTAGCTGCTCTCGCGCTCCCTTTTGTGACCCAACCCGCCCCGGAAAGCTGGTCATTTATCGCCGTCTCCGTCGCTGTACATATCGCTTATTTCGCTCTGGTCGCTTGGGCCTACCACTTCGCCGACATGAGCCAGGCCTATCCCTTGATGAGAGGCACCGCGCCGCTGCTTGTTGCCCTGACGAGTGGCTACTGGATCGGAGAACACCTCTCGCTCGCCGGTTGGATCGGCGTTTCAACGATCTGCCTGGGGATCTTAAGTCTGGCCTTCGGAAGCCGAGGAACAAATACCCGTGGTATAGCGCTCGCGATGCTCAATGCCCTAGTCATAGCGGGCTACACACTGTTGGATGGGATCGGCGCGCGCCTATCCGGCGCGCCCTTAGCCTACAACATGTGGATGTTTCTGCTCACCGGCTTCCTTTTCGCACTCTGGGCGCTTGTGGCAAAACGCAAAAAATTCACCCGCTATGTTGCGCGCCATTGGCACCTGGGCCTCATTGGCGGCTTTGGGACACTCGCATCATATGGATTGGTGCTCTGGGCCATGACCCTTGCCCCCGTCGCCATCATCGCCGCGCTACGGGAAACCTCAATCCTGTTTGGAACAGCCATCGCCGGGATAACCCTCAGCGAGCGCATCACCCTCGGTCGGGTCGCCGCAGTGAGTGCCGTCGCCTGCGGAGCAATGGTTTTACGTTTGACATAGGCCTAAGGCCGACAAAGCGGGATCAATTCAAACTTCAATCTGGCCAGAGATAACACGAACAGCGTGCCCCCCAATCCGGACGACGCTGAGCTTTCCGCCTTTCACCACGAGGTTCATCACGATCCGACTGGGCCGGTTCATTTCGAAGCCCTGCTCCAATACGCGTTTGTGAGTTCCGTCAGGCAAACCATCAAACGCCGTAATAACCCCCGCTAGGCAGATCGCCGCGGATCCTGTTGCTGGGTCTTCTGGCACACCTGCCGCAGGGGCAAACATACGCGTATGGAACGCAGCCGTCGTATGCACGCATTGGCGCGTATAGAGGTATGCACCAGCAAGCCCCTGCTCTTCGAACGCCGCGGACCAATGCAAGGTATTCACGTAAGCCTTTTCCATCGCCTCAAGCGACGCGACCGGAATGCAGGCAAACGCGTTTCCCGCCGCAAAGCAGCGGGGGCGATGATTTTCAAATCCGATCTCACTGGGAATGAGACCAAGCCCCGCCGCCAACTTTTCGAGGGGCGGCAACACCCCCGCATCTTGCGGAAGCTTAGGAGCTTCAAATTCAGCGAACGTCGCTTCGCCCGCCTTATGCCGAACGCCAACGCGAACTGTCCCGATCGGCAATTCGAGAGTCACAATAGCATCGCCACAGCCGTTTGCACCGGCGAGCTCCTTGAGATCCGCAAGCAAGATCGCCGTGCCAATGGTCGGATGCCCTGCGAATTGCAACTCCTGCCCCGGTGTGAAGATGCGCACACGTGCCGTATGAGCTGGGTTCTGAGCCGCCGTTACAAAGACGGTTTCCGACAGATTGATTTCACGCGCGATGGCGTGCATCGTCGGCGCATCGAGCCTATCCGCGCCAAGCACAACGCCTAAGGGATTTCCACCGAAGCGCTTATCAGTGAAAACATCGATCGTGTGAAATTCCAGCGACATCCGTATCGAGGGCTCCGGGTAGCTACTAACGTTGGCTTAGTTCCGGCCCCTGGTCCGGAAATCGCGCGGACTTTGCCTTATTCGGTCGCGATTTTAAAGGCATATACGACGAATAGGCCGACCTATAGCGGCATTAGTCACCGGGCGCGGAAAAGACTGCCGGTAGCAGCATCTGCACATAGTCTGCCATAGCGCTCGACGACATGAGATCCCTCTCGCTCACCGCAACAATATCCTCAAGCTCGGGATCGTCCTGCGTCGCGATCCTGTTTAACATCGTGCGCCGCAACGCATCCGCTGGAAGCGCGGAACAGTATTCAACCGCAATCGAAATCTTGGCGCCGAAGACCGTCACATAATACCCCGGGCGACGTCGAAGTTCCTCGGCATTAAGACCGGTTTCCTCCACCAGCTCGCGAGCTATGCTCTCATCAATACTGACAGAACCATCCTCCCGAACATCACGCGGATCGATGAACCCGCCAGGAAGATAAGCCAATCCAGAATTGATGTTGCCCGCCCCTTGCCGGCCCAGCAGAACAGCCCCATCAGCCGACCTGATGAGCGCAGCGCCAAAACCGTCAAAGACACCCGCCTCGGGAAATCCGCTCTCGCGCCAGAACAGATAAGACTTGAAATCCGTCTGGATGAGCTCAGCGAAAAACGTGCCGCTCTCGATGCGCGGCGATTGCATTACGAGAATACCGCCATTGAAGAAGTCGGGATTTTCAGCTTTTCGGCGCCCCCAGTGCGCGGAAATTTCCGCCTCTCTGTTCGTCGCAAAGTCCCACGAACACCTCTCAAGACATAAGCAACAATTGCGAACGCGCAGAACCTCACGCGTCGCGCCAAACGGCACTTTGCCAATCAAACTGCGCCCCTCGAAAAGAATACAAGACACGATAAGCCGTGCCCTCTGATGCCTGAATTGGCCGATGGGCAACACACTCACATCAGAATCACAAAAACACAGCACACCACATTGACCGGTCGGCCCTCGCACCCGAAATTGGCCCAGTGAATTCGTCAATTTCGAGTATAAAAATTCGGCAAAAGTGTTTTTGTGAACATTGTTTCAGCACATTTCAAAGATCTTACTGCACGTCACTTTTTTATCACGATTGAAACAATTTTCCGCCGCCGGTGAAGCTTGAAATCCTTAACCAAGCGGACGCTGACAGGGGGTTCTTGACGCGCCGCTAGAGAAGGCCTGAAGCAATGCTGCGCTTCCGGGATTCTTTTCAGGGGGTTTTTGGGACAATCACACCCAACATCACTGAATTTGCAAGATAGCCGTTCGGCCCCTTGGCACACCTGTGCCCGAGCCGGACCGCAGTTTCCGATGTTTGTGCTGTCGAGATAGACGGCGCGCGAGCGCGCGCCGCATCAAGGCCCGATCACGCCGGGCTCGAGTGGAGACCTTACCGGGGAACCGCTCGTATGACAGGAGATGAAGGTCCCCGCTTCTTCGTCGCCTGTTAGGATGCTCGTCCGCCCAAGTCGCGACTGCGACAACGGGCGGACGAGTAGCTGCTGGAAGGCTCGTGCTGCTGCACCGCCACACACCTCCCTCCCCGACGCGGTGGCGCGAGTCTTCCGGTAGCACCCTAAAAATCAGAATGCGTCCCACTCAGACTTTGTGCCAATTCTCATCAGCACATAAGCAGACGACCGTTACATCACAGCAGCGAAGGCAGCCAACAAAGTCCGCTGGCGCGTTTCCCACTATATAGGGAAAACGCGCCATGTAAGACTCTAGAGATATCGCAGGATGGTTAGAGGCATCCGGTGAAGGTCGTGCCGCACTTCACGTATTGAATTTCATCCCAAGCACAGCACGGAACCGACTTATCGCAGACCCAAACGGTCTTTTCGCCGTTCGGGAACTTATATTTACAGACTTTTTCGTCTTTGCCGGCAGAGCGCGTCGGGCTTGGCCACGACTTCATCGACCGAGCCTCGCCTTCAGCACCCATTACCGCCGAAGTCGGCATAAGAGCCATAAACACGGCGGCAGCAACAACAGCAGACACCACGCGCATGAAATCACACTCCTTCAAGGATAGCTTTCGCGCGCGCAGTTTGCGTCTGCTTTCGTCGCGGCGCTAGAGCGCCAAGGCATCAGTTGCGAGACTTATCCACCAAAGCCTTGTCTTTGATCCAGGGCATCATGCCGCGCAGCTTGCCGCCGACTTCCTCGATCTGATGCGCGTCGTTGAGACGACGAATGCCCTTGAAGCGGGCCTGGCCAGCCTTGCATTCCTGCATCCACTGCGACGTAAACTGACCCGTCTGGATTTCGCGCAGAACGCGGCGCATCTCTTCCTTCGTCTCAGGTGTGATGATGCGCGGTCCAGAAACATACTCGCCCCACTCCGCGGTGTTGGAGATGGAGTAGTTCATGTTTGCAATGCCGCCTTCGTAGATCAGGTCGACGATCAGCTTCACTTCGTGCAAGCACTCGAAGTACGCCATTTCCGGAGCGTAACCGGCTTCAACCAGCGTCTCGAAACCAGCGCGGATCAACTCAACGAGGCCACCGCAAAGCACGACCTGCTCACCGAACAGGTCGGTTTCGCATTCTTCCTTGAAGGTCGTCTCGATTACGCCGGATCGGCCACCACCGACGCCGCACGCATAGGACAGCGCCAGTTCATGCGCATTGCCGGACGCATCCTGATGGATTGCAATGAGGCAGGGCACACCGCCGCCCTTCTCATATTCGCCACGCACCGTGTGTCCCGGACCCTTCGGCGCGATCATGACGACGTCGACCGTATTCTTCGGCTCAATGAGATTGAAGTGAACGTTGAGACCATGCGCGAATGCGATCGCTGCACCGTCCCTAATGTTGTCGGCGATATTGTCCCGATAGATGTCGGCCTGCAATTCGTCAGGCGTCGCCATCATCATCATATCGGCCCAGCCAGCGGCTTCTTCCACCGACATCACCTTGAAGCCGTCGGCTTCCGCCTTTTTGACCGTCGACGAACTGAGGCGCAGTGCAATAACAATATCTTTGACGCCAGAGTCGCGCAGGTTCAGTGCATGCGCACGGCCCTGCGAACCGTAGCCAATGACCGCTACCTTCTTGGATTTAATGAGATTGAGGTCGGCGTCGCGATCATAGAACACGCGCATGGGTTGCCCCTTTCGGTTGTTGTTGTTCGTCGATTAGACTTGCGAGAGATTGGGCGGCGAGGGCACATAAGGCAACCAGCCGCTTAAGAACGCGCGAACCTACTACCCAAGGCCAGAGCTTTTCAATGGTTTCGGCACATTGACGCGCGAATTTGCTTCACCCGGCCTCCCATAAAGCAGATCCAAGCCTCAAAGCGAGGCCGACATCCCGCCATCAACGGCCAATTCGGCCCCCGTAACGAAGGCGGAATCGTCGCTGGCAAAAAACAATGCCGCCTTGGCCACCTCCTCGCTGGTTCCAAACCGCCGCATGGGTGTTCGGTCGAGAAGAGCCCTGTTTACCATAGGGTTGCGAAGCACACGCTCCGTCAGCGCCGTCTCAATAAAGCCCGGTGCCAAAGCGTTTACGCGGATGCCAAACGGCGCGTATTCGACAGCGAGTGCGCGCGTCAGCGCCGCAACGGCACCCTTCGAGGCTGAATAAGCCGCGAGCTGCCGCATCCCGCGATGCCCCATGATCGAGGCAATATTGATCAGCGAGCCGCTCCCGGCTGCCTTCAAGAGCCCAAAGCCATCGCGCGCGATGCGGACGACGCCGTCCAGGTTGACTTCGCGAATGCGCTCCCACTCCGCGTCCGCCAAATGCCGGAAATCGGCACGGACATTTAAGCCGGCGTTGTTAACGATGACGTCCGCACGGCCATGGGCACTTTCGACCGCGCGAAAAAGAGCCTGGACATCCTGTCCCCGCGACACATCAACGGTGAAAGGCGTCGCCTGTCCCCAATTGGACGTGATTTCGCCAGCGACCCGCTCCGCGCCGTCGCCGTCAACGTCTGTGACATGCACATGTCCACCTTCAGCGGCAAAGACATGCGCGATACCCCGGCCAATGCCGGAAGCCGCACCGGTCACCACGATGATTTTGCCATCGAGCCGTCGCATGATCCCTCACAAAATGGATTTGACGGCACTCATAGCCGCGCGCGATGCCACGTGCAATCAGCCAAGCCGTAACGTCCCTAACAGACATGTCTCCGAGGGACTCATTCGGCAGCGGCTGCTACGGGTTGCCACTTTTGCCGCATGGTCACGAATTCTTCCGCAGCACTCGGATGCAGCGCCATCGTTTGATCGAACTGTGCTTTCGTCACGCCGATGCGCAAAGCAATGGCCGCCATCTGAACGATTTCAGCGGCACCCTCTCCGATGACGTGACACCCAACAACGCGCCCGGATTCCCCGTCAACCAGCAGCTTCATGAGCATTTTCTCATCGCGGCCGGATAACGTGGCCTTCATCGGACGGAATTCGGATTTGTAGACGTCGAGCTTCGCGCACCGTTCACGGGCATCGCACTCGCCAAGCCCCACCGTCCCAATCTCCGGTGTCGAGAACACCGCCGTCGGGATCATCTCGTAAGAAACCAATCGCGCGTTGTTCCCAAACTGGGCATCCGCAAATGCATGCCCCTCAGCAATGGCGACCGGCGTAAGATTAAACCGGTCACAGACATCACCAACCGCGAAGATGTTCTCAACATTCGTCCGTTGCTCGTCATCAACAACGATGCTTCCGTTCCATCCGCGCTCAACGCTAATGGCATCGAGCCCGAGCCCCACAACGTTCGGATTGCGGCCGATCGCCAACATGATCTCGTCCGCTTCCAAGGTGGAGCCGTCGTCAAGATGACCAACGAGCCGACCGTTGACCTTTTCAAGCTTGGTGAACACCCGCCCTAAGACGAGCTTGATTCCGCGCTTGGTGTAAGCAGTTGTTAGCCCATCGCGTAAATCATCGTCAAAGCCACGTAATATTTTGTCACCGCGATAAACGATCGTCGTGTCGACACCGAGCCCGGCGAAGATGCCCGCGAACTCGATGGCTATGTAACCACCGCCATAAATGACAATACGCTCCGGTAAGCGCTTTAGGTGAAACGCCTCATTCGACGTGATCCCCAATTCATAGCCTTCAAGCTTTGAGTCGACAAATGGCGTGCCGCCCGTCGCAATGAGCACTTTGTCCGCAGTCACCGTCCGGCCGGAAGGCTTAAGCCGCAAGGTGTGCGCATCGACAAACTCTGCCCGCTCACCGAACACGGTGACACCCGCTCTTTCAAGCGTACCACCATACAGACCCTCGAGGCGGCTGATCTCTTTGTCCTTTGCGGCGACAAGGCTCGGCCAATCAAACTTAGTCGAACCAACAGACCAGCCGTAACCCGCGGCATCTTCAAACTCATCGGCATAGCGCGACGCGTAGACGAAAAGCTTCTTCGGCACGCAGCCCCGGATCACACACGTGCCGCCAAGCCGATATTCCTCAGCTAGGCCCACTCGTGCGCCATATCCGGCTGCAATGCGCGCAGCGCGAACGCCACCCGAACCACCACCGATGACAAACAGGTCGTAATCGTAATTGCTCATAACTTCACCGGAAGTAGAAAGACTCAGAACCGAGACAGAAGTTTCTCACTAACGACGCTTAATTTAGATCTCGCCGCTGTAATCTGTTTCCAGAACCTCGATCCCGTCGGCAGCAGACAGGATTGCGACATCCGCGATCCCGAGAAACAGCCCCGTTTCAACCACGCCCGGCACCAACTTCAATGCGTCATCAAGCCCTTCCGGATCTTCGATGCGGCCAAAGGCGCAATCGAGGATCACGTTGCCGCTGTCCGTCATGAACGGCTTGCCGTCGGCTCCCATTCTGAGAGAGATCTCCCCCTCACATCCCGCGTCCGCGGCGAGAAGCTCAACGAGATTGCGCGTCGCGCCGAGCCCAAACGGCACGATCTCTAACGGCAGAGGAAATGCACCCAGGGTTTCGACAAGCTTGCTCTTATCCGCAATGATCACGACCTGCTCCGAAGCAGTGGCGACGATCTTCTCGCGCAAAAGCGCGCCGCCACCGCCCTTGATCATGCGCAATTCAGCGTCGATTTCATCGGCCCCATCGACGGTCAAATCAAGCACTGGGAATTCATCGAGTGTCGCGAGCTTAATGCCGAGCTTCTCCGCCTGCGCCCGTGTCGCCTCAGACGTCGGGACTCCAACGATGTCGGAAAGGCCTTCGCGCACACGCGCCGCCAAAAGATCCACAAAATGCGCGGCTGTCGATCCCGTCCCGAGACCAACCCGCATCCCCGCCTCAACGAATTCGACAGCTTTCGCCGCCGCTTGACGCTTCAGCTCATCCGACATTCTGACCATCCTTGGCTTGCGGCCGCTCAGCTAATTCGGCCAGAAGAGTTCGATAATGCGCGCAACCACTCGAGGGCTGCGCGCCCGAAAATTATGGCGAGGACTAAAGACCACCCATCAGCACATACTTCGTATCGAGAAATTCCTCGATACCGTGATGAGAGCCTTCACGCCCCAGGCCCGATTGCTTAACACCACCGAAGGGGGCCAGTTCGGTCGACATCACACCTTCGTTGACACCAACCATTCCGTATTCGAGAGCCTCGGCGACACGCCAAACGCGACCGATATCGCGCGCATAGAAGTAAGCCGCAAGCCCAAACTGCGTATCGTTGGCTTGTGCGACAACGTCGGCTTCGTCAGTGAACCGGAACAGAGGCGCAACAGGACCGAATGTCTCTTCCCGCGTCACCTTCATGCTGGAATCGACATTCGCTAGAACCGTAGGCTGGAAAAACGTGCCGCCGCGATCATGCCGGCTTCCGCCGATGAGAACACGTGCGCCCTTGTTCACAGCATCGGCGACATGATCTTCCACCTTGGCAATGCCTGCTTCGTTGATCAGTGGGCCAATCTCAACGCCAGATTCCGTACCTGCCCCAACCTTGAGCTTCGCCGCCCCTGCTGACAGCTTCTCCGCGAAAGCATCATAGACCTTGTCTTGTACATAGATCCGATTGGCACAGACGCACGTTTGACCCGCATTCCGGAACTTCGAAGCCAACGCCCCTGCAACGGCCTGATCGATATCCGCATCGTCGAACACGATGAACGGCGCATTCCCGCCCAACTCCAGCGACACTTTCTTGATCGTACTAGCCGCTTGCCCCATGAGAATGCGGCCCACTTCCGTCGAGCCCGTGAATGTGACGACACGTACCAGCGGATTCGTCGACAGTTCTTTGCCGACCGTCGCCGCATCCGCAGTGGTGATGACATTCAAAACACCTTTGGGAACACCAGCACGAACGGCAAGTTCTGCAAGAGCGAGCGCAGAGAGAGGCGTATCCTCCGCAGGCTTCACAACAGCAGTGCATCCCACCGCGAGCGCGGGACTGACTTTCCGTGTAATCATCGCATTGGGAAAATTCCACGGCGTGATCGCCGTAACGACACCGACTGGCTGTTTCAAAATAACCGTACGCGCCCCTGCCTTGAAGGTCGGCAGCGTCTCGCCGTAAACGCGCTTGGCCTGCTCGGCGAAGAATTCGACAAAGCCCGCACCGTACATTATCTCACCGCGCGCCTCACTCAGTGGCTTTCCTTGCTCTTTGGAAAGAAGAAGCGCCAGCTCATCCGCATGTTCGATGATCAGCTCGTACCAACGGCGTAGGATGGCGGTGCGCTCCTTGGCAAGAAGCTTCGACCAGGCCGGAAATGCGTTGTGAGCAGCCTCAATCGCTGCTTTCGCTTCAGCCACGCCGAGATCGGGGACGCGCGCAATCTCTTCACCGGTCGCTTTGTCGGTAACAGGCATCGCAGGAGTGCCAACCCAAGCCCCATCGATGAGAGCTTGCGTCTTAAGAAGCGTCATGACCTTTTTATCCATAACCTAGCCTTTCTGGCCCGCTGATTTATGCGCGCACTATTTAAAATCGGCCCTAGCGCCTGGACCCGCCTGTAGGTTTTGTGTAAGCGCGCAATAGTCGTCATTCAACCTACACCCGACTGGTAGTCGCAATTTCACCACCCCATCACAACCAACCAAACCTAAGGAACGCCAGCATGCGCGATGCGACGGTCGTCTTTGATCTCGATGGCACTCTGGTCGACACGGCACCCGATCTCATCCACGCTGCCAACCACGTTCTTGAACTGTGCGGCATTCCCGCAGTCGCGCCAGCAGATCTGCGACCCTGGATCAGCTTTGGCGCGCGGCGGATGATTATCGAAGGCCTGCGGCAGTCTGGTATGGAAAAAACCGACGAAGACGTCGATCAACTCCTTGCCAGCTTCTTGAGCCACTACAGCGAAAACATCGCCGCAACCAGCCGTCCTTTCGAAGGAGCCCGCGACGTTATAGGCCGTCTCCGCATCGCGGGCAGCCGATTGGCCATTTGTACCAACAAACGCGAAACATTATCGCGACAACTCCTTACCGAACTGGCTTGGCTCGACAGCTTTGATGCATTGGCTGGACGCGATACTTTTCCAGTCTGCAAACCCCACCCCGATCACTTGTTCGGCGCCGTTAAACTTGCGGGCGGAGAACTCACGCGCGCGATAATGGTTGGTGACAGCCCAACCGATGTGGCCACCGCCCGCGCCGCCGGAATTAAAGTCATCGCCGTTTCTTTTGGTTATACTGAAGTGCCTCCGGAAGATCTGGGAGCTGATATCCTGATCCACCACTACGGTCAGCTGGAACAGGCTCTACAGGAATTGTTGGGCTCCGACTGACACAATGTGTAGGCCTCAAGCCACACTCCAAAGCACCATTGCACCTGTCCTTGAAGAGCCATATTCAACCGCAAGATACGCTCGGCCGTAACGGCTCTCAAAAGAGGAAACCTAAGACATGATCAAACGTATCGTCCTCGCCGTCGCTGCAGGCCTCCTCGTCTCCAGTCCCGCTTTCGCACAGGATGTGGCCGCTAACGTTGACGATTGTCTGAAACAGGCCTTTGACCTGGCTCAATCGGCCGAGGAAAAGAACCTCCCTGATGCCAAGCTCGATAAGCTTGAAGAGCTCTTGACCACCATGGAGGGGCACTGCGACTCTAACAAATTTGACGAAGCCGCCACTGTCGCCGGCCAAATCAAGACCGAAATTGAAACGCCGTAGCCGTTTGGCGCAATGTGGCGATAACCCAACGGAACAACGGCCGCAGCATCCCGTGCTGGCCTGCAATCGCCAATGTCTTTGGCCGCCCTTATCCGTTCCCGAGAAGAGTATCCTCTGGCGGCAGATCCCAGCCGACCATGCGGTCCATCGCGTCGAGATGAACCACGGCTCTTAACCGCGACATGTCGCGTCGGGCTGCAGGCAACAACGCCCGGCCCTTTCGGCTGAAGCCAATGCTTCGCACAGCGCGGTGGTGCCAATCCATGTGCCCGCTGATGGGATCGAATTTCAGCTTGATGACGCGGCGGATCATATCGACTTCGCAAGTGCCCATCAGTCCCGCACAGGCTAGTGCGGCCTTCACTTCCTCTTCGGTGGCCTCAAGATCAACCAGCCGATCAAGAATGGCCACAAACTGCTGATATCCGCATAAGCCCCTTTCGCTGATCTCCTCGATCACAGCACCAACGGCGGCAGGGCTGAGACACCGCCTGAGGTTACTAATCAACGCGTCGTGCGCTTCCTGTGAAACCTCAATGGATGTCGCCCGTATAATGCGCGTAGCAGGCGCACGCCGGCGCACATCTTTAGTACCAACGAGAACAAGCCGTCCGCCAACCCGATGAGCCTGCCTCTCCGTGCCGCCCGACGACGGGACCACACTCACGGCATTGCCGCGAAGCATCGAACGAGGACGAGCCTTAAGTCCGATGACTTCAGATCGTTCCCGGCTAAAGCGAGCGCCTAAAATACGCCGATAAATCGTATCGTTGATAACGATCAGAAACGCGAGAGGCCCAAGGAATACATTACGAAGCCATTCCCTCCAGCCACGATGGTGGCGGGTGGCTGATTTGGTGCTCTTAGGTGAGGATGCGTCGGTCACGCGGCCTCGGCACAATTAGGGTTCACTAGAGACGGAAATCGGGAAGATACAGAACGGTCCCATCCCCAACGTCTCCACTCTCACTTCATGTCAGTCATGTTACAGGCAACGACCGACCTTAGAGAAGCCCCAATAGTAGAAACCGAGTATTTTTCCCTCAAACCCCGCAGGCAGCGATTATAAGCGCCTGAACCTGCGCCATCCGCAGCGCAAACGCCTCCTGCCACTTAGGATCCGCCGTGCGCTTTGCCTCGAACTCTTTGATATAGCGTTCCTTATCGCGCCAATAGTAAAATGCCATTTGCTTGTCTTCGAGGCTCATCCGATCCGGATCGCTCATAAGCTTCTGCTCGCATTCGCAAGACTTGGGATTACGATTTTCGACGGTGGCGCAGTTATCATACGCCGCGCTGAGAAAGCCTTGTTCACTGAACTCTGGCTTATCATCGGCCAACGTGACGGAGGCGCCGAACCCCACCAAAGCCACAAGCACACCGAAAGACCGAACAAACGTCAAAATACGAGCCATAAGGGGTCTCCTCCAAACCGCAAAGTACCGGTCGCACACAAGAATTCGCGTGTTCTCATTGTCGGCCCCGCCGAACGCCACGTATGAACCCCAGTCCATAAGCATCTGAGCAACAAGAGCGCAAGCCTCCCTGTCGCCCCCCGCCCCGTCGCAAATCGTTAGGGTTACGGATTGCGCGGTATCCATCCGCGATAAAGGGAAATTGTCGCCGGCAGGATAACAAGTTGCGCGATCAGAGAAGCAAACAGACACACTGCCGAAAGCTGCCCAAAGAGCCTCAGCGACGGCAGGTCCGAAAGCACCGTAACGCCAAGCCCCATCGCCAGAACGATCGTCGTTAAAACGACCGCGGGACCAATGTGATGGGCGGTGCGCCTTAACGCCTCGAAGTGCATGCCCGAGCCGCCACCGAGACGGTCTTCCTCCAGCCGGAACCTGTTCAGGAAGTGAATTGTAGAGTCGATAGCTAACGAAAATGCCACGGTAATCGCGATGATCGACGCAAACTGCAGCCCTTCACCAGAAGCCCAGAGAAGAGCACCTGTCGCAAAGATCGGGAACAGGGATGGCAGAATACTTGCTACACCCACCAGAACCGATCGTAATGCCAACCCTAGGAAGATAAAGATCACGAAAATATCGCCGACGAGGCCCCAATTGAGCTCTGTGATCAACGTCGCCGAGTTGCGCGCCGCGATGGCCGGCAGGCCCGTAACGTTGATTTCATACCCGGGATGCGCCGCGCGCACTGGCGCCAACGCAGCGTCAATCTGCTCGACAACAGGCAGGATTTCACTGGCGTCAAGGTCCGGCATGCGAGCCGTCACCAAGACAGCCCGCTCATCGCCTGAAATGAACCGTCGCACTAGATGTTCCGGCAAAATTGATACGTAGCGTTGAACGGTCTCGACATTGTCTTCCCCGGCTTCTGCCAGCCAGCGCCTCAAACTGTCGAGCGACCAAACGTTGCCGAGCCCAGCGCGCTTTTCGAGAACGTCATGAGCCGTCCGGATCGTATCCAGCGTTTCTTCATCGAAAAGAGTATTTTTAGGGGCGCCTGACGCGTCTTTATCGTCAGGTAAAAGGATCATGACATGGATCGGGTTGGCGCCCGTTAGTTTCTGATCCAATTGCGCTGAACCCGCCAAGGCCTGCTCCTGATCCGGCACTTGATCGGCGAGCCGATACTTCGGTTCAAGCTGGGCGTAGGCGATGCCGGTCAGCACCACAGCAACGACGCCAAGCGTAGTGAACAACGCCGGATTTCGGGCTGCCGTCCCCATCACGCGGTCGGTCACCCGCTGCAGCAGTCCGACGCCACCGCTTTCTTCATCAGGATCGGCAAGCACGTGGGTTTCGCGCTTTACGAAAATTGCAGCAAGCGTCGGCACGACCACGGCCACCGCAAGATAAGAAATCCCGACAGCCAACAAAGCCGCGACACCGAATGTTCGAATAAGAGCGGATTCAGCCAGCGACAACGACAAGATCGCAATCCCCGCGTTCATAGCCGTCAGAAGACACGCAGGCGCCACGTCTATAACAGCCGCGCGCGCTGCAGCGACCCGGTCCACGCCAGCCATGATGCCGCGACGAACCGCAAGGACCAAGTGCATGGAATCTGAAAAACCCTGCACCAGAATCAAGGGCGTAATAACGTTGATGAAGAGATTGAGCCGAAAGTCGAGCGCACCCAGGACGCCCAACGTCCAGAGAATGGCAATCCCCGGCCCCGCCACCGCAATGATCGTCAAGGATAGACGCTTGAAGAAAATGAATGCAACAACGAGCCCTGCGAGGAAGCCCAACCCGTTATAGACAAGACGGTCTTGCTCCACCGCATTGCGGATCTCAAGCTGCATGACTGGCGCACCGGTCAGCTTGATGGTGACGCCTGTTCCCGCGAAGCCATCCTCTGCGGTCTTTCTCAGTCCCTCGATGACAGCCTTGGAACCGTCTCTGGCAACCGCAGCGCGATCCAGAGAAATAACGATCAAAGCCAGCTTCCCGTCATCTGACAGGAATTTCCCTTTCACAATGTCATTTGTCTTGAGCCGCTCAGCCATGGCCGACAGGCCAGCGTCATCCTCCGGGAGATCGTCTGGAACAATCGGGGGCGCATAGCCGGTCTCGTCCGGTTTATCACGCGCCGACATCATGGAAACGAGACCGTTGACGCCATCTGCTAGTTGCAGATCAATCGTCGTTTCGCGAAACGCCGTCAAAACCTCGCGGCTCAGAAGATCAGGCCCCGAAGCAACAATCAAAACGTCATATTCACTTGATGGGAACAACCGATCGATAGTTTCGTACTGATGAAACTCTGGTGTATCGGTGCGAAAGAGCTCCGAAAGCGAATCGTCCACCTTGAGCCGCGAAACGCCAAGCGCCGCCAAGCCCGAAAGAACGACGATCAACAAAGCCGAGAGAAGAGGGGCGCGAAGCGCAATCAGCCCAAGTTTTTCCAGACCGAATGAAAACCGGAACGTCCTGGGTTTGGGTTCAGACACGTTCATGATTCCCCTCGCGTTCCCATGCCGAAAAAAGCCGACAGCCCCTAGGTAAGCCAAACCCGACGCAAACCGTATAATGGTGACACCCGCTGATGCCTGATGACAACCAATCCGGCAATGCCTAATTGCCGCGATATACCCACTCACACCGTGCGATTCGGGCGTCAGGCCGCCAAACCTATCGCCAATTTGCACGTTTTGATATCGTCGCGCGCCTTCTACCTCTGCTATCAACCTCTCGTGAGCGGCTGAGAATTAGGCGCCGATAAAAACAAAAATCTGTCCGGAGACTGCGACGACCATGGCCGATATGACACTGGATACAAAGGGTTTGAATTGTCCGCTGCCAATCTTGAAAACCAAAAAAATCATCAAGGACGTTCCCCGCGGCGGCACCCTTGAGGTCCTGGCCACCGATCCCGGATCTGTCGCCGACTTCCAAGCGTTCTGCAAAACAACCGGAAACACCTTGTTGGAACACGAAGAAAGCGGCGGCGTATATCGCTTCCTGATCCAACATTCCGCCTGACTCATACCGGAGCGCCGTAGGTCCACGCGGCGCCCCTTTTTCGCGCAAAGTGCCTCATTCGCGACGCCCTGTAGCAGTCAGCTCAGGCGCCGCAATTCAGCCGCATCCACCCCCTCTCCTCTCGCTATGAAGAAACTAATTCTGGGGCCAGAACGGCGACTGGGTACCGTTTCAGGCGAGCGAGATAACCAATGCGCCTTCCGACAGCTGAGTGCCACACCATCGATCTGAGCGCTGATCGAAGAGCAAGCGTCGTTCGAACGGTGGCGCTTTTCGTGGTCCTCGCGGCCTCTTTCATGTTCGGCGCACTTCAAGCCTCCGCCCTGCCCCAACAGGCTCTCAACAGTCGGGTCGTGCTCGACCTCCCGGAAGGCTTCGAACCGTCCCCGCTATTCTCCGGTTTTACAAACGAAAATCTCGGTGTGAGCTACGTGATCTTCGAAACGCCTCACGAAGCCTATGACGAATTGATTTCAGGTTTTACGGCGGAAGGGCTTGCCAAGCGCGGAATTACATCCGTCGAACGTGGGACACTGCCCCGGACGGATGATCACATTTACATTCGCGCCCAACAAACCTCGCCAACCGGTACGTACGAAAAGTTCTTCGTTGTGTTCCGTACGGCCGATCAGTCGGTATTGGTTTCCGCGAATGTGCCGGTCGAGATCATGCGTAATCGCACGATAACGGCAGAGGATATTGAGCGCGTTCTCAGTTCGGCGAAAACCGCCGCTCATCTCACGGTGCGGGAGCTTTACCGTCTTGGATATCTCGGAGAATTCAAACGAGCGGGCACCGTTATCGGCACAAGCACGGTCTATACCCGGGACGGCCGATTTGAACCTGAGCGCAAAGGACAAAGTCGCCCCGTTTTCATGATTGCCCCCTCCCTCGACAAGCGACCGGTCAAGGAGCCCCAAGCGTTTGCAACAAAGCTGCTGACCTCACTCACGGGCTATCGCCAGCTTAAGCTGAGCACGCCCACAGAAGTGACTATCGGCGGCCTGGAAGGCATATCGATAGAGGCAACCGCCGTAGACGCAACAGACGAAAATCCGGTCAACCTGCTACAGATTTTGCTTCCGGCACCCGGTGGTGGATACTATCGATTGCTTGGCATCACACCAACATCACAAACGCTTATCCCGGAGTTCCGACGCATCGCCCAAAGCTTCGAGCTGACTGATGCGCGACGGTAAGTGAAGGGTGCGAAGTTCGGTCACCACGGACCTTGACAGCAGGTGAAGAATGTCAGCATAAGCTGGCTTCCCTGGAACCGGGCGGTTAGCTCAGCGGTAGAGCACACGCTTCACACGCGTGGGGTCACTGGTTCAATCCCAGTACCGCCCACCAGTCCTAAGATTATCAGGACAAGACGCGCGAACGGCGCACGCCAGGCCCCGTCCCGGACAAAGCATACGCCATCATCTTGTAGGCAAGTTGCGCCGCAAGAAAATCATACGCATGGAAGCCCGGTATCGGCGCCAGCTCTACGAGATCCGCACCTACGATCGTGCCAACCTGCGCCGCGCGGCGCAGGATCGCAAGCGCCTGCGGATAATTCATACCGCCGGGCGTAGGCGTACCCGTCGCAGGCATGATTGACCCGTCCAGACCGTCGATATCGAAAGTGACGTAGATCGGACGCCCCTTCAGCGGCGCAACGATATCTTCGATCGACCAATGTGCTTGGTCTTTGCCCCAATGGATGTGAACACGATGCTTGTTCGCTTCGGCAAAACCAACCTCTGGAGCCGATACCGCACGGATACCAACCGAAACTAAACTGACGTGCTGATAGTCAAGCACACGCCGCATCGCTGCCGCATGCGAAAAGCGCTCACCCAGATAACCATCCCGCAAATCGGCATGAGCATCGAACTGCAAAACAACGAGGTTGTCATAGTGTGCCGCAAAAGGCCGGATGGCACCTGCAGTCAACGAATGCTCGCCACCAAGCACGAACGGAAATCGGCCAGCTTCCAATGTTTGCTCGACGATGCGTGCGAGCTTATCCAAAGCAGGTTCAGGACCCTTTTCGAGATCAATCACCGGCGGTTTCAACGTCGCGATACCGAAATCATCACAAGGCTGACGCATGAGTTCGTCGTCGTACAACTCAAGCTGATGACTGGCCGCAAGGATGGCCGCAGGACCCCGCGCCGTACCGGAGCCGTAGCTCACCGTCGCCTCGAGCCCAAACGGAATAACGAGAGCACGGGCCAAATGCGGACAAAGCACGTCGGACCGATCTGGATCGAGAAAGGCCTCGTCCGCATGTAGGTAAGTGAAGGGGTCGCTCGGTTGTTGGCCCATATCTTTTGGTCCCTGGCACTAGTCACAAAACGAGGCTCGAAAGCGTCTACCCCCGAGCCTCGTTGTTTATCAATTGTGTTCCGCCAGACGAAGCCGGCAGCGAAATTTTAGCCGCGCGCAAACCGCGCCGGCACAGCGGCATCTTCCGAGTACATGGTCACCTGAGGCTCATCGAGCAGGATGACCTCCTCGTAATCGCCATAACCATTGAACTTGCCAGCCATCGCCCGGCCATAAGCGCCGATGTTGCCAATCTCAATGTAATCTCCTGGCCGAATGGACGCCGGCAACATGAAGGGGCCTGGCATGTGATCAATTGAATCGCAGGTCGGCCCCCACAGTTCAAACCCCGTGAGCGGTTCACCAGCTTCCGGCTCACGCGAAACCATGCGTGCCGGAAATACGAAGCCAAGATGCGCGGCGTCGAACAGCGTCCCGTAAGAGCCGTCATTAATATAAAGATGGCTACCGCGGCGCGCATCCACCCGCACGATTAGGCTTTCAGCCTCTGCGACCAGCGCACGGCCTGGCTCACACATCACGCGGACATCTTCACGCACGGGCATCTCTTCGAGGCCAGCATCAATCGCGTCGATAAAATCGACGAGCGGTGAAGGCTCACTGTTCGGATACCGCGAAGGATAGCCGCCGCCGACATCGATACGGTCGACGACAACGCCAGCAACGCCGATCAATTCGCGCACCGCCTGCAATGCGGCGACGAACGCGTCTGGTGTCGTTGTTTGCGAACCGACATGGAACGTGATGCCCAATTCGGCCGCCACCTGACGCGTCTTAACGAGAAGATCCGCGGCTGCAGCACCAGCGATCCCAAATTTGTGCTCAAGTGGGATGAGGCTGTTGATCGCAGGTACCGCCACGCGCACAAACAGCTTCAAATCCCGCGCCGGGCGGCCATCCGCCCCAGTCGTCTCCTCGACAATTTTAGTAAGCTCATCGAGCCCATCGAGGGAAAAACTACGGACACCCAAATCATACGCGCGACGAATTGCGCTGCGCGATTTGACCGGATGCATGAAATGAAGCTCTGCCCCAGGAATCGTGGCGGCGTCCTCAAGCTCAGGGAGCGAGGCAACGTCGAAATGTCGGATTCCGGCACCATACAGCGCCCCGACCAGAAAGACCGAGCTGTTGGCCTTGTAGGCATAGGCCACATCGCCATCAAAGTTGTCTATAAACCAACGCGCCGCCCGGCCAGCCGCCTGCGGACGAAGTCCAAGTACGGGCTTTTCAGGGCGTCGGGATTGGATCAGAGCTGCCGCGGAAGCGAGCTTTTCCATTTCATGGGACCTCCACCAGTCGGGTTTAAAAATCCGAGGGCGCTGCTCATACCAGCAGAGACCGCCTTATCGCAAAGAAGCGCGGATATATGGTCATTTGCCCCCCACGTAAACCCCTCGTGTGATGATCGAGAAATTCGCCGGTTATCGCGGAATGGCCGTCAGCGAATTACTCGCTCTGAAACACACGAGCAACCCCATGATTCTAGTGTCCCTTTTGATTCCGAAGTTTGCTCCCAAACAAGCATCCCCTGCAGCGAACTTTGGAAACCGGACACTAGCGTGAAGCAAATTTGTTGTTCCAGGCCCGCTGTCACCGCGCCATCTTGTTCCAGGGGCGTTTAGAACAGTGGAATTCAGTTAACATTCTCAAGTTTGACTATGATAACGCTGCCGCCGACAACGGACAGTCTCGGAGACCACTGACGATGGAAGAACTACGCCAAGCCTTTATCGAAAACGCACCACTTTACCTGATGATCTCAGGATTGGTGGTCGGCTTCGCGTTTGGCTGCATCGTCTACGCCACAAACTTCTGCACGATGGGCGGGATCTCCGACGCTTTTAACTTTGGCGACTACCGCCGCTTCCGCTCATGGATCCTGGCAGGCGCGGTCGCAATCCTCGGCACCCAGGCGCTCGCCTACACTGGCATCGTGTCGGTCGAGAAGTCGATGTATCTCGGCCCCTCGTTGAATTGGTCAGGCCATATCCTCGGCGGACTGATCTTCGGCTTCGGCATGGTCTTTTCCGGCGGCTGCCCGAGCCGCAACCTGGCGCGCGCCGGTGGCGGCGACTTGCGGGCTTTGCTCACTCTCGTCGTCGTCGGGATCTTTGCATACGCCACAATCGGCGGCGTCCTAGGCCCTCTGCGAGCTGCAATTGCGGACGCGACAGCACTCCCAATGAGCGGCCTCGGCGCGCCATCGACAAGCCTTGCCGACATGGCTTCAGCCCACCAAATCGTTCCGGGCGACATCGCGGGCCTCGCCGTCGGTGCGATCATCGCGGGTCTAATGATGCTCTATTGCTTCGCAAGCCGCGAAATGCGCGCAAGCCCCGTCCATATCATCGCCGGTATTGCAGTCGGGTTGTGCGTGATCGCAGGCTGGGCGGCCACTGGCCTCGCCTTCGATGAGTTCACCGAAGCGCCCGTTCCTCCAATCTCGTTGACCTACGTCCGCCCCGCGGGCGACAGCCTAGAATGGATCCAGCGCTACACCGCACTAGGCTATCCGGGCTTTGGAGCCGCAAGCGTCTTCGGGGCATTATTCGGCGCCTTCCTTGCCGCCATGTCTATGGGACGTTTCCGCGTGGCGTCCTTTTCCGATGCCGGTGACACCGTGCGGACCTTATCAGGCGCCGCACTCATGGGCTTCGGGGGTGTGATGGCGCTCGGGTGCACGATCGGCCAGGGCCTGACAGGCATCTCGACGCTGGCTTTGGGCTCATACCTGACATTTGTCGCGATCGTTCTCGGTGGCATTCTCGGCTTGAAAGCCCTAGAGCGCTTGGCCTGATCCGCAATAAAGCTCAGTCTATCTTGATGACGATCGCGTCGCGGGCTTGCGGCAGCGGTGTCGGGTCGCTGCGGGCGGGCACTGTGTCCCGGCGCTTGCGGCCGGACACTAATTTCGCCCGCTGCACCGTCCCTCCGCCGGCACGCTCCTTGCTATCCGCTGCCAGCTCATCGCGGAGAAAGGCTTCCCAATCCCCCAGACTGGTAAAGCGTTGACGCTCGAAGTCGTGGAAAACACCGGGCGGCGAGGTACGTCCGCCCGCCATGCAAATCCCAACGATCATTTCCTCACCAACAGTCCGCAATCGGAACCTGAACTCATCAGCCGGTCCCGGCACGCGTAAACGTTGGCGGGCCTTGAGAAGGTTATCGGGATTAAAGTCGTTGGGAAACAAGACGGTAGCCAGCCCCTTGGCATCAACCGAAATCAATGTCAGATGACAATCCTGTGTGCTAGAAGCAAAGAAGTAGGCCGCTTCACCCGCTTTGTAGCTTGGCTTGTCGCTCCATAACGAAAGGCGCAAGTCATCCGCATGGGGCCGAATTGACTGCCTTTGATCCGTATCCTCAACAAGCTCAGAAGCGAGCCAGTCAAACTCCGCCCGTGTGATCACCCCCTGACGCAAGCGCCGGGCGGCAGGCGCCAAATCGCCGTCAAGCTTCTCAAGCGTTTGAGAAATCTGCTGGACGCTTCGACCCATTTCGCGGGCCACGCGGCGAATATCAAGCGCGCGCAGATAGTTCAGAACCAACGCGTGAATCGGCTCCAACCCATCGATTGTCAGATCAGGTCCAATGCCCGCCGAACGGAGGACGATCGTCTGTGCGTTGGCATCGTTCGCCAAGAGCGCATCAAGCTCCGCCTGAGAAACCAGGTGGTTTGCACCGCCTCCGCTCTGGCTGACCTCTTCCATGGCAATGCCACGCAAATCATCCTGAAAGGGCAACAGGACCGGCTGATGACAGACAAAACACCCAAGCCCTCCACCTGTCGCGCGCCCAGCCAATTCAGAGACATGGCTTTCAGTCCCTATCTCCTTTGCCTCGTCCCGCCGGGTACCATCCGCAGAAAACACGGCCGAGCCAAAAAAGCCGTTCGGAAGCTGAAACAGCAAGCGAGACTGTTCAGCACCCGCCGCCACGTCATCTCCCGCCCCGCGGCTTAGTCGGTTCGACAAATTTGTGAGTGCGTCCGACTGCTCCCCAGTCCCAGGCACGAAATCAAAAGCCTCCCAAAGTACCCGCCCATCCTTATCCGCGCGGCGCAAAAAAGTGCGCGCGGCACCCGTAACGGCACTTTGCGCAACGCCAGCAACACGTGTCTGCGCAAGATCAATGTTTCCCGTGAAACCTAACCACGCATCAAAATTCCTCTCTCGGACAGGGATCCGCAAACGCGCGTAGTAGTTTCCAGGCTCAGAGAGGGCGTACGCCAACCAGTCAGCCCGTAAAAGCGGCTGACGGCTCCCGGAACCCTCTAAAATATCCGAACCTAAATCAGGCCGTGTTGCTTCAGGCGTTTGCTTGGCAATGGCTTCCCATTCGTCGGGAGACCATCCCAGATTGCGCACATCAAAAGCAATGAAACTTCCTCGGATATCGACGTTATCCGGACGCAACGGCTTCGGCGCGCGCGAAACACTATTGAGGAGTTTGACGAGAGCCTGCCTGTAAGCATCCAGTTGGCTCTTTCCGCCACATGATGTGCCAAGATGCGAAAGTTGCACGTACCGGCGAAACCTTGCGGTCTCAGGGTCGGCCCCTTGCTGATCGGCCCGGATCAGCGCATCCACGTCCTCGGTGTCCGTGACTCCCCATACACAACGGGAAACGGCACGCAAACCGGCAATCCAAGTCCTAACCGCCGCAATTTCCTCGACGCTGGGCTCCTTGAGGTCGCCAAAGCCGTTCGTAACGTCATTCGGCATATGCCGCGTCTGCATTACGGTAAAAAGTGGAGAAGCATCCGGATAGCCAGGGCGCACTAAGTCCGCGCGCCGTGCAAGAGCATCAAGATCTAGGACATTTCCCAGATCCCCCGCCGAGACACTCCGCTTGAGACGACCCGTCTGGTGGCATCGCGCGCAGTGCTGATCCAGAACCTTGTACGCGCGCACCGCATCGCTGGCCGCGGAAGGTGCAAGCACTGCAGGGGGATCTTGATCTTGTGCCTGACACGGAACGACAAGACAGCCGAGCGCCACGAGGACGGCCACCGCCAGCCATTTCCGCCGTTGAGCTCCCGGAACCAACGAGCCGCCACCTTCCCGCAAATTCGACTCAAGCTTTCAAATAAATACCACAAACTGCTTCTGGGGCATCGCCAACCATCCGCGCGCGACTACCAAAATTGAATTACATAAAAATAAAAGTAATTACTCATTAACTTAGGTTAGCGTGAAGTTAATTTCAAGAAATGGTCGTTATCCATGTCCATTCTACTTCTTCGACTAACAAGAAGTTATCGGTTATAAAAATCCTAACGGCATTTCTCTGAATAGCCTGTGAGGAAACCATGGATCTCGAGGCAGCCAAGTTACTCAGCGGCAACATCTGTCGCTACACGATGATCGCCGCGCTCGGATGCCTTCTACTGGCCGCCCTCATTCTCGTTAGGGTATCGCTGTCGTCGAACCCTATGCTCAAAGACGATGTCGCCCTTAACGAGCCGTCCCCGCAATTTTTCGCGAAAACACGCTTAGACTAAGACAAGCCGAAATCGAGATTACCTCCGACCCAACCCGATACTGCTCCTTCCAACTCTATGACCCCGTTCCTCACCGAACGGGGTCAACTTTTTTAAATTACAGATCAAGCTCTTACCTGAGGGCTTTACTGCCATAAGGCCGACGGCACGCGGCCTCAGCCGATCCGAGCCTTTCTTTCCCCAACTTTTCCACAAATGCCAGCCAACCTGCAGGCAAGGCGTTATGGACAGCTACGGCCAAAACCGTTCAAGCTCGTCGCTGTCCACCCGCAAAAGTCCGTAACCGTCACAGCTCCCGCTCACCAAACTCCTCACGCACTTGCCCCTTGACAGACGGCCCTAGCACCGTGCCTAACCCACGAGGCGGCCACATTCCGCCAGTTGATCTCAATCGGGGACGTCCACAAAATGACCATCTCTTCGCAAGCGATCATCGACAGCATGCTGGCGAGCATTGAGTCGTCGAAACGGACCGACGAACCTTATCGACACTGGTATCTGACGGACTGCCTCCCCGCCGCCGCCGCTGAAGACATTGTCCATCTTCCCTTCCCGGCTCCGGCTCTGGACGGTGTTTCCGGAAAGCGTGAATTGCACAACGCAACGCGCACCTACTTCGATGCTGAGAACATGGCGAAGTTCCCCGTCTGCAAGGCGTTCAATGAAGCCTTCCAGGCTGACCAACTCACGCACGCGCTCGCAGACCATTTCGGCACCAACCTGAATGGTAGCTATCTCCGCGTAGAATATGCGCAAGACATCGACGGGTTTTGGCTGGAGCCACACACGGATCTCGGCGTGAAGGTCTTCACGATGTTGCTCTACATGTCGCGTGAACCCTCACACGCCAACCTCGGCACCGACATCTACGACAACGACAAGAAGCATCTTGGACGTTCACCATTCCAATCAAACTCCGCCATGATCTTCGTTCCGTCCGACAACACCTATCACGGCTTCGAGTCGCGCCCCATTGAAGGCGTTCGTAAGTCAGTGATCATCAATTACGTCACAAACGAATGGCGTGCCCGGGAACAGCTAGCCTATCCGGAAACGCCGATTAAGCAGTGACGCTCCATGAGTGAGTGCGCCCGCAAAGTCCGAAAGCTCAACGGGCGCCCTTCACCTCAACGGCAAAGCCAGCCTCTTCAAGCTGTCGCAAAACTCTACCGAGATGATCCCTATCGCGCGTCTCGATGACAATGTGCAGCTCGGTACCTTTGGCCGGCAGGTCCGTAAACACGCGCTGGTGATAAACCTCAACAACATTGGCGTCAGCCTCCGCGATAATGGCTGACACCGCAGCCAGCTGGCCTGGCCGATCGGGGATATCGATGGTGAGCTGAGACAGCCTGCCCTCGCGCGCGAGTTCCCGCGTCAACACACTGGCCAACAGACGCGTATCGATATTGCCTCCGCACAAGACCAAGCCGACCTTCTGTCCGGCAAACCGTCCCGGCTCCGCGATAAGAGCCGCCAAGCCCGCCGCGCCCGCACCCTCGACCACCGTCTTTTCGATTGCGAGCAACAAACTGACGGCCCGCTCAAGTTCCGGCTCGGAGACAAGCACAATGTCGTCGACGAGCTCTTTCACCATGGGGCTCGTCAACTTGCCCGGCGCTTTGACCGCGATCCCTTCCGCCAATGTATCCCCGCGCATCGGCAAGCTCATGCCACGCGTTGCGTTGTACATGGATGGATAAAGCTTTGCCTGAACGCCGACGACGCAAATTTCCGGCTTCAAAGCCTTCGCAGCGGCGGCAATGCCAGAAATCAAGCCGCCTCCACCGATCGGCACCACGAGAAAATCGAGATCGGGCACATCACGCAGCATCTCCAAAGCGATCGTCCCCTGCCCCGCAATTACGAGCGGATCATCATAGGGATGCACAAACGTGAGCCCGTGCTCACGCCCATAGTCGTGCGCGAAAGCAGACGCCTCTTCCAAGGTCGGGCCTTTGAGAATGACCTGAGCGCCATGCCCCCGCGTGTTCTCGACTTTTACAGTCGGCGTCGCTTCAGGCATGACAATAACCGTCGGAACACCAAGCCGGTTCGCATGATAAGCTACGCCTTGCGCGTGATTGCCCGCCGACATCGCGATAACGCCTTTGCGGCGTTCTTCAGCACTCAGCGCCATCAGGCGATTAAGAGCGCCACGCTCCTTAAAGGCCCCGGTAAACTGTAGATTCTCAAACTTGAGCCAGATGTCCGCGCCGAACATTTCCGACAGCGTACGACTGCGGTCGCAATCCGTATCGACCACCGCTCCCGCTATGGTCTCAGCAGCGCGTTTGACATCCGCCAGCGTCACAGCCAACGCACGCGCACCAGATCCCGAAGCCAGAGAACCGCCGTCATCAAGCTGCTTCGAATTCACTGAGGTGTCCTTTCTTCAGTGTTGTCACTGAACCATAGTCCCAGCTAGCCCCTTTTTCTTTGCTTCCGTCATCACCCATTGGCTAAAAGTGCCGGATCAACAAATACGAACCATCGATAATTCTGGGAAGGAGCAGGGGCATGGCAAAAGTTGCGTGGATTGGGCTCGGCGTTATGGGCTTCCCGATGGCGGGCCACATCCTTAAGAAAGGCGGACACGACCTCGTTGTCTATAATCGCACCGCCGCCAAAGCCAAGGAGTGGGTTGAGCAGCACGGCTCAGGACAAACGGCAGCGACGCCCGCTGAAGCTGCCAGGGATGCCGACTTTGTCTTCTGCTGCGTTGGCAACGACGACGACCTGCGCTCCGTCATCATTGGGCCCGATGGCGCGCTCGCCGCGATGAAACCCGGATCCATCCTGATCGACAACACAACGGCTTCCGCCAACGTCGCACGCGAACTTTACGCTGCTGCCAAAGAAAAGGGCATCGGTTTCATCGACGCCCCGGTCTCCGGCGGGCAGGCCGGTGCAGAAAACGGTGTGCTGACCGTCATGTGCGGTGGCGACGCAGATGTCTTCGCGCGTGCAGAACCGGTGATCACGCACTACGCCCGGATGATCAAACACATCGGCGCGCCAGGCGCAGGCCAGCTCACCAAAATGGTGAACCAAATCGCGATTGCAGGATTGGTCCAGGGCTTGGCAGAAGCTATCCATTTCGCTCAGAAGGCTGACCTGGATATCCCGACCGTAATCGATACAATTTCCAAGGGTGCAGCCCAATCCTGGCAAATGGAAAACCGCTGGGAAGCCATGAACGCCGGCAAGTTCGATTTCGGGTTTGCCGTGGATTGGATGCGCAAGGACCTCTCCATCTGCATCGATGAGGCACGGCGTAATGGCGCCAGCCTTCCGGTTGCAGCCGTCGTCGACCAATTCTATAGCGAGGTCCAGAAGATGGGCGGCAATCGCTGGGATACGTCGAGCTTGATTGCGCGCCTGAACGCTAGCGACCGAAAATAAGGACAATTATGAGCACGGACACCACCTCTGCAGTGGACCAGCCTGATCCGCGGCAACTCATGGAAGCAATGGCCGCCAATAATCCGGCTTTTAGAGAACTCGGTGTCGAAATCATCGAAGCGGGTGCCCAGCGCAGCCGCTTCGCGATGCGCGTGAAGCCTCAACACACCAACACGTTCGGCGTCTGCCACGGCGGTGTCACTTTCGCCCTGGCCGATTTGGCTTTTGGTTTCACGTGTAACGCCAGGGGCGAACGGTCCATGACGGCGGGAGCGAGCATCGAATATCTCGCACCGATCCCCCTCGGCGCTTATCTTTATGCAGATGTGACCGAAGCTGCCATTAAAGGGCGAAATGTCTACTACGATGTGCGCCTGCATTTGGAGGATGGAACGACAACGGCGATTGCGCGCGGACGAATGCGTATTCTTGGCGGACCGGTCATCACGGACCCGGAAGCCAACTCCTAAGCTGGCTTTGCCTAGGTTCGTTTGGAGTGCTGCGCATCTTCGAGAACGAAATCTAACGGCAACGCCGTGGTGTACTTGATCTGCTCCATCGCAAACGTTGAAGAGACCTTGGCGATTTCGATGCGGCCGATCAGCTTTTTGTAAAATGCGTCGTAGGCGGCAATATCCGGCACAACCACGCGCAGCAAATAGTCAATATCACCAGACATGCGGTAGAACTCGACGACCTCCTCGAAATCGACGACAGCCGCATGAAACTTCTCTAACCATTCCAGGCTGTGCTGATCCGTCTTGATCTGCACAAACACGGTAACGCCTGCATTCACCTTGGTTGGCTCAAGCAAGGCAACACGGCGTTGAATCACGCCAGCCTCCTCAAGCTTCTGAATGCGCCGCCAGCAGGGCGTGGTCGACAATCCAACCTCTTTGCCGATATCAGCGACCGCACGCGTCGTATCCTGCTGCAGCACCTTGAGGATCTTGACGTCCATCTCATCGAGCACAGCACATCTCCACCGGCTATTAAAAATTGGGACATGTCGTCACTAGAAAAAAATTTCAATATCCATGACGAAACGCAAATTTATTAGCATATGATTTCAAGTGGGACTACACCGCGTCGCGTAAAATCCGTGACTGAGATCGAATTGTCGCGTCGACCAACACGCGCGCAACACCTAAACCTGCGACGCGGCAAACGAATTGAAACGAGCGAGGCCCATGCAAACCGTTACCCACCTGACGCCAAACTTCGCGGTCGCCGGAGAATTGAGCGACGCGGATTTTGAAGAAGCGGCCGCAAGCGGCTTCAAAGCCATCATCAACAATCGTCCCGACGGCGAAGCACCTGGCCAACCAACGGCGGCATCCCAAAAGGCAATTGCAGAAAAGCATGGCCTCCAGTACGTCCACATCCCTGTAAATCAGGCGAACATCTTCAGCGACAGCGTCGTCGGCGCCATGGCAGATACCCTTGCCAAGCTGGACGGCCCGATACTCGCACACTGCAAATCGGGGATGCGCTCGGCAATAGTCTGGGCAGCAGCCAGCGCAAGAACCCGACCAGTCGCGGAAGTCGAGAAAATCCTCAGTCAGGGCCCCTTCGACCTGAGCTTCCTGCACGATGAACTGGAGCAGCAAGCCGCACATGCCGCCGGTACGGAAACGGCCTAAGACTTACATGACACCAATCATTGGAGAGGCCGCGCCCGCTCGAGAATTTCGCGATGGCCTGCCTTCCCAACGCCCGTGCCGTAGGTGTGGCGAAACTCTCCCCCTAAGCGGCTCGCGATAAACGCATCGGCCATAAAATCGGGCGAAGATTGGCGCAGCAAACATCCAGCCGCCGTCCGCGCCAACGTTTCGACAAGTGTGCGTGCATCGCCCTCCTGCGCGCTGCCACGCATCAACGTCTCAAGCCGTGCGACCGAAGCTGAAAGTACGGCATCCCCTGCGCTGCTCTCTTTCAACACAGCCATAACCGTCCATACGGCCTCAGGAGTGCGTTGCAATACCCGCAGGAGGTCAAGGCACATAACGTTGCCCGACCCTTCCCAAATGGCGTTGAGCGGCAACTCACGATAAAGCCGGGCGGCGAGCCCATCCTCGACGTATCCATTCCCGCCGAGGCACTCCATCGCTTCAAAGCCCAGCGCTGGCGCCATCTTGCACACCCAATACTTCGTGACCGGCGTCATAACCCGACGCCACGCAGCCTCATGCGGATCCATCCAAGCGCGCTCAAATGCACCGGCCAACCGCACAGCAAGCACCGTCGCGGCCTCAACGTCGATCGCCATATCAGCAAGAACAGCGGCCATCATTGGCTGATCCACAAGTCGCTTCTGAAACACGTAGCGATAGTGGCAATGATGAAGGGCCACCGCCAGCGCAAGACGCATCTGACCTGCTGACGCGACGGCACAATCGAGCCGCGTCATCGTCACCATCTCGATGATGTTGGCAATGCCGCGCCCTTCTTCCCCAATAAGCCAACCGGACGCGCCCTGGAGCTCAACTTCCGATGAGGCATTGGAGTGATTCCCGAGCTTGTTCTTGAGCCGCTGCAGACGCAAAGCGTTGATCGAGCCGTCAGGAAGAAACCGCGGAACCAAGAAGCAGGAAAGGCCGCCGGGGGCCTGCGCAAGCATCAGAAATGCGTCGCTCATCGGCGCTGACATAAACCACTTGTGGCCAGTGAGAATATACTCCTGCCCGGCCCCGGCATTCACGGCGGCAATGGCCGTGCTGGCATTCGCACGGACATCTGTTCCGCCTTGCTTTTCCGTGAGCCCCATTCCGATGCTGACGCTCTCTTTCTGAGGCCATGGCCGAAAGGCTTTGTCATAAGTTCGCGAAAGGATCTTCGGCAGAAGTGACGTAGCCAGATCAGGCTGTAGCAGCAGTGTAGGAACGGCTGCGTTCGTCATAGTCACCGGACAAACATGGCCCGGCTCCACTTGCGTCATCATGTAGAGTGTGGCGGCACGCACCACGTGCGCACCCGGACGTGGACGTGGACCGGACTCGGCAGCGCCGAGATAGTCCCACGGGCTGCAATGCAGCCCCGCGGCAAAACTCATCGCCATACAGCCATGATAGGCGGGGTGAAATTCGACCGTGTCGAGCGGAAATCCCTTCTCGTCAAAGCGTCGGAGCTTCGGTGGGTTTTCATTCGCCAAGCGCCCGGCTTCGAACGCTTGCGCACTTCCCGCCTTTTGCCCAAACCTTGCCAGTTCTTCCGCCTCGTGAGCCGCACCTTCTGCTGCGATCGCGCTTTGAAGAGCCGCATCACTCAAGAAAAGATTGATGTCGCAAAACGACGGGCTTTGGTTCGTAATCTCGTGCGTCGAGAAGCTTGAATGCACCGGAATGCCCTCCATGCGAACTGAGCAGACACCGGTCGCGGATGGCGGTTTCTAACGTCCACCGTCGTGCGCAACAGGGTCCGACGCCGTCGCAATAAGTCTGCGCACTTCAGATCGTACCACCGGCAAAACGTCCACCTCAAACCATGGGTTCGCTTTCAACCAAGCTGAATTGCGCCAAGACGGATGCGGTAAGGGAATAAAACGAGGAAAATCACTCTGCTCGTAAGTCTCTCTCCAAGCGCGCACGACATCCGTCAGGGACTGCCTACGAGCCTCCGGCAAATGCCAGCGCTGCGCATAAGAGCCAACCAACAAGACGAGTTCGAGGTTGGGGAGCTCCTTGATGAGCCGGGCACGCCAGGTCCGCGCACATTCCCGGCGCGGCGGCAGGTCGCTACCCTTCTCATTGTAGCCAGGAAAGCAAAAGCCCATCGGAACGAAGGCAATACGGTCCTCATCGTAGAATTCTTGTTCATCGACGCCCATCCATTCACGCAAACGAACGCCGGAGGGATCTTTGAATGGAAGCCCGGCATCATGGGCGCGCAGCCCCGGTGCTTGCCCAAAAACCCCAACGCGCGCGCTCGATCGTACGCGCAGAACGGGACGAGGCTCATGCGGCAAAGGCTGGCCGGTCGGTGTGTCAACGCACACACGGCACCCAGAGATCTCACGCAACAAACGCCCCAGCCCGCTAGCCGCGTTCTTTGCCTGGCGATGTGCGGAGGCAGGAGGAATGGAACTCACCTTTACTCAAATGACCAAACATCAAACGTCGAGACTGAGTCCATCTTTTGCAAGGATTACGTCACCAACATCAAGACCAGCTGCCACTCGCGACAGCATATCATCGCCCATATGCGTTACAACTACACGGCGCGCATTGAACTCATCAAGATGGCTTGAAATCTTCTGCCAATTCATGTGATGCGGAATGTCTTGGTCGAAACTGAAGCACTCCGTGATGTAGACATCAGCCCCGCTAGCGACATCAAGCAAGGCATCAACCCATTCGGTATCTCCAGAATAACTAACAACCTTACCTTCCGCGGCGAGACGAACCGCATAGGAAGGCGCACCAGATGGATGGCTGACAGGAACGACCGTCACCACCACAGGCCCGACCTCACAAGGCACGGCTTCGTCAAACTCGATAAAATTCAGATCGAAGGCCAAGCTCTTATCTGAAGAGCCTGGAAACAAAGCTTCCGTTGCCGCGCGATAACGTTCCGCGATCGTGCTCGGCCCGACAATAGTCAGCGGCGTCTGTCGCTTTGCAACATGCCGTGCGTGAAGCAGCCACCAGACAAGCCCCGAAAAATGATCCCCGTGCAGGTGAGAAATAAAAATAGCGGAGACACCGTTCGGGTCGAGTCCGAGACGCGACATCCCCATCAGGGTTGTCGCGCCGCAATCTATAAGACAGTTCCATTCGCCGATTGCGACGTGGAAACTCGTCTGCAATCGACCGCCCGAACCAAACGCGTCACCTGAACCCACAATGGTCAGTTTCATGGCGATGTTGCCCGCATCTATCCCGCGATCTCCCAGATTGCCATAGGGATAAATTACGGGCTGTTACCTAGGGAACATGCCCGCGGCAACAGAAAACGGACATGATAATGGGAATTAGGCTTTCGCGCTCGGTCTCGCACTAACCTCATTATACCAGCGCTGAACATTGGAAAGAGTATCGGGCATGTCGATGCGGGCAACCTTCATAAAGTCCACAGCAACGAGGCCTGTGATGTCCGCAATCGAATAGTTTTCGCCCGCGACGTATTGGGTGTTCGCAAGTTGATCATCAAGAATCTTCAGAGCGCCCAAGCACTTTGCTTTGTTCGCCTCACCCCACTCAGCGACCTGAGGCACTTCCCGCTCGCGCATGTTGGGATGTAGATGCCGGAAAGCTTGACCGACAGCCGTAAAGAAATTGAGCTCCATACGCCGGTTCCACATTTCGACGAGCGCCTTGCCCAACGCTCCTGTGCCGAAGAGCGGGGGCTCCGGGTGCGACTCTTCAAAATACCGGCAGATCGCGACGCTCTCGCTGATACACGTCCCATCATCGAGCACGAGAATCGGAACGCGTTGCATCGGATTCATTGCTGTGAATTCCTCAGAACGCAGGTTTGTCATATTCATTTCGAAAGGCTCAAATGGAACGCTCAATCCTTTTTCAGCCAAAAAAATACGGACACGTCTCGGATTTGGCGCCGTAGTCGTATCTAGAATTTTCATATGGTGCTCCCCGTTTTGGCCCGCGAAGCCAAATCTCAACGTCAATTCATTAGTTGCCGATGCCGCGCTCACGGCGCCAATCGCGTGGCCTTTCAAATTCTCCAGCCCAAAGACCTCTATTGGAATTTGCCGCCTCTCGCTCTTCAGAGCCATATCGACCATAGGCGACTGCAAATCCGCGAATCACCATTTCTTGATTGACATTCAAATTTCCGACAAAACATAAAGCGAGAAGCCGCCCATGCTTGTCGATCTCAAGCCCCTCGCAGCGCACCGTCTGCCCACCGATCAGCGCAGTAAGCTCTTGAGTTGCAGCTTCGCCACATTCCCATTTCGCACCGCCGCGGCGGCAAACCTGCTGACCTTCCGGAGCATCAATGCCTTGTAGGCGCACCTCCCGGCCGGCCACATAAAGGCTGTCTCCGTCGATCGCAGTTGCATGTCCTTCGACATCGCCGACGTCGGTCTGTTCTAGCTGACGCACAAGGAAGGCAGCTGCGATAAGCCCCGCCAACAGGGCGATTGACACCCATCGATTGCGCCAAGTCCGGCCTCTGAAGACCATGCTCACCATGCCGCAGACCTTAACAAATTGAACTCACCGATAAACACTAAGTTAATGAGTTTAGTAGATATTAACACATCGTGTAGACTGTAGCTCTGCCCTACTAGGGCCATGTAGTTGTATCGGAATCAGACGTAACCACGCGGTTCCTTCACCTTGATTAGAAGTTCGGGACATATGACCTGGTCTCCCACATCAGATGAGTTCGCGCCTCTCCAAGGCCGTCGAGAAACTCGCAATCGCGCCTTCGACAACGTCAAGGCCGTGCGCGAACGCCTGACCAACGGCGGCGAGCTCCGTCCCGAAAACGAATACGATCTTCTGACGATGTTCGTGCGCAACGAAATGGCAGCGGCCGCGACCATGCCAGCGCTGTCCATCATCATCTCGATCGCTTCCATGTTATGGGCAACTCCCTTGGAAGCAGCGCTGTGGATGATCCTCGTCATCTCCGCCAAGGTGCTCCTCCTCGAGCTGTGCCGTCGTTTCCTAGCCCTGCCCCGCGCCGAAGTTGACGTGCGCGTTTGGCGCCGGCGTTTTGTAATTGCCGAATTGATCAACGGCATGACATGGGCCGGCTTTGCTTTAGTTGGCATCGGCGCGCATACGCTGTCGAGTCCCGCAGCTCTGTTTTCCGCTCACGTATTTATTTTCGCTATGCTGATTGTCATTTTGGCGATCCGCATGACGTTTTCATCTTCCATTCTACCGATCATGCACGCCGGAACAATTCCGGTAACGGTAGCCGTTGTCGGGCGCCTCGCATATCTCGGCGTGGAAATGAATGATCCGCTCTATTTCGCACTCGCGACAATGGCGGTTGGTGTCCACCTCTATTTCATCTTCCTAGCGATCGGCCTCAAATCGACGGCTCAAGCAATGCTCGAGTTCCGCGACCAGAAGGACGCGTTAATCGCTGAGCTCGAAGAGGAAAAAGCTCGATCGGATGAAGCCCGCCGTCGCGCCGAAGCCGCCAACAAGGCAAAGTCGCAGTTCCTCGCAACGATGAGCCATGAATTACGCACGCCGCTGAACGCCATCATGGGCTTTTCGGAGGTCATGAAAGCGGAAATTCTTGGACCGCTGTCCAATCCCACATACCGGGAGTACGCGTCCAATATCCACGACAGCGGCAGCCATCTGCTGAACCTGATCAACGAGATCCTTGACCTGTCACGCATTGAGGCGGGACGCTACGATCTCAACGAAGAACCTCTGCGCCTGACGGAGGTCGTCGAAGATGGCCATCGTCTGTTAAAACTGCGCGCAAATAACAAAAATCTGCGGGTCTTAGAGGATTTCGACGCCGAACTCCCGCCCGTTTGGGCCGATCCGCGCGCTATGCGCCAGATCGTGCTGAACCTCATGTCGAATGCCTTCAAATTCACACCGCAGGGCGGAACCGTGAAGCTGACAGTAGGCCATACGGCTGACGGTGCACACTTCATTTCGGTCCGGGACACAGGGCCAGGCATCCCGCGTGAAGAAATTCCGAAAGTAATGCAGGCATTTGGCCAAGGATCGTTGGCCCTGCACACAGCGGAAGGCGGAACCGGCCTCGGCTTGCCTATCGTCAAGAAACTGATCGAGCTCCACGGCGGACGCTTCGAACTTAGGTCCGAACTGCGCAAAGGTACCGAAGCCATCGTCTACCTTCCACGGCAACGGGTGCTGCGCGCCATCGCTCCGTTGCAACCCCTTGGAAGCGAACGGCACCGCCAAAACGCCGGCGTCACACAGCGCGCCAGCAGGCCACCACGGCTGGTCCGCGATCAGGCCGCTACGCCAACCTTCACCGTGCACAAGACAGCCACAGTGGTTCATCATTGAGCCGTCTGACGATTGTACTCACACGGATGTCGGCTTACATCCATACGGCACACGTGCAAACGCAGGTCGCCCGCATTGCGATGCGCAACCGGCAAAGGAATGATCGCGCCTATGGAGTCACCCTGCATCAATATTTGCGCCATTAGCGACGAAACCGAGATGTGTGAAGGCTGCTACCGAACCATTGACGAGATTGCATCCTGGAGCCGGTTAACCGCTGAAGAACGCAAGCGAATCATGGCGCTTCTGCCCGAACGCAAGGCGAAAGCGAGGGTATAACGAATGCTCGGCTGGCTCGTCGCAATCCTCGCTGTCTTGATCGGTGTATTCTATTTCCTGTCCGGCAACACCGCTGTGATTGCGGAAATGGGCGGCCTAGAACGTTGGCTTCTTGTCATCTCTGCAGCCCTCATTTGCCTCTATGCAGGCGTGCTGCTCATGGGCCATGGCGGCCGCTTCATGCAGGCCGTTCGCCATCTCGGCATTTGGCTTGTCATAGGGCTGCTGCTGATCGTGGGATATACCTACCGCAACGACGTTTCGATGGTCGCCAACCGCGTGGCTGGTGAATTGCTGCCCCCCGGCGAAACCATGACGGTCACCCGAAACGGCGACGGCCCGGCATCGGTCCGCATCCGTCAGCGCAATGATGGCCACTTTACCGCCCGCGCAAAGGTCAATGGCGCTCACCTATTCATGCTTGTGGATACCGGAGCATCAACCGTCGTTCTGAAACCCGCAGACGCGGAACGGGCTGGAATTGATACAAGTACGCTCTCGTTCACAATTCCTGTGCGGACAGCAAACGGCACCGGCTTCGCAGCGCCCGTGCGCCTGCGTTCTGTCTCGATCGGCCCCATTGCCCTGGACAATGTCGAGGCCTTGGTTGCCAAGCCGGGAGCGCTCAACGAAAGCCTGCTCGGTATGAGTTTTTTAAGACGTCTCCGGTCCTATGAGTTCTCGGGTGAGTTTTTGACACTCCGCAGTTAACCGTCGCAGCTCCCTGCAATCGGTGCCTCTGGCGTGTCGCCACAAATTGCAGATCAAAAACGCACGGTTGTTTCGTGATATGGCGCTATCAACTGGAACGCGCGCACTTCTGAGCGAAGCCCTGAGTTGGACAGCAGCGACAGCCATGATCGCCGTTGTAGCGGCGCACTATACTGAGATCCGCGATTTCGCTTTGCAAACTCTCAGCTCCTCTCAGAATAACGTTACGCAGATCACAGACGCCCGGTCCGTCCCCGGCTCCAGCCCGTATGGGTACGTCGAACTTCGCGCCGACACCCAGGGTCACTACAATAGCGACATCGAGATCAACGGACGCACCGTCCATGCCATGGTAGACACCGGCGCAACGATGGTAGCTATGAGCTACGAAGATGCCGAACACGCCGGTATTTTCCTTTCTCCGTCCAACTTCACCCATCGCGTCAACACTGCGAATGGCGTCGCCCGTGTCGCTCCCGTAACGCTCGATCGCGTACGTCTCGGATCCATAGAGGTGCGCGACGTACGCGCCGCCGTCGCCGAACGGGGGCGGCTAAACGGCACACTCCTGGGAATGTCGTTTCTTGGCCGCATCTCCCGGCTTGAGATGCGCGACGGCGTTCTAGTACTTCAGGATTAATCATCCATCGTTGACGCCATGCCATCGGTTTGTCATCGAATTCTCCGAAAGACATATGCGGAATGCCGGAATCTCACCTTGTGCTCCCAGCGCAAGACGGAGTTCCTAGGCTGAATACAAGCTGGATCTTGCCGCCGTTGCAGGCGGACTTCTCATAAGGACGACCAAATGCTCCCCAAGCCGCGCGCAGATCTGAAGCCCAATACCGCCGACTTCGAGCGCTTTCCACTCGTCAAACCCACCGGCTTCCGCGAGTACGACGCACGCTGGCTATTCCCCGAGGAAATCAACCTCATGGGGCTGAATGCCGTAGGACTCGGCATGGCAACCCTGTTCGACCGCCGCGGCGTCAAAAAGCGCATCGTCGTCGGACACGATTATCGCTCTTACTCCGGAGCCGTAAAACAGGCGCTCATGACGGGCCTGCTGGCTGGCGGCTTTGAGGTCCATGACATCGGTCTGGCACTCTCGCCCATGGCGTATTACGCGCAGTTTGCGCTCGATGTCGAAGGCGTGGCCATGGTCACGGCAAGCCATAACGACAACGGCTGGACGGGCATCAAGATGGGCCTTGATCGCCCCCTGACGTTCGGCCCGGATGAAATGTCCGAACTTAAAGCCATCGTACTGGACGGCACCTACGATGCTCCCGGCGGCGGCAAATATATTTTCGTTGAGGACATGGCCCGGCGCTATTTGACCATGCTTACCGACCGTCCGAAGCTAACCCGCCCGCTCAAGGTCGTCGCCGCGTGCGGGAACGGCACGGCAGGCGCCTTCGCCCCCCAAGTCCTGGAGGCCGTCGGCTGCGAGGTCGTTCCACTGAACGCCGACCTTGATTACGCATTCCCCAACCACAATCCCAATCCCGAAGATTTGGCCATGCTCCACGCCATCGCCGACGAGGTGAAGCGAACCGGCGCGGACGTTGGTTTGGCCTTCGACGGCGATGGCGACCGCTGCGGGGTCGTCGATAACGAGGGGCATGAAATCTTTGCCGATAAGGTCGGCGTCATGCTGGCACGCGACATCTCTAACCTGCACAAGGATGCCAAGTTCGTCGCCGACGTGAAGTCGACGGGTCTTTTCATGACTGATCCCGTACTGAACGCGAACGGCGCCACGACCACCTATTGGAAGACGGGGCACTCCTACATCAAGCGGTTCAGCCATGAAACCAAAGCGCTTGTGGGCTTCGAAAAGTCCGGCCACTTCTTCTTCAATCCGCCACTCGGCCGCGGCTATGATGACGGCATTATCGCGGCCCTGGCCGTTTGCGACATGCTTGATCGCAATCCGGATAAGTCCATGGCCGACTTAAAGAACGATCTCCCGCGAACGTGGCAATCACCCACGATGTCTCCGAAATGCGGAGACGAAGTGAAGTACGGCGTCGTCGACCGCATGGTCGCGCACTATCAGGCAAAAGCCGATGCGGGAGAAAAGATCGCCGGACAGTCCGTTCGCGAACTCATCACCGTCAACGGCGTGCGTATCGTCCTGGAAGACGGTACATGGGGCCTGGTGCGCGCCTCATCGAACAAACCCGAACTCGTCATCGTCGTGGAGAGCCCGACGTCAGAAGCGAATATGCGCGCCATCTTCGCGGACATCGACTCCGAACTGCAGAAGGAACCGGAAGTCGGCGCGTACAATCAGAAGATTTGATTTTCTGGCCAACGGCCAACCGCAAATCAAACCGGTACGAGACTTAGGTGGCGGCTACGGCTGACGGGAACAGCCGCCACCTCCACATTTCAGTCTACGATCACCAAACATCGATTAAGGAGCTGGGCGTTGCTATAGCTTGCATCAGCTATCCTCCGTCCCAAGACATCCAGCAAACCTGATCGATACGAAGTGCTGGCCGATATTCGAAAAAATTACAAAACTGACGCGTGAGCCTGCTCCGCAAAACAATCTGCCGTTGCTGAGCTGACGGCTCTTGGCACAGTCGGTCACTTCCGGCCCAAAGCCCCACACCCTCACCTCGCCCCCCGTGTTCGTCGTAAGGCAATGTGTGCCTCTCGAACGCCCACGCATCATGGAGAACATATGGACGATATAGACCGCTTCATCATCCTCACCGGAGGTCCCGGATCCGGCAAAAGCACGCTCATCGCCGAGCTCGCAAAATCTGGCTACGCGCATGCGCCAGAAGCGGGTCGCGCGATCATCCAGGCACAGGCCGCCATTGGCGGCAAAGCACTACCCTGGACGGACCCAACGGCATTCGCCGAATTGATGCTCTCTTGGGATATGCGATCTTACGAGCGGGCACGCGAGCTCAAGGGCCCTGTCTTCTTCGATCGCGGCATTCCCGACGTTCTCGGCTATCTGACGCTATCAAACGTACCGACACCAACCCACGTACAAACCGCAGCGCAGCTCTTCCGCTATGGCCGCGTCTTCATAGCTCCGCCCTGGCGAGAGATTTTCGAGCAGGACAACGAACGCAAGCAGAACTTCGACGAAGCTCAACGAACATACGACGCGATGACGGACACCTATCAGAGACTTGGATACGTCCTCGTCGAGCTTCCCAAAGCATCTGTCGCAGACCGCTGCGCGTTCGTCCTGGAGACCGCTGGGCTCAAGGCCAACAACAGCTAACCCAGCTAGCCCGAACAGATCCGCAGCTCAGTTGCTTGGCCTGCTGGCCGCATCCTTTTTCTTGGCTTCAGCCAATGCTTCACGCTCATTATACCGCGCGAGATGGAACCGCTGGAAGTTGCGGTCCTGCTCGTAGATCTTGTGATCAATCCAAACGAACATATCGTAGAAGGTTCCCGCACCAATACCCAAGTTCATGCGCGTAACTTCTAGTGGCTGGCCCCATTTGCCATCGAGCCCGGAGAGATCGTCTTTGAAGAAGACGATGGTCGGCGTGAACATCACGCCCCAACGCTCGGCAAGCTTCTTCTCAGGCATCGCCGTGCCATCAAAGTCGGTAACCTCACGCGCGCCCCACATATCAAATTGGAGGATGGTGAAGTTCTCCCGGACATAATCATTGATATATCGCTTGGAGAGAACTTCCGTGTGCATCTTCACGCAATACACGCAACCGCGCTGCTCGAAGATCACGGCAAATCGCTTGCCTGCCTTTCGCGCCTCTTCAAAGTCCTCGCGCAGATCGAGAAACGACGCGGTGTTGAACCAAGGCTGATGATAGATCCCATCTTCGCCCTTGATCGGCGCTGCGGCCGGCTCTTCCACACCAATAGGTGGCGGCAAATCGCTTGCCGTTGCCGGGATGCCTGCACCCAGCACCAAAACACCCAAGGTCACGCCAATCCGTAGCCGTCGCAAAAGCATTTTATGGACCTTTCCTCCAGGAGCCGAGAGCGGCATGCCGTAGCCTTCGCCAGGAACCGCAAGCAACGCCATCATCCTATTCCAAGATAAGGCTGCTGAGGAACCGCAAAACAATGACCACCAGAAACACAGCAAACGCCAGTTCGAGTTTACGCCGTGAGACGCCGTGTGCGAGCCGTACCCCCACTGGGGCCACCAAAACACTCGAAGGAACGATCAATGCCGCACCGAGCAAACTCACAAATCCAAGCGACAGTGGCGGCAAGCCGGGGTGCCCCCAGCCGGCCCACATCATCCCGATAGCTCCAGGTATCGCAATCAGGGGGCCGATTGCCGACGATGTTGCCACCGCCGTCAGGATTGGTCGTCCGTAAAGCGTGAGGAAGGTCACAATAAACGCGGCACCGCCAATGCTCATCAAAACAGAAATGATTCCGACTAAAACACTGAAGATCTCAAGCTTCGGCAACGCAGGAAGATCATGCCCCAGGCGCCACGTATCCCGTCCAAACGCCATCTTGGCTGCAAATAGCGTCCCAAACACCACCCAGACCCATTTCAGCGTCGTACCGGTCACTTGATCCGCGAACATAATGCCGAGAACAACGCCAATGACGATCCAGGGGCCGATGCGTCGAACCGCAACCCAATCCACGACGCCCTTAGCACTGTGAGCCATGAGCGCACGCAGGGACGTCGGAATAATAACAGCGAGAGATGTCCCAATAGCCATGTGCATCCGGATAGCCGGATCTACGCCGAGCGCAGCGAAGGTTTCGTAAAGGACCGGCACCAAAATGCCGCCGCCACCGATACCAAGCAATCCAGAGAGAAAACCTACGATTACGCCCGCGGCCAGAAGCGCGAAAGCCAGCATGCTGAAGCCGGCCCAAGTCATACCGATGTCCATAAACCCGACGTCTCCGACGCTCTCCCGGCCCATTGAGGCACAAGAGCAGCTCCCCTTTATACGACCGCGCCGGTTCTTGCTTGGCCGGCAACACCCTCGGCGATAGCTATCGCCTGTAACAGGACATCGCTGCGGGCTCCATCACGAACTGCGTTCTCACTCAGGTGACGCCGGAAAGCGCGTGCACGCGGTCGACCGTGATAAAGCCCCAAAATATGACGGGTCACGTTATTGAGCCTGCCGCCAGCATCGAGATGCCGTTCCACGTAAGGAACGAGTTGTCTCAGGACGTCACCCCGCGACGGCACAGCCGAGTCGGATATGAACAACCTTTGATCCACGTCTGCAAGTAGGTAAGGCGTCTGATAAGCAGCACGCCCCAGCATCACCCCATCAACATGCTGCAGATGCCGCTCGCTTTCATCGACGTCTGCGATGCCGCCATTAATAACGATGGTGAGGTCGGGCCGCGCCGACTTAAGCCGATAGACACGCGCATAATCAAGCGGTGGAACCTCCCGGTTTTCCTTGGGAGACAGCCCCCTGAGCCAAGCCTTACGCGCATGCACAATGAACACCTCCGCACCTGCATCCGCGACCGTGTCGATAAAGCGCTGGAAATGCACTTCGCTGTCCTGATCGTCGATTCCAATGCGACACTTCACAGTTACGGGAACGCGAACTCGTGCCCGCATAACGGCTATGCATTTTGCGACCAACTCTGGCTCGGCCATCAGACAGGCGCCAAACCGTCCCTCCTGCACGCGATCTGAAGGACAACCAACATTGAGGTTGATCTCGTCATATCCGAAGGCTTCTCCGATTTCCGCAGCGTCAGCAAGTTGCGCCGGATCACTACCACCGAGTTGAAGTGCCAACGGATGCTCGCCAGGTGCAAAACCCAACAGCCGCTCGCGCGCACCATGCAATACCGCAGGCGCCGTCACCATCTCTGTATAGAGCAGTGCTTTGCGCGTCAGTAACCGATGGAAAAACCGGCAATGCCGATCAGTCCAATCCATCATGGGCGCAATGCAAAATCTATGCGGCTTAAACTGCACTGGGGTTACAGATCTCTCGTTGTTTTAAACAGGCTACGGTCCCCACAACTACTACGGCACGATCCTTTTCAGAAGGGTAGGGGCCCGCGCAGAAAGCCGTCCTCGTATCGTAAGTTAACGGCTAGTCAACTGCATTATGATACGATGTTCGCTGATAAATCGGTCAATATAGTCGACGAGCGGGCGGAGAGTTCCACGGTCGATAGTTCTTCTTCGAGCCACGACTGTGCCGCTTGGAAACGTGTCATGCATACGCCGCCGGTCCATTATCTCTTCTTCTCGACTGCTATATTTTTCGCGGCCCTTTTGATGGCACTGGAATACGACCTCATTCGCAACTGGGATTTAAAGCCCAGCGAACAAAAAAAGCTGCAAGTTGAAGAAATCTTCGTTCTTGCGTCAATCCTGATAGCCGAACTGCTCATTTTTGCCTGGCGGCGCATGCGCGACCGCGCGGACGAACTCATGCGCAGAATGGCTGCAGAACAAGATGCCCACCAGTCCGCGCGTCATGACACGCTTACAGGCCTGCCAAATCGTAAACTCTTTGCCGAACGCGCTGGAGAGGCGCTTAGCAATTCATGGAACCGTGGCACGGATTGCGCAGTGCTCCTTATCGATTTGGATGGGTTCAAACCGATCAACGACACATGGGGACATGCCTCGGGTGACGCAGCCCTCCTCGAGGTGGCGGAACGCCTAAAGTCTTGCTCTCCGAAAAGCGGCATGGTCGCACGGTTGGGTGGCGACGAGTTCGCCGTACTTTGTGAAGCTCCTCTCGGCGGCACGGCGGCAATGAGTTTAGCGCAAGGCATCCTGCGTGAACTTGAAGAGCCGATTGGCATAAATGGGCACAATATAGCCATCAGCGCCACGATCGGCATCGCCATCGGTCCCGCCAATGGACGCCGCGCAGAAGACTTGATCCACGCCGCAGATCTCGCAATGTACGAAGGCAAGAGAAGCGGACGCGGCACGGTGGTGATGGCCACGTAATCCGTAGCACCACCTGACACGCCCTACATTTTCACGCATGCACACACAAAACTCTTTTCATATCAAGACGGCCCAAACGGCGATGGACCTTGAAGCCGTGGCCACACTATTTCGAGCGTACGCCGCAGCCCTCAATATCGACCTATCGTATCAGAATTTCGAAGCTGAACTGGCGAGCCTCCCTGGCGAATATGGCCCACCCGCCGGGTGTCTACTTCTCGCACGATCTTTAAACGGAAACGCTATCGGATGCGTCGCCTTGCGGCCGTTAGAATTTCCCGCCTGCTGCGAGATGAAACGCCTGTACGTCGCGCCTGACGCCCGCCGTAGCGGATTGGGCCATCACTTGGTTAACCGGATCCTGAAGGGAGCAACCAAACTCGGATATCGAGAGATACGATTGGACACACTTCCGAAATTATCAGAAGCGATTGCGCTATATGGCAAAGCCGGTTTCGAGGTGACGGAGCCTTACTACGACACGCCGATTGCAGGCACGATTTTCATGCGCCGTCCGCTCCCATAAAAAGCCGCACCACTACAAACCTAGATCGCGCAAGTATCTCTCGACACCTGGATGAATCTTGTCCGCATCAGCGGCGCCCCGTGTGTTCGCAGGCGTGGTCTCACGCGCCTGATCTAGACGAGACACCATTGCGCTTTGGCCCATATGCAGCGCCTTCGCCAACCGGTAGCCTGTATCGTCAGGAAGATCTGGTCGCGCGAGGATGTAGCTCCATACCCCAACGGTGTTGACCGGTTCCCTTTGCCCCTCATAGGCTCCGGCGGGGACCGTCATGGATTTAAGAAAAGAATACTTCGCCGTGACTGCCTTGATCTCGTCCGCAGAAAAGCCCATCAGCCGACCGCCGGACGCCATGACCTTGGTGAACCCCGGCCAGCCGATCCCTGCGCCCCAAAGTGCCGCGACGCGCCCCTCCCGCACCATGCCCGGCCCATCGCCGGCCTTCTCGAGAAAGTGCGGCTCAAAGTCGGCATCACGCTTGAGACCAAGCCCATCCATCACGTACTTGGCCATGAGCGTTAGACCAGACGTACGCGTCCCCCATGCTATGGGTTTTCCAACCAAGTCGCCCACCGACCTCGCGGAACTGTCGCCGCGCACCGCGAACATGCCTGGGCTTGAATAAATCGCCGCAATAACTTTGAGGTCCGCCGGTTGGCGCCCGATACCAGTGAATGCTTCATAGGCCGCAACGCCCTGAACAAGTCCGATATCGAATTTCCCCTCTTCGAGGAGACCGATGTTCTCAACACTGCCCTTGGTGTTGTGGGTGCTGACAGAGATCGAGCCATCCGCGGCGTTGATCGCAGCCGCGGCGACGTCCCCAAACAGTGTAAAACCACCACCTCGTGTCGCCGTAGCTAAGGTGACCTGAATAGGCTCAGCTTGAACCGGCAAAATGAAAAGGAAGAACAACGCCGATAGCACTGCTCTGGCAATCGGCATTTTCACGGCGGCATCTCCCGAACAACGCAAGGACCTCTATCCGCTAGGATACAATCTTTCCACGCTGCGTCCGTCAACAGCGTGATCGGCGTCCGCACTTTCATTCACAAACGAGACATGCCCCGTATAGCGCGGCGCGCTACTGGCAAGAGCAACCAGCAGCCCCACAATGAACCAGAAAATACGCTGGTAAAAGAAATCCTGAGTGAGCCCCCCAAGACAAAACGCGACAAGACAGATGAAGGCTGCATTCGCCACAATTTTGGCGTTGGGCAACAGCCGATAGCTCATTAAGCCACCAACGAACATCACAAACCCCGTGGCGATGAGCGCAAAACCGACGAGCCCCATCTCAGCCAAGATCCAAACAGGTACGTTGTGAATAACCAGCGCCTTTTGCCCATGTGCAATGCGGTCATGAATAAACCCGCCAAGCCCGTGCCCCAACAATGGAGCCTGACGCCAGAGCTCAAGACCCTGCACGATTGACTCCATACGCTCCTGATCGGACCCCTTGCGAACGACGGTTTTGCTGATCTGCGCCAACTGTATACCGTCGCCTTGCCACAGAAGCGGAACATTTGAGATCGCGACGGCCAAGACCAGCCCAATCACCACACCAGCGCTGAGTTCGCGTCGGCAGGACGGATACAAAACGAAGATCAAAAGGGATGAAGCACCAAGCATAATCCATCCGGTACGCGATTGCGCGAGTACAACCGCAAGCGCAAGCACCGCCGGGATCAACCTGAAACCCCACGCATCGCGACAGATCACATAGGACCGCAAGAAAAAGTATCCAATGAAGGCAATGACGCACTGGAATGCAAAGGCATTCCTATCGGCGAGGAACCCCTCAAGCTCCTTCCCAAGAATATCGCGTGGCAACTTGACGATCATGCTGTCGATCACAAACAAAACAATTTGTAACGCAGCCACGATCGCAACGGCCGAAACCAGGAGACGTAGCGTTTGCACAATGCGGCTACGCCCACCGTGTCCCCACAGCAAAAGACCAACACTCACGTAGGAAAGAATAACAAACCAACCGAGTGTGCGGTTAACGAAAGCCCACGACAGAAAGCCGTGAGAAACGACCCCTACGATCAAGGAAATGACGATCGCCGCGGTGATCGCACCCAGCGGTGCAAAAAGCCACTGGGCCCGCCGTACGGTGCTCCGGGTAGAACCCCACGTAAGTGCCAGAACGGCAGAGGCCGAGATTGCAAGAATGTCTGCCAGATTCACGTTCAGGGAATGCTCCGGCATTGGAACACGCACCTGAAACATAATCGCGAAAGGCAACAGAACAGAAATGATCGCCGCAAACAACCGATCGATGTCATGCTTGGCGGCTTCTGCGCCTAGACGGTCAACAGCGAAACGGGGGTGCGAGCGAGAGCGTACTGAAAGGAAAATGGTCGCGACAAAACAAACCGCGACAAGCAGCAACGACAAAATCCCGATCGCAGCGCCGACAGCAACGCCGATGGCAGCCGGTACCCCCAATTGCCCCAAGACGTGCGCAGCGCTGAGTTCTCGAATACCCCACCCGGCAAAGCTGATCGGCAAAGCAGCAAGAAACATGACGACCGCCAGGGCACCGAGCGCCGAAGCGACCGGCACAGGCTGATCATACGCGGAAAACTGCGCATAAAACGCACCGAGCATCGCGCAATGGGCAACCACTGACAGGAGAAAGCAACCCGCAATCGCAGGCCACGACAAGCGATCCGCCAGCTGAGCAAACAGGATGCGGATACGACGTCGATTGAAGAACGCGTAAAGCAAAAAGATCAGAGGGAGAGAGACCAAGAGATTCAGCAGGTAAAGACCGCCATGCTCCATATCGAAGCCAAGAGATCCGAGAGTGTAGCCCCCGCCGATGAGCGCAAAGATTAGCAACGATCCAAGCGCTATCATGCGCTCAACGAGACTAAGAAATGTAACAGCCGAAGCAGACACACCGGCGTTCGTCAGGATCGCAGCGCGACCGACCGCCTGACCGACCACACTGAATATGAGAAGACTGCCCAAGTGTCCGACAAGAAACGACCTGAACGTGTCGGACATGGGCACTTGAAGCCCGAGAATCCGGAACGAGTAGTGGAACCGCAGGAACGACAGAAGCAGATTGGCAAGGATGCACGAAAACGCAACTGCAGTCGGAACCCCAAACCCGCGACCAAGGGTTTCCACCACCGTTGTGAGGTTGATCTGAAAGGCGATAACCGTCGCAGCAAGCGCTGTTATAACGATTGTTATGCCGCGCTGGAGACGCATCGCCCCCTCCTGCTCACGCCAACCCAACAAAGCCCCTGCGCATTGAGGCTCGGTTGTATATCTATTATTTTCTAAGGTCGCTGGCGAGGCAGAAGCGCTCGGACCAGGATCAACCCGCTATGCCCATGGGTATAGCGAGGACCGTGCGGGTACCAGATCGAGTGAGCTCAAGAAAGCGAGAGGGCAGGGGATAACCCATCGACCCAAGCAAACACCTAGCGAAAGTGACATTCTCGCAATTCATTGGATTATTCTTACTTGAACACTCATCATCCCTAGCTACTGCAGATCAAACAAAACCAGATTTAACAAGCCTTCGCCTTAACAACCGCATGGCAGACAGATGGCTGCGGAGTAAAGACAAAGCCGACCCCTTACCCCCTCCGCGGCGGTGACATTTTCTCTCGAGCAATCATTTAAAGGTTAAATACTCTGAATGTGCGCGATGAACGCTTTGCACGTTCAACTTCCAAGTTCGCGAACATCTTAGCTAAGCGCAAAATATATCAGACCAACAAAGATATTTACTGGGTTGACCCGCCCGATGTACTCCGTAAGTTGGCTTCAATTACGGAGTATTGAGCTAAATGCTATGATAAAATTTTAGTCATAGTAGTCTTGGGAGAGACCAGTTGCTGAGGACGCTTGCAGGTATTGTCGCTGGACAGAGCTATAGAGTTCTAGCTTGCCTGTTTGTCACGGCGGTCTTCACACTTCCCACGAAAGGGCTGCATGCAGCAGATGCTGCCCCGGTGATCGTAGAAAGGGTTCGAGAAGTTCCACTCATCAGTAAGCTTGAGCTTTCCGGAACCGTGACCTCACGACGTGTCTCGCAACTTTCAACCGCCGTCCCAGGCTTGATCACGACGGTTCACTATGACGCCGGCGCACAGGTTAAAGCCGGAGAAGTCCTACTGGAGCTGGATCCCAAACTCGAACAGATTACGCAGGAACAGACGCTGGCTAATATCGCCGAGGCTGAAGCACAGCTGGCGGATGCCCATAGACGCCTAAAAATCGCGGAAGACCTGGCTACCAGGTCGCATGGGCCGCAGAATGCTGTCGACACGATCAAGACAGAGATCGCAATTCGCAAAGCCACGTTGGAACGGCTCCACGCCCAGCGCAATGCATCCGATGAGCGCCTTGTTCGACACGTTGTAAAGGCGCCATTCGCCGGAACCATCTCACGCAAACTGGCTGAAGCAGGTCAATGGGTCGTACCTGGAACAGCCGTTTTCGAACTGGTCGAAATGTCGGGCCTGCGGATCGAGCTGCCCGTCCCCCAACAGCATTTCGCGAAAATTGACGATGACATCGACATCAATCTGAACTTCGACGCCGTCCCAAATACCAATGTTCCAGCCCGCGTCGAAGCAATCATCCCAGTGAGCGATCCGACCGCACGTACATTTACCCTGCGGGTCATTCCTAAGACCGAGCGCAGCGACATCACGCCGGGGATGTCGGCGCGCGCAAGCATAAGCCTGCAAACGAATAGGAAGGGTCTCGTTGTCAGCCGCGACGCTCTGCTACGCCAACCTGATGGCCGCATCACGGTTTGGGTCGTCGAACCGAATGGCAAGGCAAATCTGGTTCGCGAACGGCGTGTCGAAATCGGTATTTCATTTGATGGGCTGACGGAGATTCGCTCCGGCCTCAAACTCGATGATCAGGTCGTTGTCCGCGGCAATGAATCATTAAATGAGGGACAAGCCGTTCGGCTCTCGAGCTGAACCGTGATCAGCGCCACGAAAGGATTGCCATCGTGTTCGAGGCCTTGATCAAGAGAGGCACGCTAACGGCAGTGATCACACTGATCGTTTGCGTTATAGGCATCGTAGCAACGATGCGCATTCCCGTGCAGATGATTCCGGACCTCGACGTAAGGACCGTCACCGTCGAAACCACTTGGTCTGGCGCGACACCGCAAGATATCGAGAAGGAAATTCTCATCGAGCAAGAGGAATACCTCCGCTCGATTCCAAGCCTCGAACGGATCATCTCGCGTTCATCGAGCGGCAGTGCGGAAATTGAACTTGAATTTCCCTACGACATCGACCTCAACGAAACGCTGATACGTATCAACAACGCGCTAAGCCAAGTCCCATCCTACCCTGAGAACGTTGACCAGCCGCGCATCTTCGCAAGTTCCTTCAGCGCAAACTCATTCATGTACTTGCGCGTCTCGCCGCTGGACGGGAATCCAAACCAGCTCGACATGGACATGATGCGCGACTTCGTCGACGACCACGTGCGGGTTCGTCTCGAAGGGGTGCCAAACGTTTCGCGCGTCAATATTGGTGGTGGCGCAGAAAAACAGGTTCAGATTCTCGTCAACGCCCCAGCTCTGGCAGAACGCGGGCTCACCCTCTCCGATGTTCGCAATGCGCTAGCCTCAAGAAACCGCGACACATCCGGCGGCGAAATCGAAAGCGGCAAGCGCCGGTACTTGTTACGCACCATAGGTCGCTTCGACGACTTGGAGTCACTCAAAGACCTGATCATCGTTCGCCGCGGCGACACGGTCACCAGACTCCGTGATGTGGCCGATGTGAGACTCGATCACTTCGAGATACGACAGCACGCTTACGTCAACGGCAAACCGATCATATTCCTTTCCATCCAACGGGAAGCCGGCTCCAACGTCATCGACATCAAAAAGCTGGTGCTCGAAGAAATGGAAGCGATAAACCGGAATGTGCTGAAACCCGCCGGTATGGCCCTGGAACTCACCGCCGACGACGTTGTGTACGTTGAAGCCTCAATCACGAATGTCTGGACGAACCTCGCCATCGGCGCGGTTCTCGCAACCCTCGTAATGTTTCTGTTCCTGCGCACCTTGTCGGGAACACTAATCGGCGTCATCGGCATTCCGATCTGTACGATCGCAGCCTTCCTCGGCCTTTTGCTATTCGGGCGCACCATCAACGTCATCTCGCTCGCAGGCGTTGCGTTTGCCATCGGCATGACAGTCGACAATTCCATTGTCGTGCTCGAAAGCATCGAATACGAGCGGCGGCGGGGCCTTGACCGAATGCAGGCCGCGATCGAGGGGGTACGCAAGGTTTGGCCCGCTGTGATCGCATCCACGATGACAACCGTGCTGGTGTTCGTCCCCATCGTCTTCATCGAGGAAGAAGCAGGGCAGCTTTACTCTGACATTGCGATTGCGGTCGCTGCGTCCGTATTGGCTTCGATGCTCGTAGCCATCACGGTGATCCCGACAGCCTGCGCACGCATCGACATTGCAGGAAAGAACAAGCAGACCGGGAGCATGCTCGAAGCGGGTTCAACCACGCTCGTCGGCTGGCTCGTGAAAAGCCGCGTACGCGCCGTGATGTGTATTGCGGTGATCACTGGATTGGGCACCGCCGTCATCACGTATTTGACTCCGTCCGCAGAATATTTGCCCGAGGGCGAAGAGCCAAAGGTCTTCGCCCGAATGAACGCACCGCCCGGCTACAATCTCGAAACGATGCACCGACTCGGCTTGGGATTGCAGACTGAACTCCTGCAGTACGTCAACGACGACCCTGAGCGTTTCAAGCGCGGCGAAGTCCCCTTCCCAGCTCTCAAATACGTTTTTTTGAGAGTGAATGCCGAAGGTCTTCGCATCATCGGTGAAACAGTCGATCCCGCTGATATAGAACCGTTTATGACGGCTATATCGGCCAAGTATCAGACCTACGCCGGTATGCAGGCCTTCGCCTCGCGAGGCTCAATCATTACCAGCAATGATGGGGGGACGCGGAGCGTCAGCCTCGATATTTCCGGCCCGAGGCTTGAAGACATTTTTGCGGTCGCCGCAGCCGCATACCGCCGAGCGGGGGAAGTCTTCAACAACCCACGGATTCAAGCCGATCCGCCTACGCTAACCCTCTCGCAGCCCCTCGTGGAAATACGGCCCAATTGGCAACGTGCTGCAGAGCTTGGCATGAACGCCAATGATCTCGGCTTTACCGTCGCAGCACTGACGGACGGCGCCTTTGCCGGATATTTCTATCAAGACGACGAGAAGATCGATCTCTACTTCTACGCGCACGATCCCTCCAACGTCGCCGTCGAAAATATCGAGAAGCTGCCCGTTTACACACCGCAAGGAACGATGGTGCCGCTGTCCGCACTCGCGGACGTACGCGAAACTGTCGATACGAGCACCATCCGGCGCATAAACGGAAGACGAACGGTGACACTCAACATCATCCCCCCGCCGTCCATTGCGCTTGAAACCGGCGTTGAAATCGTCGAGCGGGAAGTCGTCGAGCATTTACGGCGGACCGGCCAAATTCCGCAGAACATTGCTCTCGACATCTCAGGGGCAAGCGACCAACTGGAACGCACGCGTGATGCGCTCTCCGGCAACTACGTGGTGGCCATCATCATCATCTATTTGTTGCTGGTCGCAGTCTTCAGCCACTGGGGCTATCCGATACTGATTATGACGACGATACCTCTCGGCATCGCAAGCGGCATTGTCGGGCTGGCGCTCATGAACTTGGCTGGCGCGGCCTTGCCTTCAATTGGACTGACGGGCTTCCATCAGCCCTTCGACATGATCTCGATGCTGGGCTTCCTGATCCTGATGGGAACAGTGGTAAACAACCCAATTCTTGTCGTGGACCGTACGTCATATAACGTTCGGGAGATGGGCATGGACGCGCGGCAAGCCGTCACTGAAGCGGTTCAATCCCGTATACGCCCCATCACAATGACAACCCTGACGACGATCATCGCCTTGGCGCCACTCGTCTTCATCCCCGGCGCCGGAACCGAGCTTTATCGCGGCGTTGGAGCGATCGTTCTGTTCGGGATTCTCGGCAGCACGATCGTCACCTTGACGTTCCTGCCGTCGCTCACAGCTCTTGTGTTTCAGTACATCCGCTCGCCGTCTACTGCGAGCGGCGCGGAGACCTCCAAAGCCTGATGACTATCGGCGCACCGCCGGTGCGAGACGTTGCCCGCTTAAAAGCGTCGCAAGCGAATTTCGCGATGGCTTGAGATTGAGGAGTTGTCAGACTTGTACCAGCTAGCCGATCAGTCAGGCCACGCCTTCAATGACATCTCCACCACGTTCAGGAGATCCGCGTGCGACGCGCCACCTGACGCTTGAACCGACATGCCCTGAACAACCGTCTCCACATAGCGTGCAAGAGAAGCCGGATCGCTGTCAGGCGACAAGTCACCCTCCACTTTGGCCCGTTCAAGTCGTGCGCGAAGCGCTGTTTCACTGGCGGACCGGCGTGAGCACAGCTCATCCTTGATGGACTGTGCGGCTTCACCACACGACAAAGCGCCCTGGACGGCAAGACAACCACGTGGGTTACAGGGATCCGTCAAGCTCTTGGCTGCGCTTGTAAGGAGTCGCTCAACCACGGCGCGGGCGGTGGGCTCTTCCAATGCGGCACGTTGGAGTGCACCCGGCCCGGTCTCGACATAACGGTCCAAGGCGAGGCGGAATAACTCCTCCTTGTTGCCGAACGCGGCATAGAGGCTCGGGCGATTGATGCCCATGGCCTCGGTTAGATCGGACAAAGACGTTCCTTCATAGCCCCGACTCCAGAAAACGTGGAGGGCCTTATCTAGCGCTTTGTCAGTATCGAATTCTCTCGGACGGCCTTTCTGCACCGCTCTTCTCCTTTCTTGAACGAACCCCCTATACCATTAACATACTCATCGATACAAATAGTGATTGACAGCCCGGATGCCAGACCTATATGTGTACCGTACAGTACAAATATAGAGCACGAGGCATACAATGTCACATTCCCTCAAAGGTAAGGTTGCTCTTGTCACAGGAGCATCTCGCGGAATCGGCGCAGCAGCGGCATACGCACTCGCCAACGAAGGCGCCCACGTCGCAATCAGTTACGCAGCCTCAGCAGACAAGGCTGAGGCCGTCGTTCGCGAACTTGAAAAGAAAGGTGTCAAGGCCGCAGCTTTCAAGGCTGACCAAGCCAATCCCACAGAGGCGGCTGGTCTCGTAAAGGCTGTCGTCGACAAATTTGGTCGCCTGGACATCCTCGTCAACAACGCCGGTGTGTTCGTGACCGGTGCGGTCGGCGACGACGCGAACAATGACTACAACGCACTTGATCGCCAGCAGGCCATCAACGTGAACGGCGTTGTTGCGGCCATTCGCGAAGCATCCAAAGTCCTAAGCGATAACGGCCGGATCATCACAATCGGGTCCGCCATTGCAACGCGCGTCGGCTTTCCAAATCTCGCCGACTACGCGGCGACGAAGGGCGCTATCGTTGGTTACACAAAGGGCATCGCGCGCGACCTCGCATCGCGCAACATCACAGTCAACGTGGTGCAACCCGGCGCTGTTGATACGGACATGAACCCGGCGGACGGTGATTTTGCCAGTCACCTTAATGCCGTGACGGCCCTCGGTCGGTACGGTCGCCCGGAAGAAATCGCAGCAGGCGTAGCATTCCTCGCAAGCCCAGCGGCTTCGTATGTAACCGGCACCGTCCTGACAATCGACGGGGGTTACACAGCCTAATTCCCTAAGCCGCCCCCAACCACTTCTGGAGGATCCGGCACTCAGCCAAGTGTCCTGATCTACCGCCTCTCACATCACTTTCACCCATGTCCCGGCGTGCCGAACGACAGCGACCTCCGCTGACGCTCGACACACCGAACGGGGAACTGTTGCCCGACAGCAGCCAATCAAAAAGTCACAGGAGGCAGTCATGAGCCGCAATCAATTCCTGCTCCGCGTCTTCGCCGGCGAAGCCGTTCTCATCGTCTTGTTCAGCGTCCTCATCCTAGGCAGCAGCTGAAACAGAACGCTCGCTGCCACAACAACAAACGGTCCCAAACGGAGCCCATAAGAGATGATCCGATCCCCCGCCTTTATAGCCCTAGGGCTTGCCTTCCTCGTGGCCATCGCGATGGTGCTTGCTGGCTGCGACCTCAACGAGACCAAAACCGCCGCCGCATCCCCTGCGCCACCGCAGGTCGTCGCTGTAGCGCCGACAGTCAAAAAAATCACCGAGTGGGACGAATACACAGGACGGTTCACCGCCGTTGAAAGCGTCCAGGTCCGAGCGCGTGTAAGCGGCTACCTCACCGCCATTCACTTCAAGGATGGCCAGCTCGTAAAAGAGGGTGACTTGCTGTTCACGATCGATCAGCGACCCTTCAAACTGGCAGTCGCATCCACGCAAGCCGATGTCGGGGCTGCGGAAGCCGCACTGGAATTCGCTCGCCAGGAACTGTCTCGCGCGGCAGCGTTGCGTCCGTCGCAGACCGTACCTGAGCGGCTTTATGACGAGCGCGCGTCAGGCGTCCGGCAGGCCGAAGCACGCGTCCTCACCGCGAAAGCTGCGTTGGACCGCGCGCTGCTCGACCTGGAGTTCACGGAAATCCGTGCACCCGTTTCTGGGCGCATCGACAGTCATAAGGTCGACGTCGGCAACTTGATCGGCGGCGGCGGAATTGACGCCACGGTTCTCACTGACATCGTGTCTCTGGACCCCATCCACGTGGTTTTCGACGTCGATCAGAACGCATACCTGAAATACGTCCGCGCCGCGCGGAATGGCACGCGGCCAAGTTCACGCGAAGCCCCCAACCCAGTTCAAATTGCACTGCCAGACGATAAGGGATTTCCCCATTCCGGAACCATGGACTTTCTGTCCAATCAGGTGGATCGGGCAAGCGCAACGGTTCGGGCGCGCGCCATCGTGAGTAACCAGGATCTCGTCTTCACTCCTGGACTGTTCGCACGCGTTAAGCTTATCGCGAGCGGTGCTTACGATGCCGTGTTGATCCCAGACGAAGCCATCGCCACCGACCAAGCTTCCCGCGTCGTCTACGTCGTTAAAAATGGCAAGGCCGAACTGCGCAATGTCACGCTAGGGCCCATCGTCGACGGCCTACGCGTCATTCGCACCGGCATTACGCCCAGCGATATTGTGGTGACCTCCGGCCTGCAGCGCATTCGAGCCGGCCAGGAAGTCGCCATCAGCTCTACCCCCTCCGAGCCCGATATCAAAACTGCTCGCATTACCTCTGAGGAGATCGCCCGATGACACTCGGTCGCTACTTCATTGATCGGCCGGTATTCGCGATCGCCTTGTCGATCGCTACCCTGATCATCGGAGCCGTCGCCGCAAGCCGGCTCCCAATTTCCCAGTACCCAGAAGTTATTCCGCCAACAGTGACGGTGTCAGCTCAATACCCCGGCGCCAACGCTAAAACGATTGCCGACACGGTCGCGACGCCAATTGAGCAAGAAGTGAACGGCGTCGACGACATGCTCTACATGCAGTCTCAATCAACTCAGGACGGTCGCCTCAGTCTCACTGTGACATTCCGCATCGGAACCGATTTGGACAAAGCGCAGATGCTGGTTCAGAACCGCGTTGCACTCGCCGAACCTCGCCTTCCCGAGGTCGTTCGGCGCATCGGCGTCACGGTAGAGAAAAACTCACCCGATTTCCTTCTTGTTGCCCAGCTCATTTCTCCCGACAATAGCCGCGACCAGCTCTATCTATCCAACTACGCGACCCAACGAATTGTCCCGGTTCTCAGCCGGTTGTCCGGCATCGGCAGCGTCCAGATACTGGGTGCACGCGACTACGCAATGCGCGTGTGGTTGGACCCTGACAAAGTCGCTGAAATGGGCTTGTCGGCATCGGAAGTTGTAGAAGCTTTGCGCGCCCAGAACGTACAGGTTGCAGGCGGCGTTCTCGGCCAGCCGCCAGTTCCGACGGATCGCGCCTTTCAACCGTCTTTGACTGTCCAAGGCCGCTTCATCGAACCCCAAGAGTTCGAGCAAATCATTGTCAAGCGCACCGACGACGGCCGTGTCGTGCGTCTGCGCGATATCGCACGGACCGAACTCGGTGCCCGCAACTACGGCACTAATGCCTACATCAACGACACTCCCGTGGTCGCGCTGCTCGTCTTCCAGCGACCCGGCACCAACGCGCTCGATGCCTCGACGTCTATTCAATCGACGATGGCGAAATTGGCGGAAGGTTTTCCATCCGGTGTCGATTATCGGATGACCTATAATCCAACCGAATTCTTCGTCCGGACATCCATCGAAGCGTTGGAACACACCATCTACGAGGCCATCGCCCTCGTCGTCTTCGTGGTCATCCTCTTCTTGCAAAGCGGAAGAGCCACGATCATTCCGCTTCTGGCTATTCCAGTATCTCTTGTTGGAACGTTCGCCGTCATGGCGGCGCTCGGTTACACCATCAATACCCTGACACTGTTCGCATTGGTGCTGGCCGTTGGCATCGTTGTCGACGACGCCATCGTCGTCGTCGAAAACGTCGAACGCTATCTACGCGAGGGATTGTCACCCAAGGAAGCTGCGCGCAAGACCATGGACGAAGTGGGCGGGGCACTGATTTCAATCGCACTCGTGCTGACGTCGGTGTTCGTTCCAACCATGTTCCTCGATGGCATCTCTGGTGAGTTCTTCCGGCAGTTTGCCGTAGTGATCGCAGTCGCGACGTTGATCTCGGCGTTCAACTCGCTGACCTTGAGTCCTGCCCTAGCTGGGTTGCTTCTCAAAAAGCACGACACCCATACGCGCCGTCCGAGTATCTTGGCCAGACTGCTTCAGCCCCTCATCAACGGCTTCAATACTTTCTTCGACAAGTTGGCTTCCGGATACGCCGCACTAACGCGACAAGCGATCCGCAGGACGGGTTTCATGTTGGTGCTCTACGCGGGATTGATCGCGGCGGCTGTCTGGGCGTTCGTCCAGGTTCCGCGCGGCTTCGTCCCCGCTGCGGACCAGGGCTATCTCATTGCCTTGGTTCAGTTGCCGCCAGGCGCATCCTTGCAGCGGACAGACGACATCGTTCGCGAAGTGGGAGCCCGCTCCCGCCAAATTCCAGGAGTGGAGTGGGCACACATGTTCCCAGGCCAAAATCTGGCAACCGGAACACAGAGCAGCAGCGCTGGCGTGGTCTTCGTCCAGCTGGAGGATTTTAAAAAACGCCATGACAAATCAAAATCCGCAACGGCAATCCAAGCCGAGCTGAACAAGCGTTTCGCCGATATCGCAGGTGCCCAGATTACAATCATCGCACCTCCGACGATCCGTGGCATTGGCGCATCCGGCGGCTTCTCATTGCGGGTGCAGGATCTCAACAACCACGGCTCTGTAGCGCTCGAAGATGCCACCCAGAAACTGTTGGCTGCGCTCAGGGCGGATCCTCGAATTGCGTTTACGTTCACGCCGTTCAACGCGTCGGCGCCGGAGTACTTCTTCGACATCGACCGCACGCAAGCTGAGATGCTCGGCGTCGCCGTAGCAAGCGTCCACGAAACCCTCGAAACCTATCTCGGCAGCAGCTACGTCAATGACTTTAACCTCTCCGGACGCACGTATCAGGTAATCGCCCAGGCGGAGGGCCGGAACCGTCTCGATATCGAGCAAATTAGCAGGCTCAAAACGAAGGGCGACTCCGGTGCGATGGTTCCGCTGGGGTCGATTGCGACCTTCAAGACCCAAGCCGCACCCGATCGCGTGCCACGCTATAACTTGTTCCCAACCGCTGAAGTCATTGGGTCCGCAGTCCCGAATGTAAGTTCTGGCGCCGCACTCGATCTGGTGGAGGAAATCGCAGCAAAGACCTTATCGAGCGATTACGCCATCGAATGGACCGAGCTGTCCTATCAGCAGCGTTTGGCCGGAGGCGGTATTGTGATCTTCCTCCTGAGCGTGGTCTTCGTCTACCTCGTCCTGGCCTCACAATACGAAAGCTGGTCGTTGCCACTTGCCGTCATCCTGATCGTTCCAATGTGCTTACTCTCAGCAATCGGCGGCGTGATGTGGATGGGCCAGGACAACAACATTCTGACGCAGGTGGGCCTCGTTGTTCTCGTTGGCTTGGCCGCAAAGAACGCAATCCTGATCGTCGAGTTTGCACGTGACCTCGAAGCTCATGGCCAATCCATTGACGATGCCGTCGTGCAGGCTGGCCGCTTGCGGTTGCGTCCGATCTTGATGACATCGCTGGCGTTCATTCTCGGCGTTGTGCCACTGATGATCGCTGAAGGTGCCGGCGCAGAACTACGCCACGCCATTGGTACAGCGGTATTCTTTGGGATGCTCGGCGTCACCGTATTCGGCCTGTTCTTTACGCCGGTCTTCTACGTGACGGTGCGCCGTCTGCTCACCCGCAGACAAGCAACAAATCAAAGCCAAGGATCAATCTCTGCTGATCCCGTGCACACCTAGAAAGAACACAATGATCATGCGCCGCGCTGACGGAAGAAGATGCCGATAGCGCGGCGCAAAGAGATAAATCGCTGCCTAGAAAAGGGACATCTGCGCACAAATTAATAAAACTAGAAATCTGCAATTCGATTATCCGATTTTAAATGAGTGACAGCTAAAGTATGAGGGATTTCTGTCATCTAGAGCAATTGTCCCGAAAAGGCTGGTGTATCGCCCCATGAACGAACACCGAAAATCCCGTAGAACCCACACTAAGAAGCTGGCCAAGATTGTCTTTGACGACGGCCGCACTCCCGTGAATTGCATCATACTCGACACGTCAGAAGGCGGCGCGCGCCTTCTTATGGAAAGCAATGAGGAGCTTCCTGACCAATTTTTTCTGTTCAGAAGAGCTGAGTTGTCACTTCGCGAAGCCACCGTCGTCCGCCGTGCCTATAAAACGGTGGGTGTCCGGTTGTCGGAACCGCTTTCCGCAAACAGCGAACGTGCACGCGCCTTAAAACACCTGAAGGACCTTTCCCCCGTCTTCACGTGACGTCCGATACCATAACCATAAGATCGCGGCCTCTAGCGAACAGATCGTTAGAGGCCGCAATGGTTTTGAAAATGCTTGATGCGTCCTCTAACGCTACTGCGGCGCCGATTTCAACTCCTCCACCAGCAAGCGCGTTTCATCAGCCCGCGGTTTTGAAAACGGCGCCAGTATCCGAAATGTAATCGGCGTCAGGAAGAGCGTGAAGATCGTCGCAAACCCCAAGCCGCCGATAATCACCCAGCCCAAAGCCAAACGCGACTCCGCACCGGCACCCGTCGCGAATATCAGGGGGAGCGCACCCAAGACGGTCGACGCCATCGTCATCATCACGGGACGCAACCGGGTCGTCGCCGCATCACGGATCGCAGTATCGACGTCCGCGCCTTCATCCCGGCGCTGGTTTGCGAATTCAACAATCAGAATACCATTCTTCGCCATCACACCCACGAGGAGAACGAGCCCAATCTGGCTATAAACATTGAGCGTCCCACCCGTGAGCTGGATAGCGAAGACCGCAGCCGCCAAGCCAAATGGAACGGTCAGGAGGATGACGAGCGCGCTGACAATGCTCTCAAACTGAGCCGCCAGAACTAGGAAGACAATGATAAGCGCTATTGAGAAAACCAGTGCCGTGTTTTCGCTAGTTTCCGATAGTGTCCGTGCTTCACCGAGCAGGATAATTGACATGTTCGGATCCATAAGCGGGGCAGCCACCGTTCGCATCGTTGTCACCGCGTCACCGAGCACGACATCCTGATTCAACGACGCGGTGATCGGCACGGACCGTTGTCGATCCTCACGGCTTAAGCTTGGAGCAATAGCCACCTCCTCCATTGTTACAAGGGAGGACAAGGTGATGAAGCTACCATCCGATGCTTTGACGAAAAGATTTTCAAGGTCCGAAGGATCATTGATCGGGCGCCCACCCGCCTTGACCTGCACTTCAACGATCTCATCGTCAATGAAGAGATCCGCCGCCTTGCCATAGTCCACCATCGTGTTGATCAGGCTTGTGATGGTGTCGATCGACACGCCGAGCGTCGTCGCCGCCTCGCGGTTGATGCGAACGGAAAGCTGCGGTTGCGTGGTGTCGTAATCAGTCCGCGCGTTACGAAAGCCGGGCGTCTCAGAAAGTTTGTTTGCAATCTTAAGAGCGACGTCGGCAAGCCGGTCATAGTTCGGCCCTGCAACCGCAAACCTCAGGCCTTGCCCGCCACCACGAATACCAAGACTGTTTGGTGACAACAGTGAAACCGTTATACCCGGTATGGATGCGAAGCGGCGTTGAAGCTCAGCTTGTATCTCCTGCTGGCTACGTGATCTCTCCGACCAAGGCGCGAGCGGGGCAATCACAAAAGCCCGATTCACCCCACCGCGACCGATCATCGCCAACACATCGGTCACTTCTCCACGATCCTTGAGTTCGTGAAGAACGGCCTCGACGCGCTCTGTCTTCTGCGCTGAATACTGGAGATTGCTGCCTTGCTGCGTCCCAAGACGGATAAGCACAACGCCACGATCCTCCGTCGGCGTGATCTCCTTAGGCAAGTTCTCGTACGCAAGCCAGCCCAGCGCAGCAAAGCCGAGGCAAAGTGCAATGAAGAGATAACGCAACTTCAAACATAGATTGAGAATTGCACCGTAAGCGGCGGCCCCCAGCGCTCCCACGCCTCCCAACAGGCCTTTGCGTGTTTCTCCATCAGAGATCGAGACCCCGGTTCCAAGCTTCGATGCCAACATCGGGCAAAGGATCAACGCCACCGCAGACGAAATCGTCACCGCGAAGGCCAGCACAAATCCGAACTCGGAGAACAGGTTGCCCACGATGCCCGGCATGAACGAAATGGGCACAAACACAGCCGCGAGCGTCGCCGTGGTGGAAAGCACGGCGAAGACGATCTCCTTCGTTCCAAGAACCGCGGCCGCGCGAGGACCTGCGCCCATCGCTCGCCGTCTGGCTATGTTTTCAAGAACCACAATAGCGTCGTCGACAACGAGGCCCGTCGCGACTACGAGCGCCAAAAGCGTCAGTAGGTTTATCGAAAACCCTGCCATCCATATCGCGGCTAACGTTCCGATAAGCGATACAGGGATCGCCAACGCTGGCGCCACCGTCGCACGCACCGACTGCAGAAAGGCAAAAATGATCAAGATCACAATTGCCGTCGCCAACAAAAGGCTGATGAAAACTTCCGAGATGGACTCACGTATGAACGTCGCGTCATCAGACGTGATCGCGATGGTCACGCCTTCGGGCAATGATTTGCGAAGCTCTTCGACCGCGGCGCGCACACCATCGGAGATTCGGATCGTGTTCGCTTGCGCCTGACGGATGATCTCCATTCCGATGGCGGTTTCCCCATTGAGACGGGTCACGGCGGTCGCCTCTTGAAACGCCCACCGGACAAAGGCAACGTCGCCAACCTTCGTGTGTGAATTGATCTCTAAGGCGCTCACATCTGTTGGAGACATAACGGGCGCTTCCGCACGAACGAGAAGCTGCTGCGTCTCGTTTTCAAGAGCACCTGATGGCGTGACCACAGAAGCTTTGTTGATCGCGGCGATGAGATCCTGAAGGCTTAAGCCACGTCCCGCCAGAGCGACGAGCGACGCCCTCACCTCGATGGTCTTGGCACGTAAGCCGTAGGAGTTGGCAGCCGCGACGCCCTCAACGGCAGCGAGACGATCCTCGATGATGTTTTCGACGTAGTCCGTAAGCTCACTTTCGGAAAGCGTCGTCGAAGAAACGGCTATCCGAATGATCGGCGAAGCATCCGAGTCAGCTTTAATCACGCGGGGTTCTTCATCCATATCGTCGGGCAGTTGATTGGTGATCCCGGCAACGGCATCACGCACGTCCATCGCCGCAGTTTCCATGTTCGTCTCACTGGAGAACTCGATGGAAACGCGGCTCGAGCCGTACGAGGACGTTGACGATATGCCGGTAATCCCCTGCACCCGAGACACAGCACTTTCGATGATCGCCGTGATTTGAGCATCCATACTTTCCGGTGTTGCCCCGGGATAACTCGCGCGCACCGTAACGACGGGACGGTCAACGTCAGGAAGCTCGCGAATTTCGATAGATTGCAGAGCCGCGACACCGGCAATGATGATCAACAGATTGACCACCAAGGCGAGAATCGGCCGGCGAATAAAGACGCCAACCCATCCCCCATCATCCGGTTTCGAGCTTGATTGCGAGCCTTCGGGCGCAGCGGTCATCGTCTGAATTCCAAAGTTGTTCCGAGGGAAACGTTCACGACACCAGGAAGGCGCTCGTTAGGAGTTTTGCGGATTGACGGTTTGTCCCGCGCGCAGAAAGCCACCGCCTTCATGCACAACTTTATCGCCGGCCTCGAGATCGGCCTCGACAAGCACACGGTCGCCGTTACGGGCAAGGATTACGGCATCGACGCGTTCGACGGTGTTCTCCTCAGTCAAGCGCCAGACGAATGCACCCGCGCGATCCCATTGAATCGCGAGACCAGGAAGCTCTGGAGCTTCTTCGCCAGGGAGGCGAATGCTGACAGAAAAGGTTGAACCCGGGATGAGGGAAAGATCTGTATTCGGGATTTCGGCGCGGACCCGCAATGTCCGTGAAACTGGGTCGATGCGCGTACCCACAGCCTGTACTTTGCCATTGGAAACATCACCTGTTCGCGCGATCGGGTTGGCCCGAACCGGCAGCCCAATCTTGACCGAGGACGCGACCGCTTCCGGCACCGTGAATTCGATGATCAAGGTAGATCGATCGTCGATCGTGGCGATCGCATCACCAACAGCAACGTAATCACCAGGTTGCAAATTCGTCAGTCCCATGACACCTGCAAAAGGAGCCCGGATGGTCATCTGATCGAGCTGGTAACGCGCCGCGCGTAGCGCAGCATCGGCGACTTTGAGCGCGGTTTCAGCCTCCGACTTCGCCACGCGGGTAATGGAACCGGAACTGAGCTGATTGTATCTTTCGACGGTATCAAATGCCTGGGCGCGCTGAGCCTCAGCGGTTTCAACGGCAATAGCCTCCGGCTCCGATAAGAGCTTTAATAGAGGCTCGTCCTCTGAGACCTTGGACCCACCTTCAAAAAGTACATCCGACACCACACCAGCCACTCGAGCCGTAAGCGTCACTTCCTGACGTGCGCGGCTTGACCCGACTGCGGCAACACGGTCATTGCGTGGCCGCATAGACACGTCGACAAACGTGATTGCCGGAGGTTCATCCCCGCCGCGACGGCGTTGCGCTTCGGCAGGCGGAGCGAAAAACGAGGCCGCCAACAAGAAGACGGCGGCCGTATAAATCACGTTCTGCCCGTAACCACGAGTAGAACCAGGAAAAATCCCAATCATCCGGTGACCCTCAAGGTGTGCCCTATTGCGCGGTACTAGTCGCCGAGACACGACCAACCGTCAATTCAAACAGCACAACGAGAAAGCCCGGCAAAATCCGTTGCACGCATCATCACGATGAATTGTGCAACGGATACGGAGCGTGTAAATCCACGCTTAGGACAACAGAAAATACGGAAGGGACCCCGGGGCCTCGATTTACTCACCCCAGCGACATGCGGGCGATCTGAGCAGGCACCGTCAGCGTGGTGCGAGGGTGTTCCCGCCTGTTAAAAGAAAATGTCGTCGAGGCTCGTTTCCAGCTCCAACGGTGCGGTGACGGCCTGACTATCCGGAGCCGCACCCAACAATAGATCATGCAAGCGACGCTCACTGTCCATCGTATAACGGGCGCGCAACTTACCCATGAAGGCCTGATCGAACCCGGAAGCTGCCGTCTTCTGAACATTTGTCGGAGCAATCACCTGGAATTCGCGCAGAACCGCCGGCCAGGTGTCCGCAAACTCACGACGTCCGGAAACGCTTCGAATTGTTTCATCCAAAAGAGAAATCGTCCGAGGCCCGGCGGACGACATCGTCTCTACGCATGCCCGCATGCGGCCAACGGCCGTTTCAAACAAGGCGATAGCGTCCCGTGCGCCTTGGCCGAGAGCCGAGGCGTTATCAGCCGCCGCTGCCGAACGTCGTTCAACGAGTCGCTGCGCGAGCATATCAACCTCAGCCAACTCGGTCATAATCGACTCCGCCGCTTCCACCGTCGCTTCCGCCAGAGAACGCAGGTTCTGTGCCACAACCATCAATGCATCACCCTGATCCCCCAACTGACTGCACTGAATAACAGTGTTGAGGCTGAGCATACGGATGCGCAGCTCGATATCGCGGATAGTCTCGACGTGTTCAGCCATTGCCGCCACCATCGCACCAACCGATTTCGCAACTTCTCCGGTAATTTTCTGTAAGCCAGCATGCGTCTTCTCAAAATCGTCGAACAAAACGCAGATTTCGCGAAGGTCGTCGATCAACGCCGCCAAGGCCGTACCACTCTTTGAAAACAGCTGCTCTGCTTCTTCGCTGTTCTCCCTCAAAACCGCGGCCGTATCTTCTGCAAGCTGGCCGAGTATCTGTGCGAGTCCCGCGACTTGTTCATCAAAGTCCGAAATAGCTTCATCCAGTTGCTCAGCTTGAATACCGAGAACTACGGAAATGGTATTGGAACCAAGTGTCGGATCGATAGCCGACTTCTCCGTGTCGTTGGAATAGTCGTCAAGCATACCCAGCGCTTCTTCAATATGCTCCACGCGTTGGCGCGTAATATCCCCGATCTGAAGAGCTGCGACAGCCTCTCCTACTCGTGCCGTGAGACGGCTGAGAGAGGCGGCATGATCTCCGGCCTTATCCGCGGCTCTCGAACGGTGCTGTGTAAGGATAGAAAGATGTTCGCTCAATTTGCCCGAGACATGATTGAGCGTCGCTTCGTGCCGAACAGCAAAAGCAGCATTCGCCGAACGAGCGACTGCAAGACCAGCTCCTAGTCCCTCGAATGAACGGGAAAATGCGGAAACGGCACCTTCGACGCTGCGGCCTAATTCGGCCATATCCGTTGTGGAAGCGTCAAACGTCCCATGTGCGCCCTTGATCCCCGCAGCGACGACACGCGCGTTGACCGCAATAAAGCGGATGGCACGCACCGCCTCCCGCAAATCGGTGAGAGGCTTTTTCACGCGTCCGGCAGTGCTCGTCAGCTGAACAATATCGTCCTGCTCGGCAGAGTGCGCCACCACCAACTCTGCCAACTGCTCGCGAATTGCCTCCAGCATCTCGATGGCGGACTCAAACTCTGCGCTCTGCAGTTCCGCAGGCATATTCTCATGGGCGTCAGCGATTTGGCGCAGCTGACTTGTGCAGCCAATCAGCCTCCCACCCATCTCGGTAAAGGTCTGCTCAATCGTATCGCGCGGCTCCGCAAGCTGTTTCCTCTTCCCAGCAAATGAGACCGCTCGCGGGTCGAACGACGAGGCTGACACAGCTAGATTCTCAGACTTACTCACGATGCACACGCCTCCGGGCTACGCCGGACGTCCTCTGTAATCTGACGGGCTATACGATCTAGGGGTAAAATCTTTTCGGCCGCGCCCAACGCGATCGCTTCTTTCGGCATTCCGAATACGACGCAGGTCGCCTCATCCTGCGCGACTGTGCGCGCACCGGCAGAGCGCATTTCCAGAAGTCCATGCGCACCATCATCACCCATCCCCGTGAGCAAAATGCCCATCGCGTTCGCCCCCGCGGCCTGGGCCGCAGACCGGAACAGGACGTCTACAGATGGCCGATGCCGTGACACGTGCGGACCATCTTTGATGACGACCCGGTATTGCTTCCCAAGCCGCTCCAGCAACATATGATGATTGCCAGGTGCGATAAGAGCGCGACCGGGAATGACGGGATCCCCCGTTTCGGCTTCTTTGACCGCAATCCGGCAAAGTCCATCAAGCCGCTCGGCGAAAGATGCCGTAAACCGCTCCGGCATGTGCTGAACGATGACGATGCCAGGACAATCCAGAGGCAGAGCCGTCAGAACCGCCCGCAAAGCTTCCGTCCCGCCGGTAGAAGCCCCGATAGCAATGATCCTATCGGTGATCAAACCGGGCCGTTTGCGCAGGGTAACGTGGGGAATGATCGCATCCGCTGTAAGCTTCTTCTCGATCTTGACCGGCTGAACAACACGCCGCCGGACACCAATCCGGGCATGAGCGGCGGCGCGGGCCACGTCACAGATACGCATCCGTGAATCAGAAAGCGCCTGCGCCGTATCAACGCGCGGCTTTGTAATGACATCGACGGCACCGGCTTCGAGTGCCTGCATGAACGCCGTCGAACCCTCAGCCGTCAGCGTTGAGCAGATCACGACCGGAATAGGTCGCTGAGCCATAATTCGGCGCAGGAATGTGAGGCCATCCATGCGCGGCATTTCAATGTCCAGGAACATGACATCGGGAATCTCATCGCGCATGCGCTCGGCCGCCTTATAGGGATCCGACGCCGTTGCCATAACTTCGAGATCCGGTGCGCTCGATATGATGTCGGAAAGAGCACGCCGCACGGTGGCGGAGTCATCGACAATAAGAACCCGAATTTTCTCCGATGACGCCGACTTGGCCAATCTGTCGAGCATCAACCCCTCCCCCGCTCACGCATCATATTGGAATACGCCTGGCGCCCACTGACGCAGGGACATATTAGTGCCAATCATTGATTCGGAATGACCGAGAATAATGAAGCCGCCTGGACGTAAATGCCCCATGAGCCGGCGCACCACAGCTTCCTGTGTCGCCTTTTCAAAATAGATGAGCACATTGCGCAGGAAGATGACGTCCACATCCCGATCGATGGAATAGCGGTCATCCATAAGGTTGAGTTTACGGAACTGTACCCGGCGGCGTAGCTCCGGAACCATTCGAACGTCCCTCGTGTGGGAAGGAGAGCGCCCACGCATAAGATAGCGCTCCTGAAATTCCGGCGGCACCGGCACCACCATCTCGGCGGGATAGACAGCTAGATCAGCCGCAGCCAAAATGCGCGTAGAGATATCCGTCCCAAGAACGGCAAAATCAAACGCCTTCGTTTGCTCGGCCAAGTTCGCCATCACCATCGCAATGGTATACGCTTCAGCGCCGTTCGAACTGGCGGCACTCCAGAACTTGAGCCTCGGCCTTCCACCCCTCGGACGCCGCGCAAGAAGTGATGGTAAGAGTTTATTTTCCAGAACTTTAAAATGCTCAGGCTCACGGAAGAAATCCGTCTTGTTTGTTGTCACGGCATCAATGACGTGGACAAGTTCCGTGGCGAGCCCGTTCTGGTCAAAGAGAAATCGGCAATAGGCCGTAAGGCTTGGGTGACCCAATGTACGCATGCGCTTACGCAAGCGCCCCTCAACCATAAGCCGCTTGGCATTCGGCAACTTGATGCCCACCTTGCCGCTGATAAGCGACGCGATGCGACGAAAATTCGCCTCGCTCAAGCGGTCATAGCCCAGCGCTTCCTCCGCTGGGTCTTCAAGAAGCAAAGCCTGTGACACGACAACCCCCGAAAGTCTGGAACTCGCTAAGAGCTCCATCAGAGACACATATGGAGAATGAGAAAGGGAAGGATCGCGGAGCACATCGATGCACTCCGCGAAGTATTTCTAGGCCGCCCGTCCATCAGCCTGATTAGACGGAGCGATGACGGAGATTTCGCTAGCCTCAAAGAGCCGGTTTAAATCGAGAACTGTAACAAACGCACGGTGCCGCCGGCCGATTCCCGCGATGAACTCAGACCGCCATTTGACCCCAATCTCCGGCGGCGGTTCGAGGTCGGGCTCATCGAGCACCGTAACCTCAAATACGCGGTCAGTTTTGAGACCAAACGTAAGCTCACGCCCTGAGACCGTGACATTGAGCACGATGATACGCGTGTTCTCAGTGTCCTCGCTCGCGTCGAAGCCCAGCTTCCGGCAGAGATCAACCACCGGTACGCCCTGCCCTCTCACATCGATCATTCCGAGAAGATAGTCGGGTGCATGCGGCAGACGGGATACGAGTTGTACTTCCAAAATCTCTTGCACCCGCTCGACTGGCACCGCGAGCAATTCGCTCGCGATGCCAAGGGTGACATATTGGGCCATGTCAGCCATGAGTGTCCCCCTTTACGCCGCACCCTGGCGTTTGAACTCAGCGTCGAGTTCGTCGGAACCCTCACCCATGTCGAACGAGAAGCCACCATTTGCTTTCGCCGGACGTTTGGCTGCAATCTGTGGAGCTGCAGCTTTAACCGCATCCTGCAGAGCCGCGACTCCCGACTTAGCGGAAGGTGTCATACGACGTGCGCCCTGCGTCTTGCTGGCTGTGCGAACTTTCGCGGACACAACCGAGGTTTCATCCAGCTTGAAGTAGCTGATTGAATTCTGCAGCTGCTCTGCCTGAGTAGCGAGTTCCTCCGCGGTCGAAGACATTTCCTCAGCGGCCGAGGTATTCTGCTGGGTGACCTTATCAAGCTGCTGTATGGCAGCGTTGATCTGACTTGCCCCAGCATTCTGCTCGTTGGACGCCGCAGAGATTTCGGAAACAAGTTCCGCCGTTCTCTTGATGTCCGGCACCAGCTTGGAGAGCATTTCGCCAGCCGACTGCGCCGATTTCACAGTGTCACCAGATAGTCCGGAGATTTCCTGAGCCGCCGCCTGGCTGCGCTCCGCAAGCTTACGCACTTCCGACGCCACCACGGCAAAACCACGACCATGCTCACCAGCGCGAGCGGCCTCTACCGCAGCGTTGAGCGCCAAGAGATCGGTCTGACGAGCAATCTCTTGGACGATCATAATCTTCTCTGCGATCGCCTCCATGGCCTTGACGGCGTCACCGACAGCCAACCCTGAAGCCTCTGCATCAACCGCAGCCTTACGGGCAATGGTTTCGGTCTGGCCGGCGTTATCAGCGTTCTGCTTGATATTGGCAGCCATCTGCTCAACCGATGACGACGCTTCTTCGGTGGAGGATGATTGCTCGACAGCACCCTGGCTGAGCTGCTCGGCAGCCGCAGACATCTCCTGACTACCAGAGGCAACGTTACGCGTGGCCGAGGTCACTTCACCAATAATCTCGCGAAGCTTGAGAGTCATGTCATTGACGGAAGCCAAAAGGCTCGTCGTGTCGCCTTTGCGCGTGGCAATCTCAACACCCAGATTTCCAGACGCAACTTCGCGCACCATTTCCTGAGCATACGCCGGCTCACCACCGAGCTGACGCATAACATCACGAACGATCCATACTGCCATACCTGTTCCGATCAGAGCGGCCGCGGCAAGAAAGGCAAGCAACATCATCCGGCTGGACTCATAGGTTGCATCAGACGCGACCTTCGCTTCATCCAACTGGCTGGCATTCAGCTCAAGGATGGATTGGAATGTGGCGACAGCTTTGCTGCGGGCCTCCGCAGCGGAGCCGTTCGCGAGTTCAAATGCTTTCTGATTACCGTTTTCCACGGCAACATCACGGACCTGATGCAGAACTTTGACCCATTCGGCATAGCGTGCATTGAAAGAATCCAAGATGACACGATCGCCGTCACTGAGACGCGAGTGGACCGCCTCGAGCCTTGTCTGAAGCCCTGCCAGGGCTTCATCCATAGCCTTTGAATAGCGCTCCACAGTGCTACGGTTGTCCAGCGAAAGAATGATATTCTTTGAGATGCGCTGAAGATTCATCATCTCGGGAATGACTCTTTCGATATCTCGGAAGACAGCGAGCGAAGCCTGTCCAGCCTCAACCTCACCCCTCATTCGATCTGCTAGACGCAACAATTCTGCATTCGCGGCATCAAAGCCCTGCCGTTCCTCGTTCTGAGACAGACGGCGTGCCCTGAGGCTCGACTGAAGCCGCGCGAAATCCTGAATCTTTTCATTGAGAGAAATGTAATTCTCCCAAGCTGAAAGGAAAGCGTCAGCACGACGTTTTCCTTCATCGCTGGAGGAAGCCCGCAGATTAGCCAATTCTTCTTGGATCTTCTTGTCTTCATCCGCCATCTGCTTCGCGAACTGATCCATCTCCTCGACCGAGGTTGCAAGGATCATATTCTTTTCATCGCGTGTCACGCGCAGTGTACGAGCATTGATCCGGTTCGCCATGCGGATACGCTCAACCTGACCGTCCAATACGGCGTCGAAGTTCTCATTGAGCTGCGCCATGCTGGTAATTCCGAGGAACATCCCCCCGGCAGACAAGAGGACGACAGCAGCAAATGCCATCCCCAGTTTGAATTTCAATGTAAGTCTCATTGGTCTACCCTTCCCTCCGATGCCAAGGCGTCTCCGCCCCCGTCCACTCCAAAGATTCGCCCCAGATCGGGGATGATGATAAAATTCTCCGCGTGCTTACCGATCCCGCGCACATATTCAGACCGCCAGCGCATGCCGACCTTCGGCGCCTCTTCGATGTTCGCCAACTCGATGTCGGTGACGTCATGAACCCGGTCAGCGAGAATCGCCGCGATTGTCGGTTCGCCATCCAGTTCAATTTCGATCACGACAATGCGGGTGTCGCGTCCTGGCGGAGGACGATCCATGCCGAACATCACCCTAAGATCGGCCAGCGGAACGACCCGCCCCCGCACATTGATGAGCCCGCCCACGAAAGGACGTGCGTTGGGAACTTCGGTAATTGGAACGACATCGAGAATCTCACGCACGCTTTCCGCTTCTATGGCGAAGACTTCATCCTGAAGTCCCAGGGTCAGCGCCCGCATCATTGGGCCAGTCGCCGCTAAGTCGGTTTCGGTCTTTATAGCTGCGTTGCTCATGCCGCCCTCCCGCTGTGCATGTTCCTCAGGCGCTCCTCGAAATTTTGCCCAAAGCGAACGAGGTGCACGACATCGAGAATGAGCGCGACCGTGCCATCCCCAAGGATGGTCGCCCCGGAAAAGGTCTCGACATCTGAGTGCAGTTTCGAGAGTGACTTGATGACAGTCTGGTTGTTGCCAAGGATCTGATCGACGACGAGTCCGACCCGATGCTCACCGGCCGAAACAATGACCACCTTCTGGTGGAGATCAGCCGGCGCCTGCGTCTTGAAAAGCTCCCGCAAACGCAGGAACGGGATCAGGGAACCTCGGATATTCAGGAAGTTGCGGCCTTTGCCACCTGAGGATACGGCGTTCGGCAGCTCTACACATTCTTCAACCGCCGAAAGCGGGATGGTGTATCGACTGTTCCCAACCCGCACCAACATGCCGTCGATGATTGCCAGCGTAAGGGGCAACCGCAGGGTGACAGTCGTTCCTTCGCCACGCGTCGAGACAACGTCAATGCTGCCACGCAGCGCATCGATTGTACGCTTGACCACATCCATGCCGACGCCGCGACCCGAGACGGAAGTAACTTCCTTCGCCGTCGAAAACCCTGGATGGAAAATGAGTTGGAAGAGATCATGATCGGCGACCTTCGCATCAGGTGCGACCAACCCAACCTCTTCCGCCTTGGCCCGAATGCGTTCGACATCAAGCCCTGCGCCATCGTCGGTGATTGAGATTGCAACCTCGGCCCCCTTATGGACCGCGGCAAGCTTGACACGGCCTCGAATAGGCTTCCCAGCCGCCGCACGACGCACGGGATTCTCTAGACCATGATCAACGGAGTTCCGGATCACGTGAACCAGCGGATCGGCCAGCCGTTCAATGACGGTCTTGTCGAGTTCGGTCTCTTCGCCGGATGTGAGGAATTCGATATCCTTGCCAAGCTCGCTAGATAGGTCGTGAACCAAGCGACGGAAACGACCAAACAGCGTACCGATAGGCACCATGCGAATACCCATGGTGGTATCGCGCAACCCCGAAGCAAGCCGCTCAATCTCCTCGGCAACCGCCTTGAGGCTGCCGTCATCGCTCACCGACGCGATTTGCAAGAGACGCGCCTGTGCAATGACCAATTCACCCACGCGGTCCATAAGCTCATCGAGGCGTTCCGCTGGAACACGCAAAGATGAGCTCGCCTGCTCGGATGAACCTGGCTTGCGTCCGCCTTGCTTGATCTTCGATGCTCCAGATGGCGCGTCGGCAGACAAAGCCGGGGCGACGGCATCACCGTTCACGCCTACAGGAGGAGCCTCTATCAACTCGATATTGAGGTCCATGCCCTCGCGAAGGAAGATGAAAACGTCTTCAATTGCGTCCTGCCCGCGCGTCGTGTTGAGCACCACGTCCCAGTGCAGATAACAAACTTCGACGTCAATCTCCTCAAGCAAGGGAACGTCATCACTCAACGCCGTAACGATGCAGTCGCCCAGCTCTCTCAACTCGGCAAGCAACAACGCGGGATTTGTCCCGAGCATGAGCGCATCGTCCGGCAACCGGAATCTGATCCGCCAGCTTTGCATACCCTCGGCTAAAGGCGTCGGTTCGGCTACAGCAGCGACATCCTTTGGTGCGGCGTTCTTCCAACACCTGGCTCTGCAATAAGCTTAGTGACATGGTCCTTTGCAGCGAGCGCAATGCTAATGAGCTTCGGGCCAATATCGGCCTTGCCCTTGCGCACCTGATCAAAGGCCGTCTCAAAGTCATGCACGAAGTCTGCAACTTCATCGAAGCCGAACATGGCCCCAGAGCCTTTGAGCGTGTGCAACGCCCGAAATGCGGTGTCAACGAGATCGCGATCCTCCGGATTTTGGTCGAGATCAAGAAGTGACTGCTCAAGGCTTTCCAGAAGTTCACGCGCCTCCTGGCGAAAAGTTTCGTTTGGATCTGTTGCTGTCATGACCCTGCAATCTTTTTGACTACGGCCAACAACTGGTCCTGTTTGAAGGGCTTTACGATCCACCCGGTTGCGCCAGCCGCTTTAGCTTGACTCTTGAGCTCTTCGTCGGATTCCGTCGTCAGAAAAACGATCGGAACGCCGGCGCTGGAAGGATGCGCACGATACTTGCGAATAAACTCAATACCCGTCATGACCGGCATATTGAGATCGGTAATAATCGCATTGACCTTATTGGAGGTCGCCTTGGCGAAACCCTCTGCGCCATCGGCGGCTTCAATGACGGTGTAACCCGCACCAGTCAAAGTCATAGCCACCATCTGCCTTACAGAAGCGGAATCGTCGATTGTAAGTATCGTCTTACTCATAGCGTCTGCCCCTCCAGGCCTTTGCCACCAAACCAAAAGGCCGCATCCAGATTGCAGCCCCCGCCCTGCGTTCCACTCAGCCCGATTTCAGCAAGCGTTCCGCGAAAATTTTCAGAACTATTCGATGAAATCGTCAGCGCTTTGCCTCTAGCGCTCGCGCTTTTGCGAGCGGCAATCAGAAGTTGGACAATACTGACATCGACACTTGTCAATTCGCTGAGGTCGACTTCCACTGTGTCAAACTTCTCAAGCGCCTGAACGAGTTTCGCACAAGTGTCTTTGGCGTCCTGTAAGCCAAGACCACCAGCAAGCGCGATTTTGGCGCGCCGTTTCCGAGCCATATCCTGCCCCCCATTTATCACCGGCCACAAATTCTGAACCGATATCCGGACGCCCCCACGCCCGCTAATACACAAAGCTTCAAACCAAAAACTTTGTGCGCAACGCCCCACATCGAAAGCTGTCTAAAATTACATCGATGGTGACGTCATTACTCAGTAGTAATGCCGAAAAAATATTAAATCATTTATTACTCGGCGACCGATTTTGAAAAAAATGTTGCCGCACCTAAATCAAACAAAGGATCGAAAATCGCACTAAAAAAATGCACAGATTCATCTGCAACAAAAATTCAACAAGTCGAGTTTGAGAGTTCCAACGAGCAAAATGCGGAAGTCTTCAATTAAAAAATCAACCCACAGAAATGGAAAATAATTTCGCCGTGTGTTTGACGAAACCATAGGTTCGATTGATCGCATCAATTGATGGAGAGGATGCACAAACGTCGATTAAAGAGGAAGTCGGCGCTGGATCGTCGAAACGGAAAACTCTCACACGCAAGAAGAATAATAAAGCGCGGCTATCAACACCGACGGATGTGGCTTCTCAGAACTTTAGCGCGTACACTTCAACACCCGCACGCCCTGTTAGGGCGCGTCACGGGCTGCACATTAAAATCAAGATGCCCAAGCCTATTAATTCGCATAGGCGAGATGACGGTCTTAGGGTCGGCCCAAAAGGCAAACACATAAACGGCCGCGCAGCTTTCGCCGCACGACCGTCATGCATCCCCGAACACTCAAAGGAAAACCTAGGCCGCGGCATCCTCGGCAATCATGTCGCTTGCCTTTTCACCGATCATGATCGCAGGAGCGTTGGTATTGCCGGACACGATCCGCGGCATGATCGAGCAATCTGCGATCCTGAGACCGCGTACGCCACGCACCCGCAGCCGCGGATCAACAACCGCACGATCATCAGGCCCCATGCGGCAGGTTCCCGTGGGGTGATAAATCGTCGTTGCAGTATTGCGCGCCCATTCAAGGATGTCCTCGTCGCTCGCCACATCCGGCCCCGGACGGAACCGCGATGCAATCTTTCCGGCGAGCGGTTGCTCCTCTGCAATCCGCATCGCAATACGGATGCCGTCGACAATCGTCCGCTGATCCGTACCTGTGGCAAGGTAGTTCGGATAGATCTTCGGATATTGCAGCGGATCTGGACCGCCGATCCGAATCTCGCCCTTGCTCTCGGGGCGCAGTTGGCAAACCGATGCCGTAAATGCTGAAAACGGATGCACGCCTTCGCCGGGACTATCTGCAGACCACGGCTGAATGTGAAACTGGATATCAGGCGTTGCAACAGCGTCGTTTGTCCGCATGAACCCGGTCGCAAGGCTTGCCGCCATCGTCATCGGACCAGCCCGGAACATGATGTACTTGAGCCCAATCCGCGCCTGGTTGAACAGACTACGCACCTCATCATTCAAGGTCGGTTCGTTGCACTTGTAAACCAATCGTGCCTGCAAGTGATCTTGCAGATTCTTGCCCACTTCAGGCTGATCGACCACTGGTGAGATGCCATGCTCCGCAAGTTCCTTTCCTGGCCCGATTCCGGAGTACATAAGAATCTGCGGAGAACCGATCGCACCTGCGCTAAGGATCACCTCTCGCTTGGCGCGCACCAAGCATTCAGAACCATGATGAGAAAGCACGACCCCAGCTGCACGTCCCTCTTCGATCAGAAGGCGCTTTGTCTGCGCGTGCGTAAAGATCTGCAGGTTCTTACGGTGCTTGATCGGATGCAGATAGCCGACAGCCGTACTGCAGCGACGTCCCTTCCGAGCTGTTAGCTGAAAATAGCCAACACCCTCTTGCGAAGCTCCGTTGTAGTCAGGATTGAACGGATATCCCGCGCTCTGCGCAGCAGCCACCCATGCATCACAGATAGGACGGCTCAACCGCATATTCGAGACAGCAAGCGGACCACCGACACCGTGGAAATCGTCCTCACCACGTTCTTGATCCTCTGCGCGCTTGAAGTAGGGCAACACGTCATCCCAACCCCAACCGACGTTCCCCATCTGACGCCAGCCGTCGTAGTCTTCTTTCTGGCCACGCACATAGAGCAAGCCATTCAGTGAGCTTGAACCGCCGAGCACTTTTCCGCGCGGCCACTCCAGCCGACGGCCGTTCAGTCCCTTGTCCGGCTCGGTCTGGTAGCACCAATCGACACTCGGGTTATGCATTGTCTTGAAATAGCCGACCGGCACGTGGATCCAGGGGTTCCAATCGCGACCGCCCGCTTCGAGGATCGCAACGCTTACCGATGGATTGCTGCTGAGCCGATTGGCGATAACGCAGCCCGCCGACCCAGCGCCGACGATCACATAATCGAATTCACCCCAAGACTTAGGCATGCTCTCTCCCTGCCCCGGCTCTCGCCGGGGTTCGGACCATATTCAATTGATACTTCGTCAGTGCCGTCTCGCTGCGCCCGCCCTTACATGAATTGCGTAAGCCACAGCGAGAGCACAGGAAATGCCGCTACGAGCGCCCAGACAAGAACCAGGGCGACGAAGTAGGGCACCACGAACCGGACAAGTTGCAGGTACGGCAGAGACGTCACGCTAGACGCAACATAGAGATTGAGTCCGTACGGTGGCGTGATGAAACCGATAGACGCGCCGACGAGGAAGATCACCGCGAAATGCACGGGATCCACGCCGACGTGCGCCGCAAGCGGCGCGAGCACTGGTGCCAGAATGACGGTAACCGGAAGGCTCTCTAGGATCGTACCGGTAATCAACACGATGGCCATGCAGACTGCCAGCGTCACTGCGTAACCACCACCGAAACTCATGACGAAATCACGGATCGCCTGCTCTGCGCCCATAAGCGAGAACATCTGCTGCATCACGATTGAAATCGCGATTAAGGGAGCGAGCAGACCGGTAATCTGGCCTGAACTCATCAGGATCGAAGGCACCTGACGTAGCTTGATTTCCCGCGTTACGAACGTACCGGCCACGAAGCAGTATCCCACCGTCATCGCAGCAGCTTCCGTTGGCGAGAAAATGCCGGAGTAAATTCCGAACAGAACGATGAAGATCGCCAAGAAGCCAAGATAGGCTTTAGCGCCCGCTATGAGCGTTTTCTTCAGCGAAAAGGCAAATGTCATTCCCCATCCGTTTCGCCACGCCATGTAGAGCGCAACCAGCTGCATCGCGATGACCATCAGGATGCCCGGCAACAGGCCCGCGATAAACAACGTGCCGATGGGCAGGTTCATAATGAACCCGTAAACGATGAAGATAACACTTGGTGGAATGATGATGCCGACCACGCCTCCTGCCGCGATCGTCGCGGCTGCAAAACGCTTGTCGTAGTTCTCATCAACCAGCTGCGGATACATGATCTTGCCGATCGTCGCGGTCGTCGCAGCGTTGGAGCCGGAGATAGCAGCAAAGAGGCCGCAAGCGCCAAGCGTAGAAATAGCCATACCGCCTGACAGCCAGCTTAGTGCTGCGCGCGAAAAATCCGTTAGCCGACGGGCGATACCCGCAGCACTGATCATGTCACCCGTCAGGATAAACAGCGGCAAAGCCAACAAGCCGAAGAAGTTGATGCCTTCGAACAGTGTCGTCGGGATATTTGAAAGTGTGAAACCAATGGCATTGCTTGCCATCACGATCCACAGCCCAAGCACCAGAAAGACCGGAACGCCGATCAGGAACAGTACAGTTCCCCCGATCGAGGCAAGGATTACAAGTGTTGTCGTATCCATCGTTTCCCCGCCCTTAGTTGCTGCCAATGGAGGCGGTAAACGTGAACGGCTCACTACGCCAAAAACGTCCGATATCCTCGATGATATTTTGGAGTGATCTCAGAACGAGCATCCCCCAACCCACCGGAATGGCGAGATAGAACCACCACTGCATCACATCGTCGGTGCCCGGAACGATCGCGTAGTTGTCGCGAAGCAGCTGAACAAGATCGATCGAATAGTAGATCACCATCGTGCCAAAGCCGATCCAGAGAATGTGATCGAGCAACGTGCATAGAAATTGAAGCACGTAAGGCATTGAAGCCCGCAGCTCGGTAAAAGCGAGATGGCTGCGCCGCCGAACGTTATAAGCCGCCCCGATCCACGTGATCCAAACGAACAGATAAACGGGAATCGTTGTCGACCATGGCGCCTGCTGATTGAAGGCAAAGCGCTGAATTACTTCGACGAAAATGATCGAAGTCATGGTGCCGTAGGCGAGAATGATGAGATATCGCTCAAGATTGGCGTCAAGCCACTTGAACGGCTTCACAATCACGGACATGGCGTCTTATTCCGCTGGGTTAGGTAGGATAAAGTCGGCACAGCACAACAGTGGCTACCAATGTGCTGTGCCATTGCGACTTTGAGGGCTTATGCCTTCCACCAGCGCTGCGGAGGCACGTTCACCGGGCTCGTATCCTCTGGGATTTCGCGAGCGATGTCGTAGATCGTCTTGTAGACGTCCTGTCCGCCGGACCAGCCGTTCAACCGTTCACGCCATTGCTCCCAAGGCTCCGGCTTGAACTCAGGCGAGCACATCTGCTCGGCCCTCTTCAGCTCTTCCTTCGAAAGCACGGCGACCTTGACGCCGTACTCATTGAACAACGTTCCCGGACGCGGCGGGTTCGTTGCACCCACGATGTCGACCAGGGCCGCTTCGTGACAGCCTTGGACGTGCACCTGCGCGGTGTAAGACGATTCCATGATGGCATCCTGCAGATGCGGCTCGAGCTTGTTGAAGACGGGAGCGCTCATGGCCGTGTGTTCCGTCCCGCAGAAGAAGCGGAGATCAACCGCCTGCCCGAGAACTGGCGTCATGTTGGCATAGGCCGCAGCACCCATCCAAGTTTCCGCGCCGTCGATCAGCCCCTGGCGCAAACCATCGAGCGTTTCTTCCCAAGCGATCGGAACGGGATTGAGGTTCAAAAGCTGCATCGCGATACGGCCAAGCTGTGTGCCGGTAACGCGGTTCTTCGTGCCAGCGAGATCTTCAATCTTGGTAACGACAGGCTTATCAGCCCACTTCTTGCCGAGCATCAGGCCACGAAGTTCGCAGTGCGTAAAAAGGAACTTGATCTTGTGGCGAGCTTCTAGCGGCTCACGAAAGACCTTGTTGCTCTTCGGGCTGTAAAAGAAGTGATACTGCGAAGCCCGTGTAGGGAACATGTAGGCAAAGTCGAGAACGTTGTAGTACGGCGCGTTGCCTGCGGAGTTCTGAGTCGACGCCGAAAAGATCTGTACAATGTCCTGCTGCGTCTTCTGCACGCAATCGAGCTGACCGCAGATCTGGTTGGAACCCAGGAACTCGACACGAATTTCACCGTCGGTGCGATCCTCGAGATCCTTTGCAAAAAATAACTGCCCCGATTTTTGAATATTCAGGTTGTTCTCGTTAAAGCCCGACGCACCGAATTTCAGCGTGTGCTTCGCCGGTTTCCGCTTCTTAGCAGTTTCTTCCGCTGCCCGCGCCAAGCTGCTGGCAGTGACGACACCCGACATCCCTGCCAGAGCAAAGAGCGTTGAGGTCCATCCGTATTGGAACGCTATGCGGCCGAGGTCCCGTCGGCTCAATCCCTTTGCCTTAAGCTCCATGTGCGTTCTCCCAAAATACCGTTTTTTATGTTCCGGCAGGTGGACTCAGCCACAGCCGTAGACATCATCTTCACCAGAACCAATTATCGTCATTTGAGACGATACATATCATTTGAGCTGCTTTATAGTGTCGACGCAATACAAATTCCGTGCTGCATCGCAGCATCCCACATTCAAATTCGCGGAAAATGGAACGGCCTACGACTAAGGGCGCAGGAATTAAACGGACTAGGAAACAAGTGATGTAGACATCCAGACCTTGATGTAGGCAGAGAAAAGCAAATCAATGGACGTGCGCTCCTAGGCGCGAGCATCAAAAAAACTTTGAAAGAAAATCAGCGGAAATGCCCCTAGCAAAAGCAAAACTTGGACCCTCGCGCACACGGCCAAAGGCTGAGGAACGGGAAACGAGCTCGGTAATGCTGCGCGCCATGAGCGTCATATCGGCTGTCGCAGAAAACGAAGGAACTCTCTCGGTCGCAGAGATCGCAGCCAAGATCGGCTTACCCAAGCCAACTGTACACCGCATGTGCCAGCAGCTCGAAGCAGCGGGCTATTTGCTGAGAGATATCGACAGCCGGCACTACGGTGTGGGCCATCGCCTTTGGCACCTCGGCCTTGAAGTCGTAAACGCCGGCATGAAACCGGAACGCCGCGCCATCCTTCAGAAGCTCGTCAACGAGATCGGCGAAACCTGCAATCTCTCCATGCGCATCCACGATCAATCCATCTACATTGACCGTGTCGAATCACGCTGGCCGCTTCGCATGCATCTAGAGCCAGGTTCGATGGTGCCGCTCCATTGCACAGCCAGCGGCAAACTTTTCCTCTCCGATATGAACCGGGCCCGACGGCAGAAATTGCTCTCGGTTACACAGCTGCCCACGCACACACCGCGCACCATAACGGACCTGGACGCGATGGAGCGAGAGATCGAATTGATCCGCAAACGCGGCTACAGCATCGACGACGAGGAGTTTCTTGAAGGGCTCGTCGCGCTGGCTGTCCCGGTGCGCAACAAGCAGGGACGCGTTGTCGCCGGCATAGCGTGTCACGGCCCGACAGCGCGGCTGACGCTCGACCAAATCCTCTCATTCCTCCCGTCGTTGAGAAACGCCGCTGCAGATTTGGAAGACACGCTGCCCACCGACGACGCGGACAAGGATGACGTCTAGCTGACGGGTCAGCTACACCTGTCACATCGACAGATATATCCCATAGAGTCCCGCGAGCAGCAGAATACCCAGCGCCACGCGCCGATAGGTGAGTTCGTTGGAAGACCGGAACATGCGACTGCCGAGCCAGGTGGCAAGCAAAAAGCCGGGCATCAACGCCACGGCCGTGAAGAGAACATCTCGCGTAATCAACCCGCGCAAACTCATCAGGGCTATAAGAGCCACAAGCGTAAGCGCAAAGTATCCAGTGAAGTTCGCACGATTGACCCGAGCTGGCGCGTCACTCGACAGAAGATAGACCATGACCGGAGGATTTCCGAGGCTCGTCACCGCCATCAAAAATCCAGAGAGCCCCCCCACGGCAACACTCAGCATCGTGGGACGGCGCCCTTCATAGCGCCAACCACTCATTAAGAGCAGCGCCGACAACGAGACCAGAAGCGCAACGCCAAACTGGATACTAGCTCGGTCGAGACTAACGAGAAACCATCCTCCCAACGGCATGAGCGCCGCGGCTGCTAATCCCATCGGCGAGATCATACGCCACTGAATGTCGTTGCGTACCGAGGGCAACAACTGAGCTGTCGCAACAATCTCGATGAGGATGATGATGCCAACTGTTTGGACCGGTCCAAACAGATGGACAAAGAACGGCGCCATAAACATGCCGGAACCGACGCCAGCAAACCCACGCAATAAACCTGCCGCCACAGCAATCCCAACGGCAGCGATCAACTCTTGTGTCATCTTCCCCTCGCAGCAAGGCAGCGGACATTGCACCTCCCGCGCCGCAGCAGCAAGCGGATAAAAACTCAGTCACCGTTAGGAGGGGTAATTGTCCGCCTACAGAGTATCCGCCGACAGCTGAGCGAGCGGAATTTTCAAAGGCACGAGCATCGATTGAAAAATACCATGTGCCCGTTTGACAACATGATCACGGAGAACTCAATAACAAAAAAATTAGCAGCTTTGCATTGCCGATTCTATACTTATTGAGTTAAGAATCACGCCCACCAATGCGAACTCTGCGCGCGGCCCAGGAACTCTGCCTCCGCCAATCACGTGCGCAGTAGAAGTCGTACGCGATTTTCAGAGTTTTGAAAACCAGGGCGGTTAGCACAAGCAATGGCGAGAATTTTAGAGGCGACATCAATAGCAGGCGCAATGGTCGTAGTCGTTCTGGCCCAACAAGCACCGGTCCTGGCCCAACAAGCCGATCCCCCTTTATCGACGACTGAACAAAATAGCGATGAGCAGCCAACTTCGCCAGCAATGACGTTGCCCGAAGTGGAGGTCATCACCTCGCCGGAACCGACGCCTAAACAGACAAAGAAGACAGCACAGAAATCAACGGCCCCGGCGCAAGCGCCCCCACAGCCCGTCGCGGCAACGGCACCAACGGGTCCTGCGGAAGGGACAATTCAGGCTGAAACGGCCACGAGCCCGGTCCAGGGCTATGTCGCCACGCAGACAGCTACGGGCACCAAAACGGACACGCCGCTACGTGAAGTCCCTCAGTCAATCTCCGTGGTCGGTGCCGAGCAGATCCGCGACCAGGGCGCACAGTCAATCCAAGACACGCTGCGCTATGTTCCAGGCGTCGTAGCCGACGCCTACGGTTTCGACAGCCGCACAGACAGTGCGTTAATTCGTGGAACGGAGGCTGCGGAATACCTTGATGGCCTTCGCCGGACATTTAGCTACTACACCTTTAACTACCGCATCGATCCATACTTCATGGAACGCGTCGAAGTCCTGCGCGGACCCGCGTCGGTGCTTTATGGTCAAGCCCCGGTTGGCGGTATCATAAACGGCGTCACCAAGCGCCCGCAGAACGAGCAAGGCGGTGAGATCACAGCCGAGTACGGTACATTCGACTTCAAGCAAGTGAAGTTCGATATGACGGGGCCCGTGACCTCGGACGGCAAATGGTCCTACCGCCTGACCGGTCTTGCGCGTGATGCCGATACGCAGGTGAACTACGTCGAGGACGATCGTTACGCCATCGCACCCTCGATCACCTATCGTCCAACAACCGACACCAGCATTACGCTCCTCGGCCATTTCCAGAAGGACGAGACCGGCTCCAGCTCGCAGTTTTACCCATTCGCCGGCACTCTATTTCCCAACGTCAATGGCCGCACCATCCCGCGCGAAAACTTCGCGGGCGAACTGGGAGACCACTACGACACGGACGTCGCTTCAGGGACGCTTCTCTTTGAGCACAAGTTCAACTCGGTGTTCAAACTAAGCCATGCGTCGCGCTATGCCGACATCCATAACGACTACACCAGCACCTACTCCGATTTTTACACTGGCTATACGGACGCGGACCAAGAAACGGTCAATCGCTACGGATGGAGAGCGATCACCGACACGCAGGTCTTCAATCAGGATACCAATCTCGAAGCCAAGTTCGCGACCGGCTTTCTAACGCACAAAGTCTTGGGTGGCATCGACTACACGAACTTCAGGGCGAGCCAAGGCACTGCTAGCGCTTATGATACTGGCGGGTTCAACGTCTACAACCCGGTCTATGGTCAGGGGAGCTGGGCAGGAACGGATTGCAGTGGCGCCTATAGCGGCGCTACTACGCCCAACCTGGAGGTCTGCTCCTATGGCGATCAGAAAATCACCCAGACCGGTCTTTACATTCAGGATCAGATGCGTCTGGGCAACTGGATCGGTATAGTTGGCATGCGTAAGGATTGGGCCGAGAACGAATCCGGGACGACCGTAAAGAAAGACGACGCCGTTACCTACCGCGCCGGGCTCATGTACGAGTTTGCGTCAGGCTTCACGCCTTACTTCAGCTACGGAGAATCGTTCCTTCCTGTCGCGGGTGGTCCCCCCAGTAATCCATTCGCCCCCCAGGAAGGCCGCATGTACGAGCTCGGCTTCAAATATCAGCCACTCGGCGCACAGTGGATGATCAACAGCGCGATTTACGACATCGCCGAGAGCAACCGCGTCGTTTACCACTCCACTAATCCGGCTCTCTACGGCAGGCAGATTGGCGCCGTTGCGATCAAAGGCTTTGAAATCGAGTTTACCGGCAAAGTCACCGATAACTTGAAAATCGTCACCGGCTACTCCTACACGGACGCGCAGTACGACGACGGTACTGAGGTCGATGGCAACCAGATCGAGTCCATCCCCAAGCATCTGGCTTCGCTGTGGGGCATTTGGGAGTTCGATCAACCCTACCTCAAAGGCTGGTCGGTCGGCGCTGGCGTCCGGTACATCGGCAAGTCCTGGGATGATCACGCCACGATAGAGGTCCCTGACGTTGCGCTGTTCGACGCGATGATCGCCTACGAAGAAGACCACTGGCGCTGGTCCATCAATGCCAAGAACCTCGAGGATAAGGAATACGTTTCGACGTGCCTTAATCGCGGTGATTGCTGGTACGGCAACGCGCGCACCATCACCACCGGACTAACCTACAAGTTCTGATCACTAAGGTTTTTTAAAAGAAAAATATGCGCAACGCATTCGTCATCATTCACCGGTGGGCAGGGCTCTTTATCGCGGTGTTCCTGTTGATCGCGGGGCTCACCGGCGCGCTGATTTCATGGGACCATGAGCTTGACGAGGCGCTCAACCCGCATCTCTTCCACGCCAAGAGCACCGGTGGCCCATCAATTGATCCGCTAGCCCTCGCCAAAAAAATCGAAGAAGCCGATCCGAGGGTAAGAGCCACCTTCTTCCCCCTTGCGATCGAGGAAGGTCACAACTTCGAGGCCTTTGTGCAGCCGCGCGTCGATCCCAAAACGGGTGAGCTTTATTCAGTAGACTACAACCAGGTATTCCTGGATCCCGTAACCGGCGAGGTCGCGGGCAAACGCTTCTGGGGCGCAATCTCGCTCGACTCAGAGAACATCCTGCCGTTCCTCTACAAGCTGCATTACTCGATGCACATCCCGGATATGTGGAACATCGAGATCGGCATGTGGTTCATGGGACTGGTCGGCATCGTCTGGCTGTTTGATTGTTTCGTCGGCTTCTATCTCACGCTGCCACGTCGGCGTCGCGGCAGTGCCGCCGCAGCCGTAGCGACCGGAGCCAAGCATGCCGAAGGTCCTCAGGCCGGTACTAGCCAATCTTGGTGGCAACGCTGGAAACCAGCGTGGAAAATCAAGCGGGGAGCCAGCACCTACCGGCTCAACCTCGACCTGCACCGCGCCTTCGGGCTGTGGTTGTGGCTGATGCTATTCATCCTCGCCTTCACGTCGATCTCAATGAATCTCAACGATGAAGTCGTACGGCCGATCCTCAGCACCGTTTCGACACTCACGCCCGATGCCTTCGACGACGTGGCGGGAACTCCGTTGAACAAGCCGATCGAGCCTAAGCTGAACTTCGCAGAAGCCATCAAAGCAGCTGGGCGCGAAATGCAACGCCAAGGCTGGAACGAGCCCCCCGGCAGCGTGTTCTACGGCACCCAGCACGGGCTTTACGCGGTGAGCTTTTACCGCCCAGAAGACGACCACAACACGATGGCGATGAAGATGCTGTTTGTCGACGCCTCAGACGGATCCTTCAAGGGCGGCCGCATCCCGTGGGAGGGTACAGCCGCCGACATCTTCATGCAGCTGCAGTTCCCATTACACTCGGGCCGCATCGCCGGGATTCCGGGGCGTGTGTTCCTGTCGTTCATGGGGCTAGTTGTGGCGCTGCTGTCCATCACCGGCATCGTCATCTGGTTCAAGAAGCGCGCCGCCCGCCAGAGCGCCACGGCCTCAAGGACACGCGACCGCGGCTACGGATCATCGGCGCCCAACAACATCCCTGCGGAGTAAAGGCGGCAAAAGGCGTGGCGCAGCGAATCTACCGGTTGACGCATCCCGTCAAAGAGCGCCGCGCAATCGCATAATTCAGCGGCAATAGCCCCCTTCTGACACAGCAAGATCTCCGACACGCTTCCGCTGCGGCGCCTGTCCTGAAATGCTCAAAATTATATTCGCATATTACTATGTGTCGCGTATGTTTGGGCAACAAGATGATCAGCCAATCCGATCGCGACGGGAATGGGAGAAGACGAGATCAATGCGCTTACTTTGCCTTGCCACGACCATGGCCGTCCTAGGTGTGACAGCTACAGAATATGCAGCCCGAGCTCAAACAGCCACAAATCCGGAATTGATGGCTTACGGAGAATACCTGGCTGGAGAATGCACGACCTGCCATCAGACAAAGAGCAGTTCGGATGGAATCCCGGCCATAACGGGCCTCGATACCGATCACTTTGTTTCAGCACTCGAAGCCTACAAAAGCGGATCACGCACCAACACCACAATGATCTCAGTCGCGCGCTCGCTCGACGCAGAACAGATAAGGGCCCTCGCGGTTTATTTTGGCTCGCTCAATCCGAACAAATAACGACGGCCAGAACCACCTGTGCACCACACGTCAAAAAGGCCGAACGCTTATCCGAAGCGTTCGGCCTTTTTCATGAATTTGGTCTCATGAAAAGCTGCCGATCTCCTAATCCGGAAGATCCGCAACTCCGGCTTCAAGCCGGTTTCGCAAAGATGTCCGACACAATGCCCGAGTACCATCCGAAGCTTTCGGTGAAGGTTTCCTCGCGCAAGCCTACCGGCTCTCCCGGCTTCGAGACAAAGCTGTCCTTCGCAACGAGCGCCGGCTTACCCTCCTTCTCACCCGGAGTGTAGTTGGCTCCGACCTTGATGCCGTCCTTCGGCGCAATAGCCGACCAACATGTGTTGCGGAAGCGCGGCGGGAACTTCTTCTTCTCGGCAAGTTCTGCCAGAATGTCAGCCGCAACGACTTTGGCCTGGCTGTTTGCAGAAAACGCCGACTTGGGCATCTCTGTCGCCACGGAAGCATCACCCAGCACGTAGACGTTTTCCACCTTCGTGGAAGACATGTTCTCCGGATTGGTGGGGCACCAATCTCCTTCGGCACACCCTGCGCGATGCGCGATCAAGCCCGCGCGTTGCGCTGGCACAATGTTGGCGACATCGGCCTTCTCCTTGCGCCCACTGGCAGTCTCGATCTCACCCGTTTTGGGATCGACACGCGTCAAAGCATAAGAATCAATCTCGTCAGTGAGATTCACTTCGATGATATCCGCGTAGTGAGCCTTGAACCCTTCCATGAAGGCTCCCTGTTTGGAAAACTTCGTTTTCGGATCAAACAGGATGAGCTTTGATTTCGGCTTCGCCGTCTTCAGGTAGTGCGCGATCATGCACATACGCTCGTAAGGCCCAGGCGGGCAGCGATAAGGGTTAGGTGGAGCCGCAAGAACAACGAGGCCCCCGTCATCCATGGCTTCAAGTTTCGCCTTGAGAAGCTTTGTCTGCGCACCGGCTTGCCACGCATGCGGCATGAGCTCGGCAGCTTCCTTCGAATAGCCCGGAACGGAATCGTATTTGAGCTCGATGCCAGGTGACAGCACCAAACGATCGTAGGGCAATTGCGTGCCGCCCTTCAGCTTCACAACCTTCGCAGCTGTATCCACGTCCTCGGCCCAGTCGTGAACGACTTTGACGCCAAGATCTGAGATGTTCTTATAGTCATGGGTAATGTCGTCAAAAGAAACGAGACCACCGAGATACAAGTTCGAGAAGAAGCAAGTCGTGAACGCCGGATTAGCCTCGACCAACGTCACATCGAGATTCGGAGCGGCAGCTTTGATCTTGTTAGCCACCGTTGCGCCACCGGCGCCACCGCCGACGACAACAACCTTGGCACTCCCCTGAGCAATGGCTGCCCGGCCGAATGTTAAGGTTCCAACCGCAGCAACACCTGCCGCACCAGCCATATAGCCAAGCTGCCTGCGCGTGATCTTTTTCATCCTAAGCCCTACTCCCTTTCTGCGTGCTTCCACACGACAGATTTTCCAATCGGCTGAAGCTGCCAAGCCCCCGCAAAGCTTGTTGACCTCACCCCCTAAAGTCCTCCCGCAACCCCATACTCCCGACTACGCTTGTTTGACTGACATGCGCGCGAAGCCCATGTTTCCAACCCGCGATGAACTAACGTTCACCACATCATCCAGCGATTTTGAGAAAGGTAACGATATCCCCCCTGATTCAGTTATATCTGATCAGTTCCACCCAGCCATCATGTTCAACCCCGCCGGCATTTATTGTCGACGACATCTAGAATGTGGGAGCAGGGACGTATCGTCCATGTATGGCCACGCCTCGTGAAACATCACGCAACGATGGCGTTTTGTAGGCTTACCGACTATTTCCAAAAGGATGATCAAAAACGTCTGATCTACGAACGACTTAGATAAATCCGAAGGGATGGAAAGATAAAGTTGCACATCATCCCAATCCAGACGCACTCTTCGATCGAAGGCCTATAAACACAAACTTGAGGCGAAACCCAGCACGCACACAAGCCCATCCTTGCCCATCGGAGACTCGGGCACGTATGATAAGCGTGCGTAAGCACAGCGATCGCTGGCGATTTGGTACAAAGCCCACAGATCTGGCTCAATCAAATCGCGCCGTCTGAATAGCTACGCACCGAGTAAGACAATCAATACCTGCGCAATCACGGATTCACTGATGAATGAAACGTTGGCACTTGACGTCTCAGAGGAAACGCGAGCCCAGCAGGCATATCGTGTGATCGAAGAAATGATCGTCACCCTGAGGCTACCTCCCGGGTGCCGCATTTCGGAAAACTCGATCAGCAACAAGCTCGGCCTGGGCCGCACGCCAGTTCGCGAGGCGATGCAGCGGCTTGCCCGTGAGGGCAGCCTCACAATCATGCCGCGCGCTGGCGCGATCGTCTCCGAAATCGATATCACGGACCAGTTCAAGCTGATCGAGGTACGTCGCGAGTTGGAGCGCGTGATCGCAGCACGGGCTGCACGGTTGGCTGGTCAGGCGGAAAAAACACAATTCATCAGCCTTGCCGAACGGTTTGATCATGCGTCCCACGAAAACGACGAGATGATCTTCATCGCCGCAGACCGTGAGTTCAATCACCTGGTCGTCGCAACGGCGGACAATAAGTACGCGGCCGCCGCAATGGCGCCAATTCAGGCACAAACACGCCGGTTCTGGTTCCTCAACTTCAACAAGTTCGGAGACTTGAAAAAAGTGAGCGCGATGCATGCCGATATAGCGCGCGCCATCGCCGCCAACGACGCGGATGGGGCCCGCGCCGCATCCGATGCCCTGATCGACTATGTCGAAGAGTACACAATGAAGACCCTGCAGGCCCTGATCTGACGCCGCAGGCGTGATCGCTCGAGTAGCAGCTGCGCCGAAAAAACTTACCGGGTCCAGACTGCCGCAAGCTTTTTGGCGGCGCGCTGGAGAGTTGGCACATATTTCACAGCAGTCTTCGCCGTGAGACGCGATTCAGGGCCGTGCAATGCAAGTGCCGCCAGCGCGGTGCCGTGTTCATCCAAGATTGGCACGGCGACGCCGACGATGCCGATGTTCTGCTCCTTGTCATTCAACGCATAACCCAACTCGCGCACGCTGGCCAAATGCTGCTCCAGTTTGGCGTAATTAGTGATTGTGTTGGGCGTGAACGACTCTAGCTTTCGGGATTGAAGAAGCGTTTTGCGAACTCCGGGCTCAAGGTAGGCAAGCATGACCTTACCGCCTGATGTGCTATGCGCTCGCACGCGCGATCCCGCAACAAGATGCACGCGAAGTGACCACTCGCATTCAATGCGTTCCAGATAGACAAAATCCCAGCCATCGAGCGCGCCGACGTTGCAGGTCTCGCCGGTTTCGTCAACGAGGGCGGACAAAATTGCCCGGACCGGCGCCGTCTGATTACGTGAGCGCAACGTAGCGAATGCCAAATGAGACAAACGCGGACCCACAGTATAACGATCTCGCGAAGCATCACGAACAATGAGCCGGTTATCCGTCAATTGCTGGAGCAGCCTGTGAATCGTCTGGCGTGGCATGCCAAGACGCAACGTTAACTCTGGCAAGCTGACCGGCTGCGGATGGTCCACGATTGCCTCAATAACAAGCATAGATTTTTCAAGCGCGGACAGCCGATCTGAACTGTCACCCTCACCCGCCGACTTAGAGGCTAGAGATTTTTCGTTTTGTTTTTTCATTCTCCAGTGCGTCTCCACGTCCGCAAGGTAACAATCTGCGCGTCTGCGCTAAAGCCAGCTGAAAGAAAGTCAGAACTTCCGCAACGAACTGGAGTGAGATGTCCGTATGCCGATAACCGACGCTCGGGCGCAGAGCAATCCGACATTTCAAATTCCAGAATTAGTCACGCATATTGCTCGAGCCTGTTTTCAAAGGGTCGAATCACACTTTTCAATTGCCGCAGTGCAGCATTTGTTTTTGCTCTGCCGCATTACCTTTGTTTTTTCTTGGCATACTCGATAGAGCGTTGACACGAGCCCCTACGATACGCAAAGCTGGACGCAGTGTCTCACATTTTTGAGACGCTGACGAGGCTCGGCAGGCGCACACGACAAGGAAAAATTCAATCGCATCACGGCCCGAGCCGTTCTTAACAACGATGAATTTAACGGAACAACGAGCCAGGCTACAATGGTTCGAATTCCACGGAGAGGAGACACTCAAGATGCTAAGACGATCCTTGCGCGAGGCGGCCTGCGCCTCGACCCTTGCGCTATTGGTACTCGGCGGCGTAGCGACGCAAGCCGCGGCCGATGAAAAATACCCGTCCCGGCCGATTGATATGATTGTTACCTTCGGTCCCGGCGGCGGCGCGGACTTGATGGGTCGTAAATTTGCGCAGCTCGCAGAACCCATTCTCGGCGTTCCTCTGCCTGTCGCCAACGTATCCGGCGCTTCCGGCAACGCTGGCCTCACCCGCCTGCTCACGGACTCGAGTGATGGACACAGCGCAGCGACACTTATCGCACTTTCGGTCTCTGCATGGGCAGCCGGAATCGGGAATCACAACCCGGATGAGTTTGCCTATGTCGGCATGATGCAGAGCTCGCCCTCGATGTTGTTCGTCCGTAAGGACAGCCCGTTCAAATCCTACAAGGACCTCGCTGAATTCGCGAAAGCCAACCCAGGCAAGTTGCGGTGCGCAACGTCGGGTTACGGCACGATGGACGACATCACGCTAAAGTACCTAGCCACCAAGGGCGTGAAGATCGTGAACGTACCGTTTGGTAAGCCCGCCGAGCGCTATGCTTCTGCCGTCGGCGGTCATACGGACATGATCTACGAAGAACCCGGCGACGTCGCGCAGTTCCTCAAATCCGGCGACCTGCGTCCGCTCATTGTGTTTGACGAAAAGAGCCACGAGTCGTTCCCCGATATCGAAACGTCGAAAGAAAACGGCCTCGAAATCAACGACCTTCCAAATTTTAGAACCATCGCTGTTTCGTCCAAGACTCCCGCTGATCGCGTTGCAGTGCTGAACGAAGCTGCAAACAAAATCCTCGCTTCGCCAGAATGGAAAGAATTCTGCGAAGGAACTTACACCTGCACCAAGCCTCTTTCTCCTGAAGAGACCAAGGAAACCGTTGCGAAGTTCTACCAAACGGTAAAATCCTATCTGGAGCGCTTCCCCACGACCGCCGAAGAAAAGAGCGCGTCGAAGAAAAAGTGATGATGATTGGACTACCCGGCGTCGCGTTATCGCGACGCCGGCTTTCGTTTTTAAGACCTCGCACGGCAAAATATGCCTGCACCGTCTGCTGACTACGATGCGCCCGACTAACCAGCGCTGATCACTTTGGCACTGGACTGGTTACGGTATAGCCGCGCACTTCCTGCTGAGACGCGCCGCCCACCCGACGACGCACACCGAGATCGATAAAAGATGACATCTTCAAAACGCCTGATCCGTACAGCGTTCCCTCTGTCGATGCTGCTGGCCTGCGCATTCTTGTGGACGCACATCGCCTCAAACCCCGCCATGCTTAACGTTCCTAATGCCGTCGGCCCTGGCGGGTGGCCCAAAGCCATGTTGGCCGGCTTGGCATTTTTCTCCCTGCTTGCGTTCCTTGTCGAATTAAACAACTGGCGCATCAGTGCGCGCGACGGGAACGACACAACACAAAACGGCGAAAAGGCAAATAACGGCTCAGCCGTTATGGCCATCGCCGGAGTCGGGGTGATCCTGATTTACGGCTTTGCAATCCCTTACCTGGGCTTCGCACTGGCCACATTCCTCTTTATCGTGACCTGGTGCCTCATGGGCCAGATCCGGTCGCCCATAACCATCAGCCTTGTCAGCATCATCGGTACAATCGTCCTTCTCTACATGTTCGTTGCCCTGGCCAAGATGCCTCTCAACCGCGGCGTCGAACCCTTTAATCAATGGACGATTTCGCTCTATCGCGTGCTGCGCATCTACTGAGAGGCTAACCAATGGATCTCCTTTCTCTTTTCTTGACCGGTCTGCATGGAGCCCTCCAGCCCCATAACTTCCTGATCCTCATAACGGGCTTGATGATGGGCACCATCGCAGGCGCGTTACCAGGCATCTCTTTCGTCAACGCCATGGCGATGGCTCTGCCTTTTACCTATGTAATGGAACCGGTCACGGCGATGTGCTTCCTCGGGGGCATCTACGCAGGTGGCGTATTCGGCGGATCGATCTCTTCGATCCTCATCAACATTCCCGGTACACCCGCATCACTCCCCGCGTGCTGGGACGGCTATCCTATGACGGTCAAAGGCCTTTCGACGCGTGCGTTACGCATCGCGATTACGGCCTCTGCTACTGGTGGCCTCCTGTCGGCAATCTTGCTCGCCGTCGGATCCCCGCCCTTCGCTGCCTTTGCATTACGGTTCGACCAACCGGAATTTTTTGCGGCAACCATCCTCGGTCTCGCCAGCGTCGTGGCAATCGCAAAGGACATGCCGGTCCTCAGCGCCCTTTCTATGTTCATCGGGCTGGTGATCGGTTGCGTCGGCATTGATCCTCATCATGGCCTTAGCCGCTTCACCTTTGGAATCCCGCAAATTGAAAGCGGGATCAACTTCACGGTCGTGATGATCGGTCTTTTCGCCATTGGCGAGGTCGTCGACCTGTTGGCAAAAAACGTAAACCTGAAGAGCTCGTTCGCACCCAAACCAGGCAAACAGATCACCTGGCGTGAACTCTGGCAGTACAAGGGATCAATGCTGCGTGGCTCAGGTCTGGGTTGCATGGTCGGCATGATCCCAGGCGCAGGCGCCACCGTCGGCGCGGTTCTGGCCTACGGCGTGGAACGTCAGGCCTCGGGTCGCGGCGCCGAGTTCGGTACGGGCGTCGAACAGGCGCTTGCTGCTCCCGAAGCCGCTAAAAACGCAACCACTGGTGCGGCCATGATCCCACTGCTGACGCTCGGCATCCCAGGCAGCGCAGCAACCGCGATTATGTTGGCTGCGATGCTCATCCACGGCATTAATCCGGGGCCGTTGCTGTTCCGCATGGATCCATCATTGGTCTATACGATCTTCGTTAGCATGATCATCGCCAACTTCCTGATGATCATAGCTGCCGTCGTCGTCGCCCGCGGCTTCTCTACGTTGATGAAGGTTCCCCCCGCCATCCTCGGGGCCTTTATCATCGTATTGTCCGTCGTCGGGGCCTACGGCGTCCGCAACAATATTTTCGACGTCTACGTATGCCTGATTTTCGGCGTCCTAGGCTTCATCATGAAGCGCGCAAACTTCCCGACGGCTCCGCTCGTTCTGGGCGTAATTCTCGGCCCGTTGGCAGAGCGCTACTTCCTGACGTCGCTTGCAAACTACGAAGATAATTTCTGGATCTTCGTCGAGCGCCCGATCAGCGGAACTATCCTCGCGTTGGCCGCCGCGTTCGTGCTCTGGTCGTTGTATCCGGCCATCTCATCCCGTTTCAAACGTACGAGCGAGATAAACGCTCAAACTACGCAATCGAATTAACCGGCAACATGCCGGCAAACACGGCCGTCGAAGGCGAATTTCGCCTTCGACGCACCTTGACTCGCGACAATCGTCATGACACAAAAACAAGACGCAATGTCCCATTTTTTGAACGCGGCAACTTCGCCGAATTCACTTCGCGCTGGAGACAACGATGACATCTGAAGCATCGACACTAGAAGTATCGGGAAACAAAACCGCTCAGACCAACCTGTCTCCAAAGGAGATTGTTGCGGAGCTTGTGCGCCGAGCGCGCGCCGCGATGGAGGCTTACGAGAACCACGATCCGGAACGCGTAGACGACGCTGTCCGCGCCCTAGCGTGGTCGATCTATAAGCCCGAAAACGCGAAGTTTCTGGCTGAGATGGCCGTGGAAGATACGGGCTTGGGCAACGTACCCTCCAAGATCATCAAGAACACGCGCAAAACATTCGGGACATTGCGCGACCTGCTTCGGGCCAAAACGGTCGGCGTGATCGAAGAAAATCCAGAACGCGGCATGGTGAAGTATGGCAAGCCAGTCGGCGTCGTTGCCGCTGTTTGCCCCTCGACCAATCCAGCTGCCACGCCCGTCAACAAAGCCATGATGGCGATCAAGGGCGGCAACGCCGTGATCATTGCCCCCTCACCTTCGGGACAGATCACGACAGCCAAGACCGTCGAATTCATGCGCGCCGAGCTGAAGAAGTCCGGCCATCCAGAAGATCTGGTTCAACTCCTCCCTGCCCCCGTCTCGAAGGAGACGACGCAGGAACTCATGAACCAGGTAGACTTGGCCGTCGTCACGGGCTCTCAGAATAACGTCAAGCGGGCCATGCAGTCGGGCACGGTTGCGATCGGCGTCGGCGCCGGCAACGTTCCGGTCATCATCGACTCCACCGCAGACCTCGACGATGCCGCTGAGAAAATCTGCGCATCCAAGATCTTCGACAACTCCACATCATGCTCATCGGAAAACTCGGTCATCATCCTTGATGACATCTACGAGGATGCGATCGCCGCGTTAACCCGGGCCGGGGGCTGGCGCTGCACGAGAGAAGAACGCGACAAGGTTTCTGAAAAGCTATGGATTGATGGCAAGCTCAACCGCCACGTCATCGCGAGGGACCCTGACGTCACCGCGAAGGCCCTTGGCCTGGCTCCAGAGGCTGAACAGTCAAAGTTCTTCATGGTCGAAGAAGACCATATCGACGGCAAGCATACCTTTGCAGATGAGAAGCTTTCGCTGGTCCTCACGGTCTATCGCGCCAAGGACTTTGCCGATGCGAAGCGCATCGTGCACGACGTATTGGAAGTGACCGGCAAGGGCCACTCTGCCGGTATCCATACGAAAAATCTCGACCACGCACGCGAACTGGCGGCGGATACCGATGTCGTGCGCATTCTCGTCAATCAGGCACACACATTTGGAAATGGTGGCGGCTTCAACAACGCCCTGCCGTTCACGCTGTCGATGGGTGGCGGCACCTGGGCCGGCAACACCATCACCGAGAACCTCAACTACCGCCATTTCATCAACATCACCCACCTGGTGACGACCATTCCAGAGGACAAGCCGTCAGAGGAGGAGCTGTTCGGCCCCTACTGGCAGCGCTACGGCAAATAAATAAGAAAGAAGGCCGCAAACAATGAACTTCGAAGAACACGCAGCAAAACCGCTGCTGGCTAACCACGGCATCGCCGTGCCTGCCAGCCGTCTTGCAAAAACTCCAGACGAAGCTGCTGCAGCGGCTTCCGAAATTGGTCCGTGCGTCGTCAAGGCCCAGGTTCCGACAGGCAAGCGCGGTAAGGCTGGCGGCATTAAGCTTGCAGCAAACGCCGACGAGGCCAGAACTCATGCCTCGAACATTATCGGCATGACCATCGGCGGGTGGCCTGTCGAAAAGGTCATGATCGAAGCACAGACGCCAATCGCGCGAGAACTCTATGCTGCGATCGTGAACGACTCCGCCTCCAAAGGCCCCATGCTGCTCTTCTCTCCAATGGGCGGCATGGACGTGGAAGAAGCCGCAGAGGCTGATCCCAACGCGATGCGGCACGTGGTCATTCCGATCGCCGAGGGATTGAGCGAAGCCGCGGCGCGGCAGGCCGTTTCGGGGCTGGACCTGAATGCCGTCGAGGACGACCTGGTCTCAACACTGTTAAAGCTCTATGAGGCCTATCGCGCACTTGACGCAGAGCTTCTCGAAATCAATCCACTGGTGATCACGAAAGATAATCGCGTCATTGCGCTCGATTGTAAGCTCACGGTGGATGACAGTGCTGCGCCGCGCCAACAAGAAATCATCGGTCTGGCCGCCCCTGAGAAATACACCACGCTTGAGGCTGCAGCCGCAGCCGAGGGCCTGAAATACATCGAGCTCGGTGGCTCGGTCGGTGTGCTCGCAAACGGCGCTGGCCTGACGATGACGACGATGGATGCCATCGCGCACTATGGTGGCTCGCCCGCAAACTTCCTTGAGATCGGCGGCGAAGCTTATACGAAGGCAAAAACGGCGCTTTCGATCCTTCTCGAAAACAAGAATATGAAAAGCCTGCTCGTCAATTTCTGCGGCGCATTCGCCCGCACTGACGTCATGGCAGAAGGCGTTGTTTCCGCGTGGTTGGAACTTAAGCCTGACGTTCCGATCTTCTTCACAATTCACGGTACCGGAGAAGATGAAGCCGTAGCACTGGTCAAGGACCGGCTTGGCATCGAACCTTTCGATCTTATGGACGATGCCGTCAAAGCTGCTGTCGCAGCGGCTGCGAACTGACGAGGTGCTGAAATGATCCCACGTAAATCTCATACAATCCTGGTGCAGGGTATTACCGGTAAGCAGGGGACCTTCTGGACCAAGGCGATGCAGGACTACGGCTCTAACGTGGTCGGTGGCGTTAACCCGAAGAAGGCCGGCACCGAGCACCTCGGTGTTCCCGTCTATGCGACAGCCCGCGACGCGGCAAAGGAACGCCCCTTCGACATCTCCGTAATGTTCATTCCGCCAATGCTTGCCAAATCGGCAGCGATCGACGCGTGCGAAGCTGGAACAAAACTGCTTGTCTGCCTCACTGAGCACATCCCTGCGCACGACGTCATGGAAATGCACGTCGCCGCAAAAGCCAATGGAACTCAGATAGTTGGACCGAATACTGCGGGTCTCGTCACGCCAGGCGAATGCTTCGTAGGTATAATGCCCGCATTCAACGAACGTGTCTTCCAACCGGGACGCGTTGGTGTTATTTCGCGCTCCGGTAGCCTCGGAACGCTCGTCAGCTTGAACCTAACGCAGGCCGGCATGGGGCAGTCCGTTTTCTACGGCGTCGGGGGCGACCCGATGATCGGAACGAACTCTGCTCAGGCTCTGCGTATTCTCGATGCGGACGAGAAAACCGATGCCATCGTCTTATGCGGCGAAATTGGTGGCTCCGCTGAAGAAGAAGCTGCCGAATATGCGAGCACAATGAAGAAGCCCGTCGTTGCATTCATCGCGGGTCGCCAATCACCACCAGGCAAGAAGATGGGCCACGCCGGTGCCATCGTTGCCGGGGGCAAGGGTGATTATCCATCCAAACGCGCCGCTTTGGAAAAGGCCGGCGTGGCGGTCGCAGACACGCCAAGCGCGCTCCCCGCGCTCTTGTCGCGTCACTTCGCAGCGGCCTAACACATACAAACGTTTGTCACATCAACCGGGCAATCCGGTGCAACTCGTCAACTGTAGGACAAGGACCATCACCGTGAAAATGACCACCGAAGAAGCCTTCGTGAAAGTGCTGCAGATGCACGGCATCCAGCACGCGTTTGGCATCATCGGTTCCGCGATGATGCCGGTTTCCGATCTATTCCCTCGGGCCGGCATTACGTTTTGGGACTGCGCACACGAAAGCAACGCCGGCATCATGGCTGACGGTTACACCCGCGCAACGGGCAAGATGGCCATGGCCATCGCCCAGAACGGTCCGGGCGTAACGGGATTTGTCACGGCGATTAAGACGGCATACTGGAACCACACACCGATGCTGCTGGTCACGCCGCAGGCGGCCAACAAAACCATCGGCCAAGGTGGCTTCCAGGAAGTCGAACAGATGGCTCTGTTCCGTGACATGGTTTGCTATCAGGAAGAAGTCCGCGATGCCTCTCGCGTTGCGGAAGTTCTGAACCGCGTCATCAGCAAGGCTTGGCGTGGTTCGGCACCGGCACAGATCAACGTGCCGCGTGATTTCTGGACCCAGGTCGTCGACATCGAACTGCCGCAGATCGTGAAGATTGAACGCACGGGCGGTGCAGACAATTCAATCGCCGAAGCAGCAAAGCTTCTCTCCGAAGCGAAGTTCCCCGTCATTCTCTCCGGCGCAGGTGTTGTCCTGGCCGGCGCGATCGACGCATGCAAGACGCTTGCGGAACGCCTCGACGCTCCAGTCTGCAGCAACTACCAGCACAACGACAGCTTCCCCGGTTCGCATCCACTGGCTTGCGGTCCGCTCGGCTACAACGGCTCGAAGGCCGCGATGGAGCTGATCGCAAAAGCGGACGTCGTTCTGGCCCTCGGCACGCGCCTCAATCCTTTCTCCACGCTGCCGGGCTACGGCATCGACTACTGGCCAAAGTCGGCCAAGATCATTCAGGTCGATATCAATGCCGATCGCATTGGCCTGACGAAGAAGGTCACGGTGGGCATCTGCGGCGACGCCAAGAAAGTTGCCGAGCAGATCCTCGAGAAGATGGATGCGTCCGCCGGTAACGCTGGCCGCGAAGAGCGCAAGGCGCTCATCCACCAGACCAAGTCGGCATGGCTGCAGACGTTGTCGAGCATGGACCATGAAGACGATGATCCCGGCACGCACTGGAACGAAGAAGCTCGCAAGCGCGAACCCGAGCACATGTCACCACGCATGGCTTGGCGTGCCATTCAGTCTGCGCTTCCTGCGGATGCGATCGTGTCGTCGGACATCGGCAACAACTGCGCAATCGGCAACGCGTACCCGACGTTTGAAGAGCCGAGAAAGTATCTCGCACCGGGCCTGTTCGGTCCTTGCGGTTACGGCTTCCCGGCGATCCTCGGCGCAAAGATCGGCTGCCCGGATGTTCCTGTGATCGGCTTTGCTGGCGATGGAGCATTTGGCATCTCGATGAACGAGATGACAGCCTGCAGTCGCGAAGATTGGCCGGCCATCACCATGGTAATCTTCCGCAACTACCAATGGGGTGCTGAGAAGCGCAACACCACGCTCTGGTTCGACAACAACTTCGTCGGAACCGAGCTCAGCCGTGAGTGCAGCTATGCACGCATCGCCGATGCTTGCGGGCTCAAGGGTGTTACGGTGAAGACGATGGAAGAACTCTCAGCGGCGCTTAAGGAAGCCGTGCGCGAGCAGATGGAAAATAAGGTGACCACGTTCATCGAAATTCTGCTCAACCAGGAACTTGGCGAACCATTCCGTCGCGATGCGATGAAGAAGCCTGTGAAGGTCGCTGGCATCGAGCCGGGCGACATGCAGTCTGAACAAGTTCTCGCGTCTCTATAAAACACGTCACTAGAAAAGGCTGCGCCGCGACGCACGAGAGGGAAGCAAATGACAACTTCGGAATCGAAGGCCCCCGATCGCGGCCAGCACCATTTTCTTGACATCACACCAAGATGCCCGCGCGAACTCCTCGCGCGGGCTCAACAGATGGGCAAGGCCCGCACAGCCGTGATTTGTGCCGATGCCGCATTGCCGATGATGTCCGTAGAAGGCGCCGTGCGCGCCGGGATATGCGAGCCGATCCTCATCGGCAATCGCGCGCGCATCGAAGCAGAAGCCGCCAAACTTTCCTGGGACATCACCCCATACGAAATCATTGAGGCCGACAGCGAGCAGGACGCTGCGCTTGCCGGCATGCAGCTCGTTCGCGACGGGCGCGCAGATATCGTGATGAAGGGCCAGATTCACACCGACGTTATGATGAAAGCGGTGCTGAATAAGCAGACGGGTATTCGCCGCGACAGCCGCCTCGTACACGTCTTCCACATGACGCCACCACACAGCGACCACCCGATCATTCTGTCGGACGGCGCTGTCAACGTCGCGCCAGATCTTGAGACACGCAAATTGGCTCTTCGAGCCGTCGTCGATGTTGCACATGCCGTCGGCATCGCGAAACCAAAGGTCGCTCTGCTTTCAGCAACCGAAGAACCAATTCCATCGGTGCCTTCAGCACAAGAAGCCCGTGAGCTTAGAGACTGGGCGCGCGAAAACATTTCGGACGCGGCTTTCAGTGGTCCGCTCGCGCTCGACCTCATTTTGTCCAAGACTGCGGCCCAAGCGAAGAACCTCCAAAACGACGAAGTCGCAGGTGCTGCCGACGCAATCGTCGTTCCCGATCTCGTCTCCGGCAACGTACTCTTTAAAGCGCTGGTCTATTTCCGTTCGGCTTGTGCCGCTGGCGTGGTCCTAGGCGGTCTGGTTCCGATCGTTCTGACGAGCCGCGCAGATCCACCGGAAGCGCGCTTGGCCTCTTTAGCCTTGGCATCACTTCTCGCCCCCCCGCGCGCTAAGCCTCAAAAAGAACAGGCGACAGCGGCGGTCTAGAAAACTCACATTTCGTAACAGGATCGACGTTGCACCAGTGTGTTGCACGGGCGGAGCGAACGCACACCTGCATGCATGACCAGTTAAAAGATGTATATTTGATATTGCTTTAACCTTGCCCCCGAAATAACATGCATCATCAATGCATGTTTGCCGGCCAAGCAACTTGGCTACACAGGTCCTGCGGAGGGTCCGCCCGAATGCCGGCAAGACCAGTCGCGGGCGCGATAAGGGAGGAAAGCATGTCGAGGAAATTACTTGGCATGGCGATCGCGGCAATAATCACGACAACCGCAGCCAGCGCGAACGAACAGCGCATTGCGTTCCCCAAAGACTATGCCAGCGATTTCAAAAACTACCTGAGTCTCGACCGCGTACAGAACCCGGATCAGATCATACGACTATTCGCGAACGACCGAGCGCTCAGTGCAGCAAAGGAAGATGGGGTGCTTCCCTCAGGCTCAATTCTGGTTGGTGAAATCTACGCCGCTAAGAAGGACACGCAGGGCAACATAATCACGAGCTCACTAGGACGCCGTATCAAGGACAAATTGTTAGCTGTAGCAGTCATGGAAAAAAGGACGGGATGGGGTTCAGCCTTCCCTGAAGAGTTGAAAAACGGCGACTGGGACTTCGCCATATTCTCCCCCGATGGCAAGCGGCTGAACAAGGATCTCAACAGCTGTCGGGGATGTCATGCCCCCTTAAAAGATACGCAGCACATCTTCTCATTAGAGCACCTCACAAAATAGGCTAGGCGCGTTTTGGAGCAGCACATCACCGCTAGGGATTGAAACATATTAAAGCCAATCCTCGCGGGCCTTTGCCTGTTTTAATCCGTGCAATCTCGCGCGCAGCATCGAGATCGATGACGGAGACATCATCCGAAAACCAATTCGCGATGAACGCTTTGCGTCCATCGTCCGCGACGACAACACCCTCCGGATAATCTCCGATGCGCACGGCGTGTTGCAGTTCAAATCCATCGCGCGCAAAAATCGAAGCCGTGCCTGACTGCTGATTGGCAACCACAATGCGCGCGCCATTTGGAGGCAAACCAATACCGTAAGGAAGTTTGCCGGTCTCCAGATCGCGCAACTTGGCCGGAACGTCCGTGTCGATCACGCTAAGGGTGGAGGCCTGCACGTTCGCAACGTAGGCCTGAGTTTCATCTGAACTAAGCGCAATGGCAAAGGGCGCGCGGCCCACATCAACTGTAGCAGAGACTTGAAGCGTCGACAGATCGATGACGCTCACACTATCGCTCTCACGATTAGCAACGTACGCGAACTGAGCACCCGCAACGATTCCCGCTGGCGACTGCCCCACCGGAATGCGCACAATCTCAGTTCCGGATACCGCATCAATCACGTGAACACAGTGCAAATTCCAATCGCTGATAAGTAGACGATCATCGGCATCCACAGCGATGCCGAAAGGCGTCCCCTTCACCTCAAACGTCTTCTCAACAGTGAGGCGATCGGCATCAAGAACCGTCACCTCACTCCGTTCCGGATGCGTGATGAAGATCCGGCGCATCTTGGCTGACGCCGCAATAGCTGCGGGCGCCGTTGCCACGGATATCGTGTCTGTAACCGCCATCGCCTCAACATCGATAACGCTGATTGAGGAACCGGCCTGGTTGACCACAAAGAGCCGTTCAGAAGACGAAGCGACCGAAGGAAAAGACACCAGTAGGCTAACCACAAAAAGAAGGCCCGTTCGCCACCACGTCACAACGCTGCAGCGCATGATCATTTGCCTGCGGCGACTTTAGCTTTCAAACCCTCGAGCCCCTCGCGGAAAAACGTCTCCATGGCTTTCACGGCAGCTTGATCATTCAGGTTCTCGGGAGGAAAATTACTCGTGTCCGCCCGATAAAATCGTCCGAGCCAAACGACTTCGCTACCGCCGCCATCGCCTGGCTTTACCGACAAGGTCGCCGAGTAAAAGCTTACCGGCAACGCTTCGATATTTTCCTTGGAAAGACGATATCCGTAGGACATCTCTTCGGCATTGTACTCATCCAGTCCATCGACAATGACGCCACCGGACTTAAGGGTCAGAGTACGCTCGGCACCCGGTTTATTGCCCCCAGTGGCCTCTGCTGTTTCGACGCCGGGATGCCAATTAACTATTCCTCCGAAATCGCTGACGACAGCCCAGACGTCCGCGGGCGAACTCTTCAAAACAATCTTTTCTTCGACCTTCTGCGGGGTGGGACCGTGAGCCGATGCGGCCAACGGCCCTAAACACGTCAGGGCACCCAGCAACAGCAAGGACCATCGCATCATTGATCTTCTCTCCGATTTAAATTGGAACACGGGGCATCACATCGCGCTGACGCCATCGGCGCACGCGATCGAGAGCAGGGAGCACCGCGCTGATCAGCAGAAGCAGAATTAGAGCGGCACTCGCAGGGTAGGGACGAATATCCGCAGCGGCTTTGACAGGCCGTGAGCGGCTGACAGCCTGAAGTGACAAGACCAAGTCACGGGTCTCGGCGAGATTGGCATATCCAAGCCCGGTCTGTTCCGCGAGCGTTTCAAGGTAGGCTTCCCGCACCGACGAGAGATGTTCATCACCAGCCGTAGTCGCACCACCCCACGGAGCATTGCGAGGATGATATCCCGGCCGGGAAGAAGCGTCCTTAGGTGGAAGACCGACACGGTTTTCATGAGGAACGTCTTCGCGGCCCCATGTGCCAATCTCCCGACCATCAAAATCAAACTTCGGGATTGGCGATTTCTCGCGCCCGCCAACGCCTACGATCAATCCGCTAACGGTGCCAGGCTCACCATCGAATACCGGACCTCCAGAGGCGGGCAGCGGCGGGGCCTCTTGCCCATCTGTAAAGAACGCAAGATTGGCATCGACACTGCTGGCAATCTCAACTGCTTTGTAAAGACCACGAGACACGTGACTGTCAGCCGCCCACGCCATCCGCCAATCCAGTTGTCGCACGGAGCCATCGAGCGCCGCGTAGTTCGCACACACCTCGGCAGGTTCAAACAGCAGGAAAGACGAGCGTTCCGTAAAAACCCCCAGCCCTAAACGCGAGCCGCAAGGCAGACTCGTCAACAAGCGCCGGACGGCGGCCTGCGACGCTTCAAGACGGCTTCCGGCGCGCCCGTCTACGTTCATATCGCGCGTATTCATACTGCCGGTGATGTCGAACACAGCCACAACATCGAGAACCGGTCTAACAAGCTCAACACGCGGAACAAAAAGCGCCGCAAGCGCTAGTAGCCAAGCCGCACCTGTCAGCCAGAACCGGATATCCCGAAGCGCCATCTTGATCACGGTAGGCCTCTTGGAATTCCGGGAAGGTCCGTCCAAACGCGCTTGGATTCACCTTCGGCGTCCTCGTCTTCACTGAAATCCGGCTGCGGAAAATCACGCACGAGCCGCATAGCAACATCCAGATTGTATTTGTAATCCCAATTCTCCGGCCGAACGCCGAGAGCCTTCCGGTAGTCATCCTTGGCGAGCCGCACGAGAGGGATCGCATGATCAAGGTCCCGCTTTTCAATCGCATGAAAGGCGAGACGAATGCGGGCATTCGCCAGATTGTAGAGTGCATCTGCTTGAGCGGCTGGCTTCATATGCGGTACGGCTTCATCAAGAAGACTTTGCGCTTCATCCAGCCGATCCCGGAATAGGAGAAAATGGAGGCGCGCCATCACAACCTCCGAAGACGCGTAAACGGGATCGACAGCGACATCCTCTCCCGCCACCAAAGCTCTCACCGTTGCATTGCTAGCGCGCTTTTCGAGGTAGCGTCCCCCCGCATACGTGAATGCAATGCTACTGGCAGCCAGCACCGCTATGATGATGATGCCTCTGGACGGTAGAAATCGCGGCCGCTCATCGGAAAGACGCTCTGTACGCCCAGCACTCGCAGAGTCACTTAGCGTTGTTGCGCGCATCATGCAGTTCCTCGGAATTGACCAATCACCAAGATCACAGGGCGCAACCACCGACGCGTCTTAAGCATCTCAAACATTCGCCCCCTTCCAAGTTCGCGCGATACCCACTTCGCAAAGCTTGGCCAAAAGCAAAATCGCGAGGCACACCGCAGCGATCGCGTAGGCCCAATGCGCGAGGTCCGTTTGAGGAACACGCTCGACATAACGGATAGGTTCGCGCTCGAGCTTATCGATCTCCGCAATGGCATCAGCCACGGATTGCGGGTTATCCGCCTCAAAGGCTCGGTAGGGTGCGCCAAGCGTCAGGAAGAATTTGTGCAGGTGCCGCTCGGGCAGTGCTTGCGGAGTATCCTCTTCTCCCTGCCGAGGTTCTTCGTAGATCCCTCGACTGCCTTCCGTGCGCAGATAGAGCCAATAAAGATTGATCCGTCGTTTACTGAAGCCCTGCCGCAAAAGTTCCTGAACTTTACGGTCGATAACCGCAGCGCCATCGGACACAAGCACGATGGCACGCGAAGCTGCAGCCGGATCAGCCTCATGTGTTGCCAATGACAAAGCCAAACCCCGGCCGACATCTGTGAACGCAAGCCCAGGACGATCGATTGCACGAATGGCGGCGAGGACGGCTTCCTTGTGATCCGTAATCGGAAGCACAAGAAACGGCGCCGTGGAAAACGCCGCGACCCCGAACCGGTCATGCGCACGCTTCTGAATAAAATCTTCGAGCAGAACCCGCGCCGCCGTGGACTTCGACATTTCGTCCCCAGTCGGCTGACGGCCAGCAAACGTCTGATCCATGCTACTTGACCGATCGATCAAGAGAACAATATGCGCTCCAGTCCCAACGCGTTCGATACTCGTCCCGCGAACATGGAGCCCCGCCAATCCCAAAACCAAACCGAGAAGGCTCAAACTTAGGAGCGCACGAAGCCCCCAGTCGACCGCGGTTGAAAGCCAATCTGGATCCATAAAATCAAGCGACGCATAATCGTGAGTACGCTGGCTGAGCCAAACCAGAGGCACCAATGCCAATGGCAGCGCCAACAGAAACAGAGGGTGAGCAAAGGCCAGGTTCATGCCACCGCCCTCTCGCACTCGCTCATAGACGTGGCAAAGGTCGCTAGATCCGAGAGTGTTAGCTCAGCGCGACTCCCCAACATATCGTCCGCGAAAAACGCCCGCCGGGACGTCTGAAAAAAACGCTCGATATCAGGTCGCAAAGACTCAAATTCCGGACGCGCAACCAAAAAACTATCGAGGTCCTCCGCCAGCACGCGTCGTTGCGAGGCTTCATCAAACGCGCGGTGCAAAGCAAGAAGTGCGAGCCTATAGTTAGCCGACTGCGCCGCCTTTGCTGCTTCTCGACGCACGGTACGCATCGCCTGAGTGAAGGGCCTGCGACGACGACGGTGAAATGGCCACAGGGCCAGATGATGGGCAAGCAACAACAGGGCAACGACTGCGGTCACCCCGGCAATCGCCATACTGGTGCGTTCAAGAGTCGTGGAACTTAAAGAGACCGGAGCATCAGCACGCAACAACTTTGCCGGACCACCCTCTCCGTTTTTCTCCGGCATGATTTCACGGAGAGGCGATGAAATGAACGACCAGGACGGAACAACTGCCAGCGTGCTCTCCCTCTCGGGTCGAAGGACCCGAAACCTGATCGCGGGAATTTCCAGCTTACGCGGCTCGAGCGGTGCATAGAATGTTTGGTATGCGAGCCGTATCCGATAATGCTTCCGCACGCCTCGAACATACTCATCAACGTCAACCGACTTCAATTCTAGCCAGTAATTGAGCGGCCCTGGTCGCGGAATGCTCGCAGGATCAATCTTGGCGTCGTCGGCCACTGCCACGTCGGCATCTCGCGTGAGCACATCCCCGATGAAATAGCCAACGGAACGTGGCTCGACAACATGAACGGTAGGCGTGTCAGCGCGCGCCACACCGTTCCCCAAAACTAAAAACAAGGCCCCTGCAAGAACACGAAGGATCATATGCCACCCCCTGCGAAGTAGGTGGCCAAGCGATCCCAATCGATCACATCTGTGATCTCAAAAGGCTCTCGGCCATGACGGCTTGCGATTGCACGCAAACGCCCACGACGGTCTGCATCCACGCGACACCAACGCGTCTTAAGCGACGGGCGCATCGCAACAAGTCGCCGACGCCCTGTCTCAACATCCCGAAGCGCCAAAAGTCCCCAATTCGGCAATCCTTCAACTTCAGCGGAGTCGCGCAAAAGAATTGGAACCACGTCGTGAGGGCTAAGCGCAGCGAAAACATCCTCCATTTCTTGAGAGGACATCTGGAAATCTGAAATCAGGATGACCAGCTTGCGACGGCCCGCAATCAATTCAGATGCCCGGATCAATCCCTCAACGCCCCGGCGGTTAGGTGTAAGCCCGCGCAGTTCTGCCGCGAACTCAACCTCGCCCGCCCGCGCGCGCGTGGCGCGTTGAAAGAGTTCGCCGTGCACGTCGCTGTCACAAGCAATAATTCCGAACGCATCACCAATGCGACGGGCAGAGGCTGCAAGAACCGATACGAGATCCGCAGCAAGAGAAATCTTGCTCGTATGCCCGACGACACCCATCGAGCCCGTAACATCTACCAACGCATACGCGGTAATCGCGCTGTTCTGCTCAAAGCGGCGAACTCGCAACGCCTCCAGCGGATCGCGGGCACTCGCACGCAAATCGATGCGACGCGGATCTGGGTTATCCAACAACGACACGTGGTCTTTGAATAGTCCGCCTGTCCCACCTTGGCGTGATCGGTGAGCGCCGGCACGCACAGCGCTACTCCGCCAAGCCAAGCGGAAAGGTATATCAACGGCAGGAGGCATCGCTCCGACTGAATTCCCGCGATCGTTGATCATGCGCCATCCGAAGGGGCCGCAACTGTTTCAAAAAGGGCGTCACAGAGCCCTCTGACAAGGGCATCCCGGCGCAACTCGTAGACTGGATCGAGGAAGATCCGATGCGCCATCGTCTCCACAAAGACATCGCGAAGATCCTCCGGAACAACCATCGAGCGTCCAGCAAGCCACGCCGCAACACGTGCAGCGCGCAGCAGATAACTGACACCGCGAGGGCTCGCGCCCCCTTGAACAAAGCGCGCCATGTCGACACCGGGTATCGAAATTCCCGCTGTCTGCGGATAACGAACGGCTTGCCAAAGATCGAGCACATAGCGCTCCAGGGCTGCACTCGTATGCACGCTATGTTGGATGGCCTTCGCAACAGCACCAAGTTGTACGTGATCCAGAATTGCCTCTGGAACCGTTGCAACCAACGCGTCCGCATCATGATATTTGGAATCAAACGCGAGCTGCCTGCGTGTCTCTAAATCCTGCGGCGCTTCGATACCAATCTCCATAAGAAACCGGTCCCGTGCGGCTGCAGGCAACTCGAATGTTTCCTCGCGTTCAATACGGTTGCGATCGGCAAAAACCTGAAGATGCGGCAATGGGTATTCGCGATTGAATGCGGTGACGCTGCGCTCTGCCATCAAGCGGAGTAGAAGCGAGTGCACCTGCGGACGGGCGCGATTGATCTCATTGAAAAAGAAGACCGCAAGATCTGATCCGTGACGCAGCACGGGACCAGGTTCAACTCTCGGGCGCCCGTCTTCAGCAAGGTAGGTGTGATAGACAAAGTCCGCGGGCATAAGATCGATAGTGCCTTCGATGCGTTCGTACGCACCCCCCATTCCTCGGGCCGCCGCGCGTAGAAGCGTCGTCTTTCCGACGCCGACATCGCCTTCAAGCAGAACGTGACCACGTGCAAACACCGCGATGGTCATCAAATGCAATGCGCGCTTTTGCCCAGCAATCACCTGGCCAAGTTCGCGCTCAAAGGACCGAGCACGCTCGCGCCAGTGCGCCAAGTCCACTGTTGCAAACTCCGAAGGAGATGGCGCTGCCGGCCGGCCTATGCGTTCAACTGACATTCCTGCTCCTGGAGTAACACGCGGCCACTCCGGTCACAGCTCATCATATCCTCCACGAGAACCCTAGGAGAGCACTGAAGAGCCGGTCACCGGCGCAAAAGGAGGGGCGCGACTTGGCCGCGCCCCATTTCACCTCGGGAGGAAGCAGAGCGGTTTTGCAAGCGTAGCACTGCACCGAGGCGTCAAACCAAGCTCACTATTGGATCTTGGAAACGTCGTAGACCCATTTTCCGGTCTTCTTAAAATTCTCCACGCGCTTGGCGTTCCGCTCTTCCATCGAAGCAATCGATGCCGACTGCTTGTTCAGCTCCTTGGGATCATGCTTGGGGTCATACTTGGAGCCGGCCACCTTTTCAGGATAGCCAGGCTTAGGCTCCCAGCAGTTGCCAGGGGCTTTGCATTTCGTTCCATCATAGGCCATTGCGCCTCCAGCAACGGAAAGCAGAGCAGCAGCGGCGATGACCGAAATCAATGTCTTCATTTTCGTTTCCTCCATGGGTCTTCAGGTCTTGCCAGTTCACCCGGCGGCCATGCGGCCACCGCTTCAATCCGCCAACTCGCAAAGGAAATTCCACCTACTTCGGACGGAAAGGATGAGCTCATTGCGCGGAAACTTTGCAGGCATCCAGAGCCGCAGTCTTTTGCTCCTCTGACGCCGAACTATTTTCTTCTGCGGATTTGTCAGGCTTGAATGGCGTGAAATTTTTCTTTTGCTCGTCAGTAAGCCAATCGGCCTCGGCCACATCACCAGTATAGAGATGACGAATCCAAGCCATCATCAGCAGCATTTCATCCAACTGCAGGTGGCTTCCATGCGGCCCCATCATGCCTTGCGCACCACCAAAGATTGTTTCGAACAATCCCTTGTCGGTTTTGTTTTTGGGATAGGTCCAATAGCTATCGTTCAAGCCCGGACCAACTTTGCCTTCGGCATAGTGACCGTGGCATCCCGAGCAAGCGACCAGATAAGCTTCTTCACCCTTTGGCAGACATTCCTTCACTTCCGTGTAGGGGTTGATTCCAGTCTGCAAGAATTGACGAACAGCCTCCGTATCGCGCCCCTCGGGCAGCGAGTCATCGAGATTGAGAACTTCACCGGTAATCGTGTGCCGGAATGTTACCTGGCCCGAAGCCACACCGAGACCAAACACAAACACTGCGCTGGCAGCCGCAGTCATGATCAGTGATTTTTTCATTACTGTTGGTCGCTTCTCTACCTTTATATCGCGTTGCGATTCACATCTGTTGGAGCGAGCAATCACGGAGTGCACGGCAATCGCAGCACGCACTCCAAGACCTGCGCGCTAGCTTCTCGATGACGTTTCAACGAGCGGGATCCCTTCTTCTGTCAGGATCTCTCTGATCTGCGGACGAGCCTTTTCGATCGCGAGATTTATGGCATCGAGCAATGCCGCATCTTCTTTGCGAACGGCGATCGACTGACTGAAGTGATGTGGAACTTTCTCGCCATCAACGCGAACGTTGTTGTCTGGGATGACAACCATCTTGAGCTTAGGATTCGCTTTGACGTACCGCGCCACCTCAGGGGCAAAGGCAACGGCAAGATCAGACGTGCCGTCGGCGACTTCCCCAATGAGCCGTTTTGGATCAATGCGGGTGTATTGGTTGCGACGGCTTTTGAAGTTCGTCAGCGAGTTCATGTAGTTGAAATGTACGTTGAAGAGATCAAGCTTTGTCAGCATGACCTGTGCGGGAGAACCGGGCACAAAACCGATCTTGTCCGCCTTGACAAGGTCAGGGCTTTCCCAACTGGTAATGTTGAGATCGGACTCGACGCGCTCAACGAAAACATAGGGCGCGCGATAATAGGGCTCGGACGTCGCGACCCGTTCGTCCCCGGTGTCGACCCCCATCACCACATCACACACGTGCATATTGAGCTTGTCGCGAACGAGGTAGATAGCCGGTTTGTTATGCCAGACGAACAACGGTGTCCGGCCCATCGCCTCAGCAATCGCTTTGGCTATCTTGTTTTCAAATCCACGCTCATCGCGCGTGGAATAAGGGTGCTCATTAGCTGCCGCGCAAACTCTAAGTATCGAGGGGTCCGGCGCGATATCTTGTGACGCCGTGTTCGCGGCCTTGACGGGGAAACCAGCGCCGACAGCCACTGCCAATGCGAGCGCACCGGGCAACCAGCACTCGACGCGCGAAAAGGATTTGGTACGGAACATGGACTGCTTCCTCTTTGTCTTGTGACCGCGTCGTTGATGTTCTTCTCCGTCTGCGTGCGAAGCCGCCAAAGGGTGCCAAAATCACACGGCGGTAGGACCAGCGGAGTTATTGGAGCAAGGGAAGCCGGAGGAGCACTCGGGAGATCGCGACCACCGGCTTCCTACGTCCACGAAGTCCCGACTACCGGAGATCCGGCAGCCGGGATCGAGACTGATGTAGGGTTAGCCCTTGCCACCCTTCCACTCGCCGACGGTCACGTCGTCATAAGGTCCCTTGCCATCGAGCGAGAAGACCGCGACACCGCCACCCATCTGCGTGTAGTTTTGAAGGTTCTTGAAGGCACCGACAGCACCCAGACCGGCAGTCGGATCCTGAAGATCGAACACCAGACCAACGCCCGGCCAACCACCGACGCCATACATGATGGAAACGAACTGCGTGCCGTTGTGCTCGAACGTCATCGGATGGCCAATCGACCCCGAAGGCAGCTTGGCTTTCCAAAGCAGCTCACCGGAGCGGCTATCACGAGCCTTCAGGAAGCCGTCGAGCGTACCGTAGAACACGAGGTTCCCAGCCGTCGACATGGTGCCGCCCCAAACGGAGAAGCGTTCCATTTTCTCCCATTTGTACTCACCGGTGATGGCGTTATAGGCCTTGATCTGGCCGAGGCCTTCATAACCCTGGCGATCACCCTTCGGGCCCGGATACATCCACAGGGTCGCACCGACGAAGAACTGACCGGCACGATAGGGAAGCATGAAGGGCTCCCAGTCCATGCAGATGTGGTTGATGCCCATGAAGAAGAGCTGCTTCTCTGGATCATAGCTGTCGTGACCCTGGTTGTGATAACCCATGGCCGACGGACAGATATCGGTCGCCTTGTGATCCATTCGCGTGGAGAACTCAGGATCACGAACCGGCAAGCCAGTCTTCAGGTCGACTGTCTTTACCCAGTTGACCGTATCATCAAGCTTGTTCGCCGAGATCAGCGTGCCGTCCTCGCGATCAAGCGTATAGACAATGCCGTTCCGGTCGGGGTGGGTCAGAAGCTTGCGCATCTTACCCGACTTGTCCTTCTGCTCAGAAAGCATCATGACGTTGACGCCGGCGTAATCCCACTCGTCGTGTGGGGTCTTCTGATAGCCGAACTTGGCCATACCCGTATCGGCATCCCGACCCCAAATGGTCATAGTCCACTTGTTGTCGCCGGGACGCATGGTCTCGTTCCACGGAGCTGGGTTACCCGAGCCGTAGTAGAAGAGCTCCAGGTCAGGATCGTACGCATACCAGCCCCAGTTCGTGCCGCCGCCGATCTTCCAGGCGTCACCTTCCCATGTGCCGGTGCCGAGGCCCTTCTGACCGTAGTGCGGATTGGCCTTATTGAAGTCGTCACCGATGCCGACATCGCCATCCGGACCCGTCGCGTACTTGCGCCACTTTTGCTCGCCGGTCTTAACGTCATAAGCCGTCACGTAGCCTCGAACACCGAGCTCGGCACCGGACGATCCGACAAGAACCAAATCCTTGATGACGTAAGGAGCGATCGTCAGCGTCGAACCAACTTTGATGTCCGAGTTTTCAATCTTCCAGCGCTCTTCTCCGGTCTTGGCGTCAAGCGCAACAACGTGACCATCAAGCTGCGTCTTCAAGATCAGCGGCTTCACATCACCGTCACCAGGCCAGTAGGCCAAACCGCGGTTCACGAGGTCGCAACACGCAACAGAACGCGCAGCGGGGTCTTGCTTCGGCTTGTGCTGCCAGATGATGCGGCCGGGGTCATTCAGATCAAGCGCAAAGGTATTATTCGGAAAAGACGTGTGCACGTACATAACCCCGTCGACGACGAGCGGGGTGCCTTCATGGCCGTGCAGAAGACCGGTCGAAAACGACCAAGCTTGGCGCAATTGTTTAACGTTGTCGGTATTGATCTGAGTGTTCGGGCTATAATTATTCGCGTGATACGTCTTGCCCGTCATAATCCAGTTGTCGTTGCTCTTTGAGAGCTCGACGAGCTTGTCGTTCGCGGTTGCGCCCGACACCCCGAGTGCCAACGCCGCAAGTGACGCAGACACTAACAGGGACGTTCTCCAGGATTTTTTCATTTATGGAAACCTCACGTTTCGTTCCCTAGACCAAGGCAATCACGCTCCCCAGCCTCCGACATCGCCGGAATACTGATGTGCCGAGCTGCCTTTGATGCGCGGTACAGGCGAGGACCGGAGTGGACATGCTCCGCCCGAAACCGATGCGGCAGATTCCACTTCCTGGAGCCGTTCTTTTTCGACACCGCGAAGTCGTATCCAACACGCAGCGCTACGCTAGAGCCGGCCCTAGCGCCCGTCTTTAGTCCGACTACCAGAACTGGCCGGGAAGAAGTGGCAACAAGGACTGCCTTTCCTCACCCCTCACAAAATCGTAACGATGTAACAGCTGAGGCCAGCCCCAAAACCGCTAAATACAAGGGAATGGCAATCCTGCCTTATCGGGCACGGAGCTCTGCGTAGCCTTGGCGATTCACCCGAATGAGGCTCAGCCGTGCGCCACAACGCTACCCACTTTGGTCATCGCCACCGCCCTGCCGTTAAGCGGGTTATGGCAGTCGCGTGCATCCTGACAAGCGCAGCCCTCGGCGCATGCTCTGACGATCCCGCCGAGACCATTGCCCAACACCCGGCAGCGCAAGAGGCCCCGGAGAAACCTCTGACGCAGGACCATTGGCTAGAAGCGAATGAAGGAACCAAACCGGAAGTGTGGCTTGCCAGCAGAATTGACGGTCAGAACGCAACGCCGGGGAGCCCAGCGGTTGAACGCATTGCGTCCCTTCTCAACACCGCTGCCGGGCAGTTTCGTGAATCACCAAGAATGATCGCCAATCGCGCCGTCCAACTCGAAGGCATGCTAGCGGAAATCGGTGCACCGGAACCAGCCATCGAGATCATCGAAGAACTCTCGCGAATTGTCGGCGAGAATACGCATGACGAAGGCTTTGGCTCTCTTTGCCAACACTATTTCAACCTGCGCACCGCAAACCACAATCGCGATCAAGCACTCGCTGATCTCAAATCGAGATATGGAGCGCAACAATGATCCTCACCGCTTCCGAAAGCGAATCCAAAGGCGGCGCGGAACTCCTGCCCAGCCTTATCAAACGCCTGCAAAATCTTTGGTACCGTCGACCGGTTCGCACTCAGATCCTCATCGCCTTCCTAGCCGTCACCGTCGTCACGTCGCTGTTTGCATGCTTTCTAAAAGTTCTGGACGCCGGAAACCGTACCCGCATCGAGATGCGCGCTTCCATGGATCTAGCGGAGAGTTTCGTGCGGGAAACGGCACGCTCTCTTTTGAACGAAACAGAGGCACGGAATCTGCTTCAAACTCTTGAGGCTCAACTCAAACATCTTCGCCACGTCCGAATAGAAGTGGTCAGAGCCAACGGAGAAAGGGGCCCGAGCAAAAACCGCCCGCCTCAGGAACCTTCGAACGAAAGAGAACCAGCTTCGGTACCGCGATGGTTCATTGAAATGGTTCGTCCACCGGCAAATAGATTCAACGTTCCGATAAGGGTAGAAGATCAGCCCATCGCAACCGTTCTGATCCAAGGCGAGCCTTCCGATGAAATCGCAGAAGTATGGAACGACTACCGCACGATGCTGCTACTCTGGATCGGCACAAATCTGCTTATGTTGAGTGCCCTATACGTCGTGCTCGGCCGCATCCTAGATCCCCTGGTCGGATTGGCCGGCGCAATGAAACGTTTGGAGCACGGTCACAGCGCAGTGCGCGTCGAACCTCCCAAAGTCCGCGAACTGCGCCTGATCGCCGACCACTTCAATCAACTCGCCGCAGCGTTGGACGCCGTAAATGCCGAAAACTCCCGCCTTTGTCGGGATCTCATCACCGTCCAGGAGGAAGAACGCCGACAAATCGCAAGCGAACTTCACGACGAAGTCGGCCCCTGCCTGTTCGGGATAATGGTCAATGCCTCATCGATCGAGCAGTACGCTCAACCACTTCCTGAAAAAATATCTTCCGAAATCGCTAGCAGAATCAGTGAAATACGGACGATCAGTGACCGGCTCAAATCCATAAATAGGCGGCTACTGAAAAAGCTCCGACCGATCGCTTTGGGCCGCATAACGCTCAAAGAGCTCATAACAAAACTCTCTAGCGAATTTGAGCTTCGTCACCCCAATATCAGGTTCAGCACGATCACAAACGATCTGCAATTGAGCTACGGTGAATCTATAGATCTCACCATTTACCGCTGTATACAGGAGGGCATAACAAACGCGCTGCGTCACGCTAATCCCAAGAATATCGTTGTCCAATTGGCTCATGAAACCATTACCGGCCCAGACGGCGAAGCCGCATATTCTCAGATTAGCCTCAACATTCGCGACGACGGAGAAGGGATCCGGGACCCTGCACCCAACGGGTTCGGATTAGCCACGATGCGTGAGCGAGTGCGCGCCCTAAACGGCACATTTTCACTTAGCGGCAATTGGCCCTCAGGCACCGCCATAGATATTACCGTTCCTGCGGGGTGCTCGACCGGCGAAAAAAGACTAGCTGCAGAATTTTTTGGAAACCGCGCATGACAAAAGTTCTCGTGATCGACGACCATCCCATCGTGCTTCAGGGTTGCAAGCGTGTGCTGCAGGACGCCCGCGTAGAGTTCGTCATTCAAGCGGCAAGCCTATCAGACGGCTTCCGCCAATATCGCGCCCAAAAGCCTGACGTTATCGTCGTCGATCTCGCTGTGAACACAGGCGCTCTCGATGGATTGAACTTCATACGCAGACTACGCATCCACGATAAGAAAACACCCATACTGGTTTTCAGTATGCACAGCGACCCGGTAATTGTGAGCCGGGCACTGGAAGTCGGCGCCAACGGCTTTCTCTTGAAAGACACATGCTCCGACGAATTCATAAAAGCGTTTCAGCGCGTACGGGACGGTGGCACTTACCTCAGCCATGAACTCGCATCGGAAGTCGCCTTCATCAGCGCGAGAGGATCAAATAACCCATTGAATACAATAACGATTAGAGAGTTGCAGACACTCTCTTTGATAGCTGAAGGCAAACCCTACAACATCATCGCGGAAGAACTGAACGTCAGCTACAAAACGATCGCGAACACAGCCGCGCAGATCAAAAACAAGCTTGGCGTACGGACACTGCCGGAACTGATGCGCATAGCCATTCAACATTTGCCCGCAACGTCGATCAAACGACATCTCTAACGTTCTGGCATGCACATAAAAAAGCGTGACGGCCGCAAGCGGCCGTCACGCCAGACTTATTCAAAATTGGAACGCTTAGATAACGTCGATCTCAGCTGGGAGATAGCTCGTAACTTCGAGACCAACTTCCTGCTCGCGAACCTGAGGTTTATTCCAAACCTTCATTTCTCGTTTCCTCCAAAAGTTTCACACAAACCGTTATGCTTCCCAATTATTTTTATGGACACATCGGAGAATGAGCGCAAGTCATGTTTTCTGATCGCATCGATTTGAGAAATAAAGTGACAAAACGCAATTTCTCTCAAGGCGCAATCCTTGCTGCGGCCACATTAATTTTAGGAGCTTCAATCGCAACGCCGCTGCGCGCTGCTTCTATTTGCGCATCCGTTATTGAGAGCGGATGGGCAATCGCATCCACGGAGTCCGAAGCGAAGAAGCGCGCAATCCTGTGGTGGTCATCACGCGCCGGCGCAAAAGGACCTGGCTATGAAAATTGGGATCGGGCCCAGCGCAAACGAACGCACTGCGAAGCCTATAAAGGCAATACCCGGTGCAAGGTGACGGCGGCCCCGTGCCTGCCTGAAGGACGTCTTCCAGATTTAAAACCGGGAGAAAAACACCTGGAACTCTAAGGCCCGACACGCATACAACAAGCAAACTTACCGCGTCGCAGGCACATCGATCTTCAGGTCCTCTCTCAATTGAAAGGTACCGTCGAAAAGCCGCTCATTCGGAGCATCGGGCTTGGTCACGATGTTCCGCACAGGCAGTCCCGTCTCCTTGTCAACGTAAAGCATTTGAACGTTACCCGGCACGGCTTCAGCGCCCGTTTTTGCCGCGACGGGAGGTAACTCCGTGCGGTACGCCACGTACTCGCCCCCCTCGAAAGTTTTCTCACCAAGACATTCATAAGCAGCATTCGCGCTTTTGTTTCCCGAAAGGGACTGGCGCATTTGCCCAGAAACCTCTTTCGCGAATTTGTCCGGCACCTTCGCCCAACCTTGTCCTTGATTTGACCAGGCTTCCGATCCAATTACGATCAGTTCAACGGTCCCAGCCGAAGTTCCCGTCTCGACTGTTTGATGCATACGATCCGGCGGCACATAATCAACCGACATGCTGAGCGAACCTTGATCGTTCACAATCTTCGTCATCATACGGAAAGCAGCTGCCCGCCTGAGCTTTGCAAACGCCGCATCAACCTCTGCGCTACAGTCTGCATGGGCACTGCGTGCAGCACCCAAAATTGAAAGAGCCAGAACCCCGCAAAAAACAAGACGACGATGCACGTTCGGCTACTCCTGCCTAAACATTGGGAGGGCGAGGCTTCGCACACGCGCCGAGGCGTGTCATGGCACAAACTATTGCCGAGTTTTCCCGTTCGAACGCAGTTAGCGTCGGATCGCCTCTCGCTCTGTCACGACAACGTCCATCGCAACGTCATAGGTCTGCGGATATATGGTCGGAATTTCCATGACACTGTATCCGACACCGACAGTTAGCGGACGGTTCGTGGCGCATGCCAACGTCCGATCAAAGTAGCCACAGCCATAACCCAGCCGGTAACAAGCTCTATCAAACCCAACGACAGGAGCGATAATCACATCCGGCGTCACAGCCGCCGCACGGTGCGACGGAACAGGGATGTTCCATATGCCCTTCTCGAGCGGTTCGCCTTTTCGCCAGAGGCGGAAGATCAGCGGAGCTCCCTTCTGTTCCACGACAGGTAAAGCTCCGGTGCCCCCGCGCATCTCCAGAGCTTCCAACCAAATGCGCAAGTTCGGCTCCCCACGCATCGGCCAGTAAGCGCTGACCACCTTTCCCTCCACGCCGCCTATAATTTCGTCGAGCCGCGATACGATGGCGTCTGCATGCGCCGTACGCTCGACAACCGGCATCGCAAGCCGCGCATCTATGAGCCGAAGACGCTCGCTGCGTCTCCAGCGTGAGACGTCCTGCTGCTGTTGCACATCAAGCCCCATGTAGGCCGGGTCTATTTCATGCATGAGACAAGGTGGAGATGCGTAGCTACCGCCTTCATCGCGATCATCATCTCTCCCGGACATACGACGCTCCTGGCCAATTTCGACGTGCCTTTGCTTCACGACGGATGCTTACACCTCGATCCCGCCGACATGAGGTGAACCGTCTTGAGATGAAGCGCTATAGAACTCGACATAAAATCGGACAGCACCTAACGGCTCCACCTCGTGCGCCTCTTCCGGACGAACGATGCCTGTCACACCTGGTGAAAGGATCTGCTCGGAAAGCGGCTCTAAACACCGGTAGCGCAAACGCCCTTCGACGACATGGATCACCGCCCAAACACCAGCCTTGGTCCTGTGTGTTTTGCGTAAACCGTTCGGCAAAGTGTCCTGGTCGAAAACCGGCGTTTTCCGGTAAGCGACCAGCCCCTCGGGCAACTGCTCGTCAATCACTTTTGCCACCAGAATAAAACATGCATTTGAAATACCACTTTATGGTGGCATAATCGACGGCGCAACGAGTTATTCGGGAGGCCCGACGGATGCGCCTTACGATGTATACGGACTACGGACTGCAGACGCTGACGCGCTTAGCTGCTGAGCCAGAAAGAGTTTTTTCTATCGACGAGATCGCCAAAGAGTTCGCGGCCTCACGCAATCATCTCGTTAAAGTCATACGGGATCTGGCCCAATGCGGCGTTCTTGAAGCTCAACATGGCAGCACAGCACGCGGATTTCGCCTCGCACGTGATCCTAAAATGATTACGCTCGGAGAAATCGTCCGACTTCTAGAGTCGCGCAAAGCAACACTCGAGTGCCTCAGAGCGGAAGAAGCGACCTGTCCACCCTCCGAAAGATGCCGACTTAGCAAAAAGCTAAACGCCGCCCGCGAAGCCTTTCTGCGAGAACTCGACACCACGACGCTCTTCGACTGCGCATTGGTCCCGAGAAACCGAACCCAAGACAAACACACCGCGGAAACAAGACACGGCGCAACTTCAGATTGCGTGTGAGAGGATCGTTGTGCGATGGGCATCCACCTAAAGCGCGCCTACGATCCACCCTCATCCGGTGATGGCATACGCATTCTGGTCGATCGCATCTGGCCGCGTGGGGTTACCAAGGAACAAGCCGCATTCGACCTTTGGGCCAAAGACCTTGCTCCCTCCGCGGAACTCCGCAAATGGTTCGGGCACGCGCCCCAACGTTGGGAGGAATTCCAACGGCTCTATCGCATTGAACTTGAACAGCACGAAACCGCGCTTGACGATCTGCGCAAACAAGCTGCCGCCCAAAGGGTGACGCTCGTTTTCGGCGCTAAGGATCGCAAACACAATCAAGCCGTCGTGCTCAAACAAGTTATAGAAAATCAAACTTAGCGATCCATCGGACCTTCGTCCTGACGCGAAAGCCCCGTAGCCCCTTCCAAATCAGCATCCGTCAAGTCTGCCCCCGCGAGGTTGGCACCCGCAAGATCCGCACCTCTCAGATCAGCGCGCGAAAGGTCTGCATCGGAAAGATTCGCACCACGCAGATACGCATTCCGAAACTTCGCAAATGTCAGCGTGAGCCCCGCCATATTGGCATTCACCAGCTTAGCCCCCGTGAAGTTAACATGCGCCAGACCATGGGTAGGCGTGCCACCCAAACCACGTTCTGAAGCCGGCGCAAAGTCTGCCCCCGTAAGGTCTGCACGACTGAAATCAGCTCCGCCAAGTCGCGCTGTAATCCGAACACCACGAAGATCAGCATCGCGAAATAACGGCAAGTCCTGCGCAACAAAACGAAGGTCGGGCGCCACACTCGGCCTCAGGATCGATGCGTTTTGTAAAGCCGCTTTTGTAAAGTCGGTACGCACGAGAACGGTGCGGTCAAGCACAGCCCCCGTCAGATCAGCGCCTGCAAGATTGGCTGCAGTCAAATCCGCGCCAAATAAATTGGCGCGCGACAGATCTGCCCCTTTAAAATCTAGCCCTGAGAGATCAAGCCCACGCAGGTCGCTGCCCGACAAATCTACCCGCTCTCCCGCCTGAGCCAGAAAGAGAGTACGGGCCACATCTCGGACCGTCTTCTTGGACACTGTCTCCGCTGACGCCACAGTCCACAAGAGACAAACTGTCGAAGCCGTAAGAACGGCCCACCGCACCCAACGCATTACGTTGCGAAAAACCCGGTAGAAGACATAGCTTACCGCATTGGCTCCAGCGGAATTCGGATGCAATGTCATAGTTGTCCTCATGCGTTGACGCGTCCTGAGAAGCAGCAACAGGTCGGGTTTGAAACCCACGAAGCAAACTAGCCGAATATCGAACATGCTTTCCATAAGATATCAATGAACACACATATTTAGTAGCATCATCAATCGAAATAGAGCCAATTATTGAACGCCACTGCAGGTGTTCAATAATTGAACACAGCGCGAACATTCAGGAAAGACCGATGTCCAACGGTCACAGCTCGTCACGAACCGTCCATGCTTCCGATCTACCCGCCGGCAGCCTGAACAGAGCCGTCACATTGCTTGAGGCGATCGCACAGGGTCCGCAAGAGGGATGCGAGCTGAGTGATCTCGTTGCTCGGACGTCTCTACCCCGCCCCACCGTTTATCGCGTATTGGAAATGCTGATGACCGTAGGCTGGGTATCCCGTGATCCCGAAACCCGCCGCTTCAACCTCGGCGCCGATCTCGCTGCGCTTGGCTTTTCGGCAATTAGCCGCCATCCACTGGAACGCACCGCAGCGACCACCCTCAGCGCCTTAGCGGAAAAGCTCTCGCAGGTCGTCTATCTTAGCGTCCGCTCCGGCTTGGACTTCGTCTGCGTTGGCCGCTACGAAGGCCCATCACAGATACAGGTTGGACGAGGTTGGGCGGGCATGCGCGGCCCATTCGGCATGACACCCGCCTGTATGGGCATGTTTGCCCGAATGAACCCTGACGAGGTCCGCGACATCATCAAGCTCAGCATGCCGCGGTACCGCCGCATCGATGGCTTCGATGAAAAGGGTTTCCGCAAATCGCTCGCCGACTCGATGGACGCGGGCTACGGGATCTACGGCAATATTGTCCTCGACCGATCGACAAGCGGCATGGGCGCCGCCATTTGCGATCCGTCGGGCCACCCCGTCGCAGGTATCGGCACAACATTCATTACCGGGTGGCTCGACGACGCCCAACTCAAGCAATGCGCTAAAGCCTTAATGACCGCAGCAACGGACATCGAACACCGAATGTTTCTAGCAGAGCTGCCTTCACCGAAACGCTAAGCCCTCCATCAATGCACGGCGGCATGCATGATGAGGTCCTCACTTGCATCCGCACGATCAAACGAAGCAGTAATTCGTCCATCGCGCATGACGAGCACCCTGTCTGATAGGCGAAGAATCTCCGGCAGATAGGACGATATCACGAGTACCGCCTTACCATCTTCGGCGACCTCTCGGATGACATCGTGAATTTGCGGAATCGCACCGACATCAACACCGCGTGTTGGCTCATCAAAAATAATCACTTCAGGGTCTTGCGCGAGGGCCTTCGCAATCACGACCTTCTGCTGATTGCCACCCGAATAGACTGAGACCACCGCATCGCCATGAAGCGTTCGGATCGCTAATCGCGCGCGCCAATAATCAGCCAGACGCTTCCGGATAGCCCGCGAGTAGATCCGCAGCCACCCCCTGCGTCGGGCCTGAGCCGCAAGGTAGATATTGTCATCTGTTGTCATCGTTTCGAACAGACCGTCCAACTTGCGATCTTCGGTGACGTAAACGATCCCTGCCGCAATGGCATCTCGGGGCGTGTTAAAGGTCACAGCCTCTCCACGGAGCCGAATAGACCAGTTGCAATCATTCTGAGGACGGGAAAGGCCCGCGATGAACTTCGCCAAGTCAGACCGTCCAGCACCGACCAGCCCGGCGAGCCCAACCACCTCGCCAGATTTCAAAGAAAGAGAAATACGAGGACCATCAACACCGCTGCCGACAGAGTCCACGGCGAGAAGCTCCAGGCCTCCCACGCCACAGTGTCCCAGTTCCGTCGAGCGTTCATCAAGATCACGCCCAACCATCAGCTGAACCAACAGTTGGCGATCAAAACTTTGAGCTGGTCCACAAACGACCCGCCTTCCATCCCGCAGCACGGTAATGCGATCAGAAATCGTCAAAGCCTCTTCCAATGCATGCGTGATAAAAACGACAGCCTTGCCGCGTCGGCGCAGAGCTTCCAGCAAATTGAAAAACTTATCCCGTTCTGCTGGTGAGAGTGACGCTGTTGGCTCATCGAAAATAAGGACACGCGCATTAAGATGCACAGCCCGCGCAATCTCGACCATTTGCCTTTCCGCAGGGCCGATATCCTGAACCAGGGCGGTTGGCTCCACATCGAAGTCAAGCGACTTGAGAGCTTGTCGTGCAGCGCGCTCAGCCGTCCCAAATGAATTCAACCAGGGTTCGTGGCCCAGCAGGATATTCTGAGCAACAGTCAGGGATGGAATAAGGCTGGTCTCCTGATAGACCATCGCCACGCCAGCACGGAGACCGTCGGCGGGTGAGTGAAACGCACATACCTGTTGATCGATAAGCAGAGAACCCGACGTTAAAGGAACGGCGCCTGCCATCACTTTTGCGAGGGTCGATTTGCCCGCGCCATTCTCACCGATGAGCGCATGGATCTCGCCACCCTTCACCTCAAAATCAACACTGTCCAGGGCAACTGAGCCAGCAAAACTTTTGGTCCCCTTGCGAACACTCAAACACGTTGCGGCATCGGTCATGGAGCGCCCCGTTGGTCTGATACAGGCGACCTGACAGATCGCGAACGCGCACGACGCCGCGACCACTGAATGTGGATGCCGACAGCCCCCAACAGCGTCGCACCGATCAACGCTGAAGAAGCCCCGCCGGGCATGTTCATACGCAACAGACCACTCATCAGCAGAAACAAGATCGCAGAACCGATCATGACGCGTCCAACCGAACCGCCACCACCGGACAAGCTTACGCCACCCAGCACCACCGCGGTTAAGGCGGTCACTCCCCAGCCAAGACCTGTGTCTGAACCCGCGCTACTTTGCCGGGCCGCATAGAACAACCCAGCCAGAGCAGCGATCAATCCACTAAGCACATAAGCCAGAAGCGTAACGCGCCGCGTATTTATTCCAGCATGACGCGCAGCCTTGCGATCAGCTCCCGTGGCCATAATGTGCAACCCCGGACGAAGGCGCGTAAGGAACAGATGGAGTGCCAGAGCCACAACGAGCAGGATCACCATGTTGCTTGGAACACCCAAAAAATATCCGGCCCCAAGCCAGTACCAACCCTCTGTGTCACGCCAGGCATTCGCGAGCTCGATCGTGTAGGCGTTGGTGACGAAATCCAGCCCTGCGCGCAAAATCAACAACATCGCGAGTGTCGTCAGGAAAGCTCTGGTCTTAAGATAAGCAATCAGGACACCGTTGATCGCGCCTATAACGGCACCGACAGACAGCACACCCAAAACCGCAACTGGCAAAGGCCACATCTCAATCCGGAAAAGGTAGAGAGCCGTAAATTTAGCCAGGGCAAATATGGCGCCCACCGACAAATCGATCCCGCCGGCAAAGACAACGATCCCCAGAGCCAACGCGACCAGGCAAGGCTCTGCATAATCGCGCATCAATTGCTGCAAGTTGGAACCGCTCAGGTAGTTCGGCACAAGCAGCGCGAAAGCCGCAAACAGACCACACATCACAAGCAGGGGCACGGCCGCATCGAGGCTGTCGCCAAAGCGGCGCCTGAATACGGGATAGCGCGAAAGCAAACCTCTCTCCCTCTCCGAAAAAGCTCGGCCAGCCACCCTGAGGGATGGCGACCGAGCGAGAGCACCTCGGAGGAAAGAGGCACTGCGATCTTCAGCCTGCGTCATTGCGTCAACGAAAGGTCGTAGCAGTAATGACGCTCAGCCGGGCCCGTGACCCAAAAGTTGTTGGAGAGAAGCGTCAAACGCTTTGCTCCCGGCTTTTCACCGCTTTGCAACAGCGTCAGCACCGCATCGGCAATCTGCATCCCCTGGATATCGGCCCGATAGGACAGCACCTTATAAAAGAGGCCCTGCTCGACCATCTCACAGTCCGAACGTGGACCATCGCTCGACGCATAAACCTTCACTTTGCCCTGCAGACCCGCCGCCTTCACAGCCTGGGCCGCACCTTGCTGCATGATCCCCCAATGTCCGTAAGTCGCGCAGAGATCGGGGTGCTGTCTCAGCACCGTCGCCGTTATCTCGTTCGCCTTGTTGGCATCCCAATTGGCCGCCTGCGTCGAAACAACTTTGATCGACTTATCCGCAGCAAAAACCTCCATCGCTCCCTTGAGCTGATCAAGGCTCCCCGCTGACGTCGCTTCGCCTTGCACGATCGCGACCTTGCCGGAACTCTTGCCACCCCCGCATTGAGCTACGATGTCCTTCGCGATCAGCCGCCCCGAGTCAACATTGTCGACCCCCACATAGGCATCGGAGGGTTGGTTCGACATCATGTTGACCTGGATGACGTAGATGCCGTTCTCCATTGCCCGCTTCAACTCTCTCGCCAGCAATGAAACGTTGATATTCTGGACGATCAGAACGTCGGGCTTTTCATTGATGAGCGACGTCACAGCTTGCAGCTGCGAATTGCTGTCAAAGTTCGGATCGCGGACGATGAATTTGATGCCGTACTTGTCGAAGTGCGACTGCATGACGGCCGTCCAGATCTGATCGATAGGTGTCCCCATCGTGATCGGCACCCAGGCGACTGTCTTACCCTTCACCGCCTTATCAAAATCAATTCGAAGCTGAGACCGTGGATCGGTCTGGGCGTGAGACGCTCCGTCCATGAAGCCCCACGTCACCACCAACGCGGAAACCAGCCCAATCGCCCAGCGCTTCCCGGATATAAAATCGACCATTATCACCCAACCTCCCTTTGAAATTTTGTTGTACGCACCGCGACACGACGCGGCTCAGATGCTGTGACGCTCCGCCTCCTCGTCATGCGGCCTCAACTGGCTGTCCAGCACGATGGCGGCCAACAGCAAGCTTCCTTTGATGACTGTTTGGACCTGAGAATTGACGTCGAGGATGGACATGCCGTTGAGCAGCACGCCGACAAAAGCCGTCCCCGCAAGCACACTGGCGACGCCACCGCGTGCACCCGACAAGCTCACACCCCCGGCAACAGCAACTAGGACGACGTCGAAAATGAATGTCGACTTGGCCGTTCCCAGATCGACCATCGCCGTGGATGCGACCATGACGAGACCACCCAGATAGCCAATCACAGCAGCCATCACGAATGTCATCATGCGCAGCCGACGAACCGGCAACCCAGAGAGACGTGCGGTAGCTGGATTGTCCCCCACCGCGTAGACGAAACGCCCAACGACTAAGTGCGCCAGAAACAGATGCATCACGACAGCTGAGACAGCAAATATGAGCGCAGGAACAGGAACACCGGCCCAATTTGTCCCAAGCACGAGAAACGCGCCGTCGCCGGGCGGCAAATTTATGATGGTCGACGGCATGAGCGTCGACCGGGCCGCGCCCATGAAGAGCAACGCGCTCGCAAGCGTTGCGAACAATGATGGGATGCCGAGATAGGCAACGAACCATCCGTTAGCGAGCCCCATGCCGATTGCTGCGAAAAGCCCCACCAGGAGCGCAATCGAAACAGGAAATCCGCCGTTGATCATGATGGCGGCAACGCCTGCGGAAACGAGCGCGACAGCAATCTGCGACAGGTCGATCCCCCCGCCGATAATGACGACAGACATACCAAGCGCCAACACCCCGATAATCGCGATGCTGCGCAGGAGCGCCATTGCGTTCCCCCACGTCGCGAACCCAGGAATTGCAGCCGCGAACACCAACGCCAACGCAACCGCTAGCCCAGCGACGACAAGTTCCTGACTGAAACGTCCGGCCACGGAGCACCGCATTGAATTCATCGCGATCATTTATCGGACATATCCCAAGGAGCGAAGATGCGCCAATATCCAGATACTGATAGGTAGCACCAAAAAATCTACCAACGATCCAAAATCACTTCAATTAGGACCTAGAGAAAAGTTGTCCGAATAATGGACAATAAAAAATGAACGTAAATCTTGCGCTGCCGCACAGACTGTCACGCCCGGTCCGTGCGGCAACAAAATCAGGTGGCAGCAGAAATCCTCAACTCATGGAGATGCCCGAAATGGGTGCGCGTGTCGAGTTGCTGCCCCGTTTCAAAGCGAACCTTAAGGCTTGAACGCAGATCAGCACGCGGCACATTCGGCCAGATTAACCTCAGCGAATTGAGCCCCTGCTTGACCCGTGAACTGTCCAACACGATGCGCTGATCACACCACTGATCCTGAACCGAAACCCGGCCGACCTGAGCACCATTCAGTTTGACAATGATATCGCCCGACTGACGCGCGCCTGGGACACGAGAGACAATTGAGAGCTCCAGCTTCTGCGACCGAGCACTAACGAACGGAAAGGCGCTCTCCAACTCGTAAGCCGCCTTGAAGGCACGCCGATACCAACGGTTACCATCCATTAACGGCAACCAATGCGCATCGAGAAGGTCAAGCTCGTCAATCTCTCCGAGCACAAAGTCCGGGTCCGACGAGATGTTACCGAGCGAGGGGAACGCAGCGACAATCGATTTCAAGAGGTCATGCTCCCGGATCAGCCCTCGGCCGATCAGGCCGTATCCCATGAGGTAGGTCGAAGCGATTTGATTTTTGACGAGCTCACCGAAGGACGAAAGCAGCAACGGTGGCACGCCATGTCGGAACGCATCATAGACGAGCGGAATGCTGATCTCTCCGATCGGCGGATAACACGACGCCGCACGCTTGAAATGAAAGCTACAGATTTCGGTACCCTGTCCCCAGTGCGCATTGTGAATGCCCGCCAAGAGATGCGCCCAACCTTCCTGCTCCGGTGACGGAGAAGGTCCGGCCTCAACAAGTCGCTGCAAATCCGCGGTGCTATGGAAGAGAGCCTGAACCACCGCTTGCGCCGTTCCCGCCATCGCAACGCGAATACCCTCAGCATTCAGATGACAATAGTCGAGGAACTGCCCGCGCCCGGGAACACTGTTCCCAAAGTGCTGATGGTAGACATGAGGCAGATCGACCACGAGAGCACCGACCTCCCGCCCAACCTTCCGGATCACTTCCGCGACGACAGAGAAAATGCCCGGCAACACCCGCGTCTCATCGACAATGTCACGACTACGCCGCAGAGCTGCCGAGGCTTCACGCGTCTTCCCCTGCTTTAATTGAACGTGAGCAAGCAGCTCGAGACTGGCGGAGCAAGTCCCGCCATCAAGATTGATGGCCTCTTGCACGCGATCTTCCGCCTCACGGAAATCACCAGCATCGGCCGCCTCTCGGGCCTCAGAGAACACGTCCACCCAGGCCACCGTATCCAGCTCAGACATTAGCGGAACATCAAGGGTTCCGATCGGGCAACTCAGCCAATCCGCAACGTTGATCTCTGGCAGAACGAGGATCAGCGGTACACCCATGTCATGCGCAGCCTTCGCCAACTCTCTGACTGTGTGCTCAGCAATTTCTGCGGCGCGACGCTGTTGCCGCGCCATCAGGGCAGAAAGCCCCCCATCTTCAGCCAGCAATCCGCCATCCTGCACAAAGGCGTCCGTGGATGCTCTAGATAACGAACCGGCACGCCAGTTATTCCCAGCAAAAACAACGATAGCGTCGGGTTGCAACGCAGCGGCAGCTCGCGTCATCTCTACGAGCCACCATGGCCCGCAATTACTCTGGGCGAGATCGACGACCTCGACACTCGGCCCGACGGCGGCGAGCTGCTTTTCAAGAACCTGCGCGGGGCCATATTGCGGGCTGAAGAAAAAGCCGCGCGCAACCGATTCACCCAAAAACGCAACGCGTTTGCGGTTTCCTTTTTTCCGGATCCGGTCGACGTTCGCGCAAAACCGCCAAAGATCGATATGACGCCGCGACCGGACAAACTCCCCCGTCGTTGGCTCCTCTTCCCAGATACCAACCGCCCGGGCGCCAGCCTCTCCCTCGCCGCCAGCAAACCCCAGAATATCGTCCCGAAGCGAAGAGAAGGGACCGGTCCATATATCCGCCACCTCACCGACGCCTTCCACCTGCGCATCGCACAACAATTGCAGCAGAGGCAACGTCGCACGGTCCTTGATCGCCTCAGCCAGACGTGTTGCCAACTCCTTGCGCGTGATTTGCTCACCCACGGCACCAGCTCCCTGAATTGAAAATTGATTTAAAGAAATGAATAGACGTTGGCGCGACCAGCATCGGCAGCGCGCCGCTTCTTTTTGAGACGCGCGCCCATCATCTCGATGATCTCAGACCAGGCTTCCGGACGCTCGGTGCGATCAATAATGAAGTCCTCCATCACAAGCGCGTCGATGTTCGAAATCGCAAAGGTCCAGATCGCGTGGATAGGTTCGAGCACGATGGCATCCCCACGCAGATTGAAGGACGTATTGAGCAGGATCGGACAGCCCGTCAGCTTATCGAACGCAATCAGCAGATCGTGAAACCGCTTATTGGTGTGCTCGTTGACCGTTTGAACGCGCGCCGATTGATCCACATGCGTGATCGCCGGCAACGCCAGGCTCGAAACCACCCGGCACGTCTCGAGCATGAAAGGCGAAGAATGGTCGATCTCGAAATGCTCCGCCATCTTTGACTCGAGAACGGCGGGCGCAAAGGGCCGGAACGCTTCGCGCATCTTGACAAGCGCGTTAATCCGGTCGCGCATCTCCGGCCTGCGCGGGTCGGCGATGATGGAGCGCGCGCCCAACGCGCGGGGCCCAAACTCCATCCGCCCTTGGAACCACCCGATCACCTTGCCGTCCGCCAAACGCTCAGCAGTCGCTTGGATCAGCCCCTCAGGATCTTCCGAATAGTCCAACGCACACTGCTTGAGCGGACTAGGATTGACGACACGGGCGACATCCCGGGCGCTGAATTTCGGCCCCAGGTAAACGTGCTTTTGTCTCTCGCGGGATAAACGATCCTCGCCGTGACGAACACATGCCACTGCCGCCGCACCGAGCGCGCCTCCGGCATCGCTTGCCGCAGGTTGCACAAAGAGGCGCTTGAAGGGCCCCTCGCGCAGGACCTTGCCGTTTGCCACACAGTTCAGAGCGACACCGCCAGCCATACAGAGGTTTTCAGTGGGATGACGCGCGTGGAGATACGCCACCTTATCCAGCAGGATAACCTCAAGGGCACGCTGCACGCTGGCGGCCATGTCCTTATGGAATTGCGCGAGCTCTGACTCCGGCACACGCGGCGGCTCACCAAAATGCTCACACAAGCGATCCGAATACATCCGATCCCCGCCGAGAAAATCGAAGTACTCCATGTTCAGGCGGTACTGTCCGCCGTCCCAACAATCAATAAGTTGCAGAACCTTATCCAGGTATCGAGGCGAGCCATAAGGAGCAAGCCCCATCACCTTGTATTCGGCATCATTGACTTCAAAACCGAGATAGGCCGTGATCGTGCTATAAAATAGCCCAAGGGAGTGAGGAAACGAAACTTCCTCAAAGAGATCTATTTTCCGATCAACCCCGCGGCCATAGGTGGTCGTCGCCCATTCACCGACGCCATCCACCGTAAAAATGTCAGCCTCATCAAACCCAGAAAAATAAAAAGCGCTAGCAGCATGAGACAGGTGATGATCGACAAATTCGATCTCCCTGTCGTACCCCAAGCAATCTCGTATTTCGTCTTGAGCACGTCCTGGATCTATCCGAAAACGCTGTTTGGGGTTGTTGAGAATACCGGGCAGCCCGGCCCATAGCTGACGCGCAACCTTCTTGGCGGGATTTTCATAGTACGCAAGGCTTGTCACGTCCGCGATCGTGACGCCAGCCTCCCGCAGACAATAGCGGAAAGCATTGGATGGAATGCCATTATCATGCTTGATGCGGGTGAAGCGCTCCTCCTCCGCCGCCGCCACGAGATGACCGTCCTTGATCAAACAACACGCGGAGTCGTGATAGTGCGCTGAAATTCCGACAAACACAGCCATAAAAATCCCCATAAAAAAAGAAAATTAACAAAAAAAGCGAAACCAGATCACTTGCCGACAAGAAAACAAAACACACGACCATCAATAGCCAAAAGTCCAACACCTACCAAAATCAATCCACAAGTTTCACGAGCACCAATAGAATCTCCCAGAAGTACAATCCCAAAAAACATAGCGCTTATCGGAACAAGAAATGTCACAAGAAGAAGATTAGTCGCGCCAGCGGTTCTCAGAAGTTTAAAATAGACAATATAAGCCAACGCGGTCGATAACACCGCCAACGCGAGAACCGAGCCTACCACTGACCAACTCGGCAGCCTCAACCCGAAAGGGTTGTCAGAGATGACAACAGCCGGAAGCAGGAGAACGGATGCCGCAACAAGCTGGCCCGCGGCGCGAACGATCGGAGGCTCTCCAAACCGCCTGAACCGACCTACAACGGCAGCCAGCGCATAACAGATGGCCGCACCCAGGCACGCCAGATACGCCAACGCATCTGCGAGTGAAACGCCGACATGCCACCCTCCGCTCAGCAGGACGACAATTCCCGTCGTCCCCACCACAAGTCCCAACACCTTGTGAGCCGACAACCGCTCCTCTCCGGTCCAGAAGTGACCCAGTAAGAGCGTGGCGAAAGGCGCGGCCGCATTCAGGATCGAGGCAACAGAGGACGCAACCCGAAGCTGCCCCCACGCGACCAGGCAAAACGGTAGAACGTTCGTGAGCAGCCCCAATACGAAAAAACTTCTCCATGCCTCAGCCTCTCGCGGCAGGCGCAATCCCATCATGCTCAGCGCCAGCCACAGCAACGCCGCCGCCAGGGTAACGCGCAAAAAAACGATGAGGAATGTCGGCAATTCATGAATGGCAATGGCCGTAAAGAAGAACGCGCTTCCCCACAGCATGGATAGCCCAACGAGCAGCCCCCACTCGCAAGCGCGCATCGGATTGCCCTTCTCTCGCGTAATAGACAAAGGGTGAAAAGCACCGGTCGCGCCTCGGGTCATCGCTGCCCCCTCACCGGTTTCGGAAGACGTAGCCGGACGGGAAAACAAAGTCTTCCCCGCGCCGCTTGGCCGCCAGAAATCTCTCGACCGTGACTGACGTCAAGCCGATTGCTCCGGCTCGAATTGCCGTAGCCGACACGACGCCCGTACGGACAATCGGACAAGGGTAGATCCAGCCGCTGCTATCAAAGATATTGCGAACCCACATGCCGCCGGGATCACTGCCATGCAAACCATGTACAGGCTGGCCCTTGTGCAGCGACTTGATACGGCGAAGCACACCTGCAAAACCCGATTTTTCATAAAGATCCGGCAGGTTGAGAACTTCGACACGTCCATTCAGACCCGCGTCGCTTATTGCAGCCTTCAAAAGCTCCAACCGCAATTCATAGTCATAAAACCAGTTGCCGGTCGGGAAGTAGTTCTTGCCCGTATCCGCAAAATGCGAAGCACGGTATTCCCTAACGCCAGCACGTTCACAAACTGCAATTTCTCCACGCGCCAGAGCCACACGATGCAGCTTCGGAATCGTCGTGGCATGCACGTAAATCTTGTTCAGCTGACGGTCCGCCAGAAGGTTGCTCAAAAGCGCCAAATGCATCTTGTGGACCGGGTTGAAGGAACCGAAAAACACCCCGATCCCTCGTCTCGGAAAAAGGCGGGACCTCAGGTCAGAAAGAAGCCCTCTTGCCGTATCCAGGCCAAAGAGCACTCCAAGAAACACCGTCAGAACCCATAAGCTCCAATGCCCTTCGGCCGTGACGACAAGCCAAATGATTGCTGAGATTGCCAGGATGCTGTTGCTGATCCGATCGCCATAACCACGATAAGCAAACGTGACAGCAACCGCGTGCAACCCGGCAGCTCCAGCCGTCAACGCGAATGCAACACTCCATCCTGCCCATGCGTCACCGCGAGCTGCATGAGCAATCGCGAGCACGCTAAAGACGATCGGGACATGGAACAGGAATCGCACCAGCCGCGCTGGCGTGACCAGCGCTGTTCTCTGATTGAAGTCATCCTCAACCGCACAGATCAGCCTCACATACCTCGGCAGCACGAACGCCAACCCAACCGGCGCGAACACAAGCAGAAGCGCCACCATGAAGGGCAGATTTAAAGCCCCCACAACGAGCAGCGATAACGCCAACCCGCCGAGGCCAGCATAGATCTTCGTGCGATATTTGGAGATGAAACGCATCGCGCGCCGGTCGTGAGGCAGCAGCGCGCCCTTCAATGCCGCTTTGTCCATTTGATCACCGACGACCGTTAAGCAACGCAACAGTTGGGATAAATGCCTTTGTATTTTTCGAAGGCATAAGGTCCGTATTTGAGCGGCGGAAAATCCTCAAGTCGGATATCCGTTACGCCACCGAAGGGTTGCACGACCGTTTCGTAGTCGGGCTGAAAAAAGAAGGGCAACGATATGCGCGATTGGTTCGTCAAAACACGATGCAACGTCGCCACAAACAAATTGCCTGTCCAGTATTGCAGCATATCCCCGATATTGCAGATATAGGCCCCAGGAATTGCCGGCGCGTCGAACCACTCCCCATCACGGTTACGCACCTGAAGGCCAGGATTGTTCGCAAGCAAGATCGTCAAGCACCCATAATCAGTGTGAGCACCACAGCTGTAATCCCCAATCTCGATTTCCGAGACAGGTCCGCTCTGCGGCGCATACTCGGCCATCTGCCGCACGGACTTAGGTTCAGGATAATGCGTCGTCCGAAACTGCCAGAACGAGCGCTCGTTGAATGCGTCGTAAAAGAAGTCTTCCGGTAGCGATAAGCTCATGGCAATGCCGCGCATCAGGTCAAAGCCCAACTCATTCATACTTGCCACATATCGCATAATAGCCGCGCGATAGCCGGGTAAGGATGGCCAAAGATTGGGGCCATGCATCGGCTTTCCGGCGACCACGTCGGGGTGTTCGTCATCAAATTCGACACTGAATTCCATGAGCTCGTAGGAATTGCGTTTGCCATCCGCCAATTCCGAGAGGACGGGCGCATATCCTCGAAAGCAACGGCTATGGCGCTCCATGGAGAACTTCATCTTCTCAGCAAGCGGCAACGAGAAGAAGGCCTCAGCCTGACGGAAGGTATCGGATATCACACCGTCGGCGATGCCGTGATTCCGCACGTAGAAAAAACCGATGTCTTTACAGGCCTGCCCGATCTGACGCGCGGCTTCACGGGACCCCAACGGATCTCGATCGCGCAACAAACCCACATCGACGACTGGAATAATGTGCTCTCGCATAAAAATGAAACCCCTCAATAGAAAACAACAAACCAACACCAGCTGCGAAAATTTAAAAAAGCAAAATATTGTTTTTTAGATTTGCCGATCATTGACTCAATTCAAAGCACATGTCTATAGTTCGATCGCATTTCGAAGTTGTTTTTTTTAAAACAGTTTTCTACGTTATTCAGAGAATAAACAAATGGTTTTTATACTTTAGAGAACTCATCTGCACAGAACTCACCAAGCCACTTGAAAGAACGTAAAGTCCACCTGCATGGCAACGCGACTTGCAGGACGACCAATCACGTCCAAAGGACAAAGCGGCACCCAAGAACAATTAAAGGGAGACAAGCGATGCACCTAGCTCTCGAAGGCCATGGGATGGAACAAAACCAATCAGGAACTCTGGATTGGACCGAAGCCCTATTTGACCTGACGATGTCGAAGGATTTCGAGCCAAGCACATTAGCAGACATGCACGAGCAGTTTTTACGAGGCGGCTACGTAAAACTGCCGGACTTCCTCACCCCAGCAGCGTTGCACTTCCTGCAAGCCGAGTTGCGGCGTCTCGAAGCGACAGCCAGCCGCCGAACTTTTGAAATGCCGGGATACCTCTCCCCGAGAAATCTCTCCGTCCTTGGCGGCCGCGCGATCAAAGAACATTCCCGTTTTCTCTACCGGCTGTATCACCACACCGCGCTGCGGGCGTGCGTCGAGGCAATTTCGGGCCGTCCGATATTCTCCTGTATCCACCCCGAAGAATTCATGGTCGCCAATTTCCTCCAAAGCAGTGGCGACACACACGGCTGGCATTTGGATGATCCTCCATATGCGCTCGTCATCTTCGCGGAAACTCCCGATCCCGGCCAAGGCGGCGAAGTGGAAATAATCCCAAACTGGTCAGATTTGTGCCGCCGCAAAAAGCGTCAGGCGGACCAAAACATCACGGATCTCATCGCATGGGCTGAGGAGAATAGCCTCGTCGAAAGGCTCCATCATAAAGCCGGCGACGCCTATCTGCTTCGCGCCGACCTAAATCTGCATCGGGTTGTCCCAATCACAGCAGAGGGTGCGCGACGCAGCGTCATAAACATGGCCTTCCAGACGACGCGCGAAACTGAATACGCCAACACTGCCGATCTACTTTACGGCAACGGCAATACGCCGGCTGCTTAGACGATCTCGCACCGTGCACCTTCCCGAAACGCTAAACGAGAGATCAATGTTATACTCAGCCCTCCCGGCGAAACCGCCAGAAAGCGGCATGCCGATCTCACCCGCATCCGAACCAACGTGCAAGGGTGCCGAAGCCATATCGCCATGCACGAGTTCTTCTGACCCGAAAGCCGATGCACGCGAGAAGTGGCACATATGCCCCCACGCGATCACGTGGAGCTGGTCCCAATTTGAGGACCTACAAGCACAGCAGCTCTATGCCGTACTGCGCCTCAGGCAAGAAATATTCATCGTAGAACAGGGCGTTCCATACGCGGATATTGACGACAGGGACGCGCAGTCCCTGCATCTGCTCGGGCTCCTGAATAAAAAGGTGGTTGCTTATCTTCGGGCTCTACCACCCGATCTCTTTGCGCCAGGCTACGCAAGCTTTGGTCGCGTGGTCGTCACCCACAAGATGCGCGGGCGCGGCCTGGGACGACTGCTCGTTGAAAAGTATTTTGATCGTTTTGAGAACGAAAACAGTGACATCCCAATAAAAATATCCTCACAGGCCTATTTGAAAGATTTCTACGCCTCATTTGGATTCGTTGCCGTCGGCGCGCCCTACATCGAGGATCGGATTCCTCATATAGCGATGATCAAACAAATAAAATCCGCCAAATAAGCACGAGCGATTTCATCTGCCTGACGAAATTATTAGGGCACAAAACATTTTATATTGAAGGCATATTGCGATGAGCACTCAAAACATAGAGACGACAACACCCGCCCCCCCCACCCGCAACGCGGTCACGCGGAAAGCCTTGAGCAAACATGGCCCCGCGCCGAAGCCGGTGCCGGTGACGATCATCGGAGCCGGCCCCTTCGGTCTGTCTGTTGCTGCTCACTTACACGGACTGGGAACGGATTTCCGCATCATCGGCACACCAATGAAATCCTGGCGCGACAATATGCCGAAAGGCATGCAGCTCAAGTCAACGGGTTTTTCCTCAACGCTCTATGATCCCGATCAGAGCTTCACGATACGTCGTTACTGCGAGGACCACGGCATAGCCTTCGAAGACGTTGGACTCCCCGTTAAGCTAGAAACATTCACGGCTTACGGCTTGGCATTCCAAAAAGCCCTCGTCCCCAACGTCGAAGAAACGACCGTCATCCGCGTAAAGCGCCACCATCAGGGCTTCATCCTTGAGCTAGCAAACGGACAATCATTCACGTCCCGCAACGTGGTCATTGGCATCGGCCTCGATTATTTCCGCAACACACCGGGCGAACTGAGCGGACTACCACAGGAACTGGTCACGCATTGTGCGGAACACCACGATCTTTCCATCTTCAAGGATAAACACGTCGCTGTAATCGGCGCTGGATCATCAGCCATAGATTCCGCGGTGCTGCTGCAAGAAGCGGGCGCCAAGCCCCTGCTCATCGCACGTAAATCTACTATCGAGTTTGGCTTGGACGAGCCGCTCCATCGCCCTCTGCTTGAAAGATTATATCGCCCCATGTCGGGAATAGGCCCCGGCTGGCAAAACCGCGCATGCACCGATATGCCGTGGGCCTTTCGGTACCTTCCCGACCAAGTCCGGCTACGCACCGTCAAGGAGTTTCTCGGGCCGGCAGGCGGCTGGTTCATGAAAGAACGGATGGCGCAGGTCCCCCGCCTACTCGGTCACGACCTGCGCCACGCTCATGAAGCGCTCGGGAAGATACGGCTCCAGCTTTCAGACATAAGTGGTCGGGAAAAAGCCATCACTGTCGACCACGTCATTGCAGCCACAGGTTATCGGCAAGACGTATCCAGACTTCCCTTCATTGCGCCCGACATCATCGACAATCTAGACCGGATAGGCCCAACGCCCAGGCTTTCGGCCAACTTCGAATCGTCCATTCCAGGCCTCTATTTCATTGGCCCAATCTCAGCCAACACCTTTGGGCCTGTGATGAGGTTTTCAATTGGTGCGGCCTTTACGGCCCGACGCTTATCGCGTCACTTGGCAAGGGCGGCACATTCCACTCAACGGTCACTCTCGACCTGACCCTGGCCCTGCAGCCACAGCATCAGCATCCAACACAACAGCGCCCATCCCGCCCCGAGGGTCCAGCCGGCCAACACATCCGTTGGCCAGTGAACGCCAAGATAAATCCGGCTCAGTCCAATCATCAATGTCAGAAGGACACAGACAGAAAAGATGAAAATCTTCACCCTCGGGTCGGGCTGGGAGCGCGCCAGCAACATGCCCAACGTTAGATAAACGACCGCCGACATCATCGAATGCCCGGAAGGAAAACTAAGCGTATGAACCTCTGTGCCACGCGTGATGATATCAGGACGCGGTCGCCCAAAACCGATCTTCAAGAGGTTATTCAACAGCGTCCCGCCCACGACTGCCAAAACCACATAAAGCGCGGAGTGCCCCTTTCGCGTTATGAGCAGAAACAACGCCGAGATAACAACGATGAGGACGACAACGCCGGTACTTCCCAACGCTGTGAAGTCACGCACGGTCCCCTCAAGCCAAGCGGGTCCAATTGGCCCACCATTGTCGCCAGGGGCGCGCATGGCGCGAAGCAACCATTCGTCAAAGTTGCGCGAATTTCCACTAAAGACGAGGGCTGCAATCTGCACGAACACAAAGGTCAGCACAGCCAGCGACGCAAGAAAGAACATCGGCAGCTTCTCGATTTGCCGAACGGACGCCAAACGCCGGAGAAGATTACGGCGCTCAACAGTGCTCCTGGGCGCTGCTCCTTGATCGTCGGCCATTCTCTACTCCACCTCCTGCCATTCGCACGCTTGATGTCGAACCAATGGCCTATCTATAGGCTTGAGCATCATGGTTCCACACACGCCGTCACTCATCAGTAACACGGCACTGGAACGTCCGAACGAAGGTAGACGTTCATAAGCCATGCGTACCCATACAATCGTAAATTGCCGAGCCGGAACCGCACTCGACCTATCGCCCCGTGATATCGAAAAAAAAGTTGCACAAGCGTTTCGCGATGGCGGGCATGAAACACGCGTGGAGTGCGTCGAACCGGAAAAGCTTGTCGGCGCGATCTCGGCGGCCGCGCAAGGAGATATCGACGCACTTATTATAGGCGGCGGTGACGGCTCTGTCCGTTCAGCCGCCGAACACTTGATCGGGACCAATAAGGCGCTCGGAGTGCTCCCCCTCGGCACCATGAACAGATTTGCACGGGATCTGAACCTCCCGCTCGAGATCGACGCTGCACTGAAAACGCTCGCAGAAGGGCACTCCGTTCCCATAGACGTCGCCGCCGTCAACGGCCAAATCTTCCTCTGCAATTCGATGTTTGGGCTTCCAACGGGGTTCGCCGAACAACGTCAACATCTGCGCGGCAAAGCGGCCCTTGAACGCTTGCAAGGATACATTCGCATCCTGCGACAGATGCTAGCTAGCACACGCATGATCTCTATCGCCGTCGATAAGGACGGTGAACGGCATCGCATGCGTGCGTTATCGGTTGTGGTAACCAGCAATGAATACGACGAAGTTCCAAGCCTGATGCTCACAAAAACAGCAATGGACCGAGGCTACCTGACCTTATACGCAGCACGGCATAAAAACGGAGCAGCCTTATCCGTCGCTGTGGTACGTGCAATGCTCGGACTATGGAAAAGCGATCCTGAGGTTGAAAAAATATCCGCAACTGAATTTACAATCCGCATGCCTCGGCGCTCTGTGCGCCTGACGAACGATGGCGAAGTCGAGAGTTTTAAAGCTCCACTTCGATACACCATCCGGCCATCAAGCTTGCGTGTCCTTTGCCCTCCTCCAGCGTACGGGACCTAACCCTCGAACGACCGTGTCATCCGACATTCAGATCAAGCCTTTAAGCAGACAGTCTGTGTACTGGGCCTGCGAGCGCTCACGCCACCCTTGCTCTACGAGCCCGCATGGGCAATCCTCTCACCAGAACCCTCGAAAGAAAACGAAATCGTAGACATTCTGGGCGTATGCCGCAGCTCCACGCCCCCGATCCAGCGCTGCCGGAACATAAAATGAAAACAGACACACCGCGCCCCATCTACCTGCGCGATTACCGTCCTCCAAATTTCCTGATCAAGAGCGTCAATCTCGACTTTAAACTCGATGCAGCAGCGACGAAGGTTCGTTCGCGTCTCAAGGTACGACACAACCCAAAATCTCAGGTTCACAATGCGCCCCTAATCCTCGACGGTGAAAACCTTAAACTCGATGCCGTGATCCTGGACGGGAACACGCTCACCCGTTCGCAGTACCGGCTAACCAAGACGTCGCTGACTATTCCCGAAACGCCGATCAAACCCTTTACGCTTGAGATCCATACGACGATCGATCCGAGCCAGAACAAATCCCTTCAGGGCCTCTATCGCTCGCGTGGCGTTTTCTGCACACAATGCGAAGCCCAAGGCTTCCGGCGCATAACGTACTTCCTGGACCGCCCTGATGTGCTCTCGACCTACACAGTTAGACTGGAGGCCGATCCGAAAGAAGCACCGGTCCTGCTATCCAATGGAAACCGCCTGGAACGCGGCACCTCTGATCGCGGCGAACGTCATTACGCCGTGTGGCATGATCCGCATCCCAAGCCCTGCTACCTATTTGCGCTGGTCGCTGGCGACTTGTCGTCAATCGCGGCAGATTTCAAGACCGCAAGCGGTAGCGATGTCGGGCTGACGATCTACGTCGAACACGGCAAGGAGGAGCGCGCTGCATGGGCCATGGACTCACTGAAACGCTCAATGCGTTGGGACGAAAAACGTTTCGGCCGTGAGTACGATCTCGAGGTCTTCAATATCGTCGCCGTATCCGACTTCAATATGGGCGCGATGGAGAACAAGGGGCTAAATATTTTCAATGACCGACTTGTACTCGCATCACCAGAAACCGCGACGGACACGACATTCGAAGCTATCGAAAGCGTCGTTGCGCACGAATACTTCCACAACTGGACCGGCAACCGCATTACCTGCCGCGATTGGTTCCAGCTCTGTTTAAAGGAAGGTCTCACCGTCTACCGTGATCAGGAATTCTCCGCCGACGAGCGTTCACGTGTCGTCCAACGAATATCGGACGTTCGCCAGCTAAAGGCCCATCAATTTCCTGAAGATTCCGGTCCTCTGGCACACCCTGTCCGACCGGAAAGCTATATCGAAATCAACAACTTCTACACGGCAACGGTTTACGAAAAAGGTGCCGAAATCGTACGCATGATCGCGACGATCCTCGGCGCCGAGGCTTTCCGTTCCGGGATGGACCTCTACTTTGAGCGGCACGATGGAGAAGCCGCAACCATCGAACAGTTTTTGGAATGCTTCGCGGAGGTCTCGGGGCGCGATCTTTCGCAGTTCGCTCTTTGGTATTCGCAATCTGGCACGCCGCATGTGGAATGCCGCACATCCTACGATAAACGTGCGCGGACCTACTCCCTAACCCTGAAGCAAACGACCCCGCAAACACCGGGCCAGCAACAAAAGAACCCGATGCACATCCCGCTTCGCATTGGCCTGCTGGGTCCGGATGGCCACGATCTGCCGCTGACGACGGATGCAGGAGACGCCCTGCAGGACGACATCATACATCTCCGCCAACCCAGCCAAACGATCACCTTCACTGACGTCCCGGCGCGCCCGATCCCTTCGGTCCTTCGAGAATTTTCAGCGCCTGTCCACCTGGAAGTTGAACTCAGCGAAAAAGACCTAGCTTTTCTGCTCGCCAACGACAGTGACGCCTTCAACCGCTGGCAGGCCGCCAATACATACGCAATGCGCACGATGGTGGCGATGGTTGAGGCTCTCTCACGCGGCAAAAGATCCTCGCGTGGCACTGGCTTTGCCAAAGCGCTTAGCGCTGCCCTTGTCGACGATAACCTCGATTGGGCCTTCCGAGCCGAGTTGATGCGGCTACCATCACAAAGCGATGTCGCAACCGAGATAGGACAGAACGTCGATCACACGTTCATTTATCGCGCTCATCGTCAACTCACACGGTTGATTGCACGTCGGCTGGAAGACCAGCTTGCGGCCATCCATGACACGTTGAAGGAGAGCGGACCGTTCTCACCGGATGCCGCAAACGCCGGCAAACGCGCCGCCCGCAATGCCGCCCTGCAGCTGCTCGCGTCTCTGGGCTCAAAAACGGCAATAAACCGAACCGCCGACCAATATTTTAACGCCTCAAATATGACCGAGGCCGCGCACGCACTCAACTTGCTCGCCGCTAGCAACTCACCCCAGCGGCGCACCGCGCTCGACCATTTCTATCAACGCTGGCACGAAGACCATGTCGTCATTGACACTTGGTTCGTGGCGCAGGCCCAATCGCCGCGCAACAACGCCCTTGACGTTGTTCGTGCACTCACGCGGCATGAGCGCTTCGACATTACCGCTCCCAACAAAGTGCGCGCCCTGATCGGCAATTTCGCCCTGATGAACCCCGTTCAGTTCAACCGACCAGACGGCAAAGGCTACGAATTCTTAGTCGAGCAAATCCTCGCTATCGATCGCTTCAATCCGCAAATCGCCGCGCGTCTTCTCAATGCCATGCGGAGCTGGCGCGCACTTGAACCAAAACGTCGAAAACTCGCCCGTAACGCATTGACAAAAATTACGAAACATCCCGACCCCTCTCGTGATGTACATGAGATTGTGCTTCGAATCCTCGATGAATAACGTCATCGTCATAACAGGACGCGAATTGAATTAATCTCCTCGACAGTGACACCCTAATGAGGTGAACTGAAATAGCGATTCGCGTGGCAGGCAGTACCGAGTTTGTCAGCGGGGGCGGGGGCGGCAATTTACAAATATGGCGGGGCATGCGAATGGCGTGGACGGTGTCTGTCCGCCCTCACGGGAGACTTGTGTCTTTCGCGATGAGGCGAGTGACTCACTCTGACGTCGACCGCCCCACGGTGTCCCATCAGCTCGCACGATGTGTTTTGCGTTTTTCAGGCCTTGCGTTGCGCATAGTCTTGATCACGGCAGCATTTGCGCACGTCACCACAGCTCCAATTCTCGCGACCTTGGCTATCATCGGCGCGGTAGTTTCGTTGGTGACGTCGGAGTGGGTGCGCGATTGCTCCTTCGTTGCGAACAATCAGACTGACGAAAACCAAGCGGCTGATCCTGCCGCGTCGATCCAGGCGGCCCCATTTCCCGTTCAAGAAGCGCCTTTTGATCCGCTGACGCTCAACTTTACGACTGGAACTCCTTTATCAAGCCCAGCCGCAAGCTGTTATCCAAATGAAAGCCTTATCGATAAGATAGCTCCGGCGAACGACGCCGATGCCTGGGCTGGCCTGTGCGCGCGCTTGAGTCATGAACTACGGACACCACTTAATGCGGTGCTAGGCTTTTCTGAGCTTATGAAGGCGGAATTGCACGGCCCCCTCGGCCGCCCCCTTTATCGCGAATACGTCAGCCATATCCGCGACAGCGGTCAGGCATTGCTCAAATCCACGGAAGACACGCTCGCTATAACGGCCGCACTGTCATGCATCCGCTTGGGAAATGGCGCAGTGAGCAACCGTCTGGCGATCAAACCACTTCTAGAAGATGCATGGCATTTCATTGAGCCGACCGCGCGTGCACGCAATGTTCAGCTTCATCTGAAGGCACCAGCTGATCTGGAAATATTGGGAGATCCCCGCGCACTGCGCCAAGCCATCATCAACCTGTTCGAAGAAGCCGTCAGCCACGCAGCCAAAGATAGCCGGGTCGAGGTCACCGCGACACCGGAGCGTAGTATCACGTATCTTGATGTACGCGCGTATAGTTCGCATGAACGCTTAAGCGACACTCTGTCGATCCATCTCGCGCGCGCACTCTTCGACATTAACGGCGTGCGTCTTGATACCCAAAGTAGCAAGGGATGTTGGCGGGCCATTACGCAGCTTGACCGCGCCGCACAGTCGGACTTCTTTGATTATCTTAATAGCCCATCAGTCGCACAGAATTCCTGAGCTCAACGCTTCCGAGACCCGCGCCACTCCTCATACCATTCAGCATAAGCACGACGCTCTTCCGGCGTCATCTTGTCGATCATGGTTAGAAACTGCTCCGACAACGAGCGCCGGGCCGTCACCCTTTCCGCGAGAATCTCGTTCAAGGCGGCGACAAACTTCTCTCTATCGAATGGATCGGCCTTCAGAAGCTGAACAGCTTCGACTTGCCTGTTGCGAATATCCCTACGAAACGATCGCCAGTGCTCCTTGTAGGATTGAGCAAGTTCGCGAAAGAGCTGTTGACGTTCGCCCTCCAGCCGATGCGCAAAGCCACTGACCCCGTGATCCTTCCACGGTCGCCACCCATGGTGTGAAATCTTTGCGCCGATAAAAAAGCCCGCTACGAGGAGATTCAGCGACAAAGACACCACAAACGCCCACCACAGCCAGCCTCTCCTGCCAGCTTGCTGCGCTGATCCTGAGCCAGAGCTGCCTTGATCGCTCATATTTTATCTTCCTCGGCGAAAATAACGAAGCCATCGTCGGCCAACGAAGTCGTAAATGTCTCCTCATCAAGACTGCTAACTTCCGACGTTTGCTCAACGGGTGACGCAACCAAGCCGCTTTGCCCGACCATAATGCCCGTGACGAGGCAAGCCGCCATAAGGGTCGCGGCCTGCCACAACCGGGCGCGGACCGACTGATAGGACCTGACGTTCGGTAGTGTCTGCCTGAACGAAGCCGCCTGCCTCTTTTCAGCAAGCGCGCGCGCCATGATCCGGTCACCCAGATCATTCAGGCGCATTGAATCGGATCGTCCCGATGGCAATTGACAGTTCATGATTACATCATCGAGGACGCAAGCCTCCCTCAGCAATCGTTGAGCCGCTGCGTCCTCAGCCAAAAACGCTGCCACGCTCAATCGTTCGCGCGCGGGCCAGCGATCGCGGTCGCCTCCATAAACTTCGAGCAAATACCGCAGTCGCTCCATGTCGCGCTGTCTGTTCTGTTCGCTCGTCATGTCTTCCTTCCGACGCTCATTCTTCGAGCCCTTCAGGCTCTATATCCAGCAGTTGCCGCCAAACACCGGCAAGTTTGCCTTTCAGTCCCCGCCGTCCCCGCGCCAGCAGAGATTCGACAGCTTCCGATGAAGTCCCCATTTCGTTCCCAATCTCGATGAGACTGAGTCCCTCGTGGTGAAACAGTAAAAGCGCGGTCCTTTGCCGTTCTGGCAATTCTTGCATCGCTTGTTCGACGCATGCACTCACGTCAGCCGCCTCTAATCCATCCAACTGTCGCGGCGGTTCGATTTCCTCGGGCACCTCCTCCACGACTCTCAGTCTGTGATTGGTACGCTGACGGTCGATGCACAAATTGCGCGCCACACGAAATAGCCATCCACGAACGCCATTGGCGCCGACTTCAATTCGGTCTGCCGTACGCCACAGACGCAACATCGCTTCTTGGGCAACATCTTCAGCTTCGGCAGTGTCACCCAACAACCGTCGAGCCAAACCAACGACAGCTCTTAAGTGACGATCAATGAGGCCACGAAAAGCGCCGTCATCACCTTCAATCAGCCGCGCCATAAGAACACGGTCGTCGTCGAGAGGCACCGCCCCCAATGACGCGTCAGTATCGACCCCCAACGGCCTTTGCGTTTCGAACTCCTGCCCGGAACCGCTTCCAGATCCGGGCAGGACGGACTTTGCCGCCACGCTGAACCTCAAATGTCTTTGACGTGCCAACACGTCATGACCTCCGAATGCCAGCCATTACTTCTGGTCTTTGGCATCCGCCTTGGCCTCCCAGTACCGCGCAGCACGCGGCGGGAGATCATCAACGGTCACCTTACCGTCGCCGTTGAGATCCATCATCGAAAAACGTGACTTAGTCTTGGCAAGGTATTCGTCCTTGCTCACACTTCCATCTTTGTTGGCGTCAAGAACGTGCATGCGAAGCTTTTGCTTATAGGCTATCCGCTCCGCTCCACGGTCACCGATCTCATCCTGATCGATCACACCGTCATCGTTCTTGTCCATGCGCGCAAACCGTCTGTCTACCCGTTCGAGAACACGGTCTAGATCTCGCGCCTGGCGTCCGCGCCACCCTTTACCGCCATGGTGATCCCCACGATGCCAACGTCCTTCATGGTGACGTTTGCCCTTATGCTCGCGCCCTTCTTCGCGGTCACCATCGTCGGAAGCCTCAGCCTGGCGATCGTCGGCGTCCTCAACATCGTCAGTACGGTGCCGATCGCTCCGTCCAAATCGGGGGGGAAGTTCATCATCGGTGATCTTCCCATCGCCGTTAAAGTCGCGCTCGGCAAAACGGTCCTGCGCAGGCTTTCGGAATTCTTCTTTCGAGATCTTTCCATCGCCGTCAGTATCATAGCGCTTCAGCATACGCTTGATGCGGTAGTCCAACTGCGCCTGTTGACGCGCCACCAGCTGTTCACCGGTCAGGCTGCCCTTGCCATCTGTATCGAGCTCAGCAAAGCGCTCTTCGCTTGGTTTCAGGAACTCTTCCAGAGTTACGACGCCATCACCATCGGCATCGAGCTTCTTAAGCTTGGCGAGTTTGCGATGAAGTCGGTGATGACCCTTGCCGTGACCTCCGCGCCCCCAATCGCCATCATGGTGATATCCATGCTTGCCATGAAACCCATGATGTTTACCGTGATGCTCAAAGTCACCTCGAGCCATTGCTCCTGCTGTAACAGCGCCCATGATCGTCAGAACACCAGCTGTCAGCATCAAAGTTTTTCGCATAAGTCTTCAACCTCCTTGCGCATCACGCAGATTTAAAGGCCCAGGCGTGACCCTCATGACAGCAAGAACGCAAGGAGTGAGTGTATTCCGTCGCAGCGCAGAAAAAATTTAACGAACAATCTCCTCGAACATATCGGCCACGGCGGCCAAGGTCACCGTAAGGTGTTCTTCCAGCATAATAAAACTGGGAGCATCCCCTGCCCGCGCCAGGAGTTCCTTCAAGCCGAGCGGGGCGGTATCACGATCAAAATTGCCATCCGTACAAATACGTAAAATTTGAGTGAGATCGTGAATGAGTCGTGTTGCCGGCAAAAGGACATCAGCCTGTCCAGCCGTGAGGGAACCGGCATCGCGCAGCCGTTCCAGAGACGTGTAGGTAGTTTGATCAAGCACTTCCGGATTCTGGCCCGCCGAGACAAGTTGCAGAAACTGAGCGATGAATTCGAGGTCCACAAGCCCGCCACGCACGTGCTTAAGATTCCAGATATTAGTCGCCCCCTTCTCCGCAAAAATACGCTCACGCATCTCACGGACATCACTGGCAATCTTGCTCCGATCACGCGGGCGAACCAACACATCACGGATTGACGTGGTGACCCGTTCGCCGAGGTCACCGGTCGCCGCCACGACCCGTGCGCGCGTGAGAGCCATATGCTCCCACGTCCACGCCTCTTCGGTCTGATAGTTGACGAAACTCGAAATCTTCGTCGCGACCGGTCCTTGCTGACCTGACGGCCGCAAGCGCATGTCCACGTCATAGAGTTTGCCTTCCGCCGTCGGAGCCGAAAGCGCACTGATCAATCGCTGCGTCAGACGCGCATAGTACTGCGACGGCGAGAGAGGTCGCTCACCATTCGATTCCTCAACACCCGGAACAAAATCATACACGACAATCAGATCGAGGTCAGAAGCAGCAGTCATCTCACGACTGCCAAGCTTACCCATGGCAATGACAGCCACCTCGCCTCCGGCAATTTGACCGTTCACACGGGCAAGCTCATCACGCGCGGCTGTTAAAAGCGCCGCAATGAGACGTTCGGCAACAAGCGCATAAGCGCCGCCAGCCTGACTGGCATCGATCGTCCCGGACAGAACACGTACGCCAATCAGAAAGCCCTGTTCATTCCCGACAATGCGCGAAGCATCGAGCACGCCTTGAAAATCTGGAGCAGCCGCAATCTCCGTCGCAATGATTTCGTCGAGCTCCGCCGCAGAGGGGCGCGTATCATAGGTACGCGGATCGAGCACCGCATCGAGCAAACGCCGCCGCCGCGATAACACGCCTGCCAACCGAGGCGCCGAGCCCATAATGTGCGCAACAAGTTGCATCAACCCGGGATGTGCGCGTAGCAATGAAAATAGCTGCACGCCTGTCGGAAGTTGTGAGAGGAACCGATCAAACGTCGCGATCGCCGCATCCGGATCCACAGTCGCAGCAAGCGCTTCGATCAGCAGCGGCTGAACCTCCGTCAACCGTTCCTGTGATCGCGGAGACCGTACTGCAGGATAACGGCCATGATGCCAGCCCCTCACCATGGCAATCACGGTAGAAGGCTGAGAGAACCCCATGGCTTTTAATGTCGCTACTGTTTCCGGGTCGTCCTCACCCCCCGCAAAAACCATGTTGGAGCCACGTTTCGTAAGCTCCGGCATATCTTCAAACAGCGCCGCGTAGTGTGCCTGGACCTTCTCGAACACGGCTTTCAGTGCCAGGGAAAACTGCTCAACGTTTTCATACCCACTAAACAGGGCCAAGCTCTCAAGCCTCTCAGGATCATCTGGCAGCAGCTGCGTTTGCTCATCTGCCACCATCTGAAGTCGATGCTCGATACGCCGCAGAAAACAATAGGCCTGCACCAAATCATCCCGAACGTCTTCTCGAATCCAGCCACGCTCAGCCAACGTAGCTAGGGTATCGAGGGTTCGTCTTGAACGAAGGTCTCGCTGACGCCCACCGGCGATGAGTTGTTGCGTCTGAGCGAAAAACTCAATCTCGCGAATGCCGCCGCGACCAACCTTGATGTTGTGCCCAGCCACACCGATCTTGCCGAAGCCCTTGAAGGCGTGGATCTGCCGCTTCATCGCATGCACATCCGCGATAGCTGCGAAGTCAAGGTACTTGCGCCAGATAAAGGGTTGCAGCTCCCGCAAGAGCGCCTCGCCGGCACGCAAATCACCCGCCACGGCACGCGCCTTAATTAATGCTGCCCGCTCCCAATTTTGCCCGAAGCTTTCGTAGTAGGCCATTGCCGCATCGGTCGACATGGCCAACTGCGTCGCCCCAGCATCGGGCCGTAATCGGAGATCTGTCCGGAAGACGTAGCCGTCCGCCGTATGCTCCTGGATCAGCTTCACCAGCTCGCGTGTCAGCCGTACAAAAAACGTCTGCGCTTCGACACCTTCGCGGAGCCGTGCGCGATCCCGGTCGAAAAAGACGATAAGATCAATATCGCTGGAATAGTTCAGCTCGTCGGCACCGTACTTTCCCATTCCCAGCACGATGTAACCGGATCCGTCTACGCCTTCTGCCCCCTCCTCCGATGCAAGCCAGTCTCCCTTCGCAATCGCACGGGCAAAGAGATAGCGGACGCTCGCACGCAGAGCAGCATCCGCCGTTTCACTCAAAGTCCGCGTCACTGTCATGACCGACCACACGCCACCCAGGTCGGCCAGCGCAGTCAGCAACGCTACCTCGCTTTTAAATTCGCGAACCGCACGCATGATGGCCGCTTGATCGCCGGCCTCTGTCGCAGCCTGAGTCGACTTCTCCAAACGCACTTTAAGTGTTTCGAACAAATCTTCCGGGTTCGTCGCCAGAACCCGAAAGAGGCGGGCAGGATCACGACGCGCTAGCCCAAACAAATAGGGGGAGCCGCAAAACGTGCCGATCAGAAGTTGTTCAGTTTTTGGGGCCGACAGAATTTGGCTGATGGTCGCGCTTTCGAAGCCCGCTGCTTCCGCAGAAGCCCGCAAATCTACGACTTCACCCCTCCAGCGCTCTGGAGATGATGCATAAGGAGTTTCCGCTATGCGCGTATAGAGAGCGCCGCTCGCTTCGTGATCTGTTAGTCCCATCTCATCGCTCCGCATCCTCGCCCGTTTTCGATGCCCGAGCGTTATGGACTTCGTTATCGAGGTATCAGGGACCGGCAGGTAAATCCACAACGGCACGCAGGCCAGGTTTGTTGTCTTCGAGACGGATAGCACCGCCATGTAGCCGCGCAACTGCAGATACGAGGCTCAGCCCAAGCCCCGTTCCCGGTGCTGTGCGGCTCTCCTCCAGCCTCACGAAGCGTTCGACAACGCGCTGCCGATCAACAGCTTCAATCCCTGGTCCGTCATCACTCACGCTAATTTCGACGCGATTGCCGCCACAACGGCGTACGTTAACCTCCACGTGACCAGCCAGCCGGTTGTCGCCATCAACACGGCTGCGTCGGGAGGAATACTTGATGGCATTGTCGATGAGATTAGCTATTGCCTGAGCGACTAACCGGCGGTTGGCATTGAGCTTCACGTCATGCTCAACCTTGGACGTCAGTGCCAGCCCGGCATCATCCGCCACAGGCTCATAGAGCTCCACCGCATCCCGTATCAGTGCGCCAATATCAACAGGCTCCAAAGTGGAAGATACGGCGCCGGCCTCCAACCGCGCAATCAGAAGCAATGCGTCGAAGGTTTTGATAATCTCGTCGGCCGCTTCGATAGTCTGTCCCAGACCATCCTGCAATTCCTGACTCGTCGTGGCATCTCGCAACGTCGCTTCTGCGCGGTTGCGAAGTCGGTTCAAAGGCGTCTTCAGGTCATGAGCAATGTTATCTGAGACCTCGCGGAAGCCCGTCATTAGCTGCTCAATTCGAGACAGCATCGTGTTAAAGCTCTCGGCGAGACGATCAAGTTCATCTCCCGTATGCGAGCGGGGCAATCGCTGGGCAAGGTCTCCGGCCATAATGGCACGGCTCGCCTGGCGCATCCCTTCAACACGCGACAGAACGCTCTTCCCAATCACCAGACCCAGAACCAAACCACCAACGCCAAGGCAGCCAAAGCCAATGAGCGCCAAGATACGGATGCGGCCCGCCAACGCCCGCTGATCCTCAATGTCACGCGCGACAATCAAAAGACCGCCGCCGCTCAACCTTACGGGAAGACCAGCGGCAATGCGCTCCGATCCTCCCTTTTTGCCATTCGAGGTGTAGTCGAAAACCCCACCCGTCATCCCATCGGCCAATTCGGACGGCAAACGAGAAAGATTGCCCGCGAGTTTGGAACCCGTAGCGTCCGTCAGATAGTAGAGATTGGATTGATTTAACTCAGAGCGAACATTGATCGCCCGCGTGATCGCATCCAGCCCCCCCGTCGCCTCCGTCGCACTTAAGACCTGCGCCTCAGACGAAAGTGTCCGCAAAACCTGTTCGCTCAGCACTTTGTTCGTCTGCCACACAAGACCGGCAACAACGAGTGCCGCGACGACAAGAAACGCGACCACAGCCGCCGCCGTGACACCGAAGACGGTCGTATAGAAAGCTGTTGTTGTCCGCTTATTCGCTACCGTCACGGATCACATACCCAGCGCCGCGCACCGTATGCAGCAGCGGCCGATCGAAGCTTTTATCAATCTTGGCCCGAAGCCGGGACACGTGCACATCGATCACGTTCGTCTGCGGATCGAAATGATAGTCCCAGACATTTTCAAGAAGCATAGTCCGCGTTACGACTTGCCCAGCGTGCTTCATGAGATACTCAAGTAAACGGTATTCGCGAGGTTGAAGTTGTATGGCTTCACCTCCACGGGTTACGCGATGCGATAAACGATCAAGCACCAGATCCGCGACCGCATAACGCGTGACTTGCTCTTCAGGCACGGTTCGCCGAGAGAGCGCTTCAACTCGCGCTAGCAGTTCAGCGTAGGCATAAGGCTTCGTGAGATAATCGTCTCCGCCGGCTTTCAAGCCCTTGATGCGGTCATCGACAGCGCCCAACGCGGAAAGCACGAGGACTGGAGTTTGCTTTCCTTCTTCACGCAAGGTTTTGATGATTGTTAGACCATCAAGTTTCGGCAGCATCCGATCAACAATCAGAACATCATAGCCGCCTTCACGGGCCATTTCGAGCCCGGTCTCGCCATCCTCTGCCCAGTCGGCGGAGTGCCCGCTTTCCTTCAACGCCTTTACGAGAAAGCTGGCTGCTTCGCTGTCGTCTTCAATAATGAGCACGCGCATCGTCTCTAATCCACCCTTCCGGCAGATATCCGATTAAAACCTTATCGGCCTGAATTTTATACGATTATGATACCGCCAGGGTTCTCATAAGCCCTACCAAAATGCGAACGCTCTTAAAAAAGAAGACGGGAGTGGTTCAGTGGTCCTAATGACCCGAACCACTCCCGACATATAGTCTATGTGGCACTCACTTGGCTGCGTGAGCACAATGCGCTCAGCTCTTCTTAAGTTGAACAGCGACGAACCGTTTATCGTTGCCGGACATCACATGCAGCAACACGGCGGGACGGTTCTTTTCGCGCGCTTGTTTGAGCCCCTTAACGACGTCATCAACGCTCGACACCTTCACGCCCTGAACTTCAAGCACCCGATCCCCGGCTTTGAGCCCCTTGCGAGCTGCGTCGGATGAAGGATCGACATTCGTAATCCGAACGCCTTCCTCATTATCGTCATTAGCTGCAGCAAGCGAGAAACCCAGCTGATCGAGCTCAGCCGTCTTTGGCTCGGCCGGCTGCCCCTGATTCAGAGCCGCCAGTTCGTCCTTCGAGGTCGGAAAGCGTCCGAGATCAACCTTGATGGTCTTCTCCTTACCATCACGCCAGACACCAACATCAACCTTGGTCTTCGGCGAATACGCTGCGATCTTACGAGCAAGATCCCGGCTATCCGAAATCTCAGACCCATCAACCGTCAGAATAGCGTCCTGGGTTTCAAGACCTGCATCCTGAGCAGGACCGTTCGGCGTAACCTCCGAAACCAGAGCGCCCTTCGGTTCCTTCAAACCAAGGCTGGCAGCTGTATCCTCGTCGATGTTCTGGATCTTAACACCCAACCATCCACGGCTAACCGTACCGTTGTTCTTCAGCTGCGCGATGACGTCAGTCGCCGTCGCTGCGGGAACAGCAAAGGCGATACCTACGTTGCCGCCCGAGGGGCTGTAGATCGCGGTGTTCACACCGACCACGTCACCGTTGAGGTTGAACGTCGGACCACCAGAGTTGCCACGGTTCACCGCTGCATCGATCTGCAGATAGTCATATGGACCAGAGCCAATATCGCGACCCTGCGCCGAGAGGATGCCGGCCGTCACAGTACCGCCCAAACCGAACGGATTACCAACGGCCAAGACCCAGTCACCAACGCGCGAAGGCTTATTGGCAAACTTCACGAAATGGAACTTGATGTTGTCGGGATTCTTAATTTTTAGAAGCGCTAGATCCGTGCGAGGATCCGTTCCGACAAGCTCAGCCTCGAATTTGCGATCCTGGTCGAACTGAACCTGAATCTCGCTGGCATCATCGATGACATGGTTGTTCGTGACAACATAACCGTCCTCGGAAATGACGAAGCCTGAGCCTTGCGCCAAGCTAGGACGGCGTGGCTGACCACCACCTGGTCCGCGGAACTCCTTAGGCAGATTCTTGAAGAAATCATGCAGGGGGTGATCGTCCGGGAGGTCTGGCAGGCCCGGGATTGGCTGGCCCTGTTGTTTCTCCTCATTGGACGCCATGGCTTTACCGCCATTTGTCACAGAGATACTGACGACGGCGGGCTTCACCTTATCAACGATGTCCGCAAAGGTCAGAGGCGCGCGGGGGAACGGCGCTTCAGCTGTCTGAGCTTCCGGCTTGAGCTGAGCAACCGCTTGCTGGGGTGGGCTGAAAAACACTGCCGAAACACCGGCAGCAGCAATAAGCGCCGCGGCAGCACAACCATTGCGAAGATTCTTTGACCGGAAAATACCTCCGGCACGGGTTTTTGAAACCTCATTGGTCTCGATAGGCATTGGGGCACGTCTCCATCTAGCGAAACGACAAGCATGTTCACCAACAAGAGATAGTGCGTGCGCGCTTACAGCAGCCTTTCGAGAGAATTAAACATTCGTAATATTCAGCGGGTGTTCTCTTCGTCAAAACACCACAAGCCTGAAAACCTCACTTCTCATCGAGAATTTTGCGCAACTCAGCTTCTTCGTCAGGAGTGAGTGACTGAGCGGCCGAAATCGTTTGTGCTGCCGCATCGCGTCCACGACTGGATAAAAACACACGATAGGCTAGCCAGATCCCTGAAATCAAAGCCAGGGCCGGCGCAAGCCAAAGCAGCAGCGTATGCGTGTTGAATGGCGGCTTAAGCAGCACAAATTGGCCGTACCGCGCAACCACAAAGTCCAAAACCTCGCGGTTCGTATCTCCGGCCTTCAAACGGTCCCGAACGAGAAGCCGCAGATCCCGTGCCAACGGCGCATTGGAATCATCAATCGACTGATTCTGACAAACCAAACACCGTAGCTCGAGAGATAATTCTCGGGCGCGCGTTTCTAGAGCCGGATCCTTAAGTATCTCATCGGGCTCCACGGCCGCGCCAACACCGGCAAACATCGTGGTCGCCAATGCCAGCGAACAAATACCAACGCGCACTTTCCGTATGAAGGTTGCCATTAGAAGCATATGCCTCCGGTCATTCGGCAGGAGCCACTGCAAACCCGCGCGAGCGACGTGGTGCCCCCACACGCAGACGACGATCCGACAACGACACCGCTCCGCCCACAAACATGATCAGAGCTCCGAGCCAGATAAAGCGTACGAGAGGATTAAAATAGAGCCGGATCGAATAACCGCCATCCTCCTGCGCATCACCCAGCACTGTGTACAGGTCTCCACGCCAGGAAGCATGGATGCCGGCCTCTGAGGTCGCTTGCGGTGGCGCGTCGTATACCCGCTTGGATGGCGACAGCGTTGTAACGAAAGCACCGTTCTGATGAACCTCGAACTTTCCAACCTGCTCGCGGTAGTTAGGTCCGCGTTGGGGCGCCACACCCCGAAATGTCAGATCATATCCTGAAATTTCCCGGCTCTCTCCTGGTTTCATCAAGATAACCTGCTCGCTTTGATAGGCGGTTGTCGCCGTTATTCCGACGACCATCAAACCGACACCAAAATGGGCCAACGCAGTGCCAAAAACAGAACGTGGAAAATTCCAGAAACGCCGCCGCGTCTCTGCAAAGGGAACCAATCCGAGCTTCGCGCGATACGCCAATTCCGAAATCGCTCCACCCATGATGTAAACGCCTATAGCGAACATGACAGGCGCTAACCACGGACCACGTCCGAACATCGCGAAGACGGCAACCATGACCACGACGGCCACAAGCGCCGCAGCCGCAAGCCGTTCCGCCGCTCCGCGGATATCGCCACGCTTCCACGCCAATAACGGACCGAAAGGCATCGCCAAGAGCAACGGCACCATCAAGGGCACAAACGTCATGTTAAAGTAGGGTGGCCCTACGGAAATTTTTTCTCCGGTAACCCCCTCTAGCGCGAGTGGATAGAGCGTACCGACCAGGACAGTAACCGTGGCCGTCGTCAACAGCACGTTGTTGAGCACGAGACTGCCTTCACGGCTGATCGGCGCAAACAGGCCGCCCTGCCGCAACTGGCCCGCACGGAACGCATAGAGCGTTAGCCCGCCGCCAATGAACAGCACCATGATCCCCAAAATCGCAACACCGCGTTCGGGATCAACAGCAAACGCGTGCACGGATGTCAGAACACCGGAGCGTACAAGGAACGTGCCCATCAGAGAGAGTGAAAACGTCAGGATCGCCAGCAGAACGGTCCAGACTTTCAGAGCCTCGCGCTTCTCCATGACAAGTGCTGAATGCAACAGCGCCGTACCGGCAAGCCAAGGCATAAACGAAGCATTCTCGACGGGATCCCAAAACCACCAACCACCCCAACCGAGCTCGTAGTAAGCCCACCAAGACCCCATCGCGATGCCGAGCGTCAAAAACATCCACGCCGCCAAGGTCCATGGTCGAACCCAGCGCGCCCAGGCCGCATCTGTCCGGCCTTCAATCAACGCTGCGATGGCGAAAGAGAACGCCATCGAAAACCCGACATAGCCCGCGTAAAGAAAAGGCGGGTGAAACGCGAGGGCTGGATCCTGCAGGATTGGGTTGAGACCACGTCCCTCGAAGGGGGCAGGGTCAAGTCGTAAGAACGGGTTCGACGTAAACAGAATAAACAGACCGAACGCCAAGGCGATCGACGACTGCACTGACAGGACGTTGGCTCGTAGTCGCGAGGGTAGATTACCCCCGAAGACAGCAACCAGAGCGCCAAACAGCGCCAGAATAAGCACCCACAAAAGCATGGAGCCTTCGTGGTTTCCCCATACACCAGAAATTCGATAGATCAGCGGCTTCGCTGAGTGCGAGTTAGCGGTCACGTTCGCGACGGAGAAATCCGATGTGACGTACGCGTAGGTGAGCGCACAAAATGAGAGAAGCAAAAGGATGAACTGCGCGAGCGCCGCGGGTTCGCCGGTCGCCATCATGCGAACATCACCCGTACGCGCCCCCCACATCGGAACGATCATCTGAAAGAGTGCAACCACGACCGCGAGCACAAGCGCGAAGTGGCCCAATTCAATGATCATCGCCTTGAGACCCTTTCCTGCCGATTACTGATTGCCCGGATGAGTCGCACCCTGCCCGAGCTTCACGCCCTTCTTCTCCAGCGCATCCGCCACTTCCGGCGGCATATAATTTTCGTCGTGCTTCGCAAGCACGGTATCGGCCACAAAGAGACCGGCATCCGTCAGCTTGCCCTCCGTCACCACGCCTTGGCCTTCCCGGAAAAGATCCGGAAGTATCCCTTCATAAGTGACATTCACAGTCTCAAGTGTATCGGTTACGGCAAACTGGACCTTGGTTCCAGCGCCCCGCTTCACCGATCCTTCCGCCACCAACCCACCAAGCCGAAAGCGTTTGCCAGCTTCAACCTTGTGAGCCGCGACATCGCTCGGCGTCTGAAAAAAAACGATCGTATCACGCAGCGCAAACATAACCAGGATGGCTGCAACGGCCAGCAGAGCAACCCCGCCGCCGATAAGAACCCCTCTTTTCTGCTTACGCGTCATGATGTTCCTTAAGATCCGTCACGTTCCAAGACCGAGTTCGACAGCCAAGCCGTCGAGCGCCGCCCTATTCTCGCTGCCGTCAGGAAATGTCTTTCTCGCGCGATCAAGTGCCGCCAACGCGTCGTCCTTCCGGCCCAACACCGTATAGGCACGTACCAACCGTATCCACCCCGCAAGATCATCAGGCTTTTGCTCAAGTCGGGCCGCAAGCTGAGTGACCATTTGACTGATGAACTGACTCCGCTGCTCCGCTGTCATCGATTGCGCTGCAGCGATATCGGCCGCAGATGGACCTCGCGGAGTCTCTGAGCTTTCCGGCAAACCATTCGGCTGAACCGCAGCTGTCTTGTCTTCTGCCTTATTCTCGTTGCCTGCCTCTACCGGTTGCCTTGTGACGGTGGCTAAGCGCTGAGCAACGACTTCTTTCCATCGGGCATCTTCAGGTGCGGATGCCAGCAACGCGCGATACGCGTCCGCTGCAGCATCGCCTTTGCCATCCTGTTCCAGCGCTACAGCTAGCCAGAAACGTGCTTCAGCAAAATCGGGCTGGCTCTCCAACAGACGCTGATAAGCTTTGCGTGCAGGTTCCGTCACAATCCCGTCGTTGTCGAGAATGGTCGCTTCAGCGAAGCCTGCAAGTCGCTTTGGGCTTTCGCCCTGCAAGCGAATGGCCTGCGCGTAGGCATTGGCCGCTTCAGCAAAGCGCTGCAGTCGGAGATAAACCGGAGCAAGAACATCCCAACCCCGGCCGTCTTCGGGATGTGCGCGCAGCTCAGCCTCGACCCTGCCGATAAGATCGGCGACAGTTGCATTTTGGTTAGGAGTGGTGAGACGCGCTGCATGGGGCTTGCTGGGCAGATCGGGAGCACCGAGACTTAGATAAACACCCGCACCAGCTAAGGCGATGAGCACTGCAGAGGCCACAGACACCCATGAGCGATACCGCTCTCCGATCCCAGTCGTTCCGGTATCATCGCCCTGACCGGAACCAGCAACTGCCAACACACGGCGGCCGAGCTCCGCGCGGGCGCTTTCTGCTTCCGCTGCTTCGATAAGACCACGCGCACGCTCGGCTTCAATTTCAGCCATTTGGTCTCGATAAACGGCCAAATCCGCTTGACGCGATGCAGCCGCCTGCACACGCGCACTCAGCAGGGGCCGAGTAATAACCGCAATTACGGCTGCAGTTAATGCCGCAAACCCTATCCAGAGAACCATTTGCCATCCAAATCCGAGCCTCGGATTTGGATTAAGGTGATGAACCCAATAACACAAGGCCCGTAGGCTGAACCGGCTCTATAGGTCGCAACCCAATCACGCCACGGATCAACCCACGTTGCGCCAAGTTCCATCCGGATTACGGCAGGCCGTTCCGCTCATCGTCTGCGGCCGCCCGTCAATATAAACGGTATGCTTAAAGTCACGACAATCGTATTCACCACGCCGATAAGTACGGGTCGGTACGACCTCGCCATAGTGTCCATTATCGGGGTTCCGCCAAGGCCGGGCGACACCTGACTGGCCAGTCTCTAGAGCCGCATATTCGGCTTCCTGCGCCAACATCCGATCCTGCTCATCAAGCGACTGACCGATGGAATGACCGACGATACCGCCGACGAACGCACCCGCTACCGTCGCAAGAACACGTCCCGTGCCGTTGCCAACTTGGTTGCCAATGATGCCGCCGGCAACAGCGCCGACCACCGTACCGGTATCAGCCTTCGTCGGCCCTTCAGGACCGCAACCAGCCAGCACAAGCGCAGCTCCTGCAACAACAAGGCACTTTAAAACCGAACCGGTTGCAACACCCGTTACGGAGAACGGCAATTTGCCCATCGTACGTTTCCTGCTGGTTCAGGTGCGGATAACCGCGCCTGGACAAATACTGAGCCGCGCATTGCGTTAGGGAGCTTCATAACAATGGCAGCATTGTATTGCCGATAACACTTTGGATTCGGGCAAAAGTTCGACGCCGCTGTGGCCGAACAGCCACCGAAGCCCCATCACAAGCCCGTAACACCGAACTACACGGCCGGAAGATCCAAACGGATGAGTAATCCACCCTTCGCCGATTCATCGAGCCCGAGGCTGCCTCGGTAGGACTGAGCCAACTCGATCACAATCGACAACCCCAAACCCGACCCAGGCTTGGTTTCATCCAACCTTAGTCCGCGCTGACCAATACGAGCTCGTTGCTCACTCGTCAGCCCCGGCCCATCATCCTCCACAACAATCTTAAGCCGACGCTGCTGAGGCCGCGCAGTCCGACGTGGTACCGCCACGCTGAGGTAGACGCTCCCACGCGACCACTTAGCCGCATTGTCGAGCAGGTTGCCAAGCATCTCCTCTAAATCCTGCTTCTCTCCTTGGAACTTCGCATCCTCGGGACACGTCACGGTAATGCTGACACCCTTATCGCGGTATATCCGCTCAAGAGCGCGGGCCAACGGTTCGACGACAGGTAAAACGGGCGTTGAACGGCCGATAACGCTCACCCGGGCCGCCATCCGCGCACGATCAAGGTAATGAGTGATTTGATCACCCATGATTTTAGCCTGTTCGGCCACCTTTTCGCCGAGCGGTCCCTTGTGCTCGCGCGCTTCGTTGGTCACTACCGCCAGCGGTGTCTTCAAGGCGTGTGCGAGATTGCCAACCTGCGTACGCGCCCGTTCCACGATATCGAGATTTGACTGGATCAGCGCGTTAAGCTCTTCCTGTAGCGGTTCAATCTCTGTTGGGACCTGGCCTTCAAGGCGTGTCGCCCGGCCCGATCGTATCTCCGCCAGGGCGCGTTGCACCCGCTTCAGCGGCGCTAGGCCGAATCGGATCTGGAACAACGTAACCAGCATCAAGCCAAGCCCTACCAAGGCCAAGGCTATCGTCAGCCGGTTACGGAAATTCACGATCGACGTTTCAAACCATTCAAGCGGCCCAGCAACGATGATCGAATACTGCTGACCGTCCGGGTCATTTCGCAATGTATCGAGAATTTCGACGATCCGAACACGCTCGCCACTGGGACCCACATCATTGCGCCAACGGGTATTCGTCTCCGGGTCCACTGGATACCCAAGCGCATATGGGGACGTGAGGCGCGCGTTACCCAGGGAAACAGATGCAAGAACAGGCCCCGCCGCATCCCCGACCGGCGAAATCTGCCAGTACCAGCCCGACTTGCTGACCTCAAATAGAGGTTCATACCGGTTCGTAGGTGCCACAGGCTCATTACCGGTCGCGGCCATACTATCCACATCGATCGCGATCACGAGCTTCTGTAGTTGGCCATCAAAACTGGTCTGAACATCCTCGCGATAGAGCGAGTAAATGAGCAAGCCAGCGAGAGGTAGCGCCAGCAGTGTCCACACTGCTGACGTAGCAAACATACGAAAAGCGAGAGAGTTAAGCTTCATCGCCGCCGCCGCAACTCATGCGGTAGCCCAGCCCCCTCACGGTCTCAATCACATCCGTCGGAATTTTCTTGCGAAGCCGCCCAATAAACACTTCGATCGTGTTTGAATCTCGATCAAAGTCCTGATCATACAGATGCTCAACGAGTTCCGTCCGCGAAACAACGCGTCCGTTATGGTGCATCAAATACGCAAGTAGACGATATTCGTGAGACGTCAGCTTAATCTGCGTCCCGTCACACGTAACCCGGGCCGATTTGGTATCGAGCCGGACACTCCCACATTCAATCTCGCTAGAAGCATGTCCTGATGCGCGCCGCATCTGTGCACGAGCACGCGCGAGCAACTCTTCCATGTGGAACGGCTTCGCCAGATAGTCGTCGGCACCCGCATCGATGCCCTGCACCTTGTCGCTCCAGCGGTCGCGCGCAGTAAGAATGATCACCGGCATCTTCCGGTCAGAGCGCCGCCATTGCTCAAGGATCGAGATGCCGTCCATCTTGGGCAGGCCAATATCGAGGATCACAAGATCATAGGGCTCGGTATCACCAAGAAAGTAGCCCTCCTCCCCATCACTGGCGGAGTCAACAGCGTATCCAGCACCACTTAAGGCGTCGACAAGTTGACGATTGAGATCCTGATCATCTTCAACGACAAGAACGCGCAATGGAATGTGCCCCGATTTGTTTCCCGACACCCCTTATTAAGGAAGCGTAAGAGAAATCCTAGCCGTTGAATGGGCTTTGCGCATCCCCATTTGGCACCAGCGTGTGAAACGCCTCAAACGCCTATAGCTTCAAGCTCATAGCTTTCCGCATAAGCGGCCGTTTTGCTTGAGTACGCCCATAAATTGCCATCAAGGTTCCCACGAGAGCCGTAAGAGCCTGTCCGACTTGTAGGACCTCTTCCCCCACCTGCCGCACCAGATCAGCCGTAATATCCAGCCCCACAATCGGCGCGATGGCTGGCAAAACGCTGGCCGCCGCAGCGATCAAAGCGCCCCACACGGTCATGGACTCACCCCACCACTTTGGCGTGACGTCTGAGGATGGTTGCTGAGAACTCATACTTGCATCTCCATTTCGCTGCTCGATAGACAGGTTTGGTTTGCTTGCCGAAACTTGGCCAAGAGGCGGCAATGTTTTCGCCCCCTCCAATGTCTTTTCAACCCGCGACAGCCAGCCGCGTCCGAACCGCCAGAAATGCGGCAACGACCGATATCGACGCCGGCGGATCTCAGCGTACGTCCGAATAAGTTCTATAATCGGCATGGCAGCAATCCTCCCGCGCGTTTCTGCTCCGATCTTCCCGTCGACGGCAGCCCCACTCGCTTCCTGCAAAATACGAATTGCAGTACCCACACCGTGGTTGACCGCGGCATCGAAATGCATAAACGCGAGCGCCGGGGCCAAACTCGAGCAGCCCGCGGGACGCCAATAACGTTGCCGGTAAATTTCGGTGACTTCGGATTCGGAAATACGCCGCAAGCCGGTGATCAGATCATCTCTGCGCTCAGATGTAACTTTGAGCCCACGCCAAGCCGCGAACGTCGCCAACGTGATCCCCTTGTTCGTCGGACCACCAGGATCATGCGGATCGTCGGTATATCCGCCCTCCATCTCTAGGACATGCGCAAGCGACAACTCAAAAAAGTCGTCTGAGCGAGGACTTAAAACGCCAGTTTCGCGTTTGGGCCATCGCAGCGCCACAAGCCGCGCGCGATTAAAAGCCGTAACGTTGACTTCATTTGCTTGGTTACCGCCCAACAGCCACAGGCGCGTCTCCGTCCATCCGACTAGAAACCCGACATGGCCCAGCGCCGTATCACGACCTCGACTGAGAACAACAACAGCACCAAAACGCTCTGCCGCTAAGGGAACTCCCCACTCCACGTAAGACCGCGCCATGAGCGACCGCGTACTTGCAACACCCGAACGTTCCAAACTTGCCCCCAGGAATACAGCGCACCACGCCACCTCATCCCGGCGAACACTCTCGTGTCCAAGCTCCCGAAAGAACTCAAGAATACGATCGTTGTGACGAGCTCCACTAACTTCGCGTTGGCCAAACTCCTCCCATGCCTGCGTAAGCCAGCCAGGCTGCTCGCTTGCTGCCATCACACATATCCTTGTCGTGGTTTATCCAGTCAGAGGACCGCGGTCGCTGAAGCCCCACGGCCGAAAACCGCGCTTAGCTGAGCAATGCGCACACGAACCTGCTCCTGTGCGCCGCCGAAATCTTCCATCTGGGCACTGATCGTATACGTTACCGACGAAGTGTCAGACGTCAGCGTCCGCGCCACCGAACCATCCGGCCGAAGAATATCGATCTCATAGCGTTCGAATTCTTCGGCCAACGGCACGACTGACGTCCCCCAACTGTCGCCCCCAACCCGCGTGCGACGTACCCACGTCACCTCAAGCTCACCGCCCGCACGCCTCCCCCGCAAATGAACCGGCGCATAGGGCCTGAGACCAATGCCGCGAAACGCATATTGCTGTTGATCGTAGGAAGCGTCGGCGAGATCCCGGTTCGCCGGGCCATAGCGCCAGAAATAGGGCAGCCCCAGCTCTTCTGGACTGAGATCAACGCGTGCAATCGCGCCATTGAGCATCACGAATGGCGCACCCGCTGCGATGGGCTCACCTGCTTGCATCGCGCCTTCGCTGCCTGCTTGCCCGCGCAATAAGTCCGACAGAAGATAGGTCCCCGATCCGATCAATTCGGCCATTTCAAATTGCAGGATCTCCCAATCACCGGCGCCGGTACGCACGGCCGCGGCATTGGCCCCAGCCAACAATTGAAGTCGAGAAACCGAATACAGCTCACCACCAGAAACAGACACCTGAAGCCGGTTCGCATGATCAATCCGGGCAATCGGTCCCGGCGGTAGCGATTCGATCGTCTCGCCCAAAATCGCTGGCGCAGCAGCCGTAGACCGAAGCCGATAGCCCGCCTCTTCAGGCGATCCATAAAGAGCGATTGCTCCCGGCCAAGGTGACTTCAAAGCCGCAAAATAGGCTCCGCAGGCGGCATGAGTGTCCTCATCTGAGGTGAGCAACGGAAGATCAAGAAGTTCCACTTTTGGGCGTCCGACATCGATCGGTCCGACCCCACTTGCTTCTCTATGGGGAGCTGAACCGCCCACGTAGATATCCGGATCGATGCTCCGCGCCTCGATTTCGCGGGCGCCGTGGTCTCCTATCTCCGTGATACGAAAAAGTTGTTCGTTCCCAAGGCGGGTCAGACGCACGACGTCCCCGGGCTCGAGCCCGATCTGGCTCGGCGGCAGAATGAAACTCGCACGCTCCCGCGACGCCCACGTCTCAAACAGCCAGCTCTCCGCAATACGCGTCGCTTGGTCCGCCTCAAGTACGATAGGCAAATCCGCCCGGCCTAAACGGCCACTTGCTCCGACAAGCCGCCGTGCATCCACCACCGCTTGCTGATAGTCCGACAGACTAGAGATATAGTTGAGTTTTGCCGACGCAGGCAGGTCAGTCTCTTGCCCACGCACAACCGTTGCCAGCGGCGTGTCTGGGTCGCCCTCAACAAGATCGGCCTCAACGAAATCAGCAGCAAGACCACTGGCACCGCGATGCCGGAAAGCAATCGCGCCTTGACTCTCGACAGCATCGAAGAAATACGCGAGCCCCAACGGCTGCAGCGCATCTCGCGCACTCATCGCGCGATCGACGATGTAACCCGGCACCATTCCCTGCAAGCTTTCCGCTTCGAAGCGATCGAAATCGAAGTCCCGCAAGATCGCCTCAACAAGCTCCGACAACGGTACACTCGCAAGCCGTCCGCTCAACCAATGCCCAAGACGCCAGTTCGCTCCATCTCCCCAGGCTTCGAGGTTCTGAGGAAAAGCCGGATACGGACGAGCATCCCAGCAGTAGGCGTAGATCCTCTCGCAATCGACCATCCGCCCGCCATAAACCTCGGAGACGGGATTGAGCCCAGCGACGTATCCATCCGCATCTGGGTCAAAACCGCTGACGAAGGCACGGATGTAGCAACGTTGCATAAGGTCATCGCGCGCACCGTTCGAGTAGTACGGCAACGCCGTCTCCGAACTTTTCGGATCGACAAAAACGTTAGGTTGGTTCGCGCCTTTGTCCGCTGCCGGACAACCAATCTCCATGAACCAGATAGGCTTGGACTGAGGCACCCATTCCGTTGCGGCCACGTCCTCAACACCGCCGGGCCGATTGAAATGAGCGTTGATCCACCAGCTTCGGACATCCTTGTAACGGAACACCCAGGGCTTTCCCGCTCCGTCGGTGATCGGCGTACGCGCCTGCACATCACGATCCGTCGGGCTCGCATAATACCAGTCGAACCCTTCGCCCCCGACGAGATTGCTGCGCAGATATGCGAGGTCGTAAATCGAACGATGCCCCCCGACGTAGTCGAGGTGTTCTCGCCCATCGCGCCAATCCGCCAGCGGCCAATAACAGTCAATCCCAATGGCATCGATCGACTCTGACGCCCATAAGGGATCGAGATGAAAGCACACGTCTCCGGAGCCATCCTGCGGTTGATGTCCGAAGTACTCAGACCAATCCGCTGCATACGTAATCTTGCAGCCTGCACCAAGCACGGCTTTGACGTCATCCGCCAACGCACAAAGCGCAGCCACGAAGGGATAGCTCCCCTCCCCGTCTCGCACCCAGGTTAACCCGCGCAGCTCGGTTCCAATTACGAAGGTATCAACCCCACCCCCGGCCTTCGCGAGATGCGCCAGATGCAGCACCATCCGTCGATAGGACCACTCCGAGGGCCCCGAATAGGAAACGGTCCGACCAGAAATATCGAAGTCAGCCGCCTCCGCCGTTCCGACAAAGGCTGCAATCTGCGTGGCTGCCGTCGCCGTCTTATCAGGGCTCCCCGGCTGACCTGGAGCGGGATGGCATGTAATACGGCCACGCCACGGGTAAGCAGGTTGCGAAGCCCCACCGTAGGGATTGGCCAACGCGTTCCCATCGGGCACGTCCATTAAAAGGAATGGCGTTAGCGTAACGCCGATGCCGCGCTGCTTGAGATCGCGGATGGCATCGACCACCGTTCTATCGGCTGGCGTCCCTCCATAGGCCGCCGCGCTATCATGCGTACTGATAAGATGTGCCTGAGCCCGCATCGCGCCACCGGCGCGCCACGTAAAGGGTTCGGTCGTCTTCTCCGCAATATCAACACCCGGGCGTATCGCGCAGTGACCAGCACGCAGATCCGTTCCGAACCAACTCACAATGAGCGAAACATTCTTCGCGTTCGGCAGCTCATCTTCAAGCTGATCGAGCGCCACCTGCCAGTCGCTGGCACCTTGCAGGGTGTGGACGTTTTCAGCTCTGGTTCCACCGTATCCGAACGTCCGCACCACCGGCTCGGGCGCATAGACAAATTCGCCCGATCCCGGTATCAGCACAACCCCGCGGATCTCCTCGGCAAACGGTTCGACCGAGCGATAAACCTCAAACGACAGCTGTGGCAGCCGATTGCCGAACCGCGCCAAAGGCAGACGCTCAAACACAACATACGCCGTTCCCCGATAGGCCGGAGCCTGATCTCTCCCCTCCCGCGCGGAGATGAGTGAATCAACGGGCTGCGTCTCAGAACCACGATAAAACCGCGTCACATAGCGTGACAGATCAATCTCGGCACCGTCGGCCCATACGCGTCTTAAACCGCTAATCTCGCCTTCGCAGATCGCCACCGCGAAGTTGGCATAATACCGATACTCAACACGTTCGATGCCGCCTCCACCGCTGGAAACACCCTTCCCGCCACCGGACGTCTCGGTTGTCGTGCGGACCTCTTCTTCAAAATCCGTTGCCCAAATCACTTGGCCCCCGAGCCGCACACGGCCATAGATCCGTGGGATCGCCGCGCCTTCAGTGGACGATGTGACATGCAGATGTTGAAGCCGTGGACCTTCCACCGTCCGCGTTTCCCCAGAAGCTCCAAACAACGCTTGATCGACGTAGGCTCCGGCAAGCGCTCCAATCTGCGACCCGATGGTCGCGCCCGAGATCGTTACCCCGAGCACACTCATGCCGGCAGGCAGAACCGCGCTGCCGACAGCGGCGCCTGCAGCGGCCAAGGCCAGTGTTGCCATTCTCAATTGATCCCAGGAAACGAAAACACGCCAGCAATGCGTCGACGCCACCAAGAGGTCAACGCAACCTCGCTAACCGCAACGCCCTCCATGGCGTGCACAAACGCCACCGGGCTCGTCGCAAGTCCGCAGTGCTTTGCCGCAAAGCCGCAGCGGTAGCGAAACACCAGGACCTGCCCCGCCGCGATCACATCTGGTGGCAGCTCCACGAGATACGTGCGAGCCGCTCTTAGAAGCAGTTCCTCTCCCGCTCGCGAAGACCAGTCACGCGTATAGGCTATGGGCTGCTGCACCTCAGATCCGTAGAGCTCCCTCCAAACTCCGCGTATGAGCCCCAGGCAATCGGTCCCCACCCCGCAACGGCTGGCTTGGTGATGGTAAGGTGTCCCAATCCACGCACGCGCCAGACGCACCACGTCATCAGAGGAAGCCATCCACGCGCCGCACGCTTCAGTTGGCGAGACGTCCACGGTTGCCATTGAGTTCAATCCGGTCAGCTTTTGTTAGTCCGGCTCGGCGCGTACGCCGCCACGAAGTCGTTGCCGGGCATATGCGGGAAGCCACGAAAATTCGCGGCGTTGAAAAACTTCTCCCGGCACGTAACGAGTGTCTTGTCGCAGCCCGCGCGGATGAGAAACGTGTGCCCCGGTTCGAGCGGTGCCCGTGCCGCAGTCCACAACTCGATCTGAATGCCGCTTCCCGGCTTGGAGTGCGATTTTACTTCTATCGACTGACCGCTCGCAGCTCCACTCGAGAAAGTCAGAAGCCCGCGAGTAAACCAACCGTTTGCGAAAAGTTCGAGCCCGCTAACGCTGAAGCGGCGAGGGCTGATGACCGTGACGACCTCACCCGCAGAAGTGTATTCCGCTGTGTCCAGAGCAACCTTGCAGCGATGATCTCCAAGATCGGCCCCACACGTGTATTGGAAAACCCTGCCTTTGGTCTGCTGCAGGTAATGCGCAAGCCCACGAACTTCGGCCGCAAAACCTATGCCCGCGCGGCGCACCTCTCCGAGGCTTCCCGAGCGCATCAGCACACGATTTTCCGGAGCCTCCCAATCGACCCGGAAAATCTCGACCTGCGCATCATCGTAGAGGCCAGCCGCCAGATCAGTCTCCGTCAGCCGTTCTGACGTTAGCGCACCCGTCACCTCTAAGTTATCGACGCTCAGCCCGACGGAGTCCCGTATTTCACTAGCCGTGAAGCCCGTAGCCGCCTCAAATACGGTCTCGTCGAAAAGAACGTTTCGATCATGATCTGTGAAGCCTTGCGTCACACCATCATGCCGTTTCAATCGCCAACACCAACACAGCGTCGTCACACCGCTGGTAAGCTTTGCAGCCAATCCCTCGGGCAGTTGCTTCATAGGCGGATCTCAACAACGGGAATGTTAGGGAGGGCTCCGTGCGTAAATCCCTGTACGTTGACTTCAAGCTTGTCGGTATCGAAACGGACCGGGACATCAAACGCGAACCCAGCCGACACAACCGCACCTGCCTCCGGTTCATAACCAGGCAAAAACGTCACGAGCCCACGCGTCGTATCAGCCGAGAACACCTCACCCTCAGCCACCGGCGTTCCATCGATCGCAACGAGCACGCTCTCAGCCACCGGCTTCTTGATCTCCCGAACCCACGGCGCATCCGCGCCACCATAAGTCTTGGTCAGCGGAAATACGGCGCGGGCACCGTCCCCCACACCAATCACCTGGTCCTCAGCGCTCGGCACCTGTCCGGGCGTACACGACTTCCAGTCGCTATGATCTCGCCAACGAAACCCGTAAAGCCGCCCACGCCGCTCTTCGAAGAAGGTGATCACCGCGTGCAGATCATCCAAGGAACGTACGCCGTATCCCGCATTAAAACTGCGCCGCGAATCCGCCCACCGGCTGTTGCGCTCTTCGAAGCCGGAACCCAGCACCACGACATCCGTCCGGCGTTCCGGTCCACCTTGCGCTCCCCGGGAAATCCCGCTGGGAAAGCGCACCTCATGAAACGACATAGCCAGTTAGCCCGCCCACCTAGAGATTGCGCTGCCCCATAGAGATCGCGCGCGCCATTGCAGCCGCCACCTGTGTCTGCGCGCGCTGAAAACTTTCCGCGTTCGGTGTCGTGACATTGACCACAACATTGATTCCCGCGCGGTCACCCTGTGCCACAACACCGAGTCGACCGTCCCGCCCCCTGGCCAACGGCATAATGGCTTCGGCGCCGGCTTCGCCAGCCAAGCCAACGCCACCTTTCACCGGAAATGTGAAAGGGCTTTGCACGACGCCGCCCTTGGCAAAGGGAACCGGCAAAGGGGTTGGTGCACCCCGGGCAACACCAAGTCCGCCCGCAAACAATCCCGAAACAAGTGATCCAAATCCCTGTTCGAGCGGTTTGAAAGCAGCTTTGAGAACGATGCCTGAGAGATCAGCCGTCAGCCCCCGCAACACCTCCCCCAGGCTACGCCCCTTGACCGCAATCCCCTCAAAAGCCTTGACCAGAGAATTCGAAAACCGCCGCCCGAGCGTTGACGCAACGTCCAACTCCTGACGCAGCGCCCGCGTGTCCGCATCCACCACAACCGTCCACGTCTCGAGCCCTTCATCGAAGTCACCCATGGATCAGTCCTTTCGATCTGGATATGCGCGCATCAGGTGGCCCAGATCTTCTCGCGAGAGCGCCGATAATCTTGAGCCACGGCCCAGACGGCCACGCAGCGCAGCTTCGAACTCACGCGGCGTCATTGCCCAGAGCTCAGCAGGCGCCAACCCAAGCAGGCCTAAGCCCACGGCCATCACCTCGTCCCAGGGAAAGGGACACCCGCAATCCCCTCCGCCTCCCGCTGAGGCTCCGGCTCTCCACTGGAAGAAGTCCCTTCAGAACCTCCGAACGTCACTGAAAGCAGCCGAGCGACGATGTCTACGAACCCCGCCGCACCGCCCTCCGCTTGCATCGAGGCAACCACCGCATCGGAAATATCGTAACCCACCCCTCGGAGCCCGGCCCCGATCACACGCTGGGCGTCTCTTGCCGAAATCCGCCCGCGTTCAAAACGCGATGCCAGCCCCACCATGTCATCATGCCCGAAAACCGCTTCCAATTCCGCAAGCGCGCCCAACGTCAGACACAGCGTGAAAGCCTTGCCATCCAGTTGCGCCTCGATCTCACCGCGATGCCGGTTCGCCATTCCAACTGCTCCTGTTGTCTCAAGCCGCCGCAAAATCGATTTCGCCGGCGCTTTCCAGCGACAGCTCAAAATTGACTTCCCCATCGTGGCGACCGTTGAACTCAAATGAGGTGATCTGGAACAGTCCGGTCATCGTGCCAAAATCCGGAATCACCACCTGCCAGGAGCGAATCGAGCCGTTAAAAAAATACGCCCGCACCGTCTCGTCTGAGGCTTCGTCTTTAAAAATCCCAGCGCCCGTCAGCCGGGCACTTTTAACACCCGCACCTGCAAGCAACTCACGCCAATGCCCAGCCGACTCCTGATGCGTGACGTCCACCGTCTCCGCGTTGAAAACGAGACTCCGCGTTCGCAATCCCGCAACCGTAACAAAGCTGCCCAACCCATCGCTATCGACCTTCAGCAACAGGTCTTTGCCCTTTTGAGCCGCCATTCGGATCGTCCTTTTTTAAAGTCGCACTCGGCACAACCAACTGGCCCGCAACGCACCTTCATCCCAACCGGCGTCATCACCGCGTCATGACGCAGGAATGCGTGCGGGCCAATGCTGTTTAAACCTCAGGCTCCGTGACAGCCCGGAACCGCACGATCCCTTGATAGGTCTCGCCATCCTCATCGCGTCGTACCTCCGACATCTCATGCCGGAGGTTTATGAGTCGGTGTCCGTCGAGAGTAAGAGGCCGCTCATGCAGTGCGGCTCGCACGACATCCATCACTTCAACCGTCTCTCGTCGTCCGCTATGCCGCGACCACACATGCAAAACGAATACATGTTCACGCCCCACCTCAGACCCGGTGCTCCAGTCCCGCTCAACCGTTGGGCCGAACGCGACGTAAGGAAACTCGGCTTCGCGCGGCACGTCATCGAAAACTTGGTTCGACCCGAGCCGCGCCGTAAGAGCCGCGTCACCCGACAGGGCGGCGTAAACAGCCTTTTGCAATGCCCATCCAGCACTCGCCATTAGGTCCTCACCCGCATCTCACGAAGGTTGAGGGAGAACCGACGAACACGCCGTCCACGCTTTGCAATGAGCCTGGCAATCCGCTCTTCCACCAGACGTCTGCGTGACGAGCGTGCTTTGCTGCTTAATCCACGCAGCGTCACGCCCACCTTCACAGATCCCGCTCCTCGCATAAGCACCGCAGAAACCGGCGACGTTCTTCGACATCCATGACGGCCCGTACGTCGAACAGCCGAGGCCCAAGGCGCAGCCGCATATCAGGAGCGACATCCGGGCGATAACGCATCCAGATCTCGTGGGAGACGTTCCCATTAACGGCATCGGCTTCGACGCGTTCGGTGCCTGTCAACGGCATCACGGCCGCCCAGACTTCAGCCACCATGTCCCATTCTTCTTCCGCACCGCCGCCACCATCCGTGACGCGCACAACACGTTCAATACCAACACGTTGCCGCAGGTCGCCAATGCGAACATCCCCACCTCGGGTCATACGCGCACCATTCGATAGGGCTTCAACAACCGGGAAACACTAGCCGGAATAGCCACCCCATCCGATCCGATTTCGATCGGGTCGCGGTGCTCATACCAATGGGCGACGAGTAACAGCAGCGCTTGGCGGATGGGTTCAGGCACATCCTCAAGCGCACCTCCATAGCCGGCTGTCAGATCGATCTCTATCCCGTTGCCGACGCGGGTCGGCTTAGGCCAGCCAGCAACTGTCGCGATCAAACGCGCTGGCGTTCCCGCAGTGTCGACCACGTAGCGGGCGGGATCGACCGTGGCGTGCCCTCCATCGGCATCGAACACACGCACTGCGTTCACTGACTGTAGAGGGCGAAGCGGCAACCGCACCGCTCCCGAACGCGGCCAGTGATCCAGAACCAACCGCCAATCCTGCGTTATCAACGCCACCCCAAGAGCCGCCTCGACATGCAGGCGCGACGTCAGGATTAGACTGGAGACGAGGGCATCCTCGCTATTTCCGTCAATGCGCAGATATCCCTTCGCCTCCTCAACCGAAACGGGTTCGGAAGCCGGGCCGCTTTGCAGGACGAGAGCCAATAGGTCACCTATTCTCGACAACCGCGTTTTGCCATTCCAGTTCAACGAACAGCCTGACAGCCGTCTTTAAAAAGAAAGCGGCAGGACCGCCGTATGTGGCGTGTCAGGCGGCCCTGCACTCTCCGGCAGCGGCAGAGGAGACCCGCTGGCGGAAACAAAAAAGGGCGCGACCCCAACGGCCAGCGCCCATCCCAATGAATCGTCGTGTCGCGGAATTCAGCGACTAGGCGCTGAACTGCAAAAGCTTGATCGCATCGAAATCTTGGATGCCACCGCCCACACGCTTCGTCGTATAAAACAACACGTAGGGCTTCGCGGAATAAGGGTCTCGCAGCACGCGAATACCCAGTCGGTCCACGATCAGATAGCCGCGCCTGAAATCGCCGAAGGCCACGGCAAGCGCATCCGCCGCGATATCCGGCATGTCCTCCGCCTCTGCCACGGGGAAGCCCAACAAGGAAGGAGCTTCACCAGGTCGCGCGCCCGGCTGCCACAGGTAATGACCATCGTTGTCTTTGAGCTTTCGGATCTCCGCCTGCGTTGACCGGTTCATGACGAAGTGAGCATTCGCCCGATAACCCGAACGCACCGCGTAAATGAGATCAATCAGAATGTCGCCAGGATTAGACGCAGCAAAGTCTCCGGCAACACCCGTCGTCAAAACACCGACCTTGCCCCATTCCCACGCAGCGTTGTCGACGGTCGTATAGCTGAGAAATCCTTTCGGCTTATTCACACCATCGCCGGCGACAAAGGCTTGGCCTTCCTGTTCCGCAAAGGCGATACGCACTTCTTCCGCCAGCCAGGCATCGATGTCGACGGCACTGTCATCGAGCAAGCTCGAAGTCGCCGCAGGCATTGCGTAAAGTTCCATCGTGGGAAACGACAGCTCTGCAAGCGTTGGCGTCGCCGTCTCAACGCGCGCTGCGGTCTCCCCGATCCAGCCCGTATCCGGACCCGATACAGCAAACGGTCGCTTGTAAATGGAGCCGGAAACCTGCCTCACACCGGAGATCGCCCGGATAGGAGAGATATCTTTCAGCGCGCGGTTGACCGCCGCTTCCGTTTCCTCCGGCACAAGATACCCACCATCCGGATCAGACCCCACGGAAAGCGCCTTGCCTTCAAGCTCTCGAAGTGTGCCGCTTTCCCCCTTCCGTACGTAGGTATCGAAAGCGTTCCTGTGCTCGATGGAGAGCGACGAACGGGCAACGCCACCCGATGCACCGAGCAGAGGACGTCGCGACTTCAGCGTCAAATCATCGAGCGCACGGTTGATGCGTTCAAGCTTGTCAGTGGTGACGACATCCGCCGAAACGCGTTTCTCGATGCTCTCCAGACGCTCATCGTTGGCAGCCTTGAAAGCTTCAAACGCCTGCATAAAGTCATCGAAAGCAATGGAGATGTCATCCGTTCCCTTCCGTTCAATATCATGTGTCGTAAACATGGTTACTTTCTTCCTGCTCGATCCGGTCAGTTGGTCCTCAAAAGACGCGCGGCAGCACTGATCCGTTCAGTGAGCCGCTGGCCTTCGCGACAGCCTCCGCCCGCATCCCGCAAGGATCGGAAACCTGTGAAGCCGCTACGCATGAGCGCGCGCGCTTCTGAACGCGTGAGCCCAGCATCCCGCGTGAGCCAACGTTCGAAATCTCGTTCCGTAGGATCACCCACCGGTAGCGATCCGGCTTTAACGCGTGAAACCCGCGCCTCCGGAAGCATCGGAAACGTGACCACCGATATCTCCCAAAGGTCGACCTTCTCGATACGGCGTATCCCATTGCGTGGATCACGACGTGCCTTGAGTGCACGAAACCCAATAGACAAGCCGTCCAGTGCACCCGCACGCATCAACGACGCGACCTCGCGCGCCCGCGCGACCTCGTCCGTGAGCTGCCCTTTGGCAAAAAGCCCACGGGCATCCTCGCGCAGCTCTGTCCAGATCCCGATGGGTTGATTAGCATCGTGCTGAAACAGCAGCTTGACGCCCCCCGCCCCCTTCTGACGCAAGCTCTCAGCAAAGGCGCCGACGGCAATCACATCGCGACCGAGATCCTCCCGCTCGAACAGGCTCGCATATCCGGAAAAACACCCTTGGGCATCGACGCCCTTGAAATCGAGCGACAAGAATTTCGCTTCCAAGCCAGCCTCCCGAACTTGTCCAGCTTCACTCATACGCGCCGTCACCATCAGGGGCCGTCCCGTAGCCAACCGCTGCGCGCTTTTCGTCACGCGTGAGAAAACTTGCTCCCTCCACGCGTGACCACAGAGCTTCACGCTCAGTCGACAATGCTTCGATCTGATCGAGATCAGGGCGCAACTCGAGCCCGCCTCCGAAGGAAGGACCTAACCACGCTGACATGGCCTTCGCGGTCCGGTGCACCATGGGCAACACCGTCTGCCGCCAGAACGACCGGTTGGCTTCCTGATAGTTTGAGTAGGTATTGTCGCCAGGAATACCGAGCAGCATCGGCGGCACACCCAGCGCAAGGGCGATTTCACGCGCAGCCGCGTTCTTCGCCTCGATGAAATCCATCTCCTTCGGGCTAAGGCTGAGCGGTTTCCAGTCAAGCCCGCCCTCGAGTAGCAGAGGCCGCCCGGCATGGCTGGCGCCTTGAAACCCACCCTCGAACTCAGCCTTGAGACGATCATATTGTTCGCCCGTCAGATGACCGTCGCGCGCCGCGTAGATGAGCGCACCGGAAGGTCGTGCGGCATTGTCCAAGAGCGCCTTGTTCCACTTTGCCGCCTCGTTATGAATATCGATCGCGGAGGCAGCCGCCTCAATTGGGCTCATCCCATAATGATCGTTCGTCGGATGGAACAACCTGACATGCAGAATGGGACGTATGCCGCCCTCCAAATCCTGCTGAAATCGAACCGTTCGCCCGTCCGCAGTGTATTCATAGGCTTCCGGCCACCCATCACTACCGGGCACGACCTTCATGCGATCAGGCCGCAACACAAACAGCTCGCGGATCTCACGCCCGACCGCGACCGCTTCGGCATACACGTTGCCGGCCACCAACAAGTGTCCGTACCAGGACTCGAACAAATCGACACCGGTCTGCTCAAGCCCCGGTCTCGCAATCAAATCCAGCAGCGGATGTTCGCTAAGCTCGATGTCGCCGTCGTAAAGCAGCAACGGAACGGAGGCAGCAGCTTCGGCGATCATGCGGACCGATCGATAGACGATCGCGTTCTGTCCATAGCCCTCGCGAGCAAAGGTTGCATAATCCCGCGGACTCCACACGGCACGCCCCGGGCCGCCAACCGCGATCAGCGCACCAGTCGCACTAGCCTTCGCCGCGCCAGGATCTGACCGCAGACTGGGCAACAGCCATCGCGCCAGCGCCTGCATCATGCGCGCCATGCGAACCATCCATCGGTTTGTGTTTCGAAAATTAGAACGTCAAAGCAGTCGAACCGCTGGCCCTGCTGTCTCAGGTTCCATCAGGTCGCTCAACGCCCACACCAGGGCATCAAGCCGATCAGGACTGCGACCACGCCCCCAGGCATTCGTCCCAAACAGACACATTTCGTCTTCCAACGCAGTCAACGCCCCAACGTGGGCAACGCGGCCTTCGGCATAAAGAGCAGCCACGGGCTCAGCGCGAAGCCATTTGCCGCGCGTCGCACGCACCTTGCGGACAGGGCATTGCGGATCAACGTGACGGAGTACGCTCGCCACCAAATCCCCGCCCTGATTGACCTCCGCCACCACGCGATCTGCGTCGAAGTCCTTCTTCGCGGCAATTGCTGCCCGTGCCCAGACCGCAGGCTCGCGTCCTTGAATACTGCGATCGGCAAGCACGTAATAGCGCCGATCCAATCCTTCTCCCGCAACCACGATTCCGCAGGCATCCGACTGAACGGTCGCCGTAACCGGCGGATCAACCGCGACGACGATCCTTTTCAACGGTGGCGGACTGGCAACTCTCTGTTCCTCAATCCAATCGCGGCGCCATAGTCCTCCGCCGTCGTCCGCGATGATCTCTCCAAACAGCTCCTGCCGCCCGAGAACGCTTCCGCCGTAGCGACGCATCATCTCTGCAACAAACGAGGGCGCGAGATTGCCCGCGTTGTCCGCAGTGGTCGAGCGGCTGACAACTGTCGACGCATCCTCCATCAGCCGTTCCAAAATTGGCACACGCCGCGGCGTCGTGGTCGCCACCACCTGTGGTCGCTCACCAAGACGTAGGCCGAATTGCAGCATGTCCCAGGTTTCGTCCGCAGTCCGCCACTTCGCGATTTCGTCACACCACGCCGCATCGAACTGCGGCCCACGTAGCCCCTCAGGATTTTCGGCCGAAAACATCTGCGCCACAGCACCGTTCGACCAAGTAAGTTGTAGCCTCGACGTTTCAAAACTTGGCCGCTCCCCGGCCCCATGAACCGAAAGTATTCCCGAAACGCCTTCGACCATGACATTGCGAACTTCGCCGATTGTCTCACCGACCAAAGCAATGCGTTGCGCAGGCTTCGATCCCACCGGACCAAGCCCCAGCGCTTTTGCCCTCACCCACTCAGCACCTGCCCGCGTCTTGCCCGCCCCGCGCCCACCAAGAATAAGCCAGACGCGCCAAGGCACTCCATCTTCCCCAACTACAGGTGGAAGTTGATCATCACGCGCCCAGACTTGCCAATCGCGGTGGAGTACCGCGACCTGATCATCGCTTAGGAGGCCGAGATCCCGCTCCAGGGTTCCCCGCTCCATTGAGGCGTTCAAGGCGCTTCGCAATCTCTTCGCGCATGCGCTCCGCATCGGCGGAACTGATACGCTCCGGTGCGGCGGGTTTACGGCTACGTTCGATGTCGGTTGCAAACGCCGTCACCTTTTCGAAGCTTCGAATCATCACCCCAAGTTCCCGCGTCTCTCGCGCGCTTTCCGCCGCGGAGACTTCTCGTCCAGAGCCCATCCGGGCCTCCAATCGTTTAAGGTTTTCGTCAATGGCCCGATAAAGCCGCTGGATCATTGCCACGTGACTGATTTTGCGATCGTCACGGCCGCGCGGCTTAGCTCCACAAACTTTGCCCGCAGCGCGTTTGCCCTTGGCCTGTTTCACACGCCGCGATGACCGGCGCGTCCAGCCTTCCTTCCGGGCGCGTCTGTAGATCCTATCTGCCGAAACCGCACACCGTGTCGCGAGCGCCGCCACTGTTTCCAGTCCAGCCTCGTAGGCACGCCTGATCTCGGCCCAATTCGCGTCTGCGATGGGCATCGAGCCTCTTCAATGGTCAGTGATATTATATTTCGGCCGGAACGATCTTTCTATGATCGCCGTAAGGATCTCGAGACCCTTTACCAGCCATACCCAAATACTATTCGAGCAGCGCGACGGTGGGGATAAGTATCGAAATTCATTCTTCTTCAAAATCCGCGATAATATACCTGTGCATGCTGTAGGCGTTGACCGTACCTTCTGGGCGCGCCCAACCGCGCACCGAAATTCCAGCCTGATGCACCGTCTCAATCGTCCCCGAAACCAAGGGATGCCACCAAGCCAAGTCGCGTCCCTCCGCAACCCGCCGATAGGCGCAACTTCCCGGAAGCCAATCCAGCTTGCGGATCATTTCCGGTGAAATCGAAATGCAATCGTGCACGGCGTCATGTCGACGCTCATAATCCGCACACCTGCAGTTGCCGACATCAAGCAGGCGGCATGACAATCGCGTGAGGTGTACCTCGCCGGTATCCTCGTCCTCAAGCTTAAGAAGGCAGCAGCGTCCACAGCCATCGCACAAAGCCTCCCATTCGTCCTGAGACAATTCTTCAAGCGATTTCGTGCGCCAGAACGGCTCTGACATCTTGTCTCCTTATTGCCTCAGCATCCGCTATGCTCGCCTGGCATACCGGGTGCCGAACCATATTTGCGACCTCTTATTGCGCAAACTTGATAGCTGGCTCTGGCACCTTGCGTCGAGCTGAGTTAATTCAGTGCGATCAGTACCAAACTACGCACCGTCAAATCGACAGGGCAACATGCCGTGAGCGACTGGTTTTTCAAGCAGGGCGGACGCGACCGCATCATAGATTGGCTCAGCATCGATTCGAAGATCGATTCGATGATGTCCGAAACCTGGGTCCGCATTTGCGATTCCTGGAATTCGGCGTCGAGCTTCTTTGCGCGCTTCCGGCTTACGGGATGGAAACGCCTCTTCAACGAATTGGCCTGCGAGTGCCTGACCCTGGCAACCGGCGGTTTTATTCTACTTTACGCTCTGGCTCTCCCGGCCTTCATGGAATTTAGTGAGGAAAGCTTCCTCACCGGCCAATACTCCGTAAAGTTCCTCGACCGAGATGGCAACGAAATCGGCAAGCGCGGCATCCTGCACAATGACGCAGTTCCACTCGAAGAAATCCCAGACCCGGTCATCAAGGCAACCTTGGCGACGGAAGACCGGCGCTTCTTCGAGCATTTCGGTGTCGACTTCCAGGGCACTCTCCGCGCGCTGATCGAAAACCTGCGTGCGGACGCCGTCGTACAGGGCGGTTCGACGCTTACGCAGCAGCTCGCCAAAAACCTCTTTCTTTCGCCGGAACGCTCAATCCAGCGCAAACTGAAGGAAGTGTTCCTCGCGTTCCTATTGGAATCCCGCTTCACCAAACGCGAAATTCTCAAGCTCTATCTCGATCGAGCTTACATGGGCGGTGGTGCTTTCGGCGTGGAAGCCGCCTCGCAATTTTACTTCGGCAAATCCGTCCGTGACGTAAACTTGGCCGAGGCTGCTCTCCTCGGTGGTCTGTTCAAAGCTCCGACCAGCTACGCGCCACACATCAACCTGGCTGCATCGCGCGCGCGCACCAACGAGGTCCTTTCAAATTTGGTGGAAGCCGGCTTCTACACGGCGGGCCAAGTTTACGATGCTCGGCTTCATCCCGCGAAGATCGTTGAACACAACGATCCTTCGAGCCCGGACTGGTTCCTCGACTGGGCCTTCGAAGAAGTTCAGCGCATAGCCAAGGGCAAAGGTGAATTTGTCCTGACGGCCCGCACGACAGTGGATCTCAATTTGCAACGCGCTGCGGAAGAGGCTCTGACCTCCACGATCCGCCGCGAAGGCAGGCACAATCGGGTCAAGTCCGGCGCCCTAGTCTCGATGGAAACGGATGGAGCAGTCCGCGCCATTGTTGGTGGCGTAGATTACGGCGCAAGCCAGTTCAATCGTGCAACAGCCGCACGTCGCCAACCCGGCTCATCCTTCAAGCCTTATGTCTATTTGCTAGCACTGGAAAACGGCTACAAACCCAACACAATGGTTCGCGACAGCTCCCGCAGCTGCGGAAACTGGACACCGAAAAACTACAGCGGCGGATATGGTAGCGGTCGGCGCGTTCCCCTGTCCTACGCCCTGGCAAAATCTTACAACACCACCGCCGTCGATCTGTCGCTGAAGTTCGGCCGCGACAATCTTCTTGAAGTTGTAAACCGCCTCGGTGTTACGGGCGTTACCAAAAGTTGCTCGATGGCGCTCGGCGATGGCGGCGTAACGGTACTAGAACACACGGGCGGCTACGCCACTTTTGCCAATGGCGGACGCTTAGTCCGGCCCTACGGTATTTTAGAAATCGTCAACTCACGCGGCGAACTCGTTTACTCGCGCGAACGCGACGAACCCGAACCGCCGCGCGTCATTGAACAGTCAGTTGCGGAAGACTTGAATCGAATGTTGCAAGAGGTCGTCGAAGCCGGAACCGGTGGACGCGCACGCCTCGATTTCACAAACGCGGTCGGTAAGACGGGCACGAGCTCAAGCTATCGCGATGCTTGGTTCATGGGCTTCACCGGAAAATACGTCACCGGTGTATGGCTGGGTAACGACGATTTCCGCCCGACAAACCGCGTCACCGGCGGCAGCCTTCCTGCAGAAACGTGGCACGCCTACATGTCGGTGGCCCATACAGACATGAATATCCCGACAATTCCTGGTCTGCGGCCCCACCCAGTTCAAGTGGCTGAACGCCAACGTTTGGCTGAACTCGCCAGCGCTGAGGGCAGCTTTGCAAACAGTGATGCCCAGAAGCCGTCCAACACGGCGAGCCTCATGCCGGGCAAAACACGGGACGTACTGAAGCAGGTAAGCACAGCAATGCGCAAAGCCAGTGGCCAGGAGCCTGCGGAGGGTCCTCCCGGCGAAAAAGAAGCCCAGCCAAAATCTGACCTCGGGCGACGCGCCGAGGCGGGGGCTCCGTTGAGGTCCCGGCCATGAAATATAAAATCGAACGAGCCAGAGAGGCCTGATAAAACACTTCACGAGCAACCCGCGTCACACTTCGAGCCACGCACACAACGCTTAGCCCCACCTCCGAGCCCACATGCCGTTCGCCCTTCACAAGATCAAGAAGACCACGCTGACAGTCATCAACAAACTGTCGGACTGGGCGATGTTCATCGGCATAGTCCTGATCGGTGGGCTGACGTCGAGCTGGTACATGGTGAGCGCCGGCTCGAACCTGACCACGCGAAGCGTAGGGCCCTGGGTCACGTGGACGGCTGAAGGCCGCGCTGATGCAGATCCGTACACACGAGCCCACTTCGCACGATCCGGCACGCTAAACTTGTCGACCGAACTCGCAGGCACCTACGTCGCCAGCCATGACAGTGACGGGATGCGCCTGCATTCTTCATGCGAATACAGCATCAAGGGACAAGAGATAGACGCCCGCTGGTGGAGTATCACTGTCTTCGACGATAACGGCCGCCTGATCCCGAACCCCGCAGCGCGTTATTCCTTCACAAGCGATACCGTAGCCGTGGGGCCTGACAATACCTTCACCGTAACATTGGCCCGTGATGCACGGCCAGGAAACTGGCTTCCAACCGGTGGCGGTGGCCGCCTGACACTTATTCTGGCTGTCGTGGAAGGCGCCACGTCCATTGTAGACGGAGAAGCCGCCGACCTTACCCTTCCCTCAATTAAGCGCATGGCCTGCCGATGATCATGCGCATTCTGAAAAGATTGGCAAAGCTCGGGCGCCCCAATCTGCGCGTGATTTTGGCCGCTCTGTGCGCCATAGGCATTCTGCACATCATCGCAACCTTGACGGCACCTCTCTTCAACGTCTCGACAGCCTACGCCCGGCTGGAGCCCGTTCTACCAGTCAACAAGATAAAGATACTTCCACCTGTAACACCTGAAGCGCAGCCGCTGCCGTTCCTGACGCCCGACGTTCGTTACGCCATGTGCCGCTACGATGCCACGGCGGGTCCGGTCACGGTTACAGCCGTGCTACCTGGGCGCGGGTGGTCCCTCGCTTTGCACACACCCGACGGTGACAACGTCTATTCTGCCACGGGCCGAGATGACCGCAGCACCACGCTGCGCCTTCGTATCGTGCCCACTGAAGACCGCTTTTTTGGAATGTCTCCCGAGGCCCTTGGCAGACCTCGCCCTACAGCGCGCACGCAAACCGTGGAAAGCTCGCGCGGAATAGCCATCATCAGAGCACCGGATAAAGGTGAGGCTTACAACCACCTTATCGAAGCCGACCTACGTCGCGCCCGCTGCAGCTGGGAGCCGTTCTAAAATCAGCCAAGCAAACGGCCCCGGTTTAGGCCGTCGCGTCTTTCTCATTACTACAAGCGTTGGAACCGTCCTCATGGACAGCTTTATTCTGTGCTTCCAACTCTGCGTATCTAACGCCTGTGAAGAGCACTACTTCACCGGTCGTGCATAAATCATCCAGATCTATGCTGTCGGTTCGTACAGTCCTCGCCTTTGGAAACTCGATCACGGTGCCCATAGCACCCCCCGGAATTAGTCGCCACACGAGCGATAGAACACGCCATCGCTACGTCGCACAGGGTGCTTCCGGGCTTGTCGCACCACCAGGATGCTCCCACTTTCGAAGATTAGGGCAATGATTCCCTTAACCGAAGCTTAAGCGTAACACACACCGACGACAATCAATCTTCAGCAAGCCAATCTTCGAGAAAATGTCGCCCCTCACGATCCTCAACCTCAATAACCCAAATGTCCGGATCGAAGCTGATTTCACGTGCTACGTACGCGTCGATATCCTCGTCTGGTTTGGGATCCTGACCCAGCCGGAGGGACCATCGGCGTTCAATCTCTGCTGTCTCTAACCCTGCAGCAGCCGGACCAAATAACGTCGATGTCCCGTCGAGACGATTGATGCGAATAAAAATACTCCCTGCAGCGTCATCACCCCGCCGGACGACAAATGCCGCCCCCCCGGAAGCTCCGCAGCGCCGGATATAGGCCTTCACCCAGATTTCAGATTTTAATCGCATCGCGCCGCCAAACTAGGCCCCCCGCGCTAGTGCTGCGAGGCGACACGAGCCCGCAGCTTGTCTACAGCCACCGATCCGTGATCGAGCTTACTAACCTGAGCAAGTTGCGCCATAAGCCGTCCCGAAACTCGGCCCGTTACAGGGAGCTTATAGTAGGCCTCAAATTCACGGATAGCTTTTTGGGTCTCAAGGCTGGGAAGACCGTTTGCTTCGAGTTTATAACCGAGTAACGCAAGCGACCGCTGCGCCGCCGCGATAACCTCGCGCGCATCTCGCGAGACCTCGGCAGAGGCAGGCATCGCATCTACCATAGGAGCGTTTCTCGCGACACCGAACAAGAGCTGCTGCAGAAGCTCCGAACGTACACGTCCGGTCAGAGGCAACCCCGCATCGCTCTCAAAGGCCAAGATAGCTGCACGTGCTTCAAGGCCGGAAAAATCCCCCTCACCAGGCGCATACCCACGCAGTCCCAATTCGCGGCGTACCGCACCTTCAAGATCCGGTGCTTTCTCGCCGTTCAATACCGCCGGTTCCGCCTTGGACACATCAGCCTTCTCCGGCACCGTAGCCGTCTCAACAGGGGCAGCTGCTTTGGTAGCCGGACCGATTGCTCGCCGGCCAATAGGTTGCAACGCCATCACGTTGGCGGTCACCGTCGCGGCCAACACGACAAACACGAGTAACCCAATCTTGACCATATTTGCCGGCACTACCCCCTCCAGCGATCAATTCTACGCTCAAATCTCTTTCACGGCAGACTATTGGGGAGCCTGTGAAGGCGACGTTAACCAGCGAGCTGCTGAGCTAGATCGCGAACGCATATCCGTTAACAGAAGCATAATCAAAGCTTTGCAATTCAACACAAATTGCATCGCCCTCGCGAGCGGTTCTGCAGCTTTCCTCCGCTATTGTACAAGCTGACGAACGACGCCCGCATCTCACTGCCGCCCTCACCAGGGGAGCCTTGAGACCCTGACCGGATTTCGCGGCGTTCGAGACGAGTAAATTTGTAGACTGGAGGGGGAGTTCCCCATGAGACTACTGCTGATCCTGGCTCTGATCGTGATCTTCGTGCCGCGCGACGGCATTGATCGCGAACGGCTATTGGAGCGCGTCGGTGAGGCTTACGATTGGACGTCACAGACTTGCGTGCGCGACCCGCATCTGTGCGATCAGGCCATGTCCACGTGGGATAACGTGTACGTTAAAGGCGGGCAGGCCTTGGCCATGATGGAAGGCGCGGTTCGCCGCAATCTTGCCGCCAGCAACCTGGGCCGTATGCCGGAAGATGGCCAGCTTGATCACTACGCTATATCTTCTCTTGAGCGAGGCACGCTGACCCCCAGCGACCGCCTTCCGGCCTGGCGGGGCCACGAGCTCACAAACTAGACGCCGAGAGAGGTCATCGCTCGCAAGAGCGCGCACGCGCGAGAAGGAACGCCTTCTCGCGGGAATTGCGGGTCAGAACCGCAGCGCGCTCAAATTCGGTCTTGGCCTCTCCTAACCGCCCCGCACGGAAGAGAAAGTCACCCCGGGCCGCCGGCAAAGGGGCATAGCCACCCAACGCCTCCGCCTGTTCAATCGCATCCAGCAGCACCAATCCGGCCTCAGGGCCAAACGCCATGCTATGCGCAACCGCCCTATTCAGATCGACCACGGGTGATGGCATGACCTCACGCAGCGTGTCGTAAAGTGAGCAAATCCGCTCCCAGTCGGTCTCCTCAACCCTACGAGCCCGCGCATGACAAGCGGCAAGCGCTGCCTGCAGCGTATAGGGCGAATGTGCACCTCCAAGCGCCTGAGCGCGCTCCAATGCAGCGAGCCCTCGCCGGATCAAAAGTTGATCCCAGCGCGCGCGGTTCTGTTCATTCAATGTCAGAAGCGAACCATCCGTCGCTGTGCGGGCTCCCAGACGCGATGCCTGAATTTCCATAAGAGCAAGCAGACCGAAGACTTCCGCCTCATTTGAAAGAGCGGCGGCAAGGATACGGCCAAGACGCTGAGCCTCCGTACACAAGGCCGGACGGATCAAATCCTCCCCGGCGGTCGCCGCATAACCCTCATTGAAAATGAGGTAGATAACCTCCAAGACCGAAGCCAGCCGTTCCTGAAGGGCCGCCCCGCGCGGCACCTCAAAAGTTAGACCCGCCTTCCCGATCGTCTTCTTCGCCCGGACGATCCGCTGCGCCACAGTCGCTTCACTCGAAAGGAAGGCACGGGCAATCTCATCCGTCGAAAGCCCGCCGATCAGCCGCAGCGTGAGAGCCGCGCGCGCCTGAGCCGATAAAATCGGGTGGCATGCGGTGAAGATCAGCCCTAAGAGTTCATCGCCAAGATCATCGTCCATGGCGGTCTCGATCTTTTCTATGCTCGTGTCGCGAACGTTCTCCTGATCTCGTCCAATCTCCGCATGTTTGCGCTCCAGCATCTTGTCGCGGCGAAATCCGTCGATGGCTCGGCGTTTCGCTGCAGCCATCAACCACGCTCCGGGCTTTACGGGCACACCGGTTTTCGGCCATTCCACCAGCGCGGCCACAAGCGCTTCCTGAGCCAGCTCTTCTGCACGATCCACATCGCGCACAATCCGCACGAGCCCGGCAATAAGCCGGGCCTGCTCGATACGCCAGATGGCGTCAATGCTCGCTTGAACGTCGGTAGCAGTCATGGCTACCGACTATCGCAACTCACCGCATCCAGGCAACTTTTCGCCTAATGGACTGAAGAGGTTTCCCTATTCCGAGGCAATTTGGCGAATTTCACACTCACCTTCCCGTTCCGGCCAATGCTCCAGATGCAGAGCCAGAAGGCGTTTGGCCCAATCAATCGCCTCTTCCTTGCTCTTCAACTCAAACATGGCATATCCCCCAATAACCTCTCTGGCCTCTGCAAATGGGCCATCGGTCACACTCAATTTGCCATTGGAGAGACGGACACGAGCGCCCATCTGGCTCGGCATTAGCCCACCCACATTGATGACGATACCCGCCTTCGTCGCCTCCTCTACGAGACCACCGACCGCTTCCATCAGCACCATGGGCGGCGGCCCTTGGTGCTCCGCAGACTTGACCATCGATAGGAATTTCATCGTCACTCATCCTTCTGCATCCGGTTATGAGCCGACATTTGCGGTTTTAACGCGGGAGAATTAGGCCGGCTCTGCCGTAACGTCGAACGAGCAACACCCGGATCGACACGATGGATGTTTTTTCCTCGAGCGATTTTTTTTCCGACGGTGGAGTGCCCACCCACCGTGCTTAATGTGCCGCGCCACCGGCAGCCGCCTTCGGCTTGCTGACCAGAAGCGAAAGCAACGCGAGGCCGGCAAAGAGCAGCGTCAGCAGCAAAAACACATCGGAAAAGGCCATGACGACACCTTGCTGATGCGTGATCTGCATCAGCTGCTTGAGCGCCATGGCATGCGCATCGCTACCGAAAGAGTGAAAACGCTCCGTCAGCATGTTGAGCGTCTCTTCTACGACTGGCCGCGACCAGGTGATCGACTCGTGCAAACGCGCCAAGTGGAGATCCGTGCGATCATTCAAGACCGTCGTCAGTCCCGCAAGACCTACGGCACCACCAAGGTTGCGCATCAAGTTGAACAGGCCCGAAGCATTCTTCACCCGCTCAGGCGGCAGAGTGCCAAGCGCGATGTCGTTGATCGGAATGATTGACAGCATCAGCCCAACGCCACGGAAGATCTGCGGCCATAAAAGCTCATAGAAATCCCAATCGCTGGTCAGATACGTCATCCACCACGTGCCAACCGCGAAAAACAGAAAGCCCACCATCAGCATCAAGCGCTTGTCGACTACCGGCATCAACCGCCCGGCCACCGGAGCAGTGAGGAACATGGCCAAACCGGACACAAACATCGTCTCGCCAATCATGAGTGCGTCATACCCACGGATCTGGCCGAGGTAGATGGGATAGAGATACGTCAACCCATAAAGACCGATGCCAAGCACAAACGAGAAGAGCGAGCCCACTGCGAAGTTGCGGTTTTGGAAGGACGACAGATCGACGATGGGCGTGCGCGCTGTCAAAACCCGCACAAAGAACGCAATCGCCGAAAGCCCGGAAACCCACGCCATAACGAGAACGGCATCGTCACCGAACCAGTCATTGCGCGGCCCCTCTTCCAGAACATATTGGAGGCCGCCTAGGAACCCAGCCATAAACAACAAGCCAAACCAGTCGAAAGTATTGAAGAGACTGAAATCGGGCTCATCGAAATCAATGAGAGCCAATGCGGCGATCGCCACACAGATACCCGGAATAACGTTGATGAAGAACAACCAGTGCCATGACAGGATATTGGTGAGGTAACCTCCCACCGTCGGACCGATCGTCGGTGCCAATGTCGCAACCAACCCGATCAACGGTACAATCACATTCATGCGCGACCGCGGAAAAATCAGGTAGGCTGAGGCGAAAACCGTCGGGATCATACCGCCGCCGATGAACCCCTGAATGGCGCGCCATATGATCATCTCGTTGATAGAGGTCGAAAGCCCGCACATGAGGCTGGCAGCCGCAAAGCCTCCCGCAGAAACGGCGAACAGGATGCGCGTCCCCAGCGCGCGAGACAGGAACCCCGACAACGGGATCATCACCACTTCGGCGATGAGGTACGCTGTCTGAACCCAGGTGATCTCATTACTGCTCGCTGCGAGACCAGCCTGGATCTCCGTCAGCGACGCCGAAACGATCTGGATGTCCAGGATCGCCATGAACATCCCGAATACCATTGTCAGGAACGCGATGAGCCGGCGCGGATCTATGCGATCGTCAGCAATCTCTGAAGATATTCCGTTCGTATCGGCCATGGCATGGCTCGCTTATCTCTCACACTTACTTGACGCTTTGAACTGCAGCGACAGAGGCCCCCTCGGTCGCGCCTGGCTTCGCATCCACCGTTACGACGACCGACATACCGGGCCGCAAAAGCTCATGCTTCTTGTCCGAGACCGGCACACGGATCCGCACCGGGATGCGCTGTACGATTTTGGTGAAGTTGCCTGTCGCATTATCCGGCGGCAGTAGGGAGAAGACCGAGCCTGAAGCCGGCGCCACACTCACAACGCTGCCCTTGAGGTCATGATCAGGAAGCGCGTCCACTGACACGGTGACCGGCTGCCCCGGACGCAGATCGGCAAGCTGCGTCTCCTTGAAATTCGCATCGATATAGACGTCATCCAGTGGCACCAGCGCCGCGAGACGCTGCCCCGGCTGCACGTAGTCGCCCACCTGCATGGCGCGGTTTCCGATCACGCCATCAATCGGCGCGCGAATTACAGTGAAGGACAGATCCCGCTCAGCCTTGGCCAGTGCGGTCTGCTGTTGCTTGAGTGTCCGCTCGGCTTCCTGCTGCTGCGCCTTGAGCACAGCCACATTGGTCTCCGCCGCCGTCACACCGGCCTTCGCCCCTTCCACAGCCGCCGCCGTCTGATCACGGTTCGCCTGCGCCTGCTCCAGCGCCTGCCGGCTGGCATAATCACGATTTGCGAGTTGCTGCTGACGCACCAATTCAAGTTCGGCTTGTTTGGCTGCGGCGTTGGCGGAAATAAGCTGAGCCTTGGCCTGTGAAACTGCTGCGTCCTGGGCGTCCACTTGCTTGCCGATCCGCGCGATCGCAGCTTGCTGGATCGCCACGTTATCGCGGGCGGACTGAACCGCCAGCTTGTAGTCACCGTCATCGATACGCGCGATCACCTCACCCGGATGCACCTCCTGGTTATCGCGAACATCAATGGAAGAAATGTAGCCTGAAACCTTGGCCGCCAGCGTCGCCGTGTGCGCGCCCACATAAGCGTCATCGGTCGAAACGAGGAAACGGCCCGTCGTCCACCAGTAATGTCCATACCAGCCGCCAGCGCCCAGCGCGATCAACGCAACCGCAACAATCACAAGCCGCCGCAGCCGATGCCGCTTGGCTGGCGCAGGCGGAGAAGCCTCCGCGTCGGGCTTCGCCCCCGGCGCATCTTGAGGCGCCTTCTCCGCCTCGCGGCTCTCAGGGTCTGCAGGCGGGGGCACAACACGCGGCCCCTTCGCTTCGACAGTCAGGGACGAAGGCGTGAAATCCGGCTCCGAGACCGGCACATCGCCGTCCTCGAAAGACTTTAGCTCATTGTTATCACGAACCTTTAGCATATATTCGTCTGCTTAAATCATGATTGACCGAACCGTTCAGTCATGGCTTGACTTAGCCATCTTATACGCCTACGTCAATACTGACTGAACGGTTCGGTCATCACACTCACCTCCGGAGCGATCACAAAATGTCGAGCAAGGTCACCGACGCACCGGCCGTCGAAGAAAGCGCCAAGCGACGGCAGATCATGGAAGGCGCGCGACAGCTCTTCCTGACCCACGGCTTCGATGCGGCCAGCATGGGCGAAATCGCGCGCGTCGCGGGCGTGTCGAAGGGCACGCTCTATGTCTACTTCGAAAATAAGGAGAGCTTGTTCGAAGCCATCGTCGAGGACGAGCGCGCTGGCCAGGCGCAGCAGGTCTTCGCCCTGGATGCCAGCGATCACAACGTCGAAGCCGTTCTCACGCGCCTCGGCGACGCCTACGTCCGCTTCCTCTGCCAGCCCTCCGCCATGTCAGCACTGCGCACTGTCATCGGCATCGCCGAGCGCATGCCGGAAATCGGCCGCAAGTTCTACGAGTTCGGCCCCCAATATGGGATCCAGCGCCTCTCGCAATACCTTGAGGCTCAGGTGAAAGCCGGTGTCGTCGCCATTGACGACTGCGAGGTTGCCGCCGCGCAGTTCCTGGATTCCTGCCAGTCGACGATGTTCAAGCCGGTCCTGTTCGCCGCCGCCCCCGCACCAAGCGACGAACGCATCGCCCACGTGATCGGCATCGCCGTGCGCACGTTCATGGCATCCTACGGCAAGCGGTAAAAGCTCAACGCATCACGTTGCGCCCCAGCCACTTGCCCACAGTCAGAAACGGCAACCTGGCACAGATCCTATTGCCGGAAGCAAGTCCTCCGCCCAAGGAAGATATGTTCGTCAGCGTCCGGAGGATTTCCAGGTTATGCTTTTCCGAAAGAGTTTCGCCGCAGTCGTTCTCATCGCATTCACCGTTGCCGGCTGCGCACAGCAGCCCAAGCTCACGGCAGATGAACTCGCAAAACTCCAAGGCGGGCGGACGACGGTCGTCGCCTACTTCCAATGCGCGCCGATCAACTACCTCACCGGCGGCAAGATCATGACCTACACGCCGACGATCAGGGTCGACGGCAAGGAAGTCGGCAAAATCGAATACTGCGGGCACACACGCTTCACCGTCGACTCCGGCCAGCGTCAACTGGTAATCAGCAATCCCAACGCGGTCTTTAATCCGGACGGGCCTTCAATGACAGAGATCTTCCGTCCGGGCGCGACCCAGTATCTCTCGATCCAACAGGACGGCTACCACGTCATCACCCATCACTGGGTGACGAAGGCGGATGCCGACACCGGCATCGCCGCCCTGGACAAGATCAAGCCGGTCTTCTGATCCGCGTTGCCCTCCCGCGCCGCCGTGTTACAGCTAGGCGCATGTCATCTGAGCCCGCCGCCATCCGCCGCCTCGGCCCCGCCGATCTCCCCCTCTTCCGCAAGATGAACGCCTTGTTCGGCGAGGCCTTCGCGGAGCCCGACACCTATGGCGCCGCACCACCAGACGATACCTACGTCACGACCCTGCTCGCCAAGGAGCATGTCGTGGCCCTCGTCGCACTTGCCGGCGAAGACGTCGTTGGCGCCCTCGTCGGCTACGAACTCGAAAAGTTCGAGCAGGCGCGCCGCGAGCTCTACATTTACGATCTCGCCGTCCACGAAGCCCATCGCCGCCGGGGCATCGCCACCGCTCTCATTGAACACCTGCGCACCCACGCCGCCGAACGCGCCGCTTGGGTCATCTACGTCCAGGCCGACCATATCGACGCCCCGGCCATCGCGCTTTACACAAAACTCGGCATCCGCGAGGACGTCCTGCACTTCGACATCGCGGTGGAGAAAAAGCCAAGCCCGGGAACAGCCGGGTCCGAATGAGGTGTCACCATGCCCGCAAGCCCACACGTTGAAATCACCTACTGCCGGTTATGCGGCTGGGGCCTGCGCGCCTCCTGGATGGCGCAGGAGCTTCTGACCACGTTCGCCGAAGACCTGGGCTCCGTGACCCTCACGCCGGACACGACCGGCGGTGTCTTCGAGGTGCGTCTTGACGGCGACGTCATCTGGTCACGAAAGGCGGAAGGCCGCTTTCCGGAGACGAAGGAACTCAAGCAGCGCGTCCGCGATCTGATCGCTCCCGACCGCAGCCTCGGCCATTCCGATACGCCCTAACCGAACCATATGTCATACCGGGGCTCGTCCCCGGTATCCAAGGTCCAGCAGGCTCCGTGGTAGCGGTGGAGCACAACCAGCGAACGGACACCCCAGCCGAGAGTTGGGTCCCGGTAACTTCGTTCCAGCCACGCCACCGGCAACAAGTGCCGGGACGACGGTAGGGGATGTACGGCAGTTGCGCTCGGAACTTCGACAACATGTCATCCCGGGACTCGTGCCGGAGGCGCGGCAAACAAGTGTTCGCGGGATCCAAGGCTCAGCCGTCGCCGACGCAAGGGTGAAGCACAACAGCACAGCGGCCTCCCCAGCCGAGAGTTGGATCCCGGCAATAAATGCCGGGATGACGGTAGGGAATGTGTCATCCCGTGACCTGTGCCGGGACGACGGTAGAGGGTCTGGCGGATGTTGCACTCGGAACCCCGACAACATGTCATCCCGGGACTCGTGCCGGAGGCGCGGCAAACAAGTGTTCGCGGGATCCAAGGCTCAGCCGTCGCCGACGCAAGGGTGAAGCACAACAGCACAGCGGCCTCCCCAGCCGAGAGTTGGATCCCGGCAATAAATGCCGGGATGACGGTAGGGAATGTGTCATCCCGTGGCTCGTGCCGGAGGCGCGGCAAAAGAAAATGTCCACGGGATCCAAGGTTCAGCGTGCGCGGCGGCAGCAGTGGAGCACAACCGGCGAACGGAAGCCCCAGTAGCACCTTGGGTCCCGCCAGCAAGTGCCGGGACGACACGAGAAGGCACGCCTACCTCATAAACGGAAACACCGCCCGCACCCGCGCATCGCGCAGCCACAGTCCGCCCCACATGACCAGCCCCAGATAGACAGGCTGAACAGCCAGTTAAACACTAAAAAAGTGGCTGAAGAGCGGGCTCTCCGCGCGGATCTGCGTCGCCATCGCGCCGCCGAGCAGCCCCATCATCAGCACCGTGCCGAGCACACGAGAGGCTTCCGGAAAAGTGGGAACCGGTTTTCCGATAAGAAGCACGGAAAAAACCGGTCCGCGGGATGAGGTAGAGCACGACGCAAACAAGCTCGATGGTCCCGATCATGAACGCGTAGCCCGGAGGCCTGCCGAGCTGCGCCATCGTCTCTTCCGCAATCGGCATCTGCGCCAGCTTCGGCGTGACGGACGCCCCCAGCATAAACAGGGCGAAAAGACCGGACAGCCCCCACCCCACCCAAAGCATCGCGCGCGTACTCATCGTGGTCTCCTGGAGATGTGGCTAAAGGTAGAGGTGTATACGGATTGTTTGGTATTTGGATGGTGACAAAGCCGGAGCAGGGCTGACTGATTAAATTCGGCTACTGCGTTGTCAATCAGCCGAATTTGTTCTCACGGGACTTCTGCCGCTGAAAACGTTCTGCAACCAGCTCAAAAAGCCGTTGAAATCTGTCGGCAGATTCACTTGGCATGACCTCCTCTGGATCCACCGCCATTTTGCTCAAGAAAAGCCGTGCAGCACGCGTCTTGTTAAACTCCTTGCCCACGGTCGAAAATGCCGTCTCAAAGCGCTTCACGATTCGCGGAATGTTTGAGTTCAAGGCAAGTGTAGTTCCCTTCAATTCTGACTTGTAAGCCTCGCGCACCAAAGCCTCATAGACACTCGGGTTTAGCAGGTCTTCAATATCTGCTTCTGCCGGCGCATCTGATGAATACAGCTCCGTTGTGAAGATGACGCTGTCCTGCCGGATCAATTTGCCCTTAACCAATTCCTCGCTCGTGTTGCGAGCCTGTTTCTCATCATCAAGCAGCACAAGCACGTTTAGCTGCTGAGATGCCAGAAGAGCGACCATATACGAAATCTTCTGAGCTCCTCCCGCTGGGGTTAGCGCAACTTCCGGAGGGAGCGCCGGTCGATTCTTGTCACGCAAATACTCCGACACTGCCGAAACAATCCAAAAATCGGTAACTCCCTCAACGACGAGATTCGCCGGACCTACAAAGAGACTTTGAGCCAAGGTATAGCCAAGGGCCGTCTGCAAGGGGAACAGAGTACGAGCATCACCGGTTGGATCGTTTGTAACAGTCGTGCCTGTGTCAGCAGCGATTTTGACGGTTCTGACTGCATCCAAATTGTCTGTTGGCACCATAAATGGAGAGTGAGTCGTATAGATTACTTGGTTTGGAATATCTCCGGTGAGGTACTTTAATAAATCACCTTGAGAGGCCGCGTGAAGATATAGACCAGGCTCATCTAAGAGCAGGATAGCATCTTCTGCTGGGCCGCCCTTTGTGTCAGCCGCGAATGTCACAAAAAACGAAAAAAACCATTTAAATCCGCGACTTCTATCGTCTAGGTTTACCTCCACATCATAGACGGCATTCGGATCGGAAATAAGGGTGTCGAGATGCTGAGCGTCCGCACGAACCCGAAACGTCTAATGACGCACAAATGCTGGGAGACCGCTCTTAAATTCAACGCCCAGCTTGCTTAGTGACTGAACCCGTCGCCAACGGAGAGGCCCCAGCCACAGAGCTAGCGACCGCGCTGTACTGGGCTCGCTTGGCTTCCGCCTCCTCTTCCTTGACCATGGCATAGCCTCTTTGCGCCATGCAGCCGGCATAGACATCGCCCGCCGCTTGCGCTTGATCGAGGCTTTCGGCAATTCCGGCAACACCACCATAGTAATGCTTGGTCTTGGATAGGTTGGCCTTCTGCGTCTCACCTCGACAGATGGTGTGATCTGCTTCGTAGCCATGTGCCAACACTGGGCTTTCTGTAATTCTCTGACCATCCATGCGAACGGGTACGAGTTTCGGCCCCGCACATGCTGCAACTACTGTCCCGACAATAACGATTGAAATAATGCGCTTCATAAATCCCTCCCCTCGGCGCTTTTCCAGCGCCGGGCCAAAACATATTGGAGCAATTGAAAGCGCACCGATTCGCACGGCGCGGTCAAACTAGGGCGTGCTCGGATGAATTATTTCTGTTGAGGAATTTTGCTCGGCTCAAGTGCACAGGCAGCACGAGGCGCGGCCATCGCAACCGCGCGCCCGCTCCGCGCTCCCCTCCTCACGCCCCACCCATCGCCGACATATCCATCCAGGCCGGCTCGAACACGTGCCCATCGGGATCGACAAAGCTGCGCACGTACATGAAGCCCATGTCCTGACGCTCACGCGGATCGGCCGTGCCACCCGCCGCCGCGGCAGCGTCCACCATCTCGTCCACATCCGAGCGCCGGCCACACGACAAGGCGATCAGCATGCCGACACTCCTGTGCGCATCGGCAATCGGCTTATGCGCGAACGTCGAGAAATAGTCGTGCGTCAGCAGATGAAACACAATTGCGTCCGACCACATCATGGACGACGCGTTCTCATCGCTGAACTGGTCGTTCTTCGTGCATCCGATCGCTTCATAAAAGCGGGTCGCGGCGGCGAGGTCTTTCACCGGCAGATTGAGGAAGATCATCTTGGGCATTTCGGGCATCCCTTTAGAGTGCTTGCCTAGAAAAGTGGGAACCGGTTTTTCCGAAAAGAAGCACGACAAAACAAAGAACTAGATTGTCTGTTGTCTGAAAGCGAGCGCGGCCTCTCCGGCCGCGCGCGCAGATCACATCCGCCTCACTTGCCCTCCAGCTTGTCGCGAACCCGGTCGTGCACCGCCTCCGCTTCGGGCGTCATGATCTCGTTGAAGTCGGCCATCTCGTAAACCGGGCGGATCTCGATCTCGCTCGGACCCATCATCGGGTTGGGGCAGCGCTTCACCCACTCCACGGCCTCGGCCATGTCCTTGACTTCCCACATCCAGTACCCGGCAACCAACTCGCGGGTCTCCGCGAACGGCCCGTCAATCACGGTGCGCCCCGGCCCGTCAAACGCGACGCGCTTGCCCTGCGAGGACGGCTTGAGACCATCCCCCGCCAGCATGATGCCGGCATTGACCAACTCTTCGTTGTACTTACCCATCTCGACGAGCAATTCCGCCGGAGGCATGACGCCTTCTTCGCTGTCCGTCGTCGCCTTCACAAAAACCATCACACGCATTGTCTCGTCTCCTGTGATCCAAGGAGGCCCCACTGGCCGTCCTGCTCATACGACGAACGAGAAACGGCCAGATCGACATCCCGGCGAAATTTTTTTTGAAAAAAGGTCGAGAGTGGGACTTCAGCCCGGAAAACGGGCCCTGAAAATCCTGCTGGAATGCTGAAGGGACGGTAAAACGGGCGTTTCATTGCCCCGCCCGCCCAAACACATTATCTAAAGCATGAACACCGCACGGCGCGTCTGTCGCGGACATCGCCGCGCCGTAGACCTGAAATCACCCGGAAATTTTGATAAGACCCATGACCCTTGCCGAAATCAGTGACGACTTTGCCCTCCTCGACGATTGGGAAGACCGCTACCGCTACGTCATCGAGCTGGGCAAGGCGTTGCCGGAAATGAACCCGGAGTTGAAGACGGACACAAACAAGGTCCGCGGCTGCGCCAGCCAGGTCTGGCTCGCAACCAAGACGGAAGATGGCCGCCTGCAGATCGTCGGCGACAGCGATGCGCATATCGTGCGCGGCCTCATCGCGATCCTGTTCGCTATCTATCAGAACCAGACCCCGGACCACATTCTGAAAACTGATGCCCGCGCGGTCTTCGCCGACTTAGGGTTGAAGGAACACCTCACCCCGCAGCGCTCCAACGGCTTCTCATCCATGGTGGAGCGCATCCGCGCCGACGCCCAACTCGCCGCCGCCAGCACATAACACGGTAAGACCCTCCTACCCCGCAACGTCACCCCTCGGGTCGGAAGTCAGCCGCACCCCAGTGCCGGATGCGGTCGCCGCCCGCGTGCGTATCCGCTTGGCCGATCATTCCGTAATGCCGCGCAAGCGTCGTCAGTGCGAGCAGCAGCACCACTTTCGCCGTACGTTGCGGCCACCCCGCACCACGCTCGACATCGGCCAGCCCCTTCAGGTGACAACAAACGTCAACCAGAATTCCAGAAAGCTCCGGCCCTGCTGCCGCTAACGCCGCCCGAACACGCTCGCGCGCGGCAAGCGCATGCCCGCGCAACGCGATCTCTCGGTCAGGCCCAACCGAACCCGGCGTCACACCACCGGTACTGCTCCAGTTGGCCGTAACCCGAGCGCCCATACTCCCACGTTCAAAATCTGCCCGCAGACGCTCACCCGCTTCAAACTGCGCCTGAGAAATCAACGGTTGCCCGTGCCGGTCGGTGCGCCGGCGCAGCCACGCCAGCGGACTTTCCGCCAAGTTCATCTTCGGCTGGTCGCGCCCTCCCCCCGAAGTCTTCGGTAGATGCGAAGCAGCTGTCAGATTAGAGAGCCCCTCTCCCCGGCTCATAAGCCTCTTGAGATGAATGCGGCCGGCATTGGCAAGGCGCCATCGTCCCTCCGTCTCGCGGACAACCCAGCCGCGACGAACGAAGTCCGCCCACAGATCCGGTTGGATCTCGCCGCAAGCCGTCAGACCATCCTGACCGTCCCGCTCCGCGAGGATGGTGACGCCCCCATCATCCGTTTCCTCTGCGAGCGCAGTCCGCAATGAAAGCTTTTTCAGCGCTCGGCGCGTCGAGGCATCACGCGGAAGCTCTCTGGCATTCTCAGCCATCAGCACCTCTTTTTACTGACGAAAGGAGGTCAAAGATTCACGACAGGATCAAATCGCGGCGACGTCACGGCAACGGTGACACGCTCCAGAAGCTCCAGGATGCGATCGAAGCTCGGATCGTCACGGCGATCCTCAACCAGCCCGCACGCATGGGCAACGGTCGTGCGGTCGCGCTCAAAAGTTCGCCCCACCTGCGTGAGGCTCATGCCGCAAACCACGTGAGCCAGATACATCGCCACCTGACGCGCCAGCGCCACTTTCGCGCGGCCACGCGTAACACCTCGCAGATCGGAAAGCGCAACGCCGAACACTTGGCTCACCGCGACTTCGATGACGCATCGCCGGGTCTTCATGACAGCCTCGCAGTAAGGCGCTGGCCCCGGCGGGGGAGCTCCGCTCTCAACAAGTGACGGCAAGTAATGAAACCCAACATCCATCATACTGTTCATCACCATGGTAATGACTCGGAAACCTTGAAGTAATCGGGCCAATTGATGTGATATATACAGCCTAGAGGATATCTAGGTGATGGGGATAAGTCGAAAAATCACATGTATTCACATAAGAAAACATAATCTATGCACAGGAGCGCATGTAATTCCGTTATATTAGTCCACACTCATCAACGGATCGGTGACAATTTCAGCTCTGCTCCAAAAGCCGAAAAGTTGAAAATGCCACCCAACACAGCGCCCCCGATCCACGCCGTCCACCCTCGAGCTAACCCGTCTATCGTCCAGGGCACTCTTGAGAGTTTACGGCGCCTCATCGCCGTCTGGCCTTATGACGTCGCAAGTGGCGACGACCCAGCGGCAATGGATCGATTGCTTCGCCAGCTTCGCAAAGCACTTCGGGCTGAACGGCAGCGCGGGATAGCCGGCCACTGGGCTTATGACTTAGCGCGGCATGCCGAACTACTCGCGGCCTATCGCACCCTCGCCGCCGCGCATAATGCGGCCAACCTCAGGCAACGACCTCAGACCAAAGAAAAACGGCCCCGCTTCAACACGAGACCGCTTCCTGATCGTTAACTTGCATCGCGGACTCTAAAGGCCCGCGCAATATTGCAGTTTACTTCTCGCGACGCGTGCCCAGACCCATCTTCTTGGCCAGATCCGAGCGCGCCTTTGCGTAGTTCGGCGCGACCATCGGATAATCGTGCGGCAAACCCCACTTCTCGCGATATTCCTCCGGCGACAGATTGTAGTGGGTTCGCAAATGCCGCTTGAGGGATTTGAATTTCTTGCCGTCTTCCAAACAAATGATGTGATCCGGCATAACAGACTTCTTGACCGGCACCTTGGGTCGCAGCTCTTCCCGCTCCGGAGGGGTCACGCCACCCGAAGCACGGCTCAAAGCCAAGTGCGTCTCGCTGATCAAATGCGGGACATCGGTGGCGACCACGGTATTGTTGCTCACGAACGCCGAAACGATTCTTGCGGTCAGTTCGACGAGTTCCGGCTGCGAAGAGTTCTCCATAACAGTCCTCTCTATTGCGGGTTAGGCGAACAGTTCGCGCGCCGTCCCGGCAATTTACTTCAAGTCAATACCACAAATCTCGCCAGTCTTTGTCGTTAAGACGCTAGCAATGCCTAAACAGACTCTATAAGAGTTCTAGAATTGGAGCGTCTCCGCGACAGATCCCAAGAGCCACCTTCTTGGTCATAGCGGAACCCCATTGTCAACTAAAAACCAAGTCGTCGATGACCTGAGAACTACAAAACCAGTGAATCTCCCCTCACGAATTCATCAACACTGCCCCGTTTTTCATGACTGACGTTGCCCTCAGCCAGGCGCGACATTGCGCCACCAAGTTAACATCAAATACTTAGCCACAATCGTCGAAAACTTAATTTCCCTCTTTCGAAACCCTCGTGGTCGGATATCAACTCGCTCAATTCCGTCGCCCACCCTGGCCCAAACCGCTACGCCCCGTTACAACAACCGGCTAACCCGCATCCGACAAAGCACGTACCGGAGCCATCCAACATGACCGCTCACTCCCTCCGGCCCACCGGCATTAAGCCGCCGCGCGCCACACGCAAATCAACTGCCGCTACCCATCACGGGATCACGATCGAGGACGAGTATTCGTGGTTGCGGGCAGAAAACTGGCAGGAAGTGATGCGGGCACCAGATAGGCTCGATTCCGCCATTCGAGCTCATCTCGAAGCCGAAAACGAATACACCAACGCCGCGCTTGCGAGTACCGCTACGTTACAATCCGAGCTGTTTGACGAAATGAAGGCTCGGATCAAGGAGGATGACAGCACTGTTCCCACACCCGACGGATCATGGGCTTACTCATACCGTTTCGTCACAGGGGGACAATATCCGCAACTTTGCCGCCAGCCCCGTGAGGGCGGCGACGTCACTATCCTGCTGGATGGAAACGAGCTCGCGAAAGATAAGCCGTACTGGAGTTTAGGCGGAAGCCAGCATAGCCCCGATCACAAACGCCTTGCCTATGCTGTCGACGAGAAGGGCTCGGAACTTTACACGATCCGTATTCGCGACCTCGATACGGGCCAAGATCTTGAAGACGTGATTCCCGACACGCGAGGCGATTTCGTTTGGATAAACGACTCCAACACGATCGTCTATGTGCGCCTTGATGAAAATCACCGTCCGTTGTCCGTCTACCGCCACGTTATAGGGACACCCCACACGGACGACGTACGAGTCTACCATGAGCCAGACAGCGCCTTTTATGTCGGAATCGGCAAGACCCAGTCTTCCCGTTTCATTCTGATCGACGCACACGATCACCAAACGAGCGAAGTCTACCTAATCGACGCCGACAATCCCAGCACAGAACCGCGCTTGGTTGCTCCCCGTCAAGCCGGCCATGAATATAGCATCGAGCACCACAATGATGCGCTTGTAATCCTGACCAATTCGGGCGACGCGGTAGACTTCCGGATCGTTGAGGCTCCCGTCAACAATCCTGGGCAAGAGAACTGGCGCGAAATCATCCCGCATCGCCCTGGGCGCCTTATCATCGAGGCCGTTGCCTACAAAAATCATCTGGTCCGGCTTGAACGGGAAGACGGCCTGCCGCGTATCGTCATCTCCAAATTCGACGATAGCTCAGAGCATGAAATATCGTTCGATGAAGAAGCCTACGCGCTCGGCCTGTCACACGGCTACGAATACGACACAACGGCAATCCGCTTTACGTATTCCTCCATGACCACCCCCGCCGAGGTCTATGACTACGATATGGAAAGCCGCGCACGCACATTGCGCAAACGCCAGGAAGTGCCCAGCGGCCACAACCCTGCCAACTACGTGACACGACGCCTGCAAGCGCCAACTGCCAATGGGGAAACAGTTCCAGTCTCCCTCCTGTATCACAAGGACACCCCGCTTGACGGCTCCGCGCCCGCACTTCTGTACGGCTATGGCTCTTACGGGATTTCGATCCCGGCGTCGTTCTCCACGACGCGCTTGTCACTTGTTGATCGAGGCTTTGTCTATGCCATCGCCCATATTCGTGGGGGCAAGGAAAAAGGCTATCGCTGGTACACGGACGGAAAGCTCGAAAAGAAGACAAATACCTTCAAGGATTTCATCGCGGCCGGAGAGCATTTGGTCAGTGAGGGCTTCACCAAACGCGGACGCATAGTTGCCAACGGCGGGTCCGCCGGAGGCATGCTCATGGGAGCCGTCGCAAACATGGCACCAGACCTGTTTCTCGGCATTATCGCCGACGTGCCCTTTGTCGACGTTCTAAACACGATGCTCGACGCAACACTTCCGCTCACCCCGCCTGAATGGCTGGAATGGGGCAATCCGCTGAAAAGCCCTGAGCAGTTCGAAATCATCCGCTCCTACAGCCCCTACGACAACGTGAAGGACCAGCCCTATCCACACATCCTCGCCTATACCGGACTGACAGATCCTCGCGTCACGTACTGGGAGCCTGCCAAATGGATCGCAAGGCTGCGGGAACACAATACATCCGACAAGCTGGTCCTATTACGTATCAACATGGAGGCTGGCCATAGTGGAGCATCAGGTCGTTTCACGGCACTCAAAGAATCAGCCCACGATTATGCGTTCGCATTGTTGATCGCCGGCAAAACCGAAACCGCCGTCAGCTAAATTTCAGGCGCTCATGCGCGAAAGCGGCAGCCATCCAAACCACAAAAAAGGGCAGTCCCAGGACTGCCCTTTTTTCGCAACTTGAAGATCGTTCGTAAAAAAAGAAAAGGCCCCTTGCGGGGCCCCTCCGAATGCCTGGATCTCAGGCTGCCTGTACCTTGAAGGCCGGCGTATTCTTAACCTCCTCGAGCGCTGCTCCGGAGCGTAACGCGATACCAATATACCGGACTCGTCCTGCAATCTTCGCTTTCTGAATACCCAACTCTCCAAAATCTCGGCCGAAAGTTGGAAGTGCTAGAGGCTCCTTTTGCTGTTCTTCACACCAAGCACAGTAGTCTTCATAAAGTGCAGTTGCAGTAAGGCTCGATCCATCCTGTGTTTCTATCCGTTCCTTATAAAAGCGCTCCACATCGTTTTCTGGAGCAACGAGTCTCTGAGGCACAATCGACTTGTTGATGTTGTCGTTTGCGCCGGAACGCGGCTTTTCAATCGCAACGGGCACCGGAACCACAGCTGGGTTCGGGACCGCCACCGCTGCCGCGGCGGTGCTGGCCGATGCCAAGATTGGCGCGGCCGGGCTTTGGCGTTCGTAGAGACGCCACTGACTAAAGGCAATGTACATACCGAAACCGGAACCGATCTCAAGCAGCAGAGCAATGAACAAGGTCATCGCAAGCTGGATCTTATCGACATCGAAACCCGTAATCTTAGCAATCACCGCAGCCTGCGGATCCGCCTCTGTCATTGCCTTTGAGCTATCTACCTTCCCAAGCTGGGTTTGCACTTCAGCAATGCGAGTCTCAAGCACAGATGCCTGCTCGGCTGAAGCCAACTCCGAGACAAGAGCGTGATAGCCCTCACAGAAGGTTCGACTCTTAGAAGCCGTAACATCCGTACAGCCACTGGTCGAAGCCCAACGTCGCTCATTCTTCGCAGCATCAATCTCGGCCTGAATCGTTCCAGCGGGGCGATGCTGCGGCACCCAGCCGAGCTGCTCCTTGGCACGCGCGAGATCAGCGCTCAAATTTTCATACAGCGTTTTCTCGTGAGCGCGCTCACCCGCAACATCGAAGCGGTTAAGAGCAGCATGACCAAACGCCGAAGTGAGCGAATACGCCGTGACGACAGTCCACACGACGAGCGACGCGGCCGCCTGGCTCCACGCCTTGTTTTTTATTGCGGCGAACAGAAAAAATGGCACCAGCGCCTTTAGACAGTCTGCGGCGGCGCTGGCCGCTCCATATATCTGGCCATCAAGCTCGGTCCTACCGAGACTCAAGCCAAACCGCCAATTCATGGCGGCTGATACCGCCAACAATACACCGGCGGCAAGAATTCCTAATACCCCTAGAGCATGCCTCATAGCCCTCTTTCCCTCAGTAGGGCTGGCGTGTGACGCGAAACAATAACTATCCAGCCTCGTGCACGCGTCCTGCAGAAGAGGCTTGCAGGCAATCCAGAAACACGCGGAACCGGCGTCAAAAACATCACCGCGCATCAGATCTTTCCGTGAGCGCCCGGCACCATCCCCAAATAGTGACCGGCAGGCAGATCGAAGCGTGACTTTGCAGACGCACTAGAACCTGGACACTCCCTCTCTTGATCATCAATCCACAGGAGCGATCGCCGCTTGATTCAACCTGTGGAACGTTTTTCAACTGAGCGGGAGATACTTGAAATTAACGCAATACGAATGCCCCTCTCCGCCGAGGACTACGCGATTCGTAGCTTATTGTTAAGAGAATCAGCTTCGTAGATGGCGAGCCAAACGACCACGCAAAATTCACCAATTTCGCAATTCTCTGGCCCACCAGCAAACTATCAACAACAGAGCACCAAAAGACTCACCATTCATCCACACTTGGTGAAGCACACTGCCCACAAGGCCCCAATGTAGCAAGCATGCAACAAGAGGGCTGATCTCGGTACGCAATCCCCCCGCCTGCAATTTCATCTGCCTCAATCGCTCAGCAATTCGTGACCCAATCTGCGCCCCGCCCAGTCAATCAGGACTAGCGAACAGGCAGGGAACGCACTATTCTGAAGCGGATCACGTCCGGGGAATTTGAGGAGGTTTAGGCAGCGGTTGGATTCGGAACCGCGACGGCGCGCGCACGTTCACCTGGAGCGACCGGGCGCACAGTACAGGGTTCTTAGTTATGCGTAGTCTGTTTGGGTTATTCTTGCTGGCAGCGGGGCTAGGCATTGGCGCCTACTCATTTTTCCCTGACGCGATGGAAGACCACGTCCGTCTCGGTCAGCTCTCGAGAATTATAACGCCCGTCTCCTCCAGCACGGGCGCGCCTGCTCAACGCCAACTGCGCTCCTTTTCGCCGTCTTCGCCCTTGTTTGCGCAAAGCTCGAACGACGCAGCAGAGCACGGCGTAATCTCTGCAGAAAATAACGGTCCACCGACTGTGGTCGCACGCCGCAATCTTGTCCGCCCCGCAACAGGAATCGCGGCCACTACGCCGGCGACATTGATAGAAACCGGCACGACATACGCAATCCATTCATCGCCGCACGCGCGTTTCACGCGTATTGTCGAAGTACAAGAAGAACTAAAGCGTGTCGGATGTTATTACGGCTATCTCGACGGCGATTGGGGCCCAGCATCGAAACGAGCCATGCAAGCCTTCGTCCGCAAGGTGAACGCGTCCCTCCCGATCGAAGAACCCAACGAAATACTTCTCGCGCTGTTAAAGGCCCATCCAGCAAACACATGCGCTGAAGGTTGCGACCCTGGTCTGGTTGAAAATGCGAACGGCCAGTGCGTCCCCAACACGGTATTCGCTCAGGACACGTCGCACAGCAGTCCGAATCTTTTCGCCCCGCCACGTTTAGCGCAGCGTTCGACAACAACAGGATGGCAGGCCGACGTGGAGACAAGCGGCTATAACAATTTGCCACCTCTGGTATCCGTCTCAGAAGCACGTGAAGCTCCTCCTGGTCGTATGTCAGTCGGAGGACCAATCAGCGGAACAGTCACGCAGGGAGTCGCAGACGGTGGTGCAGCACTCCCCCAGATCATGCCGGCACCAAAAGACAGTGGGCCTGAGCTACGTACCGCGACAGCAGTCGCAGTAGCAGACCCCGTCGACCAGCCGGTGGAGATCGAGCGGCCGGTGACCGTCACGAAAAAACACTCGAGCCGACGGCGCTATAGTAAGGAGACCCGCCAAAAGCGGCTGATGCGTCAAGCCTTCGGCGACGTTTTCTAAAACTCGCGTGTGGTTTCCCAGCAACAAGCATCAACTAGGCTTGCGTCTGCGACGCAAGCCAATCCAAATATCCCTGTGCACCATGCGTGACTTCGAACACCAGGAGTGCGGGGGTGTCATAAGGATGCTCGACCTCAACAGCCGCAATCACCTTCGCCGCCAATGCTGCCCGTGTTTTTATCAGCATAATCGCTTCGGAATCGGTCGTAAGCGTCCCCTCCCAACGATAAATGGACGTCATCTGCGGTATTATGTTGACGCAGGCCGCTAGTCCATGATCGACGAGCTTTCCGCCAACGTCCTTCGCGGTAGCCGTATCGGGAAAGGTCGAGTAGATCATGACCATCTTTTCAACCTCGCTCATCTCAACCGAGCCTCCTTGCCTCTTTTAACCATCTGATCGGGGCCTACGCGAGCAGACTGATGTCCAAATCTGCCAAAACCTTCGAACGTATTGCCTTCGTCGCCTCTGGTGTGCCGGAGGCCCGCGATGCGTTACGTCGGCTCGCTCACCGCTACGGCAACTCGCCGCCGACTGACGCAGACGCCATCGTCGCCCTCGGAGGCGACGGCTTGATGCTACAAACGCTGCACCGCTACATGAACAGCCGCATTCCAATCTACGGTATGAATCGCGGTTCGGTTGGTTTCCTGATGAACGAATATCAGGAAGACGACCTTCCCGATCGGCTGCGCACGGCGCGCATTTCACGCATTCACCCACTCGCAATGCACGCCTACGATTGCAACGGCAAAGCTCACAAAAGCTTAGCAATCAATGAGGTCTCCCTCTTCCGTCAAACACACCAGGCCGCCAAGTTGCGCATTTCGGTCGACGGTAAAGTACGCATGCAGGAATTGATCTGTGATGGCGTACTGATTGCAACGCCAGCCGGATCGACAGCCTACAACCTGTCAGCCTATGGCCCGATCTTGCCGATCAATGCGCCTTTGCTGGCGTTAACGCCGATCAGTCCGTTCCGACCGCGTCGCTGGCGCGGGGCCCTTCTGCCCAATAGCGCCCGTATCGTCATCGAAGTTGTTGAGCCAAACAAACGCCCGGTCAGTGCGGTCGCCGACCATTTCGAAACTCGCGACGTCCAACGCGTCGAGATCGAACAAGCGCATCATGTCGAGTTGCTGATGATGTTCGATCCCGGCCACGACCTCGACGAACGAATTCTGGCTGAACAATTCCGATATTGACGACAGGAGGCCTCGCTCATTCCCGACGAGGCCCGTCCCATCTCACCATCAGGCGCGCCAGTACGTAACGTGTTCGCTCAGCAGCGGGCGATCACGATCTGCCTGACGCTCTTGTGCGGTGCCGATATAGACGAAGCCGGCGATCCGCTCATCCGCCCCGATGCCAAAAGCCTCACGGACCATGGGGCTGTAAGCAACCCACTCCGTAATCCATGCTGTCGCAAATCCCATGGCATTTGCGGCAAGGCATAAGTTGTAGGCGGAAGCTCCAGCCGACAGAACCTGCTCCCATTCCGGCACAGCAGGTATATTCTGGGCTCGGGACACGACGGCAATCACGACGGGCGCCCGTTCAAAGCGCTGCCGCTCAAAGATAATACGAGTTTCGCTCGGCGGCTCGCTTTCTTCCGCGACACATGCTTGCGCGAACACATCTCCCGCCTGTCCGCGCGCACCACCGGCAAAAACGATAAAACGCCATGGTGCCAATTTCTTGTGATCCGGCACCCGCGCGCCAATTTCCAGAATCTGCGTAAGCTGCGCATCACTGGGGCCGGGTTCCATCAACATTGCCGGCTTCGCTGAACGGCGCGTCCGCAAAAAATTCAGCAACTCGGCATCCGGTGTTATCGTCATTGTGTATTTGTCCTTGAACGTATCGATGCGACAAAGCTCTACCTTGAGCATGCTCTCCTAAATGGGCTGTCTCGCTTCCGCAAACGCGAACCGCTACAATCTCCGCCATGAGACCTGCGCGATTCTCCATAGCCCTAGGGCGTTCCATCCTGCTCATGCTGCTTCTGGCAGTATTTGCAGCTCGGCAAACCGTCACCGCAGCCGAGACAACGGACGCGGGCCCGACGCTGATCATCCTTTTCGACAGTTCCGGATCAATGTGGGGACAGCTGCCTGGCGGATCGCAGGCCAAATACGCCGCTGCACGTGACGCTCTCCTCCAAGCGCTGCCGGCCCTGGATCTCAACGCCCGAACCGGGCTCGTTACCTTCGGCCGGGGCTGTAACGGGGTCGATGTGGTTTTGCCGCCCGACGTTCGTCCGAGAGACCGGACAATCGCACCTATCAACAGTCTCAATCCGCGTGGCAAGGGCCCTCTGGCCGATGCCCTGTCGCGTGCTGCAGAGGAAGTTGAACCTGGACGCCGTGCCAGTCTGGTCGTGATACACGACGGTCCGGACAACTGCCGCCAGGATACTTGTACGATTGCACAAAGAATTGCGGCGGCCCACCCCGGCATGCCCATTCATCTCGTCTCTCTCGGTCTCGATGCGACCGAAACGGCGGCAGTTTCATGTATTCCAGAAGCAACGGGCGGCAAAGTTTTCCCGGTACGCTCGTTGTCCGAAGTGCGTGGCGCGATTGATCAGGCCATAGCGTTAGCTATGACGAGCGGAGTTCCCGCGCCCTCGCCCGCACGACGCAAGGGGGCAGAGCCAGAAACACCCAAGCAAAAGCTGCCGGAAATACCCGCCGATGCCCCGCCGCATTTGGTCGTCTCAGCCACTTTGGGTGACACGCAAGCTGTCGACAAGCCCGTCCACTGGCGCATTTTTCGCGAAGATGACAAATCGAAGCCCGTTCTCGACATTTTGGAAACGCAATTCGCGGTGCCGTTACCAGCAGGCAAATATATCGTAGAAGCCGCCCTCGGTCGGGCAAAGGCAACCCAAACCGCTGAAGTCGCTGAAAAGGGACCAACAGCTGTAACGATCAGCTTTTCCGCAGGTATCGCCCGTGTCGCAACCCGAATTGGCAACAATCAAACTTCCAAGATTCCAGTGCTCGTAAGCGTCGCGGGGCTCTCAGAGCCGGCAGCAAACGGCGCAGCAAAAACATCTCCGCTGATGGTCATTCCTTCTCCATCGAGCGAATTTGTGCTGCCCGCAGGCTATTATCGCATCACGGCAGAGAGCGGATTAAGTCGGGTGACACGGGACATCGCCATTAAAACTGCCGAGATAGAAGCGGTGAATCTGGACCTAAGCGCAGGCCAGCTTCATCTAAGCGCGGTTTCTGCCAGCGGGGCCCCGGTAACGGACAACTTGACGTATTACTTATCCGTCGATGACCCCAATACACCCGGCGGCCGTCGCGAGGTGCTGCGCACGGCGGCCAGTTCACCGATCCTGGCCGTTCCGGCAGGGACGTATTACGTCAAGGTCCGCTCCGGTCTCTACGAGAAGTATGACCAGATCGCCGTTGGTGCAGGGAGCACTGTGGAGCGCGCAATTATCTTAGATGCTGCACGCTTGCAGGTTGTCGCAAATGTCTCGCTGGAACCTAGCAACGGCGAATTCCCAATCGTATACCGAGTTCTCTCGCAGGGACCTTACGCACAAGAGGTCGCAATGAGCTGGGAACGGACACCACAGTTCACCCTTCCGCCCGGACGCTACCGGATTGTCGCTGAAATTGGCGCACGCAACGTCAGTGTAACGCAGGACATCGAACTCGCCCCCGGAACGAACAAATCCGTCACATTGGCGGCACAAGCTGCCGAGTTGCGGCTCCGTATAGCTGAAGGCGCCGGAGTCGTAGCAACAAACCGTTTCTGGGAAATCCGCTCAGTCTCCGGCCAGATCGTCTGGCGCACTAGTCAACATACGCCACGCGCGCTTTTGGCACCGGGCCGCTACGAGGTACGCTGCGAACTCCGGGACCGCACATTGAAGGGCACAGTGGAACTGGCCAACGGCCAATCGCTTATCGCGAAACTAAGTGAGCAATAACAAAGACCCCACTGTCGAAAGTTGCCGCGTCCCGATTTCCGCCTGTATGCACTATTATAGCCGCAACAGCTTATCCGCGGACGAACCCGGACCACCGTTATGACGAACTCTCTCCGCCACATCCTCCTCACCGCCCGCAAGTGGGGCGGCGCTGCCGTTATCAGCGCCATCGCCGCCAGTTCACAGGCGTTGGCGCAAAACGCTCCTTCCATGGAGCAGCCCAATGAATGGGGCGCAGGTATCAGCGTCGACCAACCAGATCCGGCCGATCAATCTTCGACAAACACAACGATCATCAAGCGCAGCGCACCGGCGCCGGCGGAAGCCTCGAACGACGAAAACGATGCTTTAGATAACGTCGCACAGGTCCGCTTCGTCGCGATGTTAACGGCCGACGGGCAGTACATCGACAAAGGCGTAACGTGGCGCATATTCGAAGACCCGGGCGACTGGCAAGTGTCTCCGAAACTGATTGAAACGCACCGCACCGCCAGACCGTCGCTTCAGCTCAAACCTGGAAAGTACATCGTAAACGCAGCCTTCGGTCGAGCGAATTTAACTCGGAATCTGACCTTCAAAGGAGGCGATACCGCCACTGAGAGGTTCATCATCAACGCAGGTGGACTGCGAGTTCAAGCGCGCGTCGCCGACAAAAACGCCACGGAAAATACTGTGTCCTTCGATATATATGAGGGCGAACGAAACCAGCTTGGCGAACGAAACCTCGTCATGAGCGGAGCAACACCCAACGTCATCATCCGTCTCAATGCCGGCATTTATCACATTATTTCGACGTACGGAGACAGCAACGCCGTTATCGCAACAGATGTGACCGTGGAGGCGGGAAAACTGACGGAAGCCACCCTATCCCACGCCGCAGCAAAGGTGACGCTAGGTCTGGTAACGCGTCCAGGCGGCGAAGCTCAGCCTGCCACACAATGGACGATCGCAACCCCGGAAGGCGAAGTCATCAAGCGCAGCGTCGGCGCTCTTCCAACCCATATCCTTGCGCCTGGAACCTATAAAGTTACGGCAAATCACGCCGGCCGTATCTTCGAGCAACAATTTCAGGTCGAAGATGGACAGATGGCGCGCATCGAAGTCCTGATGCAGTAACCGGAAAGCCGCTCTACCAGCTTACCCTAGGGCCCACAGCACCCTCTCAGAAGTCAGTCAGGACCCAATCTGTAGGGCAGCCATTCCGCTGCATGCGCGCATCCACGTCCACCTTCTCATCGGCCAACTCGGCAAGCTCAAAAAGGCTGCGCGCCATTTGCCAATGCTCACACGCCATGGTCAGATCCCCGGCACGGTGCGCAATATCGCCAAGCTCCAAACGTGCCCGGGCGTGGACCCCTGGATTGTTGGCTTGGCTTGCAAAAACGACTGATTGCCGCAAAGAAGCCGCTGCACCCGCTTCATCTCCTGCCTCCCGATCCAACAGAGCGAGGGAGAGATAAAGCGCTGCCAACGGCCCCGGATCACCGACGCGCTCAGCCGCGGCAATATCAGCTTGAACTTGGTTACGCTGAGGCGCGGCATGATCAACAGCTGCGCCGCCCACACCCGCCACATCGGACGCCTCGGGCTCAGACACGACAGCGTCTGTCCCTGCGGAAGCTGCGCCCGGCTTAGGAGCAAAGTCCGCAACCCGCTTAACTGTCTCCGCAACGGGCGAGGTCAACGGCGCGACAGCGTGTCGTTCGTGTGAATCAAAATCGATAGAAGCGTCCTTTCGTCCGCTCCAACCTGCCCATAGGGAGGTGAGCGCAATGATCGCCAATACGGCGAGCGGCGATGCGACAATTGCCCATCCGACGGGCCCGTCGATCGACACAAGAGGGTTCATCCCTCGTCTCCCAAACGCCTACCTCAACGGCATAGCATACATAAGACCGCCCTCTGCCCAGAGCTTGTTAAGTCCACGCTCCAAACGCAGAGGCGACCGGCTCCCGAGATTACGCTCAAACAATTCCCCGTAGTTTCCGACCTGCAGGATAGCTTGATAGGCCCAGTCCGCGTTAAGCCCCATCGCCTGGCCGAAATTGAAGTTCACCCCCAGCAAACGTCGCACGCTTGGGCGCGTACTGGAAAGCTTAGCTTCTGCGTTCTTGCTTGTAACGCCCAATTCTTCCGCGCGGATCAATGCCATTAAGGTCCAGCGCACGATACTGAACCATCTTTCATCTCCCTGTCGCACCGCTGGCCCAATCGGCTCCTTGGAAATGGAGTCTGGCAGGATCGCGTGCTCTTGTGGGACTGGAAACTTCATCCGAGCCGCAGCCAAGATGGACATTTCGCCAGCAATCGCGTTGCACGAACCAGAAAGGTAAGCGTTGACGACATCCGTCCAACTGCTTGAAGCAACGGGTTGATAGCGCATGCCGCGCATCTCGAAAAATTCAGCGACCTCTGCTTTCCCGCGAGCTCCTTCAAGCACACAGACGGATGCACCTGATAACTCAAGAGCGCTGAAGATATTTTGCGAGCGGCGCACCATAAACATGGTGCCGTCATGAAAGAGCGTATCGACAAAGCGTACACCCAGTTCCGTGTCCCGGCTCAGCGTAAAATCAGCACCGCCCGCCAGCACATCTATCTCCCCTCGGGACAACAGACGATAGCGCTCAGAATTGGAAACAGCCCAAAATTCGATGGCATCCTTCGAGCCCAGCGCCGCGGCAGCAAGCGCGCGACAGAAATCAACCTCTAACCCAGACCATCTGCCGCGGGCGTCGACTTGCGAAAATCCAACCACATCAGCGCGCACGCCGCAGACAACGTGACCACGCGCCTTGACGGCATCGAGCGTCGTCGCCGCGTTCACCACAGCGCCTGGCGAAGCCGCAAGCACTCCCAACGTCAAGGCCGCGTAAAAGGCGCGGGACAACTGAGCCAATACCCAACTTGTCAAATGCAAGTTCCCCAGAACATCACCGGCGCTACGACAGACGCGAACAGCACCTACCCGTGGCACGTGCACTCAAACGTCTCCGCATCCCCTCAATGCGCCCCCCGCGCACTAAGGTGAGCCGGTTCAAACTTCAATTCGGACCCTCGGGTGAAAATGCAGAATTGCTTCGCACCTCAAACCAAACGTCCCAAGCCCGCACCTCACGGGCTCTCCCCCGTCAACGTCTTCTACCGTTGCCCAGCTAAGGTCAAGCCTTGACCTTTGACGCGTGCTGGTTCACTGGCTGGACATACCTCATGATCGAAGAGCCCATGTCAAAACCAACCAAACCTGCATCCACGCGTCACAAATCGTCAACCGAGGCAGTACATTCCGGACGCGATCCATCTGCCAGCTACGGCTTTGTGAATCCGCCCGTGTATCGGGGCTCCACCGTGGTCTTTCCAACGCTGGATGCTTTGATGGCGCGCGATCAGCCTTACACCTACGGTCGCCGTGGCACGCCGACAGTGTCCGCACTTCAAGAGGCTATCTGCAAGCTTGAAGGCGGGGATGCGACCTTTCTTACCGCGTCGGGGCTTCAGGCTGTCACCACCAGTCTGTTGGCTTTTGTCGAAGCCGGTGACCACGTCCTTATAACGGATAGTGTCTACCAACCCACGCGCCATTTCTGTGACACGGTTCTGGCCCGCCTGGGAGTGACAACAACCTACTACGATCCGTGCATTGGATCCGACCTTGCTGCGCTCATCACCCCGCAGACCCGCGTCGTTTTCACGGAAAGCCCAGGATCGCAAACCTTCGAGGTTCAGGACATCCCGGCAATCTCCGAAATAGCGCGCACGCACAACCTTTGGCACGTAACCGACAACACCTGGGCGAGCCCACTCTATTTCGACGCGTTGGCCCACGGTGCGGACGTATCGATACAAGCCGCAACCAAATACATCGTCGGGCATGCCGACGCGATGCTCGGTGCGATAACCACCAATACACGCGCCAAGCCTCAAGTACTGCGCATGCACGGCGCGCTTGGCGTTTGCCCCGGTTCGGAAGAAACCTACCTTGGTCTGCGCGGCTTGCGCACACTCCCCTTGCGCCTCGAACGGCACTTTCGTTCGGCTCTTGAGATCGCCTCATGGCTGGAGGCACGCCCCGAGATCGAACGCGTTCTGCATCCAGGTCTCCCGAACGATCCCGGTCACGCGATTTGGAAACGCGATTTTACCGGTGCCTCCGGCCTCTTTTCCGCAGTGCTAAGCCCCGCACCTAGGGAAGCCGTGGCAGCCTTCGTTGATAGCCTCGAATTTTTCGGAATGGGGTATTCCTGGGGCGGCTATGAAAGCCTCATCCTTCCTTTCGACCCGAGATCGTATCGCACTGCTACGAAGTGGGAATATGATGGGCAGGCCCTGCGCTTCCACATTGGTCTGGAAGACGTCGACGATCTCAAAACCGATCTCGAAGCAGGCTTCGCGAGATTTAATGCGGCCCGACAGTCCTAGCTGCCCGAACAAGCCCTTCTCACAGATCATCCAACATCGTTTGCTCAACGAAGCATGCAACCGCTTGACCGGCGGAGAATTACTCTAGCAATTTAGACTATTACCCCAGACAACCGGTTCGCGGCAGCCGGGCGATCCGGGCACGAGAGATGGTTTTGAGGGATAGCTCATGACGGACCTCGCCAAGCCAGCCGGCCACTCCGCTGAAGCAGCGGGCCCCACATTAAAGCGGGTGATGGGGCCGTGGTTGCTCTTATTGTTCATCATTGGCGACATTCTCGGCACAGGCATCTATGCCCTTACAGGACAAATTGCCGAACACGTCGGCGGCGTTGTTTGGCTCCCGTTTCTCGTTGCCTTCGCCGTCGCGCTGCTCACCGCGTTTAGCTATCTCGAACTCGTCACGAAGTATCCGCGGGCGGCCGGGGCTGCACTATACGCTCACCGCGCATTCGGCATCCACTTCGTCACGTTTATCGTAGCCTTTGCCGTCACGTGCTCCGGCATAACCTCTGCATCGACAGCATCACGTGCTTTCGCCGCCAACCTCTCGAACGCATTTGGATTAGGCCTCGATCAGGGAGCCGGTATCACGCTAGTTGGGCTGGCATTTATGCTGGCTATCGCCCTCATCAACTTCCGTGGTGTGGGTGAGAGTTTAAAGGTCAATGTTGCACTGACAGTCATAGAACTCACAGGACTGCTCATCATCATCACAATCGGCTTGTGGGCGATCGGAGCGGGCCAGGGAGATGTCTCCCGTGCCATGGAGTTCAAAACCTCCGAAGACGGCAGCTTTATTTGGCCGGTAATCGCCGCCACCACGCTGGCATTCTTCGCCATGGTCGGTTTCGAAGATTCCGTCAACATGGCCGAGGAAACCAAGGACCCGAGCCACATATTTCCCAGAATTCTGCTGATGGGATTACTCCTCACAGCAATTATCTACGTCCTCGTATCCATATCTGCGATTACGCTCGTTCCACCCGAGCAACTAAGTCAGGGCGAGACACCGCTCTTGCAGGTCGTGCAAGCGGGAGCGCCCAGCTTTCCTATCGAGATCTTCGGTCTGATCACCATGTTCGCGGTCGCCAATACCGCGTTGATCAACATGATGATGGCGAGCCGCCTCATCTACGGCATGAGCCGGGAACACGTGTTGCCTCCCGTTCTGGGAAAAGTCCACGCAGAGCGCCGAACACCCTATGTCGCCATCGCCTTCACAACGCTACTGGCCTTCGCCCTTATTACGTTTGTCGGTGAAATACCAGCACTCGGCGGAACCACAGCACTCCTGCTTCTGTGTGTATTCACCGTCGTCAACGTAGCCGTACTAATCCTCCGCAAGGAGAACGTAGACCACCGACATTTCCGGGCTCCAACGATAGTGCCCATACTTGGCATGTTGTCCTGCGGCTTCCTCATCGGGCCGTGGACCGGTCGCAACCCAGATCAATACCTCATTGCCGCCGTTCTTATTGGCATTGGCATCGCACTGTGGTTCGTAACCGTATGGATCAACCGCACAATCGGGCTGCAACCGGAAATCTTGGAACCCGACGATATCGCGGAGTTAGGTCCGCGCAACTGAACCACCGCGTTCCTCCACGTCACAGCTTAATCCCACTGAAACGTGTCAGCCGGACATCGCAAGCCCTTTACGCGCTCTCATCACCTTTGATCACGCGTTCCATCCAATCCTCGGCCGTGATTTGTCCCTCTTTTTCAACCGCCGCAGTCTCAGCAGGACGCAACACGTCCTGGATCTCGTCGATCCGCTTCCATCCACACAGCGGGGTCTCAACGCCATCACGCGGCACATAACGCGAAGACTTCACCTTCTCGTAGCGATGCACGTAGCGTGGACAATTGGTCCAGATCTCGGAAATGGAAACGCGGACAGCCAGATCGGCTTCATTGAACATCTCCAGAAGCGGTCCGCTACGGACGAGCTCCGCCCGCCCCTGCAGACGCAAACGGTTCGGTTTGTCGAACGCAATAAACAGCATACCGATCTCTGGGTTCATGTTCAGATTGCCCATCGAATAATACATGCCGTTGCCGTCGTAGTTAGGAAAGACAACGGTCGTGGGATCAATCACCCTGACCAAACCAGGATCGCCCCCTTTGTAAGACACGGTAGGTCGTCCGCCGTGGTCAAGCGTTGACAGGAAAAACATGTCACGGCTTTCAATGAAAGCCTTCGTCAGATCGTCCATTTCTGTCCTGGCTGCAACCAGCTCAATACGGTCGGCCAATTGGCGGCTTTGGAATTCGTCTTGAAGCGCGCGATGCTGTGGCCCGAAAAGACGGCTCATTGGCGTTCTCTCCATCGTTTCCCGTTTTTTAAATTATGAAGGCTTTGCATTGCACCCTAACGCAGCAAATGCACGATGAATATACGTCGACGAAAAACTTGTCTCGGGACAGAATTCTCAGAGGAATGGAAGCAAGTGCCACCGGAACTTGCATATCATCCCGCGAGGCTCACCAAAGCCCCTATAACGCCGGCAAGGCTCTCGCCGACGATAAATCCAGCCGCGACAACAACGATGCGCCGCTTAGACCACTCGGGATAAAGCCGCGCAATAACGGCAGCGGCTGCAGCACCCAAAAACAACGAAAACGCATTCCATGCCGGGATAACAAATGCGAGTCCAATCGCGGAAGCGCTCGGGATAACGCGTTGCCAAGTTTCTGAGGCGAAAGCCTCGGCCACAGCGAGGCCAATACCGACAATCGCCGCAATGACAATCGCTGAAATCGCGCCAGGCGGCATCGCCTCAAGGCCTTCGCCGAGAACCTCCGCAACAGCCTTCCAAGTCGCGACCGCGGGCGCTGGCCACTCTGCCGTAATAAGTTGAGCCTGTGGATCTGGGATCAACACAAGGTATGTGAGCGCGGCCACAAACGCTCCGGCCAACACTCCAAAAATTTGAGCGACAATCTGAAATGAAGGTGTCGCCCCAATGAGTTGGCCCGTACGCAGATCATGCATGAGATCGGCGCATTGCCCCGCTGCCCCACCCGTGACGTTGGCTGTCATGAGGTTCGCTGTAACATTCCCTGGAGAAATCGCGCCGAACGTGAGCTGAGTGATCTTTCCCAGCGCCCCGATCGGCGTGATGGCGGTTTCCCCCGAAACGCGTGCCGCCACAACCGCCAAAACATAACTCAGAAGGACAGCAATGACGGCCTCGAACAAGCCGATGGAAAATATTGTGCTCTGGGCCGTCACCGACAATCCCAGCACCACAACAAACGCGGCCAACAATACACGCATATTGATCGGCCGTTCCTGGACCGCGAAATCGTCCATACGTTGCGCCCGCTGCTGCAAGGCCATCCGTATCATCGAGAGGCCGAATGCGGTCAGGGACGCTGTCACCATCAACGTCGCACCAGGCCACAAAAGCCACTCAACGAGCGGAGCAAACCACACCGCATCACCATCGGCAGGTTGGACCCAGCCGTAGCTCAGAGCCAACGGGGCGAGACCTCCCCACGCAATCACCGCACCGAGAAGCATCGAAACACCGATGCGAAGCCCGGCAATGGCGCCAAACCCCACCATCAACAGCGATGGGTCAAGCGCTAGGCCGAGGTTAGACGCCGAGACAGAAATGTTCCTGCCACTCTCCGTGGTCATCGTTGCTTGTAAGCCCGGCGCCAACGGACCAACATTCAGCCACGTAACAAGCAGCTTTAGGCTCGCGCTCAGAGCAGCAGTGAATGACAGCAATCGCAATCGGGCATGAGCTTCCTCTCCGCCCTTGTGAATCTCCCCCATCGTCTCGGCCGTAACGACACCGGAAGGAAACGGCAAACGTTCGCGCAAAAGAAGCTGATTGCGAAGCCCGGCAGCAACGACGATCCCAAGAAGGCTCACGACAATCAACCAGAAGCTAAGCACATAAAACGAGAGCGTCTGTCCCGTGAGAAGCGCGAGGGCAGGAATAGGAGCTGCGAGACCCGCAGCAATAATCGAAGCTGCAGCCGAAGCCGCCGTCTGGTTGATGTTATTTTCGCGAAGCCCCCACGGGCGTCCAAAACCGGACCGTTCAGCAGCGGTCCAAAATGCGAAACCAATCAACCCCGCAGCGACGGACATGTTGAATGTCCAGCCGATTTTCAAACCACTATAGACATTGCACGGCGTGAGAAGCGCGCCGATCACCATGCCAGTCATCACGGCTCGGACAGTCAATTCCGGCAGATATCGTGCCTCGACCGAATTTGGTGTCGCTACAGTGACGTCGCACCTTCCGCATCTAAGCGCTCACGCGCGCCCGTTGAGCACCGCAAACTGAGTACATCAAGTATCCGACCCAACATAAACCGCTAAACTTGGGCAACTGTTGCACGCCCTCGCCAATCACACCAGTTGGCGTCCCCGATCTTCGTGCGAGACGTAAGGTCAAACGCCCACCGCGAAGAAAACGGCGCGTTAACCGCTTCAAGCAATTACCGGAATAACTTGGTTGAAGCTATGGTGACAACGCGTTGTATGAACTACATCATTAGCACGTTCGTGAACCCTCCCCCGTTTCACGAACTCATTGCCCTGACCTTTTTTGTATTTTTCGGAGTTCATAAAATGAGGACATTTATCCTTGCGGCCACCCTAGCAGCTCTGACATTCCATCCTGTCTACGCTGAAGAAGACTGCGACAAAACCTGGAACGCATATGATTTGAACTCGGACGGTTATCTGAAAGGCGACGAAGCCAGGAAATTCAGAGACGATATGAATATTAGAGGTATCACTGTCGGTGATACAAAGGACGGCAGCATCTCCGCAAACCAATACGCGAAAGCCTGCGAAAGCGACTTCTGGGAAAAAATCTCAGAAGATACCCGTTGATGAGCGGTTGCAGGATACGGGCAACGAACGCCTGTTCACTGCCTTCCCTCACAACTCATTGCGCCCTGCGCTCAGAAGCGCAGGGTTCCCCCGTTTACGTCACTGCACGAACACGGAAACTGAGCAGGTTTTGTCGGACGTCAAGATGGCGGCGCGCTTGAGCCTAGCTGCAATCCGCAGGAAACTATGAGCGTCGTATGGTGGCCAGCCCCAATCCGATACCAATAAGCGTGGCGCCGACGAGATGGAAGGAAGCAAAACGCTCTCCAAGCAGAAGGATGGCGAGGCCGCTGCCGAAGATCGGCATGAGATGCACGAAGTGCCCGGCCATATTGGCGCCTGCCAACTCCACGCCGCGGTTGAAAAATAAGTAAGACAGGAAGCCGGGAAAAACCGCTACGTACGCAACGGCGAGGGAAGCTGCCCAAACAGGCTCTACCCGTGCAACCGTCAGGTGCTCGTAAACGTAAAGTGGCAGCAGCATGGCTGCCCCAATCGCAAATGTCGCCGCGAGAAAGCTCAGCGGATGGACGGCGGGGCGCTTACGCAGCAGCGCCGAATACATCGCGTAGGCGGCGACCGCCGCAAGCACCCACACATCGCCCGAATTGAGCGACAGAGCCGCTAGCGCGCCCCAATCTCCCCTTGCCGCGATAACTGCGACGCCGCAGATCGAAATCAATACGCCCAACGCCTGCCGGACGCTGGCCCGCTCTCCGTAAAGGAGAAATACGGCGGCCAGAATGATGACGGGCATCGCCGACTGCAGAAGCAACGCGTTGACGGCCGTCGTCGTCTGCAAACCAACGTAAACCAGCGTATTAAAGGCGGCGATACCGAAACCACCGAGCAGCAGCAGGATAGGCCAGTGCTTCTTGAGCATAGGCCAGTCGCGTCGAATTTGTGGCGCGCCAACAGCGACGACAAGTATAAGCCCAAGCGTCCAACGCCAGAATGCAAGAGCAATAGGCGGCACGATGCCGGTAGTCGCCCGACCGACGATGAAATTTCCGGACCAAAAGAGCACGGCAAGGGCCAACAGAATATACGGCGAGTGCCAAACGCGAGAGATCGCGAACTTGACGACATCATAAAACTTGCGAGCAGGCGGGCCCGCAGGCTCAGGATACGACATAGCAATCAACCAAAGAATAGGAGGAGGAGCATGGTGGATTTGCGCACCCAACGTCAGGTCAGAGGCGCGTTCGAATATGCGGCGTACAGAGAGACACCCGTGCGGTAACTCGCAACGCGAGAACTCCGCGCTGAATTCTATCATCCACCTTCGTTAGCATAAATAAGGCTGACCTGTTCTGAGTTCACGGACACCAATTCTCTACGACATTTATGAGGTGTAGCGCGACGGCATAGCCCGCGCACCTGCCACAGGCCGATTGACACTCTGCAGACACAAAATCCACTGAGACCCGTGTGTAAACGCGCGCCGTTCCGCTTTAAAAGGGAACATATTCATTACTCCTCAGTTCAAGTTAGTTATATATTGGCTGCCGGTGGAGGCTAAGCCATGCCTGAACTGGTTCTGTTAGACATATTGGGAGCGTGCGCCCTGCTGATATGGGGCGTCCGAATGGTGCGGACCGGAATTTCGCGAGCGTTTGGAGCGAGGCTTCACCATGGGCTTGCCCGTAGCACGGGTAACACCGTGTTTGCGTTTGCAACAGGACTTGCCACGACCTTTGCGATGCAGAGCAGTACAGCGACTGCAATGATTGTCGCTGCCTTTGCAGGCAAGGAACTCATCACCACGGCGATGGCTCAAGCAGTAATGCTCGGCGCTAATGTAAGCACGAGCATCGCCGCAAAGATTTTAGCTTTAAATCTTCACTGGCTTGCGTCCGTACTGCTCATAATCGGGGTTACCGCCTTCCTTTCAACGGATAATTCGCGCCGCCGGGCGCTCGGACGTACTGCGATCGGTTTGGGCCTAATGTTGCTGTCCCTCCGACTACTTGCCAGCGCGACTGAGCCGATGGGTCATTCCCCGGCTCTGGCTTTGGTTATGTCACTACTTGAGCGCGCGCCCTTCCTCGCGCTCGTTCTGGGCGCAGCAATTGCTGCCATCTTCGCTTCAAGTCTCGCGACAGTGCTTGTGCTGATGTCCTTGAATGCGACTGGGGTGCTGTCTACGGACCTGGCAGCCTGGATGGTACTCGGTGCAAACGTTGGCGGCGCGTTGCCTCCCTTCCTGACATCGCTCCCTCTCGGGCCAGCGGCACAACGGGTGACACTCGGCAATCTTTTGGTGCGCGGCATGGGAGGCCTCGCAATGCTGCCGTTTATTCATCCGCTCTTGTCGTGGCTTAACCCGATTTCCGGCTCTGCTGGCCAAGCCATCATAAATTTCCATGTCATCTTCAATTTGCTCCTCGCTGTCGTGACACTACCTCTCGTGCAGTTGATTGGCCGCGGACTCGCTTGGCTCCTCCCAGTCGATCCGACAGAGACAAGCACCGCTCGGCACCTTGATAACGCGTCACTATCGGTGCCTCCTTTGGCCCTGGCGTGCGCGGCACAAGAGGCTCTGACTGTCGCGGAGATGATCGAAGCTATGCTTCAAACTGGCCTGAAGGCCTTCAACTCAGGCGATGAGAACCGCAGAGCTGAAATGGTCAAAATGGATGATCAAATCGACCAACTGCAAAATGAGATAAAGCTTTACTTGGCTCGGCTCGGTCGTGAGGAATTGACGGACGAAGAAGAACGGAAGCGCTACGAGATTTCGCTGTTCGTAATAAACATGGAGCACATCGGCGATATCGTAAGCACCAATATCGCGCACGCGATCCGCCGCAAAAACAAAAGGCGTCTCACATTGTCGGACGAAGGGCTCGACGAAATTTCAAACCTCTATGGATTGGTCATCGAGGAACTGAAGTTAGCGCGCGGTCTTCTCGTCTCCTCAGACCGTTCGATAGCGCAGAAACTTCGAGACGTTGACGTGGAGGTGAAGCAATACAGTCGCTTCTCCGAAAGCTCCCATCTCGAACGTCTACGCGAAGGCCGCACCGAAAGCGTTCGGACGAGCTCCTTGCATCTAGACCTCCTCAGAGACCTAAAGCGCATTAGCGCTCATCTGACCTCGGTCACCCACGGTCACTAAGGCGTAGTTAGGTTGCCAAAAAGGGTAGCGTCTCAGTCAACGGCTCTGCGCACGGGCATATCGGCGACCGTATGTCCGGCAAGAACCGATGACGCCAGGGCTTGTCGAAGGCGCAAGGGCTGAGTGGGTTTGTAGAGAAGTTTGTAGCCGTTTCGTTCGGCCTCTTGCTCCAGGAGTCGGCTTGAGACTCCAGACAGAATGATCGCCGGAATACGGAGACCCAGTTCATCCTCCATTTTGCGTAACAAATTCACTCCGGTGTCATCATTCTGTAGCAGGTAATCGACGATGATCGCCTGTAGTGGATCACCTGCTGCAAGGATGGCCAATGCGTCGTCCGATGTTTGAGCGGTGATGACCGTGCATCCCCAATCTTCCAACGTCGATTGGACTGCCTTGAGAGCAAGAACGTCGTCATCGACGACGAGCACCAAAGCTCCAGCCACATCAAGATGTTTATTTGCCGTCGGGTTTTGACGGGCCGGAGGCGTGCCGGCCGCGCGCGGAAGCGTGATGGAAAATCGCGTGTGCTTGTTGGGTACTGAAGCAACGTGCACGGCATGATTGAGGAGCCTGGCGGTGTGTTCCACGATTGAAAGTCCAAGGCCCAGTCCGGAGCCGAAACCAACTCCACCCCTATGGTCCGGCTTGTTGGCGCCTCGGTAGAACTCTTCGAAAATGTGCACGATCTCGGATTGAGGAATGCCTATTCCGGTATCCCAGATCTGTATCTCGACGGAATCACCTCGCGAACGACACCCGATCAGGACGCGCCCCTCTTTCGTGTTCTTGATCGCGTTGGAAAGCAAATTGCTGAGTATGCGATAAAGGAGAGCTGGATCGCTCCTCACCAGGAGCGTCGAACGGATCGATTTAAGATCTACGCCCTTTTCCGCGGCGAGCCCCTCGAATTCACGTTGTAGACGGTCGAGCAATCGCGAGACGGGAAATTCTTCGGTCTCCGGTTTGATGACGCCAGATGCCAACTTTGAAACATCGAGAATATTTTCAAACATTTCGCAAAGCGTCTCGACGCAAGCATTGACGTTGATGACCGTCTGCTTGGCTTTGGGCGATTCAACCTGTTGCACCAAGTTCGAGACAAATAGGGTCATCGCATGCACCGGCTGGCGAAGATCATGACTCGCGGCGGCAAGAAAACGCGACTTCGACGCATTCGCCGCTTCCGCCTCCTCTTTAGCTCGAACGAGTTCAGCCTGAGCGCGCTCGCGTTCGACAAGCTCGCGCTGCAGCTGCTCGGTGCGCCTCTCCACACGCGCCTCAAGTTGTTCGTTGGTCCGGTCGCGTTCCGCCAGAGAGGCCCTCAGGTTTCCGGTTAAAAGATTTAAGATATCCCCCAACCGTCCAAGCTCATCCTGACTACGCAAATGCACGCGCGCAGTCAGATCTCCCGAGACTTGTTTCTCGGCAACAGCGATCAAATGTCGGACGGGGCGCACGACCGTCATGAACATGAAAATAAATGTGACAATGACGGAAGCGGCCGCAGCAATGGCTGCAATTGAAAGAATACTGGCACGCGCACCCCAGAACGGGCCGAAAAGCGCAAGATCGTTCGTCACGAGTTCAATACGATATGGCGCCCCCCCGGCAACAGCACGTTCTGTGTAAGCGGTATGAGCGCCCTCATCCGCGGGGAAAGCGCTGACGTCATCCGTCCACATGAAGGATTTGCCGCTTTGATATAGCGCGGCAGACGTGTGGTTGGCAGGAGCGAAGGACTGCAGGAATTGCGGTGACAGTCGTTGACCTACGACAACGACACCTGTTGCCCCACTCACGCCCTGCGTGACACGGATCGCGACAAGCGCCAATCCGTCCTTATATGGCGCTATACCTGAAACCGTCTTGGGCTCTTCACTGGCCATACCCGCTACGATCTCACGGACGATAGGCGCAAATTCATCATAGTCGCCAAAGTAACTCGGTGACTGTGCGCGGGCGAACGCACGACCGTCGAGATCGTAGAGGTTGATGATGTCGATGCTGGAATGACCGAGAAAATTCATGATCGTGTTCAGCGGGTTGTACTGATCTCCGATCAACAGGCCATTTTGCACACTTGGGTTGTTCGCCAGTAACTTCGCGACATCCAGCAGCTTGGAGCGGTTCCCTTCATAGAGTGTGCGTACGCGCCAAGTCAGCTCTGCTTTCTTCTGAGCGACGCTTGATTGATAAACCTTGTACTCCTCGTTGAGGATCAGTCCCCCCAGGGTGGCAGCGAGAAGAGTGAGCCCCGTTATGGGCGCGAGCACCTTAGCGGCAAGACCGATTGCTGGCTTGCGCCGTCTCACCGAAGCTTGGCCGGTCGGGCTTCGCAAATATGAAGCTTCCATCGGTGAATTCAGCATCTCACGCTCTACTTCTCCTCACCAATCAAGCCAGGCGCTCTTGCTACAAGCTGAACGACATCGCGGACGGGATCGTAATAGGAGTCGTCCTTGACAACGTATCCCGCAGCCGGGAGCCCTCGGAAAAGTACTTCATTTGCCACGAGCAACGCGTTGCGAATCTTGTTCTGCATTGCCTCTGGCACAGTCGTGTTGGCGGCAATTCCAAGATTGGGGATCGTTCCTGTCTTGGCCACGATCTTGAAGATCGGACCGTGCTTGCTGATGGCCTGCTTAAGATTGTAGTCCCACGTGGCGCCGGCATCGATGCTGCCGCTGGCAACGGCATCGGTGACTCTCGGCTGGCTGCCCAGAAAGTACACCCGGCTAAAGAAGGCCTTATAGTCGATGCCGTGGCGGATGAAGTAGGCCACCGGATAGACATATCCGCTCGTCGATTGCTTCCGGACAAACCCGAAGCGGCTGCCCCGTAAAGACTCCAGACCCGTTATGTCATCTCGATCAGAGCGCGTGATAATAAACCCTTCATATGACGGGCTCTTTTTCTGGTTTCCGAAGTCCCAACTGAGTTCAGTCACAAGCATCGCGACACGCGGGTTTCGCTGCTTAGCTAGGACAAAGGGCACTGGTGATATTGCCGCGAGATCAATGGATTCATTGGCCAGAAGCTCAATGGTCTCGCCATAGCCAGCAGCACCGACGATCACGAATTCAGCACCTACCCTTTGCCCAAGCCATTCAAGCAATGGCTTGTAAAGCACACGAATATCGTCGTTGGACTGACCATGCTGCCATGGTGTAACGCCGAACCGATAATGAGGCAGACCAGAGATATCGCCGGCGCTAACCACATCGATCTGCGCAAACAGAAGCAGTATCCCGAAAAAATGCTTCAGTTTGCGTATCCAGCCACGTGGAATACGACCAAACGGAACACCTTCAGCGACATCGCCTCTTTGCATGGGCCTACGCCCCATCACCAGTTTTCAAAATGGGAGCGTGCATCACTCATTTGCTTTCCGATCCATGCGGAGCCGCGTTGAGTTGATGAGCGACGAGGGCGGCCTGCGTTCTGTTTTCCGTCCCAAGACATTTCAATATAGCCGCGACGTGCAGCTTTACGGTTCCCTCGGTCATCCCGAGCGAACGAGCAATGAGCTTATTGGATTTTCCGGTTCCGATCTCGGCCAACACATCTCGCTGTCTGCTGGTGAGCAGCGCAATACGAGCGTCTTCTGAATCGGGCTTAATCGCTGGAGGATCGGATTGGTTGGTTGGGCGTCCGTCATTGCGCGGCTGAATGCAGACCCGTCCTGTCAGGATGAGCCTGATGGCGCTAAGCATCTCATCCTTCTTCATCGATTTTGGGATGTAACCGTAACACCCTGCCTTCATCGCGCGCTCGGCATCCACTCGCGAGTCGGACCCGGAAATAACGATGACAGGGGTAGTTGGACGGCAAACGTGGAGCTTCTCGACGACCGAATGCCAATCACCGCTCCCCATGTACAGGTCGAGCAAAATCAGATCGAGATCAACGTTGATGGTCGAGACACAGTCGATCACTTCGTCGAACGTTTCGGCCTGAAAAATACGGATATTCGGTCCAAGGCCATCCAATATAGAGGCAAGGGCCTCACGGTAGAGAGGATGATCGTCGGCAACGAGGATGTTCATGGCGTAGAGCCCCTGGAATCTGCACAGGCAGCGATGTACTCCAGAAGATAAGAGATCATATCGGACACGTGCGCCCCCGCAATGCGGGCCTTAGTGCGCGCCAAGCTTAAGCCTGCGCACGCACCATTGCACACAAAAAGCATGTTGCATTGCAAGACGCCTCCGGAACGGCGAAAGAAGACGATGACCTCTGGGATGCTAGCCAAAAGACATATGCCTTTTGGTTAGGCGAACGTCTTAGACCCCTGCCATTCGAGATAGGCCGCACTATCTCGCATGCCGGTTAGACACCCCCCGCACCGAACTGAAAACATGCAGACGGCAACCACGTCACTGCGCACGTGTTGCTCAATGACGCTGCGCAGTCCTCAAGCAAGCAAGGACAATTCGGCCGAGTTCCAAGCGCCAGCAAAAGGGCGGGAAATAACACTCAGTCCGCTATGCGCTGACGCCAACAATCAAAATAGCGCGCTCGCAAAAACCGTCGCAAGCAACGCATGTCGGGAGGAAAGTGCTCAATGAAATTTACCGATATTCTTCTGGGTTTAGGCGCAAGTGCTTTGTTACTTTGCACGACCGGAACCACCAAAGCCTATGCTACTGAAACTGCTGGCGAGGCTCCGCCAAAGCTAATCGTTTTCATGGCGGTCGACGGATTTCCGCAGGAGCAGCTCGTCAAATATTACGATCAATACGGCAAGGACGGTTTTCGGCTGCTTCTCGACAAGGGCGCGTGGTACGGCAACAACCACTATAGCCACGCCACCACCTATACCGGCGTGGGGCACGCGACGCTGTTGTCGTGTGCGCACCCCTACAAGCACGGCGTAATTGGGAATGATTGGATTGACCGAAAGACACGGGAGCGGGTCTATTCGACACAAGATAACCGCTACAAATACCTGGACGAAGAAACGTCCAAGCACGCAGGAACATCTCCGTTCAACATCAAAGTGACGGCAGTCGGTGACGAACTGAAATACGCAAATAGCCAATCGAAAGTGATCGCAATCGCAGGCAAGGACCGCAGCGCGATTGGCCTCGCCGGTCAAAACGGCACGGCATACATGCACAGCACAAAAACCGGCCGCTTCATCACCTCAAATTACTATATGCCGGATTATCCAGAGTGGTGGAAAGCCTATTACAAGGATAAGCCGCAGGACAAATACTTCGGCCAGCAGTGGACACTCCTGTTGCCGGAAGAAGCCTACGCAAGGTCAGCTCCCGATGACCGGCCATGGTCGACGAATTACAAAGGGCTCGGCACGAAGTTTCCCCATCCGATCAGCGGCGGAGCGAACGAACCCAGCAAGAGCTACTACGACGCGATGATCTGGTCGCCATACGGTGACAACCTCATGCTGGATTTCGCCAAGGCCGCGATCAAGGGAGAGAACCTCGGCAACAACCCCGCCGGCGTTCCTGATTTGCTCGCATTGAGCTGGACCAGCCACGACTATGCCAACCACCTGTTCGGTCCGGAGAGCCGGCAGTCACACGATCAGACCGTTCGTCTAGATCGCGTCTTCGCCGAGCTATTCGAATTCCTTGACCAGGAAGTGGGTCTAGACAACGTGATTATCACGCTGTCCGCAGACCACGGCTTCATGAACATTCCGGAATTCAGCGCAAGTAGGAATCTCGATGCTGGTCGCATCGATCCAGAGAAGTTGATCGAAGCCACCAACACTGCGCTCTCCGAGAAGTATGGAGAGGGCAAGTACATCATGACCTGGTGGAATCCGAACCTCTACCTCGACTACGACCTGGTCGACAGCAAGAACCTTGACCGCGAGGCTGTCGAGAATACGGCACAGAGATTTCTGCGCAGCTATCCAGGCGTGGAGGCTGTATTCACCCGCACGCAACTCGAAGAAGGCCGTATGCCGAACACGAAGCTTGCCAAGCAAGTAACGCTCGCTTGGCACCAGCAGATCAGCGGCGACATCGTCATCATGAACAAGCCCAACTGGTATTTGTTCGCCAAGCCTACGGCCTACGCTTCAACCCACGGATCGCCCTGGTCCTACGACACCAACGTGCCGCTCGTCATGTACGGCCCGAAATGGATAAAGGCTGGAAAGTACGGCGACTCGGAAACCGTTGATCTGGCGCGTACGCTGGCCTTCATCCTCAACGTTCGCCCGCCAAATGGCTGCGAAGGACGCGTGCTGTCAGAAGCGTTGCAGTAGGCAATCCTGTGCCAGATACAGCGCAAACCCGCGTGCTGGACCTCTCTCAAAACGGAGGTCCAGCACCGATCGTTGAGATGTCTGGGCTCAAGATAAGTTACCGGACAGGTGAGATGTCGTTCACGGTTCTTGATATCGATGAGCTGGCTCTGCCTGCAGGCCTCTCGATCGGGTTGTCCGGTCCCTCCGGCTGCGGAAAGAGCACGCTGCTAAATCTGTGTGCCGGCCTTCTTAGACCCACTGTCGGCAGCATCCGCGTGGATGGAGAGGAACTGACGGGGCTAGGGCAAGGCGCGCTGGATAGATTCCGGGCCAAGAAAATTGGTTACGTTTTCCAAGGCTTCAATCTCATTCCTGCGTTGAGTGCTCTTGGAAACGTTGAACTTCCGATGCGGCTTTCGGGCTCGATGCCCGCCTCGCTCCGCCGCGCACGAGCACAAGAGCTTCTGGATCGCGTGGGACTTGGCACTAAGGCCCGACAAAAGCCGAATCAGCTTTCGTTCGGACAAATGCAGCGGGTTGGGATTGCGCGTGCCATTGCCGGGCATCCTCGTCTGCTGCTTGCAGACGAACCAACAGCCAGCCTTGAGCCGGGACTAGGATTAAGCATCGTGCGGTTGTTGATCGCGGTTGCCAAAGAAAACAGCGCAACCTTGGTGGTCGCCACCCATGATCCCGCGGTGCTGACGGAACTCGATCACACGCTCACAATGTCAGCCATCAACAGAGCCATGGAGGTGAGTTCATGACCTCTGTCTGGTTGGCGTTGAGCTACCTGCGTGCCCGCCCTTTGCTCAACGGGCTTACGGCGCTGGCCGTTGCTCTCGGCATCTCGATTGTCGTCGCCACCACCACGCTGTCCAAAGCCGCACGGCAAAGCGCGAGCGAAACAGCGGGAGGATATCAGTTATTGCTTGCCGCGAAAGGGAGCCAGATACAGGCTGTCCTATCGACGCTGTTCTTTGCCGAAGCCCCAACAGGCAACATCCCCATTGAGATCTATGAACAGGTGCACGCCGATCAAGGCGTAACGCTCGCTGTTCCGTTCAACTTCGGAGACAGCTTCAAAAGCCATTTGATCGTCGGAACGACACCCGATTATCTCCATCTTATCAGACGAAACCGGCGCAGTTCTCAACAAACCCTCCTAAAAGGCAGATGGCCGGAACACGCGTTTGAAGCCTCCCTTGGAGCGGCCGTCGCGCGAGCGACCGGGCTCACAATAGGCGACACGTTCACAGCCGCGCACGGTTTCGTCGAATTGCCGGAAGATCTCTCCGACCATCACAAAGCGCAACCTTATACCGTGGTGGGCCTTCTCGAAGAAACACGCGCACCGACAGATCGTGCGATTTTCACAACGCTAGATACCAGTTGGCGAATTCACGGCCAGTTTCACGACGCGTCGTCAGACGCACACGATCATGAAGGCCGTCAGATTACAGCCGTGCTCATCGAAGGCCGCGGGTATGCCGACGTGGCGCGCCTCAATGCTCTCATGGCACAGCGCATGGATGTACAGCCGATCTTTCCGGGGCGCACAGCGACCCAAGTGCTCGGCTACCTGCAACGAGGACAATCGCTCGTCACATCCATCGCATGGCTCGCAGCGCTCATAGCTTGCCTCGGTATTATGATCTCTCTCTTTGCTGCAGCGGTCGAACGACGCCGACAGATCGCCACGTTGCGGGCCATTGGAGCTTCGCGCGCAACTGTGTTGGGCGTCATGGCCATTGAGGGACTATTCATCGCCGGCCTTGGCGCCGTCATCGGTGTCGCATTCGGTCGGTTAATGGCCGTCGCCATAGCGTGGCAACTGGAACAATCCAACGGCTACCTGTTGACCATTGGCCAAGCCGGCTTGGCAGAGATCTCGGCTATCGCTGTCGCTATGGCACTCGGATTGCTCGCCGGATTCATCCCAGCGCTTTTGGCCTTGCGCGAGGACGTCGCCAAAGGCCTCGCAGCCATGACATGAGGCACTATGAAAAACCAAATCATCGTATTTTTCGTATCTGCCCTAATGATGGGAGCGACCATGACGAGCAAATCATCGGCTGCGATGACACGTGTTAAATTTACCGACTTTTTCGTCGGCGAGACGTATCAGGTCGGCCCGGGGATGAAGCCTGAGTTTAACCTCTCCGAATCCATCCAGGCTCTTCACGGCAATACAGTTGAAATTCTCGGATTCATGGACGGCATCCTTCCGCGTGATGGCATGCATTTCATGCTGATCCGTGAGCCGACCGCTCTCTGTCCCTTTCACACGTCGAGCTTTGACTGGGCTGCTTTCATGCCCGTCTTTCTCTCAAACTCGACCGAATACATTGACGGTCCAATTCGCATCGTAGGCCGCCTCGACGTGGGACAAAAGACGGACGAAATGGGGCTCGTCAGCTATGTCCGCATCTACGATGCGTCCATTGCCCGCGCGCAATAAATCGACCTCTGAGATCCTTATCGTGCTCAAGACAATTCGCTCTCACATCGAGATTGCATTCCCAGGCACTCGGCGAACGCCACGGTTCGAGCTCGGCGATTCCGATGCATTTTTCTCATCGGCCAACGTGGCCCCCTTCATCAGGCGGTGATCAAGAGCAAATCGTTCGATTTTTTTAAAAGAACCAGGGCTGATTCTCCTTGTGGAGCGCTTCGAATGCTCGAATCTCGTCCGCGTGTTCGAGCGTTACGCCCACCGGATCCAGGCCTTTGATCAGCATGTCCTTCCGCGTAGCATCGATGTCGAACATAATCTCCTCGCTGGTGGCATCGAGAAAGATCGTTTGCTGTGCGAGATCGATGGTGAACGTGTTCCGCTCGGGATTGCTTGCATAGTGAGCGAGCATTGCAACGGTTTCCGGAGGTAGGACAATCGTCAGGAGGCCATTGTTTTTGCAATTGTCATTAAAAATGCCAGCGAACGTTGTTCCGATAAGCGCTCGGATGCCAAGCTGCGACAATCCCCACACAGCATGCTCGCGGCTCGAGCCGCACCCGAAGTTAGGCCCCACAACAAGGAACCGGCATCCTTCGTAGCCGGGCTTGTTCAGAACAAAATCCGGGTTTGGTTTGCCGTCCGCGAAGCGAAGCAAATTGAACGCACCGACGTCGAGCCCTTCGCGATCCACCCCCTTCAAGAACGTCTTCGGCATGATAATATCGGTGTCGATGTTTGGCGCCAAAAGCGGAGCTGCTGGCCCCGTTACAGTGTGAAAGGGCTCCATAGTTTATGCTCCGCTTCTGAATTTTCGAACGTCGGTGATGTGCCCCTCGACGGCAGCGGCAGCGACCATCGCGGGGCTCATCAGGTGCGTCCTCGCGCCGGCCCCCTGACGTCCTTCGAAATTACGATTTGTGGAAGAAGCACAGCGGTCGCCGGGTTTCAGCACGTCGTCGTTCATGGCAAGACACATCGAACATCCCGATTGTCGCCATTCAAACCCGGCATCGATAAACTTCTGCGAAATTCCCTCAGTTTCCGCCTGAGTACGGACCTGGGTCGAACCCGGCACGACAATCGCACGCACGTTCTGAGCCACCTTCCGCCCATCTAGAACTTGGGCCGCATCACGCAAATCCTCGATCCTCGAGTTGGTACAAGAGCCAATGAAGGCGTGACTTATGGGAATGGAAGCGATCGGAGTTCCTGGCATCAGGCCCATGTATTCGAGCGCGCGCAAATCCGCCTTACGTCTCGTCACATCGACCTGCGTTTCCGGGTGCGGTACGACATCCGTTATGGTTGCGGCCTGATCAGGGCTCGTGCCCCACGTCACCATGGGGGCAACGTCAGCAGCGTCGATTTTCAGCTCCCGATCGAACCGCGCATCTGCATCGGACTTCAGCAGATGCCAACTCTCGACTGCGGATTCCCACATCGCTCCTCGCGGCGCTCTGGGACGCCCGCGGATGTACGCGATGACCTTTTCATCAGGGGCCATCACAGCGCCACGCGCTCCTGCTTCAACGATCATGGTACAGACCGTCATCCGGGCCTCAACGCTCATCGCGTAAAGGGTATCGCCAGCAAATTCCACGGCGTAGCCCGTCGCTCCATCTGCACCGATGCGCCGGATGACCTCCATAACGATATCTTTGCTGGTAATGCCGACCGCCGGGGGACCAGTCACCGACACGCGCATGGTCTTTAGACGACGATAGACGAGGGTCTGGGTCGCCAGATAATGCTCAATGTCGGAGGTGCCGATGCCGAATGCAACCGCGCCGAGCGCGCCGTAGGTAGTAGTATGACTGTCTCCGGCGGCGACCACCATGCCGGGCATGACAAGCCCCTGTTCGGGGGCGACGACATGCTCGATCCCTTGCCGTTTATCCAGAATGTCGAATAGCTCGATGCCGAAGTCTCGGGCATTCTCAGCAAAGTATTCCACCTGTCGCTGGCCCCCGGCATCCGGCATACGATCTGTGCGATGGGCAGCCGTTGAATTAACGTGGTCGACGACCATCAAAGCGGCCTTGGGATTCCATACTTTGCGGCCGGCTTTCCGCAGACCGGTGAAAGCCTGAGGACTGGTGTATTCGTTGAGAATCGTTCGGTCGACGTAGAGCAGAATGAGCCCCTTATCATCGAGCGTTCTCACTGTATGTGCATCGATGATCTTGTCGTAGAGCGTTCGTGGTGTCTTCATGGCCGCCTCGATTGTAGATCCGGATGTCAGGCGTTTTCCCCCTGGATCGCGTCGATCACCGCCGCCGTAACGTCTGCGGTCCGGGCCTTACCGCCGAGGTCTGGGGTGTGGAAACGCTCGTCCGCCGTTACGCGTTCAACGGCTTTCATCAGGCGGTTCGCGGCATCGTTCTCGCCGAGATGTTCGCACATCATGACCGCCGTCCAGAAAGTCCCAATAGGGTTGGCAACACCTTTACCCGTGATGTCGAACGCCGATCCATGGATGGGCTCGAACATGGAAGGGAAGTTCCGTTCGGGATTTAGGTTCGCCGTCGGCGCAATGCCGAGCGAGCCAGCAAGTGCGGCGGCAAGATCCGACAGGATGTCGGCGTGTAGGTTGGTCGCCACGATCGTGTCGAGTGATTCTGGCTGCATCACCATGCGCACGGTCATCGCGTCGACCAGCATCTTGTCCCAAGTAACGCCCGGAAACTCCTTGGCGACCTCAGCGGCAATCTCGTCCCACATGACCATAGCGTGGCGCTGCGCGTTGGACTTTGTAACGACGGTGAGATGTTTCGCTGGACGTGATTGTGCCAGCTTGAAACCGAAGCGGATAATCCTCTCCACCCCAGGGCGCGTAAACATCGCGACATCCGTCGCCGCTTCCAGCGGCGAACCTTGATGCACCCGGCCGCCGACACCAGCATATTCGCCCTCTGAGTTCTCGCGGATGATGACCCAGTCGAGCTCCTTCTCAGTGACGCCGCGCAGCGGAGATTTGATCCCCGGCAGAATGCGGGTAGGGCGCACGTTGGCGTACTGGTCGAAGGGTTGGCAGATGTTGAGTCTCAAGCCCCACAGCGTGATGTGGTCGGGAATCTCTGGGTGACCGGCCGACCCGAAAAGGATCGCGTCATGGTCACGGATCTGGTCTCGGCCATCCTCCGGCATCATGCGACCGGTCTTCTTATAGAGCTCTCCACCCCAGTCGAAATGGTCGAAAGAGAACTCAAAATTGCCGTCGCGCATTGCCAGCGCATTAAGGACTTCGATTCCCGCCGAGACGACTTCTGTCCCGATGCCATCGCCTGGAATCGCAGCAATTTTGTACGTGCGCATTTTCTTCTCCGATACTGATCTTGCAGATTTGTCGATAGAGCCACACCTCAGAACAGCACGTCCTTGGGAAGCCGGATCAGAAGCACCTCCGACATCAGCAGGTAAAATCCCGCGACAATCCCACAGGCCACGATCAGGTATGCAAGCCAGCGCAAGACGCCGATCCTGTCGTGATTTGAGATGAAGGTAACAACTACGAATCCGACGAGGCTTGCCACGATGAAGCCGATCTGGTCGATGGCGACAGCCCACGCGGCCAGTGCGAGGGTCACCGCAACGCGCCGCCACGTCGATGGTTTCGAGGCGACCGGTCGATCATCCGGCAGACCGTCAGCTGGCGCAGCGGGTCGCAGCAAGTTCACTGCGATGAGAACCAAACAGAAGGCGATCATTGCTGCGGAAATGGTGGTCGGAAACACCGAGCCCAGGGGGCTCATGTCAGCCGTGCCCATGATTGCCAGGACACCGATGACGATGAGCAATCCAGCAATCGTCATGCCCGGATAATCGCGGTATTTTAGAGGCTTGACTGGACGTGCGTCTTCTTCCGCTGATCTCGGGAGGTCAATCTCCATGGCTTTCTTCGGCATGATATGGTCCGCGATCAGCGGATAGAACAAGGTAAGGGCTGCCGCTACGATCAACGCAATGCTGATGGGCCTGCCGAAGAACATGCCGAAGACATTCTCAGACGCACTGCCAATGAGATAACTTTGTACGAATCCCTGCTCTGCAATCTTTCCGAGAATCAAGCCCAACACGATCGGTGACGCCGCGAAGCCGAAGCGTTCCAGCACCCAGGCGATCACGCCAAGCACAATCATCATGTAGGTGTCGCTGATATCGCTATGGATCGCGAAGCTGCCGATGATGACAAGAAACGCGATCGTCGGAGTGAGCAGAGCCTTGGGAATAGAGATGATGGAACGATAGGCATAACGCCCGATCAAAAGACCGACCGGCAGCATCAGAAGCGTCGCAATCAATAGTCCGAAGATGAACGTGTAAACGGTCCCAGCCTGATCATTGAAAAGCGTCGGGCCGATCTTGATGCCTTGAACGAGAAGCGCTCCGAGAATGATCGCATCAGGAGGTGTACCGGGAATACCCAGCACCAGCGTGGGGATGAAGCCGCCGCCGACGGTGGCGTTGTTGGCGGATTCCGTCGCAATGATCCCTCCCGGATGCCCTGTCCCGTATTCCGAAGATTGTTTCGAACTGCGGCGCGCTTCGGTATATGCGACGAGTCCAGCAATTGACCCTCCGGCGCCTGGCAGAATTCCAATGACGGTTCCGATGACAGAACTACGGATCAGGTTGAACTTCTCCCGGAGCGTAGTTCGGAACGCTTCTCCCAAGCGAATTCCGCCATCACCATCCGAAACCTTCAAATGCGGATCACGCGTTGCCACCAAGTCGATGATCACCGGAATACAGAACAGCCCGATCAAACCGGAAGTAATGTCGATCCCACCGAGGAGGATCTGGGTATCCAGCGTGTAGCGCACATCGCCGCCAACGACCGCGACACCGATCATGGACATCAGAAGGCCGATACTCGCGCCGATCAATCCCTTGATCGTATTTCCGACCGAAAGCACCGAGATCAGCGTGAGCCCGAATACGGCAAGCCAGAAGTATTCCGGCGGGCCGAACTTGAGAGCGACTTGGGCGAGTGGCGGAGCCAGGAGCAGTAAACTCAGCGCCCCGACGATGCCGCCGGCAACGGAGGCGATAGTCGCGATGCTTATGGCAAGCCCACCGTCGCCGCGCTTGGCCATTGGATAACCATCAAAGGTCGTGGCGATCGCCGACGGCGTACCCGGCGTGTTGACGAGGATCGCGGCGAACGCGCCCCCATAGATCGCCCCTGTGTAGATGGCGCCAAGAGCAATCAGTGCGCTCGCCGGATTCATCGTGAAGGTGAAAGGCACAAGGACGGCCACCGCCATGGTTGCCGACAGCCCCGGCAAAGCGCCGACGACTGTTCCCAGAATTACCCCGCCCAGCGCCAGAAGGAGATTGAACGGCGTAAGCGAATCGATGAGGTACCCCAGGAGTTCCATGGCGGTGGCGTCCTTCCCTCTCGGTGCTTGAAGTGCGGATTACTTCTTCTTCAAACCGAGCAGTTCGGCCGCTTTGGCATATTCTGCCTTCTTGCCTTCGACGAACGCCCCGACCTTGTCGTAAGTGACATCGGTCAGAACAAATCCGCCGGCTTCCATTTTCTCGCGAAATTCCGGATCAGCATTGATTGCCGCGACGAGATCGGACACCTTTTTTCGGATCTCGTCGGATGCCCCTTTGGGCACCGAGACGCCACGGTAGGCTCCACCAACGAGGTCATAGCCCAGTTCCTTGAACGTCGGCACGTCGGGGAAAGCCGGCATGCGTTCTTCGGAAGCGACCGCAAGCATCCGGATGGCATCACCTTGCTTGATACCCGACGGTGCATAGTTGAAGCCTGCCAACGTCTGGCTTCCAACGAGCGCGGTGATGGCCGGCCCAGTGCCACTGAAGGGAATATAGGTCGTCTTTACTCCGGCCAGTTCGTTGAATTGCGCGGCCGCGAGGTGGTTTGCGGAGTTAGACCCGGAACCTGCGAATGTTACGACGCCGGGGTTAGCCTTCGCGAATTCGACGAGGTCCTTGAGCGTTTTGAACTTGCTGTCCTTCGGAACGAAAATCGCGTTTGGCGTGTAGTGGAAATAATGAACCGGCGTCAGGTCGTCGGTCTTGTAGCCGACATCCTTGATCATGGGCTGCAACACCGTATGTGGCAGGTTGATGCCCATGATCGTATGGCCGTCGGATTCCATGCCGTTCAGCTTCGACCAGGCCTGCGCACCTCCCGCACCCGCCATATATTGGATCACCACCGGCTTGCCGGCATGCTTTTCCCAAACAGATTGCTGAAAACGCGCCGAAATATCGGACTCGCCGCCAGCATTGAACGGAATGATGTAGTCGATCGGCTTGCTCGGAAAGTCCGCAGCCAGCACCGAACCGACGCCTAGGGTTGCGAAGGCAATCGCCGTAGCAATCGCTCTTGTTGGAGTTTTCATGGGGTTCCTCCTTGAAGACATGATTGACCGTTCGGCCGAGCAGCTGTCCGGTTCCGTGAGACCGACTCCAAGTGCTGGCACAGTTCAGCCGCGGTACGGCCGGACATGATCATCTGAATCGGATCTTGTTGGCCTCCAGAACGTCCTGAAGTGACCTTCGCCAAGTCCGACGTTTCCTCCGACTTTTACGGGTCTCTGCCGGCGTACATCGCCGATCCCTCGCCCGTTGTCCGCGCCCTGATGCGCGCGATGCGATTAACAATAATGCAGCCTAAAAAGATGATAATTTCATTCGGTTCACTTGATTATGAACCTGGAGTTACGAATGACGGCCGAGACCGACCTAGCCTTTTTCATTCTCCTCGCGCGCAAGGGCAGCTTCGCTGCGGCGGCGCTGGAACTCGGCGTCTCGCCGCCTGCGGTCAGCAAGCGGCTCGCTAAACTGGAAGACCGGCTTGGCGTCCGTCTTCTCAATCGCACCACGCGGCGCGTCAGTATGACGGGCGAAGGCGAAGCCTATTACGAGCGTGCGATCCAGATTCTTCGAGACATCGATGATCTGAACGAGTCGTTGACCGACGCGAGCGCGACCCCGAAAGGCCTGCTGCGCATCAACGCGACGTTCGGATTCGGACGTGAGCACGTTGCCACGATCGTCTCGGAATTCTCGAAGTGCCACCCGCTCGTGGAAATACAGCTCGTCCTCAGCGATGCGCCATTCAATCTCGTGGAGGAACGGTTTGATCTCGGAATACGCTTCGGAAGTCAGCCAAATTCGCGTTTGATTGCGCGCAAGCTCCAGTGCAATCGGCGGCTGATGTGCGCTGCGCCGAGTTATCTCGAACAGCACGGTGCACCTCAGCGCCTCGAGGACCTTGAGCACCACAACTGCATTGTTCTGCGACAGGACAACGAAACCTACGACCTTTGGAAATTACAGCGAAACGACCGTTTAGCGACCATCAAGGTAAGAGGAGCGCTCAGCAGCAATGACGGCGAGATCGCGTTGAAGTGGGTGCTCGATGGGCATGGAGTGATGCTGCGGTCGGAGTGGGACATCTTGCGCCACGTGGAGGCGGATCGGCTTCGGCTTGTGCTGCCTCGCTACTCCCAACCAGACGCTGACATCTACGCCGTTTATCCGGCGCGTCACAATCTCTCCGCTAAAGTCCGAGCGTTCGTAAATTTTCTTGCTGATCGACTAAAGCAACGTTTTGGCGAACTGCCAGCAGCATGAATCTTAAATGTGCTGAGGATCAACCGCGCAACGAACAAAGCTCCCGACCTCTGGCTCTTCTAGTCAAATTGCCCTACGATATGTAATTGGCGCGTCGCTCTTCGACGCCCCCATAACGCCGTAATCAAGACACTGCAGCTGGCCCCGCCGACATGATCATTTAAGCAATGTATGATGAAACCGATCGCCTCAACTGCGTCTTCCATGCTCTATCCGATCCGACCCGTCGGGAGATAGTCAGCCTGCTTGCGGTCAGGCCCTACAGCATCACAGAATTGGTTCCTCCATTCTCAATGTCGCTGTCAGCAATCTCCAAGCATGTGAAGTCCCTTGAACGGGCAGGTATAGTCTACCGGGAGGTAAGGGGCCGCAATCACATTTGCACTTTAAACGCAGATGCGTTGAACGAGGCCTACACTTGGCTCTCTGGATACGAACGCTTCTGGAATCAACGACTGGATGCACTCGAAGAAGTACTGCGTCGAGAGGGTAAAAAAGATGAGAACTAGCGCGCGAAACCGTCAGAAGAATGTCGCGGTAACTCTGGTTCGAAAAATTCAATCCTCTTCAGAAGCCGTTTTTGCTGCATGGACCGAGCCGAGGCTAATTGCGCAATGGTTGGCTCCAGGAGCTGATAGCGTCACAGCCGTCACTGCAGACCTCCGACCAGGGGGGCAATACCGTATCGACGGCCTCCATGGCGACGGCAGCGCATATTCTATAACCGGCACGTATATCGAGATCATTGAGAACAAACGAGTATCTATTACCTGGACATATGATGGGCCCGTTTCAGCACTGCGAGGCGCCACGTCCTTAGTGATTGCAGATCTTCGGCGTAGAAGTTCCGATGTCACTGAACTGACGCTCAGCCACGAAAAGCTCGCTGACCGCGAGGCCGCCGAGCTCTACCGTATCAACTGGAGCAGGTGCTTGGAAAAATTGGAACCAACTTCCAGGCTCCACCTTCCTATTGATCAGCAAGAAGCCGACAACCCTAGCAGAGAGTTTTTTACTGATGAGCACCGTCGTCTCCAGGATCGTAATGGCACTCGAAAGCTAGCCGATCGCCTTCAGGCGCTCACGGTAAAACACGAATTAAATGTCGTGGACGCCGTGTTTATCGCTCGACAGAATATGTTTTTCCTAGCCACGACCGATGCGGATGGACAGCCTAGCTGCTCCTATAAGGGCGGAGCCCGAGGCTTTGTTAACATCATCGACAATAAGACATTAGCATTTCCAGACTTTGACGGGAATGGAATGCTAATTTCTGTTGGCAATATTAGCGAGAATGGCCGAGTCGGCTTGCTATTCGTCGATTTTGAAAAGCAAGCGCGATTACGGGTGAACGGACGCGCTCAGATATTCACGGAAAACGATAAGCTTTTTAGTCGGTACCCGGGCGCGCGGTCAATCGTACGCATTGCAATCGATGCGGTATTTCCCAATTGCCCTCGGTATATTCATAAAATGGCTCTCGTTGAGGAGTCGCCTTTCGTACCAGATGGCAAGCATCCAGTTCCTCGAACGGATTGGAAGTATCTCGCTGCGTTCTCAGATGTAGTGTCCGAAGATGAAGCGGGCGTTGAAACGGATCTCGACAAAGCTTTGAGCCGAGATTGATCACGGTTTAAACCTCAGAAGCGCCGGTCTTTTAAGACAAGTTTTCGCAAACAGATTCGTAAAAATCTTTGTTGCTCGTAATTGCAATTCCAAATTTCTTAAGACATAAAAATAGTCCGACGCATTGCGCCGGACTAGTCAAATCTCGCAACCGCGATTTTAGGAGGAAGCGCTAAGGGAGCGAGAATACCGTCAGGCTGCCGCCCAGGTTTGTGTATTGCTTGAGGCCAGCGTAACCGCCGACTGCACCCAGACCATCATTGGGATTAGTCAAACCGGCAGCCAAACCGATGCCGGCCCAACCGCCGACGCCCGAGTAGACACCAACAAACTGATTGCCTTTGTGCTCGTAGGTGAACACGTTACCAACGATGCCGGATGCGGTCTTGAACTTAAATAGTTCCTTGCCGTCTACAGCACTGACAGCCTTCAGGTATCCTTCAAGAGTGCCGTAGAAAACAACGTCACCAGCAGTAGCAAGCGCGCCAGACCAAACCGAGAACTGTTCAGGGACCGACCACTTGATCTCTCCCTTCCCAGCATCCCAAGCAATGAAGTTACCCATGCCGCCATGACTGTTGGGAGCAGTGTACATCGACACCGTCGCGCCAACGTAAGGCTGACCCGCAGTGTAGCTCACCCGGAACGGCTCGTAGTCCATGCAGACGTGATTGGTCGGCACGTAGAAGAGACCACTCTTTGGAGAGAATGCCGCCGGCTGTTGGTCCTTTGTTCCAAGCGCAGCCGGACAAATTCCCTTCACGTTTACATCTTCACCGTTTTGGAATGTTGAATACTTGGCGACGACCTTCGGACGCCCATATGTTGAGCTCTTGGGATCCAAGTCCACACCAGACGTCCAGTTGACAACCGGATCGAATTTCTCAGCAACGAGCGGAATTCCCGTCTTTCGATTGATCGTATAAGCTAAGCCATTTCGATCAAAGTGGACTAGCGCCGGAACAACCTCTCCATTTACCGGAATGTCCGCAAGTATCATTTCGTTGACACCGTCGTAATCCCATTCGTCAAACGGTGTCATTTGATAGGCCCACGCCGCAACACCAGTTTCCGGATTTCTAGCGATTATCGCCATCGTCCATTTTTGGTCGATGGGCTTCCCATCCGGACCAGCACGCTGTGCAGGATTCCAAGTCGACGGATTTGCCGTCCCATAATAGATCAGATTGAGTTCGGGATCGTATGAGAACCAACCCCACGCTGTTCCTCCGCCGATCTTCCACTGATCGCCGTTCCAGGTTTTGAGGGACGAATCCCGGCCAACCGGCTTACCCAGGGATGTTGTCCTCTCGGGGTCAAACAGAATTTCATCGTCCGGACCTGTGGCGTAGGCACGCCAAAGGCGTTTCCCATTCTTGATGTCATAAGCCGTCAGGTGACCGCGCACACCAAATTCAGCGCCAGAATTACCAACGATCACTGCGTTCTTGACGACAAGCGGTGCAGCAGTCCCCGACTCACCCTTTTTGGGATCGCCATTCACTGCCTTCCAGATTTCTTTCCCCGTTTTCGCATCGAGAGCTACGACAGCAGTGTCGGCCTGATGAAGAAAGATCGTTCCATCCGCGTAAGCGACACCTCTATTCACTGTGTCGCAGCACATTATTGCGACCACTGCGGGGTCTTGCTTAGGGGCATAAGACCAGAGAATCTTCCCCTCGCTGTTCAAATCCAACGCATAGACGTTGTTTGGGAACGGGGTATGCACGTACATGACATTGTCAATCACGAGCGGCGAACCTTCGTGGCCCCGCAACACGCCCGTCGAGAAAGTCCAGGCGACCTTGAGATCTTTGACATTAGTCGTGTTGATTTGATCCAGCTTGGAATACCGTTGATTGTAATAATCACCGGATTGCATCGCCCATTGTTTTGGATCGCTCGTATTTTTTGCGACGTCATCATTGGCGATAGCAGTTGTCGCAAACATACTGACCAAGGTCAGCGCTAGCCCTAGTTGGCCCTTTGCCATCTTTGTTTCCTCATCCAATATTAAATTGGTGTCCTTAGGGCCGCGGGCTTGCAACATTTTCCCTCAACCCATTGGTTGAATATCCCTGCCCTATCGGAAAGTCAACCATTCGGTTGAGCGATGACACTGCTCCGGAGCGGCATCAGGGCCTTCCCGATGTCCGCGAGCCGCAATCCGAAGCTATAGTGGTGCCGTTCAACTTCTTCTTGCCCGCCAAGACGAATGCCGAAGCGGTAGTTGAGCACCGCCGAAACCCGGCAAAATCGGACCATCAATCACCAACGCCTTCACGCCTCGGGCAGACGCCACGATCGCTTCCCAGATGTCGACGGTGAAGCGCAACTTGAGCGCCGCGATCCTGTTGGCCGCACCCCTCTGAACTTGTCCCTCGCAGAATCTGTTGGTTGAACCGCCCTCCGCCAACTTGATCACTGCCAGCGGCACCAGCAGCTTTTCCCGGATACGTAGTTGCAGACGCTTTGACCTACCCGCTCCGTGACAACCGGAGGGGCTCGCTGTTCAACGCTGGCCCTCAAGGACGCGAAGCGTTCTCTAAATTGTCTTGGCCTGCTAGACCTCCAAAGAGGGGGAACACAACCCCAGGCACAGCACGCATGCAACGCCGCAGGCCGCAAACCTACATTTCGACCTGCAAACCACGGTAAGAGTACGGATTGTTACGGAAGGAAGGCGCTTCGCCCTGGTGGCCCGTTGGTAGCCTGGGCCCAGCGCCCCTAAAATCGGTCACTAAATTAGCCAATGAATTCATTGGCGATCCCGGCAGGATTCGAACCTGCGACCTACTGCTTAGAAGGCAGTTGCTCTATCCAGCTGAGCTACGGGACCACAATTGACCGACGGCACATGACTACCACAGCTGTCGTAGAGGACGCATTAATGCGTCCAGGAACCGATCCGGCCGAACTTGAAATTATCGGCATACGACTTGCGCACAGGCTTGCGGTCCTTCGGATCAATAAGACGATAAGCCAGCCCGTGGCGCTCAGCATAGGCGATCGCATCTTCCTTGCTGGCAAACTCCAACCGGACTTGAGAATGCATGTCAGCCGAAGATGTCCACCCCATCAGAGGTTCCACCTCACGCGGAGACTCTGGCTCGTATTCAACGACCCATTCCATCGTCCGCGCGCGGCCCGATTGCATAGCCGTCTTGGCAGGCTTGTAGATGCGCACAACCATGCTGATTTCCCGCAAATGAAGCGAAAACACGTCCGTTCATCGAATAGCCGCAGCCACCCGGACGCGCAACCCACATGAGGTAATTTCTAGGTATTTGAAAAGGAAATGGTCGGGGCACGGGGATTCGAACTCCGGACCCCCTGCTCCCAAAGCAGGTGCTCTACCAGGCTGAGCTATGCCCCGACATGCCAAGTTCGTAACTGGCTGACTGTCTGTGCCGCCTCTTGCCGCTCAGGTCAAGCGTGCAGAACAACTGAGCCTCATAAATCTGATGTGACACGGTGGCCCAAGACGCTGATTAACGCGATGAAGCGGTTCCAAAATGGGCGTGTCGCACAAGATCACCCGCCTTGATTCCCAATCGCGAGGCTTCGCCCCCACCAATCTCTAGAACGCCTGTCGCATCCCCGTGCGAACTAACGATGTCGTCCGACATCGGCTCCGTATAAGCCGCGACGCGATGAACGCGCCCATCCGCTCGAATAAAGACCATATCGAGAGATATGTATGTGTTGCGCATCCACATCTGAATTTCAGTGGGCTCTTCATAGGGAAAGAGCATCCCTGTCCCAACAGGGAGCTCGGTCCGGTACATTAGCCCCCGCGACTTCTCTTGCGGCGACCGAGCAACCTCCACCTCGAAGGTATGAGTTTTTTCTCCACTTTGAATCGTCAGCGTCTCGCGTGGCATTTGTCCGCCTGCGATGCTCTCCGTCATCCCAAAGAAGCCACAGGCCGCCAAAATGGCAACCGACAACGACAACAGGGCCGCGAAGTTCGCAGCCCTGCCTGAGAGTGTACGGTAAAATGTCAAATCGCTGGCTTTAATGCTGGACCGGAAAGCCCATCGTCTGCTGGCCATCCGGCTTGAGTTCCGCCGCCATGCAGCCCTTCTCACCATAGCCATAACGAACCTGTACCACTTGCCCTGGACGCAGCTCAGTAAAACCGAACCGACGCAGCGTCTCCATGTGGCAGAAGATATCAGGCGTGCCCTCGCCACGCGTTAAAAAGCCAAATCCGCGTACGCGATTAAACCACTTGCAGATCGCCCTCTCCCAATCGCTCTCTGGCGTCACGATAACGTGCGTGCGCTGCGGAAGCTGGGATGGGTGAATCGCCGTACTTTCGTCCATGGACAGAATGCGGAAAGCCTGCATGCCCTTGGGCCGCTTCATAACCTGGCAATGAACCCGAGCCCCTTCGTAAGCGGTCTGAAAACCGCCGGCTCGCAAACACGTAACGTGCAACAGCACGTCCCCCAGCCCATTATCCGGTACAATGAACCCGTAACCCTTGGACGCATCGAACCACTTTATTGAGCCAGCAACTTCGAACACCTCCAGACCGGCTTCTTCCAGGGCTTCCACGCTCTCATACGTGATAAAGTCCTCAGAAAACGGACCGGAAGGTCGCTTTGAATCGCTCATAGTGTACCCCCGCTGCCATGTGACATGGCCTACGATAATGCTAACATTTAACTAGACCGCGGAGGCCGTATCGTCGGGCTGCCCTCTGCCCTCAAACCAGTGATCCGCGGTTGAGCGGAACATACCATCTCCGAACGCCAAAGGTAGTCCCCTGGCAAGCCGTCATCCCCAGCAAACAGGGGAGCACCCCCCTAATTTGCCTCAACTTTTTATGGTTAAATATCTGTCAGCAAAGAGCCTTTCGGCTGTCACGATTCTTCAACAAAATAAGTTTTGCACGATCTTTTCTGGGGCGGTTTGGTAATCAAATTTCGACGAAATTGTGCCCGCGGGCGCAGCGAATCGGTCGCGATGGTTCGCCTGAGCCCTAAGATTCTGCCCAAACGAAGCTTCTTGCCTGGCATTTCTTGCCCGGACCTTGCGCATCCTTGAAACTCCGCCCCTGTCCCAACCGGACAGCACATGCGATAACCGTTTACAAGCGGGTCGCGCCCGGCAGCGACTACGGATTTCGCGCGATCAGAACCTGACAAGGAGACATCATGCGCTATCTGCATACGATGGTCCGGATTTCCGACATCGACGAGAGCCTCAACTTCTACTGCAACATACTCGGCATGCGAGAAATGCACCGCATGGAGAATGAGGCGGGCCGGTTCACGTTGATCTTCCTCGCAGCTCCCGAAGATCGCCAACGTGCGGCCGCCGAAAAAGCCCCCGTCCTGGAGCTCACATATAACTGGGATCCAGAACCCTACGGCGAAGGCCGCAACTTCGGCCATCTCGCGTTCGAGGTTGATGACATCTATGCCACGTGCCAACACATTGCCGACGCTGGCGTCACAATAAACCGTCCGCCGCGCGATGGACGCATGGCTTTCATCCGCTCGCCTGACAACGTCTCGATTGAGTTCTTGCAAAAAGGCGATGCACTGCCCCAGCAAGAGCCTTGGGCCTCCATGCCAAACACCGGTCACTGGTGAGCGAAAAGAACGGCGAGTTCACGCCGGCACACTCCAGCAAGCAAACCGAGAACTCTCATGTCGCGCCGACAATTATAATTGTCGGCGCCGGTCCGGCTGGCCTGATGGCTGCTGAAACGGTCGCATCCGCAGGTCTCAGAACCCATATCTTCGACCATATGGCAGCACCCGGCCGCAAGTTCCTAATGGCTGGGCGGGGCGGACTTAACCTGACGCACTCCGAGCCATTGCCGGACTTTCTGAACCGGTATGGCCCTGCAAACACGCCGCTTTCCGACATTGTCGAAAGCTTCCCCCCCGAAGCCCTGCGCGCATGGGCCGAAGATCTCGGCCAGCCGACGTTTGTCGGCACAAGCGGAAGAGTTTTCCCGCAAACCTTGAAGGCTTCCCCATTATTGCGGGCTTGGCTTCAGCGGCTGACGGACCTTGGTGTTGAACTCAATTTGCGCCACCGCTGGCTCGGATGGGACGATACAGGGCACCAAATATTTGCACGTCCCGACGCCGACAATTTACTTATCAGAGCCGACGCCACGATCCTCGCCCTGGGCGGCGCCAGTTGGCCACGCCTAGGTTCCGATGGCACGTGGACCGAAACGCTCGCACACGCAGGGATCGGCATCACCCCCATTGGCCCATTCAACGCTGGTGTCTGCATCGCCTGGTCCAAGCATCTCATTGACGGCTTCGCGGGGCAGCCGCTCAAACGTATTGCGCTAAGCTACGCAGGTCGGACAGTACGCGGCGAAGCAGTCATCACGCGCACCGGCCTCGAAGGGGGATGCGTATATGCGCTCAATGAGCTGATCCGAGACGGACTTAACGCGCACCACGCCCCGATAGTCCTGGATCTCGATCTTCGTCCCGATCTTGACCTTCAACAGCTGACCGAACGACTGAGTACGTCTCGCAGCCGGCAATCCATGGCAACATTCCTGCGTCGCAAGACCGGCCTGACCACCGCAGCCGTAGCGTTGGCTCGGGAGCCGGATGGCAGATTACCGGAGGACCCGCAAGAACTCGCGGCACACTTAAAAAAAATCAAGCTTGAAGTCACGGAGCTGTCTCCGTTGGGTCGCGCCATTTCAACAAGCGGCGGCGTGGCCTGGGACGCTATCGATGAGAACATGATGCTGCGCGATCGGCCTGGCGTCTTTTGTGCCGGCGAGATGCTGGACTGGCACGCACCAACGGGCGGCTATCTTCTCCAGGGCGTGTTTGCCACCGCGGTCAAAGCTGCCCGCGGCGCTCTCAACTGGCTCGGACACCCGCATCCCGCAAAAATAAAATGAAATAACATTACACATGCTTTTATTTCCCAGAGCTACCAAAATAACCCGGATCACAAGAGGAACATTTAGAAATGTTAGATCATAACACCTGACATGTTATTCTGTTACGGTTATAGAGTATCGGAATTGCTTGCGTTCCGCCCCATCTGATCGTGAAAATAAGAAGAAATACTTAGAATTGGGCCATAATCGCGCGTTTTGCTCTTGAAATAGTCGCTTCCCGATGTTTATTGGTAGTCAGGCGCCAACGGAGCGCGCCAAGAAATTTGGCACTCAAACTAACGGAGGAAATCATGAAGGTTTGGAACAAGCCACAGGTTCGCGAGCAGGAAGTTGGTCTCGAAGTAACGAGCTACCTGCCGGCAGAGATCGACGTCATCTAATGACGTTCTGATTTGCCCGACATGCATGTCATGTAGGCACGGCGGTCGAGGCATCGGCCGCCGTTTCTTTTTTCTACCCCTGCAAACAGGCAGAGCTTCAGCGTTACGGCGCAACGGCATACAGCTGCGGCTGTGGTCACTGAATAGATAATTAGGTCAGCGCCCTGTAGGCCGCTTAACGCACCATGCTTCTATTAGGAAAGCAGCTCGCGACGTTCCGCCTTCCCTGATCCGCTATGGAACGGGAACTGTGATTGCGGGGAAACTGACTATGAGTTCACACATGATCATAAAGGTGTTGGGGTCAGCCGCCGGCGGCGGTTTTCCGCAATGGAATTGCAACTGCTCAAATTGCGCCAGCGCCCGCGCCGGTGAGCCGGGGTTCTCCCCCCGCACCCAATCGTCACTGGCCGTAAGTGCGAATGGTACGGACTGGCTTTTGCTCAACGCCTCTCCAGATCTGCGCCAGCAAATCAATGAAACTCCGGAACTTGGCGCCGTCCGCAGCGGCAGCCTGCGCAATACACCGATTAAAGCTGTCGTCGTCACAAACGCCGACGTCGACCATATCGCTGGCCTCATCAATCTGCGCGAACAACAACCGTTGGCCCTTTATGGCTCGCACCGGGTGCTCTCGACGCTCGCGGCCAACAGCATTTTCAATGTCCTCTCGAAGGACTTCGTTACCCGCTCCGACCTTCCTTCTGACGAGCGGGTTGCGGTAAAGGGGGCGGACTGCGATCTCGGCCTCACCGTCGAAGCCTTCGATGTACCCGGCAAGGTCGCACTCTTTTTAGAGGATGAAAGCCGCGGGCCAGATTTCGGCACCCAAAAGGGCGACACCATCGGCCTTGAAATAACAGAAACCGCTACCGGCAAGAGATTTCTCTATATTCCAGGCTGCGCCACCATCGACGCGGCTCTCGCAAAACGCCTCGAGGGCGCACCGTTGGTCTTCTTCGACGGCACGCTATTCGACGACGAGGAAATGATCCGCCAAAAGCTGTCGCAAAAAACCGGCAAGCGCATGGGCCACATCTCAATATCCGGCCCGGAAGGTTCCATATCATCTTTCAAGAACTTGAATGTTGATCGGAAGATATTCATCCACATCAACAACTCGAACCCCATCCTCAACGATAATTCCGAAGAGCGGCAGGCAGCCGAAGCAGCCGGATGGGAGGTAAGCCATGACGGCATGGAGGTACGACTATGAGTGAGCGGCGTTTTTCCGAGGCTCCAGTTACGGACCTCATGACGATTGATGAATTCGATGCCGCAATCCGAGCGGTTGGTGCTGAGCGGTATCACGACAAGCACCCGTTTCATCAATTGCTACACGGCGGCCACCTCAGCAAGGGCCAGGTGCAAGCATGGGCACTGAATCGCTACTGCTATCAATCAGCCGTTCCGCGTAAGGATGCAGCCTTGATCTCACGCGTCCATGATCGCGAACTACGCCGCGAGTGGCTGCACCGCATCCATGACCACGATGGCCTCGGCGATGAACCGGGCGGCATCGAGCGCTGGCTCGTTCTAACAGACGGCTTGGGTCTTGATCGTGAATACGTAACGAGCATGCAGGGCGCCTTGCCCGCGACACGCTTTGCCGTTGAAGCTTATGTCCAGTTTGTCCGCGAGCAACCCCTTGTCGTCGCCGTCGCCTCATCGCTGACTGAGCTGTTTGCTCCTAAAATTCATAAGGAGCGTATTGCCGGAATGCTCGAGAACTACGATTTCATTGACGACAATGTCATGGCGTACTTCAAGCGCCGCCTTAATCAAGCACCGCGCGATGCGGACTTCGCACTCGACTACATCAAGCGGAACGCCAAAACCCGCCCTGAACAGGATGCTTGCGTCGAAGCCGTGCGCTTCAAATGTAACGTACTGTGGGTCCAGCTGGACGCCTTGCATCATGCCTACGTTGAGCCGGGCAACATCCCACCCGGAGCTTTCCGTCCAGGAGAAGCAAATGACTGAGGCTGCACAACCCTCACGCCTCGTTGTTACACAAGACAGCCGACTGCGGCTGCCCCGGCATATTAAGCTGCGTCACGACCAGGGACGCGGCAAGTGGCTCATACTTGCACCCGAACGGGTTTTTGAACCCGATGAGATCTCCGTCGAGGTCCTCAAGCTGTGCGATGGCGAACGCTCCGTAAGCGAGATCGCACAAAAATTGGCAGCGGACTATCAGGCCCCAGTCGATGTCATCCTTACCGATGTTATTGCCATGCTGCAGGACCTGGCTGACAAAGGAGTTTTAAAATCATGAATGAAATGGCGCCAGGAACCGTTGCCGAAGCGACGCCCGTCAATGAAAGTACGAACTGCGCGCGCGCCCCGATCGGTCTATTAGCCGAGTTAACTCACCGTTGCCCGCTGCAGTGTCCATATTGCTCCAACCCGGTCGAGCTTGAACGCGCCAATACCGAGCTTTCGACAGAGGACTGGCAAAACGTGATGCGTCAAGCCGCTGAGCTTGGCGTTCTTCAAATCCACTTGTCGGGTGGCGAACCAACCGCACGCCGTGACCTCGAAGATATCGTCGCGACCGCTGCAGAAGTCGGCCTCTATACAAACCTGATTACGGCTGGGGTTTTGCTGACGAAAGAGCGGCTGCAGAAACTTCGAGACCTGGGACTGGACCACGTTCAGCTCTCGATTCAGGACGTCGATCCAGAAAACGCGAACCGCATCGCAGCCTACAAAGGCGGCGCGGAAAAGAAGCACGAAGTCGCCAAGTGGGTCCGCGAGCTAGATATGCCGTTGACCATCAACGCTCCCCTCCACCGTCAGAACATCGACAGCTTACCGCGCATCATCGACTATGCCGTCGAAGTCGGCGCTGGCAGGTTGGAAGTTGCCCATATTCAATACTACGCCTGGGCGCTGAAGAACCGCGCCGCGTTGATGCCGACCCGCGAAGCTTTCATGAAGACGGCCCAGATCGTCGATGAGGCAAAGGAGCGCCTGAAGGGCATTCTCGTCATCGACTTCGTCGTCCCCGATTACTACGCAAAATATCCTAAGCCCTGCATGGGCGGTTGGGGGCGTGGCATCATGAACGTTACACCATCAGGACGCGTCTTACCCTGCCACGCAGCGGAATCACTTCCCGGTTTAGAATTCGACAATGTTCGCGACAGACCGCTCGCCGACATCTGGCTGCAAGGTCAAGCATTCCAAAAATTCCGCGGCACGGACTGGATGAAAGAACCATGCCGCTCCTGCCCGCGTAAGGAAATCGACTTCGGCGGCTGCCGTTGCCAAGCCTTCGCGCTCACCGGCGATCCAGCTAACACCGATCCGGCATGTTCACTCTCACCACTTCACAAAGAGTGGGCAGAAGTGGCAACGCAAGAATCTCACGTTGAGCCACCCGAGTTCATCTATCGCCGCATGGGTAAACCCACGACCGAGCCCACACGCGGCTAATATGCGGTTTACTGTCATTCCTGGCGCTGCACACTGAAGCAACTTGCAGTTTTGCTGCAGCGCCGAAGAAAACGCTCTCCCTCACGCACGTCGCAACGTCACTCATGCGCCATGTTCACGCACCGTTCAAAAAGCGCTTGCCACTATGTTGATACACGGTATCGATAACCGTCCGAGCGGCATCAGAATAACCGACCAAGGGAGAACCACTTCAATGCTTAGCAGAATACTTGCACTGGCTCTTGTCGTCGCGCTACCAACCGTGGCCGCAGCTCAAGATGCCGAGGAAGGCAAGAACGTCTTCAAGAAGTGCCGCGCGTGCCACACAATTGGTGAGAAGGCCGTTAACCGCGTTGGCCCAGAACTCAATGGTGTCGTCGGCCGCAAAGCAGGCTCCATCGAAGGCTTCAACTATTCCGCCGCGATGAAGGATTCCGGCATCACTTGGGACGAAGCATCTCTGAGTGAATTCCTGGCGAAGCCCAAAGATAAGGTTCCCGGAACCAAGATGGTGTTCGCGGGTCTCAAGGACGACACCGATCGTGCAAACCTGATTGCATATCTCAAGTCGTTCAACGCGGATGGTTCTGAAGCGAAGTAAGCTTCAGCTTACGAACCCCATACAGATTGCAACGCCATGCTCGCAAAATCGGGCGTGGCGTTTTCTAATTGGAAGACACTGCGCAGAAGAATTGTCCTCTTGCCTTCAAGCGAGCGGCGTCACACCCTCCGCATCGATGTCATGCAGCCATTCCTCAATAGTGCGCCCATTAAGTTCCATGTCTGCAGCGACGTCTGCTAACGGCGCCAGCACGAACGCACGCTGGGTGATATGCGGATGCGGCAACACAAGTTCTTTGTCGGACATCTCGACACCGCGATAGACAAGAACATCGAGATCGATGACACGCGGACCCCATTTTTCGGAGCGTTCGCGCCCCATCTGAGTTTCGACCTCAAGACACCGCCGCAAAAGACCGTGAGGAGAAAGTTCCGTCGTCACACTGACACATGCATTGACGAACCAATCTTGGTCGGTCTTCCCCCACGGCGGAGTACGATAATTGCGCGAGCGCTTAACAAGTTGCACATCACCACTTTTAGCGATGAGACTAAGAGCACGCTCAATATTGCCGACCTTGTCGCCGATGTTCGAACCTAACGCGACAATGGCGTCAAAAGCCGGCGCGTGCCCATCATCCCTATTCATGGCAACTCCGTTACCGGATCAAAAGAATGCGTTAAAACGCACGTGGGCCCAACGCGGATATCCCGTAGTCAGCCGCACATCTAACGCGTCACTCTTGTGTGGAATACAAACCAGAAGTCGAACACCCGCGTTAGTCATACTTAATGTATGCAAATCGCAGATCGCCCGTCGGCGTGCCTTCAAGGGCGCCGCCTTCCTTAGCTGGTTGCCACTCGACGACGTCTTCGATCTTGCGAGCAAGTTCAAGATCTTTCATCGTAATGCCCTTAGCCGTATGGGTTTGCAGACGCACCTCGACCCAAGCATAAGAGGCGGTTATATCAGGGTGGTGCCAGGCAGCTTCCGCCAGGTGACCGACGGTATTAATGACCATCAAAGTCCCCTTCCAGCTCGCCGTCTTATAAGTGCGGCGAATCCAACCACCTTCGAGTTTCCACTTCGCAAGATTGGCGCCGAGCCACTCGACAACCTCGGTGTCTTCCATCGCCTGTTCACGCGCGTTCATGTTGCCCTCTCTCGGCCTTTCGTGGACATTGTAAAAGACGCATCAATCTAATGCGAGCTATGGACCACAGACACATGTCTGCAATCGCTGAAGGCAGCAAGTCAATCGCAAAGACCCTGAAATCTCGGGTCGATAGCGTACACATCGTCGCCCCGGCCCGGCTGCACCTGGGTTTTCTCGATCTGAACGGAGGACTAGGTCGCCAGTTCGGCTCGATCGGACTTGCCCTCGACACTCCCGTAACGGAATTGACATTGCGGCGTGCCAACTACGACGCAGCGGAGGGCGTTGAACAGCACCGCAGCGCGCGCGCTCTCAAGCACTTTAAGGCCGCGCTCAATATTGACGGTAACTATCATCTGGATGTCGCCCGCGCCATCCCAGCGCACGCCGGTCTCGGCTCAGGCACACAGCTGGCGCTCGCTATTGGCGTCGCTCTCAAAACACTAGAGCAACAGCACATAACTGCCGTCGAATTAGCCGAAGTAATCGGGCGAGGCGCACGCTCCGCAATCGGAATGGCAGCTTTCGAGGCGGGCGGATTCGTTGTAGATGGAGGGCGTGGGCGGTCTTCTACTCCGCCGCCAGTGGTATTCCGTGGAGATTTTCCCGCTGACTGGCGCATTATGCTCGTCAAGGACCCCGAGCGAGCAGGCGTCCACGGCGATACAGAAACAGAGGCTTTCGCCAATCTCGATGGCATGACGCCCGAAGAAAGTGGCGCGCTCTGCCGGCTGATGATGATGCAGCTTCTGCCTGCTTTAATCGAACAAGACATCGCAAATTTTGGTAGTGCGCTCAGTAAGATACAGGAAGTTGTCGGTCGCCAGTTTGCCGTCGCTCAGGGGGGGATATGGGCGAGCCCAGCCGTCGAAAGCATCGTCAAGAAAATGGCTGATCTCGGTGCGGTTGGAATAGGCCAGAGTTCATGGGGCCCGACAGGGTTTGCATTCGTCCCGTCTCAGGCTGTGGCGGATAGTCTCTATCAATCTTTAATCGATGACGCTAAACGGCTGGATCTGGAGATCGACATCGTCCGTGGGCGGAACCACGGTGCGTCGATCCAGTTCTAAGTCTCAAACGCCACTTGAAACCAAGAGGACCGTCCCGTGAGCGAGCCGACCCCGATTCTGCATATGTTTGCGCCGCAAAAGCACATGAGCCCTTTTGATGTGAATATGGCCGCCGATGCTGGTTATAAGGTCATCACCCCTTATTTGAATGTCACGTTGGAAGAGGTTACGGGCCTCGTTCAGGACGCCATTTTCTCCCGTCCGCCCGCGTCCGGTGTGCGCACGGGCGTATTCATCGGCGGCAAGGACGCACTCCTCGCCCTCGACATGCTCAAGGCTACCAAGGAAGCGATGGTTCCGCCGTTCGAGCTGTCGGCCTTCGCCGATCCAGCCGGCTCCTTCACGACCGCAGCAGCGATGGTCGCGTGCGTTGAAAAGGTCATGAAGGACAAGTTCCAACGCGACTGGAAGGGCACCAAGGTCGCCATCTTCGGTGCCACCGGCGTCGTGGGCTTCGCATCTGCGGTAATCGCAGCTCTCGAAGGCGCGGACGTGAAGATGGTCGCTCACCGCGGCATCGATCGCGTTATTGCCACGTCTAACGCTGCCAAGGAACGCTTCGGCGTTGACCTCGAACCCGTGCCGGGCGAGACACCCGACCAAAAGGCAGCCATTGTCGCTGAAGCTGAAATTGTATTCGCCGCCGCCGCCGCTGGTGTTCAGGTGCTCGGCAACAGCGAACTAAAGAATGCCCGCAAGTTGCTTGTAACAGCGGACGTCAACGCGGTGCCCCCCCCCGGCATTGAAGGGATGGAGCTGTTCATGAATGGTGAGCTCCTACCAGGCTGCTCAACGACCCTCGGGGTTGGCCCCCTGGCCATCGGCGACATTAAGTACAAAACCGAGTCCGGCCTCTTTAAGCGCATGATCAGCTCCGACAAGCCCTTGCTGTTGGATTTCCGCGACGCCTTCGCGCTCGCACGCACGTTGGTCGGTTGACCACCGAAACGATCCTGATTGTCGCCTTGTCTGGGCGGATGCTCGCTGCGTCCGCCCAGCGAGCTGGTTATTGCCCGCTCGTCGTTGACTGCTTCGCGGACGACGATACCCTCGCACTATCCGGTGCCGTCGAAAAGCTGCCTTCAGCCTTCACGTGTGGTTTCGATGAGCGAAGCCTAAGTGACGCACTGCATGCCATAATGAGCAAGGCAGGCGTCGGCCCAACAAGCAATCCGCTCATCGTCCTGGGCGCAGGTTTCGAATGCGAGCCGGAGGTTATTGCAGCGCTCTCTCGAGAATTCCGTCTCTGCGCCTGCGATGCAAGTGTCGTCAGCCGCAGCAAAGACCCAGTCGTTCTATTTCCGCTCCTGCGCGACCTCGGCATCGTGCATCCAGAAACGCGACTCGATCCACCGGCCCCAGCCACAGAGCCGTGGCTGTCAAAGCGTATCGGTGGAAGTGGAGGAACTCATATCTTCCGCTATGATGCTCGGCGGAAAGTTCGCCCCAATCGCTACTACCAACGCGAAGTTTCCGGCGAGTTGATCTCGGCGACCTCACTCATCGGCAGCGATGGGCAAGCCTTCGCCTTCACGCGTTCGTGGCTAAGCCCCTCTGATCGCCATCCCTTCCGCTTTGGCGGCATCACCGGCCATGTCGAACTCGACGAGGATATCGAGGCACGTATTGTGGACGCTTGCGTCAGCCTCGCCCCCGCGCTTGCATTAAAGGGATTGGTCTCATTTGACTTCATTGTCGTCGGCGACGAACCCCATCTCATCGAAGTAAATCCACGTCCCGGCGCGTCGCTCGATATCCTCGACGATGCCTCTGGTACTTTGTTCAAAGCTCACCTCGCAGCCTTTACGGAAAACGAAGCCGTTGAGCTTCTGTCACGCGAATGGCGCCCCCACCCTCAAGCTGCAGCTTATGTCTACGCAGATCGTGGAGAGCTAACCGTTCCTGACGTTGCTTGGCCGGAATGGGTGAGTGACCGCCCGCCTCCCGGACGGGTCATCCCGCCACACGCACCGGTCGTCACCGTCCGCGCCCTCGCCGAAGATCCAGATACCGCAGAACAAGTTTGTCGCGTTCGCACCCGCGAAATCGCGGACGTGCTATATCAATCCTCCGAAAACCAAGGGAAACGCCCAGATGAATGCAAGTAACGCGGCAGCAGTCAGCGTAAATGCCAACGGAGTGCAGATTGCTGACGACATCGTAAGGCGCGCTGCGGCTTTGCGTGCGCAAGTACGAATTGGCGAGATCGGCGAACGCCTGATCGACTGTGGTGCGGAAACGATTGGCAGCTTGGAACTAGGCCGCTTGCTCGGCGAAATCTGCATGGGTGGTCTTGGCACCGTAACCCTCACCGGATCCTCGCCTTTGCCGAAATGGCCGCTTGGTGTCGTCGTCCACGCGTCCAATCCAGTCGTCTCTTGCCTCGCAAGCCAATACGCTGGCTGGACGATTCAGGACGAAGTAACGGGATTTTTCGCGCTCGGTTCCGGTCCAGCGCGCGCACTTTCACGCGTTGAGAAACTCTTCGAGGAATTGAACTACGCGGATAACCATCCGCGTGCATGTCTCGTCATCGAAGGCGACAAGGCGCCCCCCCCAACCGTTGCCAAACTCGTAGCCGACGCGTGCAAAATCTTACCATCAAACCTAACGATCTTATACGCGCCGACGAGTTCACTCGCAGGCTCCGTGCAGATCGCCGCTCGTGTCCTGGAAGTCGCGCTCCATAAGGCGCACGAGTTGCACTTCCCGCTGGACGATATCCTCGACGGCTATGGTGCGACGCCAATTGCCCCTCCATCACCTGATTTCATCAAGGCCATGGGGCGCACCAACGACGCCATCATTTATGGCGGCCATATCCAGCTCTTCGTGCGGGGCACCGACGAAGACGCCGAACAGCTCGCCAACGCATTGCCCTCGAGCCAATCGCGCTCTTACGGAAAGCCGTTCGCGGAAACCTTTGCCGAGGTGGGTGGAGATTTCTACAAAATAGACCCGCTCCTATTCAGCCCAGCGCTGGTCACCGTCTCAAACGTTCAAACAGGCCGTTCGTTCAATGCTGGAAAGCTCGCCTCCGATATCGTCGACGCCAGCTTCGCCTGACGCGCCGCCGGTTTCCGAAAACGCACCTGATGTCGTCATCTTCGTCGAAGAGAACGGAGGTGATTGGCATGCGGGACGCTTGGCACGTGCACTCGAGTTACGCGGCGCACGAACTGTCACGACAACGTTACGCCGTTGTGCGTTCGATACGGTGTCCTCCACGGGCCTGCGCATTCCAGGCTTTGACGGCACTTTACCCAAGGGTGCATTCGTCAGGGCCATCTCAACGGGCAGCCTTGAAGAGATAACGTTCCGCCTCGGCATCCTGCATGCCCTGCGCGAAAGCGGCGTGAGAGTTTGGAACGACGCCCGCGCGATAGAACGATCCGTAGATAAATCGACGACCACCTTTTTCTTCCAGCGCGCCGGGCTTCCTATCCCGACGACGCGTACGTTCGAAGCCATTCAGCGTGAGCGCTATTGTCACGGGCTCGCACCGCCACTGGTGTCAAAACCGCTTTTTGGTTCGCAGGGCAATGGCGTCCGTCGCCTCGAAAGCTGGTCGGACCTGCCTGACGCCGCAACGGTCAATGGCGTTTACCATCTACAGGAATACCTCCCGCCACACAGGCCAGACAGCTTCGAAGATTGGCGTCTCTTTGTCTCTGGCGGACGCTTGGTAGCGGGCATGACTCGGCGCAGCACTCAATGGGTAACGAACGTACACCAAGGTGCCGAACCTACTGCGCTAAAGCCAGATGTCAGGACCGCTGAACTCGCGATCGCAGCTGCCGCCGCAGTCGGTGCGGACTACGCCGGTGTAGACATCATGCGGACTGAGAACGACAAGCTCTTCCTCCTTGAGATCAATTCCAATCCAGCATGGAAAGGCTTGCAAGGCGTGACTGATGTCGACGTCGCCCAATGCCTCGCGGATGATTTCCTCGCCGCCGTCATGCCGACGCTCATCAAATGACGCGGCTGCTTGCAGCACACGACGTCGCACAGGCGTTCGTGGCCGCATGCCGTCTCGAATTATCCGCATTGAAACCCGGAAACGTGCATGTCCACGCAAGTGGGCATGGCATGCAACCAAGTGATTTCGAGCGAGCCGCGGAAGCTGCAGCGCCCCATATAACGACGCCTGGCCTGCCTGTGGGCACGCGAATTCGCCGCGCTGTCGAAGCGAGTTTCTCGACTGTGGGGTGCAATACCAATCTGGGCATTGTCCTGCTTTGTGCCCCGCTCGCCTACACGACCAGTGAACCCGTCGACGGCGAAGCTCTCCGCGATCGTCTTGCGAATGTACTCGCAGACTTGAGTCAGAATGACGCCGCTGAGACCTTCAAAGCCATCGCACGTGCGAACCCGGGCGGCCTTGGCCATTCCGAACAGGCCGACGTAACGGCCCCCGCCGAGATAACCCTATTGCAAGCGATGAAAATCGCCGCCGACCGCGATCGCATCGCCCGTGCCTACGTGACAGCATACGCTGATATATTTGAAATCGGTCTACCGCTTTACGAGACCGCGTTGCGTTTTGCCGAAACGCCTGAACTCGCAGTAACCACGCTGCACATGCACTATCTATCGCGATTTCCAGACACGCATATCGCGCGTAAATTTGGCCCTGAAACGGCACTTCACGTACAAAATGCTGCACGTGCGCTGGCACCCAGCTGGCAGCCTGTCGCACGCACAATGTCCCTGCCGGATTTGCTGAACTTCGACGCCCAGCTGAAGGCCGAGGGCATTAATCCGGGAACAACTGCAGATTTCGTGGTTGCGACAATCTTTACCGAGAAACTCCTTGCCCTCCTTGCATCACCAAGCAGGTAGGAAGAGGCTTGTCTTTCGGCGACTCTCTGCGGTATCTACGGGCGGGGCTCAGGCGCGCCGCTATCCGGCCAACCGGTTCGAGGATCTAGTGTCCTCGTTCGCTGCATCAGGGATGGCTCAGCTCGGCTGAGGCCAACAACGCTCGGTCGGACCAAGCGTCCACCGGGATTTTCTTGTTTCCAGCTTTGGGAGGAATTCCAGCTATGGCCAAAATCGACAAGGTTCTGGTTGGCGAGTCGCTCGTCGGTGACGGTAACGAAGTCGCGCACATCGATCTACTCATCGGTCCTCGCGGCTCAGCTGCCGAAGCGGCTTTCTGCAACAGCCTCACGAACAACAAGGACGGCTTCACGTCGCTGCTCGCAGTGATCGCGCCGAACCTGCCCTGCAAGCCCAACACCGTTATGTTCAACAAGGTCACCATCAAGGACGCCCGTCAGGCCGTTCAGATGTTCGGCCCTGCTCAGCACGGCGTTGCTAAGGCTGTTCAGGACTGCGTTGCCGAAGGCACGATCCCCGCTGACCAAGCCGACGATCTCTACATCTGCGTTGGCGTGTTCATTCACTGGGAAGCTGCCGACGACGCCAAGATCCAGGATTACAACTATCGCGCCACGAAGGAAGCGATCGAGCGCGCCGTTGCCGGCAAGCCGACCGCTGCTGAAGTCACGGCTCAGCGTGACAGCGCAGTACACCCCTTCGGCGCCAATTGAAGCGGAAACCATCCTGGGCAGGACGATAAAGCCCCTCCCATGAAGGGGGGTCTGCTTCAGCGATTGGGCAAGCTGCTTTCAGGCCGTTGGAACGGCTGAGAAGAGATTGCTGGCAGGTGGGAATGCCCACGAGGCATTTCCACGTCCTACACTAAAATGATGCCTTAGCCGGCGGCTCCTACCCCCAAATGGAGTCGCCGGTTATTTCATTTCTGAAGGCTCGGAAGTTTTCAGAATGCGCTCAAGGTCACTGCGGCTGATCACACCGTCATGCAGCGCAGATGCGACCAACGCCCCGCTGGCAAGCCCTTCAAGATCGTAAAGGTCTTGGGCATGACGAACCCCGCCTGCGGCATAAACTCTCCGGCTCCCCGCAATTGTTTTGATCTGACGAAGCCGGGCAACATCCGGCCCTAACCCGCTTCCAACCCGCGCTAACGTCATCACAATGACGTCATCCGGCCAAAGCCATGAATCTTGAAAAATCTCTGAGGGTCCCAATGGCGTATCGCCCCGCCAGTCCAACGACAGGACAAACCCATCTCGCGGCAATTGCGAACGTATCCGCTCCAGCGCCGAGACATTTGCCAACGTTTCAGAACCGATGACAGGCCAGATACCCCGGTCGGCGCTATAAGTCTCCAAGGCTTCTACCGTTGCCGAGCCGTCATCGACAAACAACGTGATATCCGGCAAGGCCTCCCGCAGCGCAAACACGGTATCCATATTTCGCCCACGCCCTTCGATCCCGTCGAGATCCGCGATATACAGCCAGCGTAATTCGCTCGTGAGCCCCAGCAGGCCGCGCGCCAAGTCGAGGGGCTCGCTCGTCCGCGCGAGCGGCGTTTCAATTGGTTGATATCTGCTGCGGTCCCCACCAGCCGCACGTACGACACACCCATTGCGAATGTCGATCACCGGAATAACGCGCATCGCGTTCCTTTCTCATGCGCTGCTAGATTGGGCGCTCCAATCTACCGAAGGAGAAACGAATGACCATCGTTGCGGGGCTCGATGTTGGTGGCGCCCACCTCAAGGTAAGCCTCGTCGAGGACGCGACGCCCATCGCCGCACGGCAATACCTGTGCCCTTTATGGCAGGGCCTTGACCATCTCGATACTGCCCTTCGCGAAGCTGAAGAACTGACAGGCCGCGCCGACGCTTTCGCAATCACCATGACAGGCGAACTCTCCGATCTTTTCGAAACCCGCGAGCAAGGCGTTCAAACCCTGGTGGATCGCCTGACAGAAAAGTTTGGCACCGCAGCACGTTTCTGGGGAGGCCAAAAGTTCTTTGACACAGCGAACGATGCAAAGACCAATTTCTTCGACGTCGCATCCACCAACTTCCTCGCGACAGCAACACTCGCAGGTCAACGTCTTGCGGCGACGGGGCAGTCCGCAAACGCCCTCCTGATCGATATGGGCTCGACGACGACCGATCTCATTCCAATCGTCGCTGGCGCACCAACCCCACGCGGTCTGACCGACCCGGATCGCTTAACGTCGGGCGAACTCGTCTACACTGGCCTGACGCGCACCTCAGTCATGGCTGTTTGCACGCGTGCACCATTTGCCGGGCGATGGCAGTCTCTCGCACGCGAATACCTCGCCACGATGGCTGATGTCCGCCGCGTATTGGGGTGCCTGCCAGACGGCCTCGACGTTCACGCCACAGCCGACGGACGTGGAAAGTCGCAAGCCGAAAGCGTGGCCCGCTTCGCTCGCATGTTCTGTCGCGAGCCCGCCGACGCCGACTTGGCGACGTGGCAACAGGCGGCCCAGCATGTGGTCGAGTTGCAGCTCCGATCAATTCAAGAGGGGTGCGCGCAGGTTCTCTCCGGAGTGCCTCGCGCCGACATCATCGTAGCAACGGGATTAGACACTTCGGTAGCCACCGAGATATCCCGCAGGCTTCAACGTCCCTGCCAAACATTTTCGCAGTTAGTCGGAACACCAGCCAACTTACAAGCTGCCGTTGATTGCAACGCACCAGCCGTCGCCGTTGCTTTGCTACGGGGGGAGTAAGTGCTTACGACGCTCGCCCGCCGCGGCCGCGGACCTATACGCGTTACCACACAGGGAAAGGTGGATGAGCCATCTCTCCTAGGGAGGCGAGCGGAACCTTCACAACACTCTCAACCGTCATCCCGGTGCTTGCCACCGGGATCCAATCCTGAGCAATGACCGGGTATGCCGCGCAGCATCGGCGATTGGAGAAACCCAAACAAAAAACACCCCGTCTTACCGGGGCTTGTCCCCGGTATCCAAGGCTCCACGATTCCGTCGAACAGCAGTGAGAGAACGCCCTTGCAACGCGCGAGACGTCATCCCGAACTCGGGCGAGGCCAGTTGGAGCAGAGCATGTTTAAGGGTCCGCAGAGCGAGCTACTCGCCTCCAAGCAAGCCCTCACGCCGCGCCGCGTTCCGCACGCCAAGCATCGACCTTCTCCATCAGCCACCCCCAGGCTTCCTCTTCACGTGGGCCAGCGGTCTTGGAAATGGCGATCTGGAGATAAGCGAGCTCGTTTTCAATCTTATCTGCGGGCAACATCTTGAGCCGGGAGACAAGAACTGCGCATTCAATCACGGCCGCCTGGGCTCGGTTGAACCCTCCCCAGGGACCATGCTGTGCGCGATCAAGCACGTTGCAGTAAAACCGTGGACGCAACGCGTCTTCCTCGACCCTGTCGACCTTCAATTCCCAGTGTGACAGTGCCGCGCGCAGCACCGCGCCATCCACTTTGTCCGCACGCCGCACTTGCCAGTTACGTCGTCCAGTCAAACATCCCGCGAAGATGCGCACGTCATCAACGTGATTGACGACGGCAACGGGGTTCTCTCGAAGATTGTCTAGTGTCCGTGACGGGGCAAAGGGAGCGATGATCCACTGCTCGCCATCCGCAATCACTCCAAGCGGCGCAATGTGGATGTCACCGGCCAGGCTCCGCGTCGTCACGATCGCCTCTACGATCAGCGGCATCGAGCGTCTCCTCCGAATTATTGCCAGCTTCGGAAACCGGCTTCTGCTTCTTAGACGCCAAGGTTGCACCCTCCGGCGCGTGGTGTGTCAAGTCTTCTGCTTTAGCATCCGCCGCCACACCCCAGCGCAGGGGTTGATCTTGCACATAGCGCTTACCGAGTTGCCATGCGATTTCCGCCTTCGCCAGCTCATAGCCGAGATAAAACGCATGGGCCCCGTCATCTTTGACATTGAGCTTGGGGAACAACTCAAAGGGATCGATAGCAACATGATGTCCGTCACGATTGAAGATGTGGACCCCATCGGCACTGGCTTCGATCCGGAAATTGCGGTCACGAAGGCTCTTCGCAAGCTCCTCAATCTCACCCGGGGTATAGGGAAATGGCCGCAACTCGTGCAACGATAGCAATCCGGCGTCATACCCCTTCGGAAGGCTCTGATCCTTATGCGCCCGGTACATCAACCGTCGTGATGCATCATGCTCTTGCACCGTACGCCGCGTATGCGGTGAAACCTGCACGACAAGCACATTCGTGATCGCCAACTCCGAGCAAATCCCAACGAGAAGCGCCGTCAGTCCCTGGCTATCAACGTCCGTCAATTCCGTTAGATTGCCGGTTCCCATAAGCATCGGCGCATCAGGCCGCTGCCGACGCAGCTCCGCGTAGCGTTCGAGTGAAGTCGTGAACCCGAAGTTTATCGGGTCGAGGATGGGGTCAGCCATGTAGGTAAGCCCCATCTCCTCGGCCTTATCGATCGCCCGAATGAGAGAAGGCAGATCACCGTGCGGCTTCGGAACAAGCACCGGAACAGCAGACGTCCCGGCAATCACGTCCAACGTAGTTTCATCGAGGCTGAGCACAAAATCCGCCCCGGCTTGCGCGCCCCGGCGGAGTTCGTCGAAATCACCAGAATCGACACTGACCTTGAAGCCCTCTGAAGCCAATGCACGAACCGTATCTTCCAGATGCGGAAAAGGCGTGTCGGGCTGACAACCAATATCTATGATATCGGCACCCGCCGCAGCGTGAACGCGCGCCCGCGCCACAATCTGATCGACGGTAAGCATCGGCGCTTCGATAATCTCGGCAAAAATCTTGAGATCGTGCTGGCTGAGATCTGGAGGCTTACCACCCCTCCCGAAGAAGGCGGGCAGATCAATCACTTCATCGGGGCCGCGTTGAAAGGGAATGCCGTAGTGCGCCGAAAGGCTCTCAAGGTCCATGCGTGAGCGTCCAGGCACAATAACCCGGTCTGCCGCCAGCGGCTCCTTCAGACGGTTCTTGATAATCTTTTCCGTCATCAGGGCCGCAACCTTGATGCCGATATTGATCACCCGCCAATGGCCGTCCGCATGCGCAAGCGCCAGATCGTCAACGGTTTCCCGAAGCCGATCTTCAGCGAGATGCCCGGTTAGGAAGACAAGCTTTTCAGACATATTAGCCGCTCGTCGACAGCCTGTTCGAGTTCAGCCAAACTTTCGACGACGACAGTGTCATCAAAGGTCTTCAGCTTAGCGGTATTTTCCAGATCAATGCGCCGCGGATAGACCTTCACCATCCCTTTCGGAGCTTCCGTGTCGAGTTCCGGCGCGGTGTCACAGGCAAAGACAATCGCCGGAACACGGCACTTGCCTGCCTGAGCGAAAACATTCGTCGCCAGGTTATCAGAGATGCCATAGACGCACTTGGCCACAGTGTTGGACGTCGCAGGCGCCACGATCAGCGTGTGGTAGACACCGTAATAGAAATTACCCACGGGAGCAGCACTCGCCGTCCGATCTTTGAATATCCGTGTGCCTTCGGGCAAATTCAGTTGCTGCTTGTACATGCTGAGCACTTCTTCCGCAGCCTGCGACAGGAAAACGTCAAGGTTCGGGAGACGTGTCATAATATCGAGACTTTCCTTGAAGAAATGTCCCGACCCCGTGAGGGCCCATGCGAAACGCGGTGTCTTGATTTCTGTTCGTGTCATGAAAAGCCCCCTAACACGGCGCCGGCGGCACGTCGACTTGCATGCTCACACCCAGAATTTCGCAAAGACGCGTCTCCTCGTCGGCAGCGATCACTTCAAAATCGAGACCTGCATTCTCTATAATCCGCGCAGCGATAGGATCGATAATCCTCTCCTCGGCAAGAGCATGAACTGAGGACAGCTCCCCACCCGAGCGAGACTTAAGGAAAATGACCTTCAAGCGGCCAAGACGCTCAGCCAGCCGTGCCGCGATGGCATCCGACGTCGTATCCCAGGTTGCCGGTAGCGCAGCATCGTTTTCGCAGTCATTCAGCGGCAGCCACACAAGCTTTTCACCACTGGGCACTTTGTCTGCGATCTCTGCGAGGTTCTCGCTCGTATCCAATGCTGGCGCCAACGCCGCAAACATCAAACCCGTTTGATGCATGCCGAGGATCGCCATCTGATGCGCCACGAGGTCATCAAAACCAAACATCGTTTGCGCCTGCCTCACGGCGTCAGCAAAGACGCCGCCGCCAGGAACCACGGCAACACCTCTCGGGGAGCGCGCCACAATAGCCAGAACGCGCTCCAAGACGTCAGCTGACCGCGCCAGACTGCCACCGATTTTGACGACGATAGGTTCTTGGCTCACCCGCGAACTACTCTAACAGGATGATCCCCGCGGACGTACGATTTCAACGCCGACGGCTGCCGGACCACGCTCCAACTTCTCGATGCGCACGCGCACGGACACAATACGGCGATCCTCAAGAATACGCGCCGCTATACGTTCAGCGATAGTCTCAACGAGATTAATGTGGCCTTCTGCCATAACGGATTTAACAGCGTTGGTTAAATCATCATACGAAGGCACTTCCGCGATTTCGTCGGTTCGTGAGCCAACGTCCGGAGATACCGCCGCAACAATCGAAAACCCGACCTTCTGCGTGATACCTTTTTCCTCGGCATAGACGCCAAGCTCACAATCCAGCACAAGATCTCGCACGAATATGCGGTCGCACTGAACGGGATCCGTTTCACTCATCTGCATAATCGTAGCCGCCCCGGTCGTCTTGTTCATGAGGCGCGTTCCTCGCGTGCCAGTTCTTCAGCCTTACTCATCATAAGATCAGTCTCGATTTTTTCCGCTTTAGCAATGGCATCACGTATTTCCGCCACTGCCCGCAAGTCCAATGAGCCCGTGCGCGCATTCTCGCGACACAAAGCCCCACGAAAACCAATGAGATCCGGAGCCAGCCGGACTAAAGCCGGGATATGCCGCGTACGAAGGCTCCCTGCAAGTCCACAAAACATCTCATGTGCGCGCGCAATCTCAACAAAATGCTCCAATTGATCGACGGCGAGAACATCAGGCAGCGCCCCATCAGACTTATTTGCGGTATCAAGAACGACGCCTGCGAAACCGGCCGCAGCCATCTCTGCCACAAGCTCAAAATCCGGAGAGGCATCCGCAAATAGAACGCCTACGATCTGAGCTTTGCCGGTTTCGCCCCGCAGCCCTCCAAGCGCACGCACGACCTCTGCTGCATCCCCACCGGGCAGAAACCCAGTCTTCACGTAGTCCACGCCAGTCGCTGCAGCCTGCAACGTGGCCTCGACGATTGGACCAACTTCGCAAGGGTGGTCTCCGATAGTGGCGCTAACCGGCACCCGGCCACCAACGGTCTCAACAATTGCGCGCGCGGCTTCAGGTGTCACCGCCCCGAGAGCACCCCGTGACGGGTCCTTGCAGTCGATAACGTCGACACCACCCTCCAGGCAGAGGGTCGCTTCGCGTGCGTCAACAACACTTGCAAGCATCGAGACGCGGCCGCAGTCAGCCGCCCGCCTCGGAGGAATTATTTGCATTTAGGCATCCTGGAACACGCGCACGCGCTCAGCCAGTATGGAATCTCGATCACGGCGCTCGGACACTGTCAAATTAACAGGGATATCCTGCACCACGGTCGCCGGGCGGCCGTCAACCCGGATTAAGCGCGTACCCAACATCACCGCTTCAAAGCGATCATGGGTCACGAACAGAACCGTGGTCGGCCGCCGCGACCATAGCTCGATCAGAAGCTGGCGCAAGGCTTCTGCCGTGGGATCGTCAAGCGAAACGAACGGTTCGTCCATCAAGAGCAGATCGGGCTCCAGCACAAACGCCCGCGCCAAAGCAGCGCGTCGCTGCATCCCTACTGAAAGCCGCTCGGGGTAAGCTGTGGCCGCATCGCTCAATCCGACCCTGTCGATAAGCTCAGTCACCCGCTGGTCATGGCTCTCACCGTCTGGAAGAACAAGGCGGATATTTTCCTCCACGGTGCGCCACGGCAGAAGGCGCGGCGTTTGGAACATATAAGACAGCCGCAGGTCACCTTCTTGGGTATTCACCGAACCCGTGAAGTCCTTATCCAAGCCCGCGATAATATTGAGCAACGTGGACTTGCCACACCCTGATGGCCCTGTAATCGAGACAAAAGACCCACGTGCGATGCTCAACTTGATATTACGCAGAACGGGTAACCGTGCGCGTTGTCCGACCGCGGGAAAATCCTTCTCGACAATGTTGACTTCTAGCGGACGATCTACCGGCGCCATTGATTGACCCTCGCCTCGATCGGCTGCAGCACCCCAATTTCAATAATCTGCACGACAATAATGAACGCTATCGCGTAGGCGAGGATCATCGACACATCAAACAGCTGGAAAGCAATATTGAGCTGATGACCAACACCGTTCGGGCGTCCGAGAAGTTCAACGACAAGCACGATCTTCCACACGAGCGCTAGGCCGCCTCGTGCTGCGGCAGCAAAAAACGGCGCGAGCTGCGGCAATGTCACGTGACGCAGCGTCTTCCACCAGCCGAAACGATAAATCTCTGCCATCTCTTCAAGATCTCGCGACAGGGAGCGCGCTCCCTCCCGCACCGTTACGGCGACGTTCGGAATCTTGTTGATCGTAACGGCAAGAATGGCCGCAACCTCCGTCAGTCCAAACCAGACGTAACAAAGGATGATGGTCACCAACGCCGGCAGGTTTAGGAAAAAGATCAACCACGTATCGAAAAACCTATCGGCACGTTTTGTCCGCCCAAGCGCGATGCCAATCGAACATCCGATAAACATGGCAAGCACGAACGATACGGCGACGCGCGCCAGCGTTACACCGACGTGGTAGGCCAGCTCTCCGCTGGCCAGTTCCCGCACAAGCGTATGCGCGACATCTAGCGGGCCTGGAAAGACTCGACTGTTCGCGAAAGCGGCCGCCACAAACCAGACCGCCAACAGAACCAAGAACGAGCCAAGCGACCACCCAAAGCGCCCAGACAACACCGAACCGACGATACCGCGGCCCACACGTCCAGCTTTTGTAGTTCCAGCGTCAAGCACCATAGAACAGCTTCGCGTCGAATTTCGTATCGCTTCCTACAAGCGTACCTTCACCGTATTCAAGAAGCAATTTCAGCAGCTTATCAGCAGATCTCGTTGCTTCTGAAGACCATGGCTGCGGGATGCCGTCTCGATAAGATTTGCGCAAAGCTTCAAACTCACCCTGGCTTGAAATACGCATCAAAGGCTTAAGCGGCTCCCAATCCTCATCGGAGGTCGCAAGAATGCGATTTCCTTCCTCGACGACCTTGAGGAAGGCTGCGAGTTCAGCATCCTTTCCAGCAGTCGTCTCCTCGCTCCATACGAAACCGACAAGTGGTGGCGGCGGATCAATACCGAGCCCGCGCAGGATGTCTGCCATCGTGATGAGTTCTTTATACCCCTCACCTTCGAGACGTGCCGAGAACGTCCAGAAGTTTAAGGCCGCGTCGACCCGGCCCTGACGCATTTGTTCAGTAATCAGAGGGGGGGCTCCAAAGACCGGCTCTGCAAACTGCGCAATATCTTCGCCCAACGTTTTGTGAGAATAAGCACGCAACAAAATCCAGCTCTTGTCGATCGCCGTGCCAGCAACACCCAACCGCTTGCCCTTGAGATCCGCAATCGACTTGATGCCGCTATCGGCACCTACCATTACGGCCCCCAACGCCGAGGAGTAGGGCGCAAATTTGAGCGGCGCGCCCCCAGAGCGCTGCCGCATCGCCCATGGCCAATCACTGACGACGACGTCCGTTTCACCCGAGAGCAAGGCAATGCGAGCGGCACCAGTCCCCGCAAGGTCCAGCACCGACATTTCTAGGCCATTCGCTTTGTCGAGACCACGGCGCTTGATTGTCTCCAACAGCCAGCTCAGCGAACCAAATTTCAGGGATCCAATTTTCAATCGACCGGATGCCGCAGCCGGAAGCGCAGGCACACCGACAACGGTCACCGCCGCGGCCCCTATCATCAGCTGTCTTCGATCAATCATTTCTGCGGCTCCTGATCTGACAGTCGATTTTTCACCAGCCACCGGACAGCGCGGAGCCAGCCCTTGTCGTCATTTTCGTGAATACTGACCGCCATCGAGTTCCGCAAAGTCCCGTCGTCGACATTGCGGACGAAAATGCTCACATTCAGCAACACAGCGGTCGCCTCGTGCACCACACCCAGCACCGACAATTCTGCACCAGCCTTCTTTGCAACCTCGACTTCGCAGCCATCGCATCTATTGAAAGGTGTCTGTTCCTCGATATCGCTATTCACAGAGCTAAGGTCCAGAGGTTCATACTTACCCGTTTCCTTCAGCAAACGCTTGAGTTCGTCCGTAATGAGCTCAAGCCGTGCCCGCTCCGCCTCGTTGGGTACCGGGGGCAAGCCAACGCCGCCCATCTGTTGTTCGATGACCATTTCAAAGGGGAAGATCGCGGTTTTGGTCGCGCCGGATGCAAAACTTGCCTGCGCAAACCCAATGAGCATTAGATAAATTGCAACCGTACGCAGGATCATTTCCTTACCCCTCGGGACGCATCGTTCACTGACTATTCTTTACCAAGCGCCTCTGGTAAATAAACTGCACAATGTTTGCTCGCAGATCTGGGTACGCATGCACACCCCACCCGCCTACCACAACCCTCACATATGCGTGAACGCTGTATTTTCGTCGCCTTGCCTTAGATGGAAGCGTAACTATGTTACGAAAAGCCGTATCCTCGATAGGCTAAGCTTATCGAGCCGCTAAAGAAAAATACGATTGGCTGGAGAGGTGCAAGAACGAGCTCAAGCAGCTACGCTCTTCCGGCATGCGTTGCGAACACCCTAAAATGATCGCGACAAGAAAAGAATTTCGGGAGGAGTTCTCATGAGCAATTTGCTTAATCGCAACATTGTAACAGGCCGACGGAAATCCTTACCCATTTTCCTTTGTGCAGTTGCCGTTGCGATTATGAGCTCAACGTTCAATTCAAAACCTGTATTCTCTCAAGAAGCACCTACACAAAATCAGAATAAATCCGACTCTAAACAAGATGGCGTAATCGAAATTCCGATTGCCTATCTGCGCGAAAAGCGGGATCGGCTCCCACCGCTATCACTGCTGGATTTCCGACCCGATGATGACGGGATAGCCGGAGCCCAGCTGGCCGTTGACGACAACAACACAACCGGCCGTTTCCTCAAGCAGAGTTTTCGCATGGAAGAGAATCCCGCAACCACGCGGGATGAGCTGATCAAGATTGCTACGCAGAAAGCCGAGCAGGGTCTCGGCTTCTTCGTCGTCGATGTCACACCAGACACCCTGCTGGCGCTCTCAGATGCGTTGAAAAATTACAACGCGGTCATCTTCAACGCGGGCGCGACTGATGATCGGTTGCGCCAGGAGGACTGCCGCCTCAACGTCAAACATACAGCACCTTCGCGGGCCATGCTGACGGACGCGCTCATTCAATACTTAGCGTGGAAACGCTGGCGTAATCTCGTTTTGATTTCCGGACCACAGCCCAACGACCAGTTGTTCGCCGCTTCAATTCGTCATTCTGCCAAACGCTTCGGTCTCAAAATTCTCGAAGACCGAACGTTCAAGTATGAAGCCGGGAGTCGCCGCGCCGACGGCGGCTACGAACAGGTTCAGCAACAGATCCCTTCCTTCACACAGGATCTTCCCGACTACGACGTCCTTATCGTTGCTGATGAGAGCAAACAGTTTGGGGACTATTTCCCATATCGAACCTGGATCGCCCGCCCCGTAGCAGGAACACAAGGTCTCTATCCGACCTCTTGGCATCCCGCGTCGGAACTTTGGGGCGCAACGCAATTTCAAAATCGCTTCCAGCGTAAGTCAGGTCGCGTTATGCGCCCGCTAGATTACGCCGCCTGGATGGCCGTACGGTCCATCGGCGAAGCCGCCACGCGCACAAACACCGGCAACCCCAAAACATTGATTGGCTACATGCTTTCTGACCGGTTCGAACTCGCGGCATTCAAGGGCCAAAAGCTCACTTACCGCCCTTGGAACGCTCAGCTACGGCAACCGTTATTCGTCGCCACGGATAAAATTCATGTATCCGTATCCCCGCAGCCCGGGTTTCTCCATCAGGTGACAGAACTCGACACGCTCGGCATCGATCGTCCGGAAACAAAGTGTACGGCATTCACCAACCGCTGAATCGTGGAAGCAGCCATGTCCACGTCAACAAGCCAAAACTGAAATCAGGAAACGACAGGAATCGTCAGTGAGACAGCATAGATCCATCATCGCAAGCCTCACGGTGCTCGCCGCTTTGGTCTTGGCACCTTTCCCTGCCGCCGCCTACAAAGTGTTTGTCAGCAACGAAAAGGACAACACGGTCTCCGTAATAGACAGCGAAACGTTAAAAGTGATCCATGAGATCAAGGTCGGTCAGCGTCCCCGCGGCATCATACTCGCGAAGAACGATACGTGGCTTCTGATCTGCACAAGTGATGACCATCGCATCGAGGTCTATGACGCCAACACCTACGAGTTCATCAAAAACCTTCCGTCCGGTCCGGACCCCGAGTTGTTCGATTTGCATCCATCCGGCAACCCGCTCTACATCGCCAACGAGGACGATAACCTCGTCACCGTGGTCGACATCGATACCGATAAAATTCTTGCCGAGATCCCCGTAGGCGTGGAACCGGAAGGCATGGCCGTGAGCCCCGATGGCAAGATCGTCGTGAATACGTCAGAAACGACCAACATGGCGCATTTCATCGACACCAAGACGCATGAAATCGTCGCCAATATCCTCGTCGACAACCGGCCTCGAGTCGCGCAGTTCACTTCTGACGGCAAGCAACTTTGGGTTTCCGCAGAAATCGGCGGCACCGTTACGGTTATCGACCCTGCGAAAAAAGAAGCCGTCCACAAGATCACTTTCGAGATACCTGGAATTAATGACGACGCGATTCAACCTGTTGGAATTCGCTTCACAAAAGACGGAAAACTGGCATTTGTCGCATTGGGTCCATCAAATCGCGTCGCCGTCATCAATGCCCAAACCTACGAAGTCGAAAAATATTTGCTCGTTGGCCAGCGCGTCTGGAACCTCGCTCTTACTCCGGATGAAAAACTTTTGTTCACGACCAATGGCACGTCAAACGATGTGTCGGTTATCGACGTGCAAAAGCTTCGCGTGATTAAATCGATAACGGTCGGGCGTTATCCGTGGGGCGTCGTAGTAGCCAATCATTGATGTTAGAAATTTCCCCCTCATCATTTTCGAAAGGGGGAAATTTCCCAAAAGGAATTGGACAAAACGGAAAAGTCTGCGTCTAGAACTCACCGGGTTTGAATTGCCGAACCGTAAAGACGTGAGTACAGGGAGCAAAGACTCCCAGTTATGCCGACAGTCACCGAGGAATAGTGATGATCAACAATGCTGCGCCGCAAAATGGTTGACGCTCTGACATCCCAGAAAGGATCTTCCAGCACAGGCGAGGCGCTGCGCGTGCGCAACGTATCGCATAGTTTCGGCGATACGCGTGCACTCAACGACGTCTCCCTAGACGTTGCGCCAGGAAGCTTCACGATCCTGCTCGGCCTCAATGGCGCCGGCAAATCGACGCTGTTTTCCCTGATCACCCGCCTTTACGACAACACGTCGGGAGAGATCCACATTCTAGGAAATGATGTCCGGCGGCGGCCCAGCGCGGCTTTGCAGCGTCTCGGCGTCGTCTTTCAGAGCCGCACTCTCGATTCCGACCTGACCCTCTTACAGAACCTGACTTACCACGCTGCGTTACATGGTTTTGGCCGGCGCGAAAGCAAACGACGCGCTCATGAGGCTTTGAAAACGGTAGGTCTCGATGAACGCGCCAAGGAAAAGGTGCGCAACCTTTCCGGCGGTCAAGCCCGCCGTGTCGAAATTGCACGCTCCATGCTGCATGATCCGGGCCTTCTGCTACTAGACGAGCCCACAGTCGGTCTGGATATTGACTCCCGCCAGAGCGTGATCAGCATCGTACGCCGCCTAGTCAATGAACACGGCATCGGCGTGCTCTGGGCCACGCACCTCATTGATGAGATCGACAAGACCGACAAAATTATAGTTATGCACAAAGGCCGGGTTCTCTACTCCGGCTCGGTTCCCGGCCTCCTTGAGGCAGGTCAGGCGAACGATCCGGCATCCGCATTCCGGAACCTAACCGAAACAACGCGTGCGGAGGCGGCATGAGCATAGACACCATGGCCGAAACCTCAGCATCGGTCCCGCATAAACCAATGCCATCACATCTCACATTCAGCGGATTTTTCGCTTGCTTCCGTGGGATCGTCTGGCGGGAAGTTCTCCGCTTCCTCCACCAACGCGAGCGATTTCTTTCCGCGTTGGTGCGCCCGCTCGTTTGGCTCTTCATCTTCGCTGCTGGCTTTCGCCAAGTACTCGGCGTCTCGATTATCCCGCCCTATCAGACGTACGTACTCTACGAGACGTATGTTGCGCCAGGACTGCTTGGGATGATTTTGTTGTTCAATGCTATGCAGTCATCTCTGTCGATGGTCTACGACCGCGAGACAGGCGCGATGCGCACCCTTCTCGTAAGCCCATACCCGCGTTGGTTCCTGCTTTTCTCTAAGCTGATCGGCGGCGTTTCCGTCGCCCTGCTGCAGGTCTATACCTTCCTCGCAATCGCCTATTTTTGGGAGATTCAACCGGATGCCGCAGCACTGCCAGTCGGCCTCACGATCGGCGGCCAATTCGTCGGCTTCGAGATACCCGCTCCGTACAATGGATACATCACAGTCCTCCCAGCCATCATTTTGTCTGGACTGATGCTCGGAGCTTTCGGACTGTTCCTGTCGTCGGTCATACGTCAGCTTGAAAACTTCGCAGGCGTGATGAACTTCGTCATCTTCCCGATGTTCTTCGCCTCATCCGCACTCTATCCGCTGTGGCGCATCCGAGAATCGAGCCCGCTGCTTTACGAGATCTGCCGCTTCAACCCCTTCACCCATGCAGTCGAGCTCATCCGCTTCGCCTTCTACGGCCAATTGGATCCAACGTCGTTTTACGTCGTCGCCGGCTGCACCATCCTCTTCCTTGCCTGCGCGATCTATGCCTACAATCCGTCCAAGGGATTGATTGCGCGACGGGGACCAGGAGCCCGCAGCTAAACGCCAGAGAAATGAAACCAATGCTCCGAACCTCAAATATCGTCCTCCCGCAGCCTCACCGTGCTACGAAGTGCACGAGCGTTCGAATGGCAGCGGTCATCGCCACGTTTTTAGCAACAACCGGCATAATGGCAGCAGCGACTGCGTGGGCGGGCCCTCCCGGCCAGATGCAAGATGGAAGCCCAACGCCCGCGAGGCAGACAGAAGTGCCCGCCGCAAACACAAAAACGCCCGAGCCGGGCTCTGACTGGCCGTGTGTCCAACGTAAGATCGATACCCTGACATCAGCTCAAATATGGGACGGCCCCCCGGTTGAGGAGATCAAGAACTGGCGCGACGACAAAGAGATCGCTGAGCTCGTATCCTACGTGATTAGCCGGCGTATCGAGATGGACTCGGTTGAAGAAGCAATCAAAAACTATGCCGAGAAGGTCCCCGAAGCCGAACGGGATAAGAAGTTGACACTGTTGTTCGCCGGGGTGCTTCACGAAACGAACGTCGTCCGCAGTTCAGTCGTGAATGGTATCGAGACATTTCAACGGCGCCAGCGCGCACGCGCCAAACGGCTTGAGGATCAAGGCAAGGAACTCGCCGCACTCCATGATCGCGCAGCAAAAGGCGAAAAGATTTCACAGGAAATCGACACGCTGCAAAATCACTACGATTGGAATGCACGGGTCTTTAAAGAGCGACAGGACAACCTGCCTCTTGCTTGTGAAATTCCCGTACTAATTGAACAGCGCGCCTTCGCAGTTGCCCGCGCCATTCGCAGTCACATGAACGAGTAGTCTTTTGCTGCACTGGGCGACAGAGCTTATGACACCGGCTTGATCTGAGCCGCGGGAAGGCCCAGTTCTTTCCAACCATCCGTACCATCGGGAAACCAGATCACGTTGCGGTAACCCCACGAGAGGGCCCGTCGCGCGGCATTCCACGACATCCAGCAATCACGGAGACAGAAGAAAACAACCGGGCGCGAGCGGTCTCCCTCAGTAAGGCGCTCCAGCCCCGCGCGGAAATAGCCCTCGTACTCAGGCGACAGCACACCGTAACCGACATTGGCAAGCCAATGCGCGCCCGCGATACTCTCATGCGACGGTGTCCGCCAGATCGTGCCTTCTGGAAGATTAGGCGGCTTGGGAGGTTGTGGATAAACGTCAATGAATACTGCCGCCTTGGCGTTCCAAAGGTCTTCCGCAGCACCGACATCAACAACCTGAGCCCCCTTCAACGTCGCCGGCACCGGAGCCCGATAGTTGTCTGTGCGATAAGTGTCAGGCTCCGTGACCAGTGGCTCAACGCTTTTGCCACCGGCCGCAAAGACGTCCGATACACCGGACAATACAAAAAGCCCGATCACCTGAACCAAAAGCACATAGCGAACGAGAAGAGAAAACGATCTAGCACCACAACCGCTTCCCACCAAACCCACGATATGTGCCACCACTTCAACCTACCTCGCCGTACCAAAGTGCGGCGCCATCAAAGTCATCAAATCAGCCGCCGCGTAAACGCGAAAAAGGCAACAAGCCATCGTGCGCTTGTCGCCTTCCGCAATTCTCATCGTCCCGAGTCCCACCACGGTAAAGTTCGCTATTTACGGGCCTTGGTGATCAACTGATCTTGCTCGTCGATAATAGGAACGCCGTAGTCTAGAAGCACCTGATCGATATCACCTTGCCGCTTCGCAATGATCTCGTTCAACTCATGCTTCCAGGTATCTTCGCCCTGTCGCACACCCATCGTGATCCGATACGTCATGCGCGGACTGTTGCCCTCTTTCAGGAGCGGAACGACTTCCAGTTCTTCGCCACCACGCTTTGAGAAATAACCCGCATTAGGCCCCCACAGCACACCGGCAGCAATTTCACCGGAGCGAATATCGGCGACCATCAATTCCGATGGAGACATGTAACGCCGATCAACGAACAACTGATACGGCTTCACGTTGCCCATCATGCCAAGACGGCTGATGATCGTTGCCGGTGGGCTACCAGCCACAACACCCAATCGCTTGCCCAGCAGCCGGGGGTCAGACAACGTGCTGATCCCATCAAGCCCTTGGCCTTTCCGGAATACCAGCGCATACGCTGAGCGATAGTAATGGTTCGTATTGAGAACCATTTCATCACCCTGCGCGTAGCCCATCACGACGTCACAAGCTTTCGCGAACAGCGTACGCCGGATGAAGCCCGTAGACTGCGGGAACCACGTATACTCCACCGGAATTCCAAGCTCCGCCGCAACAATGTCAGCGATCTTATTTTCGAAACCAGGATTTTTAGGATCCTGGTTTGAGAACGGCATGTTCGCGGGGTCGGCGCAGACACGCAAGACTTGGCGGTTGACCAGATCAACGCGCTCGCCCTCTGCTGCCTCGGCGGCTGCGCCGCCGAGGAGAATTACGCCAAGCGCAACAATCAGACCAATGGAACTAGCCCGCAAGGCAAGCATTTTCCGCGTCGCCAAGTTCTTGCGGCTTGTCTTCCTTACCCGCCGGCCGACCGCGAGGAATGACACCATCTGCGCGCCCTTTCAAATAAGTATAGATACCGTCAATATAGCACATGACGTTCTTATTATCGCCGAGTGCGGGCATCACGCTTTCTCCGCCGCCGGGCGTATGGACAGTCCGACCACTCGCAACAACACCGAGGAAGTCGAAGTAATCCATCGTCTTGAGCGAATCCATTAGTGCCGGCGCGTAGGTCGAGCCGACGCCTTCAGGTCCATGGCAGACGTGACACTCGGAATGGTAGCGCTGAAAGCCGCGATAGGTGAGAAAGTCCATCTTACCGTCCTTATCGATACGATAAGTCGGCGCGCCCGATGGCAGCATCCATTTACCGCCTTCGAAAGTGGCCCCTTCTCCGGCCATCCGGTAGCCTTCGGCATCAACGTAAGGTCCGCTCTGCTTGGCATCTTCAGCGCTCACGGATGAGAACCCGAAGCTCGCAACTCCAGCTGCCAAAGCGATAACTGCGAAGCCAGTCCATATGCTCTTCACGAATTTCCCTTTCTTCTCCACGTCCGTACCTAGCCTGTGTATCGCCAAGGCTATGCGAAAGACTGTGTGCCCGGTGGCCATCTGAATGACAAGCCTGACCGCATATAAAACTTTCGTTAGCAGAAGTACTCGGAGCGCGCGTTTGGGTTCCGCGACATCACGACCTAATCCGCCTCACCAAAAAAGGCCGGCGCGAGAGGTTCTCGCGCCGGCCCTAAGCCGATCAGGCCTCGCTTATGGCAGCGAGAAGACCGTGAGCGTGCCACCGAGAGCGGTGTAGTTGCTCAGGCCGGCATAGCCACCAACGGCACCCAGACCATCGGTCGGGTTCGTCAGACCAGCAGCCAGACCGATACCGGCCCAACCACCAATACCCGACAAGATGCCAACGTACTGCTTACCCTTGTGAGAGTAGGTCATAACGTTGCCAATGATGCCGGAAGGCGTACGGAACTTGAACAGTTCCTTGCCGTCCTTCTCGTCGACGGCCTTCAGGTAACCTTCAAGGGTACCGTAGAAGACAACGCCGCCGGCCGTGGCAAGAGCGCCAGACCAGACCGAGAATGGCTCAGGTTGCGACCATACGATCTCACCCTTGCCCGCGTCCCAAGCGATAAAGTTACCCATACCGCCGTGGCTGTTCGGAGCCGGATACATCGACAGCGTCGCGCCAACATAGGGCTGACCAGCCGTGTACGAAACACGGAATGGTTCGTAGTCCATGCAGACGTGGTTCGTCGGCACATAGAACAGACCCGTACGTGGCGAGAAGGTTGCTGGCTGCATATCCTTCGAGCCGAGAGCAGCCGGGCAAACGCCCTTCGTGTTCACGTCTTCGCCGTTCTTAGCGGTCGAGTACTTGTCGACAACATACGGACGACCATAGTTGGGCTTAGACTTGTCGAACTCGACGCCCGTCGTCCAGTTGACGGCTGGGTCAAACTTCTCAGCGACAAGCAGTTCGCCCGTGCCACGATCAAGGGTGTAACCCAGGCCGTTACGGTCGAAGTGCACGAGCACTTTGCGCTTTTCGCCCTTCACGTCGATGTCAGCGAGAATCATCTCGTTGATACCGTCGTAGTCCCACTCGTCGAACGGGGTCATCTGATAGGCCCACTTCGCAACACCCGTGTCAGGGTTACGAGCGAAGATGGTCATTGACCACTTGTTGTCGCCCGGACGCTGTGCAGGGTTCCACGTCGAGGGGTTACCCGAACCGTAGTAGATCAGGTCGAGATCAGGATCGTAAGAATACCAACCCCAAGTCGTGCCGCCGCCGATCTTCCACTGATCGCCTTGCCAGGTCTTCAGAGAAGAGTCCTTGCCGACAGGCTTGCCAAGCGACATCGTCTTCTGCGGATCGAACAGGATTTGGTCGTCCGGTCCCGAAGAGTAAGCACGCCATACCCGCTTGCCGGTTTTGATGTCGTAGGCCGTAACGTGACCTGCAACACCGAATTCACCGCCGGAAATACCGACAACGAGCTTGTCCTTCACCGGAAGAACGGTCGCCGTGTTGGTTTCACCCTTCTTCGGGTCACCATTCACAGCTTTCCAGACTTCCTTGCCGGTCTTGGCGTCGAGCGCCACAACCGTCGTGTCGGCCTGATGCAAGAAGATCATGCCGTCTGCATAGGCGAGACCGCGGTTAACCGTGTCACAGCACATGACCGGAATAACGGACGGGTCCTGCTTCGGCTTGTACGTCCAGATGATCTTGCCAGGCTCGTTCAGGTCGAGGGCAAAGACGTTGTTGGGAAACGGCGTATGAAGCCACATGGTATCGCCAATAACGAGCGGCGAACCTTCGTGACCGCGCAGAACACCCGTAGAGAACGTCCATGCGACCTTAAGGTCTTTAACGTTGTCACGGTTGATCTGGTCCAGCTTCGAATAGCGCTGGTTGGTATAGTCACCGGTCTGAATGGCCCAGTTGTTAGGATCAGCCGTCAGCTTCGTAACGCTGTCGTTCGCCAGGGCTGGCGACGCGAAAATCGTCACGAGCAATGCACCGGTAAGTGCACTTTTGCGCATTGCGCTTCCTCCTTGTGAGATCTTGCCACGCTTGCAAGCGGCAGCAGCGTCAGCGTGTCACAACCCGGATTGACGAAATGCCGGCTTTTCCCGGTCTTGGCCGTCAAGGTTTTCGAATGAGTTGGGACTTTTTTTCCCGACCCTGAAAACGTCTGCTACCGTGTGTGGCATCTATGCACTTTTTGTCGCACTCCGCAAGACCATCCGTAAAGACAAAATCCGGGGTCGCAAAAGGTCAGCAAAACTGACCTAATTAATTGAATTATAGCAATCATTTGCCGCGTTCGACGATGCAAACACATGAATAACCGACAGCCGTTTTTTACGCGTGATGAACGTCGGAGATGCTGGTCGGACCGTTCACGGATAGATGAAACCGATAAGAACATCGGTGCGGGAATGACTAAATATAAGGACGGCAACAATGGCCGGGAAACTCTGCAAAAAGCGCTGACAATGACGAGCAATCTAAGGCCGAGACGACCGCGAAGGTCGGTACGCGGTGGAAATATCTCGCGCCGTGACGTCCTGTGCGCGACCGTATGCCTGGGACTGATCTCGCCACTATTAGCGATGTCTTGGCAAAACGCACACGCGGCGTCAGAGGCCATAAAGCCACTCGGGGTGTCCGAAATCGCACCGGGCCTTTTCGTCCATCAGGGACGACATGAACTGACCAGTGCGAACAACCTCGGCGGAATTTCAAACGCAGCATTCATTATCGGCGAGGAGGCAGTCGCGGTCATCGATACGGGTGGCAGCTATCGTTTCGGTCAATCACTTCGCGCTGCGATCAAAGAAAAAACAGATCGGCCGATCCGCTACGTGATCAATACCCACATGCATCCCGATCATGTGCTCGGAAACGCGGCCTTCAAGACTGACAATCCAGAATTCGTTGCGCATTACAAAATGAGCCGGGCCCTCGCAGCACGCGCGGAGAACTATCTCGCGGCGGCGAAGAACCTATTGGGAGACGCAGCCTTCGAAGGCACGGAAGTCATCCTGCCCACACGCAGTATTCAGTCGCTTGAAACGATCGACCTGGGCGGCCGTCAGTTAAGCCTTGATCCCCAGCCAACGGCCCATACCGATAACGATTTGTTGATCCTGGACGAGCGGACACAAACGCTTCTGCTGGGGGATTTGCTGTTCGTCGAACACATTCCAGCCCTCGACGGCTCGATCCTGGGATGGCTGCAGGTCATCGAAAAACTGCGCAAGGTAGGCGCCGCCCGCGCTGTTCCTGGACACGGTCCCGCGTCCGTGTCTTGGCCCGACTCAATAGCGCCCGAGGAGCGTTACCTGCAAAAGGTCGTAACGGATATCCGGGAGATAATCGCAAGCGGAGGCACTCTTGCTTCCGCCACGAAGACTGCCGGCTTCAGCGAAAAAGATGCATGGCAACAGTTTGACGACTATCATGCCCGTAACGTTTCAGCCGCGTTCGCCGAATTAGAGTGGGAATAGCGAAGGCACTCAAAAACCACCGTGCACGCGCAATAAATAGAATCCTATGGAGGAATTTGAGATGTGGCTTACCAAGGGACTGCACCTCGGGGTGGTTACGGCGCTAGCCCTGTCCTTTATGGTCTTATCTCCGGCAGTCAGAGCCGACGATGAGAACCTGTGGCCGAGCATTAAGAAGGAACTGTACGGCAGCGACCGTTCCATCTCTGAAGAAGACGGAACCGTCAAACTCGACGCGCCTTATCGGGCAGAAGACGCCGCCATCGTCCCTTTGACCATCACGATGCCGGCAACGATCGCGCCAGATGTGAAGTCGTTGACCCTTGTCATCGACAAGAACCCAGCTCCGGTCGTCGCGAGTTTCAAGTTTGGTGAAGGCGCAGGACTGGGAGAACGCAAGATCTCCACGCGCGTCCGCGTCGACATGTACTCGAATGTACGCGCCATCATCGAAACGCAGGATGGCAAACTTCACATGACGACGAAGTTCGTGAAGGCGGCAGGCGGTTGCTCGGCGCCAGCACTCAAAGACATGGATGCCGCGCTCGCCAACATCGGCAAAATGAAGTTACGCAGCTTCAAGCCGGATGACACCACCAAGCTTGCCCGCGAAGCTCAGGTCATGGTGCGCCATCCCAACTACTCCGGAATGCAAATGAACCAGCTGACCGGACTCTATATTCCAGCCAAGTACCTCGACCACATGGTTGTACGTAAGGGCGACAAACTGATCTTCGAGATGGAGGGGGGGATTTCCCTGTCGGAAAACCCCAACATCCGCTTCACCTATGCAGCCAGCGCAGACGGGCCGTTGTCCGTCACCGCACGAGATACCGACGGCAAGGTTTTCACAACCCAGACAGAAGCAAAGGGCTCTTGATACGCCCCGACGTCAACATTAGTTACAAGAAAGCCGGCAGGATTTTTTTCCTGCCGGCTTTCTTGTTAAAACACCGGAATGATCAGGTGCGGTAGCGAGCGATTAGAAGCAACGCAACTCAGCTTCAACCTGCGCGCGCTTCATATTGTTCACCTTCTCGACCAGAGGCTTGTAGGACAGAAACATCGAGACGTTCTCGCCACCCTTCTGGCGAACCGACATCACCGTCTCCGCTTCCTCGTAGTCTTTGTAGGGAAGCAATTCCGCGATCGTGTCGATCGAGCACGAACACTTCATTAGGTTCTCTCGCGTCTGCCCGTTCACCTGCATGCAGGCAAACACGTAGTCTGCTCGCGTCGACGTCGGATAATCATTCTCAGGAAGAGAGACAGCCCCAACGTGGCTCGCCAAACCAATAGATACGAGGGCACACATCCCTGCGCCCACTAAAAGCTTGTGAAATTTAATCATTTTTCGACTCCCACTCCATCAAGCACTATTCGCTCATTGAGCTTCGGAGCGCCGGGTTGCGGACTTTCGAAATGAGACTTCAGCTCTACAAGGTAGCCGGGCACCTCGTCGCTCACAAAGACATCGAAACGCGCCTTCTCATAGCCCGACATTTTCTCTTTGCTCGGGTCGTTGGCGTACGGAGTCACCCAGACATGGTGACCGTCGACAGTCTTCCCATTGTATTGAAGCTTCGCAGGTTCGATTTTAGCTGTGGTCCGCAGCGCGAGGCGAAAGCGGTTCTTGAGATAGCCTTTGCTTCCACCACCCAAAAGGGCAAAGTTCGAAACAGCCCGATCTAAATAGAAAACCAGAACGGGGTTTGCCGTCATTCCCGACAAATGCCGGACATCACGGCCCCGGTCGCCCGAAAATATCTGCACGTCCACATCACGCTTACCATCCTCGCTGGCCTTCGCGACATCGACTTTAATTTCATCCGTGAAATTTGGCCCAAGCAGTTTGGGCTCCGACGCGTCTCGAGAGAAATTGTATTTCAACGTTTCTCCGGCAGAAACGAGATTGAGCTGAGGCGTGTCAAACAGGATGTCGCGAACGCCTTCTTTATCCTCGGCGGCGACCGCTTGCGACGGGGCAAAACCATTGGCAACGCCCAACATGAGCATCGCACCGGCAGCCGCACAAAGCACCGAACCGCGAACATACATGTGTCGTGTCGTCATTTGTCCTCCCGAGACATCTGCACCTTCGCCATATTTAAAGAAGGTTGCATCAATCGACTTTCACTGTTTTGCGAGGATCACATCATCAATACAAGAAGTATTTGGTTCTGCGTAATTACAGTTAAAGCCCACATTAGCGCTTTAACGTAGAAACAGCCCAAAAGCGCGGGGGCCGTCATTGACCTCAACCGTTTTCGTTACCTCAAGCGTAACGGCATCGATACGCTCAAGCGTATTCGCTTCCCAGCAGGCAACATAAACGTGGCGGCCATCACGGTCCGTTGCGATGCCCTCGGGGTATTCTCCAACGGCAATCGTCTTGATGACCTTGAAGGATTGAAGATCGACAACGCTGACCGTTCCGCCATACTGGTCGGTAACAAAAGCGCGCCCCTTGGCAAGAGCAACATCGTAAGGACGCTGTCCGACAGGAACGGTACCGATAACCTTACGCGACGTTAGATCAACGACGCTCAGATCGTTGCTTTTGACGTTGGCCGTATACGCACGTTCACCGGATGCGTCGATGGTAATCCCGAACGGCCGCTGTCCTACTTTGACGGCGGCAACTCTCTTGAGTGTCTGCGCATCGATGATTGACACTTCATCGCTGTCTCGGTCGGCACTGACGATATAACCGCCATCCGGTGTAACCGCGACCCCCGAAGGGGACTCCCCGGTTTCAACCGTACCGACCACATCAAAGGTTGCCGGATCAACGACCGTAAGTTGATGATCATACCAGTCCGCGACAATGATACGTCCATCGACGGGATGCACCGCAATGCCGAGCGGTCCATCTCCCAACTTCACGCGCCGTGTAACCGCACGCTTGTCCGCGTCGATCACGACGAGCTCTTTAGCTTCAGGGGTCGTAATATAAACCCACCGCCCATCCGGCGACATTGCTATGCCGGCAGGCTTACCGGAAACTTCGATCTCAGCGACACTCTTAAACGTCGCCAAGTCGACAACCGCAACTTTGTCAGCGACCTGAGCGGTAACGAAAGCCTCACGGCTTGCCTCAGCGGTCCCACCATCAGCGGCAGCCGCTTGGCCGAGCAAGCCCTGGGCGAGGATCAGCATCCCGCCCAGTGCGAGTGTCCCGACCAAGCCCGCGCACAACAGCCGCTGCGTCACAGAAAATCGCAGCAAAGCCGTCGCGTACCGGCAAACGCGGTGTTGTGTACGCTCAAACATATACTTGCAGCGCTTTAACCGCCCGCCTCAAGAAGCTTCTTCAGGTTGTCGAGACCACCCCGGTAGACCCCTTTTACGGCCTTGACCGCAGCCTCGTCGTTGAGCTCCGGCGGCGGGTCATTGTTCATGTAGCCACGATAGAACGCACCCTTCCACGTAACGACTGACTTCCCGCCATCTGCCTCTTCGACACTCAGCCAGGAAGAATAATTGTTCACCGGCAGAACCTTCACGTCGACGTCAGTGATTTGGTACTTGAGCGACTTCTTGTCGGCATCATAGTTCAGAAGGCTTTCATGGATGAGCCCGCCGCCGTCCAAAGTGAGCGTACGCTTTGCGCCCTCCGCGTTTCCGCCCTCGCCTTCGGTCTTTGTGACTGCCGGATGCCAGCTCATGTCCTGAAAGTTCCCGATGACGGCCCAAACTTTGTCCGCCGGCGCATTGATTTCTACGGTCTCGGTAACTTTCTGCCGCGTCGGGCCGTGGGCAGCCGCCGGAAGTGCAAGCACGGCGGGCGTCAGCGCCAGCAGCAAAGCAAGACATCGCAGCATTCGTATCCTCCGTTGTAATCACATCTGGAATTTAAACAAAATTAGCATTGTGCTTGATAACGCTGCGGGACATTAACGGCACTGAGAGTGCGGTGCAAACCCACCTGCGAACCCGGCCTCCAATTTAGTTGGCCGTTATTCCGTCCTGAGGTTGTGCTTCGGGAGTGACCGTGCTTTTGTCTGCGCCGATCCGCGTATAGAGATCGCCAATACCATGCTGACAAGACATGCTCCTTAACCTAGTGAGGGTGACAAGTCCGGCTTGGTGTGACTGTCAACATTGCTGACGGCGGGGGACTTGCGATCCCGGCCAACCTACGCCATGCCAAATCGTCAGAGGCTCTTAATGCGCAAACTAAGTCGATTTGAGGTAGTGCCTTGTCCGCGGTGAACTCGAAAGATTCGCAGCCCATGAACATTAACGGAATCGCCATCGACGATACGTTCGCCGAGGCCTTCGGCATGAGCGCCACCGGCATCATCATTACCGCCGATACAATGAAGTGGGCGCGCCAAGCAGCCATCACAATGACGGGCTTCGGCACGTCCGTCATCGGCTGCGGTGCAGAATGCGGCATCGATTATGAAGTCCCGGCCGAAGAAACACCGGACGGGCGCCCCGGCGTACGCGTTCTTGTCTTCGGCTTCGCGCCGGAAAGTATTGAGGGCCAGCTGAAGAACCGAGTCGGCCAATGCGTCCTGACGAGTCCGGGCTCCGCCTGCTTCAACGGCCTTGAGGCAGAGCGACGCATCCCGTTGAGTTCGGGACCACGATTCTTCGGCGATGGTTGGCAAACCGCGCGGAAACTTGGCGACCGCCGTTTCTGGCGCGTGCCGGTCATGGATGGCGAATTCATTATCGAAGATACGACAGGCGTCACGACGGACGCCGTCGGTGGCGGCAACCTGCTCGTCATCGGTCGCGACCGGCCTGGCGTGCTCAGGACGTGCGAAGCAGCGATCGAAGCGATGAATGATGTCCGGGACGTCATCATGCCGTTTCCTGGCGGGATCGTCCGCTCCGGCTCCAAGGTCGGCTCCAAGTATAAAGGCGCTGTGGCCTCTACCAACGATGCGTTCTGTCCAACGCTCCGCGGCGCCACCAACTCACAACTTGGTCCAGAAGACCGTGCCGTCCTCGAAATCGTTATCGACGGACTAACATCTGAGTCTGTGGCCGAAGCGATGAAAGTCGGCCTGAAAGCGGTGCTCGAAACCGGCCCAGAAAACCAAGTAACCCGTGTCAGCGCCGGAAACTACGGCGGCAACCTTGGTCAACACCACTATCACCTGAAGGACTGTCTGCCATGAGTGCGCTGAAGCTTCAGCTGACCATATCGCCGACCGGCCGTCTGAATCTGTCCGGCATTACGCCAGCAAAACTCGCCGGACTCTCAGCTACGGAAGTGTCGCGGCTTCATATCGAGGCTGGCCCAGAGAAGCTAAGTCTTGGCGAATGCTTCAAAGTGGAAGGCGCAGGCACGGATACGCTTATCATCGAAGGCGCAACCCCGCGTTGCGACTTCATCGGCGCCGAAAACGAGGATGGCACCATCATCGTTGAAGGCGATGTCGGATTTTATGCCGGACGCCAGATGCGCGGCGGACGCCTTGAGATTCGCGGCAACGCAGGCGCATTTCTCGCTTCGAGCCTCGCTGATGGCCTCATCGTCGTCAACGGTTCGGTGGGCGACAATCTCGGCGCACCGCTTCGCGGAGAACGCGACGGCATGAGCGGCGGTATTGTTGTTGTCAAAGGTCAGATAGGAAATTCGGCTGGAGCCCGCATGCGGCGCGGCACTATTGTCGCGTCAGGTAAGATCGGGAGTGCTGCGGGCGAACGCATGATGGGCGGCACAGTGTGGTCCGCATCAGGCTTTGGAACCGACGCGGGTGTTCAGATGCGTCGCGGCACATTGATCGCCCCAAGCGTTGATCAGATGCGACCAACGTTTGTTGATTGCGGCCTGCACGAACTTGGCATCCTCAACATTACGAACCGCTATCTGCGGGAAAAGCTGGGAGATCTGGCGCCTTCCCCGATCACTGGATCGGTTCGTCGTTTTGCAGGCGATATGGCCAGCATCGGACGCGGCGAAATTCTTTTGACGGCAAGCTGACGCAACGGGAGTGCATGCAGCTCCCCGTCAACGCGCGATATCCCGCCTTCCGCGCGACGCAAGCGACAGCGGAGGGCGATGAGAATTCTCGATTCCGCTGATCTCAACGATGAATTTCTGCCGGATCGCACGGCCAAAATCCTCAAAGCCGTCAGCCGGGAGAATAAAGGACCCCGGCCCAGCTTTCACATTGTCACGATACCAGTCTTCCAACGTCACGGCTTCGCTGCCCTCCAGGATGGGCAAACCATTGATCGTCGTGCCGAAACTCGCGATCTCGTCTCGCACTGCCGTGACAGGCTCACGCGCATTACAATTATCTGCCCCATCCCCCGAGACATCGACCACCGTTCGCAGGGCATTCACGGGCACTTGCGGCAGGATTTTATCGTTGAGGAAGCGCAACATAGTTCCCAGACAAGTAAACTCGCCCGTGAAACGGGGAAGCTGACGGACCTTCTGCGCAACGGCCTTAGCGTCCTCCTCGCTGCCGATCCGCATCCAGGGCATGGCGACGTTGGGGCGATCAGACCAAGTCACCAACGTCACTAGGATGCTGCTACGGGGACCGTTGAGAATTGTGCGAATAACCCCGGCATCTTCGAGCGCGGCAGCAATACCTTCCATCTGGAGACGATAACGGTGATCGTCGACGGAATTGGAAACATCGACAGAAATGACAAGAGCAGTATCAACGCCATCCGCATACGGCTGCGCGTCCGCAGGACTTTTGACAATCCCTACCGATAGAATGACGGTAAAAAAAATGGCGACGCCCCTCCGCAGAAGGTGCCCCACAACGGATGGTATCGCCCCGGGCAATGACTGGTGTCTCACGGCGTTTCCTTTTTGACTGACTGGGCGCCTTTGACACCCTTCGCAGTTTGCAGCCCACGGACGCCCTCGAAATTTGCTTCCGTGAGATTAGCTCCAGTAAAATCAACTCCCGCTAGGTTTGCCCCGGTGAAATCCGCACCCGTTAGATCAGCACCATGAAAATCCGCATCGCGCGCGTCAACTCCGCGAAACTTTGCAAAGGCAAGGTTGGAGCCTGACAAGTTTACCCCTTTAAGAACTGCACCTGAAAAATCCGCTCCCGGCAGCTGGCTGCTCGCCTTGGTCGAGATCGTTCCACTGCGCAGGTCGAGCGGTGAAAAATCAGCTTCTGTCAAATCGGCGCTACGGAAATCCGCACCGTCCAGCCGCGCATGCACACGGAGACGCACTAAGCGTGCGCGCCTGAAACGTGCGACATCGTCAGTATCAAAAGTATCGGTCGCGAACGTCGTCGGACGCAATAGCGTCGCATCCGTCAAATTCGCATCTGAAAAATCCGTCCGGATAATCGTAGCACGATCAAGCCGCGTTTCAGATAGGTCGGCCCCCACAAGCTTGGCATCCGTAAGATCTGCACCATACAGATCAGCGCCGGTCAGGAGCGCAGCCTTGAAATCAAGATGCGAAAGATCAGTCAGCGTGAGGTTTCTATCTGAGAAATCAACCCGTTGGCCAGGCTTCGCCTCAAAGAGCTTCTGAGCCACCTGACGCGCGCTGAAATCAGCCGCGTGAACTCCCTCCTGCAAGCCAACAATCCCAGCGACAAGGAAGAAAATGGCGAGCAGCTGAAAGCCCCAACGGCCACCGAGAGCCAATAACGATCTCACATCGCCTCCGCATTACCGCTCCAGGACCCGACGTCTCCTCGACTCAACAGATCAAAAAAGCGGGAACCATGTCCACGCAACCAGATTAGCCTCTAACGATCTGCTTTTGAAACTGACATCCGCGTGCGGTACCCACACATAGCCAACCACAACGGGGTACGAGCCAGCTCCGCACGAGGCAAGGAGGGATCCAACTGCCATGGCCGGCAACCAGTTCCTCGACGACGTCAACCGCCAATTTAACGAAGCCGCGCAGCACGTGCCTATGGAAGATGGCCTTGCGGAAAAAATTCGCGTCTGTAACGCGACCTATGTGACACGCTTCGGCGTTCGGCTTCGCGGCCGCATGGAAACCTTTATCGGCTGGCGCGCGGTTCACAGTACGCACGTCACCCCAGCCAAAGGCGGCATCCGTTATGCCCTCAGCGTCGATCAACAGGACGTGGAAGCCCTCGCCGCATTAATGACCTACAAATGCGCGCTCACGGGCCTCCCCTTCGGCGGCTCAAAGGGTGGTCTGCTCATCGATCCCAGCCAATGGGAACGCGAAGAACTGGAGAAGATCACGCGCCGCTTCACCCAAGAGCTTGTGCGCCACAACTTCCTAAGCCCCAGCCAAAATGTACCAGCGCCCGATGTCGGTACCAACGAGCTGACTATGGTTTGGATGGCCGATGAATACCGACGGTGGGCCCCAAACGACATAAACGCATTTGCTTGCGTTACGGGCAAACCTCTCGCCGCTGGCGGCATAGAAGGTCGGATAGAAGCAACGGGCCGCGGGGTTCAGTACGCCATACGCGCGTTCTTCCGAAGCCCTAGAGACGTTGCCTGGACAAAACTGACGCCGGAACTGCGCGACAAATCCATTATCATTCAAGGCTTGGGCAACGTGGGCTACCACGCCGCCAAATTTCTCAGCGAAGAAGACGGCTGCCGTATCATAGCGATCATCGAACGGGACGGCGCACTTCTCAACTCGGAGGGGCTACCCGTCGAAGCCGTGAAACAGCACATGGGGCAGACAGGCGGCGTCAAGGGCTTCCCCGGCGCGGAATATATCTCAGACGGCTCTCGGGCACTCGAACACGACTGCGACATTCTCATTCCCGCCGCCACGGAACGGGTAATTGACGAATACAACGCACTTCGCATCCAGGCAAAACTGATTGTTGAAGCCGCCAACGGCCCCGTCACCTTCGAGGCGGACAGCATTCTGAGAAACCGCGGCATCGTCATCCTGCCCGACCTTTTCGTGAATTCAGGGGGTGTAATCGTCAGTTACTTTGAATGGGTCAGAAATCTTACGCATATGCCCTTCGGCCTGATGGAACGACGCCACGACGAGGTTAGCAACCGCCTCTTGGCCAGTTCATTGGAAACAATGACAGGCGCCAAATTTCCAAGTGATATTGCCCGGCCATTCCTGGACGGAGCCCGGGAAATCGATCTGGTGCGCAGCGGGCTCGATGAGATAATGCAGTCCACCTATCGACAGCTTTCCGATCTTTGCCATTCAGGGAAAGATGTCTGCGACATGCGCCGTGCCGCCTATATCATCGCGATAAAGCACACCGCCGAAGCCTACCGGGCCATTGGCATCTAAGCTTGGCAATCACTTCAAAGTTGCATCACCTAACATTAGCTGTATGGCGCCAGCCTCTCCCAGCGCATCCACCTTGCCGACCGGCCCCCAAGGTGGGACAATTACATCGATAAGTTCGAAGAAACTGTGAGGCCTCTCGCGTCGATGTCCACCAAATCCGCCAAACGCCGCCCCGCCGCCGAACAAGATAAGATGCTGCTTGAGGCTTTGCGTGAAGCACCCGGCCCCGTGAGCGCGTATGACATCATCGAAATGTTGCGCCCCGAAGCCGTTCTCGCGCCACAAACCGTATACCGATCGCTAGAGCGCTTGATCGATGAAGGCCGAGCACATCGCTTGGAAAGCCTGAACGCCTACGTCTCGTGCAGCCACCCCGAGCACCATGAAGCAACTGCGTTTGCGATCTGTCAAAACTGCCGTCAGGTCATTGAGTTTGATGACGCGGGCGTAACCGCGCAATTGAAAAGCTGGGCCAGAAAGAACGGCTTTGACATATCGCAAATGACGCTTGAACTACGGGGAACCTGCGCAGCCTGCCGTACAGCAAACGTAGGCTGATTTTTTCAATCGCCTCTCCTTTGAAGCTGCTACCGGCGTACGGCGGGCGCCTCAACCCGAACCCCCTCAGCCCGTTTGGCAAGATAAAGCTCGAGGCTCAGATATTCCGGCGATCCAAAATCAAATTGTCGCGCGCGCACCCCCAATGAACAGGCACGGAGCCGTCGGTGAAGTGAGCCAAGTGTCTGCCACTCCAATCGATAGGCCGGCCAACCGCTGCCCACACCATCACTGATTGTATCGCCCCGCAATCGCCGTCCGGCATTCGCCTCGTGACATTGGGCACAGGACAAGTTGAGCTGCCCGACCCGCGTGTAGAAACGCTTGCGCCCAGCCTCGTAAAAAGGTGCGGCGGGGCCATCGATATGAACCTTCACCCGCTCGCCCCGTGATTGATGCGCGACGTAAGCCGTCAACGCGAGAAGCTCGTCTGTTTCATAGGCCAACGCCTCCGCGCCCTGATGGCGCGTACGACAGGTATTGATGCGCTTTTCCAAATTGAAGAGCTCGCCGCTCTCGGCATCGACAGCCGGATACCGTGCGGCAACGCCCTTCATCGTTACGTCCGCAGCATCATGACAGGACGCGCAGGATTTTTGCGTGCGACCGACCGGCTGCTTCCACAAGCTCTCGCCATCGCTGACCCAGAGCATTCCTGGATTTGCAATGTCATCCGCCTGAAGAGCCTGCAGATTTTTCGACATATAGAAGCTGCCCGGCCGCACCGTCTGATCAGCAGCCAGCACCGGCAGCAGGACCCCCATGAGACCAGCCACCCCGCAGAACCCCGACACAAGGAAGCGGGAACACTGCATTACGTCACCGTCAGCATCCGGCTCTCACGGAAAACCTGTCCCGTATCGTCCGTCCAGGTAAACACCAATTCACCCGTTTCGATCGCGACTGTCGAGAAACCAATGAAGGGGTTGGCAGCCACACCAGGCTGCAATTTCCATCGCATCACTTCGACGCCACCGTAAGTGACGGTCATATCCGTCACGATGTTTCGCGGGATCTTCTTGCCCACATTATCAACGCGATAGCCGGTCTCCATTGGATGGCGCAGGATCGCCTTGATATCGACGATCTCGCCCTTCTTTGCCTCGTCCGGCATGGAAATGCGAACTGGTGCGCGTGCCATAGGCGTTCCTCAACCACCATCAATGCAAGCCGCGATCGTAACGATCACCTTCTTGCTGTCTTTCCAAAAACTGCCATCACTCATCTCCGCCACTGCCGCCACCTCCTGCGATCCCGCAAGGCGTATACTCGTCGAGACTTTCGGACGTCCCGCGCGGGGACCAAGATGGAAACTGCTGATCAAAGCAATTGGATTTCTCGGTGACAGAATGTGGATCGCCCGCACATGATCTGCTTCCGTCATCGGGCTATCAACGGCGACGGTCGTGTAAACGGACAGACCATTTTCCGCGATGCCCGGGATCGTCAAAGTCACCCGCCCCGCTTTGACCTCCGCCCCGTTCGTCAGAGACTGAAGCGCCTCGTCGAATAAAACCTCCGTCGCCCCAACCGGCAAAGGCGCGATTGCCAAACTGACGAGCCCCGCGCCACCTCCGATCAGCAGATGTCTACGCGTCGTCATTGTTGTCCCTTAAGGCTCACGAGGTACGCGGTCACGTCTTCAATTTCCTGCGCTTCCAGTGCGGGCTTCCCCTGATACTCCGGAGCTACTTCGCGCAATCCATCCACCTTATAGTAGGCAGGCATCAAGCTCTTTGGATTGAGCCGCAGCGGATCAATCAAACGCAACCGTATCTGCCCCTCGCTCAATCTCTTTCCGACGTCTCCCAGGGCAGGTCCGAGATCGCCTTGGAATGGTTCATTCGCAACTGGAAACGTATGACAAATCAGACAGTTTCCACGCCTGCGATCAAGCACGATTACCTTTCCGCGTTGCCGATCGCCAACGCGCCCGCCCAGCGCCATAGGCACCGCATCACCCACAATCTCATAAGAGACGACCTCATGACCAAAAACCGGCGTAGCGGCCACAAGCGCAGCCGCCAGCCATAGGCATGTCAGACGAGACTTCACCACCGCACACGGCCTAAGCCTTCGCAAGGCTATGATGCTTTAGCGGCAGCGTGCGAATCCGTTTTCCGGTTGCCGCAAAGATCGCATTGAGGACCGCTGGTGCGGCAACGGCGATCGTCGGTTCGCCCACTCCACCCCAGAACCCGCCCGAAGGCATCACGATGGTTTCAACCTCCGGCATCTCGGAAATCGTCATCACTCGATAGGTATCAAAGTTCTGCTGCTCTACGCGCCCGCCCTTCACCGTGCATTCGCCGTAGAGCATGGCTGACAGACCGTAGACGAACGAACCTTCCACCTGTGCCTCAATCTGCTGCGGATTAACGGCATGGCCGCTATCCGTCGCCGCCACAATCCGATGGATCTTGACCTTGCCATCATCGCCGACCGAGACCTCAGCGCACGCAGCAATATGGCTGGCAAACGCCGTGCACTGGGCAAGACCGCGGTACACACCTTCCGGAGCCGGCTTACCCCAGCCCGCGCCTTCGGCCGCTGCTTTTAGAACAGCCGCGTTCTTGGGATAATCACCCATCAGTTTGAGCCGGAATTCTAGCGGGTCTTGGCCTGTCGCGTGCGCCACCTCATCCAGGAAACATTCCATATAAATGGCGTTCTGATTGGCATTGACCCCTCGCCAGAAACCCGGCGGAACGGGCGGATTGCGCATCGCGTGATCGACCAGCAAGTTCGGGAATGAATAGCTGATCGAATGCTCCCCACCTGGCAGCAGCGTCTGGAACGTCACCATATCGGCACCGTTCTTCATGCGTTGCGGCATCACGCTGGCCAAAATCGACTGGCCGGCGATCCGCACTCTCAATCCCGTGACGTCGCCATTCTCATCAAGCGCGGCCGTCAATTTGCACTGGGTGTAAGGATGATACATGCCATGCGCCATGTCCTCCTCACGCGTCCAGATCAGCTTGACCGGCGTACCCGGAAACTCCATGGCGATCATCACGGCCTGCCGGACGTAGTCATGAAACGCACCACGGCGACCAAACCCGCCGCCAAGGTGGATCTTATAAACGTCGCACTGCGCAGGCGAGAGCCCCGCAGCTTCCGCACATGCCGCGAGCGCAGCTTCACCGTTCTGCGTCGGACACCAGACTTCGCAACGCTCCTCTGTCCACTTGGCAGTAGCGTTCATAGGCTCCATCGTCGCATGGTGCTGAAACGGATACGTATAAGTCGCTTCAACTGTCTTGGCGGCTCCTTTGAGAGCCCCGTCAATGTCGCCGGCTTCGTTGCCGACAAAGGCATCCTTCGCATCAAGGCCCTCGGCAACGAACTCACGGATCGTCTCGCTGGTGACGCCTTTATTTTCACCCTCATCCCAGACAATGGGCAGGGCCTGCAGGGCGGAATTTGCCTGCCACCACGTCTCGGCAACAACGGCCACGGCATCCTCGCCCACCGCGACGACACCCCTCACACCCGGCATCGATTTAACTTTGCTGTCGTCAAAGGAAGCAAGCTTGCCGCCAAATACCGGGCAAGCCTTGATGCTCGCGTTCAACATACCAGGCAGCTTCAGATCAACGCCGTAAATCTGTTTCCCGGTGAGCTTATCCGCGGTATCGAGGCGCTTCACGGGCTTACCCGCCAGCTTCCAGTCTTTCGGATCTTTGAGCTGAACTTCTTTCGGAGGTTCAAGCTTTGATGCTGCCACGGCGACCTTGCCGTAAGTGGTTGAACGGTTTGAGGCCTTGTGCGTGATCACGCTGTTGACCGCTGTGCAGTCGCTCGCGGAAACACCCCAGTCCTTGGCGGCCGCGGCGATCAGCATTTCACGCGCCGCCGCGCCACCTTGGCGGACGTAGTCATGGGACTCGCGGATACCGCGGCTGCCCCCCGTTGAGAAACTTTGCCAGATACGGCCCCGCTCAAGATTTGTCGCCGGACTTGGATATTCCGTCGTCACCTTCGACCAGTCGCACTCAAGCTCTTCGGCAACCAGCTGAGCCAAACCCGTCAACGTGCCTTGGCCCATTTCCGAACGCGCAATACGAATAATCACTTGGTCGTCCGGCTTGACCACAACCCAGGCGTTGATCTCGTCGATCGCTGCCTTCGCCTCAGCCGCCTCCCGTCCAAACGGAATCGAAAAGCCCAGTGTCAGGCCTGCGACAGCACCCGCGCCAGCAACGAAGCCGCGCCGCGTAATATCGAGAGATACGGTCATCGTCGCGCTCCTTAGGCTTTGGCTGCTGCAGCAAGATGAATGCCTTTGCGAACGCGCCTATAGGTGCCGCACCGGCAGATGTTCGTTATCTCAGCATCGATTTCTTCATCTGATGGCTTGGGGTTTTTCTCGAGGAGAGCCGCAACGGCCATGATCATGCCAGCCTGGCAATACCCGCACTGCGGAACGTCGAGTTGTAGCCAAGCTTGTTGGACAGGATGTGATCCATCTTCCGAAAGCCCCTCGATCGTCACAATCGTGTCGCTCTCAGAAATGCTCTCCAACGGTAGCACGCAGGAACGCTGCGCCTCACCATTGATATGCACCGTGCAAGCCCCGCATTGCGCTATGCCGCAGCCGAATTTGGTGCCGGTCAACCCCAACTGTTCACGCAGAACCCACAAGAGAGGTGTCGCGGGGTCCGCCGCGACGTCCAAAACACTGCCGTTGACATTGATCTTTGCCATATCGTTTTTTCCCTTCGAAGGGCATCGCGATACGCGGCCATCAACCTCTAAGCAGCCCCAGAGATTTTGCCTCCGCACATCGGCAACCAATGCGACGCCATTGTCTGATAGGCGCAAAGCGCCGGTGGCTTGCTCGCAATAATGCAGCGATGGCGAAGCTGCGCAATCGTCAGGGCGCGACCATCGCAAACCTGTGATGATAAAGGATGAAATTGTTATCCGCAGAGCGCAATATAAGACCGGCACGCGCTCGGATATTCCGAGTTCAGATATGCTCGGTTGTGAAATTTTCCGAGATTGCGCCCGGGGGTCAAGCAGGCCTTTCGGTGCCTTCTGCAAGCCTCTCTCGAAGGCTCTCAACAGCTCCAATCAGCTGACGGCTGTTAAACGGCTTAGACACCAGCAAGGCCTCCTGAAATCCGGCAGGCAGACCCTCACGGCCATACCCTGATACAAACGCGAACGGGATACCGCGCGCTTTCAAGGTTTGAGCCAACTCATCAACACGCGTCCCCGCAAGATTTGCGTCCATGAGCGCAATGTCAAAAGTCTCATTTTTAATCAGCCGCATAGCCTGTTCGGCATTGGCTGCCGGACCCAAGACAGAACAACCAGCCTCCTTGAGGCAGTCTTCAATATCGATCGCTACGAGCGGCTCGTCTTCCACCACCAGAACACGCGTTCCGGCCATGTCACTTACCTCACTCTGTCCGACGGCAACCGCCGCGATACTTCTGCTGAAACCATTATCAATTTCCACGTCCTTCCTAGCCGGAACCGATAAACCTGTCAGGGGTAGGCTTATCCTGCAACCGAAGCCTTCGGCTTCGAACCGCAATTCGGCCATGCCGCCATAAGCAGCCAGACCACTTTCAATAAGTGTGGATCCAAATCCCCGAGTAGCCGGCGTAACGACTGGCGGGCCACCGGACTCCTGCCAATCTAGAATGAGTATCGGACTAGCGTCGCCGTCAACACGCCATGTCAGATCCAGACGGCCTTCTGACACCGATAATGCACCGTATCTGCGCGCATTAGCAGCTAATTCATGGAGAAGAAGAGCCAGATGCAAAGCCGGCTGCGCCGCCAGCGTCACGCTTGGACCGGAGGTGTCCACGCGCGCTCTGTCGGCTTCATGCAGGATCACCTGACCACCTATCAGCCGACCCAACTCCGCTCCCCGCCACGTTTCCTGCGTTAGAATCGTATGCGTGTTCGCGAGCGACTGAACTCTACCGCTGAATTTTTCCACGAAATCCGCAGGAGACGTCGCGCTTTTAAATGATTGCCCCGCAATCGATTGCACCGTGGCCAAAGTGTTCTTCACGCGGTGATTGAGCTCATCGATTAGAAAACTCTGAGCTTCTTGAGCCTTTTTTCTCTCAGTAATATCGACGAGCACGTTCACGCCACCCGTCAAACGTCCGACAGCATCAAAAATCGGCGTCGTATACGCGAGAATAGGCACCTGCTCGCCATCAGGCCTCTCGATAATCACCTCAGCCTCCGTCAATGGCCGCTTCTCATGAAGCGCCACAGCCATTGGGTATTCGTCATGCGACATGGCGGAGCCGTCGGGACTAAAAAGCTTCGATGAGCAGCACCATTGATCTTCGCCCAATCGCGGCTCACGTCCGACCATCTCAACGGAAGCCTTATTATAAAATGTCAGCTTGCCATCTGTGTCGGTCGTATAAACTGCCGCCGGAAGCGCATCGAACACAGCGTGTAATTTCTTCTCGCTAAGCTCAACTCGCTCCAAGGCACGCTTAAGTTCGCTAATATCCTGAAAGCTGTTGATCGCGCCTTCGAGATTGCCGTCATCGTCAAACACGGGCTCGATATTGGCGAGAACCGTAATCCTCGTACCGTCCGGCCGCTCTATCTCGACGGTCTTATCTCTGACGCCGACCCCCGTACGCAGAACCTCCGCCATCGGCGTATCCTCAGGCGTCATACGGCTACCATCCTCGGTACGGAAGAGCCGGTAGGAGCCGGAGAACCGTTCAGAAGGATCTTTTAATGCGGGCTTGCGCCCCCACAACCGAGCCGCGTGAGCGTTAAACTGCAGAACGCAGCCATCTTTGTCACAGACATAAATACCGATAGGTAGCAGATCCAGCCAAGAACCTGCCGCGAACATTTCCAGCACGGAAGTTCGCCATCTCGTCCGGTCCGCCGTCTTCATCGATTTTGCAGATCCCGAGCCCATTACCTAGCGCACACCCCCAATTCGACATGGCATAATGCACACGATGCACCAATGGTTCCACCAGGGGCAAAAATAACTGGTCAGGTTGTCTCGGAAATTGAACAAACCCTTTAACTACGCCCCAAAAAAGTCAAACCGCCTCCGTTTGACACACGATTAGGCCGCGTATCAATTTCGAAAGGTCAGAGACGAGGCTTGGAGCACATGCATCAGCATGGGCAGCAGAAACGAGAAGGTAATTCATGAGGTGTGAACGAGCAGCAGCACGGGTCCTCGCACCTCTTATCCTTATTGTGTGTGCTGTGTCCGGCGGTGGTTTCGCAAACGCTGAAAGGAAATCGGTTCCGCCGGAGGCGACGGCCACCGGCCAAGACTCGATGCCGAATGCCTATTTGCTCAATCTGCTGATCCGAACAACGCTCATTGCGCTCAATCAAGCGAATCAAACCGGCAATTACTCGGTCCTACGGGACCTCGCGGCACCCTCATTCCAGCGCGCAAATACCTCAGCCCAGCTTGCCGAAATTTTTGCGGCATTGCGCAAACGCAATCTCGACCTGTCACCAATCCTATTCTTGGAACCCAAGCTAATCCGGCAGCCCAAAATCGACGAAGCTGGAATGCTGCGGCTCTCGGGATTTATGCCCTCCGAACCAGAACGTGTGCTCTTTGATATGCTTTTTCAGCGGCTCGACAACCGTTGGCAGCTCTTCGGGATATCCGTAGACGTTCGGCCACCGGACGCACCCAAGGCTGCAGATGCCGTAGCCGCACCGCCGCAAGGCAAGACATCGCCGCCCCCCAAAAACATCAAGAATCCCAAAGAGAAAAAATAGCTCGCAGTTGATTGGCAATCCCCTGAACCACCGCTGGACTGGCTCCAACAACGCGTTCATTCTCGCATCAAAACTTTACATCATTGCGTTGCCCGCAAAACACACATCAACATCAGACATGACAACACTCCCACTTTCCTCTTGCTGGAAATAGGGGTTTTGGCTGTAGTGCGCACATGTCTGCGGAGGGTAATCGCGTGTTTAAAATCGACAGACGTTATTTATTTTCGACGCTGAAGAATAATTCGGAAAAACGGGATTTAAAGACTTCCCGAAAGAAGGCGTCAGACAAGTGAAGCAACATTGCTTCCTTCTTCTTATTTTCAGATGTAACGAGCAAATGCTCGGTATTGTCTAGGTACGTTCCCATTTTGAACGGCCGCGACAAATAAATTCAATGCGGGGGCACTTGAGGGAAATTCGGTACGTGGCTGATGCTGCGTCCGATTACTCTCGATTGCGGTAAATTTTAACGTGCTTTGTGCGCGCGGTTAGTGCTGGCGTTTTACCGGGTGTCGAACCATGACAATTGACAAAAATCAGACATTTAATTCTGCGCTTTTTAACGGCGCACATTTTCAAAGCAAATCCAAACACAAGCCCTGGCGGGGGCGCCTACTTTCCTCGGCAAGCATCTTGACACTGGGCTTAGCTGCTATTGCCGCATCAAATACGGCTCAAGCAGCAAGCTGCCCCGGCGGCTCCAACAGCATCAATGGAGCCGGATCTGGAATACTTAATGGCGGCCTCTTACCAGCCACTCTGAATTGTCAAGGTAACGTAATAAATGGCGACGGGACGGCCTCAGGCAATGGCACTGGCGCGGGCGGCCAAGCAACAATTTTGAACAATTTCTTTTTTGGTGATGGCTCCGGCAGCTTAAACGGTGCAGCCCTGGTAGGAGGTTTCGCCGACATTCAGAACAACTTCGTTGTCGGCAATGGCTCCCTGAGCGGAAACGGGACGGGCAACGCCACGCTCCACAACAACGTAATCTTTGGCGACGGCTCCGGCAGCCTTAACGGTGTCGGGGGGACCGTCGTTGTCAGCGATAACTTTATCGTTGGCACTGGATCCGGAAGCGGCAACGCCGGCAATGTCACCAACAATACGATATTTGGTGATCTGTCGGGTTCTGCCAACGGCAACAACTTCGCCAACAACACCATTATCGGGAACGCGTCGGGGAGCGGAAACGGAGCCGACTTCGACAACAATACAATCATCGGCAACGGATCCGGCAACCTTGGCGGGGACGGCGTCAACAACAACACCGTCATCGGCGATTTGTCGGGCAACGGCTACGGCGATGGCGCAAGCTACAACAACGTTGTCGGCAACCTGTCGGGGAATGGCGTCAGCGGTTCGAGCAACAACGCTTTCGGCAATGCTTCCGGCAACCTCGTCGAAGGAAACTTCAATTCCGCGCTTGGAACGCTCTCCGGGAATGACGTTTCCGGCGATGGGAATACCGCGATCGGCTTCGGCTCAGGAAATTTCGTCGGAAGCAGCAACAACATCGCAATGGGCGTGCTGTCCGGCAACGTAATTAGTGGGGACAACAATATAGCCTTCGGCACTCTTTCCGGAAACTTTGTGACCGGAAACAACAATCAGGCGGCGGGCCTGATTGTCGGGAATTTTGTCGAGGGCGAAAATAACCAGGCGAGCGGAACCGCCTCGGGCAACGGCGTGACGGGCAATAACAACCAAGCCAACGGAACCTTGTCGGGCAACGACGTAACCGGCAATAGCAATCTGGCTTCGGGCACAGGAACGGGGAACGTCGTCGAAGGCCTTGGCAACCAAGCTGCCGGCATAGCGTCTGGCAACTTTGTTGCCGGCGTAGGCAACCAAGCCGCAGGAATTCTTGCCGGGAATGGTGTCGAGGGTGTTGGCAATCAGGCCAGCGGTATTGCCGCTGGAAACATTGTCCAAGGCAACAACAACCAGACGAGCGGTACGCTGACGGGCAACGGCGTCTTTGGTGACGACAATCAATCCAGCGGCTTTGCGTCGGGCAACGTCGTGATCGGCAGCAATAACCAGGCGAGTGGCCAGGGCGTCGGAAATCTTGTCTTCGGCGAAGGCAACCAAGCAAGCGGAACCGGATCCGGCAACCTTGTCGTCGGCGATGATAACCAGGCTAGTGGCGCACTGTCCGGCAATGCGGTCTTCGGAGACGCCAACCAAGCAAGCGGTTTCGGATCTGGAAACCTCATCGCCGGAATCGGCAACCAAGCGCGAGGAATTCTCTCTGGAAACGCCGTTTTCGGTGACGGCAACCAAGCCAGCGGGACAGCCTCGGGTAACGTCGTTATCGGTGATGGTAACCAGGCAAACGGAACAGAATCAGGCAACGTGGTCATTGGCAACGATAACCAGGCCAGTGGCAACGGCTCCGGAAACGTCGTCGTGGGAGATGGCAACCAAGCCAGTGGAACCGACACAGGCAATCTGATCATCGGCAATGACAACCAAGCCAGCGGCGCTTTCTCAGGTAATGGCGTACTTGGCATCGCCAATCAGGCCGACGGCCTCGCTGTCGGCAATCTCGTTGCCGGTGTAGGTCACCAAGCAAGCGGCGTGCTCTCAGGCAACGGCGTCGTTGGCGTCAATCATCAAGCCAGTGGACTTGCAGTCGGCAACGGAGTGAGCGGCTTCAACAATCAGTCGAGCGGCTTTGCATCCGGCAATTTCGTCTCCGGAGCAAACAATCAGGCCAGTGGTGCTCTGTCCGGCAACAACGTCACGGGTGACAACAACATCGCCTTTGGCACGAATTCCGGAAACAACATTGCCGCCTCCAATACAATTGCCATGGGGACCAACGCTCAGGCCGTAGGAAACTCCTCGATTGCTATTGGTAATGGTGCGTTCGCGGCCGGACCGGGCGACACAGCCGTCGGCCAAAACGCCAATGTCCAAGCGAATAACTCCAACGCGTTTGGCAATGGAGCAACGGTCAACGCCGGCCACGTCAACTCTACGGCTGTCGGCACGGGTGCGAGCACGACGAATAACAACCAGATGATGTTTGGTACGTCGAGCCAAACCTACACGACGCCAGGCATCACCTCGAACCTGAGCAAAAACCGGCAGTCCGGCCCGCTCGAAGTCGTGACGTCTGACGCGGCCGGTAATCTCGCGACCGATGGTGGCAGCATCTTCAAACGCCTCGATGAGACGGAAGCCGGTATCGCGATGGCAATTGCGATGGAAAATCCTGATCTCGTGTCCGGCGAAAACATTGGCGTCGCGATGAGCGCGGGCTTCTATGAGGGTGCAGAAGCGTTGGCTTTAAGCGCAATGGGCGTGGTTGGGTACGGTGTGTTCACCCCTGATGATCGCGTTGCTATCTTCGGTGGCGTCGGTGTCGGCTTTGAAAACGGACGCGGCGACCACGTCGTCGGTGGTCGCGTCGGCGCGCAGGTCACATGGAAGTAACAGCACGGATCAACGAACAATTAGCGCCCTGATACAATAAGCGTGGCTCGCCGAGGCGAGCCACTTTTCTCATAAAACGGCAACTCAAGCGCGGCCGAAAACCTTGCGCAATTCGCCTTTAGCGGCTTCAAGGGTCTGCCTACGCTCAGCACTCAGCGATTTCCCTGCGCGATTAATCTCAAACGTGAGCATCGACATAGCCGACTGATATGCAGTGCCCTTGCGGCGCGTGCTATTTTCAGCCGAACGCATGAGTGATAGCGCGATCTCGTGCGGATCACGTTTGGTAAACACGCCTTCTTCCAGATCGAGCGCATTGCTTGAGTGTGTGACCTCAGCAGACCATCGCTTCGCCGAACCAGCTGAACTGCCGCTCTTGTGGGTTCGCGGCATGGCTTCTCTCTCCTTGCCTCGCCCGTCTCAGCCACTTTGGATTGACTAATCCACCTAGGAGCAAAGCGTTCCTCACAAAACGCCCGCCGCATTCTGACCTTTAGTCGCGTGATAAGCTTGGTCAGATGCGCAATACCCTACGAGCCATGGGCTACCACGGCCGCTTCCTAGGCCAGAAGGCGCTCGGGCAAACCAATTGCGCTGAAGAACTTGCGCAAGGGGTGTTTGAGGCCAAGTCGTTGATCTTTTGCCTCACGAACGGGCGCACCGGAACGCGGTCACTTACGTCACTGTTTGACTGCGTCCCCCACGTGCATGCCGCTCACGAAGAAAAGCCCTCATTTCACCTGCTGATGCGATGGGTTCAAAGGAACCCCGCACTTGCGCGCGATTTCTGGTTATTTGCCAAAATACCGGCGATTAGCGACCACCCGCAGCCCGTCCACGTGGACACAAGTCACGTTTTCGGAAAAGGCTTCCTGGAACCGTTGCTCGACCTCGGGGCGAGGCCCAAGCTGATCATCCTAACGCGCAACACGCGCCTCATCGCCAAATCCATGCTGGCGCTCAACGATTTCCCGGCCGCACCAAGCGCGCGCTCAAGTGGTACCTTTCACCAAGCGACCCTGTCTTTCACAGGCTGCCCGAACCCGACAGCTTTTCCGACTACCAGCTTTGCTATTGGCACGCCCTAGAGACCGAAGCGCGGCAAGCTCATTATCGGCGTCTCTGCCAATCTCACGGCCTTACATGTGTGGATGCCGACACAGCGACACTTAACAATCTAGATTGCTTCGAACGTCTGTGCGCGAACCTCGGTATCGAACTCGATGAGCAAGCACGCGAGAACCTCAAAAGCCACGTCGGCCGCACTCTCAATTCCCGAACCAATGAGAAGAAACAACGCCCCATCCTGCTCCCCTCTAACTTCGACGAAGCCGAAGAGGAAGTCCGGCAGAACATCAAGACCGAGCAACCGCTAATGATGCGGAAATCGACATCAGGCAGCTATCTCGCAACCGCCTTGAAAAACCTATGAGGTCTGGACCCAAACGCCCTGCCAGCAACCATACACGGCCACCGACTACGCCTGCTTCGGAATAGGAACAATATACTCGCCTTCGTATCCTGCTCCTTCGGAGTACAGAAAGACACTAAGCTTGCCGGACGGCTCAAAGTAGGCGCATTCGACGGCACCAATGTTTCGCACGCCCTTCGTGCGAAGCATGGAGGTTAGCTCGCGCCTCGTTAGGCTCCCTGAACCCAGCGCTTCCTCGACGACGCGACCGCCGGAAACAACGAGAAGGGGCGTCCCCTCAAGATAAGCTTCGGCGCACGCATGACGCGCCAAAATCCACTGGGTAGCGCGGTGCAATACGATCACGACAGAGATGACCAAAAGCCCGTGAAGAAGCGGAACGTTTGGATAAAACATCGGGTCACCCGCCGCCGACCCTACGGCAATCACCAAGACGAATTCGAAAGGACCGATCTGTCCGACACTTCCTTGCCCGACGAGCCGTGTCAAAACGATCGTATAGGCATACATCACCATGGTCCTGAGAATGATTTCGATCAGGAAGAGTGCGCTGCCGAGATCACCCTCTCCCAAAAACATCCGAAAAAAATCTAGCGGTGTAAATGGCTCAGACATGCGGATCTCCGAGTTTCACAGCAACCGGCAACGATCATAGTGAGCAATGAACGTCGATGACCAAGTTCTGGATGCACGAAGACTGTCTGAGCCACTCCCGTTTGCGACTATCTCAACGCGTCTCGATAAAACTGTTCGCTATCATCGAGCACAACCGGGTCATGATCATGAACCCGGATTTTGGATCTTCATCGCGCAAGAGTTCCATCACTTGGTCACCGTTGATAGACAGAAGCGTCGAAGGTTCGAGACACTTGGCAGTCCCAAGCCGCTTGGGGTGCTCTGGGATCAATGCAGCCCACCCGAAAATCATGTGCCGCTTCATGACGCTTTCGACGTTGGCATGGCCCACGTTCGCGCCCATCGCAAAGCTCACAAGCCCACGAACTAAAACAAACATATCAAGAGCCTGTCCGCCGGAATCATAGACGACGTCCCCCGCCTTACATTCCTTTAGGATCGCAATCTCGCCAATACGCGCGAGCGTCGCCGGAGCCGTTCCGGCAAACAGGTTAGTCTCATTGAGAATTCGGCTGATTTCTTCTGTCTTCATTGCTTATCTCCTCCAGCGTGATCTCCGTCACGCTAGAGCAAGCCTCGCAGCATTAGGTCGCGCCTTCCAATAAAGTGTATCTATGCAAACGCCGCACTCTCAGGTTGACCTTAAAGGTGAGGCGCTGCCGAAGCTTTACGCGAACGTCTCGTCCAGCCGATCATAGACCACGCCGTTTGAGAGCGGCAGATCGCTGAGCTGACAATACATGTCTCCCCACTCCCCCGACCCGGGAGAGCCGTGCCGTAACCAACCGGAAAACGGAATGCGGAAGGGCGTCGAACTAGCGCAATCATTCAGATCTCAAGTTGTATGCCGAGCTCGATAACCTGATCGGGAGGCAGATTATAAAAATCCGCGGCCGTCTGCGCATTGTGGCTCATCAGTGAGAACAACTTCTTCATCCACATCGGCATGCCCGCCACCTTCTCCGCTGGCACAAGAGTGACCCGGCCAAGGAAAAAGACGGCATCTTCAACATCGATATTGTAGCCAGCCTCTTGAGCCAGACGGAGCGCGACGGGCACATGCGGCGTTTGCATGAATCCGTAGTGCACGAGGACGCGATAAAAACCGGGCGCTATTTCTCGCATCGTGAGCCGCTGAGCTGCGGGGACACGCGGCAAATCCGTGGTCAACACCGTAACGATCAATACGTTTTCCCGAAGCACTCCGGTTCGGTCAGCAAGCCGCCGCAAGAGATAGGGTGTATCGACCTGCAACGGGCTCAAGAAAACAGCGGTGCCGGGTATCCGGTGCAGCCCCTGCTTATCCGCTCGCGCAACAAAATCCTTGATGGGCTCTTCATCTACACCGAGGCGAGTGAAGAGATGTTGTCGCCCCCTGCGCCAGGACACCATCACGACAAACAATGCTGCCGCGATCGCCAAAGGCAACCAGCCGCCCTGCTCAACTTTCAAAAGGTTCGCACCAAAGAAGACGAGATCGACCACCATAAAAAATGCTGTCACGGCAAACGCAACCGGTGCCTGAATCCGCCAGCAGTCGCGCATGACGAAGAACAGCAGGATGGTCGTAATGACCATGGTGGTCGACACCGCGATCCCGTAAGCAGCAGCGAGGTGCGAAGAGGAGCCGAAACCTATGGCGAGCAGCACCGTAGCAACTCCCAACACTCCGTTGACCAACGGAACATAGATCTGCCCGGACTCGCTGGATGAGGTGTGCACGATGCGGATGCGCGGCATGAATCCCAATTGCACGGCCTAACTGGTGAGAGAAAACACTCCCGAAATCATTGCTTGCGAGGCGACGATCGTGGCCAATGTGGCCAGTCCGATAAGTGGATAGAGCCCCCAAGTAGGGGCTAGAGCATAGAATCGATCGGGGGCACGCCCCGGGTCCGCAAGAACGGCAGCACCCTGCCCGAAGTAGTTCAGCAGCAAGCAAGGCCCTGCAATCGCAAACCATGCCAAGCGGATGGGACGGGCCCCGAAATGCCCCATATCTGCGTAAAGAGCTTCGGCCCCAGTCACGACGAGAAAAACCGCTCCTAAGACGATAAAACCAATGACGCCGTTGGTGAAGAGAAACGCAAGTGCGTAGCGTGGATCAAGCGCTGCAAGAACATGCGGGGTCTGCACGATACTGGTCACGCCCAGGATCGCGATCATGACAAACCACACGAACATGATCGGGGCGAACCAGGACGCGAGCCGATATGTTCCGCGCTTTTGAAGGGCAAACAGCAAAACGAGAATGACCACCGAGGTGGGCAGCACCATGAACTCAAGACCATGGCCAGTCGTCGCCAATCCTTCCACGGCACTTAAGACAGAGATGGCCGGTGTGATCGCGCCGTCGCCGTATAAGAGTGCGGCGCCAAGAATGCCCAGGGCGACAATAAGCAATCCGATACGATCTTTCTCCGGCCTGGAATGCATTAGCAGCGCGACCAATGCGAGGATCCCACCTTCGCCATGGTTATCGGCCCTGAGAATAATGATCAGGTATTTAAGAGAAACGATAAGGGTCAACGCCCAGAAAATCAGTGAAAGCAATCCAAGAATGGTCGCTTCTCCGGGTGGCGATTCCTTCAATGCCTCGCGAAAAGCGTAGAGTGGGCTCGTGCCGATATCACCGTAAACGATACCAATCGCCCCAAAGCCCAACTGCCACGACCGAAGGTCTCGATCCGTACGCTGCGAGGCAGAAATCCGTGCCGATAAACTCGTCACCTAATCACCTTCGTATCCGCCTCCCGGACCAGAGGGATATAGGAACTCTCGTTGACCCTGCGAGCCCCCTTACAAAAAACTCCCAGCGATGTTCACGCCAAGAGCGATAAGAATGGCATTGAAGAAGAAAAAAAATAACCCCATGGATAAGAACCACGCGGCGTATTTCACGGTTTGTCGTGGCGACATCAGCGACTTGGCACGTCATTCCAATAACAAAGGAAAAAATAAGCAAAATCAGCATAGAGTGGGGGATCGTCATGGGGAAATCCTAATCCAGCTTTGTCACCTTTCCCGTGTGCGCTGTAATACATATGGGCATAGTGAACCGCATATACGGTCTGCACCAACAGCCACGAGAGACAAATCGTTAAGGCCGCTAGTCCCAAGTAGAGCCTGCGCATTAGGGGCTCCAACGATGCCGAAGTACCAATTACAATCACAATGGCGAGGAGGCTGGCGCACGCCGCTGCGACGAGTAACATCGTTACTCCCCAGAAACTCTCATCTTCCATCCCCGCCCGGGCACGAATATCCTGCTCGGTGGCGGTTGCCATCTTCCCCCAGACGAGTCCCAATTAAACAACAACACCCGCATCCCAGCCGATAACGACTCGAGCCGCGAAATTCGTTTGTGCCGAAACAAGAGAACCTGTTGCGACTGCGACCAGAACCAAAATCAGGAGCGCGCCCAATGTCGGGAGGGGCGCGTCAAACCGAGCCGCATGTCCTTAACCTTCACGCGAACGCCGCAACAAGGTTCAGAATGACATACCAAACGACCGGCAGCCCATGAAAATCACCGTCACCGATAACCTGGCGGCAATACGAGCTCAGCGTTGCCGGAGATACTGACTGTAAGGCACCCTCATCATTAGAAAATACCCGGCAGGTACCGTACAGGCTTGTCGAGGGCGACGAGCCAAGCGGCAGCGCCTTAGCGCAACCCTGCATAAGCTACTCTTCAAGCGTCAAAAGCCTTTACCTCTACACACGCCTGCCCCAGGCGACGATAGAGATCCCTACGGCGCCCCAAAGGCCACCATTCATAAAGAAAAATTTCCATTGGCTTCCAGTTTGCCACCCACCCCAGAATGACAAGCCCTTCGCCAAAAAAACGGCTGATACTTCCCGGCCCAACAATTTCCGGAATTGCTTGCGCGGCCACAGTACATGTGGCCAACACAGCCATTCCGATAAGGAGAGACTTACGGCCGACTTTAAAAAGTTCTTTAAGTTCGCCCTCAACGACATCCGCGCGATAATTGAAGTAGCTGCGCAATGCCGCCTCTAGTTGTTGGGCGTATTTATTCCCGAGCTCATGCTTCGGTGCATGCACGATGATCGTAAAAGCTCGCCGCCGGGGAAATTCTCGTGCCCAGCCAACAATGTACTCTTCCGCGTGTGGATCAAGGTCACGGTCGCGGAAGGGTAGAGGGTCAAGCGTGTCAAAAAGCTGCGAAATCTCGTTGACCCGCACCTCGATCACACCCACTGGATGTACATGGGCCATTTACAGACCTCACCGAAATAACGCATCACGCCAATAGGCGTTCTGAGGTCCTAACGCCTAAGAAGATCGGTAAGCACAACACACTTAAGCCTTCGCGCCAGAAGCAGCGCCACGGTGTTTTTTCTTCGCACCGCGATCTGCCGGTTTAGATGAGCGAGGACGTGCTCCAAAACCTTCCCGCTCGACACGAGTAATAGCGCCTTTCTTCGACTTATTGACACGCACCGTATCGGCGAACTTGTCTGCAATCCGAGCAGTAATCTCAAAACGCGTATCACGATCAAAAATTTTGATCGAGCCAATCTCGGACTTACTGATGCCGCCAGCTTCACAAATCAATGGAATAAGCCATTTCGGATCGGCATTCCGCTCGCGTCCGATGTTTAGCCGGAACCAAATCATATCGCGCGATCCTGAATTGGGGCCACGTGATGGTCGCTTGCCATTATCAGGCGCGGCCGTGGCATCACCATTGGACCAACCAGCTCTCCGTCCATCCCCATTGCTCCGGCGATCCGATCGGGGAGGTGGACCTGCATCTGGCAGCAAATCTTCCGGCGCAGGCAAGCGGGCTAGATGGAGCCGTATAAGAGCAAGAGCAATCTCGTCCGCGGAACGCGACGCCTGTAGATTGCGTACGATCGCGACTTCATCCTCACGCACTACGTCCGCAAAAATTGGATCCGCGAGGAACCTCTCCTGGTCACGTGCTCTGATCTCGTCAGGTGTAGGCGCGGGCAACCACGCAACGTCCAGCTTCGCCCCGCTAAGCAACACCTGCGCTTTGCGTCGTCGATTAAATGGCACGAGCAAAATGCAGAGCCCCTTCCGCCCGGCACGCCCCGTACGTCCTGAACGGTGTAGCAAGGTCTCTGCGTCATGCGGAAGCTCAGCATGAATCACGAGGGAAAGGTCCGGGAGATCGAGCCCGCGAGCGGCAACATCGGTCGCAACGAGAACCCGCGCCCGGCCATCGCGTAACGCTTGCAGCGCTTGGCTGCGCTCGCCCTGGCTCAGCTCACCCGACAAGGCAACAGCAGAAAAGCCGCGCTCCAAAAGTCGCGCATGCAGCCGCTTCACAGCTTCACGAGTTGCACAAAAGACAATTGCGGCGCGCACTTCATGCAAGCGCAAGACATTGACCACGGCATTTTCAACATCCGTCGGCGCCACGCGGATAGCCTGGTAGGCGATATCGGCATGCTGTACGTCGCGCCGCTGCGTTTCGATCCTGACGGCATCCTTCTGATAACGCCGCGCCAACGCTGCGATCTCGCGCGGCATCGTTGCAGAGAAGAGCAGTGTGCGACGGCTCTCAGGCGTTGCGTCCAGAATGAACTCCAGATCTTCACGGAAGCCAAGATCGAGCATCTCATCAGCTTCATCGAGCACAGCCACCTTGAGCTGTCCGAGATCAAGGCGGCCGCGCTCCAAATGATCGCGCAAGCGCCCAGGCGTACCGACGACGATATGAGAACCCCCAGCAAGCTGACGCGCTTCAGAACGCGCGTCCATACCTCCGACGCACGCTAGCACGCGTGCACCCGTCTCAGCGTACAGCCAGCTCAGCTCTCTCTGCACTTGCAAAGCCAGTTCCCGCGTCGGGGCAATGATCAATGCCGAGGGCTGGCTTGCACGTCCGAACCGCTCCTGTGATCCCAGCAACGTCGAAGCCATCGCCAGCCCGAAGGCGACGGTCTTGCCCGATCCGGTCTGCGCGGACACCAGCAAGTCTCGCTCCGACGCATTTGCGTCCAAAACCGCGAGTTGCACATCAGTTGGAACAGAATAGCCACGGGTGGCGAGCGCTCCTGAGAGCGCCGTATGGGTCGACGGAAATGTCATGATCTAAGTTGTATCTCGTGAGGCGCAGCACTTCGATCCTCTGTAGGAACAGGAGGGTATATAAGCTGCGGAGGGTTTAGCCTGGATGCATAGCCACTTTTCTTCGGATCCGCTAGCATCAACTGGCCATGTTGCCCATCACAGGCAGGCGTCAGTAAACTTTTCTCTACCCCCGTGGAATATAAGCAACCATCTTGGCGGTCCGCCGCAATGTCGCATCAGCATCGGTTTCAGTGACAATACAGCACATTGAGCCGCTCATATGCCCAATATGGCGATCGAATAACGAACCCTCGGCCACCCCACCGTCAACGATGTTCGAATTCCGCGAATTCGTTGTGGCGCGAGAATCTAGCTTGGTGTAGCTACGCCTAATTCTTGCCGCGCCCCGTCATTCGCTTCGGAGCTCTTTCCTTAATGACCGTAACAACTCCCGCCGCCCTTTCTGGCGTCGCTCCAGCAAACCCGCGCTCTCGCGTCATCGTCGCCAGCCTGGTCGGCACGACCATTGAATTTTACGATTTCTACGTCTATGCGACGGCGGCCGTTCTGGTTTTCCCGCACCTGTTCTTCCCGCCAGGGAATGAAACAACCGCTCTGTTGGCATCCTTCGCCATCTTCGGAGCAGCGATGATCGCCCGGCCGCTCGGCGCCATTTTCTTCGGCCATCTCGGCGATAAGCGCGGACGCAAGAACACGCTCGTTGGTGCACTCCTTACGATGGGCATCGCAACGTTTCTGATCGGGCTACTGCCAACATATGAAACGGCCGGTTGGCTCGCCCCAGCTCTGCTAGTCGTAATGCGTCTTGCTCAAGGTTTTGCCCTTGGCGGTGAATGGAGCGGCGCGGCGCTCGTCGCAACGGAAAACGCACCACCAAAGAAACGCGCAATATACGGAACGTTCCCGCAACTCGGAGCCCCGATCGGTTTCATTATCGCCAACGGGCTGTTCCTCCTCATTGCTGCGGCGCTGCCATCCGACGACCCATCGAAGCCTTCCGCCGCGTTTCTCGAATGGGGCTGGCGCATTCCCTTCCTCTTCTCTGCGGTAATGGTCATAGTTGGCCTTTGGGTTCGTCTAAGCCTCGTTGAGAGCACCGCTTTCGAGAAAACTGTACGCACCGGCAACGTTCAAAAAATCCCTCTCGCTACGGTCTTCCGCACCCACTGGAAGGAACTCGTCCTCGGCACATTCTACATGCTCGCGACCTACGTCCTCTTCTATCTTATGACGACGTTTTCGCTGAGCTACGGGCGCGCTGCGACGAACGCCCCACTTCCGGGTCTCGGCTACGACTACACAACCTTTGTTCTGATGATGATCATTGGCGTGGTGTTCTTCGGCATCTTCACGCTCATCTCTGGTCCGTTCGCCGATAAATTGGGTCGCCGCAAAACGCTTATATGGGTCACACTCGCCATCATCGTGTTTGGTCTCGTCTGGACGCCGATGCTCGCTGCCGGCACTGTCGGCGTCATGGCCTGGCTCATCCTCGGCTTCACGTTGATGGGTATGACATTCGGACCGATGGGCGCTCTTTTACCAGAGCTCTTTCCTGCAAACATTCGCTACACAGGCTCTGGCATTTCCTACAATGTCTCATCGATTTTAGGAGCGGCCGTGGCCCCGTTCATCGCGGTTGCCCTTTGGAGCACAGGAGGCGGGAGCCCGTTCTGGGTCGGCATCTATCTGTCCGCGATGGCAGGGCTGACCTTGATCTCTTTGCTGCTCGGGAAAGAGACAAAAGATATCGACATCGAAAAATAAGCGACGTTTTTGGGGGAGTGGCAAAGGTAGCCCTCCCGACCATGCCGAAGCGCAGCCTTTAGCCAACCGGTTAAAGCTTCCGGTGTGGTAGACAAGTGGATCGCGATCCGCCGTGTCGGCCACCACGACGCGGGCGAAAAACAAGGTATGCGTCCCCACGACGGTCCATTGCCGAGATTCAACGAGATCCCTCGCCGGCGCGGCTCCAGCAAATGGGTTCGGCCATTCGGACCCTATCGAAACAGCACCACGGGAATGGCACAGGAACGGATCATTTCTGTCGTCGTACTGCCAATGATGAAGCTCCGTATGCGCGAATGACCGTAAGCGCCCATCACGAGTAGATCGATCTGACGGTTCTGAACCGACGCAGCGATTGTCGTTTCAGGCTGTCCAGGTTCGATACTTGCTTCCACTGAGTACCCGGAGTTGCCCAACAGGGTCGCAGCCTGATCCAGCCGCTTTGCACCTTCATCCGTAGGAAGCCCCGCGAATAATAAGTGCATCTCCAGGCCTTGGAACTGCGAGCGAGCACGCGCGAGATAATCGATAGCCTTACTCACGCTTGGGCCACCGTCGAACGCGATGAGGATGCGCTGGATCGGCCTGAATTCCCGCGAAGCAACGAGCACCGGACGGTGGCTCGTGCGAACGACGCGCTCAAGATTTGAGCCCAGGTGCAGCTTGGCAAAGTCCGCTGCTTCCCCCCGCTTTCCGATCACAACCAGATCGGCACGCTTGCTGCCAGCGCGGCGTCGTGGTCGGCGTCACGTCCAAGTTAACAATCGGAGCTTCCTGCCAGCGAGCCATCAAATGTCCTTCACTGTTTCTCTTCTAGTTCCGCCATCACGCGACTTCGGTATCTAAAAGCTGTCGCGCGAGAAAGTTTGAGAACGGCATGTACTCTGCTCCACGATGGGAGTTCACCCGTCCTGTGAAACTCAGACCTGATCCAATCGAGACATTGCTTCCTGAAGCGCTTACGTCGTTCCTGTTCCAGTATCCTCACTTCGTTCGCCCAGTCCTCGTCCGTGATTTCGTCGGACCGAGACATCAGGGGAGTGCTCTTCCCAGCATGTCTCCGGGCCTCTCCCAGATCTGCTTGAGGACCGCAGCCAGCTCGCCCGGATCAGCTGTGGCGCACATTTCATCGACCTCATTACGTTCACGATCACGCCACTCGAAGCGATACTGTCGATCACGGTGATCGGGCCGAAGCTCAAGGTGACGGTCCAGCGCTTGCCGCGTGCTCTCGCCGGCAAAGACGGCCACCTTCACCGGCGGGTTGTGCGCTTCCGCGAGCTTCTCGATCCGCTGCGCAAGCTTTGCGAGTTTGGCGTTGGCCATGTCTAGTCTCTGTTTTCCCAACTGATGCCCGCGGCCGATTTCACGAACAAAACCAAGCCGCAGGCACCGATTTCTTTAAACGCGAAACGCAGACGTGAACTTCGGACGACCATCAATGCGCGCCGAAAGTCTTTCGAGTTGCGCTCTGGTCGCCAGAGTTCGCGTGTCCGTTGATGATTTTCATGCTTTCAAGCTCGGCCAGTCGTTCTTCGATTCGTTCGATCGTGATGGCCTCAAGCGCAGCCCTCATCTCTTTGAGGACGTAGGCCAGTTTTGTCGCCTTATCCAAAGGCAACTTCCCGGTTCGCGCTTCGCGGTAGACACAGCCAAGCTCACGCAACACGCCGGCCAACGAGTCCAGATGCCCGACGCGCGGCACTTCGCCAGAGACCTTCTTGCGAGAGGCCTGGCTCACGCGCTTAGCTGGTGTCTTCGCTTTGGTCATCCGGCCGCCCGCGCTGCTTTTTCGTATTTGCTCCATTCGGCATCCCAAGCAACGAGGTCTTCATCCGGGGTCGTGAAGTCCGGGGTCGGTAGGTCCGCTGACGCCGAGCGCCGTCCGCCCGGTGAAGTCGTGCGGGTCTGCCTTTTAGGCTGGTAGCCGCGATCCGCGGCTAGTTCGTAATAGAGCTGTGCGGGGCTCATGCCGCGTTGAATGGCGAGCTGGGCGACGCCAACGCGATCCTGATCCAGCTGAGCTCGACGCAGATCAGCCGGAGTGTTGAAGCCAGCTTGACGCGCGGCAACCCAGCTGCGTGCATCATCATCGGGCAAGGATCGCTCGAGCTCTCGGACACGGCTGGATTCGAGATGCTGGCAGGCGTCGTCATAGTCGGGCGTGGTCTCGCGAATGGCCTTTTCAGACTCGATGACGGTCCCCCAGAATTGCTGTTGCTGCTGTTGGTTTTCCAGCGCTTGGAACTTTGCCTGAAAGTGCCCAATCGGATCTTCGGCAACGTCGGGAATGCCACTAAGCTGATGATCCAGCGCATGATCGAAACGTGCTTGCTCAGCTTGTTCTAGCCATTCATCCGCTTGGCGCTGTGCGGCAGCTATCCGAGTTTCGGGCTTGTCATCAGCACCATCGTCGAAATCGCCAGACGGTTCGTTGCTTGCATCATCGGCCAGCTCGCCATCGTCAGGAATGCCGCCGCCACATGTCTCGATCAGGTCTTCCGACACGCCAACATCATTGTCGAAGGTGGCGTCACCGCTATTAAAATCGCTGTCCATCATCTCGGGTTGCTCCAGTCGTCAGGGCCATCTTGAAGCGCAGGGCCGACTGTCACATCGTCGATGTGTTCGAGGTCGTGCTCGCGTTCCATCAGGGCATACTTTTCGAAGTCACTGCGCTCGCGCTGAACACAACGCTCGACGGCCGCCTGCCAAGGATCAACCTTGTCCAGCCGTGCAATTTCCTTGTCCGTCAGGCACCGTTGGTGCGTGCGCCAATGTCGGGCATCCTCATCGCAGCGGGCCATACGAGCCGTCACGCGGCCAAGAACGTTCCGTCCGTATTCACTCATGCTCGATCCCCAATCCAATGGCCTTGTCTTGCCGCCTCCATAACTTTCTCAGCACGGGCGATGTATTGCTGACGAATGCGATCAGCTGCAGCCTTCGCTTCTGCTTTAGTTTGCGGATCACGCTTGCGCTCCCACTCTGCCTCATTGCGGAGATCGCATTCTCGGCGGCGCGCGTCCCGTTCTAATTTGTCCAGGTGGTTGAACATCTGATGCTTGGCGTTCACTGCCCCAAGTTGGGGCTGCCACGCTCCCCAAGCCTTGCGGAGGTCCGAAATAAATCCGCCAGCATCGGCGATGTCGCGGAGCCACTGCTGCATGTGCTCCAACAGCTTGTTGTTGGCGTGCTCTTCCGGAGGCGGTCCCAGGATGTGGCTATAGGGACGACGGGCTCGCGCCCTGTTCAAAACCGATAATGGAATTGGTGGAGGGACAAGGAACTCATTTTCGCGACGACGTTTCGCAAGATCAGCCAACTTCTCGCGCGCCGTCATCTCAGTCGGCGCAGGCGTCTCAACATGGTTCACAAGTCGCTTTCTTCCCATCTTCCGTTCCCTCAGTTGAGAAATCTGCCGGCACACACACCCCACCGGCAGCTGGGAACACTCGACCCGCCCGAGGTCTTTCACGCACTCACGCCCACGAGCCGCTCCTACCAACGATCGAGAGCCGAGCTCTCTGCTCAGGATCTTCGGCAGTACGCTAGGAACACTGTTTCATGGATCGAGCTAGCCGCGCCTTGAGCTCGATGACCTCTGCGGCGTCGACCACTCTTGTTCGAGGTCCAATCCGATGAACGTCCACGCCATGCGCCGCAAGAATGCTGAGAGCTGTGCGAGGATCCACGCCGAGCTCTTGCGCAGCGTATCTGATCGGAATGTTCATTGCCCCTCAAAGTTACTTTGAATAATGCAACTATTGTAGCAGAAACAGTAAAAATTGAAAGAAAAAACAATAACAATCAATAATCATTCAGATGAATGGACGCATGAATACTTATGAACGATTATGAATGAACAAGCTTCGCTACGGGAGGGTTGAGCCAGGGCACTGGATGCTTAACTGCGCCCCACCACAACACCCAGCCTGCCATTATCGTCCTTCCAGATTGCGACGTGATGATGCTTGAGGACATTCCGGAGTTTTTCGAATGTGCTGCACCGCGGATCAACTTCGCCGTTCTCGATGCCCCGAAGCGTTCTTGGTGACAGCCTGGCAACCTTAGCCAGATCAACTTGACTCCACCCCATTCCAGCTCGGGCAAGCTTTAAAACCATTGGGAGGTCAGCCGCGGTCAAACACGCATGATGTGGAATTGATGAGGCAGGAGGCTGCCCATTTGCGGCAGGACGATTCCCCCTTAAGGCAGGAAGCTGCCGAGGACGGCATTCCTCTAAAGCCACCACAGAGGCAGTCGGGTTAGGTCGTACCTTCATTAAGTTGCGCCCTTGAAAAAAGCCGTCATCACACAGTTTCTACGCAGTATTATCTGCGTCATCACTCTATGGTGCCCCTGACGCTAGCGTGGAGCCTCGCCATTATTTCTGAGTGCCGCAAGCGCTTTGCCTCAATCACAGCTCGCTCGTTAGCTGTGAGGATTTCCTTCGGGAAACGGTCCCATTTCTCTGCTGACGCTTCGGCCAGCTTGGTGATGTTCCACTCAGGAATCTCACCGTCATTCCGCAGCGCCTCATTCAGCAGCTTTAGGACGAGATCAGAGCCCACATAGCAGCCCGGTTCGCCAGGAGGCGGTCCGTGATCATTCAGACTGCGCATGACTGCTCTGTGTCGCTCGTAGCTCGTTTTTGGCTCCTCTCGGTGTCCGCCCCACGTGTAGCTCGAACCAAAAACCTCAGACTCCCATCCCTCCTTATTGCCGGCCCCATAGTGGGCGGCGGTACGCCACTTCCAACTACTGCGCGTCAAACGGCAGACTTCGTTGAGATCTTGCACGGTCACGGGCCATGGGTTGTTGATGTTGTGATAGCGGAGATGCTGCAAGGCGTACTCAACAACATCGGCCTCAAAGCCAGCACACGCTTCCGCATAAAGCTGTACGCTGCGCACCGCATCGGCTGAGGTTTGTGAAGGACCCGCAGGGAACGCGAGGCGAAGATCACGGATGCCCTCCTGAATGGCTTTGGGCAGTTGCGGCCTGCTGTCGGTGGTCGCGATATGCCGACCCTCTCTAACGATGAGTTGGTTAGTCATGTTCGTCAGTCCTGAATGCTTGTTGAAGGATGTCATCCATGCTGGGTCGCTCACGCGACTTTCTGCGGCCGGAGCCGTTGAGGCCGGCCCTACGCTGGTTGTGAAGCTCGGTCTGGATTTCTTTTTCTGAGCGTGCGCGGGCCTGCGCCTTGGCTTGATCGAGCTGCGCGTCGGTGATTTTGCTCGGAAGCGCCCTTGAGAACCAATTGACGGCGCTGCGCCAGTTATTGCTGTTGGCGTTCTCGCACGCACCATCGAGAGCCAGCATGGCATTCGAAACGGCGATCTGTAGAATGTCAGGGTCGGTTGTTCCGTAGGGCGCTATCGCTTTGAAAAACGCCTCGTCGGTTTTCGACCTATCGATTCGCTTTGCAACTAGATCGGGTTCTTTTCTCCAAGCGCTGCAGATGCCGTTGAATGTTTCCAGCTCTGAATCAGAAATCTCAAACCTGATCGCGCCATCAACTACTAACTTACTATCTGAGTTATTCTGAGTACGGGTGAACTGAGAACACCCCGCTATGTCATTTCGTTCACCCCGCTCGGCTTCGGGGTGAACGTGGTTCACGTCGAAATCAGGACCGGGGTGAATATGGTTCACCCCGCTTTTGGTTCTTTCGCGGTCCCGCAGTTTCTCGACAAGCGCATTTGGGGCGATGCCGCTGTAACGATTCGTGCGCCCTTTTCCAGGAACGTGATATCCCGCGTTGACCTCGATTCTAAGCCAGCGGTCGCGGACCTCGCCTGCGATTTTTTTGGCACCCCTGTCGGTCAAGCTGCACTCGCGGGCGACCTGCGTATAGCTCATCGACGATGATTGTGCGTTGTCGTCGAAGAAGCGACCGATGCAGAGCAACATCAGTTTGACTGCGGTCCGCTCTTCGCTGAGCCAAATGCAATCGAACCAAATCCGCTTCGCGGTCATGCCCGCAAGGGGGTCGTTATCTGGGGGTTGGTTTGCCATCGCCACCACACATTTTGTGAGTGATGGCGATCTGGACATTGAAAATTCCAGTCAAACGCGCTACATTCAGCGCCATCGGATATTTGAGTTCTAATTGTCGCCGCCCCTCGCACGGGCGGCGTTTTTCTATTTCAGTCATTTTCGCTGAACTCATTCTTTTAAGGGCACGTACCGAATTACGATGATACCCTGGCGACCGGCGCCACCACCGCCCTGACTAGCGCCACCACCACCACCGCCGCCGCCATAAAAGCCGCCGTTACCACCCGGAGGACCCTGCCAGCCGCCGGCACCTCCCGACCCGGGACCGGCCGTCTCGTCGCCCCCACCAGTTGCGAGCCACGAAACCTCCATGTTTCCAGCCTTGGGCCCACCGGGAAAGCCGCCGCTTATCCCGCCTGCCGTAGCGCCACCGCGACTCCCACTTGCCCCGCTTTGACCATTACCGCCGTTTCCATTCGGCCCACCCGCGGCACCGCCTCCACCGCCGCTGCCGCTAAATCCAAAACCACCCGAGCCACCGGAGAACCTAATTGTTCCAACGCTCGCTGATGCGGATCCGCCGGCGCGGTTCTGTGAACCACCGTTCCCGCTGTCCGCCCCAACGCTGCAATTGCTTAAACTTGTGCCGTTAAACCACGTGTGTCCGCCGCTGCCGGTGCCGCCAGTCCCAGGACCAACGTGGTAGTCGATCATCGCACCAGGCGTTAGGGAAATATTGGAAACAGACGCGTACGCCCCACCTCCGCCGCCGTCGACGCCGTTAGCAGCACTGTTATTGCCACCTCCGCCAGCTGCAATGCAGTGGATATCATTGTCAGCATCGTTCCAATCGTTTGGGACTTGCCATTGGCCAGCGCCGGTAGAGGTAAGAAAAATGACCTTGCCGACCATAATCGGGGATTTCGGATAGATCACGTGAGCCGGAGGGACAATCACGTCAAATCCTCCCACTGGTGAATATGACACCTCAGCTCCATCCCGCCTGCCGCGCAAGCTTCTTCGCTGTACGTGAATATCCAAAAAAGAAAGAAGATCGCAACGGTTGCAATAGTCACTAGAACCGTGTCAGCGATGCCCGCAGTTTCGAACGTATTTCCACAATGATCGCAGCGCCTTTTCATCCCGTCACGCCTCCGGCAGTGACTTGAGCCAAGCAACGGCGTCTTCGTGCAAAATCAGATTTTTTCGTCCGAATTTGCGAGCTTTTAAGTCGCCTCGCTTGAGCGCTTCAAAAATACGGGTTTTGCCCACGTCCGCGAATTGCGAAAGACTCTGAGGTGTGTAGGCTAGTTTCTGTTGGATGCTTTCCATGGTTGCCCTCATGAACGGTTATGGTCATGAGGGCTAGAAATGAACGATTTTTCGGAAACTGTGACGTTGTAGAAAAAATTATTTACTTCTATTTTTTTTCCAATGCTGGAGATATTTGATGATCGTTTCGGCCTTTAGGTCCTCGCCAAACGCCTCACCAACAGCTAGAGCAAACCGAATGTATGGACTGTTAGCGCAGCCGTCCTTCAGGCGCCCACTACCAGGTTCCCGTTCAAAATATTCAAGATAAATTTCCGGAAACGAACTCGCCAAGATGTCCTTCAAAGACACTTTGCTTGTGATCTCAGCTATTTTTTGCATTTCATGGCTGCTAAGCGTGGCGGCAACTTTAAGCCGTTGTAAGCTTTCCACGTTGCTAGCGAGCCATGCCAGTTTTTCAACCGACTCCGGCGGCGCATGCTTGAAAAAGAAATGTGTCCACCCGAATAGGTGCTTAAACCCCTCCAGGTTTTCAATGTGAACCACCCGCGGCACTTCACTATCGCCGTTCCAAGCAAGCCAGCAAATTACGTGTGAAGTGTCAGGTTCGTGCGAAGCGTCAAGCAGTTGCAGCAAGCGCTCTAAGGTCTTGACGATGTCGTCAATTCGCCTGCGATCCGCTTCAGCCTCATCACGGGTAGCTTTGAAGAACCTGTTTTCTGCGTGGTGATACCAACAACGACTGAGCGCCTTGCGCAACTTTTCCCGATCTAGTTCGCGCGGCGCACGCACTCGACCCGTTCCCTCAACCGCTGCAATGATGCGATCGACGCCCGCAGCGGACAGTTTGACTTCTTCATAGTTTGGAGGCTGTATCGGAACGGACATTGCGCGCCATACCCCGCTCGCACGACGAAGGACCCTACTCACTGTTTTTTCAGTGGCGTCCATACCATCCATTACGCCGCCTCCCGTGCCAACAAGGTGACCTTGCCGCACGATTTCACTTCCTCGAGGAAATCGCCCCAGTGCTGCAGCATTTGGCGTCGTCCAGAGAGATACTGTGCAGAGTTGTACGCACCGCGCACGTCATCTCGCTCATCATGGGCAAGCTGACGCTCAATCCAATCTGATGGAAAGCCCATCTCGTTCAGAATGGTCGACGCCACACCGCGGAATCCGTGCACGGTGGCGCGGCCGTGGTAGCCCATGCGATAGAGCGCATAGAGCATGGTGTTGTTCGACATGAAGCCTTCACGCGACGGCGACGGGAACAGATATCCGTCACCAGTACCGGGCAACTCACGCAACTCATTCAAGGTGGCAACAGCTTGCCGCGACAGCGGAACAAGATGCTCCGTCTTCATCTTCATGCGATCAGCCGGAACCCGCCAAAGCGGCTCGGGCGCATCGAGATGTTCAAATTCCGGCCAACGGGCAGTGCGCAATTCGCCGGTTCGCACCATTGTCAGAACAATTAGACGTAGCGCGATGGCTGTTCTGGGATCTCCGTCATAACTGTCGAGCGATCGAAGAAACGTCGGCAGCTCGTCGCGCGGCATAGGCGTGTGATTGCGCACACGCCCTTTGGGTTTAAGCGCTCCTTTAAGAGCGATAGAGGGATCATTCTTGGCCCTGCCGGTGACCATCGCATAGCGGAACACTTGCCCGATGGTCTGGCGTAGCTTGCGGACTTGCTCCAACGCACCACGCTTTTCGACCTTGCGCAGCACAGCCAACAACTCGGGAGCATCAATATCGGCGATTGGCCGGTGGCCTAGCGCTGAAAAGATATCGGCCTCAAGCCGCCGCAGCAGCTCATCCGCATAGCGCGGCGTGAGAACATGGCGCCGGTTGCTAACGAACTCGATCGCAACGGCTTTAAACGTGGCGTTCGCAGAAACTCTTTCAGCAAGCCGCTGACGCCGTTTTTGAACGCTGGGGTCAATGCCATCGGATAAGAGCCGTTTAGCGGCGTCGCGCCCCTCACGGGCTTTCTGCAGCGAAACAGTCGGATAACTACCCAGCGCCAAAGTCTTTTGCTTGCCCGCGAAGCGATAGGCGAGGCGCCAGAGCTTCGAACCGTTGGTCTGCACCAACAGGTGGAGGCCGCCACCGTCCGAGACCTTATAAGGCTTGGCGTGCGGCTTCGAGTTGCGGATAGTAGAATCAGTCAGCGGCATCGATACCCCCGAGTGTTGGTATTCGCGACCCACCTGACAACAAGAATACCAACAAAATTCGCGAATGCCAGCGAACTCAGGTGAATTCCTGTGAATGAAATGAGGCCTGAATTTAGGGGAAGAATCGAGCCGAACTTGGACGGATATGGACGTCTATGAATGTCGGCTTGGCGCTCCCTACGGGACCTACTCAATTGAGGTTTATCAATAAGTTAGACCGGAGTGGGGAACCGATTTTTACCACTGTGTTCCAGGGCTTCCCGCCGAAAAGTTCCCCACCACAAACAAAAAAGAGCGCCCCCGCCACCGGGAGCGCACCGGTGGCGGGGGCTTTCGATCAGGCGTGAGGGCGCCGGGAGACGCGGCCGCGCTTAACAGCTATTGGATACTGGACTGCCGCTCGGTTCGAAGCAGGCGAGCTAGTACGTCGGACAAGTCGTCACTCCCAAATGGTTTCCGTAGGACGGCGCGGTCGCGAAAATCGCCCCACATATCGTCGACGCTGTTTCCGGTAGCGATAGCGAACGGAATCCCCCGCGCAGCGAGCGCCTCGACCACCGGCCGGCTACTTGTGCCATTCAGGTTCATATCCACCAGAGCGGCGTCAAACGCTTGCCGACTTACCAGACCGACCGCAGCGTTCGCGGTGGCGGCGCTCGTCACAGCCCCACATCCGAGTTCCACTAGCATGTCCTCAATCATTAGGCTGATGAGCGTTTCATCCTCGACGAGGAGAATACGACGGCCCGTTAAGATGCTATTCATGGGGGGCCCCTTCGGGAACTGGAATACTCATTGTACATAGCAAGCCGGCTGGTCGGAAATCGAGTTCCACAGTGGCGCCGAATGCGTCCAAACCATGCTCAATCACACGCGAGCCAAACCCCTTGCGTAAGGAGGGGCTCACCGGCGGTCCACACTTTTCCCGCCATTGCAGAACTAGCCGGCGGCCCTGACCGGTGGATTCCAATTTCCATCCCACATGGATGGATCCTGTAGAGTTCGACAGCGCTCCGTACTTTACTGCGTTGGTTGCAAGCTCATTGAAAGAAATTCCAAGCGCTAGCGCTGATTCTGGCGGGAAGCGAATGTTCTCGCCCTCGATCGCGATACGATCGGCTCTGCCGTCAACCCTAAACGGCTCCAATGCGTCGTGTAGCAGATCGACGAGCCCTGCACCCTCCCAATTCGCTCTTGTCAGCAGATCATGCGACCGTGAAAGTGCCATTAATCGGGACTCGATTGCTTCTCGGATAACACTTGGATCGGTCGCCGTCCGCGTTGCCTGCCAGACGATCGACTGCACCATGGCGAGGGTATTCTTCACGCGATGGTTCAACTCGTCGATGAGAGCCCTCGAATGCGCTTGCTCGACTTTGAGTGCCGTGAGGTCGACGAACGATGCAAAGTATTGAACAATTTCTCCGTCCTCTAACCGGACCGGACTAACGAAGAGAGCCGCCCAGAACTCACTGCCATCCTTGCGGCGGTATCGAATCTCGGCACCAGCGTCGGATGCGGCCAGGAATTGATGGTCGATTTTCTGCAACGCCTCCGCGTCAGCAGCATGCGCCAAAATAAAATTGAAGCTTTGACCAAGTACCTCTGCGCGCGCATAGCCGGTCAAGGAGAGAAAGCTATCGTTGGCGAAAGTTATGGGATTGTCGGGGTGCTTCGCATCGGCAAAAACCATGGCCATGCGTGTCGTCTCAGCGGCAACTACGAAGGGACCAAGCTCGTTCTTGAAGCCTTGCACATCGGCTTCGGCGTCAATCTGCTGTTTTGACTTCTTTGGCATCTTCGGCATTCCTCCGATGCATCGATCGATGCTGGGACATGACCTGACCGCTGCCGATCACTGTACTCAAGGCGTGGACAAGTGTGGGATCATCTGCCCACCGGGTTAATGCTAGCACCTTCCGTATTGCGTACCTCGGAAAAGCCTGCACTGCACCGTGAAAGAACGCAAGGTCGAGAATGCCTGAGACGAACGTCGCAGTCGCGGGTTCGCACTTGAGGTGCCATAGCCCCAGTTTCGAAACTCCTGAAGTTCGGACGAATTGACCCGCAGCCCTTCCGAAAAGATACGCTGGAACTAACCGATAGCTCGGAGTGTTTACTTCGAGATGGGAATCCATCGTATTCCCGAGGAGAAAAAATATGTTCAAAGCTATAATTGTGGGCGCTTCGATATTGGCCGTCGGTGCGGTTGGCCTAACATCAGTATTAGCGGAAACGCGCGGACTGCTGGCTCAGAACTCAGGCGAAGACAAAACGTCGGATCGCACACCGGGCAATAAGACGCCTGACCGAAGTCAGGGCGCGAGCCGCAGCGGTGCAGCTGGAACAGACGCCGGCCAGACTGAAGAAGGCACCTCTGACCGGACACCCTCCAATCATCCTGCAACGACTGACGCGAAGGGAGCGGAGCGCGGCAATCTGTTCACGGAAAAGCAAGCCCGCACACATCTCGCTCAGCAGGGATACACTAATATTTCCGAGTTGATGAAGGACGAGAGTGGAATCTGGCGTGGCACGGCTATGAAAGACGGCAACACGATAATGGTCGGCGTCGATATTCGAGGAAACGTCTCGACTAATTGAACAGCCGCAAAAAAGAGCGCCCCCGCCACCGGGAGCGCACCGGTGACGGGGGCTTTCGATCAGGCGTGAGGGCGCCGGGAGACGCGGGCGCGCTGACCAAACTCAGATAATGATAACGATCAGCGTCACGACGAGACAGGCGGCGAGGATCTCATCGCCGAGATCCCATGAGGCGAAGTTCAGAACCCGAGCGCACCACGAAGGATGGGCAGCGCCTCGCTCCATGTGATCTTTCCGGCGACGGCGAGGGCGAGGATGAGCATACCCAGAGCCGCCTTGAGCCATCGCCCGATGTGGATCCGCGGCCGTTGTTTCGGGAGCTGCGCGGCAATGCGGGCGGGCAGATCGCGCAGGTCCGCCCGGAGCGCCCGCGTCTCCTCGTACGACGCGAGGAGAATTTCTGTTTGGCGGCTGCTCTCGGCGTCCAGGCGGCCCAGCAGAACGCCCAGCGCCATCGGGTCGTGGGTGTAACCATTCAGCATGCGCGGCCCTCATCATCGTGAGCTCCCGTCTCGGGTTCGAATTAGCCTGTGATCCACGTCCAGAACCGCCCCCACCAGGTGGGCGAAGTGCCGGGCGGGCGTGTCGGCAGGGGTGGTGCAGCGGCCTGCGGGCCTAATCTGACGCCGGTCATGAACATCTCCGCTTCCGCCGCGCGGCGACGCACCAGGCCGCGCAGAACAACGCCGCCGCCCATGCGCCATTTACTGAATTCGCGCGGCACGTCATCCCAGCGCCCAGCATTGACCCGCTTAAGCAACGTCGATGACTTCAGCGCCCCCGTGCCGCAGTTGAACGCGAAGGACACTAACGCCCCACGCGCCAGCGGGTGGAGGGGGACACGGACGTAACGGTCGACGGCGGGTTCGCAGATCTGCCCGACTTCAAAGGCGAGCAACGCCTCCGCGCGGGGCCGAGTGATCGGTGGATCGCTGAGCTGCACCTTGCGGTGGTCCTCGTAAAAGGTCGACCCGTAGCCGATCGTCGCCACACGGGCGGGGCAGAGGTACGGCTTCACGCGCCCCGAGCCGTCACCGAGCTGTTTGAGATACCCCTCAAACTCTTTGATGAGGTCGAGCGCCTCGCGCGGGATAGCCATGCGTTCAACTCTATATTGTCAGGAGGGATATCGTCGCCCGCGGCTATCTCCTGTCCGGGAGCGACTGCGACCCGGACGAAGTCCGCCCCCGCGGAGCTGCCGCGCGACAGCGCGAATAGCAGCGCGTGCGCTTTAGCGCGCCGCCGGCGTCGGACACTTCCGCGACGAGCGGTAGCCGAACAAGAAGCCCAACACCGCCTGCACAGCTTCAATGAACAGGGCGGAGAACGCGGCGTGGTCGATCACGCTGGAAAAGCCCAGCGCCACGAACACAAGAAGCACGATCAAGACGCCAGCCGTCAGAGGGCGGAGCACCGCGTTAAGGCCGTCAATCCACGCGATGCCGGTCGGCCGCCCCTGGCTCTCGACGATGGCCGTCAGGCTTTCGCGGAACGCACGGATTTCCTCCGCGACGATACCGGTCTCGGCCGCCTCGAGTTTCGACCCGGCTTCCGCCTGAAGGCGCGCCATCTGCAGGTCGTGCTGCAGGCGGATCAAATCCATTTCCCGCACGTGGTCGCGGGAGTCGCGGACCTCTTTGAGGACGTCCGGTACGATGCCGGACACGAGTCCGGTCAACGCCGAAATCAGCGCTGTCAGCATGATAAGTCTCCGAATTGTGTGGAATAACGCTGGCGTAATCGCCCTTGCACGGAATATTCGCTGCGCGTGATTGATTGCGCACTCGGCTAGTAATTAGCTTCTAGAAAAGGGAGGTGAGGTCATGCTTCAGGACGAGCTAGACCCAATTTTTGCAATCATCGCCGGCGCAATTATTGCGGTGGCGTCGATGGTGCTTGTCGGAGGTATTATGTTTGTTGCTGCCGGATTGCCAATGACGGTAACGGATCTCGCCTTGGTTGCAGCGGTTGGCGTTGCCTCAGGCGTAACTACAGCGCTTGCGATGTCGGTTTGCGCGTGGCGGTATTGGCGATCGACTGAGAGTCGCGACTAGACACTAAACTGCCCAGTGTGAACCGGCCGCCCATCTATCGCGAGACGGCCGTTTAGGCTTGTGCTTAGAAGGTATATCCGAAGGTTTCGATTTCCTTCTCAAACAATCTGAATGCGCGCTTGCGGTCGTCTTCCGTGTAAAAGTCTCGATAGTCGGAGGTCGCCGCAAACTTCTTCGTGACCGGCATTTGCTCTTTTACCAACCCCAAGCGATCCATGATCGTCGTCATGTCTCGATCCAGCGTCTCATACCGACCGACGAAATCAACTGCGATCTTGTCGTCGATCGTATATATCGGCCAATTGGTTACGGCGTCGGGCAAGAGATCTTCATCATCCCCAAGTTCAGCCATCTCTAGATATCGAGTGAATGAGTACTGGTTGCCAGACCGGAGCGTGTGGAACTTCCAAGAAGATACCGCCTGCGCATAGGGGTTTCGCACAAAGCAAAATTTGAGATACTTGTCCCACTCGGCGGGAAACTGCGCCTTGACGATCTCCGCACTAGCGTGTGGCGCATCTCGACCAAATCTCGCCGCGTGCCGTGCTTTGTGAATTATGCTGAGATCTTTAATCTCCAGCCGTTGGTATTTCACAATAGTTTTCATGATGCGGGCAGCACTGCGAGGGGTTGCGAGATCGAGCCAAAAACGCCTGTTAAACGGTACTCCTGCTGCCCTTGCCTCTCGCCAAGCTCCGATTTGGATGTCTCTGGGGCCTAGGTGCTTAGCCAGCGCGACCGTAACCGAGGTTCCTGCGGTCTTTCGGCAGTGCATGAAGATGTATCTATGAGAGTGACTCACGATCATCGCCGCCCCCCAAGGGAATTAAGCCATCTCTTAACTTACCACGGCGGAAGGTTGGAGTGCACCGTCTAAGCCCAAGATACAGCGCCAATAGCCCGCACATTGCCGCTACAGGTAACGGTCAGACCAGACTGAAGGGTGTCCGACACGGACGAGGCACACGAACTTTCAGAAAGCTGAGCGTCCTCAGTTGCGTTTGTCCACGATCCGCTACCAGCATCATAAGCCGCCGCGATAAGACCACCCTTGGCAGGAAGATCCAGTGTGGCCGATCGATTCGACGCGCCGCCGCCGGCCGGGAAGTGAAAGTCATACGGTACATCACTCGTCTGACCACTAATGCGAAACACGTGAATCTCGGAGCGCGCCGGAGTTCCGGAGTAATTCACAACTATGTCCGCGGTCGTAATTGATCCCGTCACGCGCCGATAGGCTATCGCCATACCAACATTGGAGCCATCATTCTGACCAACAATGTCTCCGTCCACACCACCAATAGAGATTGTCGTGAAATTTGTGTTCTGGTTCCAGGCATAAATGGCGCACACCGCCACGAGACGGTCAGATGCTGGAGATCCGATGTTTACGCCATTAAACGTATGCGCCGCGCCGCCAGAATTGTAGCTAGCGCTGGTAATGTATTCGCGGCTGAATATCTTTTTTTTCCCAATGACTCCAAGCAGACTTGGCGAAAACGGGAGCACCATTATGGAGCCCCCCACAATCCGCCAGCCGCCACGACAAGAACTTCCGTCGCCGTCGTTCCGCTCACAGCGGTCACCTCGCAGTGCACTCGTGTGCGATCCCCAGCGCCCGTGTTGATCGTCGGGAGTTCCTCGTCAGAACCCACATACCCTGCCGCAAAGCCTGCGGTGACCCCCGATCCCGATCCCTCTGTGAAATGGACGACGAATTCGTCACCGACCGCACAGTGTGTGGGCAGTTGCAAAACGAAGGACTCGTCGAACGTCAGCCGAAACTTGCGTCCAAGGGCCAAATCAATCCCCGGTGTCGCACTGCTTGTCACCGTCGCCGGAACAAGGGGGCTGAACAGAACGTCTGAGGTCATCACACGATCAGGCGCTTTCTCGTTGACCTCAGTGTCCGATGCCGTGTCCAGAAGCGCACTGCTGCCCGGATCAATCTCGCTGCCGCGCCCGATGGCGACATAGTCCCAGGTCTTTGAAAACGCGCCCTTGGTTGCCGTGATGCGATACACACCTCCCGGAGCGTGGAACGCCGCAAACCCATCAGACCCGACAGAGAACGGATTCCCCTTAACTTCAGTACCGGCGCGGTCGCTGTGGATGAGCGCCAGCGGAAATCCGGCTTCCATACGATGCACAGAAACGGTCGCACCATCTTGGACGTTCCCAGCATCGTCGACGATCGTAGCTTGCCAGATTGCTTCCGCCATGAGTTACGTCCTCAATTAATCTGCGGCCCGCGAATGTCGCCGGGGCCAATGGATATCGTCACGAAGCTATCGCCGTCGATCGCCGCTCCGGGAGCGCCTCCAATGCCAGGGGCGCCACCAAACGGAATATTCTTCGTGCCGTTCTGTCCGGATTGTCCGGGATCGCCGCCATCGCCACCATCACCGTACGGCGTGTTGCGTCCGGCCCCGCCACTCTCTGACGTTCCATCCGCGGCCTTGCCTGTCCCCTTGCTGTTCCCTCCAATACCAGGGAGCGTTCCTGCGCCGCCGCCGCCGCCGCCAGCGGTAAACGCCCCATCGTTGGCTGTGCGGCCGCCGCCGCCACCACCGCCGCCACCAAAAATCTGACCGGCATCACCAAATTCAATAGCGATAGGAACGCGTGTAAACAGGCCTGGCCCACCGGCTTGCCCGTTCACGCCCCCCTGCGTTTCACCCCTGCCGATACCGCCATTCCCGCCTTTGCCCTGTGCGCGTCCGTTAATCTCAACGGTAATCGGCAACCCGGCGGGCCAATCCGCCGCCGTCCCCACATCAAGAGCGGCGGCGGATGTGGATGTCGAGCCGACGATGACATTCGCCGCGATAACGACAGTGAGATTGACGCCGTCGATGACATCTTGATCGGTCAACGGCGGGTATATGGAATTATGCAGGGAGGGCAGATGCACGTTCGTGATGTTGGAATCGATCGTGATAACGCAGTTCGTGAGGTCGCCTGCGTCGAAACTCTGGAACAGCATTTCCTCGCACTCGACAGAGAGCCGGTCTGAGGAGGTTAGCCGTCGGATGACTTGGACCGGAGCGCCTGCGGAAACGACGTTCCCGGCCTCATCCTGATTGCTGTCCCAGCGCACACGATACCCGCGCAGGACTTGCACGTCGCGCGCGCCATGCCGCCAAAGATCAAATGAGATTTTGCGCGGCGGACGCACAAACCGGCCAAGGTGCAGGTCGCCGATCCGCTCCGCCGTCTGCGCAGCAAAACTCGGCACCCACGGAGCATAAATCTTCTTGATGCGGCTCGCGCCATAATTGGCTTCGGCTTCGCCGTCGACCGTCGCACGGGTTGACCGGTAGTTGTTGGGATCGTCGAGCGGCTCTAGCGGGTTGAGCACTCCGTAAGAGACCCACACCTGGCTGATGCGGCTCTCCGGCTGCTCCTTGGTTTTGAGCGTGCCTTGAAGGATTTCGCCCTCGTCTATGGTTTCCGCATCGAGGGTGATGCCGCGCAGCACCTGAAACAGGATTTGCTGTTGCTCGTCATCCCACGCAATCGACAATCCCGCCTGCTGAATGAGTTGGTTGATCAGCGTATCGAGCCGCGTCGGCTCGGCGATGACGCGCGTATAAAGCAGCTGCAGGAAATTATCGTCCTCCACCTCCCACGCCGCGCTCGGAATGAAGCTTGAGGGAACGCCGGCATAGGTCGTCAGCAGATCCGCGAGAATCGCGCTGGCCTTGGCCGCGTTGTAGTAGGCGCATTGCTGCACGCGGTCGTCGGCACTGTGGTCCTGAGCTGACGTGCCAAACTGCCCGCGCGTCAGCGTGAGGGCATCCCCGGATCGCGTGAACGCACAGATCTCCTTGCCGCCCAGCGCCACATACCCCGACGCCGCATACTCGGCATCGCCGATGCCGGCCGGCGCTAGCGTTGCCGACGTCGTCGAGCTGTTAATCCCAGAAACCAGGAATCCGTTGGACAACATCGGGCATTGCGCCCGGTCGCCATCGGCGAGTTTGAGCGGGTCCTGCGCCGTGACCGCAAAAGCGCCTCCTGGTGTCGGCCCGTCGAAACTTTGCACGATGTAGTGCTTGGTTTCCCAGTCCGCGAAGGCCTGACTGAGGAGCCCGCGCTTCAACCGGATGGCGCTGTTCTCAAGATGCGGATACCGCGCCCGAAACTTGCCCCAATAGGTGCCGCTGCGATAACCCTCGCCGTCGTCCGCCGACGGGTGATCCTTGAATTGCACGGTGAGCCGCCCGCGCGTGCCCATGGACTCGCCGATCGCGACCGTGCCCGGCGACAGAGATACGGACTGAATGTCGGCCTGCGCGTTGAGGTCCGCCGGCAGGTAGTCCGTCGACATGGCGTAGCGCAGCGTCTCCACCTGTGTTTTGAAAAGGCTACGCGCCATGAAATGCCCGACGTGGACCAGCTCCCCCGCAGCGCCGATCGTCGGCCCGCACCATCCGGCCGTGGTGATCGCGGATGCCGTGTCATCGTAGGAGAATGTGAACAGCGACGGCGCGGCGGCAAGTTCACCCTTCCACACTTTCACCCGGATCGACGCGCCGCCGGCGATGTCGACGATATTGACGAGCAGCCAGAGGCTTTGCTCGACGTCCCATGCGAAGTCGGCGGTCGCGAGTTCGGTCGGCGTTCCAGCAATGATCCGATAAATGCCAATCTCGGTGCCGTCGCCGATGAACGCGACCAGATAGCCGCCTTCGGTGCCCTCTGTCCCGGAGCCTCGCATGACGATGCCGGGCGTGCCGAAGACTTCCGGGGAGCCTCGGCTGGGGACGCGAAACAGCGCCCGCACCTCCGCCTGGCTCATTGCGGGCGGCCGCGTCCATTGCCAGGCGATGAGATCCTGCGCGCCGGTGTTCTCGAGCGCCAAAGCCTTACCGGTGGGCATGGCATCGTCAGTGACGATCTCGGCGGTCGCGTTCGAACCCCACTGGCTGGTGAAGCGCGACGGGGCCACGCCGACGCGTTCGGTTTCACACTGCGTAAGCCGGTAGATGTCGACGTCGAGCTCGACGACGGTCAGCGCCTTGCCGGTCGTCACTCGAATATCCCCTCGACGTCGATCGAGACGCCCATCATCCCATTCGGCTGTTCATTGGCTGGCGAGATATCCCCGACCGTCCACACAAACCCCACTTCGCGCGGGTAGGATCCCGGCCGCCAGGCCCAGAAAAAAGGGTTCTGGTCTGCGAATTTCGCGAACGGTTCGAAGGTCTCCCGATACCACTCCGGCGTGAGATTGCGTTGTTCAATCGCCGTGGCCGTCGATTGGCTGCGGATCACACGGCCGAGGAAATTGCCCTTCTCGGACACGCCGACGGATCGGTCGGTTTTCCGATTGAGCGGGCCCGGCTGATGCCCCACGTAGATGCGCCGCTGCAGCACGAGAAGTGCGCCGCAGTACATGACCGCTAGGCGCGGCACGGCGAGCCCCGCAGAGACGACCAGGCGCAGGCCAGAGAGCGACTGCGGTACGAACCGGAACAGCATGGGCTCGTTCGAGATGAGCATGGTTTCTTGCACCAGCTCGAACCACTCTTGCTCCGGCGGACTGCCCACCTCGTCGCCGATCGTACCCTCCACGGTGACCGTCCGGCCCGCCAAGTTGTGCCCGGCCAGCGCGACGTAATCGATCTCCTCGGTAGTTTCGATCGTCAGCTCAATTGTGAAGGGGTCGAGATCGACGCCGCGCCAGGCCTGACGCGGGGCCGTGCTCGGGTTCGCCAGATTAGCGACGGGAAAGTCCGGATCCTCCTGGGTCGCGGAGACCGTGTCCACGCTGACGATGTTCTGCCACCCGATGAGCGGATTATCGGCATTGACGTCCGCGGGCATCGCCGGCGGCGCGAGCACCAGGTCGCGGCTGATGACGATCATGCCGTCGCCCTCGCCCGCGTCTCGGTGGAGATCAGCACCGCACCGTCCGCTACGGCCGCGTTGATCTCATCGATAATGCCCTTGACGGCCGATCCAGAATAGAGCGCCGACGGATCAAACCCCTGAATGGTCAGCGAGCGACCCTGTGCGGGCGTCGGGGTAGACGCCGGCGCCCGACCTGCGCCACCACCGCCCGAGCTTCCGCCACTTCCGCCACCTGAGCCGGATTTGCTCGTTGAGCGGATGTTCTGAACCTGGGCAAATCCGTTCGCGAGTGCAGCCGCGGCCTGCGCATAAGAAAACGGCGGTCCTGGCGGGTTGGCCAGCGCGCGCGTGAAGGCTTCATAAGTATTGATCAACGCGGACGCGATAGCCACGCCCTTCGATTGGTTGAACACATTCGTTAGCGCGGTGCCGATGCCGGAAGCTGCAGATGCGTAGGCGTTCTGCATCGCCCAAGCGGCTTGAGCGCCAGCCTTCCCCAACGTCGTGGCGTCAATGGCTCCGCGTCGGAAAAGTTCGTTGAGCCGGGATTGTTCTGCAGCGAGAATTTCATAGGGCTGCCTGAAGCTCTCGGTGATCGCCTGTCCTTCGCGCATAGCCATATTCAGGTCACGCTGCGCCGCGGCCACGTCCTGGGTTGATTGAATGATCGGCGCCGCGACTTTCGCCGGCATGTTGACCGCGGTTTGCTCCATAATCTGGCCCGTTTCCAGCCAGAGATCACGGAGCGTAACCAATGAACCTCGCGTCGTTTCGAGGACATCGACGACGCCATCCTTGAGGATCGCATAGGCTTGACTGAATTCGCCCTCGGCGCTCGCCATGACCGCCTTTGCGACCGAGACGACAACAGTCGCGAGATTTTTGAACGCAGCGCCGATAAGGATACCGATAGAGACCAGAGATTTGAGCGTGAAGGCGAGGGCGTCTGCGGCAAAATCGAGCGTCTTTGTATCCTTCGCGAGGGTCAGCAGGTGGCTTGCTAACGTCTGAAGCGTGGGAAGCATACGTGCCGAGACCGTCGTCACAATGCCATCCTTGACGCGCTTCAGACGATGCAATGTGTCCTGGAATTGAGCGGCGGCAGCGGCCGTCTTGGTATCGAAAACGATGCCAAGCTCATCGGCCTCGCGCATCATGGCGCGGAGCCCTTCAGAACCGGCATTCAGCATCGGAATGAGATCGGCCCCGCTCTTGCCGAACAAGGCCATGGCCAATGCTGTCTTTCCGGCGCCGTCTTCGATACCCTGAAAACGGCCTGCCACCTCGGTCAAGATGGCCGTCGCCGACTTCAGAGCGCCGCTCGAGTCCGTTGCTGAGATCCCGAGCGCTTTCAATGATCGCGCGGCAGCACTGGAAACCTCGCCGGCGGCGATCTCCTGCATGTTGGCGCTGAGGCGTTTAACGCCCGTCGCGAGCCCCTCTAAACTCGTGCCTGACAGTTCTGCGGCATGCTTCAGCCGTGACAATTCATCGACCGCGATCCCGACGGATTGGGCCATCTTTCCGATGCGGTCGATCTCCGCGATGTTGCCGCGCACGGCGGCCGCCACGGCGACACCGGCAGCGGTGACGGCCGCCGCGATCGCCGCGCCCGCCTTGGCGGCGACAGCGGCCGCCGACGCCAGGCCGCGGCCGAGACGTCCAATGGCCGTCTGGGCGTTCTTCGTGCCGCGGGTGAATTCACCGGCATCCATCGTCAGGCGCACGCGGAGCGCGCCGACTTCTGCGCTTTTGGCCATGGGCTCTCAGATCCTGAATGATGGAATCGAACTCGTCGGCTGTGGTCTTGTGCTTCTTTCCGAAGGTCGGGGGCGGCGTGTGGGCCTCAAACAACCACCAGAACTCGCGGGGATGCAGAGCCCAGAACTCAGCGGGCTTTAACCAACCCGCCCCGACCGCCGCTTTGAACGCCGCCGCGACGAACGCCGCCCGCGCCCCGGCCGAGCCGGGGCGGACCCATTTCCCTCAGGGGGCGCCTTCGTTTTCCCAGAGCGCAGGCTCGGCGGAATCATCATCGTCAACAGACCATTGATCGAATTGACCATGGCCTGCTGCGTCGCGCCCGAACCGAACATCCCCAAATAAACCTGATCGTCCGAGACCGGGCAGCCGGCGTAGCGAAGGACCGCCGCGTAAGCCGCCGCCACCTTCGCCTGCGGAGCGACACCGCGTTCCCCGTAGGCGAGCAGTTCCTGCAGCGTCACAACGTCTTCGATACGCTGGATCGCCCCCATAACGCGGTCGGACGGCACCTCATATTCCCGGTCTTCCCAGGCCAGTTGAATGGGCTCAAAGATGCTCATGCTCAGGCCGCCGGTGTATAGATGACCACGCCGGTCGACTGGAATGTCACCTCGAACGTAATCTCCCCTTCATGCTCGCCGGTCTCCTCGTATTCAGCGAGGCCAAACTTGCCGGTCAGGGTGCGGCCATCGGAAAACTCAAACGTCAAGTTCTGAATGCGATTTCCGGCAAACCAGTCGTCCGTCAATCGACTAGTCTTTAGAACTCCGCTGACTGGAATATCGACGCTGCGGACCCCTGCCACGTTGAGCAGCTCACGCCATCCGGACGAGTCGTCATTGGTGACGTCTATAAGCTCGCCATTGAGCGTGATCCCCTTCTCCCGAACTCCCGCGACGAGCTCCTGGGGGCTGTCGTCTCCCCAGTAGACGAACTGAGTTCGGCCGACGTTTGCAGGCATGATGGCCTCCTTTATTCGGCGCTAGGTGCGCCACCAGACATTGAAATCGAGTGAGACGCGGAACAAATATTCGACCTGGTTGCCGCCGGCCTCGCGGAAGTCGCGTGCGTCGTTCAGCAGGATCGTTTGAAAGTCGATCCCGCCAACGATGCCGTGGAACGCTGACAGCGATGCGGTGACGGCGCGGGATAGTGTTTTGGCGACTTCGTAGGTGGCTGCCCACGTGTCGATTTGCACGCGCGCATTGCCGAGTCCGGTCTCGCCATCGTCGGAATACGTCGGGCCACCGTCGATCCGTTGGAGGGTGACGGCGGGGAGCAGATCTCCTTGCGGACGAGACACTGGATATATGCGCGTGCTGGCGTATGCCGCCACGCCGGGATCGGCGAGCAGCCGGGCAATCATCGCCTCTTCCATCGGCTACCCCTTTGCCGCCTTCGCAGCCTTGCGCGCCAAGCGGGCGGAAGCCTTTTCTATCTCCGCCCACATATCCTCGCCGATCCCCTCAAGCAGCGTGCTTTCGTGCGCATCCCATGCGGGCCGCATGAACGGCTGCGCGGGGTGTTTTGATGAGCCGAATTCCTGGAGATGCCCCGCCGGATCGGAGCCGGGACCAACGAACACGTCCACTTCGTCGCGATGCATTTTTTTATGCTGTCGCCGCTGCCGTTTGGTCAGCCTTGTGCTGACCGTAATCGACTTTTTGAGATCACCAGTTTTAACCGCGACGTGCGCTTCGGCTGTAGCAGCGATCGGTTTGGCGCGCTTCTTCAGAACCCGCAGCATGACATTCTTCGACGTCGCCACAGGCAGCTGCGTCTGCAGTGCGTTCGCGATCTCGCGCAGCCCGTCGACCTTCACGCGGATCGGTCGGCTCATGCTGCGTCGCTCCTGTCCGCTGGGTAATACCGCCGTCCGTCAATGAAATAGCGGATGCCATGCTTCGCTATGAACGTGACCTGCCGTTCTTTGAAGGATTCCAACCGGTCGTCGTCGACGTCCAAGAACGGTGCCACTGACATCGCGAAAAGCGTGGCTGCCCACAGGTAGGGGCGTACCCACCACGCCACCCGGACCTTGAGAGTCACAGTAAGCGTTGCCATCAGTCGCTCCGTGCCACCGCGTCGATTTCAATCCATTCGTTGCGCGTGCCCTCAGGTTCACGCACGGCCGTGATGTTGTAGACGCGCCCGTCGTAGTTGATGCGATCTTTGGGGTTCACGTCAGACACCGTTGACGAATAGCGGATCGTGAACCGCGTCGTGAGTTGGGCCCCGACTTCCTGCGCGCGGTAGGCCTCGCCGGCGCTTGCATCACGGCGATGCGCCCAAACGGTCGCGAGAGGCGACCAGGTCGGCACGCGCTCGTTAAATCCGCCGGTCGTCATCACAGCCCGCTCGATTGTGATGCGGCGGTCGAGGTTACCCGCAGACAAGCGCGCCATGGCTCACCACATCCCAGCAGAACCCCGATCGAAGTTCGTCAATGGTCCACTGCTTCCAAGCCAATCCATGCGCCCACGCTGTGCGATCCGGCGTCACGATCTCATCGAGCGAATGCCCGGCCACAGGCCACGCCATTGCGCCCTGATTGAAGGCGACGAGTGGACATCCCGAAAGGACCGCCTCCACGCCTGTATTGGAATTAAACGTCACGACCAGGTCCGCGAAGGCGAGCGCCTCGGCCAGCGTTCCGTCGAAGTTCGGAACGCCTTGAACGCGTCCGGGCTGCCCTTTCTTGAGCGCCACCGGATGCGGTCTGAAATAGACCTCCCACCCCCGGGCGCGGAGCCCCTTCGCTGTGTCGCGATACCAGTCGTCAATGTTCACACCGGCGAGACTCATGTCGCCGTACACCTGACCGACTAAAAGCGCCCGTCGGCTTGTCGATTTCCTCCACGGCTGCAGCATGTGCCCGAAATGGGTTTCAAACCGGCTTGGGTCATCCACACGAACGCCGCGAAACTCCGCGTGGCCATTCAAGCCACCACCAAACGACACGCTTGTCCACTTGAAGCGGTCGCCCAAATAGCCCCGCTCAAGGATGCAGACGTCGCCGCGGGCGCGATTCTGCTGCGCAATGGCCGGGCGATTGCGCACACCCCACAAAACGAGCAAGTCACATGCCGACGGGTGACGCTGCAGCGAGACCCGCCAGCCGTGACGCTGCAGGCCGTCAGCGAACGCCTGGTGAAAGGACTCCGGGTTTCCGTGATGCGGTTTGCGCGCAACGACGACTGCGAGGGGAGCGCGCGACTTCATGCGAGGTCGATCCGCCAGGCTTCCGAAATGTAATGACGCTCACCCTTGATCCAGGTGACCGCGTGCCCTTCAAACCATTTCCGGAAGAGGCGATCCCACTCGTCATAGGGGCGGCGGTTGATGTGCAGTTCATCGCCCGCTTTGTTGCGACTGCGCTTGTTGTTCGCCGTCAGCACGATGTGGTGCTTCGCGACGCGCGCCAGCTCTCGGCACGCACGTTCATCGTCGCCAGGAATGAGATGCTCGATCACATCGAACATCGTTGTTACGTCAAAGGCCTTGTCCGGAAACGGGAGAGCGTCGACACGAGCGGCCACAACGCGCTGCCCATCGATGAGTGCTGGAACCGTCTCAGTTCCCTGAACAGGAGAAAACCCCAGGTCCTCGGCTTCGGCGAGCATTTCGCCGCGCCCGCACCCAACGTCGAGCAGGGCGCCACGGATCGGCAACGCGGCAATGTCGTTCACAGCGTCCTGACGACGTTCCGACTTCATCTTGTAGTTAGCCGCTTCATAGGCGCGCTGATACTTCGCCAGTTCGTGACGGCGTTGCCGTTTGAGAGTCTTGCTCACCGGAAAATCCTCAGTTGCTGAACGAGAGCCCGATAGACGGGGGTCATGTCGGCAGGTGTCGAACCCACCACAACGCTTTCACGGTGGGCGTAGGACGTGCCGACATGCGAAAGCACGGCGAGTTCTGCGCGCTCATCGAAGACGAGACGCGGATCCGCTTCACTGGCGGAATTAGGATCGTCGTAACCCGCTTCGAACGTCACACGGACGGCATCCGGTCGCTTGGCAACCTGCGGCGCGGCGTAGCTATCAACGAAGTACACGTCCGCTCCGGAGGCCGACGGCAGCCAGTACCAATCACTCGGAGATACGGTTTGCTCAACCTCGTCGAGATCGAGATATGTGATGCTCTCAACGTCACGGATCGGATAGAGCGGCAGTCTGATCGGATTGCCAAGCACGGGCCGCTGGAGCCGGAAGGTTGCGGCCGCCAACACTTGCCCGGTGTCACTTTCGACAGCCTTGATCGCGGCGCGAATAGTCCGGTCGAGATCCGCATCGTCGTCCGATGCATCGATGTGCAGGCGTTCCTTTGCACGCGCGACCGTCACCGGCAAATAGCTCGCGGCGACGACAGGGACAACAACCGCATAGTCACGCTGATCGCTCATGCGAGTGCCTCTTCAAGAGAGCATTTCCGGTAGGCGGTGAGGGCGGAAATCGGTGACGCGTTCAGCACGTCGACCCCGAGAGACGCGAGACGGGGCGCAACCGCATCCAAACATTGGCGCCAACGTCGGATCGCGGACTCTGTTGGATTGCCCATTCGGATGTGTCGCCCATGCCAATGCACGCCGCGATCAATCCGCATGTCGTAGCCAACGAGCACAACGCGTTTCGCGCCGAACTGCACGGCCAAATTCAGAGCGTGAAAGCCTGAGTTTCCGCCCCAGCCGAGAGTGGCGGGTTGATCCATCAGAATTTCGTCGACTCCCTCAGTCAGCCAGACGCGCTCGGCCCACCCCCGATCGGCGACGTGACGGTCCTGAGTTATTTTGAGACCTTCGAAGGTTTCCCATCGTCCTTTGTTTTCGTGCCACCAGATGCGGTCGCACGCGTAGAGGACGTCCGCCCACGGCGCGAGGGCGACGCTGTTGTTGATGACGACGACGTGGGCTTTGCCTCTGACGCCGCTAAGGTCGACGCCTGTTGCTGATGGCCCGGCGGCGATGATGATTGCGGTTCCTCCGCGCCAGTCTGGCCACCAGTTGGGGACGACTGCGAAGGGTGAGCGGGTGCGCTCGCGCCCGCCTCCGAAGACTCTTGTGATCCAGCACTGCGAACGGGACCTGCAAACTTCATATCTGCAGCCAGTCCGTTCGACACAAGTTGCTGACCGATGTGTGAGTGCACCTCAATGACATCTCCGCGACGAACAGATTTGCTGCCCACCTGAAGACCTCTTAGCGCGCGGATTTGCATTTTGGGTTCCCCATAAAAATCGGGCGACTCTATTAGCCGCCCGATTGCGCTATTGACTTCGTTTTGCGGAATTACCCGGTGACTGCGCCGAACTCACCCGTCACAAGAGCAGCCGGACGCTTAACGGCCAAAGCGAGGCGTTTCTCCGCTCGAATGGTCAGCATGTTCTTGATGAAGTTGTCGCGATCCTGATCGCTGATAACCACTTCAGCATCCATGCGATCATAGATCGTAGCGGCCGTCATAAACGCGCCGACGAGGAACTCGTCCACGTCCATCGACTGAGTTTGAACGATCGGACGCCCCCACAGACCAGGCGCATTAATGCCGCGAGGATTGGCCCACAGGTAGCGGTTTTCGCCATCCTTCAGAAGTTCGATCGCCGCCCAATCGATATCATTGAGCACGATGCCGTCAGCAGGAAACTCATTGAGCGATGCTTGTAGCAACGCCAAACGCAGCACGTCGATACGTTGCTCCGCAGCGGGTGTGAACGCCGGCTGATATGCTGTGGCCTGGGTGATGAGGCCAGGCAGATCCTGCCCCGCACCGGAGCCCTTCAAGAGTTGGGCTTCCTCCACAAGATCGAGACCGTAGCGAAGTTCGCCATCGATTTCGGTTTGCAGCTGGTCCGCATCTTCGAGAGCCTGACGCGAGACATGTATCCAATGCGCTACGGTTCGCACCAAGGCGTCGGCGCGATCCCAAATGTAATTGGATTCCGGCTTCTGCGCCCCTTCGGCGACAGGCGCCGCCTGATTGTCACGAACGATCTGCTTGGCATATTCGACAGAACTGGACCCTGTGCGACCCTGCGTCAGCAACTGACGAATCGTCATCGTACGGCGGGGAATGCGTACAATCTCACGCTCGCGATCTGACCAGATGAGCGCACCCGCTGATCCGGGAGAACCCGAGTCTGAGGTGATGGCCATCGTAACAGGGACCTTGACCGTTCCCTTTGCACCATTTGCAACAAACGTTTTCAGGCCGTCAGAGTCAGCAACTTGTTGACCAGGTGACTTTGGCTTGTCACCACCACCGCCCCCCCGACGACCGGCCAGCTTCTGCTCAACGTCATGGTTGCGGGTTTCGAGGTCCTCGAGCTTCTTCAGTAGCTTCTGCTGTCCCTCGTCGAGCAGTTTCTGTTTTACTAGAAGTTCATCAGCACGTGCTTTCGCCTCAGCGGAGACTGTGCCGGCATCCTTGCTTTGCTTGAGCGCGTCTTCAGCGACACGTTTGACGTCATCGCCGATGCGCCCGATCTCCTTTTCGACCTGCTTGAGCAGCTCTTCGGTACGATCAGACATGTTCGAATTTCCTATGTTCGAGAGACGGTTGACGCGGCTAGACGCGCCGCAACTGCACCAGGAGATCCGAAACGGCCTCCTCCTCTCTGACAGCGCGGGGCGTGTCAGCTTCGGCAGCGCGCGGCGTACCGGTCCCGGCAGCGCGAGGCGTGCCGCGTAAATCCTTGATCATCTTGCGTCGCTCGCCGCGGGGAACACCCATCCGCGCCATCAGTGTCTCGAGCCGATGCGCCGTCAGGTGAGCGCGATCTTCGGGCTCGTCCTCGTCGATAACTTCGTCGGCCGCGAGGAGCCCGTCCGCAAAGCCGTTTTCAACAGCCTTTCGTCCGCCCATCCAGGTCTCTGCGTCCATCATTTCAGCGATGTCGGCATCGGCAAGACCCGTACGCGCGGCATAAATGTCCACCGCGGCCTGGTCGAACGGTTCCATTGTGTCAGCGACTTCGCGCATGGCGTGACGGTCACCAATCGCAATCCATTGCGTGTTGTGGATCATCATGAACCCGGCGCGCGCGATCCGAACCTCGTCGCCGGCCATGGCAATAACGGAAGCCGCAGACGCGGCTAACCCCACCACGTTGACGGTGACGCGCGCTTGATGCTGGCGCAGCAAGTTGTAAATCGCGAGTCCTTCGAAATAGTCTCCACCGGGCGAGTTGATGTTAACCGTCACGTCACGATCGCCGATCGACCGCAGCGCTGCGGAAATGCGTTTTGCGGTCACGCCTTCGCCGGTCCAGAAGTCCTGGCCGATGACGTCGAAAATCGATATCGACGGATCAACATCATCCATCGCCGCACGGATGCCGGGGTTCCAGCGATCGAGGGCGCGGACAGGGATTTCGGCGCGAAGTTCCGATGCGGTCCGCGTGCGATTGACACGCGCTTCGGGGAGACGGCGCAGGGTCATTGCAGGATGGCTCCGTTGGGCTTTGGAAGAGGTGTGCCAGTGTCAGAGAGAGGCGCAAGTGCGGTCTGGATAGTGAGGGCGTCGCCGCCGTCCTTGCGAGGCAAATTGAGTTTCGCGCGGCCCTCGTTGCGGGTCATGAGCCCGTTGTTCACCATCTGCGAAAGGAACGTGGACTTAGCAGTTGAATCCATCTGCAGGAGTGCTTCGCGGTTGAATTCCGCATAGAAACGCTTGCGTTCGGTTTCATTGAAAAGCTGTTTCCGGATGCGCTGTTCAATGCGATCGCAAAGCGGATCGATCCCAAGGGTGAGCCACGCCAGCAGGATGTGCTCTATCCCGCTGCCCCACGTCGTCACGCCGGCAGCGGCGTGACCGATTACGATCGGTGGCACACCGAACCAACGGCAGATCTGCTCGATGTCGAACCTGCGGCTCTCGAGCATCTGCGCATCTTCTGGGTTGAGGCTGAGCGCCTGATACTTCAGTCCGGCCTCGAGCACCATCAGCTTACCGGCATTCCGTGAACCGACAAATTCTTCCATAATCTTCTGAAGCTGGTTGCGCTGAGGCTCTTTCAGGATCTGGTCGCTCGATAGGACGCCGGACGCCTGCAGGCCATTGGCAAATGTCTTTGCCGCTGTCTCTTCTGTCGCAATGGCAGTGCCGAACGTCTGAACACCATAAGAGATCGCGGAGAGCCCAAGGTCACCGCCAAACCCGAACCCTTTGAGGTGAAACACGGAATCCCGTGAAAGCAGTTCTGAATGAGATCCGTCGCTGTACCGGTACCGCAGAACGTTGTCGGCGTCGCGCTCGAGGCTCACCTTATCGGACGGCAGAAGCCGCAGGGCACTCAATCGGTTCCCCGTTTTTACCTTCTCCGCGTACGCGTTCCCGCTGACGAGGAGCCATGAGACCATGGCCTCCCAAAACTCGAGCGGCGTCTGGTCTTCATTCGGCGAATACTCCAATACGTTCACCAGATCGTGGTCCGTGACCAACTTTCGATCGCCGTCCGTGGTCTTCTCATAGATCTTGAGCGGTAGCGAGGAGACCGCTTGCGCCGTGGCCTTAACGCACGCCCAAACGGCAGCGAGCTGCAGCGCCTTTTGCGCCGTGACGGTTGTTCCCGCATGGCTTTCACGGCCGAAGAAGGCTGACCACTTGGCGCTGTCCGTCAGCCCCATGCGCGAGGTTGCCCACGTCAAGAGGCCCATCAGATCACCATCACCGGCTTCGCCAGGAAGTCGTCGAGTTTCACAGGAGCACCCTCATATGCATGCGCGGCACCGATCGCCATTGCGAGCGCGACGGCGCAGTCGATCTTGTTGACGGCTCTTTCCTTCGCGAGCCAGTAATTGCCCCAACGATCCTCGTCGGTGACCGCACTGACCATCGCGGAAATCAGAACCGGGTTTGCGTGAATACGAATCCGTCCCTCAGTGATGAGGTCCTCAAGCTGACGCACGCTCATCGGCATCCAAAGCCCTTCAGGATCACGACCGGCCATTTTCGCCGCGTCGATCATTGCCTCGTTGGGCTTGCCCTTCTTGGTGCCGCCCTGCGGGTGCTCGACGTACTCAATGCTTAGGCCGAGTTCGTCGCACTCGGGCTCGAGACCGCGCTTGAACGCATAACGGTCATAGGCGACACACTGAACGGTGTAGTCATGAGCAACCTCCGCCAACGCTTGCGCAACATGGCGGTAACTGATGCTCGAGCCCTTCGGAGCGTTAAGGAACCCCTCTCTGACCCAATGGCTATAAGGCGCCTTGTCCCGAAGTTCGCGCGCTTGAACGGTGTCGCCTGGTGTAAAGGCCTGCACCCAAGCATCGAATATGGGTTTGCCTGTGTGAATGCCTTCGGTAACTGTCCCCGTCTGCACGGCGAAGGCAAGTGCCGTGATGTCCTTGTTCTGCGAGAGGTCGACACCGACGGAAACATATTTTCCATAGTGGTCCGCGGGATCAAATTCCGCGATCACCGGCTCGAGCGCCGCGCGCGTCATCCAAGCCGTTTGCGCGTCGGTCCATACGCAGAAATGGAGCCGAAGAATTCCGTTGAGCTTCGCCGGGATATCCTTCGCTTGTGCGACGACGCCGGCGAGATACTCCTCAGTGATGGTCACGTTCAGCAGCGGATTGGCCTTTGGCCAACACGTCGGATCGTTCAGCGGATCGTCACCCGGATCGAGCGAACACACGAAAGAAAACGTCGTATCGTCGATGATTTCACCGAGATAGTGGGCGTCGTCGTCCTTGGCATCGCGGTTTCCGGCTGCGACGCGGACCGCATGTTCGTGTTCGACCCAACACGCCGAGTTCCGGTCGCTGCCGCTGTTGGTGATCATCAGCAGCAATGGTTGCCGACGGAATTTGAAGCCACGCTCAAGGATCTCGATGATGCCGGCGTCTGCGTGTTCGTGGAGCTCGTCGACGAGTGCAGCGTGGGGACGCGGCCCCGAACCCGTGCGCTTGGTTTCCCGCGAGACGGGGCGAAAAAATGAACCCTTCGCCAGATAACTGATGTTGTACTCTTTGCCCTCGGGCCCGGCGATCTTGAGCCGCTTGGCGAGGTCGGGAGAGCGCCGCACCATTTTGGCCGCGTCGCGGAACAGGATTCCCGCCTGGTCCTTAGTTGCACCGGCTGAGTAGATCTCCGCTCCGGCTTCGCCGTCGGCAGTCAGGCAATAGAGCCCGATCCCACCGGCGAGGGGCGACTTACCATTGCCCTTGCCCTGCTCGATGTACGCGCGGCGAAAGCGACGTGTCCCGTCGCGCTTTTTCCAACCGAAGACCGAGCCGATAATGAATGCTTGGCTCGGGTGCGCCTGGAACGGTCGTCCCTCGAACTGCCCTTCGCTAAGCCTCAGCTTTGTCTCGAAAAACCGCAAAGCACGATCGGCGGACACACAGTCGAATTGGATGTCCTTGCGTTTCAAATCGTCAAGGTGTCGACGGCATGCATTGCGGACATGCGGGCCGGCAATTACCTTTCCCGAGAGGACCGCCTTGGCATAGGCCGTGACACGATCCGCGGGCTTAGTCGTCGAAGAACTCGTCCGCTTCGTCTGCGTCTTTTTCCGCACTGCGGTTCCGTTCGTCGGTGAGGCCCAGCTCGCTCATGTAGGCGCGCAATTGGCCATGCTTCGCGGCCGGAAATGCACGCGGTGCCTCGCGGAACTCACCCCACAGTTCGCAAAACGCGATGGCGGCGGGCTCGCGTGAACCGTCGAGCCAGGCCGCCGGTTCGATGAATTTCTTCCAGGCCTTAAGTGGCTCGCCCTTCATGCCTTTGGGTCGCGTAAGCTTCCCGAAGGACTCGGTTGCAATCTCAACGGTTGTAGCGGCTTTCGCCTTCGCGCCGTGCCGTGTGTTGCGGTGCGTGCCATCGATCAGCCGAAGGTGCGCCGGCTTCGGCTTTGCCCCCCGCGTTGCCATGACCAGATTGAGCCTTTTCGAATGTTAATTTGGTTTTTTGCTTTTTTTGAACCCGGCGCCGGTCCCAGCGGAAGTTGCTTTGACTTTTCGACCACCCCCCGCCCTTGGCGCATTGGCCATGGCCGGGTGACGTGCATCGATGGGCCAGCCATCAGGACCAACAGCGGAAGAAAAACCACGCTTCTCCTCGCTCTGCTTCGCGCCGTCGTGGCAGGGGCTGCAGAGCGATTGTGTGTTGTCGTAATCGAAGAACAGCAGGGGATCGCCCTTGTGCTCTTTGAGATGGTCGACAACGGTGGCCGGTGTCAGGTGGCCGCGCTTTCGGCAATCCCGGCACAACGGCTCTTGGGCCAATCTGCGCTCACGGATGCCGCCTTTGCCACGCCACCGCTTGTCTTTGTACATCCGACGGTAGGCAACAGCCTCGGGTGATCGGCGATCTGTACGCGCCATCCTCAGCACTCAACCCGACGCCAGGTGCGTTCACACATAGGGCAGTAGCACTGCACGATGGGCAGGCCACCCCTGAACGTGACGCGCCGGCCGAACCATCTCAACGGCAATTCGAATTTACAGAACAGACACGGGATCTCGCCGGCACCAAACGTCGGATGCTGCACGTCTTCGACGGTGCGCACACACATGGGCAAGGATCTCGATTGTTTCTGGAATTCATCGCAGCAGCGGGCGGAAGCGGGACCAACAGCAAACTCGGCTGCTGCTCCCTGGCGTCACCAACACCCTGTTTCCGCACCATAAAACGCAAAACGCCCGGTGCGATTGTTTCGAACCGGGCGCGCGTCTCGCGAGCATGGTGATTCTTGAGCCTGAATTTGCGATTCGTCAAGAATGAAAATTAACGAACATCGGCAGACCGCAGATATACCGACTTAAATCTTGCCTCACGCCTCCATTTCAATGAGTTCACGGCGGCCGCGAGTGAAATAAGCCAGTAAACCGAAAACCACACCGCCTAACGCCCACACCATTAGGATGATGACGAACGCGACCCCGATGCCGGCTGCGGTGCCATCGCGTTCCGCCTGCGTCGCTAAAGTGTCGTATTCCGCAATAGGTGCCCGCAAACTCGCGACCAGCCACGCCACCATAAGCGCGTTCCAGATCCAGAAAATCGCTAAGAAGAACCAGCCCACTATCCCGCGGCGGCGCTTCTCTACCAGACGCTTGGACATATCGTTCTCCTTGTGACTGAATCTCAAGCGGTCGGAAGTTGCCGCCGAACAGTGCTGCGCGACTCGCATGCGCCACCTCCGTGCACGGATTGAGGGCGCCTAAGCACTGCAAGTCAATTCCAACGGGCGCTTTACCGGTGGATTGTCACTCCTGCGTTTTGCGCAGCGTCTCGATGAAATCCGGCCGCTCTCGCACGATACGGAGGATCGCCGCCGCAGGCCCGCTCGGCTTGCCGCCACTCGCCCATTTCTGCACGCCCATGGGCGACATGCCGATTAGGCGCGCAAACTCCGCTTGCGACACGCCGCTATTGCGCACGATGCGTATGGCTTCATCTCCTGTCATGCCGTCGCTTATATGCCAGCCCGCACAAAAATGCAACTTAGTTATATTTTCCTGTGGATAGCCCCTTGCCTGGAACATATAACTTAGTTATATTATAAGCATCAAGACGATGAGGTGGCCCGGACGAACGGCGAGACGACACGAACAAGACAGAAGGCAGAACAGCCCGCTCGAAGCGCCGAACGACAAGGACCTCCACCCATCCGAAACCAGCCCCAAGCGAGGGAATGGCGAAGCTATGCCACCCAGCGCCGGGCTGAGAGCAACATCAAGGCGAAACGCCGCTAAGCCGCGGCGTCTGCCGGTATCGCCGGCACTGACGAGCCTCGGCTCACATCTCAACCCAGAAAGGAAAAACCGATGACAACCGTCAACCTGGCCGTCGTCGCACGGCACCTCAACCAGCTCGAAGCCGCGTTCGGCAACGAGAACGCGTTCGTCAAAGCGTTCACCGCCATGAAGGCCGACGCCGACATGAAGGCGCCCGAAGCAAAACGCCTCGCCCGCGAGTTCGCGAAACAGACGGCGCGGTCAAAGACAAAGGCATTCGCCGCCATCTGGAGCCGTCATCACAGTTTGATGCGGGCCCGCGCCAAAAACGCTGCCTTGTTCGCTCGCACGGCCGCCTGAACAAAGCGGGCCGGAAAGCTGCTGTCACAGCCTCCGGCCCCTTGGCGATCCCAACCCAATGGAGAAGGTTTAGAACCATGAAATGTACTACCATCTTCGCCGGGGCCCTGGCAATTGCCATCGGCCTCGGCGCCACCACGGTCGACGTCTGGTCGAACGTCGAATTCATCGCCGGTGACACGGTGCGCAATCCTGCCGACTTGGCGGATCTCACAAACTGGAATTCGCTGATGGCGGCCACGGTCGCCATTGCGGTTGCAAGCTTCGGGGCCTTGGGCGGCGCTGCTGCCGCCTGGCGCCTCCGAGCCCGGCTCATCTCCTGCGGCCTGCTGTTCGCCTGGATCTGTGCCGCCGCGTTTTCGCTTTCGGCCACGCTCGATCGGGCAGGCTCTCAGCGCGACAACGCCATCCACGCCCAGCGCAGCCACAACGTGCAGATTGACCGCGTCGCGGCTGCGATCACCACCCAGCGCGCACGTCTAAAGGCCGCGACACAAGCGGAAGCTGACGAGTGCAAGGGGTACAAGGCCGGCGTCTCCAAAGACGAGGGCTGGCCGAAGTGCATAACCGCAAAGGGCGAGATCAAATCGGCCACCAACGAAATCGGAGAGCTGGAAGCCACGCTCGCCGGCCTCGGCGCCGAGAAGGTCGAGGACAGCATGGGCAGCCGTGTGGCGGCCCTGTTTCCATTTCTGACCCCTGGGCAGGTGGCCACGTACCAGCCCATCACACTGCCCGTGTCGCTGTTCTTCTTCGGGCAGTTCTTCCCGGCGCTCGGCTTCCTGTTGTGGTCGAGCGTGCTGGCGGTCCCAGCGCCTCAGTCGCAACAGACGGCTCAGGTGATGCGAGACATCACTCCAGTGCATCCCGTGATCGCGGCTCTCCCTGCAGGGAAGGCGATCTCCAACAAGGCGCTTGCCCGCCAACTCGGGCTCTCCGAAGCAACAGCGTCACGCCGGGTTCGCGATCTTCGCCGTCAGGGCCTTCTCACCGTGGAACGCCGTGGACGTGAGTTGGCCATTCGTCGCCTCAGTTAGTCCACTCTCCTCAAGCCCCGTGCCGGATCTCGGTATCGGGGCTTTTTACTACGACCTATGTTGTATCAGCGCCAACCCGTTGCCGAGCCAGATTTCCATCTTTCCGTAATCGGGAAATCGCACCGTTTCAGTCGCTTCCGATCCGTCTCCCACCCTTCCTCGCCATTGCACCCAGCGCACGCTGCCTTGCACCCACATTTGCAGGTTTGCGACCCTTTCACGACGATTTCAACCGTGCAAACGAGCCGCATTTCTTAGGTTTATGGCGTTTGTCTCAAATCTTGCATTAAGACGTTGCAGCCGCCACGCTTTCACCGCGTTGCCGATGACACGCAAGAGTGAGCAAGGGTGAATCGCTGTGGAAAGCGGGCAAATCGCTTGTGCGATGGCTCCCCGGCAAGGGGCGTCGGTGCCGAATCACCTAGCTTTTCGCTCCCAACAATTTTGGAGCAAAAAAAATGGAACGATTGATTCCGCCGGTGGCTCCGGATGAGTTCAAGTTCGCTTTCATGGTCGCAATGGCTGCTTCGGCCAAGAAGGGACCATATGTGAATCCAAGCAACTACGGCGTTAACTTCAGAAACGATGATACCGGAGAGATCGTGCGTTATTCTCCGACAGACAATGCATTGTCCCGTGCTGCGTTGGCGGTCCGGGAACAGTTCGAAGACTCCCCAAAGTGTGCATCCATCATGATGCGAATTCACGGCATGATGGATCTCATCGACGACGATCGAATGAAGCCGTACGTCAGATCTGGCGTGAATGCTCCCATGGAAGTACGTCAGGAAGTGCTAGAGGTTGCCGCTGAATGCGAAATGTCAGCAGTGCGTGGATTTGATACGCACCGCTTTTTCAGCGAAGTCGGCCAGCGGTTCGAACCAACGTCCGGGTGATGTCTCGTCTCAGGTTGGGATCGAGCACAACGAAATCAACCGCGCAGGAGAGGGTGATGGAACCAATAGAATTTGGATCTCCTAGCTATCAGATCATTACCGAGATAAATGCATCCGTGGCGTTGCTTCGGGTTAACGAGGTCACTCCGATTAACGGCAGATTTGAATGTCTCCTCGACGAGCAAACGGCAGTCGAATTTGTTGCGACAATATCGGCGGCGATGAAGGCGTCACCCGAAGAAGAATTGGAATTGCACAGACTTTTACGCGGCAGCGGATTTGCGGATCTCGAAGGTTTGCTTGTTAAGGAGCGTTCCGGAAGTTTATCGAATATCGTGACCGGCATGACGCACTATGTCGAATTGCGGACAAGTGTAAAATCACGAGCTGCGAACTCTGAAAGCTAAGGTGGCCGACGACAGTCCGGCAGTTTAGCTCCCCTCAGCCCCTATTCCGCTCGCGCACCTGACGCCGCATCCGGACCCATCCTTCCAGGCATGGCATCGCGCAAAAGTAGACTTCAGAGCCAAGTGAAGGCGCTGTCGGCATCCGCCCATCGGAATGCGGCACGGCCTCGCACGTGAGCACCAGGCGCCAAGAGCGGCCGGTGGTGAGATCCGACCCGCAGGTTTCACACACTGCCGTCATTCCGCAGCCGTGAGCGCATCCGACGGCCAGCGCGGGATCGTACGCGGCGGCAGCGGCGTGCCCTGAAACTCTTGCGCGAAGGCGGCAGCCTCCGCCGCATCCGCAAAGCAATAAACCATCCGTTCCGTCCGCGCGTCGGTATCAAAATAATGGAACGTGCGCTTGCAGACGTTCCGCTCCCGGCAATAGGCCTCAACCCGAACGAAGCCACCACCGCGCACCTGGTCCGAGCGGATCGCCACGCGATAGGGCCATTGCTGGTTCACCGTCCATTTGTTGATCTTGATCGTGTCTTGCCGTCGCCGCATCTTTGCCTCACGCTACGCTTGAACCCCAGTTGTATGTTCCTATTTTGTTCTTGATGCCGATCGCGGTCAAGAGGAGAGGAGAAAGCCCTGTGTGCAACTGCTTTTCGCAATCTCGCTCGCGCGACGAGGTGGCCCGGTGGTTTCGGGTCTCACACAACCGCGCACCGGATTTCGATCCGCAATCGTCATTCTGGCCGAAGAGCAAAATTCCCGTCGTGCGCCACGCGGATGATGGCGCGCGCGAGATTGCGATCATGATGTGGGGGTTTGTGTTTCCGCAGAAGGATAAGGCGCCGCGCTTCGTGACCAACGTGCGCGACGACAAGATCCGCACGAGCCCGTTCTGGCGCGCGTCATTCGAATCCCGGCGCTGCCTGGTGCCGGCGACGTCCTACGCGGATCCCAATGGCGAAAAACCGGCCAAGTGGGTGTGGTTTGCGCTCAAGGGCGACGAACAGCGCCCGCTCTTTGCGTTCCCCGGCATCTGGCGGCGCTGGAACGGCCCCATCAAGAAGGACGGCGAACCCGTTGAGATTGAAACGGTCTCGTTCATGACGACCGATCCCAACGCCCTGACGCGCGAGATCAATCACGACCGCATGCCGGTGCTGCTGACGTCAGAAGACGAATTCGCGACGTGGCTCACAGGCAGCGTCGACGACGCCTTCGGCCTGGTGCACAGCCACGACCCAGCGCACATGCGCATTGTGCAGGCGGGTAAGGATAAGCAAGATTTGCTGGCGGCGTAAACGCTTCAATATAGCTATATATTTGAATTAGATAATTAGGGTGAAAATGTTTGAAAGACCAACGGTTTTTATAATTGGCGCTGGAGCAAGCAAAGAGATCAATCTGCCATTAGGATCTGAGCTCACAAAGAGAATTTCATCGTCTTTAAATTTCAACTCAAACAGCTTCGACCACCTTACTAGTGGCGATAAATGTATATTCCAAGCCGCCGAGATTAAACAAAACCTAGATAAATCAAATCGAATCCATCCTTACCTCGAAGCCGGACGCAAAATTTCACAGGGAATGATTCAAGCAATATCAATTGATAATTTCCTTCACGCACATGCAGATGATCCAAAAATTGTATGGATGGGCAAGCTTGCTATAGCTCAGTGTATACTAAAAGCCGAACGAAGCAGTCATCTCTCAGCGCAAGGATCTCAGCAACCTCTGACTGAGCTATCTAAAGTCGAAGACACATGGCTTTATGTATTCTTCAATATGCTTCACGAAGAAATTAAAAAGACCTCTTTGGAAAAAATTTTCGAAAACATTTCCATCGTAACATTCAATTACGACCGAGCAATTGAACACTTTCTAAAAATTTCACTAGTGAACTACTATAACATTAAAATGAGCGATGCCGTTCATTTAGTAAGCCAACTTCGCATTGAACACCCCTATGGGCAAGTGGGGCACCTACCATGGCAAAGCAACGAAAACTCAGTTGAATACGGAAAGGAAGTAGACGGCGCCCTCCTCCACAATATTGCAAGTCAAATACGAACATTCACCGAAAGAGAGAACGACGAGATGATCGTACGGACACGCGAGCTAATTAAGCGCGCAGAAGTCGTTGTTTTCTTGGGCTTCTCCTACGGTCGAATGAACATGGACCTAATCTCGGTTAAGCCTGCAAACGCCTCAGAAGTTTACGGCACCAGCTTTGGGATCTCGGACCCCAATAAATCAGTTATCCATGATGATATATTGCGTTCCCTACGCAATAGCAATTCGCCCCTTCGGAAAATCAATCTAGCGAACCTGACCTGCAAGCAATTTTTAAAAGATTACCGAGAACCGATTTTGCGCGGTGTCCGAAGAAAGAGAACATGAACGGCCAAAATTAGACAATCGCACCTCGCCGGAACCTTCTAGACCTCGTCAGTCCTCCTCGGCACTCAGCGTGTGACACGCCTCGCTCATCGCCCATTCCCTCTTGCCTTGTGATCCGTCGTTACGATCTGCGTGCGCCAGGTGATCTCGATCTGGCGGCCATCCCCCAGCGCCACGCGGCACAGCTCCCCATGCGCCAAAAACGCGTCGACGGCCTTGATCAGGCCGAGCACATCGCTGTCCGAAAAGGCGCCGTCGTCGCGGCCAAGGCGCCGCAACCGCAGCCGCATGGCCCGAATGCCGTCCGCATCGGACGCGCGTGAGTGGACGTCTTCGACACGACGCTCCCGGACAGGAGATTTACGGGCACCATAGTAACCCTTCAAAAACCCGCCCCACAGTTCACTGCGTGCACCGGTCGACATCGACAGAATTATCACCGCAAGCCAGATCACGCAGGCCTCGTCGATCTGGCCGATTGCGGCGTTCGCAAGAGCAAGGCAGGCCGCAAGGATGACAAATCCCGTCATGGCTTTCGCTTCTTTTGCTCGAGACGTCCGACCCGTTCAACGAGGCCACCCAGCGCCCACGTCACGGCGCCATAGCCCCAGAGAAAGGCGAATTGTTGCCACGCGACGGCGGAGCTATCCCCGAGATTCTCCCAGACCTTCGCAATGCCCATCAACCCAATTCCGGCCAGTAGAACCCTGATCAAGCTCATCCCCCAACCCCTTCCAACAAATCTTCCTCGCGTCGGATCTGCTCCAGCCACGCCACCAGCTCGCGGTCGGTGCGCGCGGAAAAGCGGAGCCGTTCGGCCCGGCTCAGGATTTCGCCCTCAAGTGTTGGCAGATGCAGGTCCGGCCCCATGTCGAGCCAGCCGTTGAGCAGCGGCTCGCCCATCGCCTCGTCCGAGAGGTGTTCGACAAGCCCTTGCACCTGCACGGCGAGGCGCTTGTAGTGCTCACCTGTGCGCAGCCACAGCCTGACGACGACGCCAAATTCCGAGAACGGGTCCTTGTTCCAGTTGCTGGTGACGGTGTCGGACGGCGACGTCGTTCGCGCCAGCCGCAACGGCCAGCACCCGCGATTGCCGCCAAAGCGCCGCGTGATGCGTCCCGACAGCGGGTCCTGCAGCTGAGCGGAGACCGGACCTGCTGACGCCACCACGCACAGCGCCACGGGGCGCATCTCGTCGAAAATCGCACGCTGTCTGGATGTCAGCTCCAGCCGACCCAGCGCCGGTGAGGTTTCATACTTCGGGCGCGGCGGCAGCGTGTCCGCCGTCGCCAGCCCGTAATGCGCCGCAAGCTCCTGTGCCGTTGTCAAGCCGCCCTCCTTCCGATTTGCCTGTCTCGATCTGCCAGCGCGGCCCGTTCCGCATGCACCGAAACCGTTCCCGCCGCCGGCCGGCCGTTGGCGGCGCGATGCACGCGCACCAGGCCTTCGGCAAAGTTCCGATGCGTCGTGTCATCGCTCACACACAAATCGCCCGCGATCGACCGCCAGCTTCGCCCCCGCGCCCGCCACACCAAAGCGAGCTGCGCGGTGGTGAAGTCACCGAACACGTAGCCGTAGCTGCGGTTGGCCACGCACAGTTGCGCGAACCATCCCATGGCGGTCAGGTAATCCTCGATGTCCTGCGGCAACGGATCGAAGCGCGCCACGCGATCGGCGATGTCATCGTCATCGCCCAACCCGTCCGCCGTTATGTCGGCGAGCGCGCGCGACGTCCGCACATCTTGCTGCCAATGACGGAACCCCGTCAGCCCATCCGTCAGGATCGCCCGCGACACCCGGGCTTCCGCTTCCGCAATGGAAACCAGTCCGGGCGGCGAATAGGTCACGCGGGTCGGGTCGAGCCACCAGCGCGTCCGGGTTTCCCCATCTGCTCCGTGCCGCGCGCCTTGCGCCCGCGCGGTTTCCCGGTCGGCTTCCATCTCGCGGGCCAGCTCGGCGGACTCCGCCTCCTCCACTGCGGCGAATCGGGTCCTGCTCGACCACATGCGCCCGGCTTGAATGCCGTGGATCGGTTCGGGAAGCGGCATTTTCCAGGTCGCAGGATTCTCCGGACGCCAGGCGTCCGGGTCCGGACCCAGCGCGTCGTCGCCATGGCGCGGCACGCCGGGCAGGCCGTCATCGGGCAGCATCACCGGCAACGGGCTCGAACGCCGGTCGTGTTTCCGCCGGGGCGCACCGTCGACCCAGTCCGTCCACGCGACCCATTCCGTCGTCGTCATCCAGACGTGACCGCGTCCGCCCTTCCGGGCGATGCGCGCAGCCTTGAATGTCCGCCCGCGCCACAACACCTCGACGCGCACACCGAGCGGCGGCAGTCCGTCAGCCGGGGAGTACCAGTTATCGCTCACGGCGCTGTCTCCTCGGCTGTCGCCTCGTGCGCCTGCGCGGGCGCGGCGCTCGCGCCGGGTCGCTTTGCTCCCGGACAGGTGGTTGCCTCTGCCGCGTCGTCCTTCCGCTTTTGGATTGCGTCATCTGTTGCGAACTGGCGGGTCCGAAGCTGCGCCAGAACCGCTTGTTCAAGTTCCGGCGCGCGGCACAGTCGCATGAGATCGTCAATCATCGCCCCGCGAGTTGGGCGCTTTGTCGTCGCCACCCGGAGCACATAACAAACCCGCTGCAATTCAGAGTTCCACAGCAGATTGAGCATGCGGGCAGTCCATGGCCACGAGCACCCCGCATGTGGCGCATTGCCCTTACACTTCCCCTCCGAATACTCCCACACCGTCGCACCAGCAGACGGCCTGAATATTGGGGCTTGCGGAAGGAATGGCTGCCCCTCGTTGTTCGTTTGCCATCCTGCAGAGTCGCACCACTTGCGATGGGCAACGACGATCACGTGATGCGCCACCTTGGTGAATTGTTCGATTTGGTTTGGGAGTCGATCGAGCGTGTCACGCTCAGATTTCAGCTCCATGAGGATCAACCGATCGGCCGTAATCACAGCAATGTCGGCACGGCTAATCCCGTTCTCCACGTTGAGTTCATGAACGATGCGCGCCGACGGCCAATACCGCCGTGCGAGCTGTTCCGCTGCTGTCCGAATCTCCTGCTCTGCTGTCCCCGTTGGAAGGCTCATCCCTCGGCACCCTCCGGCAAATCGACACGCTGGCCGCGCAGGCGGCCCTTGGCGCGTTTCTCGGCTTTCACGACGGTGAGCGCCTCCTTGACCACGGACATCGGAACCGCCGGTCCGCCGTTGATGCTGATGGTGCTTTCCGTGTCGGCGGCGGCCGGCGTCTCCTGCTCGTTCGCCCAATCGTCAAGCGGCGTTCCAGCCATGCCCATGGCGTGCAGGTAGACGGTTACGATCGCGTCTTCCTCGTCGCGCTCGGCCTTCGATTTCTTGCGCAGCGCGATCACCTTGCGCATGGCTTTCACATCGAAGCCCACCGCCTTGGCTTCCATGAACTTGTCTTTGATGTCGCCGGCGATCGCCTTCTTTTCTTCCTCGAGCCGCTCGATCTGCTCGATGAACTGGCGCAGCTGCGCCTGGCTGGAGGCCTGCAATGCGGTCATAGCCCGTCATCTCCCTCGTTGAATTTTCCGGCTTCATCGCCAAAGGCCTCCCAGCCCGGCCGGTCGGTGCGGGAATAGACATCGGCACGGCGCGCCGTCGGCATCATCTTTTCGGCAAGCTCATAGGCGCGTTCCGGTTTGCGCGAGTGCTCGCGCCGGGACTCCTCAATGAGGTTCGGCACCGAACGGCCATCGATCTTCGGATTGCCGCGCTTGGCGATCAGAAACGGTTCGCACACTGAGCGCAGCACGTAGCCGGTCCCCCAGCGCCGCTTGTTCCAGGCCCCCGCCGTCACGAACTCGAAGCCCCACACGTCGAGCACGCGGATTGCAAAATCGAGGCGGGGCGACGTCGCCCACATCCACAGCGCGCAGTTTTCTCGCGCCAGGTCCGCCACGGGCAACGCCAGAATCTCCGCGTCCGACATCGTGCGGTAATGCGGCTCCGGCCCTTTGCTTTCTCCCAACTGGGAATAGTTCTTAAACCGCCAAGCAACATCGATCATCACGAGATCGTAGGCCTGCGGAACCAGGTCGCCGAACGGCCAAGATGTTGGCCCGCCCTCGAACAGATCCGGAGAAATAAAGCTCGAGCCGCTTGCGGACATCACCTGTCCGGGAGCAAGGCGACCCGGCCGTGAGGCCGCCCCCGCGGAGCTGCGGCGAGGCGCAGCCGAGCCAACAGCAGCGTGAGCGAAACAACTCATCCCACCCGCTCCCGCGCATCCCGCTTTCGGCGCACGGCTTCAATCGCCCGCGTCAGCGAAAACTCCTCTTCGCTCTGCGGCTGCGGCGGAACCGGCGGCGGCGTTGGCGGGGGCTCTGGCGCTTCGTTGATCGGATCATGCGCCGGTCCACCAGTCGGCCACGGTTCGGGATACGGCGCCGACGGTCCACCAGAGACTTCCGCGAACCGGCCGATGGCCTTGTCGACGTCGTCGAGCGCGGCGCTCATCAGGCGTGTGCGCTGCCAGAGTGCGGTGAGGGCTTGGGCATACGTGCTCATGGGTGGGCGTCCTCCTGTGTCTCGGATGCGAAAATCGGGCGGCAGCCCAGCCGGCGATCGATGGTCTCGACGCAGCGGCGAAACTCGGGATCGACAGTCATCCGCTGTGCCGCGCGCCGCTCGGCATTTAGGATCGTCGCGTGATGCCGGTTGAGGACCCGCCCGATCTGCGGCAACGATCGCCCAGCGCGACGGGCGAGACATGCGACGGCGCAGCGCGCTGCGATCAAGTTGCGGTTCTGTCGCGGCCCGACAATCTCCTGCGGCGTCACGCCGAACTCGGAAGATACCGAGGCGATAATTGCCTTCACTCGGATCGGCGGACGATGCGTATCGGTCACGACCGCACCTCCTGGGCCACCGCCGCACGGGCTGCGGCCCGGGCCTCGCGCTGTGCCTTCTTGCGGGCGAGCTGACGAACGCGGTCATGCTCGTCGGCGCACGTGTTGCAGCGCTTGCGTTTCCCACCGCGCGCGAGAAACGGCTCCCCGCAGTCGATGCACGTGCCGCTCCGTTCAGCCATGGCTTAACCCTCCGTTCCGATTGCGATCAATTCGGCCCCAGCGCGAGGCAGTTTCGCCGTCACGACGATGGCGCCGGCGGCATGGGCCCGTTGCGCGGCGTCGGCGAGGCCGCGGGCGTTCAGTTCGTCGATCCAGGGCGCCCACTGCACGGTGTCGCGGCGGATCACGTGACGCACAGGCGCCGCAGCCGCCGCCGCGACGACCTGGTCCCGTGCTGCGAACGCCTCCTGCCGACGCGCTTCGACGGTGGCGAGCTCGACGAGCTTCGCCGTAGCGGGCAGGTCGCGGTGTTGGGTTTCGATCAGCTTGTCGGCGATGGCGCTCAGCACGGCCGGCGCAAACGGCTGCAGCCGGTTCTTGACCTGCCGCACGTAGGCCACCGCATCGACATGCGCCGGTGGACACAGCACGCCGACGAGCCGCGCCAGGAAATCGCTCGCGACGTGTGCGGCGATGGGGTTGTCGAACAGCAGCCCGATTTCGGATTGCGCGGCGGCCGTCCATCGGCCCGCCCAGCCGTCGATGGGATGCGGATCCGGTTCCGCCGATCGGTCGGCCGTCTGATCCGAAAACAAAGTCCGATCGTCCCCCTCTCTCTCGGCCCCTTGGGGGGTCGGGGGGGAAGTGGAAGGTTCTAGTGGATAGTTAGGGTAAACGTCGTTTACCTGGTGAGGCCTCTGAGATTGACCTGGACCGGGTAAAGCGCCTTGACCTGGACTGTCCGGGTTAACGGCGTTGACCTGGGCGGACGTGTCCTCAGGCGATCCAGGTAAAGCTCCTTGACCCGGCTTATCCGGGTTAACGGCGTTGACCTCGTTAGCACCCAAAATCGACGCGGGACCGCTCGGCAACACGGCATATTCCGGGAACTGCGGATGGTAGACGGTGCGCTGAATGCGGCCATCCTGGCCACGGCGCGGCGTCGCGGTCAGCAGCCCGTGCGCGATGGCCGACTGCACGTGTTTGATCACGGACGGCTTGGACAGCCCCGTGTCGGCGACCAGCGTTTCGATCGACGGAAAGCAGCCCTCACCGACGTCCGCGAGATAGTTGGAAATCGCCCAGCACACGAGCTTCGTCAAAGGCGGGATCGCCGCCTTGCGAACGGCGTCGCGCCAGGTCCAAACTGGAACGCGGTGAACGCTCATCAAATCCCCCTTCGTCCACAGCGCGCACCCAGCGCGCCACTTGACCGTGTCATCGAACAGTGGGACCGTTGGGCGGTTGCTGGCATGAGTTCGCCCGCACCGCGCGAACGGCTTCCACGCCGGCGGTCCTTCAGTCTCCCTGGTCGACCGGATATCCCGGCCCCGTTCTCACTGACTTACTCACACCATCGAGCCTCTGAGGGTGCCGCCTCAGGGGCTCTTTCATTTCGCTCACGCGACGCAGTCGCTCCGCGCGGGCGGCGCTTGCGCCGGGTCGCCTTGCTCCCGGACAGGGGCGTATTTCGTGAGTTTTTCGAGAAGGGCGTCGATGTTGACGGGATGCACTTTGAACGTCACCGCAACGACCCAGGGATTCACGTCCCAACCGGCGCCGCGCGCCTCGTTGAGGCTGTCCCAGAGTTGAGCGAACGGGATCGTCGCCCGCGAGTGGCAAAGCCCGCTCTCGTCATAGCCAAACCCTCGGACCACGTAGCAGTGATCTTTGACCTTCAACACACCCTCAGCGAGTGCATCCTCTTCGCTGATGTCCTGCAGGCGCTCGACCCGAACGTCTGTGACTTCTAACGTCAGGCGGGACGCGCGACGAGGCATATGGATTGAAGGACGCCAAGGCGACCTGAGAGACCCGTCGGCGTTGAGCACGGAAAACCCGTCGCCGTCGTCGACCCCCATCACGTCGTGGTCCGTCGCGCGGTAAAAAAAGTCCCGCCAATCTTCCACGACACCGTCGCGGCCGATGGGCCCCTCGCACCACGTCTCCCTCACCCAAAGCAGATCGCCGGGTGCGTATGGGCTATTATCGAAGTTGCCCTGATTAATTTCTCCGGCAAGTTCGCATGGCGCCAGTTCACATCCAAAGTTGACGTCTCTGCGCGCCTTCAGAACCCTCCGCGTCTGCGTCTTTCCGGTGCCGGGCTTCTCGATCTCGCGCAGGAGCGCACAGACCATCGGACCTGAAAACAGGATCGGGGTTACCTTCATGCCACCCTCCGCATGGGCTCGTGGGGCACCTGTTCGGGAGCGACTGCGACCCGGCCGGTAGGCCGCCCTAGCGGAGCTGCCCGAGCATCGCGAGGATCAGCAGCGTGAGCGCGACAAGCCGGGATTCGATAAATCCGCTCGCGAGCTTCGCGCAGACCGGTGCGCGGATCGACCGCCGACCGGTAGCGTTTGCCGCCGGTCATACCGGTGAAGTGGCGCGCCACGGCCACCCAGCCGATCGGGGCAATCCACTCCTCCATGCAGAACTCGAAATAGGCGTTGTGAACCTCGGCAAACGTGAGCGTCTGCGCGCGCGGCTCCTGCAGCCAAATCAAGAGTCGCTTGGCGTGCTCTATCGGTGGCAGCCAGCGCAAGCCCTGCTCGCCCTCCCAGCTTTCCGCCCGCGCATAGAGCGGCGTCTCGGAGTCGCTGTCGGCCGGTTTCACCGGTGGACGAGGATCGGTGCGCACCGGGCTTACCGGTTGCGCGAACCGGTCCGCAACCGGCGGCGGAAGCGTCCTAATCGGCACCGGAATCGACAGGACGGAAACCGGTGCTAAGAACCGGCGCACCCAGCGCTTGAGTCGGTTCGGCGTCGCGAGCATAAGACCCCCGTCTGTTTCAATCGAGAAACGCGATACTCGGACCGGCGACGCAGTACGCTAGGAGGGACCGGTCCGCCTGCTGTTGTGCCCAGAGCAAGCCATCACCTGGGCGGGGCCGCTGCGCGTCATGCGCAAACCCTCGCAGGCCTCCCCTCGGGATACCGACGCGCCCTAAAGAAGGCCCGCCACTACACCAGCGGGCCTAGTTTCAGGGACGGAAGCCCCATTGGGGGCAATCTCCTAACGCTAGCGACCCCTGAGCGGTTCAACCCCGTAGTGAGGCCAACACGCGGACCGTCCGCCGCCCTAAAAAGGGCCCGCTGCTAAACCCAACGGGCCAAAGTTTAGGGAGGAAACGCCCAAGTGAATGGCTCCGCTTGGGATACGCGAACGCAACGAACGCAATGACGTAGGCGGGTGGCTCGGGGAAATTGCCCGACATGAATCCCCTCTTGCGAGAGACCCTCGTCCGGTGGGACGTCATTTCCCCTTGGTATGCTAGGGCAGCCACCCATCGCCCCCTGAAGTTCCGGACGCGGGACAACTCAACCGATACGCAATTGAAACTCACGCGCTCAGACCGCTGCTGTCAGGCTGCGCGGCGTCCACGCGCCTTCGCCAGTTGAGACAACAGCTCGAGGGAAACACCATCGATATCCCGACAGCGAGCGCCTGTGACGACGTCGTCCCAATACGCGGAATGAATGCTGTCGCGGCGGCGCATCCCCTTTGCAGTGTTCTCCCCAACCCCGATGTCACTGCCGAACTCTCGCAAGTTCGGCCACGCATCAATCAGGTCTCGGAAGGATGTAAACATGCTATCTCGGTACAATACGTACCGAAGCGTGTCAAGCGGCAGGATGCGGCGACGTCTGATATAATCGACGCTATGACCGACACAGAGACAGAAAACGTGGCACAGAGCCGGCGCTTGCGCCGGGCGCGCGAGCACGCTGGTTTTGAGACTATTCGAGCGGCGGTGGAGCAGTTCGGATGGAATTACAATACGTACAAAAGCCATGATAACGGCAAGCGCGGCTTTAAAAAGCGGGACGCCGAAGACTACGCGAAAGCATACGGCGTCACGGCAGGATGGCTCCTCACTGGCGAGAATCCCCCTTATTGGGCAAGTGATTCCGGGGTCTCACAGACGAAGATATCCACACGTCGAATTCCAATCCTCGACTGGCTTGCAGTGGAAAGATACCTCGCGTACCGTAGCGGTACGATGGGTGCCATAGCGACAGCATATGCCGATATCAACACTCACCCGGAACTGGGTAGGAGGGTTTTTATGCTTCCTGTTCAAGGGGAAAGCATGGTTGCCAAACCACCTGTCGGTGGCGTTAGTTTCCACCCAGGCGACGCCGTCGTTTTCGACCCCGATGGCGACGTCAAACCCGGTGATTTTGTACTGGCAAAGTTAAACCTACTCGACGAACCAATATTCCGAAAATATCAGGTGCGGGGGCGCGACGAGGCGGGCGAACTTATATTCGATCTCGTCCCTTTGAATGAAGACTATCCGACAGAGCGCGTAGGCCCGAACAATCCTGGCAAAGTCCTTGCGCGACTCGTGCGTCACGTCCGAAATTTCTAGATCCGTCAGCCTTTCCCCTGTGCTACAAAGCTCGGCGGCCATGACATGTTGAGCTTGACGCCGAAGAATGCACGGCCACCGTCATCCCGCTCAAACCCGCCGACAATTTTTGCGCTGCAGGAACCTGTTTTTTCACCCAGAACAGTGCGATATTCGGCAGCCTTTTCACGTCGTAGATATCCTATCTTTTGACCGTCGATAAAAATCATCACCGCGTTCTCATCGTACGGATTGTCTAGTTCCGGAACGAGCTCCGCCATGACCTTGGGATGTCGGTCCCTCCCACCGTGGCGGCGATAGGATCGGCTGAGCGCGTCCTGATATTTGCTCTCCCCGACAACTTCCGTCGTCCAGCCCCTTCCGTGCTTAAGTTGAGTGGCGCTCACCCTCGGCGGAGCCGCGCTATTCAGCCCAAACATTTTTCCGATCCAAGACATATCGCTGCCTCCCTGAAAATGCGCAGTTTGCAGCGGTTAGGCAAACCCCAAAATCAAATCGTCAGAATTCCACCTTTTCCACACGCCGGTACAGGCGGGTACATTTTGTATTGACGCCGTTGGGTACGATATGTACCACTCATGGTGCGACTCGGTACTGCGACGACATGACCGACAAACATCAGGGGCACACATGGACATCACCGGCATTCCGGCCGATCCGGCCAAATTCCTCGAAACGACAGCCAGCAACGTCGAACTCGCAACGCTGGCGCACACGGCGCTGTCGATCCTCGCCAAGCGCGGCGTCAGCCTGCCGCCCACCCTCGTCGACGAAGTCGAGGAGGTGCAGATCGAAGCGCTCGCCCGCGAACCCGGCGGTCTCAAGAAGCTTCTCAAGCCCAAACTTGAGCTGGTCGGGTGAGGCTCGGTTGTTTCGCTCACGCTGCTGGTCCGAACGGCGTGCGCCGTTCGGGCAGCTCCGCGGGGGCGGACTTCGTCCGGGTCGCCTTGCTCCCCGGCTCTTCTAGCCGACTGCAGCGATCCTTCTCAGAGGCATCCGCCTGTCCGGGAGCGACCGCGACCCGCCGCGAATGCGGCGCGCCCGCGCAGGCGCCCGAGGCGACAGCCGAGGAAACAGCGCCGTGAGCGATAATTCAGACGACGCCGAACTCTGCATGAACGGCCAGCACGCCTTTTGGGCGGGCAAACCGTTCGACCCTGAGCAACCGACTCTCTGGCGCTACGGCTGGCTCTCCGCCGCTGCCATGGCGCGCACCACGCTCGACGAGCACCGCGCGGTGCTCGAGGCGATCCCACAGATCCGCGACGCCTTGTGCGAAGCCAACGCCGCCGTCCGTGCGCTGCTTCCCGCCAAGGCGACTCCGCGCCAGCGGCAGCTCGCATCGAGCGCCGCCCATCTGATCGACGAAACCCTACCGCGCCTTGAGTGCCCGGCAGCGGGGGCGCCCCTGCCCGGTCCGGCTCCCCTATCCCACAGCCGGCCGGGCAGGGTGCGAAGTAAGCGCAGAACCTGAGTGCCAACGCGTACCAACCGAAAGGAACCCTCAATGAAAAGTTTTCTCTACGGCGCGTGTGCGCTGCTCATTTCCACTGCCGCCCTCCTGGGCCCAGCGCACGCGGCGACGTCGTGTTACGGCGGCGTCACCCTCGGCCAGACCATCGCGCAATCCGATCTCTCCCTCGACGCTGTGGGCGGCCCCGCCGGCCTGGTCACCGTCGACAGCATCGGCGCCGACGGCATGTCCGGCGGCATCACCGGCGGGTGCGACTGGCGCACCGGCGCGTGGGTCGTCGGGGCCTGGGGTGATTACTCGTGGCATTCGGCGGATTTCGAGGTGGGTGCGTTCGGTGCACCGGGCGACCTGATCGAGTGGGACCTCGAGGACCAGTGGTCCGTCGGCGGCCGTCTCGGCTTCATGGCGACCGAGCGCACGCTCATCTATGGCCTGATCGGCTGGACGCGTGCGCGATATAGCGACATCTCGAGCCCAGCGCTCGGCGCATCCTTCGATATCGATGACCGCGACGGCGTCGTTTACGGCGGCGGCATCGAAGTGGAGCTCGTCGAGAACATCGTGGTAGGGGCGGAGTATCGCTATTCCGATCTTGAGGACGTGGACGTCGCGATCCTGCCCGGTGCGGCCAATCTCAACATCGACAGCGGCCTGCACACGGCGCGCGCCGTCCTGAAATACCGGTTCGACGTCGCCGCCCCCTAAGCCCCGTCGTACCGGACGGGCGGGCGTGCGTTTCTTGACCGTCGCGCACCCCGCCCCACCTTCCGCAACCCAGCGCCACGGAGGATGAGATGAGCAAGACAGCGGAATCGAACAGCTACACAGGCGAAGACTGGATACACCACGCCGCTGAAATTCTCATGCAGAACGTCAACGCCCCCGAGGACGTAATCTATCGTGCTGCGCGTATGCTTCGCGACCTCCCGCTCCCCCGGCCGGAGAGCAGCCTCGATCTCGACAAAGCTGAGTTTCCACTCGGGGATGGGCCTCGGCGCCGCATCGTGATGATCGCGAAGATAGACGCGGACGACTGGGACTCCCTTCAGGTCGAATTGCTTCATCTTACCCGTGAACTCGCGCGCCACGGACGGTTGTCGACCAGTTCGATTTCCGGCGGCTACAGTACAGGGCACATCATCGTGACGTCCGAGGACGGATCGATTGACCACGACTCCTGGGCGGCGGAGCTACACGCGTACCTCAAGACGATTACGGTGCAGCAGCCATGAGCACCGCGCCGACAAAGCCAGCCCGTTTGATTCAGATTAAGCAAACCCACTTCGGACCGATCGTCTGGATATCACCTTTAGGTGCAGGTGGAGATATCTGCGACATGGTGATCGTCGGGGTTCAGAAATCGTGCTTTATCCCTGTGGCGGTTAAACTTCCACACCAGCTCTATGTCGACAGCCTGACCCGCATGCTCGATGAGCATGAGGCGAATGAGATCCTCATCCTCCCGGCCCTCAGCAAAAATTACGTCCGTCTCGACCGCGATTTCCTCTCATCCGAGCCGCACCCGCGAACCGACCAGGATGCCCGTGAAATAGCAGCGTTTCGCGGCCCTCATGACGATTTAATAAGAGAGCTTGTGCGGGCTCTAGAACACGCGCAGGGGCACATACCGTATCCAGTGAAGTTGATCGAAGCAGCCCTCTCCAAGGCTAAGGGGGTGGTTTGATGGGCTGGTCAATAGGCTGGGATAGCAATTGGCAGCGTGACATCGGATACGGCGTGCCTTGCACGTGCGATCACCCCGATTGCAGCGAGGAAATCGACCGCGGACTCGCGCATGTATGCGGCGGCGAACCAAACGGCGGAGACGACGGATGCGGCCTGTTCTTCTGCTGTGCTCACCTCTACCTCGGCGTTGAGGGAAAAGAGCGCCAAGTCTGCGAGCGGTGCGCCGCAGGCGGAGAGCCGTTCGAACCAAAGCCCGACGTACGCGAATGGATCGAGCACAAGCTGACGTGCCCGACATGGCAACAGTGGCGTGACGAGCACCCGGACGAAGTCGCCAAGCTGGAAGAAGCAGCCCTCACTACGGAGAAAAGCAATGGGTGAGCGAATTACGGTCGTTTGGCGCGAGTGGTTCGACGATGAAGCCGTTGCTGAGCTTACGGCTATGGGGACGCTACCGCGCGATGAGACGGAAATCAGCGATTACGGTTACGACGGTGCCGACACGGCTGCAGAGGTCGCTAGGACAGTCCACGAGCAAGATTCCGAATGCTTCGTAAACGGCGGCAAGATCGTGATCCTTGAGCCCGAGCGATACGCTGGCATCTTTCACGTCCACGTGGATTTTGAGCCGAGCTTCAGCGCCACAAGGGACGCATCTCAATCAACGGGGGAAGAGTAGATGTCTGACCGTCGCCACGCTCTTCCACCCAGCCTGCCGCCGCGCGGGCTTTCCCGAGCAGAGGCGGCGGCCTATATCGGCATTTCGCCGACGACGTTCGATGCCATGGTCAAGGACGGCCGCATGCCGCCCGCGAAGCAAATCGGGGCGCGCACAGTTTGGGACCGCCTGCAGCTTGACAGGTTCTTTGCCGAGTTGCCTGATGCAGTGGTCGACGGCCGCCCCGCCGAAGCCGATGACGTTTGGGGTCAGGCCGCAGTCTGAGGGTGACTGCGATGGTTACGCTGAAGCTCAAATACGTGCACGAGGATGTCGACCGCCACGGCAACGTGCGGATCTACTTCCGTCGCCGCAAGGGCGCCCCGAAAATTCGCATCCAGGAATGTCCGGGAACTGAGGCGTTTTCGAAACGATACCACGAACTTCTTGCTGCATCGGAGGCCCCGCCGGTCCCCCCTACGAGCCTCAACCGCACACCGACACCGGGCACGTACCGTTGGCTGTGTGTGTCCTATTTCGGCTCCCCTGCTTTCAGGCTCCTCGATCCGAGCACCCAGCGCACACGCCGGCGCGTGCTCGAATCCACGTTTCAGGAGCCGGTCTTCCCCGGTGCCAAAGAGGCGTTCGCGGACTTTCCCCTGGCGCGCATCACCACCCGCGTGCTGAAGGTCCTGCGCGATCGCAAGGCCGATCTGCCCGGAGCCGCCAGCGACCGCGTCAAAGCAATTCGAGCGGCCTTCAAATGGGCTCTTGAGGACGAGCTGATCGCGAACAATCCAGCACGGGATCTCGCCAAGTTGCCCCTCTCCGGCACGGGGTGGCACACGTGGACATTGGAGGAGGTCGCGCAATTCGAAAAACGGCACCCCATAGGCACCAAGGCCCGGCTTGCCCTGGCACTTTTTATGTGGACCGGCGTTCGCCGTTCCGACGTCGTCCTGTTGGGGAAACAGCACGCGCGGGATGGCTGGCACCGATTCACGCAATACAAGAACCGCAATCGCAAGCCCATCATTCACGAGACCCCGATCCTTGACGTGCTGCAAGAGGTCATCGACGCCAGCCCGACCGGCGATCTGACGTACCTCGTTACCGCGTACGATCGCCCATTTACGGCTGCAGGATTCGGCAACTGGTTTCGTGAGCGCTGCAATGAGGCGGGTCTCACCGGCTGCTCAGCGCACGGACTGCGCAAAGCGGCTGCCGCCAGCGCCGCGGAAAACGGCGCGACCAGTTCACAGTTAATGGCAATATTCGGCTGGATGACGCTCGCAGAGGCGGAGCGCTACACCAAAGCAGCCCGGCGCAAGAAGATGGCGGGCGAGGCAATGGGCAAGCTGATCAGGACGAAGTGAGAACAAAAGTTCCCCACCCGGCGCCTCGGTGGGGATTTTCCGCCAAAAACATTTCGGAATATCATATACTTAAAAAGTGAATGGCGCTCCCTACGGGAGTCGAACCCGTCTTTCCAGATTGAAAATCTGGCGTCCTAACCGATAGACGAAGGGAGCGCGTCCGCGAACGTATATTGACGTTTGCCTCGGCATGCAAGTCGGAGTTTACAGCCTGCGACGCTTCGTTCAGCTTTGTTTGCGCGGGTCCGCCGCATCTTCAATCATCAACTCAATCCGATTGCGCCCGCCCCACGTATCACGCCGCAAATGCCCGCTGACGTGAATAGGAAACCCGCCATTAGCTTCGAGCAATAAATCGCCCAGCGGCTGCCCAACGGCGCGAAAAGCGATGCAATCGAGCCTAGATCCATCTCCCGCTTCGATGATCGCGCGAACATGTGCATCACCAACCACCTTGGCAAACTTCACGCGATGCGCAGGAAAGGCAAAGCGGGGTTGCGGATTCCCCTGACCATACGGCCCAGCGCGCTCGATCAACGCCAAAATCTGATCGTTGGCCGATTGCGGCGTCAACGCCCCATCATGGTCGAGACCTGCCGTTTCACGCGCCTGCTTCGCACCTTTCGCCAACTCATCCATGAAAAAGGTACGGAGAGCTTCAAGATTATCCTGTGCGACGGTTAATCCTGCCGCCATGGCATGGCCGCCGCCTTTCAGCAGTAAACCGGAAGCCGTTGCAGCACGCACCGCCCGGCCAATGTCAACACCAGCGACGGAACGCAGCGACCCTGTGCCCGTCACCGCTCCGTCCCCGCCATCGCGCGTCCAGGAGATGACACACGATGGCCGATGGAAGCGCTCAGTCAACCGGCTCGCAACCAATCCAACGATACCTTTATGCCAATTTTCCGCTCCCAGAACGATCACTGGCAGATCGGGCTGCTCTTCAACACAGCGCTCAGCCTCAGCCATAGCCTCCTGAAGTGTTTCGGTCTCAATGGCCTTCCGCTCGCGATTAAGACGGTCAAGCGTTTCCGCGATACGCTGCGCCTCAGCACCATCGTCCAGGCTCAACAACCGCGCGCCCAGAGCCGAGTCGCCGATGCGGCCCCCCGCATTAATGCGGGGACCGAGAATATAACCCAGATGATACGGCGTCGGAGCCTGATCGAGCCCGGCAGCATCGAATAACGCCCGAAGCCCAAGGTTCCGCCGCTGGCGCATGACCTGCAAACCTTTGGTCACATAAGCGCGGTTAAGCCCAACCAACGGGACCACGTCACACACCGTGGCCAACGCCACCAGATCTAGAAGTTCCAGCAAAGCTGGCTCAGCAGTGCCCTGCGCATAATGACCGCGACGACGGAGCTCGCGCGTGACCGCCACCAGAATAAGAAACACAACGCCAGCGGCACACAAGTGCCCCTGACCGCAAACATCATCTTGACGGTTAGGGTTCACGACAGCGACAACATCCGGGAGCGTCTCGTCAGACTGGTGGTGATCGATCACCAACACATCCGCGCCGAGCTTTGTCGCGTGCGCCAGAGGCTCAAAACTGGTCGTTCCGCAATCGACCGTCACGATCAATTGCGCGCCGTCCTTGATCAGCCCTTCAATGGCTTGAACGTTGGGCCCGTATCCCTCAAACAGCCGATCGGGAATATAAATCCGAGCCGATAGACCATGGCTCTTGAAATATCGGGCCATGAGCGCCGACGAGCAGGCCCCATCGACGTCGTAGTCGCCAAAGATTGCAACGCGCTCGCCTTTGACGATCGCCTCCGCAATCCGGGCCGCGGTGCGATCCATATCGCGCAGAACGCTCGGATCGGGCATCAATGCTTTTAAAGACGGATCCAGAAAGGTCTCGACGTCATCGAGGGCAACGCCCCGGGCCGCGAGGACACGCCCCAGTAGGTCGGGTAATCCGTGACGCTGGCTGATCGCAGCAGCCAACGCATGCCCCTGTCCCGTTAACCGCTCACGCCACGTAAACCCACGCGCCGAAGCCGTCACACCCAGGAAAGCTTCTGATTCCCCCGCATCCGCAAGGATCGCCCGCTTGCTCGCAATACCCATGGCTCTTACCCCTCAATTTCGGCTCTACGCCGATTCGAGCATATCCCGCGAGCCCGGGGACTATCTTGCCTGGGGGAAACTACAACTAAGCGGAAAAGACGCGGCTACGCCAAAGGGATCGTGGCTCGGATGCGTCGCGTCACACGCGAGCCAGAGTGCATGATCAGCGTATGTGTATGCGCGACTCCGTTTGAAAACCGCACGCCGTCAAGCAGCGAGCCGCCCGTCACACCTGTCGCGGCAAAGATCACGTCCTTAGACGCCAGTTCGGACAACGAAAACTTGTGATTGATGTCCTTGATGCCCATCGATTCCGCACGGGCACGCTCAGCATCGTCAGCCGGCAAAAGGCGGCCCTGGATCTGACCACCGCTGGAGCGTAGCGCCGCTGCCGCGAGCACACCCTCAGGAGCCCCTCCGGAGCCGAGGTAGATATCGATGCCGGTTTCTCCTGGCTCTGTCGCCCAGATCACGCCGGCGATGTCTCCGTCGGGGATGAGTTGTACACTCGCTCCAGCTGCACGAACCGCAGCGATCAGATCCCGATGGCGATCGCGATCCAGAATGCAGGCCGTAATTTCGGTGATGGGAACCCCCTTGGCCTTAGCAAGGTTTGAGAGGTTCTCCGCCGGGGTTGCGTCAAGATCCACGACCCCTTCCGGATACCCTGGACCGATCGCGATCTTGTCCATGTACATGTCCGGAGCATGCAGGAGGCCACCTGCCTCCGAGATCGCCAGAACCGCCAGAGCATTCGGCATTGCCTTCGCGCAGATTGTCGTGCCTTCGAGCGGATCGACGGCGATATCGACCGCCGGTCCATTCCCGGTACCGACCTTCTCGCCGATGTACAGCATCGGCGCCTCATCCATCTCGCCTTCGCCGATCACTACCGTGCCGGCAATATCGATATCCGCCAAGGCCTGACGCATCGCATCGACAGCGACACCGTCGGCCCCCTTTTTGTCGCCGCGCCCACGCAAACGTGCCGCGGCAATTGCCGCCTGCTCCGTCACGTGTGCAACGTCGATGATAAGACCCCGGCTTAATCCCTTGCCGGCCGCTGTCCCTGCCATGGTATTCCTCGATTTCAGCGCGATCGGGCGTTTTGCAATGGCCCCAGCTCAAAGCTTCTCAATGCGGATCATCTGCGGCGGTTCCGTCGCCTTGCCATCTTTCTCAATGGCTTCAAGCGCGGCGCGCATCGCATTTTCCGTGGTGTCGTGCGTAATCAATGTTACCTGAGCCGGTCGTCCGGGCACGCCTGCTTTCCCGCTACCGGGCAGCACATGCCGCTCCCTCCGCTGCACCACGCTTTCCAGGGAAACATTCTCATCGCCCATACGCTTTGCGATAACGGCCATCGTTCCCGGCGCGTCGACGACCGTCAGGCGCACGTAGTAGGCACCCTGATGTTCACCAAGACGCGCACGTTGATGCGGTTTCAGATCACGCGTAGACACGATGAACGGAGCAATCACCAGCCCGCGCGCGATGTCTATGATATCACTCGCGACCGCTGCCGCCGTCGGGTGCGCACCGGCACCAGCGCCAACAAGCAGCATGCTTCCAGTGAAATCACCATCGATCGCAACGCAGTTGGTAACCCCGGATACCTCCGCGATCGCCGAATGCTTCGGCACCATCGTGGGATGCACCCGTGCCTCGATGCCACTGGCCGTACGCATCGCGACACCCAGGAGCTTGATGCGATAGCCAAGATCGTCGGCGGACTCGATATCGGCCTGCGTGATCTTCTCGATCCCTTCGACGTGGATCTGATCAAAGGCGACCTCAGTTCCGAACGCGAGGCTCGTCAGCAATGACAGCTTGTGTGCCGTATCAAACCCGCCGATGTCGAACGTCGGGTCCGCTTCCGCATACCCCTTTTCCTGGGCTTCCTTCAGCACGTCGGCAAACGACCGCCCCTCTTCCTCCATCGTGGTGAGGATATAGTTGCACGTGCCGTTTAGAATGCCATAGATGCGCTCGATGCTGTTAGGCAGCAGAGACTCGCGCAGCGATTTGATGACGGGGATCCCCCCCGCAACAGCCGCCTCGAAGTTGAGCGCAACGCCGTTGGATTCGGCGAGAGCAGCCAAAGCCACGCCATGCTTCGCTAAGAGCGCCTTGTTGGCGGTAACAACATGCTTGCCGGCCTTAAGCGCAGCCTCAACCGCCTCCTTAGGTACGCCCTCGTCACCGCCCATCAGCTCGACGAAAACGTCGATGTCAGGATCGGTCGCCAGCGCCACTGGATCATCAAACCAGCGGAACTCATGGATATCGCAGCCACGCCCCTTGCCGCGTGACCGTGCACTGACAGCCACAATGCGGATAGGACGCGACAAGGCCGCGGCAAGGCGAGCCCCGTGGGCTTCAAGGAGCCGCACGAGGCCTGCACCGACGGTGCCAAGCCCGGCGATGCCCAGTTTCAAAGGCTCTGTCATGATGGTGGATTGAAACCTAACGCGTCGCTTTCTGTGGAATAGGAATGACGTTATGCATCGTTTCCTGCGCTTGGGCGAAGAACTTTTTCAAGCTGCGTGCCGCCTGCCGGATGCGATGTTCGTTCTCGACCAGCGCAATACGTACATAACCTTCGCCGTATTCGCCAAATCCGAGCCCCGGCGAAACGGCCACGTCAGCCTTTTCGATCAGCAGCTTGGAGAAATCCACGGAACTCAGCTGCTGGAACGGCTCAGGGATAGGAGCCCAGCAAAACATGGTCGCGGGCGGCGGCGGCACGTCCCAGCCGGCCCGAGCGAAGCTCTCGACCAGACAATCGCGGCGTCGCTTGTATGTCTCGCGAATTTCGGAGACGCACTCCTGCGGTCCATTCAATGCAGCCGCAGCCGCCACTTGGATCGGCGTGAACGCACCGTAGTCGAGATAGGATTTGACCCGGGCGAGAGCACCGATGAGCCGCTCGTTGCCAACGGCAAAGCCCATACGCCAACCGGGCATATTGTAGGTCTTTGAGAGCGACGTGAATTCGACCGCGATATCCTTGGCGCCGGGCACCTGCAAAACAGACGGCGGGGGGTTATCGTCAAAATAGACTTCCGAATAAGCCAGGTCCGACAAAATGATAAGATCGAGCTTACGGGCAAGAGCCACAGCTTCCTTATAGAAATCCAAGTCGGCCACCATTGCCGTTGGATTCGAAGGGAAGCAAAGGACCAACGCGAGCGGACGCGGCACGGAATGCTTGCAGGCACGCTCGACAGCGCGCAGGAAATCCTCACCCGTGCCAGCGGGCACATGGCGGATTGCGGCGCCAGAAATGATGAATCCGAATTCGTGGATCGGATAGGTCGGGTTTGGAACGAGGATGACGTCACCCGGGGCCGTGATAGCTTGCGCCATGTTGGCGAAGCCTTCCTTCGATCCGAGCGTTGCGACGATTTCCGTTTCCGGATCAAGCTTCACCCCGAAGCGGCGCGCATAATAAGCCGCCTGAGCCCGCCGCAATCCTGGAATACCTTTTGACGCTGAATAGCGGTTGGTCCGCGGTTTGCTCACCGTTTCGACCAGCTTGTCGACAATGTGCTGCGGCGTCGGCAAATCCGGATTGCCCATGCCCAGATCGACGATATCGGCACCGGCGGCCCGCGCGTTGGCCTTCAGACGATTGACTTCAGCAAACACGTAGGGCGGCAAGCGCTTGATGCGATGAAATTCCTCGATCACCGGTTATGTCTTTCGTTTTGGCGCGCCCTTTCGGGCAGAGCGCTCGGGTCGCGTGATAAATTTACAGCAAGTCTATACGTAGCACACCTTTATGCGCCACTGTCGTCTGCAATGGACGCACTTTTTTGACGATGCACCAACGGCACGACAGGACAAGAATCAGAAAAGCGGCTTAGCGTGCCTTTTCGATGGCATCGATCGCCTGAGTCTCGTGCTTAACACTCAGCTCGGTCATCTCCTTGATGGCCGCTTTTTGTTGTTCTGTGCTGAGCATATCTGAAGGCAGCCTGGCAAGGTCAGGAAGCGGCGTCAAAGACGCATGGCCACAACCGCCCGCAGCCGCAGCCACCATAATAATGGCAGCAGCACCCAGCCACTTTGGCGCAAGACCAATTCTGGCAAGAACGTGAGCCAATTGTCCCCCGATATCCCCCAGACTCGACACAGGCAACGCGTTGCGATTCAAGCCTATTCAACTATATGATGTTCACAACTTGTACGCAAATGCCGCATACGCTCCGGCAACCCAAAAAAATCCCAAGAGCATCCTCAAAAACACACCTAACAAAGAAGTCTTCGAAAGCAATCGGAAGCCATGAAAAAACCGCCTGCCGCGCCGAACGGTGACGTTTCCGCCTACACCATCGAAGACCCTGAGGAATTCGCCCGCAACATGCTCCAGATGCTGGAGCAGGGCGGACGCGTGCTCTCACAATACCTTGATCGCGCGGACTCAAAGCCCGGCCCATACTCCACAGCGTCAGAAATCGTCGAGGCCGGTAAGACGGTTAACGAGGTTTTTGCCCTGTGGGCGTCGGACCCAGCCAAACTCGCCGAGGCCCAGACTGAGCTGTTCCGATCCTATGCCGTGATCTGGAACAACGCTCTCCGTCGTATGCTGGGTGACAACGAGGTTGAGCCTTACGTCGAGCCCGAGAAGGGCGACAACCGCTTCGCGGACCCCGATTGGTCTGAAAACCCATACTTCGATTTCTGGAAGCAATCCTACCTCATCACTTCAAAATGGGCGGAAGACCTTCTTGCGGGCACACAGGGTTTGGATGAACGAGAACGCCAGAGAGCGGAGTATCATTTCCGCCAGCTGATCAGCGCGATGTCACCGTCGAACTTCCCGATGACCAATCCGGAGGTCGTCCGGGAAACCTTTTCCAGCAATGCCAAAAACCTCGTCCGTGGCATGGACAATCTGTTCCATGACATGGAGCGATCGGGAGACCTGCTGAAAATAAGCCAGACGGACCTTGCCGCCTTCGAAGTCGGACGCAATTTGGCAACGACACCCGGCAAGGTCGTTTTCCAGAACGACATCATGCAGCTCCTGCAATACGCTCCGTCCACGCCGCAGGTGCGCCAGATCCCTCTGCTCGTCGTTCCACCCTGGATCAACAAATTTTATATTCTCGACCTCACGCCCGCGAAAAGCTTCATAAAATTCGCAGTTGACCAGGGCTTCACCGTCTTCGTTATCTCCTGGGTCAATCCCGACCGCAGCCTCGCTGAAAAAGACTTCCAGGACTATATGCACGAAGGTGTGCTGACGGCCGCGGATGTCATTCGCCGAGAAACGGGCGAAGAACGCATCAACGGTCTCGGTTACTGCGTCGGCGGCACGTTGCTCGCAACAACGCTCGCCTACTTGAGCACCCGCGGAGAAGACATTTTCGCGTCCGCGACATTCCTCACAACGCAGGTCGATTTTACAAAAGCTGGCGACCTCTTGTTGTTTATCGACGACGCACAGCTCAAGAGCCTTGAAGAGATGATGGCTGAGCGCGGCTATCTCGATGGTTCGCGCATGGCCAACGTCTTCAACATGATGCGTCCCAAAGACCTCGTATGGCCTTACGTCGTAAACAACTACCTGCTCGGTAAGCAGCCGTTCCCCTTTGACCTCCTGTACTGGAACCAGGATTCCACGCGGATGCCAGCAGCGAACCATCGCTTCTATCTGCGCGAGTTCTACCATCAAAACCGCTTGGCCCGCGGCGAGATGGAAATCTCCGGCACACAGGTCTGCCTCAGCGATATACGCATTCCGGTTTTCGATCTGGGTACGAAGGAGGACCACATCGCTCCGGCCCAGTCCGTCTTTATCGGCGCGAAGCTTCTTGGCGGCCCGGTAGAGTTCGTCCTTGCCGGGTCCGGTCACATTGCCGGCGTGGTCAACCCACCCGAGAAGGTTAAATACCAATATTGGACCTCAAAACGGCCAACGGATGAGACGTTGGATGAATGGGTCTCCTCCGCCACGGAACACACCGGTTCTTGGTGGCCGTACTGGACTGAGTGGCTGACGCGTCATTCCGGTGAAGAAGTCCCAGCGCGGGAACCCGGTGCGAACCTCGGCGCAATAGAAGATGCGCCCGGCTCATACGTTAAAGTACGCGCCTAACCGGCTGCATCGCTTCTGATCCGGCCGGAAAGGGTTTTCATGACGGAGGTTGATCCGCCCATCGAGATATACTGGGTCAGCGGCAGTCCATTCGGCTGGCGCGTCCTGCTTATGGCGGAATTCAAAAGCGTCCCCTACCTCTCCCATCGGATCGATACGGCAAGCGGAACGCAGAAGTCCGCAGCGTACCTAGCGCTCAACCCGCGCGGAAAGGTGCCAGCCCTCGTACACGGGAACGTCATCATTGGGGAATCCCTAGCGATGATGACGTACCTGGAGCGGCTCTTCCCCGAACCGCCGATGTTCGGAGCGACAGCAGTGGAAGCCGCTCACATCATGCAAATCTGTTCCGAATTCGTGTGCTACCTCGAACCGGTCATCAATCGCCTGAGCACAGCCATAAGCCGCAATAAGTCCCTGTCAGCAGCCGCCCTCACCGCGCGCCACGGAACGCTGCACACAGAGTTCGAGCGGTTGAATGAACTGCTGCAGAAGAGCCAATGGCTAACGGGCAACTCCCTTTCAGCGGCCGACCTAACCGTTTACCCGCATTGCAAATTTCTTCTTCGCCTCGCAGCGCGTCCGGCAGCCGTGCCACTCAATCTAGGCCTAAGCGATTTTGCCGATCTCTATCCCGATCTCACCACCTGGATGCAGCGCTTCGAGGCCCTGCCCGGATATGACAAGGCATATCCTCCGCATTGGCGAGAAACAGGCTAAGAGCCCCGTGCTCCCTCAAACGGCAATGGCACCGCTTCACCTCAAAACGAAGCGAAGCAAGTGCCATTGAAATACGTATCAAACGTAGTGTGACCGACGCTCTTAAGCGACGTCAGCCGCAACGCGGACGGAAACCATGCGATCGGGATCACGGACCGGCTCACCACGCTTGATCTGATCGACGTTCTCCATGCCCTCGATCACCTTGCCCCAAACGGTGTACTGGCCGTCGAGGAAACGAGCATCGTCGAAGCAGATGAAGAACTGCGAGTTTGCCGAGTTCGGTGGCGTTGCACGTGCCATAGAGCAGATTCCGCGCACGTGCGGCTCCGAGTTAAACTCCGCCGGCAGGTTGCCATAGCTCGACCCACCGGTTCCGGTCCCGTTCGGGCAACCCGTCTGTGCCATGAAGCCTTCGATGACGCGGTGGAAAGCAATGCCGTCATAAAATCCTTCGCGCGCGAGGGTCTTGATGCGCTCAACATGCTGAGGCGCCAGATCAGGACGCAATTCGATAACGACCTTACCCTTCGTGGTCTCGATGATAAGCGTATTCTCAGGATCTTTGATTTCGGCCATGGAGCCTCTCCTTGTTATGTTTTTTCGCGGCATTCTTTATATGCGCGCGTGTTACGCGCAGAATGCCGCCGCGTCATGCCTCTATGGCTCAGAATCGCGAACGTGGGCGCCAATGCCGCACGCGCCACACGGGTGACCGCTATTTTTGATCAGCGGCCACGTACACTTTCACCATCTTGTCGGGGTTGTCGACGGAACCGGAGCTGCCTGCTCCCTTCTTGATCGCATCAACGTGCGTCATACCGTCAACCACTTTGCCCCAAACCGTGTACTGGCCGTTTAGATGCGGCGTCCGCGTGAAGGTAATGAAGAACTGGCTATTGGCCGAATTCGGATCGGACGTGCGCGCCGCCCCAACCGTGCCGCGCTCAAACGGCGTATTTGTGAATTCGGCCGGCAGATCAGGATACTTCGAGCCACCAGAGCCGGTACCAGTCGGATCGCCTGTCTGCGCCATAAAGCCTGGGATCACACGGTGCCAAACGATCCCATTGTAAAAACCTTCACGCGCAAGCTGCTTAACGCGGGCCACATGCTCCGGTGCCAAATCCGGCCGCATGGCGATGACGACTTTGCCCGAAGCAAGTTCGATCACCAGCGTATTTTCAGGATCTGCTGCGGGCGCTTGGGCGAAAGCAGGGAGAGCCGCCACGAAAGCGACCACGATAAAACTCAGCAAACTGCGCAACACGAGGAGCTCCTATGATTTCTTCATCTCTGGCGATGCTTCGGCACGTGGGACACGAGCCGCGGCGGCGCAGAGAACCTGCGCGTTATGGCCGTAATCAGGCATACAGGCAACTGCGCCTACAATCACGAACCGGCGAACCGTGCCTGGAGACGCCGTTCAACCTCCGGCGAAACGAAGGAACTTACGTCTCCACCCATCGTCGCGACCTGCCGCACGAGATTGGCTGCGATATGCCGTACAGCTGGGGAAGCAGCAACGAACACGGTTTGAATATCCGGAGCCATAGCCCCATTCATACCCGCCATCTGCATTTCGTAATCGAAGTCTGTCCCGTCTCGAAGACCTCGAAAGAAAACTGTCGCCCCCTCGGCGCGTGCCGCTTCAACCGCCAGATTGTCGAAGGTAATGATGTCGATAGCCGCGCCCGTCTTATCGGCGATGATGAGCGTTTCCTCACGGAGCATTTCGACACGTTCCGCCGTAGAAAACATTGGCGTCTTGCTCGCATGCACGCCAATGCCAATAACGAGCCTATCAACAAGTTCCGCCGCGCGTGCCACCACGTCCGTATGGCCGAGGGTGACGGGATCGAAGCTTCCGGAGTAAAAACCTATACGGGTCATAGCTACCTTGCCGTTTGTGCGGATACCTCTTCATTACCCGTGGTAACCCCGGTTCAACAACCGCTTTCAAGCTATAGGAACCTCTCCATAGACGAAATAATGGGTATCCCGAACAGCGGCCAAGGGGCCGCCCAAGATCCGAATTAAGGAGAACACGCCATGGCGATTACCCGCCGCCACGCCCTGCTCGCGCCCGTTGGCTTGATCACCTTGGCAGCATCGAACACGCATGCACACGCGGAAAATTCCGAGGCCCCCATCAATGAGGACGGCTTGCACGTGCAGCCGTGGTTCCATCAGTCTTTCCTGGATCTCAAGGAAGACGCGGCAGAAGCCGCAGCAGCTGGCAAAAACCTCGTGATCTTCTGGGAACAGAGAGGCTGCCCATACTGCGCCGAGATGCACCGCGTAAATCTCTCGAAACCGGAGATAGCCGACTACATTCAGAAGAACTTCCTGGCGCTGCAGCTCAATCTCTACGGTTCTCGTACCGTCACAGATTTCGACGGCACTGAGCTGGAGGAGCGCCAACTCGCGCAACACTGGCGCATCAACTTCACGCCTGCGTTGAACTTCTTTCCCGCAGATGTCGCCGCGCTGAACGGCAAGGTCGGAAGCGACGCGGAAGCATGGCGGCTTCTAGGGTACTGGAAGCCCTTCCATTTCCACGCCACCTTCGTCTACGTCAAATCTGGCGCCTACCGTACAGAACCTAATTTTCAACGCTGGCTTGCCGACTACCGCGCGAAACTGCGCGCAGAAGGCAAGAACGTAGATCTCTGGTAACACGGCCACGGAATACGGAGAGCAGGTCAGCTCTCCGTTTCACCACCGGCACCATCGCCATCACTGGCGACATCAGTGGGCCCAGCCTCTTCGATGGGACCAGCCTCTCCGACAACTACATCATCAGACGGAGTTACATCTTCGTCCCCATCCCCGTTGTCACCATTGGCGACCTCCGGGATGCGCTCGACAGAAACCACTTTCTCATCAGCATCCGTGCGGAAAATGCGAACGCCTTGTGTGTTTCGTCCAGCAATCCGAACCTGGTCAACGAGCGTCCGGATCAATTGCCCGGCGTCCGTCACAAGAATGATCTGATCGGAATTCTCAACGGGGAATGATGCACAGAGCGGCCCGTTGCGCTCATTGACGACCATGGCCACGATGCCTTTGCCACCACGACCCGACGTCCGATACTCATAGGACGAGGAACGCTTGCCGTACCCACGTTCGGATAGCGTAAGAACAAACTGTTCTGTGGCCGCCATCTCTTCAAACCGCTGAGCCGATAGCTCCTCAGTTTCCAACGTCTCCGCGCCCTCTTCCGCTGCAACATTCGCCGCCTGCTCTTCAGCTTCTTCGGCGTCGGCATCTCCGGCACGGCGATGCGCGGCAGCGAGCTTAAGATAGGCCGCGCGCTCCGCAGGCGTGGCATCCATCGGGGCTAAAATCGCCATCGAAATCACCCGGTCCTCTGCATCGAGCCGGATACCGCGAACGCCCACCGCATCCCGGCCTTTGAAGACGCGCACGTCTTCAACGGGGAAACGGATGCACTGCCCGCCCGCTGTCGTCAGCAGCACGTTGTCCGTTGGCGAACAAATCCCGACGTGGACGATCTGGTCGCCCTCCTCAAGCTTCATCGCGATCTTGCCGTTACGATTGATGTTCTCGAAATCGGCGAGTTCGTTACGCCGCACGTTGCCGCTGCGCGTCGCAAACATCAGCTGCAGCGATCCCCACGTTTCAGGATCCTCCGGCAACGGCAAAATTGACGTAATCCATTCGCCCTGCTCCAGAGGCAGAAGATTTACGAGCGCTTTGCCGATGGACTGCGGCGTACCAACAGGCAACCGCCAGACTTTCATTCGGTAGCACATGCCGCGCGAAGAGAAGAACAGCACCGGCGTATGTGTTGACGCCATAAAGAGCTGCGTAACGAAATCCTCGTCCTTCGTCGAAAGCCCCGAGCGCCCTTTGCCCCCACGGCGCTGCGCACGATACGTCGTGAGCGGCACACGCTTGATGTAGCCTTTGTGCGTAACGGTAACGACGACGTCTTCGCGCTGAATGAGGTCTTCATCGTCGACCTCACCCTCAATGTCGACGATCTCGGTTCGGCGCGGAACCGCAAACTGATCCCGGATGTCTGAGAGTTCACCCTTGATGATCTCAACAATACGCACGCGCGACGACAGGATCTCAAGATACTCCTTGATTTCCTCGCCGATCTTTTTGAGTTCGTCGCCAATCTCATCGCGACCGAGAGCCGTCAGGCGCGCAAGCCGCAATTCGAGAATCGCCTTCGCCTGTTCTTCTGACAGCTTGTAGGTGCCATCGGCTTGAACACGGTGGCGAGGATCAGCGATCAATTCAACCAGCGGCGCCACATCCCGCGCCGGCCAATCGCGCGTCATAAGTTCTTCTTTAGCGACGGCCGGTGAGGCCGCGCGCCGGATCAGATTGATGACCTCATCAATATTGGCCACAGCGATAGCCAAACCGACAAGAACGTGCGCACGATCACGCGCCTTGTTGAGCAAGAACTTCGTGCGCCGCGTAACGACTTCCTCGCGGAACGCCGTGAACGCCTCGATCATGTCCTTGAGGTTAAGCTGCTCGGGGCGACCGCCGTTGATCGCCAGCATGTTGGCACCGAACGACGTCTGCAAATCCGAATAGCGCCAGAGCTGATTGAGCACGACATCGGCCACCGCGTCGCGCTTCAGTTCAATGACGATCCGCATGCCTTCGCGGTTGGTTTCGTCCCAGATATCAGAGATACCCTCGACGCGCTTCTCGCGAACCGCGTCTGCGATCTTCTCGATCAGAACGCGTTTGTTGACCTGATAGGGAATGGCCGTAACGATCAAGGCTTGGCGATCTTTGCGGATCTCCTCGACCTCAACACGCGCGCGCATGATGATCGAACCGCGGCCCTTGTGATAGGCAGACGTGATACCTCCACGGCCAAGGATCAGACCGCCCGTCGGAAAATCCGGGCCTTTCACGATCTGGCACAGCTCATCGATCGTTATGGCCGGCGTATCGAGATGGGCGAGGCAAGCCTCGATGACTTCTCCGAGATTGTGGGGTGGGATATTCGTCGCCATACCGACAGCAATGCCGCCGGCGCCATTGACGAGCAGGTTCGGGAACTTCGCGGGAAGCACCGTCGGTTCGTCTTCAGAACCGTCGTAGTTCTCCTGGAATTCGACCGTGTCCTTATCGAGGTCGTCGAGAAGGAATTGGGCGACCTTCTCGAGACGGCACTCCGTATAGCGCATCGCAGCCGGCGGATCACCGTCGATCGAGCCGAAGTTACCTTGGCCGTCGATGAGCGGCAGGCTCATCGAAAAGTCCTGCGCCAAACGCACAAGCGCGTCATAAATCGCGCTGTCGCCATGTGGGTGATAATTACCCATCACTTCGCCGACGACCTTCGCCGACTTACGATAGGACTTGTTCCATTCAAGGCCCATCTCGTGCATGCCGTAAAGGATACGGCGATGAACGGGCTTGAGCCCATCGCGCACGTCCGGCAGCGCGCGGGAGACGATAACGCTCATCGCGTACTCAAGGTACGAGCGCTTCATTTCCTCTACGATAGTAATCGGCCGAATATCGCGCGGACCGTCAGGCCCTTGATTCGGGATGTCGCTGTTGTCCGCCACTTAGGGATCCGTTGAGTGAACAGTTGAGTTTTGTTCAGAGAACACGCGGTGCTCGTTAGCAACGACTCGCGCGTCATAAAATTTGCGTATCGCTTAGATACCCTACTCTACCACAATAGAGCAATGTGGCCTGCAAGCACATGCCCACACGCTGTTTTTTTCCACATCCACAGAGGTTTAGGTTGTCTCTCGATTATCGGGAAGCGAACGGTATTGATGTGTACTCAGATGACTTGGTGCCGTCACAGTGTCCTTTTAGAGCATTTCGCCGACAAGCGGTCATCTGATCGTCTTTAACTCGCACAGCTAAGAGCAAGAATTCCCGATAGATCCTGCTTCCAAGCCCGCGCGGAACCGATTAACCTGAGCATGAAACAGATGTTATTCACAGCACTTCAGTGCAATTCTGTAGCTGGACCGACAAGCCGTACTTTCGGCGTGCTGGTCTAGTAGCATTTGTCGTTCACTACCATATCGCGAAACGATGTCCGTGCCTCCGTTTGACAAGGAAAATCCCCGTATGAATGCCCTGAAGACGACCGTTGCCGCTCTCGCCATCTTTGCATTCGTCATACCCGCGTTGGCTCAGGACAAACCTGCAGTCGCGCTTCCGCCAAATACGTTTATTGAAGCTCAGCCGGAAGCCCACTATTTGGCCAAGGATGTTTTGATCGGCGCAGTCGTCCAGAACACCGAAGGCAAGATCATCGGCGATATCGAAGACATTATCCTGAACGACTGGAATCGCGTGCACGGCGTTGTCATTGGCACCGGCGGCTTCCTCGGCATCGCCGGCAAACGCATCGGTGTACGTCTAAGCGCCTTAGAGTTCCGTGAGACCGATGGAAAGCGCGTTATCGTGCTTCCCAACGTATCCAAGGAAATGCTTACCGCCGTCGCACCATTTGTACGTGCTGAGCCGCAGAAATCTCTTCTTCAGCGCGCAATGGAGAAAGCCCGCGAGCTGACGGATAAGAGCACAGAAGCCGCGAAGGAAGCTTACGAAAAGGCTAAAGAAGAAGCGGGACCCGCTTACGAAAAGGCCAAAGAGACAGCAACTAAGGCCTATGACAAGGCTAAAGAAGCCGCAGCCGAAGTCTATGAGAAGGCTAAAGAAGCCGCAGAGACCAACAAGCAGTCTCCTGAAAAACCAGCAGGAGAAGCCCCGGCCGCGGCTCCCCCTGCTCAACCACCGGCAGAAAAAGCCCCCGAGACGAAGTAGTTCGGACGGCAGGCCTAACGGCATTCCCCTTCAAGCAAAGAGCGCACTCCTTACCGAAGGAGTGCGCTCTAAATATATGTTCCGTCAGAGGAAGGACAGAGTATCTTCTAGAATGGAATCTCATCGTCGAGCGTCTTATCGAAGCCGCCAGATGATCCACCGCCGCTGCCACCGCGCGGCTCGTCATATCCCCCACGGCCGCCACCTGGATCACCGTAGTCGGACTGGCCACCTTCCTGCATGCCGCTGCTGGCACCGCCACTCCGCCCGTCCAGCATTGTGAGATTGCCGTTAAAGCCCTGAAGCACGACTTCGGTCGAATAGCGATCGGCTCCGGACTGGTCCTGCCACTTTCGTGTCTGCAGCTGACCCTCGATATAAACCTTCGTCCCTTTTCGCAGATACTGCTCGGCGATCCGGCACAGGCCTTCGTTGAATATAACAACCGAATGCCATTCGGTTTTCTCACGCCGCTCGCCGGAATTCTTATCGCGCCAGGTTTCAGTCGTCGCAACGCGCAGGTTAGCGATAGGTCTGCCATCCTGCGTCCGGCGGATTTCCGGATCGCGCCCGAGATTTCCGACGAGGATCACCTTGTTCACTGAACCAGCCATAATAGGCTCCTTATGCTTTTCAACTCTGCCGCTCAGCAGCGCTTACGTAGGCCGTAATAGCCGGTCGACGCCAACTGCCACGCGAACAGAGCCTGTGTAGATCGCTCCCCTCAGTATTCTGGGAGAACGACAAAATTGGCGAGTCATCGAGGCCACCCTAGCGCCCATTCCAACACTCGCATCACCGGTCGACAGCCTTTTCAACAACAAGCTGCGCGCGGCTCCATCAGAATCTGAATCTTTTGTTCTCTTTATGTTCCAATATAGTATGGAGCGGTTAAGCGCGCAACCGCCACCACTCGGCATCGCGCGTCCCACCAGATAGCCCGCGTTTCATCGTCCCATGGCCCGATCCGCAGCCACGGTGAGGTCGCGGAATACATCCTCAGGAACACCTTTCGACGCTGCACAATCTCCACGATTCAGCCGGTCATAAATAGCGACCATGTCCCCTCGAAACTGCGGGGCAATGGCACGAATCACGACGCCAGTCGCCACGGAACCGTTGGACCAGCGTGTTCGACAAACAATGCTATTGAGATGTGATGTAACCTGCGACTTGTAGTTATCAGCCGCGAGCGTGGGCTCCACGCCGATAGATGCGGTTGACACCGGCCGAGGTTGCGGGACGGAGCCGACTGCTGTGGACCGAACCAAGCTATCCCATTGCCGGCGTTCCGATGAATTTGCCCAAGCCTTCGTCGCGGTCTCGTCCATCAAGGGCGCGACCAATCCTTGCACCTGCTCGCGAAGCCGACGGCTATCGATATCCTCGACCGCTCTGTGAAGGGCTTGCTGATCCTCCTCGGCAAGCGGACGCACGGCTACGTCGCTTAAATCCACGAGTTGGCTCTTGTTAGCCTCGGGAGGCTTCGCCATCCAAACAGTGCTACCGTTGAAATCCGCAGCCGCAACGTTTGCGCGCGAGAAGTCGGCACCCTCCAGCTTAACCTTGTAGAGGCTGGCCGCTTCGAGATCCGCACCTTGCAGCATAGCCCCCTGCATATTCGCGAAATCGAGGATCGCGGCCTGCATCGACGCACTACGGAAATCCGCGCCGATCAGACGCGCACCTTTCAGGTTAACCCCTTGGAGTGAGGCCAATCCGAAGTTAGCGCCATCAGCCATCACCTCACCAACCATAGAAGCCTTCTCGAGCCGCGCCTGCGCAAAGTCCGCGCCTGTGAGTACCGCTTCCACCAGTTCAGCGCTAACGAGCGTTGTTTCTTCAAATTTTGCCCCACGCCCATCGATGCCCTGCATCAAGGCACCGCTCATATTAGCTTGCGTAAAGTCCGTGTTGATGGCCTTCACGCATTTGGCTTGCCCGCGATTGCCTCTCAAACGCAGTTCATTGATTTCGGCGCACTGGAGCCAAGCGTTACGCAAATCCGCACCGTAAAAACTGGCGTGAGAAAGATCCGCTCCGGTAAAATCGGCCTGATGCAGATCGGACCGGTCAAAACGCGCGTAACGAAGGTCACGGCCACGAAGCGTGATCGTCCGTTCACCCGGCGTGACGTCCTTGTCGCTTACCAGGTCGGAATCCGTGACAACAAGATTACGGCGAAAGACACCGAATAGCGCCCCGTCCTGATCGACGCTGAGGAATGGCGCCATGAACCCGCTGTAGTACCTTGGGTGTCGCCCATCACGATCCGGCGCCATCTTATAAAAGAGCGGGCGGCTCACTCGATCAAGAAACTCCCCCGGGATCGTTGCAACCAGGAAAGAAAATAGCGTCACACCGCTGATCACCACCGCCGTAACGACAAAAGTCATTGGATGCGCCACGGTATTGCGCCAGAACGCACGGAAGAATGACGTTTCCGCCCGCATCAGAAAGACGCCGATGAGTACGAGCATAGTCACATCAACAACCAACGCGATCCGGTGTGTCCATGTGATGAGCTCGCTGTGATAGGGCAGGAACACGACCTGAACGTAGATGATGAGCACGACGGGAAGGATGCACAGCGTCAACCAGCTCATGCCATGCAGGAAGGCGCTCATCACGATGCTACGGTGGGGTCCGGCGATCGCCTGAACGAAGAAGAAGTTGTGCAATTCCAAGCGCAACGGATGTGTCCGCCGGTCGCTGGTCTCCAGAAGTCGAATGGCGTGGTCAAACTCCAACGTCTTACGCGCTAGTAGGGAGAGCTGCGAGACAACGCCAAGGTGAAAGAGAACCAGTATGACTGGCGCGAACTGAAAGAACTGCGCAATCGGAATATCGACACTGAAGATCGGTAGCGATACCGGCGTCTCAAGCAGCAAATTCGTGTGCGTGACCCCTGCAACGGCAATCGTGAGGTAGGTCATGATGCCAAGAAATATCAACCACGCCACATGCGCCGTATCGCTGGACCGATTAACAGCATCAAGAAGACTATAGGGATTAACTGGCGTCTCGCCGTCAGGCGTCGCGCTACTCAAATCTGACATCAAGCAAAAACCCCCAATGGCCGTCGCAGCCGCTAAACAGGCTGAAAATCACGTCCACCCTACAGACGCGTCTAGCCGCCGCCACCTCAGGTGTAACCAGACGCTAGCGGAGCCAGACCTTAACGGAGAAAGTGTGACGGGTGGAACACGTCGCTGCGGAAATTCCAAATGCGACACACCCAGTGTTGCACTGCGAACGCAGTGCACAACCTTAAGCCACTGCGACGGCGGCGCTGCCCAATTGGCCGCACCATTCCCGGCACGAAGGACCAAAACCTCCGCTTTAACGTCACCCCTACATAAGTTATGCCAATACCTTAGAACTCGGCGCGCCCCCGGCACCGCTGTTGAGGACCGGAAACACCCGTCGAGCTACCCAAAGCGTTCAAGATTTTGGTCCGATACCCCGCATGTCCAATCAATACGATTGCCGCAAATGTCCTGGCTATTGTTGCTCGTACCCCCTCATCGCACTTGAAAAACGTGACGTCGTACGCCTCGGCAAGCACCATGGCTTGACCTTTGAGGAAGCGCGCAAGGCGTTCACGGAGGAGGCATACGGCCGCAAGTACGCGATGCGCCGCAAGAAGGACGTCCATTACGGCAAGATCTGCCAGTTCTTCGACACCAAGGCGCGGTGTTGCACCGTCTACAAAGCACGCCCCAAGGTATGCCGGGACTACCCCAATACCAAGCGCTGCGGCTACTACGACTTCTTGCAGTTCGAACGTCGCGCTCAGGACGACCCGGAATTCGTCGCCCTAACCGATCACAGCTAGGGCTTTGGAGGAGTAACGGGAGGCCCTGATACCTTCTCCTGCCGGCCCCTCTTTGGCGCACGCCGCCGATCGCCGTCTGTCCACGCGACGCGATAAAGATCGAACCGCCGGTTTTGCAAATTTCGCACCGTGCCGGCGCTTCGGGCCGCGCGCAGATCCGAAATCGACAGATCCGCAAATGCAATCGTTTCCGTGTTGGCAGCGGTATCGGCTGCAATGCCATCGCGGGCAAACGCAAAATCACACGGCGTTAGGATGCAGCTTTCGGCGTAATGAATGTCCATGTTCTCGACATTCGGCAGATTGCCGACCACGCCCGACATCACCACGTAGCATTGGTTCTCGATCGCGCGGGCATGGCAACAATAGCGGACCCTGAGATAGGCGCGCCGCTCATCAGTACAGAACGGCACGAACAGGATCATCGCACCCTGATCGGCAAGATGCCGGGCAACCTCGGGAAATTCACTGTCATAACAAATCATGATCCCGATCGGCCCACAGTCGCTGTTGATGACCTCCGCCCGGTTTCCGCCGCGGATATTCCACCAGTAGCTTTCACTTGGCGTCGGATGAATCTTGTCGCGTTGATGAACCGAACCATCTCGCAGAAACACATAACAAACGTTGCGGATCTCGCCGTCGCTGTCGACGATCGGGTGCGTTCCACCAATGATATTGACGTTGTAACTGACCGCAAACGCGCTCATGAACTCAAGAAACCAATCGGTGTAGTCGGCAATGCGCTCAACACCTTCTTTGGGCTGTAACGGCTTAGGCTCTAACGACAGTAGCTGCAGCGTCACATTTTCGGGAAACACGACAAAATCAGCTCGATAATCCGCAGCGACGTCCACGAAATACTCGATCTGCTTTTTAAATTCCTCGCGATCAATCAACCCGCGCATCTGCAATTGCACTGTCGCAACCCGCACAGTTTCGCTGGGCGCCAGCCGGTCACTTTGCCCCTTGCCCTCTGGCTCATCCGGATACCGCGGATTGCGCCAAACCATGTGCGTTGCATAGCCCGCCGACTGCACGTCCTCAGGATCGTAGTCTTCCAGCACACCAATCACTTCAAAGCCGTTGGCGATCTGGAAGCCTATGGTCGTGTCACGGATCTCCCGGTTGCGCACCGCCTCCACATAGTCGTGTGGATCGGGGTATTGGCGGCGGCGACGCCCATAGCCAGGCATTCTGCCACCGAAAATGATGCCCTTTAGACGCCATTCCTCGCACAAATTCTGACGAGCGGCGTAGAGCCTCCGGCCAATCCGCAACCGGCGAAATTCCGGATCGACACTGATCTCCATCCCATAAAGATAGTCACCATCGGCATCGTGGCGTGACGCGTAGCCATTGCCCGTTATCTCGCGCCAGGTATGTGGCTTGAGCCCGACATCCGCTGAGATGATGAACGTCGCACAGTGACCGACAATCCGCCCATCATACTCGGCAACGAACTGTCCCTCGGGGAAGTTGTTGATCTGCCCCTTGACCATCCGTGCCGTCAGTGACGGGTCCGGCGCATAAACACGGCGCCCCAATTCGACGATCCGAGGCACATCGTCAGTTTTTGCCCGCCGCACGATCAATTTCGGCTTTGCAGCGACGGCACGCTCAACGTCATCCGATGTAGGTGCTTTTCTCGCCAAACTATGTTCTCCACCTTCAGCAAATACATAAAGTTCACTGCGCGAGCCGCGGAACCCAAGAGTCACGTGTGCCCCCGCCATTATCATGCCGGTTTGTTCGCGTCTTCCTCACGGAATGAACCGCATACCGCGCATTTCGTTCACTCTTGCCGGTCTTCTCTTTGCCGTTATGGCAAATGGGCTGGCACAGGCTCATGCTGACACGGCGCACCCCTGGCCAACCAACGAGGTCACGGAGACGCTTCAGCAGCGCATTGCTCCACCGCCAGGTTTTCGCCGCGTCCCGCTTCCTGAAAACTCCTTCGGAGATTGGTTGCGCAATCTCCCCCTCAAACCGTCCGGAAGCCCTGTGCTGCTCTATACGGGCGCACACAAATGGCGCCAGGACGTGCACGCGGCCGTTATCGACATCGATGTCGGAAAGCGCGACCTTCAGCAATGCGCGGATGCGATTATGCGTCTGCGTGCCGAATGGCTTTGGGCCACCGGACAAAAGGGGGACATTGCATTTAACTACACAGGTGGCGGTCGTGTTCCCTTTAGTCGCTGGGCCAAAGGCGAACGGCCATCTGAAAGCGGCAAGTCCTGGCGGCGCAAAGCAAAGGCGGACTCGAGCTACGCATCCTTTCGGCGCTACATGATTCAAGTCTTCGCCTACGCAGGAACCTATTCGCTTGAGCGCGAACTCAAAGCCGTGCCGCGCTCTGAGATCGACGTCGGCGACGTCTTCATCAAAGGCGGCTTTCCCGGCCATGCCGTGCTTGTCGCAGACATGGTCGAGAACGAAGCAACCGGAGAGAAGCGTTTCCTGCTGATCCAAAGCTATATGCCGGCCCAGGATATGCATGTGCTGGTTAATCCAGCGGACACCTCATCCCCTTGGTACACAGCGAACGTCAAAGGCCCACTCAAAACCCCGGAGTGGACCTTCCCGGAAGGGAGCTTGCACCGTTGGCCCTGAGCCAGTTCACCCCTGGGCCGCGCGCAGAGCCTCCGGCAAGACCTCCGCAAACACGTCGAGATCGTCAGGTGTGCCCACAGTCACGCGAATGCACCTATTGAGCGGCGCCACGCCGGGCATCCGCACAAAAACATCGCGGGCTATGATTTCGTCGAGAACGCGCGTGGCGTAGGTCCCATCGCGACCACAGTCCATCGTCACGAAATTCGTTGCAGAAGGCAAAGGCGCGAGCCCATTCTCCCTGGCAATCTGCGCGAGCCGGTCGCGGCCCGCTGCAATCCGCCCAACGGTCTTGGCTAGGTAATCCTGGTCCGCAAGAGCCGCCAGCGCACCAATCTGTCCCGAACGCGACATGCCGTAGTGATTGCGGATCTTGTCGAACATGGAAATCAAACCGGCCTCACCCAGCGCATAACCGACACGGGCCCCGGCGAGCCCATAGGCCTTTGAAAATGTGCGGAAACGCAAAACCTGCGGGTTCGAAATATCAATGTCTGGTACGGCAGCAGGCGGCGCGGTATCGCAATACGCTTCGTCAAGACAGTAGAGTACGGTCGGAGGCAGAGCCGAAATCATGCCCTCGATTTCAGACGCCGACCACCAGGACCCCATCGGATTGTTGGGATTTGAAACGTAAAGGATCTTGGCGTTCTCAGCTCGTCCGGCATCCAGCACCGCGCCAAGATCTTCCTTGTCGTCTCGAAACGGCACCTTCACCAAGCGCCCACCGCCAACCGCAACATGATAGTTGAAGGTTGGGTAGGCGCCATCCGAAGTGACGACCACCTCACCCGGCGCAACCGCCACCTTCACGGCAAGCCCCAAGAGCCCGTCGATCCCTTCGCCGACCGCGACATTCTCTATGCTCACGCCGTGATGCTTGGCGATCGCCGCCCGCAATTCAAAGTTCTCCGGGTCGCCATACATGAAGGCACTCGCGGCAGCAGCTTCCATCGCCGCTACTTTGGCGAGGGGCCGAACACGCTTTCATTGGCCCCAAGGCGCGCTCGGAATGGACGGCCGCGCATCCGTTGCAAGGCCTCCGGCCCGACAAAGGGGACAGTCGCGGGGAGCGCACGCACAAGATCAGTGAGGAAAGGATAGGTCGGCATACGTTGTAGGCTCGCGTTGTCTGAATATGACGCCGCTACGTATCACTTAAGCTAGATGAGACATAGTTCCGCAAGTTCACGCCGCATTTTGGCAGACATCTCCGCTGCTCCAGCGCCTTCGGCACCCGACAAATCGACTGGTGCATCAGCCGCCGACAAATACCTCCAGCCCTGAAAAGCCCGGCGCGGAACCGGGCGCACGGGTACGATCTGCTGATCCAGAATGAGATGACAGCATCTGGAGCCGTCAGCCTTCGCACCCTCTTCCAGAGCAATCAGTTTTTGCCGCGCCTGTATAAGCCCCTTGATCACCCAATAGAGCGAACCACCGTCGAGCAGTTCGTCTCCCCGCTTGGGCGTCTGGAATGTTGTATGAAATATCCGAGGCGTTTCACCCGCAGCGGCCATCTCCGCCATCCGCCCGCTCTGCCAAGCTGCCAAATCCTCAATCGAGGCGGCACCGACACAGAGTTTTACGAGATGAAGCGCCATTCCCTGAACCTTGATCGTATTGAGCCTTTTGCGGCCCCCTCAATCCTTTGCGCGACAGATTCCCGTATACTGCGAGAACAAAGGCTGACCGAGAACCCCCAAGTGACGGGAATGCACAGCCGGGTGCTCTCCATCATGGTTCTTGTCATCGTAGATGGTTGTCAGGTTGAGAAAGCCCTCCGGCACCACCTCTAGAAAATGATTTGCATTGATAGCCCGCACGATCCTTAGGGTTCCAGATGCTTCGCTGCCTGAAGTGCGCAAATGCGCATTCTGGGCATCAAGATCAACATCTGTAATCTCGAATGAAAGCGGCGATGCCGTAGCCGACGTAAACTTGCCCGCCTCAAAGCTTCCACGTGTGCCGGCATCGAACTTACAAGTAAAATTCTTCGGCCACACATCATCAGACTGCGCCGCCACCACCGCACCAAAAAACATCAAGCCGACCACGAAGGCCGACAAAAACTGCGCTACCTTGCTCATGAAGTGCCCTTTCAGCATTTCCCACGCCAACTCTACAATACCCCACAAGCGCGCGACACGCCCGGCGATCACAAATTTGCAGGTTGCCTCACAACTGGCCGTTTATTGTGGCTTGTATAGAATGACCGCAACAAATCAGAGCAGAAAAATGCTGCGCACTCGTATCTTCCGTCCACTGGCTCTCATCTTTTCGCCTGTTCTCATATGCGGCACACAGCTGTCTCCCGCCACTGCCGACCCCGCCAGCGAAAACATCTTGACGAAGGAAGAGGCGGCCTACGGCTGCCGGAAAATAAATGGCCGGATGCAGCTGCTCATTCTGCAGATCCGCGATTATCCCGACCGCGCCCAGGGCTCGCAAATCGCACGGGGAATTCAGGGGATAACTGTGCCGCTCTTCGGCGGAACCCAAAGAGGGCTCGATCCCGACGCACAGTATCAACGCGACGTCCGCAAACTGGAGGCGTTCAACGCCCGCCTCGCCAAATTGAAATGCCCGACATTCGATCTTCAAGCCGAACTGAGCGCACGTGACGTCAAGCACACGCCCAAGCCACAACAGCCAAAAGCTAAGTAACGCGTGGCAGCAGCAAGGCAGGTGTTGCCCCTACGGTGCGGGCAGAAGCGCGCTTGAGCGGCCGCTCAGCCAATACGCAACAAGCCCGATCCACTCACGCGTCGCCAGATCGAGCCGCTGCAATCCTGCGGGAATGGTTTCGAAGAGACGCCAAAGGTCACGCCGATCACGCGTTCTGAAATCCACGGGTGCAGCGATCACATCAAAGCCTGCCTGACGAAAAACGCCAATGCTGCGCGGCATATGGTACGCCGACGTCACAAGCACCCACGTCTCACTCTGAGAAGGTCTGACTAATTTTCGCGTGTTGAGAGCATTCTGCCACGTGTTCCGCGCATCCGGTTCCAGAACAATTCGCTGATCTTCAATTCCGACGTCCTTCAGGAATGTTCCTACAGGGCCGGCCGCCCCTTCTCCCCCAGCAAGAAGGCCTGCAACTCCTCCGCTAAAAACAACGCGCGCCGTTGGCCATCTTTTGGCAAGGCGCACGCCTTCCGTCAGGCGCTCCGCCGCCTCGTTGAGCGCAAGCCCGCCGCGACCAGCGCTTACCCAACCGTCCTCGAAACCGCCAAGAATGATGATCCCCGCAACCTCTGCGCCGGGAGACGGCAGACTCTGGCCGGCAAAGCGCTCTTCAAGCGGCAGGACAAGATAGTTCCCGACAGGGAGAAAGCCTGCCGTAACAAGGGCTGCGAGCCCGAGGCCCGCGAGCCACAAACCAAGCCGTCGCCGCCAAGTGAAAGCGATCAGACAAAGCCCGACCGCGATAAGGATAACAAACAAGGATGAGGGCTGCGCGAAGAGCCAGAACACCTTGGAGGCGTAGTAGAACATGCCGCGACCGAGCTAACGGGGCCAGAGTAGATAGCCCAGTGGCAACCTACTGTGACAACCGTGCAGGACAAGGGGTCATCTCAATGAACTTCTTATCGACGTAGCCTTCCAGGCCATCTTCCGTCGTCACACCGCACCAGAAACCGCGCCATGTGCACCAGCGTTTCCGCTTAACAAGGATATCGTCACGGTGAGCGACCCCGATAACCTCACCAGTTGAGAATGCTGTGCGGCGCAGATTCAGAGAATCCGCGAGCACCTTGAAACACCCATGCTCCGGACGCGCATGCGTCTCTGCTGTCGCAGTCCCGGCAAACCCGCACAGCGCTAATGCCGCGACGCTAAACCGCAAACTTAAAAACATGAGACCACCTCTCTCGCCTATGCTTTGTCAGCTATCGGGGTTATCGCGCTAAACCCGGCGAAACGATGTCGTCTGATGGTACACACCTCGCCACTAGCGTAGTGTCGTCACCACATACGACCTTGAAAGGGCATTCGCACAATGTCAGACAACGCGCAGCCATCAGCCGATAGGCCATCGTCGATCCCTTGGCCGCCGATCCTGTTGATCGGCGCATTGCTTGGCGGATACTTCATGGAAAAATTCGTCCCGTTGGGTTGGCCGGGACTGGATGACTGGCCTGCACGTGCCGTCGGCCTATCCATCGGCGCGGTAGGCATGGCTTTGACCATTTGGGCAGCCCACACCCTGCACAAGCACGGGACAACCGTTCTGCCACACAAACAGACCTCGGCACTCGTGACGGACGGACCATTCGCGTACTTTCGCAATCCAATCTATCTGGGCGAAGTCATGATCCTGTTTGGATTGGCGGAGCTAACCAAGAACATCTGGTTCGTGGTAGTTGCTCTGGTCTTTGCCGTGCTCATAACGTGGCTGGCCATTTTACCCGAAGAACGTCATCTCCTGGCTCGCTTTGGGCCAGCGTATCGTGAGTACATGGCAAAAGCCCGCCGCTGGATTTGAAACACTCGAGCCGCATGCATGAGTACTGACTACGAAGATAAGGAACGCGAGTTCCTCGAATATCTCAAAGCCGACACCGGGCGTGACTTGGCCGAATGGATGCACGCCATTCGCGAAGCCGACCTGGCCCATCGCAACGAGATCATCGACTGGCTCCGGCAGCAGGGCTTCATCTTTTCCTGGGCGTCTTGGCTTGAGCGCATCCATCACAACGGAGGGCGCCCCATCTATCTCGATGCAACCCCGCCGAGCCTGACTGCACCGCCAAGGTCAACTTCAGACGCCCCTGCCACGACCGCACCGCCGCCGCCCAAAGCGGACAAGCCAAAGACGCCTGCACCGAAAGCCCCATTCCGTCCGGTGCTCGTCTACACGGCGGCATCAAAACCGGCCCAAACCGAGATGGCACCAACGCCAACCGAACCACCGGTGCCGACACCCAGCGCACCTCGCCCCACACCACCGCGGACCCCACCGCCGCAAGCCCCCGCTCCCGCAGGTTCGCTGAACCCGATTTCCGACATAACGGCACTGATTGGAAAGGCGAAGGCCTACGCGCCACTTGCCAGTTTCGTCTTACGCACCCTGAGGGAGGCGTTACCGGACGCATCCATTCAAGTTACCGGCAACCACATTTCCTGCGGCGCACCAGAAACGTTCGCAATCTTGGTTCCCAGCGCCAAGGACATAAAGCTTGGATTAGCACTCGCCGAAGCGCCTTTTGAGCGCAATGTCGTCAGGGCGAAATTTTCAAATCTCTCTCCTGGTCCGCCGAAATCCATTACGCACATGCTTGTCCTCACAGATGCGCGCCAAATAGATTCAGGATTGTTGGATCTGCTACGCTCAGCAAACGCTAGCGTAAATCGTTAAATTCCATTGCGATCAACATCACAGCCAACCGCCGCCTCGCTATTTTTTCTTTCGTTTCACCCCGGTGATTGTGATCCGTCTGCGCAATAACCATCTAATTGCCAGAATTTTTGGGGCCTTGTGTTTGCTAGGTTGGAGGTCACACCATGGCACGAAGCATCCGCGCACCAAGGCCCACTTTTGCAACGCCCATCCTAGCGATGCTGGCGGTCGCACTATTCCCATGCCCGAACACCGCCATGGCACAAGCAGCATCGCGCGACGGCATCGCCGAACTGATCGCGCGCGATAATCCCCCGAAAGGGAAAAAGGACGCCGAACTCGCTCAGAACAGCGCCAGCCAGAATCCGGAACCGGTCCCAGATCCAAGAGAGAACGACAAAAGCTTCCAGCAGGCGCGCGATCTCATGCGCGCCATCGATTCCATCCTGCGCGACACGGCCGAACAACGCTCCGACGCCCGCAAGCTTCCGGGAAAAGACGAATTTATTGTCCCTCCGCTTTGGACAGAAACGCGCGAGGACCGCGAACGGCAAATTCGCAACCTTATGGATTCAGCGCTCGCGATCGTAACGGATGTCCCGGTGGTCGACGTGCAAAAACGCGTCGAGCAGCTTCGGCGGAACATCGCCGAACTGGAGGACCGGATCGTTTCCCTCAAGGAAAGGCAGCTGACCGCACCTAAGGATGGCGTCCTGCCCGGCGTCTTGAGCGAAACCGTGGACAGCCTGGCCGATGAAATAAAAACCACCGAAGCCCGCATCGAAAAGAACAAAGCCGAGATCACTGCGGCAAAAGTAGAGATCCACCAAGCCCTGAAGGCTTCCGGCATCGAACTCGGTGAGGATCAGATTGACCTGCTGCTCGACAGCGTCCTCTCGGGCGACCTCGTGCGTCTCGTGGCAATCTTCAACGCGGCCAAGATCATCGACGGCCAGTTGGCGAAAATGCTCACCGCCTCCGGCGACAACATGAACGCCGCGCGCAAATATTTCGCAATGCACGCCGCATTGTTCGCCATGCTCGTTCACGCACAGGATTCAACGATCGACCGCATCGACAACACTTATATGCCGAAGCTAGACGCCATCATTAAAGACATCGCAGCGGCCAAGCGAAAAACGCGCGAACTTATGAAGGCCGACAATCGGCCCGACCAGGAACGCGCGCTGCGCGCAAACAGGGAAAGCCAACGTATCGCTGAGGAGGCAGCAACCGCTTACAGAAGCTACCTCCAACAGCAGCGCGAACAGATCGCGCGCGCCCGAAGTCGGGCAACACACGACCTCAGGATCGCGGACAATACCTTCGAGACCGTCGAAGCAAGCTTCCAATTGCGCTCATTGATGCGCGACTCGGCGGCATCCTTCGAAGCCATCCAGAAGCTGGAAGCCCCCACATTCGACCAGATCTTCAAGAACGAGGAACTCCGCCGCGAATTTGAAAACCTGACGCGTAAGCTGGATTCACCGACGAGCTGAGCGAAGAAGGAACCTTCTTCAGGATAGCCACAACGAGGCAAGCCCGAGAAACGCGAAAAAGCCGACGACGTCGGTCAAGGTCGTCACGAAAACGCCCGAAGACGGTGCGGGATCGAATTTCAGCCAGCTCAAAGTAAGCGGGATAAGTATGCCCGCAAGAGCCGCAACCAACAGATTTACGATCATTGCCGCTGCGATCACTCCGCCCAAAAGGCCGGACCCAAACCAAAGAAACGCAACCAACGCCATAATCGAAGACAGCACGAGACCGTTAACCACCCCGACCAAAGCTTCACGGGTGATAACTCTGGGCGCATTAACACGCCCAAGTTTGTTGGTCGCCAATGCCCGAACTGTAACCGTCATCGTTTGGGTGCCAGCGTTGCCGCCCATTGCTGAGACGACCGGCATCATCACCGCCAGCGCCACCATCTGCTCAATCGTGGCGTCGAAATTCTGAATGACCAAAGGCGACAACATCGCGGTACCAAGATTGACCATCAGCCAGGGTATCCGCGAACGCACGGTAGATAGCACACTGTCCGCGATCGATTCATCGCCGACGCCACCCAGCGCGTGCATGTCGTCTTCAGCCTCTTCCTGGATAACGTCAACGACGTCGTCGATGGTCACAACACCGACCAGCCGTTCATTCTCGTCAATGACAGGAGCCGACATAAGGTCGTAGCGGGCGAACTGGCGCGCAACCTCCTCCTGATCTTCTGTAGCCAGCACGACATGCCGGTCGGGATTCATGATTTCTTCAACCAACACCTGGCGCTTCGTTCGCAACAGACGGGAGAGCTCCACGGACCCAAGAACGCGAAATGCCGGATCGACGACGAAGATCTCCGAAAATGTGTCGGGCAGATCGTCGGTTTCACGCATGTAGTCGATGACCCGACCTACACTCCAGAACGGGGCGACAGCCACGAAATCGGACTGCATCAAGCGCCCGGCGGTCTCTTCCTCATATTCGAAGTTGCGTTCAAGAGCGGATCGGTCGTCGAAGGACAGCTGATCGAAAATTTCCTGCCGATCGCTCTCCTCAAGCGATTCAATCAGATAGGCTGCGTCGTCTGTATCGAGTTCTGTAACGGCCTTAGCCAACAGCGTGTTCGGAAGCGCTTCGGAAAGTTGGTCACGCACGGCCTCGTCGAGCTGTGAGAAAACCTCATAATCAAGGTCGTTGCCCAGGGTCTCGATAAGTTGCACACGCTCATCGTCAGCGAGCAACTCAATGACGTCGGCCAAGTCGGGAGTCCGAAGGCCCGATGCCAAGACTTTGACTTGTTCTGTATCTCCCGCATCGAGGGCTGCCGATAATTTATCGACAAAATCCGCGATGGGATCCGCCTTCGGTGCGGCGGCAACAGTTTCGCTCTCGTCCATGATCCGCTCCGCTTTACCGCCTGAGGCATGCACGTGTGTTACGTCAGAAGTTTTATGGTGAGATCGAGAAGTGTGGCTGGCGCATAACACAACCGCACGCTGAGGGCACCATGATGCCGCACTGCAACACTCACAATCTCTCTGCGCTCTACCGAGTTTCCTGGATTCAGTAAATTACCGTTTCAGATCATCATCTCACGCTATGCATGAGTTGGAACTGCGACGCTGACGCCCTGTGGCGACTCGGCGGCAGGAGTTTTATGGTGGCGGCGGCACCTGCAATCGCCTGTCATCGACGATGAGAGACGAGCAGGGGGATGGAGGACGAATATCCATGCGTTCGATCATGATCGCCACGTTGTGCCTGTTCGCAGCGGCGGTGTCGGCACCCAGTGCAATAGCGGAGCTGAGCAAAGCTGAACGAGCCCCCGCTTGCGCCGACCGGCCCCATGCCCTCGGTGTTTCTCGGATTGTCGAGATCGATACCAGCACCGCAGGCCGTTTCGGCAACATGCAGTACAAGGATATCGACTTCCTAAAGCCCGGAGAGGTCGTCTTGACCTTCGACGATGGCCCCCTGCGTCGATATACTTTGAAGGTTTTGAACGCGCTTGAAGCACACTGCACCAAAGCGACGTTCTTCATGGTCGGCCGTATGGCTGTCCATGACCCAGCCATGGTCAAGGAGATAGATCGGCGCGGACATACGGTTGGGACGCATACGTGGTCCCATCGGAACCTTGGCGCTCTAAGTCTCTCCAGCGGAGAAAAGGAAGTCGAACTCGGCGTCAGTGCTGTCTCAGCGGCTCTTGGCAAGCCGGTCGCACCATTCTTCCGTTTCCCGTACCTGAGCGACCCACGCCGCATGATTGATCATCTGCAATCACGCCATCAGGGAATTTTCTCGATCGACGTTGATTCGCATGATTACCGAACACGCTCGGGTCAGACGGTTGTCAGCCGGATAATGGCAGGGCTTGAAAAGCAGGGGAAAGGCATCCTGCTCTTCCACGACATTCAACGTTCAACCGGTGGTGGCATCTCTGACCTTCTCGACCAACTGAAAGAGCGTGGCTACAAAGTCGTCCACATCGTGCCGAAAGCTCCGATTGAAACCCTTCCCAAATACGATGAACTGGCAGCCAAAGAGCTAGGCAAATACGCGAAATCGGCAGCTTCGCGTCCTCTCTCACAGCGTTCAGTCGTCTGGCCGATCTCCACAGGTGACGATATGCCGGCCGTTGAACCTCTGGTGATAACGCCGCGACATCCGTTGAACGCACCTCTTCCCGAGCAACGAGGGGACGTTCCGCCAGGATTCAAGATCAAGGATGAGCCGGAAGCCACCCAAACGATCTATGAAGAACCTTCATCACAAACAAACGAACGTAAAACCTCTCGTAACATCGACTCATCCACCCCCGAGCCATCATGGCAAGATCGCGTGTTTGCTCAATAATTTCTCTATTTGAGGCCCTGTAACACAGGCGTGAATATTGGATTTAAACAAGTCTCTAACGTTTCATTGTAAACTGGTTCGGTCCGTCCAATCGATCTAAAGGGCTGTGCCCATTAGCTTGAACGGCCACGGCTTTGTCGCAATCATCGAGCTTGTGAACGCGAAGCCAATCGGCCAGCGTGGCATGAGCGCCATAGCATTCCGACGACCGAGACTTTCATGCGTTTGCTAAGATGCCATTTGTACGCACTATATGCCGGCCTGGCGGTGCTCCCCGCACTGACTTCACAGGCGCGCGCGAATACCTGCGAGAACAATCCAGACGCTATCGGTGTGGAGCGTATCGTCGAGATCGACACAAGCACCGGCCCGCTATTTGGGGCGATCTCTAAGCAACCTAAAGAAGCGAAGTTCCTCAAACCTAAGGAAGTCGTCCTGACGTTTGACGATGGCCCAAGCCCATGGGTCACCCCTTCGATATTGAAGACGTTGGCCGACCACTGCACGCTCGCGACATTTTTCTCGGTCGGCAAGATGGCCGTCGCCTATCCTGACATTGTTCGGGACGTGCTGGAGCAGGGACACACGGTCGGTGCCCACACGTGGTCCCATCCCTTCAATCTGCCGCGTTTGAAGGCGGAAAAGGCGCACGCCGAGATCGAAGATGGGTTTGCCGCGATCGCCACAGCAGCCGGACGCGACATTGCCCCCTTCTTCCGCTTTACCGGACTGCGCGATTCCAAACCGCTGCTCGAATATCTGCAAAAACGCGGCATAGCGAGCTTTACCGTCGATGTTGTTTCCGACGATAGCTTCATCAAAAACTGGAAGGAGCTAGTCGAGGTTACGCTACGTCGCGTGGAACATTCCAATGGCGGTATTATCCTCTTCCACGACATCAAGGCGTCAACTGCCAAGGCACTTCCGGATATCATGGCCGGACTAAAAAAGCGCGGCTTTAAGGTCGTTCACATGCGGCCCCGGCATCCACTCGAAATGGCCTCCCTGAACACCTCGAAGTTCGCGGCAAAAGTATCCGGCAATTTATCCGAAACAAACCGCCACCCGCGCCTTATGTCGTTTTATGGAGCCGTCGCTGCGCTCCGTGAAACAAACGGAGACGAACCACTGCCTGAACCGCCTTACCAAGGGCCTCCCATCACGGTCATCACACCAGGAACGGTCCCGCAAAGCACGCCCGTGCGTGCGCTATCCACCGAACGCCCCAAGCCCGCGAAGAATGCCACAACTCAATCCACAACGCCGGGGCTCGTAAACCGACCGGATCGCAATCCGCTTTATCGGAACGTCGCGCCATGACGGAACCACGGCACCGCCGGGTTACTCTCCGTACGGCATGAGACAGAGCCACACAAAATGCCCAGCGCTCACCAAGCGGACGATAGCTTCATTGATCTTTGGCTGTTCTCCCGCGACATCCCTGATCAAAACGAGCATTCACAACTCGCAGCCCACCTTTCGACCGAAGAGCTTGAGCGAAGCGCGCGGTTCCTCGATCCGCAGGATCGCCATCGCTATGTCGTCAGCCGTGGCCGCCTACGCGAAATCCTAAGCGGCTACGCGTCAATCTCGCCCCAGCAAATCCAATTTCGCTACGGAGAGCATGGCAAGCCGTACTTGAGGGATCCCGCATCAATCTCGTTCAATCTTAGCCACTCTAGACACCTCGCAGCTATCGCTGTCTCAACGCAGTTCGACGTTGGTGTCGATATCGAGCGCGTGCGCGCGGTCCGTCCCAACTTACCTGAACGCTATTTCTCAGCGCCTGAGATCGCAGGATTAGCCGAGTTGGAAGAAGATGCTTGGCAGGATGCTTTTTTTCGCTGCTGGACGCGAAAGGAAGCGTTTATCAAGGCGCTCGGCGAAGGAATGCGTCAGCCCTTGAAAAGCTTCAGTGTAACATTCCGGGAAAACGAACCCGCTGGCCTGACCTGGATGGCTGATGACGCAGAGGCTCCGGATAAATGGGCTTTCATCGACTTAGCCCCGGCTCCTGGCTTTGCCGGCGCCATCGCCCTAAAAACAAACGGCGCCCCCGCCCCACGTCTGCGGATCATAACTGAACAACAAGCTGTCAGCCGCTAGCGAACAATAAGGACGACAACCTGTCTGATGTGACCGACCACTGCTCTGAAACGATCAACGCCAAGCTCTAGCGCGATGGTAGTGCAGGCCGATGGGTGTTCGCCGTTCACGCAACCATGTCTCGCCGACGTTCGGCAACGCGCCGGTGACCGCCGCCTCACCGAATTGGCTCCACGAAGACCGCAGGATCGTCTGCGACGGCCTACAAGCAGACATACTGCTTGTAGGCCGATGACACTCGATAGTGCCGTTACCCAGAGTTTAGCAGCGGTGCTCTCCCGGTCTATTTACTCTCTTTCACCGCGGTATAGGTCGTGATGAGGTTACGGTAATCAGGAATGTGGTTCGAGAACAACGTGCCAAGCCCCTCGACATCGTTGCGCCAGTCGCGATGCAACTCGCAGGCGACGCCGAACCAAGTCATGAGCTGCGCACCGGCCGCTGACATGCGGTCCCAAGCCGAGTGGCGTGTGATCTCGTTGAAGGTGCCCGAGGCGTCGGTGACGACGAACACCTCGTAGCCTTCCTCAAGCGCCGACAAGGCCGGAAACGCAACGCACACTTCCGTCACCACGCCGGCGATGATCAGCTGGTTCTTGCCCGTCGCCTTCACCTCCTTAACGAAGTCCTCGTTGTCCCAGGCATTGATCTGGCCGGGACGTGGGATGAACGGGGCCTTCGGAAACTTCTCCTTGAGCTCCGGCACTAACGCGCCGTTAGGGCCGTCCTCGAAGCTTGTCGTCAGGATAGTCGGCAGCTTGAAGTAGGCGGCGACGTCAGCGAGCGCCAGCACATTGTTCTTGAACTTGTCAGGCTCGATGTCACGCACGAGCGAGAGCAGCCCGGCCTGATGATCGACCATTAGTACGGCGGCGTTGCTCTTGTCGAGGCGAATATAGGGCTTGGTCATGATGGGCGTTTCCTTGGACTTAGGGGGGATGGTTGGCGTTCGGGGCCGCGACCGGCGCCGTAAAATAGCGGCTCCGGCCATCAAGCCGGAGCCGCCTCGGTCATGCCGTCTCGGCGTTGCGGATCTCGCCGAACTTGCCGCTCTGGAAATCGAGCATAGCTTGCTTGATCTCGCCGACCGTGTTCATGACGAACGGGCCCTGTGCGACCACGGGCTCTTTGATCGGCTCACCGGTGAGTACCAACAGCTTGGCGTCACCGTTTGCTTCGATAGTGATGCGGCCACCATCGCGACCAAGGATCACCGTCTGCGCTTCGCGCACGATTTCGCGGCCATCGACCTCCACAATGCCGGAAAGCACGAGGACGGAAAGCGTGTGACCCTCGGGGACATCGAGCGTCACCGTCTTGTCGCGGGCGAGACGCACATCCCAGATGTTGATTGGTGTGAACGTGCGCGCCGGACCCTTCGCGTTAGCGAAGTTGCCCGCGATGACTCGCAGCTTGCCGGCGTCGTTCGGCAGATCGACCACCGGAATGTCGGCATCGAGGAGATTCTGGTATCCAGGCTTTGCCGTCTTGTTCTTGGCTGGCAGGTTTACCCAGAGCTGTACCATCTCGAAGTTGCCGCCCTTCTTCGCAAAGGCCGGCGAATGGTACTCCTCGTGTAGGATGCCCGAAGCTGCCGTCATCCACTGCACGTCGCCGGGACCGATGACCCCGCCCGCACCTGTGGAGTCGCGGTGCTCGACTTCGCCCTCATAGACGATTGTGACCGTCTCAAAGCCCTTATGCGGGTGCTGGCCGACGCCGCGCCGCTCGGTGGTTGGCGCAAACGTCGTTGGCCCTGCGTAGTCGAGCAGGATGAATGGGCTGATGTGGGTGCCTTGCGCACCATGCGAGAGCATGGACCGGACGGGGAAGCCGTCGCCGACCCAATGCTGGCGCGGGGCGCTGTAAATTCCGAGGATCTGCCGCATGGTCTGCCTCCTTTCAGGGGTAAGCAAAGGTTTGACCTGTTTGAAAGGAAGATACTTGGGAACAGTCAGAAGAGAAGTCGTCGGATCTTGACCGGTCTGTCCTAAATTTAGGACAGTGACTTATGCAGGACCTCAACGACCTCTATTACTTCGTCCAGGTGGTGGACCATAGCGGCTACGCCAGCGCAGCCCGTGCGCTCGGAATACCCAGGTCCAAGCTCAGCCGCCGCATCATGGAGCTCGAGCAACGTCTCGGCGTACGTCTTCTGCAACGCTCCACCCGCAAGCTCACCGTCACCGAGATCGGCCAGGAGTATTACCGGCATTGCGTCGCCATGCTGGTCGAGGCGGAAGCCGCCCAGGAGGCGATCGAGCGCTCGCGTTCAGGGCCACAAGGGCTGATCCGCGTCAGCGCGCCTCCTGCCCTCGTCTGCTTCGAAGTTGGCCCGATGATCGCCCGCTACATGGCGGCAAACCCGCGCGTTGCCATCGAGCTGGAATCTACATCGCGCCGCGTGGATGTGATCGGTGAGGGCATCGATATCGCATTGCGTGTGCGCTTTCCTCCGCTCGAGCCCTCCGATCTCGTCATGCGAAACCTCGGCGAGAGCCCGCAACGCATAGTGGCCAGTCCTGAGCTGATGAGAGGATTTTCGCTGCCGCTGGTACCGACTGATCTTAGCGCCCAGCCGAGCCTCGACCTTGGGCCGATGCTGCCAAAGCACGTTTGGGAGCTACATGGCGCCGACGGCGCATCGGTGCGCGTCACGCATAAGCCACGTCTCGTCACCGACGACATGGCGCAGCTGCTTCATGCTGCCCTGGAAGGTGTTGGCGTCGTCAAGCTGCCGACCATGGTGGTCGACACGCACATTGCATCGGACAAGCTCGTCGATGTCATGCCGGGATGGATGCCGCGAGGTGGCATTGTGCACGCCGTATTCCCGTCGCGGCGTGGCCTGCTGCCCTCCGTGCGCAGCTTCATCGACTTCCTGGCGGCCGAGTACGAACGTGTTTGCAAGGCTCAGCAAAAAAACAGCTAGGGGTCATTCGTTGCCGTTAGCGGTTGCCCGAGGCGGTGCTTGGCTTCGAAAAGCATGCCACATACCGCCTAGCTTATCCGACCCCTGTCATAACCTGATGTCGGCCGTTGGAACTTTTATCGCAGAGAACTGGGGGAGGCGCATGCACCCGTACCCCTCGATAGAAAGCACATGGGTAGCAAGCGCAAAGACGCTCTTCCAGGCCACCGTTCAGGGCTTTGCAGGCGATGTAATATGGCAAGTAAGAAATGGTGCGGTCGAGATGCACCATAATTGCATTTCAGCCTATCAGCGCGTCAGATCAGATAATCTCATCCGCCACCTATTGTTGCGAAAAACGCAACAAATTCATTAGTTTACAAAACACATGCCGTATCATATGATCTTCAGACCACCTCAAATCATCTAAATCAAAAGGGGGGACTGATGGGGGGGCTGAAATGGCGCGTGAGCTGAACAAGTTGTCGGCGGTGATGGTCAAGCAGGCCATTGCGGGCAAGTATGCCGACGGCCTAGGTCTCTGGTTGGTGAAGGCTGACCGTCGGACTGGCAAATGGGTTTTGCGGGTCGTCGTACATGGCCGTCGTCGCGAAATGGGGCTTGGGTCGTTCACTGATGTGTCGCTAAAAGAAGCCCGCGATGAAGCCGAGAAGTGGCGCGCCGTTGTGAGGTCGGGCCACGATCCGATCAAGGAACGGGAACGCCAGCGCCGCGAGCAACAAAAGAACCTGCACACCCTAGCGGACGTGGCCGACGATTGCTTTGAGGCGATCAAAGCCACGCTCAAGGGCGATGGAAGCGCAGGCCGGTGGATGTCGCCGCTCACCCACCACGTCCTACCAAAACTTGGCAAAGTGCCGGTGGCCGACCTCGATCAGGTGGACATACGCAACACGCTACGTCCACTGCGGGATACGAAGCGGGAGACAATGGAAAAGGCCCTTGGCAGGCTCAACATCATCGTCCGTCACGCCGCCGCACTCGGGCTCGACGTCGACATTCAGGTTGTCGATAAAGCTAAAGCACTGATCGGCGCATCTCAGTATCAGCCTAAACACATCCCAGCGCTGCCTTGGCGAGACGTTCCGACCTTCTACGCCTCACTTGATGATGCCTCGGTGACGCACCTTGCGTTGCGTCTCCTGATCTTGACCGGCGTCCGATCTCGACCTCTTCGCTTCCTGCACATCGATCACATTGACGGTGACGTGTGGACCGTTCCTGCCGATCTTATGAAATCTCGCAAAGGCAAGGCCGAAGACTTCCGGGTGCCCCTGAGCCCTGGGGCGCTTGCCGTTATCGACAAGAGCAAACGCCATGCCCGCGACGGCTATCTGTTTCCCAGCGCACGCACGGGCGTTATCTCGGACATGACCATGTCGAAGTTCATGGAGCGCCGAGGGTTGGAAGCCCGGCCGCATGGGTTCAGAAGTGCTCTAAGGACGTGGCTGGCCGAATGCACCGAAGCACCACATGAAATTGCCGAAGCATGTCTCGCGCACAAAACCGGTAGCGAAGTTGTCAATGCATATCGAAGAACCGACTACCTCGATGAGCGGCGGCGGCTCCTGGATCGCTGGGGGCACTACGTGACGACCGCCAAGGATGAAGGTGCGTCCGAGACGGAGGCCTCTATCAGCAACGTTGTGCCTCTGCGGGTTGGGGCTGGCGCATGAGCGAGAATGGAGACGGTTTCCAGCAGCCGTGGGATGTGATTGCCGATTTCTTTGTTGGAGCTGGGTATGATCTGCGCGAGGCTCGTGACCGCACAATCTTAGCGTGGCTAAAGGATGGTAACACTGATCCCTATTGCGATTGGGTAGGGCGCGGTCACACGCCGTCGCACCGCGTTGCATTCCTCGTTGCGCGCATGATGCAGAAGGCCAAAGCACCGGAAGCCGGGGAACTTTCTGACCTGCCCCTTGGATTAGCAATTTCCGGAGATCGTCGGGCGCTGCCCGACAAGGAAGGCGAGACGCGTAAGTTCCTTGGCGCGCGTCATTCGCTGAGCCTGATCGAACAGGCCAAACGTTCCGGGAAAACCTCAATCATTGCCAGAGCAGACGAAGAAGCTGCAAAGCTAGCCTCTGATGTGCCACTAGCGAATAACGTTACAATTGGCCCATCGACTATCCGTCAGGTTCGCATGCAATTACAGCGAGGTTTAAAAAATAGCGAAATGCCTGAGATCATGTGCGGCCTATTCTGCTTCGACTGAGGTGAGAAGAGGCAAGCAATCTCTGAAATCGCTTGCCCCTCAAAATCATCGCAGCCTCATTTCAAATCAGTCACCATTCAGCCCATCGAAATTGCTAATCGAGGGCTACAACAATGACTACGACAGAAATCCTAGAAAATCTTCGCAACAGTTCAGCAATTGCGCCTGCCGCCAATATGGAAAAGGCGAAACAAAGCATTATTGACCGCACTGCATCACCCGATCCTCTGCTCAAAGATCGCGAAGCCGCTGCACTACTGGAAGTCTCGCTTCCGACTTTCTGGCGTCGCGTAAAGGACGGCACCGTACGGAAGCCAATTAAAATCGGTTCAATGTCGCGCTGGCCACGCAGCGAAATTCTCGAAGTCATCGAAAAAGCCAAAGCTGCGCGCGACGTCGCTTGACCCCAAATCCGAAACGGCTGGGCAAAAGAAAAGCCTGGCTGATCGAAATCAACCGGGCGGAAATTCGAAATTGAATTTCGCAACATGGGGATGTTGCGATTTATATACCGCATATGCCGCTCACGCAATCCCGCGAGGTAGAATGTCTAATTTCACTCCAAAATTTCCCCGATCAGTTTCGGGACGAGATTGGAGAAAACCGCTCGACGGAAATGATTTCGAGCAGCTCGCCGAGCGTATGGATCGTCTGTACAGCACTGTTGAGCTTTCCGTTTACGAACGTGCGATGTTGTTGAAGGTCTATGAGGGTCTTGTCGTCCTTGATAAACGCTGGGCGCGCGTTACCTGGACACGCTTGAGCAACGTGACCGTGATGAAGCCGTATCCAGCGGCCCCGTGGGAACCTGGGTGTTACTGCAACGGGGATCGAGACACCCATGATGCGGGATTTTTCTGGCGCATAGTTGAATATGTCGAGCGGCTCGAAGTGAAGCATGGTTCCGGCAAGGCCCAGACCGTTGACCGTGTGGAAGCTTCCGACTGTGTGGAGCCGATGGATGACTTCTGAGGCTGAGCACGCAATGCCGGACTGGCTCGACGACGTGCCGCCGCCAGTGTCCCTTGACGACTATGGCGAGGCTCTCGGGCCCGCTGAGCAGCATTTGCCGCGGGCTAGTCCTGTGCCGCCTGAGCCGTTAAGGGAACCGGTCAGGGATGTTTCTGAGACTCCGTCTAAACGGGAATCGACGCCGGTGGTGCCATCCGCACCCAAGGCGCAAATTTTAGGCGTTGAGCGGTTCGATTTTGAACTGGAAGCTTGGCTCCGTGACCGAGATTGGACAATTCGGCGGAACGATCTTTCTGGCGATTTGGAGCTTCACACGCCGGATGACGTCACCCCAATGTCTGATGAACGACTAGCGGAAATCCGATTTACCGTAGCCTACGGGTCCAACGGGAAGGAACCAGCGAAAGACAAAATCGTCGATGCCGTAGGGCTCATTGGTGAACGTTATGCCTATCATCCGGTTTTGGACTATCTGTGCAGCCTGAAATGGGACGGTAAGCCTCGAATCGACGCGTGGCTGATCGACTACTTCGGCGCAGATGACACGCCGCTAAACCGCGCAATCGGTCGGAAAATTCTTTGCGCCGCGGTACGCCGAGTAAAGCAGCCAGGAGCCAAGTTCGACCATATGCTGGTTTTGCAGGGAGCGCAGGATTTAGGAAAGTCGTCCGCCATCAAAGCGCTCTGCCCTGATCCCGGATGGTTCACCGATCAGCTCGAGGTTGGTGCGGACCCGAAGGTGACCATCGAGAAAACGTCTGGAATCTGGATTGTTGAAATGGCGGAGCTAGATGGGATGGGCAAGCAGGATGCCAACCGCGTAAAGTCATTCATCACCACAACGCATGATCGTGCTCGCCTAGCTTACGGGCGATTTCCTGTAACGAGGCCTCGGCAATTCGTGTTGTTCGGCACGACAAACGAGAGCGCCTACCTGTCCGACCCCACCGGTAACCGCCGCTTCTGGATCGTCCAAGTTTCCAAGGCGGACCCCGCAGGAATCGCGACCACGCGGGATCAGCTATGGGCCGAGGCGGTGCAGACCGAGCCCAATGAGAACCTATGGCTCGATGAACCTGAATTGAAAGCGGCGGCGGAAGGCGTCGTGCGCGAAGCTACGGACTTCGGACCGTGGGCCGAGGCAATCGACAGTCAGCTGCCGGAAGGGTCGCTGAAGATTGCGACCGCCGATGTTTGGCGTCTGGTGGGCATCAACGGTGCAGAGCACATCAACAAGCTCACGAAGCAGCACCATGCCCACATGCGAGCTGCGATGGCAGGGCTCGGTTTCGAGAAGAGAGATAGCGGGCTGCGCAAGCATGGGAAGGTAACGAAGGCGTGGGTGCGCGGGAATCATGCAGCGCCTTGGTGGGCACCCGGCGATCCGCCGCCAGCCGATCCTCATCGCTTCGATGGTGATTTCTAACGCAAAAACGGAAGGGGAGTCGGGTGCACATTCTGATCCCGGTTGCAGTCCTGACGACCGGTGTCACCGGCTGTCGAAACAACCGGTGGCGCTGAAAAAGTCTTTATTTCCAATGCTTGAAACCTGTGTAACCACTGTAGCCGGTTATATTATTAGAGATACCAGATGCCCCCCTATAGCAAGGTGTATACCCGTCTCTAAGGGGGGATACGGGAAGTCTTAGAAAAGGGGCCGAAACCAGGTGCGCGGTTGCAGTGGTGCAGAGTCTGCTGCTCGGTCGGCGTTTCATCTGCTGACGTTCCGGGTGTGGATAGGCCACAGCATTGCCCGCAACGGGAGTTTGTTACACGGTCGGCGGAACCCTCAACGCTGGTGCCCCGATCACGGTTGCGGGCATGGGTTATGAGCGGCATTACCTTGCTGCCCCAGCCTCGCCGAATGATCCCGCCGATGGGTGGCGTGACATGGCCGAGTTCACTCATCTTGCGGGTAAATGCACAACCGATCCGCGGGTGAGACGCTAGGGGAGTAGCTAGACGGTCGCCTCGCACGCCAGTCCGCTACCAATCTAAGCTGGCTTAGTCCGCTTTGCCGAGAAAGCGGACTGCTGGTCGACAGCAAACTCTGCGACGTTCTGAACACATGTCACTTCAGCATCGCCTCGGAAGCGGACTTGGCTTCGGGCTAAATCACCAGTGAGCAGTTAACCCACAACCACTTCTGTGACGTCACGCCGCCAGCTCAACCGAAAACTGGCGCAAGAGGGCATTTAACGCACCTGGTGCTTACAAAAATGGCGCGTGCGCCGCGTTCACTATTCCGAAGCATTGCTTCTTCCAGAGATTAGCGTAGCGGACTCGATCAATGTATTCGAGATTGATGATCGCATCGTCGGCACGATTGACGACGGCCGTGGGAACTTTGGTTGAGCTCACGACCTCACTTTCGTTGCAGCCACCACCTCGATCCGCCCCCGCGAAGAGCGAGGGACGGAATTCCTTGTCGGCCCTTCTCAGCGCGTCTTCCATAAAGGGCTCGGCGGCGCTTTCAAAAACACCTCGGACAAACTGCGATATCTGCTCGTCTGTGAGCGCGCCTTGGCGAGCCAGGCCGCCGAGGGGCTTGCCGCGGAATCCTTCCAAGATGTCCGTCCCCACTGGAGGTGCACCTAAGATGAACAGCCCGGATATCGTGCTTGAACGGGAAAGCATCTCGATCACGACGGGCCGCCCAAGGACCAGCCTACGACTACCGGCCTCTTCACGTGCAGGCGATCCAGAAGCTCCACGCAAGCATCGTCGAGCCCCAGTCGCGAGTACGTCCCCGTATTGTTAGTGGCGTCATCCGACTCTCCATGACCGGGCAAATCAAAACAGATCAGCCGGTAATGCGAGAAGAGAGGAGTGTGGATCTGGTTCCGGAAGACGCCACGACAAGATGAATTGCCATGGATGAGCACGACCTCCGTCGCGCTGCGTCATCTCCACGGCGATAGTGCCATGAGACGTCGTAATAGCTTGCCGTATTGTGTCGGCCATTCGCCAATGCCTCGCTCTGATTTTCGGGGATGCGAACTCGCGCATCTGCCCGACGGCCGCTTCTCGATGCCGTGGACGCTTTGAGAACGGACCGCCGCCGGCATCGCGTGGAGAGCAGGGGCTGAGCCAGCCTAGAATGCTTCGCCGAGAAGCGAGAGCAGGTACTCCGTCACCTCGCTGGGCGCTTCGAGAGAAGATATATGGCCCGTACCGGCAATCTCGACGAACGTGCACCCGAGTGCGCTGGCCATTTGCCGCCCCTCCTCGGGTGGTCGCGAGAGATCCTGTTCGCCGGTGATGACAAGCGAAAGTATCCGAAGCTGGCGCAGATCGGCGAGTGCATCCCGTCGGCCGAAGATCATCCGGCCCAGAGGAAGGATGCTCTCCAGAAGCTTCCGACGCTCGGCCTCACGGAGCCGCTTACGAAAGCCGTCAACCAGATCCTGGCGGTGGGTCAGAGCGTCTGAGCTGAAGAACATCGGAAGCATGGCATCGATGACAGGATCCGGCACTGCCCCCAGCGATTGGACCGTCTCGATCATGGAAAAGTAGAGCTCTTTCGAATGCGCGGGCTCACTTCCGACGAAGGTGCCCAGAAGCGCGAGGCCAGCAACACGTTGAGGGGCCAGCAGCGCGAGCTCGACAGCCCGCATGTCTCCCACGGAAAGCCTCGCGACGGCAAAGTTCTCAATGCCGATGCAGTCGAGAAGTGAGAGATGCCGCTGAGCCACCTGCCGGAGATTGCGGGTGTTGGCTGGCAGCTCGCCGCTTTTGCCATGTCCCCAAAGCTCCGGCACGATCACGCGGTACTGCTTGGAAAGCGCGATAATTTGCGGCTCCCACATTTCAGCTGACCATAGATAGCTGTGACCCAATACGACTGTCTGGCCTGCCCCGATATCAAGATATGACATCGTGGAGCCGTCGATATGAGCGAATCTCCGCTCTTTCTCAAAATCCATGTGCATCATCTTCCTTTCCATGAGCGTAGAACATCGCCGTCGATGGGAGCTGTGAGCTCATGAAGACTCGGGGATCGCCCGCGTCGAAGGGATCCATCCAGGTGTCTGGACGGAATTGTCCCAACGCGGGCGAAGGCGAAGGATTGGGGGCGAACTAAATCTCTATACCTGGACGGGGGTCGAGCCCCGCCATCCTGTGTGCGGCTCTGATCATGTCAGCGGCGCGCTCGCCGATCACGACGCACGGCGCCATGGTGTTGCCAGCCGTGATCCTCGGCATGATCGATGCGTCTGCGATGCGAAGATTGTCTATGCCGTAGACACGGAGCTGGCTGTCGACCACTGCCATCGCATCTCTGCCCATCCTGGCGGTGCAGGACTGATGCCAGTATGTAACGGCCGAGTTGCGAATGAACCGCTCCATACTGTGCCGATCACGCGGAAGTGGGGCGACCTCGCGTTTCACCAGCGAGTCCAAGCGCGCGCTGTTGCCAACTTCGCGACACAGCTCGATCGTCCGAAATGCGGCAGCCAAGTCCTCCGGCTCGCTGAGCGCGTTCGGCTCGATCAATATCGGATCGTCCGGATTAGCGCCTGACAGCCTCAGCCGGCCACGACTTTTCGGCCGTGCCAGGCCAGCGAACATAGACCAGCCATGCTCAGGTACTTGGATTCCTACCTCCGGCGGCAAAGGCACGGCGAACTCAAGCTGGCAGTGCAGGAGATCGGGCGCGTCTAAACGTGCGTCGCTCTTCCAGTAGAGCACGGCTTCGCAGCCCCCACCGCCTACTTCCTGCGGCTTCCGATTCTCCCAGGTACAGCCGAATGCGATATGATCCTGATGGTTCTGGCCGACACCGGGCAGATCCTGGACAACCGCAATCCCGTGTTGCCTCAGTTGAGATTCTGGTCCGATACCAGACTGCATGAGCACCTTAAGCGTATGAACTGCCCCGAGCGAGAGAATGACTTCGCGAGCAGCACCGAAGCGCAAAGGCCTGCCGTCCACGATAGCCTCGACGCCGATCGCCTTCTTCCCTTCCAAGATCACCCGCGTGACAACGGCGTTCGTCAACACAGTCAGGTTAGACTGGTGCATGCGGGGATAGGTATAGGATCTAAAAATAGATTGCCGTTTGCCGTCACGAATGCGCAGCTCAGCTATTGCCGCCCCGCCAGGGCCCTCCATCATCTCGCCGTTCGCGCTTTCGAACCTAGTGACGCCGGCGAGTTTGGCGGCTTCAACCGTCGCTTCAGCGAGTGGCTTCGGTGAGCGTGGCTGGGCGACATAGACCGGCCCGCCGGTCCCGCGGCGAGCGGGGTCCGCCTTGCCCTGCCAATCCTCGATGCGGCGGTAATACCCGAGAACAGATTCGTAGCCCCAAGCAGGATCACCTGCCTCATCGGCAAAGTGCTCCCAATCTGATCTGTGACCCCGAGCCCAGACCATGACATTTATGCTCGATCCGCCTCCCAGGACCTTACCCATGCTGAGCGGCAGCCGGCGGCCGTTGAGGTGCGGCGATGGCTGGCCTTCAAATGCCCAGTCGTGGGAAGAGCCCAGATTCATCGGCCATTGGCCAGGATCCATGATCGTGGGCGCCAAGTCATCGCCGCCAGCCTCGATGAGGAGCACGTGTGCTCCTCTCTCTTCGGCCAGTCGCCCAGCAACAACCGAACCACTGGAGCCAGCGCCGCAGACGATGAAATCGAAGTCAGCTCTCAGCTGACGTCGCAGCCGCGCCTGATTGTCCAGCACTTCATGATCATGCGAAGTTTCTTTTTGACGTTGAGACATTGCTGACCTCTCAGCGCGAGGCCGCGCGCGCCGCGCCATCGATCGTATCGGCGACAGCTTTGGGCTGAGTGAGGAAGGGGACGTGGCTGGCCTTCACTTCCTCGATCTTGGCTCCGATCCGGTTAGCCGTTTGGCGCAGAAGCTTCGGGTCGATCGCTTTATCTTCGGTCGCAATCACCGCCCAACTCGGCTTGCTCCGCCAGGCGGCGTGAGTGACTTTCGTGGCGAAGATCGACATGTTGATCGGAACCTGGGAATCCCGAAGGAATGCTGCGTCCGCATCACTCGTGTCGCCGGCAAAACCGATCTTGAACTTTTCGAGATTCACGAAGCCGAAGCCGTCGTCCTGTTTCTCGATAACGAATTCAGAGGGCGCAGGAATTTCGGCAAATTGATCTCCAGTCGACTCGCCGACATCGGGAGCGAGCGCCGAGACATAGACGAGACCGCTAACCTTCGGGTGGCCGCCAGCCTCCGTGATCACGGTACCGCCGTAGGAGTGACCGACAAGTATCGTCGGGCCGTCCTGGCGGTCGAGGATGCGCCTTGTAGCGGTCACATCATCGGCCAGCGAGGTCAGCGGGTTCTGCACGATGGTGACGCGGTAACCACGCTGGATCAGCTCGTCATAGACCCCGCGCCAGCCCGAACCGTCGGCGAAGGCGCCGTGCACTAGCACGACATTCCGGACAGCCTGAGTCTCGGGGATGCGCTCCGCCGATTGCGCGAGCGTCGCCGACGCAAGCCCTGCAGCAGCGGCCGTGGCCAACACAAGGCCATTCGTCTTCATGGTCATCTTAAAGTTCCTTTCTGGTTGAGAGCGTCAAAAGCAAGTTGTGAGACGGGCATCGGCAACGAGATATCGAGACCGCTGCGTGAAGCGCGCGAGCAGAAGCTCCGCCAGAGCAAGCCGCTAAGGCGCTGTGAGCTATTTCGATGTTTTCGATTGGGAAGTGTGTGAGCCGGCACGAGCTCGGCAGGCGCAAAAGATGTAGCCCTGGCTCGAGAGTGCGAAAGCTATTTCGTTAGCATGATGCGACCTCCTTCAGTCACTTTGTACGCTGCACAAAGTAGCCAATATTCAGCGGAAGGTGCTCTCGAATACTGGATTTGTTTTTCTGTTATTTCAGGCATAATCTGCTAGCATTGATTATTATCCGTCATTATGTGAGTGAAAAATGGAAGAATCTTCCGGTCCCCAGCTGGATCGCATAGACATGAAGATCCTGCGCGCCCTGCAGGCCGAGGGAAGACTGACAAACGCCGAACTCGCCGTGCGGGTGAACGTTAGCGCTGCGACCTGCCACAGGCGGACACAGCGTCTGTTCGACGAGGGATTCATCACGGGGGTTCGAGCGCAGCTGGCGCCGGCGATGGTGGGCTTGGGCGCTCTCGTGATGGTCGGCGTTGTGCTCGACAGGTCGACTCCTGAGAGTTTCGCGGCCTTCGAGGGAGCTGTGCTCAAGGTGAAAGACATTCTGGACTGCAGTTTGGTGGCGGGAGACTTCGACTACCTGTTGAAAGTCCGTGTGCGAGACATGGAGGACTTCAACAAACTTCATGGACAGATGCTGATCGCTCTTCCCGGTGTCAGACAAACCCGGACCTTCTTCGTCATGAAGGAGGTAAAGGAGAACGCTCTCCTGGCGTTCTGACAGCGCGTTTATCCAGAGCGGCAGCATCACGACCTCACCAGGAGCCGGCTCAATTTGCAGGTCAATGGACGCTCCGAGGGAGCGGCCCGGCTTCGCCTAAACCGTTGGAACGGTTCCTCCGTCTATGACGTACTCGGTGCCCGTAATTGTCGCCGCACGGTCGGAGGCGAGGAAGGCGACTAGACTTGCGATCTCGGAGGGCTTCGATGGACGGCCGATCGGAATGCCGCCGAGGGAGTCCATGATGATCTTCTTGCCACCCTCGATGTCCGTTCCCGCTTCTATTGCGAGGCGCTTCGCGAGTTCGATAGAAGATTCCGTTTCGATCCAGCCAGGCGAGACCCGCACAACCCGGACACCTCGAGGAGCGACTTCCTTGGACAAGCTTTTGCTGTAGGTGGACAGTGCAGCCTTGGCCGCGGCATAGGCGGTGGTCGCATCCGGCAGGGGAAGTTGCCGCTGAATGGATGAGACGTGTATCACTGTCCCGCTTCCCTGTGAGATCAGGTGCGGGATCAGTAGCCGGTCCAGACGAACGGCAGGAAACAGATTTAAGTGGAGTTCCTTGTTCCATTCGGTATCACTCAGCGCCGCGAAACCTCCTCCCGGAGCCGATGAACCGCCCAGCATATGCACGATGATATCGACGCCCCCTAACTGTTCGTGCGTAACCTGAGCCACCAGTTTGCAGCCCTCCTTCGTGGTGAGGTCGGCGGCGACGAAAAGTTCCTCCGGCATTGACTCCGGCCGAGAGCGAGCCGTCGTCAGCACCCTTGCTCCGAGTTCCCGGAAAAGGTTGACGGTCGCGGCCCCCGCGCCTCTTGTGCCCGAGGTGATGAGGGCGCGTTTTCCTTCCAGCGTGATGAACCCGGTCATGCGCCTATCTCCAGATCGACGACCCGATCGCCTTCAATCCGAAACGCGAATTTGAGTGTGGCAGGGCTTCCCGGGAATTGGCCTGTCACCCTTGCGCGAACTTCGGTGACATCACTTTTCCGGTCCATATCTATTGGTTCGGCCGTGTGCTGATATTTCGCCTTTGCATGCCGCCACCACGCGACAATGGCTTGGTGGCCGGCATAAAGCTGGCCTTCATCCCTCACAACCGCATCGGGTGCGAAGGCTTGAATCAGGCTCTCGCCGTCGTGGGCTTTGTCCGCGTCGAAGTAGGCTTGGATCGCTGGAGGTAAATGCACGGCGCTGCTCCTTTCCTTCGATGATCGTCTCTGTTCCACCCAATCTAAGTGTAGACATTCGTTTCAAATAGCGGGACAAATGCGGATGAGACGTTGCGGAAATCAGGACAATGTATCGACCCGGTCTGAACGACCTTGACGCGGTCATGGCCATTGCGCGCAGGGGCTCGTTTCGCTCCGCCGCGCTGGAACTCGGCATGTCGACGACCGCGCTGAGCAACGCTATCGCCAAGTTGGAGGCGAGCATTGGGGTTCGCCTGTTCAATCGCACGACGCGCAGCGTTTCGCTGACCGACGCCGGCCGGCTGTTCGTCGAACAGGTGAGCCCGGCGCTGCAGGCCATCCACGGCGCCATGGAAACAGTGCGCTCGCAGCAGACAACCCCCTCGGGGACGCTCCGCATCAACGCGTTCGCCACGGCGGCGCGCGAGATACTTTCGCCGCTGGTGTTCGAATACCTTCGCCGCTATCCGGAGGTACATATCGACATCGTCACGGAAGGCCGATTGATCGACATCGTGGCCGAGGGTTTCGATCTCGGTGTTCGGATGGCCGGCCTTGTGCCCAGCGACATGATTTCGGTATCGCTGGGACGTCCACAGAGGTACGCCGTCGTCGGTTCGCCGGGCTATTTCGAGAAGCATGACATACCGCACGTTCCGCCGGACCTGCTCAAGCACCGTTGTATTCGTGTCCGCCTGCCCAACGGCGCCCTATATCGTTGGCAATTCGCGAGAGGCGGACAGACCGCGCAGATCGATGTCGGCGGACCGATCACTTTGGATGAGGTAGGTGTAGCGCGGACCGCGGTGCTGGACGGCATCGGCCTCGGCTTTTTCCTGGAACAGGATGTTCGCTCCGACATCGAGGCAGGACGCCTCGTCCGTATATTGGAGGATTGGACGGAGCCCTTTGACGGGCTCTGCCTTTACTATCCGGGACGCCGCAATCCTTCGGCCGCCTTTAAGGCTTTCATCGACTTGGCCCGCGAGCTTGCCACCAATTCAAGATCGTGACCGACGGGACGACGGGTACTGGAGATCACTTGTTTCGTGGATCGTCTTCCGGATTCACGTAAATCAGGTCGAATGGACCGATGGCTGTAACCTGGATGATCGTCTCCTGCTCTTCGGACCAGACGTAGTGTGGGTGATCCGCGGGCAATAGCAGGAGGGAACCTGGGCCGAGCAACTTGCCCTTTGACTTTTCAACTGTCTTTCCCATGCCGCTTCCCATGGTGCCGCTCAGTACTGTCACAGATTCAAAAACGGGATGAATGTGCGGTGGCACGATGTAGTTAGGGGGCATCTTCAGGCGCAGAATGAACATTCCGGGTTTCGACGGATCGCCGTACACCACCACTGTTTGGGCGCCTTTTGGGAAGGCCGGATTGTCCTCGAATTTAATGTCGGTCGGAACCAGTTCTTTTGCGTCGTGCGCAGTGTTTTCGGCGTAGGCAGGACCTGCGAGTGCGATCAGAATTGCTGCGACTAGGCGCTTCATTATGTTGGCTCCTTGTTTTTTCAATTCGGGGTAATGCTCTGCACGGATTGAGCCGAGCAGAGCGCTTCCAAGCCTTCCGACAGGGCGTTGGATGCGCCTGTCCAGCCGAAGTTTTCTGCTTGTTTCGGCTCAGGACCTTCCGTCAGCTCTTGTCGATGATCGGCGAGAACTGACGTGATTCCAGCCACTGCGATCAGCAGGGAAACGGCAAGAAGAACGTCGTGCCAACGCAGGCGGCTTCTGCGCCCCTCACCTGATTGATCCCCTGAAATGCCTTCCATTCGCACCCCCGGCGTCGGTCCATGGCGGAGCGTAGGCGGCGGGGTGCCGGTAAATAAGAGTGATTTGCCTGAAGGCTCCTGGGCAAATTTCCCGAGGAAAACCTGCTGACCTTCACAGCCCCGACGGCGTCCTCTAGCTTGCGAAGGAGGCATCGGTCGGGGAACGTCATGGATTTGAAGTGGCTGCTGGTCAGGCAAATCACGATGGTCGCACTCGCCTGTTTTTGCGCGGGGTCGGCGCTTGCGCTCTACACGACGGCGCGAGAGGCAGGACGGCAGAATCAGCATCTGGTGGAGTTGACCAGCCGGCAGCTTGATTTGCAGCTTTCCCGCATCGACAGATCCACGGACATTCCCAAGCGTTTCCCTGATTGGAATGTCGTAACGAGTTATGCGCTCAGGCCAGGCCAGTGTGTCGAATTCCAAGGGCCGGATGGATCGGTTCAGCGCTCAAGCTGCGCGGGCTTCGACTCCACCTCGATCCGTGCTCCGAAGTGGTTCAATAATTTCTACAAGTTCCTGACAAGCGATCAGCTGACGGGTTCGCGGTCGGTCACTTATCGCGGCACCCACCGGGGAACTATCGTCGTAGCTTACGATCCGGTGGCAATGGCTGCCAATGCCTGGTCGACCATCGCACCCCTTCTGAGCCTTTCGGCCGCTCTCATAGCAGTTCTTTGCCTCGTCACGTATCTTGTCGTCGGCCGCGCCCTGCGCCCGGCGAAGGAGATCCTTGCGGGTTTGAACCGCTTGGGGCGCGGCGATCTTACGTGCCGTCTACCGTCGTTCCGCTTGGCAGAACTCGATCGCATCAGCGAGGTCTTCAACACTCTTTCAGAAGAGCTCAGCAAGGCGACCTCCGATCGCGCCGAACTCGCGCGGCGGCTCGTCGACGCGCAGGAGCAAGAGCGGCGTCACATAGCTCGTGAGCTGCACGATGAAATCGCCCAGAAGCTTGCTGCATTCAACGCGCTGGCGGCGAGCATTCGAACGAGCGCCCAAAATGATGCGCCTGTGCTTGTCGAGGAAGCCAAGAAACTCGAGGAGATGGCTTCCGGCTTGATGAAGTCCGTGCGCCTCACGCTCACTTATCTTCGACCACAGGAGATCGACGATCTCGGGTTGATTCAAAGTTTGAGAGCGCTTGTCGAACAGCACAATAGAAGCGCACTGGGCCGCACGAAGTATTCGATCGAGACGGACGGAGACGTCGAAAACCTCAGGGCCGAGACCAGCGCTCACGTCTACCGGATTATTCAAGAGGCCCTCACAAACGCGTCCAAGCACGCAAATGCGCGAATGGTCAAAGTGCTGTTGAGTCGTGTCGGCGGGAATGGTCAGGAGGGCGTCAGGCTTTCGGTGATCGACGACGGAACGGGGCCCATGCACGATGAGAGGACATCACTTGCGGGGTCGGGCCTGATAGGCATGCGCGAGCGCGTCTTTGCGCTGAGCGGGAAATTCACGGCAGGGCCACTCCCGAGCGGTGGCTTCGGGCTTCAAGTTGAGTTCTCTACGTTGCAGCAGGGAGCGTGAACTCATGACGATCCGAGTGTTGCTGGTTGACGATCATGCCGTGGTCCGGGAGGGCTATCGCCGGCTGATCGAGAAGCATCAAGGCATCAGTGTCGTCGCTGAAGCGGAAGATGCCGCATCGGGCTATCAGGCGTTCAAGTGCCATGGTCCGGATGTGGTCGTAGTCGACGTATCGATGCCCGGGCGCGGTGGCATCGATCTGGTTCGGCAGATCCGACAGCTGGACTGTGACGCTCGCATTCTCATCTTTACGATGCATGCGAGCGCGACCTATGCACAACAGGCCTTTCGTGCTGGCGCGCGCGGCTATGTCACGAAAAGCAGCCCGCCCGATGTATTGGTATCTGCTATCCGCAGTATCTACTCAGGTCGTCCGGCACTCTGTGCGGAAATCAACGAGATCATCGCTGCGAGCAGCTTGAGCGATGGCATGTCGGTTGTGGATGAGCTATCGCCCAGAGCATTCGAGATCCTCCGCATGATCCTGGAGGCGAAATCGACCGACGAAATCGCAGCGGCGTTCAATCTCAGCCCGAAAACCGTGGCCAACTACCATTATGAAATCAAATCCAAGCTCGGTGTCCGCTCAGATATTGAACTTGTTTACTTATGCATGCGGCAGGGACTTGTGGCACCGCTCGCAGAGCAAGCAGTTTAGCGTGACAGCGCACTTAAACGCACACTTAGATGGACAACGGGTCAAACTAAGTGTCCGATGCGTGGGTCCGTAGACCAAGGCCCGCCTACCCGCGACGCCCCCCCGCATTCACGTCTGAACCGCCGCGGAGGACGCAGCGATAGCGCGGTATTGACACGCCTCCGACGATTGGGGGCGCCCGCAGACGTGGTCGGCGATGAGTTGCGCGTTGACGATCATAGCGAAGCAGATGTCAGCTACTGGGACGCTGCGGCTATGCCGCGGTAGTAGCGATGCCGAGGAAGCGGAAGTCCCGTGGCCGATTACAATGGACATCGTCGTTGCCGCGCCTGACGTCCGCTGTCACTCTGAAACCTTTTTTTGGGGGCCAAACCCCACCAACGTCGCACATGGGATCGTATTGCGCTTTTTCGACAGACTTCCAAAGCCATCCGTTGACCACAGATTCGGGGTGCTGACCTTCAATGACAGCGTCGACCTTCGCCACAACGCGGACGCGAAATATGGGAGGCTTCGCGCCAATCGATCTCGCTTCTGGTCGGAGCAGAATAAAATGCGTTGGATGTATATCTGGCGGCGCGCCAGCAGCATCGGACCGGATAGAGCACCTGGCCGCTCTGCGCACGCGTTGAAGAATGCGCGGAGCGGCGGCCGGCATTTTCTTAGTAACGATTGCTCGATCAGGTTCAAAAGGTCGTCAAACGTAGTATAAAGCAGTCCGGTGAGGGCCAACCGGCTGAGCCGAAGTCGTCGCTGGCCCGCACAACACTCACCTCGATCTTAAATCCTCGGCCTTAAAGGGCAGCTTGCGCCCGCGTACGCCCGTCGCTGCGAACACCGCGTTCGCAACGGCTGGTATAATGCCCGATGTGCCAGGCTCTCCGATACCACCAGGTGCCTCCGAGCTCTGGATGACCGCGACTTCAATTTTCGGCGATTTGTCGATGCGAAGTATCTCGTAGTCGTGGAAGTTCGACTGTTCGACGCGGCCGTCCTGGAGTGTAATCTCGCCATGGAGAACGGCCGTGATACCAAAAATGATGCCGCTCTGAAGTTGCGCCTCGATCGTATCGGGGTTTATCGGAAGACCACAATCGACGGCGGCGAGGACACGATCGACGTGAACCTCGCCTCGCTCTGAGACCGTAACCTCGGCAACCTGTGCCATGAACGTTCCGAAGACGTGCTGGAAGGATACACCCCTACCGCGGTGCGGCCCGAGCGGCGTGCCCCAATCGGACATCTCCGCGGCCTTGTCGATGACGCCGAGCGCGCGTGAATTACCGGCGAGCAAGGCGCGGCGATACGCAATGGGGTCCTTGCCGGCGAGCGCTGCGAGTTCGTCGAGAAAGCTCTCGATCACGAAGATGTTCCGCGTCGGCCCGACGCCGCGCCAGAATGCGGTCGGGATGCCGGGCGGCTCCTCTCGCACGTAGTCGACGAAGAAGTTCTTAATCCCGTAGACGTTCTCGGCGGCACCATCGACGGCGTCGGGATCGACTCCGTCTTTCATAAAGTCGGGAAAATAGCGCGCAACGATGGATGACCCAACGATGCGGTGGGTCCAAGCGGCCGGCATGTCGTCCTCGCCCAGTGCGGCACTGATCCTGTCGTAATAGTAGGGGCGATACATGTCGTGCTGGATGTCTTCTTCGCGGCTCCAGACGACCTTCACGGGATCGGGGGACTGCCGCGCGATCAAGGCGGCTTGCTGGATGAAGTCCACTTCCAGGCGACGCCCGAACCCGCCACCCAGCAGATGATTGTGGATTGTCACCTGTTCGGGCTGCATGCCGAGCGCTTCGGCAGCTATGGCCTGGGCGCGACCTTGCACCTGCGTGCCAACCCAGATGTCGCAGCTGTCAGGCTTTACGTGCACCGTGCAGTTGATCGGCTCCATCGTCGCATGCGCCAAGAAGGGCTGCTCGTACGTTGCCTCGGCCTTCCTGCTCGACGCCGCGAGGACGCTTGCCGCATCGCCTTCGCTCTTTGCCACCGCGCCCTGCTTCTCGGACGCCTTGGCAAGAGCAGCGACGATATCCGCCGTTGAGACCGATGCATGCGGCCCGTCGTCGAACTCAGGCGCTGCAGCGTCGAGTCCTTGCCGTGCCGCCCAATAGTGGTCGGCGATGACCGCGACCGCATTTCCAAGTTTTGCTATCTGACGCACGCCGGCAACTTGGAGCGCAGATGCCTCGTCCACCGACGTTAGCGTTCCGCCGAACACCGGGGATGCGGCAACGACCGCGACCTTCATGCCGGGGATCTGCACATCGATGCCGAACTTCGCGGCGCCGTTGACCTTCTTCGCCGTATCCAGGCGCTTTACCGAATTACCGATGATGCGAAACGTCGACGGGTCCTTGAGCGCCACGCCGGCCGGAACCGAAAGCGCGGACGCCGCCTGAGCGAGTTCGCCGTATGGTGTTTTGCGCCCGCTCCGCACGTGGACGACGAATCCTGGCTCCGTTGTTAGCGTTCCTTCCTCCACGCCGAGCTCTTGTGCCGCAGCAGTCATCAACATTCGTCGTGCGGTCGCTCCGGCTTGGCGGAAGGGCATGTAGAAGCCCCTGATGGAATTGGAGCCGCCAGTGATCTGAACGCCGCCGAGCATGGGGTTGCCGTATGCGTTTCCGGCCGGGGAGTGCTCGAATGTGACGTTGCCCATGTCGAGATCCATCTCCTCGGCGATCACCATCGGCAGCGATGTGTACGTGCCCTGTCCCATCTCAATGACGGGCATCACGACGGCGACCTTACCGGTGCTGTCCAGGCGGATGAATGCGTCGGGCGCGAAGACCGCGTCACCTCCCGCTTTGGCGGCGTGCGGCACCCAGCCGATCATGAAGCCGCCCCCTGCGGCCGCTCCTGCCTTCAGGAAGGCGCGGCGTGATAACTTGGAAAGACGGGTTTCAAGCAACTTGGTCATGGATCACTCCGCACGCTTGGCAGCGGCGGACTTCGCTGCCTCTTTGATGGCTTCGCGAACACGCACGTACGTGCCGCAACGGCAGATGTTGCCTGACATGCCCTCATCGATGTCCGTGTCGGACGGTTCGGGGACTGCAGCGATAAGGGCGGCAGCGGACATGATCTGCCCAGACTGACAGTAACCGCATTGGACGACCTCCAGGTGGAGCCAGGCTTCCTGGACTGCCTGGCCCGATGGCGTCTCACCGATTGCCTCGATGGTCGTGATGTTGGCGCCCGCAATGTCGGCGGCCTGCGCGATGCACGAGCGGAGCGGCTCGCCATCCACATGGATGGTGCAGGCGCCGCACAGCCCCACCCCGCAACCAAACTTCGTGCCGGTCATCCCCAGCACATCCCTAATAACCCATAGTACGGGCATATCATCGGCCACATCGACCGACGTATCCTTGCCATTCAGTTTGAAGTTGATCATGGCTGCCTCGCATGGTTGCACAACAAGCGGTTATCCGAGCAATGGAAGGGCTAGCGCGTGCGCAGGTCATCGACAGCCTCCGCGATCGGCGTATCCCCTCCCGTTACCTCCAGGATGCAACGGCGGATCTCGGAGCGCTCCATCAACGCGACCAGCGTGCCTGCAACGTCATCGCGACGGATTTCCTCGTGCACCTTCGCCAGTCCGAGATCGACTCTTCCGACACCAGGCTCGTCGGTGAGAGCAGATGGCCGAAGGACGACCCAGTCGAGCTCGGTGAGCACGATCTGAGTTTCGGCTTTCTTCTTCTCGACCATGTACTGCTCGAAGTCGTCGTCCATCCGCCGCTCGCGCCAGGCCTCCGGAAAGACCGAGACAAGATAGAAGCGGGAGACACCCGCGAGCCGCATGGCTTGCGCGACCTTTCCCGGGCCGTCGCCATCGACCGCGATAGTGGCCTCAGAGCCATCCCGTCCGCCTGCGCCTGCCGTGAACAAGAGGGCATCATGGCCGCGGATGTGCCCTGCGAGAGTTTCTATGCTGTCCTTGACGACATCGCCAACGACCGTCCCGATACCTTGGCTTGAGAGCAATGCCACTTGCTCGCGGCGGCGGACCAGTCCTGTTGCCTGATGGCCGCGAGCGATCAATCGCGCGGCGGCGCGGACTCCGACGCCCCCGGCCGCACCGATGATGAGGACTTTCATGGTGGCCTCCTGAGATGGGTCACAGCGTCATTCGATCCGATCGCAAGCGGCCGCCGGCCTCGGCCGGAGACCGCTCACGACGGGGGGAGTGACAATTCAACCGGCCTTGGCCCGCTTCTGCCTCAAGGCGGCGACCAGCGTCTCCGCTGCCTCGGCCGAAGATGCCGGGTTCTGTCCGGTGATGAGCTGGCCGTCCACGACCGTATGCACGCCCCAGTCCTTAACCTTGGAGAACACCGCGCCCAGGCTCAGGAGTTCGTCCTCGACCAGAAAGGGCACCACTTTGGTAAGACCCACAGCCTCCTCCTCGCTGTTGGTGAAACCTGTGACGTAGCGGCCCTGCACGAACGGAGAACCATCGGAATTCATGACGCGATGCAGAACCCCCGGCGCGTGGCAGACGAGCGCAATCGTCTTGCCGGAAGCGATGAAGGCCTGGATCAGCCGGATGGAATCCGGGTCTTCGGCCAGGTCCCACATCGGACCATGACCGCCTGGATAGAAGACCGTGTCGAAATCCTTCTGATCGATGCTGTCGAGACGCACGGTCTGAGCCAGCTGGGCGTTCGCCTCCTTGTCGGCATTGAAGCGCCGCGTCAGGTCCGTCTGGAACATCGGTTCGTCGCTCTTCGGATCGAGCGGCGGCTGGCCGCCCTTGGGCGAGGCGAGCGTGATGTCCGCTCCCGTATCCTTGAAGACGTAATAGGGGGCGGCGAGCTCCTCGAGCCAGAAGCCGGTCTTCTTGCCCGTGTCGCCGAGCTTGTCGTGAGAGGTGAGAACTATGAGAACTTTCATCGCCATCTCCGTTGCTGGTGCCGCGCTCTCGGCAGGCAGGCCATTTCGATCGTATCCTCCGGCCTATACTTGGCCGTTTAGCCTGTGCACCGCGTGCTGCGGTCTGTGCAGTCGCAATTACAAACATGAGCGAACGCTACCGCCGGGGACCGGATGGCATCAATCGTACGTGGAGATAGGTCGACATAGCCCGAGGGCTAGGTGCGTCGCCGCAGCAGCACCGGCCACAGGAAGGCTGAAATGCCGGAGCGATCAGTTGATCGTGGGGATCGTCTTAAGACGTTCGGACATCCGGATCAGATCGGCGAGAGTTTCGGCTTCCAGCTTCTGCATGATCTGAGCGCGATGCATTTTGACCGTGACCTGGCTGAGCCCGAGGCGCTCTGCGATCTGTTTGCTCAACAGGCCTGACGCCAAAAGGTCCATGACCTCCCGCTCTCGCGGCGAGAGCGTATTGTAGCGCCGAAGAATCGACTCGATCTGACGCGCCGCTTCTTTTTGCCGTTCATCCTGCGAAATGGCGGAACACACTGCGTCGAGAAGGTCCTGGTCCCGGAACGGCTTGGTGAGAAACTCGACGGCACCAGCCTTCATGGCAGCGACGGACATCGGAATATCGCCATGCCCGGTGATAAAGATTATCGGCTGCATATCTCCGTCACGTACGAGCTCCCGGTGAATTTCAAGCCCGCTCTTTCCTTTGAGACGAACATCGAGGATGAGACAGCTCGGCGCATCGACCCGGTCTCGCGCCAGATAATCGTCTGCGGAGGAAAACGTCTGCACCGTGTAGCCAGCCGACTCGAGCAGGCTCTCTAACGACGTGCGGACAGCACCATCGTCGTCCAGCACATAGACGATCGGATCGCGGCTCATGAGATTGCGTCCCCCACACGGAAAGTACCGACGGGAAGCGTGAAGCGCAGATCCAGGCCAGTCGGCCCGTTCGATGCGATCCAAATGCGTCCCCCGTGGGCCTCAATCACGGATTGGCAGAGCATCAGCCCCATACCCATCCCTTCACGTTTACCGGACACAAACGGCAGAAAGACTCGATCGGCGATGTCCGGTTCTATTCCGGGCCCGGTGTCGGCGAATGAAACTTCTATTTCTCCAGGCTCGGAATCGTCAATCCGAACAGTGATCCTCTGTACTCGTGCACCGCCATCTTTCATTGCATCGACGGCATTGTCGAGAATGTTGGAAACGGCTTGACCCATTTGAACGGCGTTACACTCCACAAACCTGGCGTCCGGCGGGAAATGTCGTTCGACCTGCACATCGACGAGGAGGCGCTCCTGCCAGCCCCGGATGATGACATCATCTATAACCTGTCTCAAATCCACGAGCACCCGCTCTCGCCCGCTCTTGAGAAACATTTGCCTGATCCCGGACACGACCTTGCCGGCGCGATGCCCATCGTCGGCGATCATCTGGAGCGCCGCTTGCACCTTGTCCATCCGCGGATCCTCCCGTGACAACCACCGCAAACCCGCATTGGCATTGTTCACAATGCTGGACAACGGCTGGTTGATCTCATGGGAAAACGACGCTGATAGGATCTCCATGGATGTCAACCTATTGAGCCGGGCGCGCCGCTCATTCGCCGCAGCACGCGCCAGCCGCATGTAATTGCCGGTCGTTTCCGCCAGAAGGACGAACAGCACGGTCCCCACCGCGGCGAGACCGAAGAATCTGCCCGACCACCATCCGACGCTCAACCTGACCGCTCCGCCCAAATAGGAGATCAGAAGGAGCTCCACGCAGAGCGAGAAGAGAACGACGCACATCCAGATATCGAGAGTCGAGCGGCGTCTGGCCAGCAGAGTAGCAAATGCGATCACGTAAAGTGTCAGCGAGAAAGCCGGGATGT
>NZ_FNJC01000007.1 GCF_900104305.1 Filomicrobium insigne | reverse complement strand
CCCCTAACGCGCCCTTCCCCATAAAGAGCGAAACCACTGCGGCGAAAGCGACCAGGAACAACATTGCCGCGACCAAATCCTTGAGCAGGCGCGGATAAGGCCGTCGCTTCGTCGCTGCCCGATCGAGCGCTAGCGCTGTGATCCTGCTGATAAGCCAGGCTGTTGCAAAATAGGCCAACGCGGTGAGGGCAAGCCGCAAGGTTTCACTATCGCCGAAGAGCGCGACAAGTGGCGACGGTGCCAGAACCAGCCCGAGGCTGGCCAATGTCAATATGGCCGGCCAGACAAGCCGACGAACATTCTGCTTCGGGCTCATTATCAGACCTCTCCCACTTAGCCGCACTGCGCAACGCCCGTACAGCAGACAAGGCAGGACGGACAATCATTCGCATGCAACCGGTAGATCGCCGCTGCGTAGCAGCGGTGGCCGCACCGCATGCTCGCAAAATATCGTTTAGTCAACGGCCTACGCTTGAGAAAGGGACTTCGTGACAACAATCTGAGAAACAGATTGCTTACTTTGTGCGGTGGATTGCTGCCACAGTCGGATCGCCGACGTCATTTTATCGGGGAGTTCCCAAGGATTCGATCCGACCATGGCACCAAACCTAGCCATTTGGCGACGCGTGAAATCGCCTAGAAACTTCGGCCATCGCGCCTCGCTCCACGTCAGCTACTTGGTAAGCATACGTGCCAAGACCCAGGCTACACGTCACAGAGGGACACTATCTCTCCGAGAAACTTGCACACTTTAGTCTGCGATTGATACCCGCATCCAGCAAGACCTCATCACCCGGCACTTCTGCCATGACGCAAAGTCTTCATGCCGGATTCGGACACCAGTAGATGGGGCGTCGGTGCGTGGCCCATTGGAATTGACTATTATCGTGTTCCTTTGTTGTTGATCCCATGGACCTGAAACACTGACTTACCGAAGCAGAACTCGACGGACGGTAAGGTCAAGCTCGGCAATGTCGGCAAGCAGGGCGACCGATATCTGCGCAGCCTGTTCACGGTTGGCGCGATAGCCGTGCAGCAAGGAGCGAACGAGATCATACGCTAAGGCGTGCGACGCAACGGTTGGAGAGGGCTGACAGCACGTTATGCAGAACCGGTCGAACCGGTGATCGGGACAACCCAAATGGGCCATCTCGAATGCGAGCTTCTGACCGGGGCCCGATCCGCGGAAGGCATAAGGGCCAGCGGCCATGTGAGAGCCGCACTGAAAGGCTGAACACTTGGCTGCCACGACCAAGCTGCGCGCTCGAATCCCTCGACAACACGGAGCCGTCCACTCATGGTCCGCTGCCACCGTGCCTCGCTCTGTCACTAACATCATAAGCGGACGCCCCTGGGTCGCGTAAGCTCCGACGTCGCCATTTCCGCAAGGGGTCAGGAGCGCGCTAATCCGTCAGCAACTCGGCCGATCTCGAACCGACAGCGGACGTGTCCGACGGAAGCAACTGTTGGCTGATCGCAGCCCGTCCGACTTCCACTTCTGGGACTTTGCGGCGGTGCGCCGTGACAAGGCGGCAGGTACACCGCACGTCTGGAATTGGGATCTCTCGTTTCTTCAGATAAACAGCTCGACCACGCCGTATCGTTGGTCTTGGGCGAGCTCAGTTCTTCATAGCTTCGGACCGTCTCGCCATTGAGCGTTCGCAACTCGTTGGCCCGGACAATCGGTTATATTCGTCCTCGCTTTCGAAATCCCATTCGCTCCTGTAGGGCCGGTAGAACTCCGTGAACCAGCGCAGCAGCAGCTCGCGCGAGCCATCCTTGAGGGCGATGTCATTCAGTAGGATATCGCGCAGCAAGGCATAGAACTGCCGATCATCGCTTGCATGCGCTGCAAGGGCGGGGCCTTGTCCCTCGACAGTGCGGATGATCTCATACCCAAGCGCGTGGAAGGTTCGCGCATCGACGGCGGCGCCGACTCGCCTCTCGATCCGTGTCGCCATTTCCTCAGCGGCATCCCTGCCAAATGCCAGGAGAAGGATCTCACTGGGCTGACGGATTGCGCGCTGAACGAGATAGGCGGCTTTGGCCACGATGACACTGGTCTTGCCGTAGCCGGCCCCCGCGAGGACTAACGTCGCATCTTCATCGACGACGACAGCGCGCCGCTGTTCCAGAGTCAGCGGATGCGTCTCAATGGTGTCAAACAACTCCCTCATCTTCGCAAGTTCGGTGCCGACGAACCTCGCAATTGCTTTGTCCCGCATCTGGTCGAAAGCTTGCGCAAAACAGAAGACAGCCTCGTACATGCGCCTCTGTTCGGCAGAGATGACATCGCCAGGGGGCGGCTCCGGGAGGTGCGATAGGAGCGCTCGGACGCGTTTGACAAAAGGATGCAGCAGACAGGCGGCCGGGTAACGGCGTGCCTGTGCCGGCCCTGCCATTTCGGAAAAGGCAAACGAACGCGATGTGCTGCCAAACAACTCGATACCGTCGCTGGTCAACCTTACGCTTCGAAACCGCCATCCAAGGGCGCTCAGCACTGCGTTTGTCAGTAGACGTCTACGGATCTGGTGAGAAACAGTGCTCATATGTGGAAACGTCCGCCCCAAGAGCCGGTTATAACCTTCTCATACTGTAAGCAGAGACGTTCAACGGGGCTATCCTGCGATCAGGCGTCGTGCTGCCCCTCCGATTAGCCGCACTTCCCTGCTGAGCGGCATCACTTTGCTGCCCCAACCTCGCCGCGAATAGTCCGGCTGAAGGATGGCGAGACATGGCCAGCTGCACTCATCTTGCGGGCAAATGCACAACCGATCCGCTAGATGGAACGCCAGCAGTAGAGAGGGGACAGTCACATCGCTCGCTGGCCCGCTGCCAATCTTCAAAAGCCGTGCTCATCGGCTTTGCCGAGGCACCGGACATCGGACCCCTCGGTGGCTTGTGCACAAGGTGCCCAAGCCCATTATCTAATGGACTCCGGTAAGCAGAAGTGCCGTAGGCACGTCGCTTGTGCACAGTATCGCCTATGAATCCATCGATCTGCCCAGCACTGATCGATTCCGAATCGCTTCTGCGTGTAGTCTCGGGCAGCCAAAAGAGTGGGGAGTGTGCCCGTGGACAATTACATTGACCTCGACCGCCGCTTTGTGGCCTACACCCCCAAGATCCAGGGCGAGCCGGACCAGCACTTTTTCAGGCTGCACGCGCTATTCAATGCAGGAAAGAACTGGGCGCAAGTTCTTGAGCACCCCTGCATCGTCATCATTGCTGAGGCGGGCAACGGCAAGTCGATCGAACTGCGTCACCAAGCAATGCTGCTGCGCAGACGCGGCGAGCACGCCTTTTTCTGCAATCTCGGACTTCTCGCCAAGATGCCGTTGCACCGGGCCCTCGAGGTCGGCTCGGCGCAAGAGCTGGGCTGCTGGCAGCAGGGCACGGCGCAAGGCACCTTCTTCCTCGACGCAGTGGACGAGGCCAAGCTCGCCGATCCGCGTGATTTTCAATCTGCCCTAGCCAACTATTTGGAGGCCACCGAGACGTATGGGCAGCGAGTTACGACCATCCTCTCGACGCGACCTCATTCTTGGCAAGCCTATGCCGATCGCGCGATGCTCGCTGCCCGTCTTGGTCTCCCGACTCCAGGCACCGTCAGCAAGACTAAGGCTGAGATTACACCCGGCGAGGAGCCGATCACATCGCCAACATCAAGCAATGAGCCCGAAGATGCTGACGATGACCAAGACACGACACAGGCAGCCCTCTCTCCTATTGCCGTCATGCAGCTCGAGCCACTTGATGAGGCGCGCATACGCATCTTTAGTCGCGCACGCGGCATCGCTGACGTCGATCTTGATGCCTTCATTACCGCGATTGAACGGGCGGATGCCGATCTGTTTGCGACACGCCCGGCTGATCTTCCCGGTCTTATCCAGATTTGGAAGGAGAAGCACGCGATTGGCAGCTATAGCGAGGTGGTCGCTCGAAACATCGAGCTGAAGCTCGCCGAGCTCAACACGACGCACCAGCGCTTCTCTATTGCATTCGAGCGGGCCATGGCTGGTGCCGAGACACTCGCCGCCGCAGTTACATTCGGCCAGCGCACTGCGATCCTCGTGCCCGATCAGCCGGTCGCCGAGGAGCTCAAAGCGCAGGCACTTAACCCTGCCTCTGTGCTCGCGACATGGATGCCGGCAGAAATCGAGGCTCTGCTCGGGCGCGCCCTTTTCGATGAGGCTCTCTATGGTACGGTACGCTTTCACCATCCCACCGCGCGCGAGTACCTCACTGCCTGCTGGCTCAAGCGCTGCCTCAAAAGCCAAAAGAGCCGGCGCAGGATCGAGAGCCTGCTGTTTGCCAAGCCCTACGGGAATGGCAATCCCGTGGTGATCCCGTCCATGAAGCCGATTGTCGGCTGGCTGGCCGGCTGGGACCAGCGCATCCGAGATGCCACGATGCGCATCGATCCGAAGGTCTTGTTAGAGCACGGTGATGCCAGGGCACTTGATATCCATACCCGGGCCTTTCTGCTCGGCGAATTCGCCCGTCGCTATGAGAACCGGAAGCATACCCCGCTCAGCCTCCATATCCGGGAAGTGCGCCGGCTCGCCGATCAGCGCCTTGTCCGACAACTCTGCGAGTTGCTTGCGCGCTATCGGGGACACGATGACGTCCGCCAGCTCTTGCTGCGCATCATTCGCGAAGGAGCGTTGACCGGCTGCGGCGAAGCGGTGTTGTCATTTGCCGTTGACGATAGCATGGATGCCTACACTCGTTCATGCGCCGTTCAGGCCATTGGCGTCGCTGGAACGGTAGAGGAGAGGCGGACGGTCGCAGGCACAATCGTGGCACGCGCGGCGACGCTCGACCCGCAAATCCTCGGTTCTGCCATTGAGACGCTTTGGCCAGAGACGCTCTCCATCATGGACATCGTCACGATCCTTCAGCGCGCCGAGCCACCTGAGGCCTTCTCATCGACGCGTCTGGATGCTCAGCTGGATCGCCTCGCAGAGCGCATCGAGAGGCGCGAGGACCGGCTCGTGCTTTTGCGCTCGGTGGTGGCGCTACTCAAGCAGCCGCCGCTTCATGACGAGTACCACACGATATCGCAGCGCTACGATTGGCTGCTGCCGCTCGCCAGCAAGCTGGCGCATTCCCTGGCCGAAGTGAAGCCCATCGATCCTGCCGTTCTCTCCGTCCTCGCAATGGCAGCCCGCGCCGGGCATATGCACCGGTATATGGGCGATGCTGATAGGCATGCGCGCGAGCTGATCGCGGCCAACCGCGACATCCGCCAACAGCTATTCTGGCATCTCATCGCGGACGAGCGCCGCAACTCACGCCAGCTGGTCACGGACTGGTGGTTCGCCGCCATGACGCCGGAGGTTACGGATTTCGATGTTGCGGATTTGGATCACTATCTGGGCGAGATCGCAGCCCGGCCCCTCGACGACGACAAGCGCATTGCCCTGTCCGTCGGAGTGACCATCTACGCGCGGCAGGGCCGGCCGCCGGAAATCCTAAGCCGCCTTGAGCGCGCCGTTGCCAGCAATCCCGCCCTGGTGGCTGAGCTGACGAAGCATCTGACGCCGGCTACACCATCGTCCGAATTGCGCGAGTCCGAGCGTAAGCTTGCCGCGATGCAGGAACGCAACAAAACGAAAAAGCAGAAGGACGAGGCGGACCGCACCCGCTGGATCGCTCTGCTGCGCGCTGATCCAAGCAAGATTGGTGACCTGAACATTGCCGCCGACGGCAAGCTGTGGGGCAACACTATCTGGTTGGCCGATGAGATCAGAAAGAAGCGGAGTAGTTCATCGAGCCGGTGGACCATCGACAGGTGGGAGCTACTGGAGGCAGACTTTGGTACTGAGGTAGCGCAAGCGTTTCGTGACTTCTGCGGCGCATTCTGGCGGCGCTACCGTCCCCAACTCCGATCGGAGATTGGCCAGGACACCTCCAGCGTCCCGTGGGCCGTGATCATCGGGCTGAGCGGCATTGCCATGGAGGCCCGCCAAGGTCCAGACTGGGCCGGAAGGCTCAGCCTAGATGAAGCGTCCCTGGCAACGCGCTATGCGCTTTGGGAGATGAATGGGCTCCCGCTCTGGTTCAGCGCCCTACATGAGGCGCATCCCGCGCCGGTCACCGATGTGCTGCTCGGCGAACTGCGATGGGAATTTGCAACGCCGAGGCTGCAGCAGGGCGCAGGGTATGTGCTGGCGCGGTTGCGCTGGAACGCCAAGGAGCTGGGGCAAGCCCTACGGTCAAAACTTATCGACCTAGTCGAGCAGTATGATATCGCCGACATCACGACGCTGGCCGAGGCGCTGACCGTGATCTTGCGCGATGCCAGGCCCCTGCCGGCGGCCTTCACCGCCCTCATGCTTGCTCGTGCCGATGCGACTGGCGAAGAGGCGCGCAAGGCCCTTTGGCTCGCCGCTGGGCTGTGCCTCGACGCAGAGGCAACCCTCACCCGCCTCGAGCCCTGGGTTGATGATGGATCAACGCCGCAGGCGTGCGAGGAACGGATGACGCCCATCCTTGAGCATGTATGGGGCAACCGGTTCGATAGCTTCACCTCCGAGCACAAGCATTATCAGCAGCCGGAGTTCCTTCTTCGCTTGCTCAAGCTGACCCATCGCCATATTCGCGTGGAGGACGACACACACAGGAGTGGCGCCGTTACCTCGCGCCACACGGCCCAGGATGCCCGCCGTCATATGCTGGAGTTACTGGTCGGTATCCCCGGTGAGCCGACCTACCTGGCGCTGCTTGAACTCGCATACTTCCATTCGGCCGAGTACGCACGAAACCGGATGCTCACCCTCGCCGAACAGCATGCCGAGTCGGATGTTGAGCATCACGCCTGGGCCGAGCACGAGGTCGCGCAGTTTGCCAACGAGGCCGAGCGCGATCCTGCAACCGAGGCTGAGCTGTTCCGCTTGGCGCTCTCCCGCTTGGATGACCTGAAGCTTGAGTTGGAGGAGGGCGATGAGAGCGAGGCAAGCCTCCTGCGCAAAGCCAAGGACGAGCCAGAACTGCGCCGGGCGATAGCCCATCGCCTTCGACAGGCCGCCCACTTCAAGTACACCACGGGATCGGAGGAGGAGCTGGCCGATAAGAGCCGCACGGATATCCGCCTCCACAATCCGCGCATCGAGCAGCGAGTGCCGATCGAAATCAAGATCGCCGGCAAATGGAGCGGGGCGCAGCTTAAGGAGCGGCTCGCCAACCAGCTCGGCCAGCAATATCTACGCGCCGCACGGCACGGCGTCTTTCTGGTGGTCAATCGCGGCGGGGAACGCGACCGAAAGAGCTGGAGGTTTGGTCAGCGCGCCGTTGATTTCGACGGCCTAATCGAGGCCCTGGCGGCCGAGGCCACAGCGTTGCTCTCCGCCTCTCCGACCATGAATGGGCTTGAGGTGGTAGGCATAGACTTGTTGCGCCGTGCGAGGCTCAATGTACAAGCTGTAAGCAAGCGCACGGGCGATAAGACCGCCAGTTCGAGGCATGGAAGACAGCGCAGAAAAAAATCTTAGACGCAGACGCTTATGGCGAAGGATGCTTCTATGAAGGCAAGTGCCGCAGCAGCGACGAAGCATGGGTATCAACAAAATATCGATACTACCCGGCCGCTGCGCAACATCCCTACTATTGGCTGCGGTTCGAAATGCGCGGACAAACGAAAAGGGAATCGACGGCGTAAGACCCTTTGCCCGATTACTGTTTTTCAACAGACTCGGTTTGTTGTGTTGGGTCTGAGTTGGATGGATCAGCATCGATGCCGGCTTGGTGGGGCCTCACGACTGAAAAGCGCGTGGGCGCTTCCCGCCAATCAAGGTGGGGGACGTTAATCAAGAAGAAGTCTCCGCCTAAATGTGCCGGCAAGGCAGCGTCCAATCCTGCGGGCAATGCTCAGACGTCGGCCAAGCGATGCCCCGCAGAAGAGGAGCGAGGCGCTGACTTTTTGCACACACTCTCGCGATTATAGCCCGGATCGTATGGTGCGCCGTCTCCCCTCCACGTCGCTACCGTGTTGGTGATTATTGGTATCGGACATCGCCGTAACCGTCTTGATCCTATTGTCGGTGCTGAAAACAGGGATCGACTTGAAATGCGATCATTGACGGAAAAACAAACGCGCTTCGTCGAAGAGTTTTTACGGGATTTGAACGCTACTCAAGCGGCAATCCGCGCAGGCTATTCAGGAAAGACGGCAAATCAGATCGGCCCAAAGCTGCTCGATCGTGAACACGTGCGAGCAGCAATCGATTCTGCAAAAGCCCTTCGCAGTGAGCGCACGAAGATCGATGCCGACTGGGTTTTGCAGCGTCTTGTGGCTGAAGCTGAAGCGGATGTTGCGGACCTATACGGCGACGATGGTGATCTGCGGCCGGTAGAGGAATGGCCTCACATCTGGCGTCAGGGGTTGGTGCAGGGCATCGACGTTCAGGTCGTTGAAGTCGAAGGCGAGCCGGTCGCGACGATCAAGAAACTCCGTCTCTCGGATCGGGTGCGCCGTTTAGAGATGATCGGCAAACACGTGACCGTCAACGCGTTCCAAGAGGTCTTGCAGCACAGGAGCCTTGAAGGGCTTGCCGTTCGTTTGGATCGCGCTCGCAAGCGGGTAGGTCACCTTCAGCACCTGGCTAACGCAGGCGTCGCAGCTGACACGGAGGACGCGTGACAGTGGCGGTTAACCCCGAAATTCCCTGCCCATGCTGCCAGCAGAGGGTGGCCGCGCCATCGCTTGAAATGTTCGTCGATCGCTACGGCATCCCACGCGAAGAGATCGATAGGGCTCTTACTATTCCCGTCGCGTCAGCCTCCATTGATCACTGCGCCAACAAGCTTCGACGCGATACCCGCAATAGCTGGCACAGCCTCGCGGCCAAGTTCTGCTAAGGCCGCACCGCCCAGCGCTGCCAAGACGGTATAAAGCACTTTGTTGCGCTCAGACCACGGTTTACCGGGTGTGCCTGTCCATCCTTCGCGATAGTCTTCCACTTGGCGGCAAAGCCGTTCGCGCGCCTCAGCAAGCGATGGCTCAGCCAGCCTCGGGCCGTCCTTCACTGAGTGCTCTAGTTCACCTTTCAAAGCCTGCTCGGCGTCGGCAATGTGGGTGTCGAGTTCGCGGCAAACGCCCTCGATCATCTGTCGCCAACGGAAGCCCCGGCTCTCGACGCGTCGCCCGATACTCTCCAGCGCCGAGCCGAGTGCCTCTCGCGTCGTGGTTTCGTGCATTCTGACGAATCGTATGACCGTAGCACCGCTGTTCAACTGCCCTTTGCTAGCGTGCTCCCTCATGATCTTCTGAAACCCGCTTGCAGCCTCCGAGCGCGCTTGCTCGAAAAGGGCGCGGGCGCGTTCAGATATATCCTCCCCCATCTCGCTGGCCCTCCACTTTCCCTGTCGGCCTCAACCCCGGCAGAGATGGGCACAATTTTTACTGTGCCACAACGCCTTGTGCATGGATTGTCGATGCCTAACGCGTGGCTCCAAATGAGCAAGCCACCAAGGCAACAGAGGTGGACAGAAGGGTGGACCGAAGCACAACCCATCATCATAATTCGTTGATATTACTAATATTTATAGGAAGAAATGGTGCGGTCGAGAGGACTCGAACCTCCACGGAGTTACCCACTACCACCTCAAGGTAGCGCGTCTACCAATTCCGCCACGACCGCATCAGGATGCCAACAACGCCAAAACTTTGCGTTGTAGCGCACATCCACCGACGGCCCACAAACGTGACCATCGAGGCTGATGCTGCTAACAGATACCCTGCATTAGCGCAAGTCCTTGCGACACAGAGAAGGGCGTTCGACGCCAAAATTGCTGGTGCGGCAGACAGCCGCTCACCACATCTACCGCAAACAAACGCAGTTGTGCCTGATGGAGAGGACACTCCGAAGCCCCACCACTCCCAGAAAGTCTAACGCATGCCCATTACCCAAATCTCCGACAAGGAACCAATCCCAGCTATCGAATGGGCCGTAAGCAGTGCTCCAATCGACTACCCACGCGCGGTCGCTTTCATGGAACAACGCGCAGCAGAGATCCGTGCTGGCACGGCCCGCGAGCTTATCTGGCTCTGCGAGCACCCGCCCCTCTATACCGCAGGCACAAGCGCCCAGCCGCAGGACTTGCTGGAACCTGCGAGGTTTCCCGTCCACACAACAGGCCGTGGCGGCCAGTACACCTATCACGGACCTGGTCAGCGGGTCGTCTATGTCATGCTCGATGTGCGACGGCATTTTGGGGACGTCAGGTCGTTCGTAACCTTCCTTGAGACATGGACCATCGACACTCTCGATAGCTTCGGTGTGAAGGGAGAAACCCGAAAAGATCGCGTCGGTGTGTGGGTCAAACGGCCGGACAAGGGAGACAACGTAGAAGACAAGATCGCCGCGATAGGCGTCCGCCTTCGCCGCTGGGTCAGCTTCCACGGCCTCGCGATCAACGTGAACCCCGACCTCACGCACTTCTCTGGCATCGTCCCCTGTGGCATCCGCGAGCACGGCGTCACGAGCATCTCGGACTTGAACGTTAACGCGAGCATGGCCGACGTGGATGCCGCATTGCGCACGAAATTCCAGGCACGCTTTCACAGCGTGCGCGAAACCGCCGATCCGTTTGCCAATTCAGTATCTAGGGAAACCGGTGCCGCCCTCGCTGCGACTTAAGCTGCAAGCGAAGGCGGTACCAGAATGATATGTTCAGCAAGTAGGCCCGGAGGTCTACTCGGATAACAAATGAGCTGCACGGCGTTCAAATGCAGGGAACGTCGCGCAATACGGACAGAGAACGTCCACCCTAGTGGAGCGAACGAGAGAAGGGCCTGTCCGCCGCAAACCGCCATGACGCATCATCTATCGACGACGAAAGCCTAGCGGATACAAAACGTCATTTGGTTGGGGTTCACTTTCCCCATCTTCATTACGGCGCTTCTCAGCACCGTCGTAAAACAAAACCGAATCTTCAATCGACACGATCTCGGTGCCCTCGACCAGAATGTACTGACCGTCTTCCACACCTTCGAGCCGAAGAATACACCCCTTCAAACAGACCCCATCGATCCGTTCCCCGGGCTTCAGCGAGATTTGGTTTTGTTGGTTGTCCTCGATAATGGTGATCTGGCGATCTTCGGCATCATTGTTTGTAACGCTGGAAGCAAGAGCCCCAACGCTTGGCAAACCAGCCATCATCAATGCGATGGCTCCAGCAAAACGCGCCATCCACACCATAATGCGAGACCCCGTTTACGCTGCCGACTTCTTCGCAGCAGCCTTCTTAGCGGCCGGCTTCTTCGCCGCAGGCTTCTTCGCAGCGGCCTTCTTCTTCACAGCGACCTTCTTCACAGCAACCTTTTTAGCAGCCGGCTTCTTGGCCGCCGTCTTCTTGGCTGCAGGCTTCTTAGCAGCAACGGCCTTCTTAGCAGCAGCGGCCTTCTTCTTAACGGGCACCTTCTTCGCAACTGCCTTCTTGACGGCAGTCTTCTTGGCTGCGGGCTTCTTCGCAGCAGCCTTCTTGACGGTCTTTGTTTTCATCTCTCAGGTTCCTTAGACTTGAGGGGAGCGACTCGAATAGGCTCCAACCACTCCCGTTTTCGCCACAACGGTTTTCACTGTGGTTACAAACGTCCGTACCCTCAAACGGAAAATTCCGGTTGCGGCTATCGGAAATTCCGATAGGTATGCCTGAGGAGAAGTTACTGCGTATCAATATTTACCATGGACGTCACACTCGCACGCACCTTTCTCACCGTCGCTGAGACCGGCAGTTTCATCGATGCTGCGCGCAATATGAACGTCACTCAGTCCACGGTTTCCGCTCGCATCAAAAGCCTGGAAGACCTTCTAGGACAACCACTTTTTTCCCGCTCACATACAGGCGCCGATCTCACAGTCGCTGGAGAACAGTTTCGCAAACACGCGCTCGCGCTCGTTCGAGTTTGGCAACATGCGCAGCTTGAAATCGGCATGTCGTCGCAACATCGAGACCATCTCGCATTCGGCGCGCCAATGAGTTTCTGGGATAGTTTTCTGTTGAAATGGGTATCTTGGTTACGCCAATCGATGCCCGATATTGCGGTTTCAGCAAGCGCTGGACGTGCTCAACTCCTCACGCAGCGACTCGTTGAAGGCACGTTGGACCTCGCGATCATGTATCGTCCGATCCAACCACCCGGCCTTCTGATCGAACATCTGTTCGACGAAGAGATCGTACTTGTGACCTCCACGCCGGTACGTACTCGGCGCAGCTCAAGCGATTATCTCTTCATCGATTGGGGAAGCGATTTCCAACAGGATCATGCAGCGGCATACCCCGAGCTCACCACCGCTGGCCTTCACCTTGACATCGGATCGGCCGGGATCAACTACATCCTCACCAATCCGGCAACCGGCTACTTCCCGCGACGGCTTGTGGCACGGCACCTCTCGAGTGGCCGTCTCAGACAACCGAGCCGCGCACGCAAATTCGTTTACCCTGTCTACATGGTATATCCGGAAGCACGAGATGAGGAAGCTTACGAGCCCATCCTCGCTGGCCTGCGTAAAGCGGCAGCGCGCCTCTCCTAACGTCTTGTAACGTTGGCTTTTGCCTAAGTTTTGCGCAGTCCGCGTCGCCGGATACGTCGGCCGACATAGATGCGACGCGCCGCACCAATGCTCCTTAGGGAGCGCCACGATTCAAGTTCGGCAATCACCTCATCAGGAAATCCGAACGCACGTGCGCCGACAAGAATGGCACTTTCCATGTAGGCTGGCTTCGGGACACCATCTGCTCGGTGTGTGCTGGCGTAGGTGAACGAGGAACGCTCAACCCCGCTGGCGAGCCGCACGCGCACACGCTTGCGGAGGTAGTGTCCGTGCGCAACGCCCTCCCATTGGTCGAGCAAATGGAGATGCCAAGGTTCAACACGCCACAACACGCCGTAAACGCGGTTGTCGTAAGCGGGCATGATGTTCGCCGCCCCACGGGTCGTAATCTGAAACCGCCAGTTATCCAGCGTCGCCATACCGACCGGACGTGCACCAGGGCAACGTCGCGCCATCTGCCGCGGGGACATGTTTGACCCGTAAGCGAAGTAGAGCGGCCCGAGGAGACTCATTTATCCGCCATCGTAATTGTGGCGCAGTCGTAGTCGGGCACCCGCTCTGCCTTTCGAAGCCCTAAGCTCAAGCGAATTCCATGATGACTTCATCGACCGCCAAGCTATCTCCGGGCTGAGCGTTGACCTTCGTCACCGTTCCATCGCGTTCGGCTCGCAAGATATTTTCCATCTTCATGGCCTCAACGATGGCGAGAGCATCACCGGCTTTGACCTCATCGCCAACCGAAACGTTAATCGCTTTCACCAACCCAGGCATTGGGCACAACAACAGCTTTGAGGTGTCAGGAGCAACCTTCTCAGGCATCAACGCCGCGAGTGCCGCCTCGCGGTGCGTGAAGACCTTTACCGGCATACGAATACCGCGATAGGCGAGATCGTAGCCATTAAGGATCGGGCGCACCTGAACGGAAACATCCGCATTCCTGACTACACCGGACCAGACGGCATCACCCGGCCACCACTTGGAGGCCAACTCGAGCGTATCGTTCTGACCGTCCTCACCCGCCATCACAACGGTGACAGGTCCACCCAGCGTCCCCTCCACCAGAAGTTCAACGCTTGTATCCCCCAACACCACAACGCGTTCATTGCTGAACCGCACGGGCGTACCGTCCATCTGATGGGTGATCTCGCGACGACGAACGTTGTTGATGTGATCAATCGCCCCGGCAACAGCAGCCAAAACCTTTAACTCCTCACCCTCAGGCGGCCGCGGCTCAAATCCGTTCGGATACTCTTCTTGGATAAACCCCGTGGAGAGCTCCCCAGAACGCCACCGTGGATGCTGCATAAGAGCACTGAGGAACGGAATGTTGTGCTGAATACCGTCGATATAGAAGGCATCGAGCGCATCAGACTGCGTGTTGATCGCAGCTTCACGCGTGGGCGCGTGGGTCACGAGCTTCGCAATCATCGGGTCGTAGAACATTGAGATTTCGCCGCCCTCGTAGACGCCCGTATCGTTACGGATCGTGAGACCTTCAGCTGAACCCTCGTTGGGCGGACGGTACTTGACGAGGCGACCAATGGACGGAAGGAAGTTGCGGAACGGATCCTCTGCGTAAATGCGGCTCTCGACAGCCCAACCGTTGAGCTTCACATCCGCCTGCTTGCGATCGAGCTTCTCGCCCGCAGCTACACGGATCATCTGTTCAACAAGATCGATCCCCGTAACCAATTCCGTCACGGGGTGCTCAACCTGCAGCCGCGTATTCATCTCAAGGAAATAGAAGCTCTTGTCCTGACCGGCGACAAATTCAACAGTGCCGGCTGAATCATAATTTACAGCCTTGGCGAGTGCGACAGCCTGCGCCCCCATCTCGTTCCGGGTCTTCTCATCAAGCAACGGAGACGGCGCTTCCTCGACCACCTTTTGATTGCGCCGCTGAATGGAGCATTCGCGCTCACCCAGATGGATGACATTGCCGTGCTTATCACCCAGAATCTGAATTTCGATATGCCGCGGGTTCTCGATGAACTTCTCAATGAAGACCCGGTCATCACCAAACGAAGATTTTGCTTCCGAACGCGCCAGCGCAAAACCTTCTTCGCACTCCTTGGCATCCCATGCGATGCGCATACCCTTGCCGCCGCCGCCAGCCGACGCCTTAATCATCACCGGATAGCCGATCTCACCAGCGATCTTCACCGCATCCTTGGCATCGGCAATCTCACCCAGATAACCGGGAACGGTAGAAACCTTTGCCTTTGCAGCCGCCTTCTTCGACTCGATCTTGTCGCCCATCGCCGCAATCGCGTGAGGATTAGGACCGATAAAAACGATGCCATGCTCGGCAAGAGCCTTCGGAAACGCTTCGCGTTCGGATAAGAAGCCGTACCCTGGATGAACGGCCTCGGCGCCTGTTGCTTTACAGGCCTCGATGATCTTCTCCATGATAAGATAAGACTGCGCGGCGGGAGCTGGTCCGATATGAACGGCCTCATCGGCCATCTGTACATGCAGCGCGCTCTGGTCAGCATCCGAATAGACCGCAACCGTCGCGATGCCCATGCGCCGGGCCGTCTTGATAACCCGGCAAGCAATCTCCCCACGATTAGCGATCAGTATTTTTTTAAACATTGGCGGCCTTGTCTCAGATGATCCAGAATTTGGTTAGCCGCGTTTTAGTCGCTGCCCGCCCCGAGGTAAACTACCGTGATAGCGTCATCATTACCCAGGAAAACGGTGGTGTGCGGCGTACTAACGCTGTTTCGCCATATCTGCAGCCGCCACACGACGCGAAACAGGTGTAGCGCCGGGCGCAGAACTACGCTCAAGCATCCTCACGCGTACCAGATCAACAGCACTTCTCAGCTCATAAAGCTTGTCCGAATAGTGCAATGGTACTGGAATATTAGCCACCGCAGTCTCGATCCGCTCGATTTCATCCATAAGCTCGCTCGGAGCGGAAACTTCATTCAGCTTGGTTTCAAGTAACTTGAGTTCGCGATACCAATAAAGAATCCGCCGTCGGATACGCCATTGGTAAAGCCACGGGGCGACCTTGAACAATGGCAGTAAGATTGTCGCAATCGGAACAATCATAACGATCATGCGTTCGATGAAGTTGGCGAGCCAGAATGGCAGATAGCGCTGAAGAAACGGCGCACCACGCTTGTAAAGCCGCTCAGCATCCGCCGCCATCGGGAGTTCGGGGTCATGGGCCTTGGGAAACTCCTCAACCCGCTGGAACATACCGCCGCCGCTATGGACCTCCTGCGCCGCCTGCACCATCAGCCCGATGATCGCCGGGTGGAGATCCTTGTGGGCCACAAGAGCGGCCTGTGCGGCGATCAAAGTCACATCACCGTCGGGGATCTGCCTTGGCAAATCGATAACCCCAGAGGGCAATGTGACGCGAGACAGATAAGGCATGAGACGGGTGTAGGCGTCGGCATTAGCAAAACTCATCAGCCGAATTCCAGGCTCCCGCAGCAACTCGCGCACGAGCTTCGATTCCGCCGCGAGCACCAAAAATACCGCATCGACGTTATCTGATCTCAATGCCTCAGCTGCAGCATCCCCGCTGAGAGACGAAAATGTAGTGTTCTGCTCGTTGAGACCGTTGGCCGTTAGCAGATCGCTCACCAGTGCTCGCGTTCCACTGCCGGGTGCTCCGATGGCGAGCCGTCTTCCGGATAACTGTACGAGGCGGTCGACCTCTACACTCCCCTTATAGAAAACCCAAAGAGGCTCTAAGAAAACGCGCCCCAAAGAGACAAGCTCCGGCGCGTTTTGCTGATCAGCAATGCCACCCTGCATGAGCGCGAGATCGACATCCGATCCTGGCGCCTGAAGGCGTTGAAGATTCTCGATGGATCCTGCCGAACTGAGCACTTCGAGAGATACACCTGAGTCGGCGAGTATCCTTTTGTATTTCTGCGCAAACGCGTAATACCCGCCGCTTTCGCTGCCCGTCGTCATCTTGACGCTCGCAGGAGGCGCCGGTTCCACAAACTGGTAGGCGAACCAAAACGCGAACGCCACGAGCAATATCGCGGGGCCGGCAATCAAAAGGGATTCGCGAAACTGCGAAGTCTGCACCTTGCGTCGCATGCGCAGCAAAACTCCTTGCTTACCGCTCTTGCAAAGAGCGAGGTTTGCCACGGAAAAGCGAAGTACATCAATGCTTGATGCAAATATATATCGGGAGATGCCCCGTTGACGGGATTTTCGGACTTGCAGTTTTTGCTCGGCCGCGATGACGAACAGGTCTACCCACGCAACTAATCGGGTAAATGGGCGATCGGCGCGAAAAGATCAGAAAATTCAGAATATGAAAAAGTAAGCCATCAAGCGGCAGTGTGTACCCGCTCAAGGACCTCTTGCAGCTCGGGCTCGACGGTAACAGGCACCTTTGCGAGATAATCAACCAGGGCAATCTCGTTCATCGTAAGAGCATCACTCCGGCCCAACCATTCAGTTAGCCAACTTGCGTCATCAGACGTGACGTCTTCACCCGTGATGATATTGCGGTATTCCCGCTCCAGCCGGCTCAAAGCTTGCTCCACTGGAGTTTGTACGCGATAGGCTTCAACCACGCCATCTAGACCGCTTTTCACAATCGCATTCACAATCGCTTCGGGGGTCGTTTCGCTGCGTTCATCATGCCACGCCTCCGAACGCAGAGCCTCCTCGCGTGTAGGCACGCCGTAACCCGAAGTAGCCAACATCACGTTAGTGACCGCTTTTACAAAAAGCTCGGTCCAAGCTGTGTTGATGCGTGTCTTGTCGAGCGCAGCATTGATGTCGAAAAGAATTTCAACTTCGCTACGCGTCAAGGCCATACTGCCGTCGCCGCCAAAAGCATAAATCATGCGGCGCATGATCTCGATTTCTTCGTCAAACAATAGGCCCAACGCGCGCGGCTGGCCGGGGCGTAGCGGTCCATCACCGGCAACGACAGCCCGTCGAACTTGGCTAAGGCCGAATGCAATAAGACTGCGAGGTGCCCAGCGCGCGCTCTCAAGCACGTCAATCAGCAGATCAAGTTCCGTGCGCGTCTCTACCCAGCCACTACGGGCAGCCTGATCGATAAGCCACTGTGCATTCTCTTCGGTGAGATAACCCTGTGGTTCAGCCGTATGCACCACATAATCAGACACGATACCAATGAACCAGTCCGACCATCCCGCATCTTTGACTAAGCATTGCACGTGAAGGGCAAACAGCGCCTGCACATCATCAGGGGTGAGTTGGCGAGCGTCGATCGCACTAAGCTTCGCGAGATCCGTTTCTCTGAGGCTACCGCGTGCAAGAATTTCCCCGAACGAAACCGAACCGAAAGCGCCCATGGACCCCTCACCAAGCTTGCCGATGGCATGACGTCCTTGAGTTAAGGATCGGATGCTTACGAATCCCCTAACGCGAAGCTGGGTCGCAGGGCGATCGGGGGGCCTTAGCCATATACATAACTTGCCAAACCCCGCGTTGACGGCGAATGTGCCCCGCGCGGGAACTATAGGGTAATCAGCAGGAAAGCACACCGCATATGCCAACAGCCGGATGGCAGGAGGATTTCGCCAAGGCTCAGGCGGAGCAATTCGTTAACATCGTATGCATGAAATGGGGGGACCGTTACGGCCCGGAATGGGTCAATCGCCTCTACGGCATGGTGTCGCGGTCAACGTCCTGGAAATTCCGTTTTGTCTGTTTCACCGACGATCCCAAAGGCATTCGGCCCGAAGTCGAGTGTCAGCCTCTACCCAGTGTGGATTTTGACAAGAGCCTCGGCAAATATTGGCCCAAACTAGGCCTCATGGCACCGGAGCTCGGTGGCTTGCAAGGAATGACGCTGTTCCTTGATCTCGATATCGTGATTATTGAAAATATCGACGACCTGCTCATCTATCCGGGGCGTTTTTGCATCATCCGCGAATGGAAAGATCCCCACCTCGGATACGGCAACAGCTCGGTTGTGCGCTACTTCATCGGTCGCGAGAGTGCCGTACTTGAGCGTTTCTACGCGACACCAGAGCGGGAAATCGTCGAAACTTACGCTTCTAAGGAGCAGAACTTTCTCACGAAAGCCGTCGACGAGGTCACTTTTTGGCCGCAGGAATGGTGCGTACCTTTTTCGCGCGACTGCCTTCCGCGCAACCGGATCCTGCGCTTCTTTGCGACGCCGAAGAAACCTCAACAGGCCAAAATCCTGGTGTTCTATGGCTCCATCACCCCTGCGAGCGCACTAAGGGGAGAGCATGAGAGCAATAAGCGCGTCGGAACCGGATTTAGTTTCCGCCCCACCCGCAGGAGATTCCTGCCGGCCTCATGGATAGGGGATTATTGGTACGAATGATCCCAATGACTTATCAGCGTAACGCCATCTCAGGCGTTGTACAGACATTCAGTGATCTGCCTAACACCTTGCCAACCGAGGTCACGTCTCTACATGGCGGCCAGCGTTATGTCGTGTGCGCATTTTATACACCAAGCTATCTCGAGAATGTTTTGCGGTTAAAAGCCTCGCTCGAGAGGTTGGGCCTGAACTACCACCTCAAATGCGTTGAATACAAAGGCTCCTGGGAAGCCACCACACGCTTGAAGCCCTCATTCGTGGTAGATTGCCTGAACAAGTTTCCCGATCATGACGTGCTCTACCTCGACGCAGATGCCGTCGTGAACGAAAAACCAGTATTCTTCGACACGGTAACGACGGACGTGGCGCTCTTATTCGCTCCGACGAAGAGAGCACGGAAACCGCTCCTCAGTCTTGCCGCTGGAACGCTCTACATACGCAACACGCTGGGCGGCCGAAAATTCGCTGAGCACTGGCGCAACCAAGAAAGTCGTAGCGGTCTTCTGACGCTTGACGAAGACATGATCTACATGGCTTTCCCGAACTTTGAGGGCATAACCTTCACCGCGCTGCCGCGCGCGTATTCGAAGATTTTCGACAGCGAGGGACCTGACGCAGTCATCGAGCACTTCCAGGCAAGCCGCACGCAATTCAAACTCAGTCGACTCCTGCGCAAAGGAGAACGCGCCGTGGTCATAGCGAGCGCGGTGCTTGTGCTCGCTATCATCGCCATCATCTGGCGACAAGTACTGTAACTAAGACGTGCGTGCCGGCGGGAAGGGGGCAATCCCGCCGGCACCAATCTCCCTCCCAAACGCCTTTAGCGACCAACACGCGGCAGTGAGCTCCAGCGCTTGTGACTGTCCCGTTTCTCAGACTTGATGTTGGTCCGCGCGGTCCGAAGCTTGGAGTTCAGAATACGCCTCTCCGCAGCCGAAAGCCTTCCATCGGCGAGAAAACGACCACGAAGGCGGGCGATCTGGCGCTGTTCGCTGCGCAGTTTGATGCCTTCAGTCCACGTAATCTTACCTGACTTGCGGCCAGCTTCGATTGCAGCAGCTTGACGGTCTAGACGATGGCTCGTCCGGTCAGCGGCGCTCGCACTCGTCGCAAGGCCACCAATCACCCCAGCAGCTACCAAAATTGCAGTCGTAATCTTCAACATCCCATCATCTCCGTTTTATCCCTCGGTCAGTCGGGCCTAAGCTCGCCGCACCGTTCGATGATGGGATGTTGAACCACCTCCTTTGAACCGCCCCTGAACTCGACTGTCAGCGACCGTTCATTTTGCGGTCAGCCGAAAAACCGGCTGATTCTACGGTCAGGCGAGAGCCTTAGAGCGGGATATTATCGTGCTTCTTCCAGGGATTCTCGAGCGTCTTATTTCGCAGCATGTTAAGCGCCCGGCAAATCCGCTGTCGTGTGCTCGAGGGCTTGATCACCTCATCGATATAACCACGCTCGGCAGCCACGAATGGATTTGCAAACCGCTTTTCGTAGTCGGCAATCCGCGCAGCGATCTTCTCCGCATTCCCCAATTCAGAGCGATACAGAATTTCGGCAGCGCCTTTCGCACCCATCACGGCAATCTCGGCCGTTGGCCAAGCATAGTTCACATCACCACGAATGTGCTTCGAGCTCATAACATCGTAAGCGCCGCCGTAGGCCTTGCGCGTGATCACGGTAATCTTCGGAACTGTAGCTTCTGCATAGGCAAACAGAAGCTTCGCGCCGTGTTTGATAAGTCCGCCATACTCCTGAGCGGTACCGGGCAGGAAGCCCGGCACATCGACGAACGTAACAATCGGAATATCGAAGCAATCGCAGAAACGCACAAAGCGCGCAGCCTTGCGAGAAGCATCCGAGTCGAGCACGCCAGCCAGAACCATAGGCTGGTTCGCGACGATGCCAACAGTCCGCCCCTCCATGCGCGCGAAGCCAGTCACGATGTTCTTGGCAAATGCTTCTTGGATCTCAAAGAAATCGCCTTCATCAGCGACCTTCGTGATCAGTTCCTTGATGTCGTAAGGAACATTCGGATTGTCGGGAACAAGCGTATCCAGTGAGGGATCAAGCCGCCCAGCCGGGTCCAATGTCGGCAGCTCGGGAACCCCATCCATGTTGTTAGCTGGCAGGAAGTCCAGCAAACGGCGCATCTGCAGAAGTGCCTCAACATCATTGTCATAGGCTCGATCGGCGATGGAAGACTTCGACGTATGTACTTTCGCGCCACCCAATTCTTCCGCGGTAACCGTCTCATTGGTGACGGTCTTCACCACGTCAGGCCCGGTGACGAACATGTAGCTCGTATCCCGGACCATGAAGATGAAATCAGTCATAGCCGGCGAGTAGACATCGCCCCCCGCACACGGCCCCATGATCACGGAAATCTGCGGGATCACACCAGATGCCAGCACGTTGCGCGTGAACACCTCACCGTAACCACCCAGCGCATCGACGCCTTCTTGAATACGTGCACCACCGGCGTCGAATAACCCAATGATCGGCGCGCGATTCTTCAGCGCCATATCCTGGATCTTGGTGATCTTGCGGGCATGCGTTTCCGATAAAGACCCACCGAAGACAGTGAAATCCTTCGCAAAAACATAAACAACGCGACCATTGATCGTCCCCCAGCCGGTGACAACGCCATCACCCGGGAACTTCGTTGCCTCCATGCCGAAATCGCTACAGCGATGTTCGACGAACATATCAAACTCTTCAAAGGAGCCGTCATCCAGCAGAAGCTCAATGCGCTCACGCGCGGTCAGCTTCCCGCGGCCGTGCTGTGCATCGATACGCTTTTGACCACCACCAAGCCGCGCAACCGCGCGTCGCTTCTCGAGCTCCTCGATGACTGCTTTCATGAACGGACCTTTATTGTAACGATTGTTGTAGTTGCAGAAAATGCACAGAGCATCGGCTCAGATACCATGCACCGCAGCAGACGCAAGCGTAACCAGCATAGGCATCTCGCTCCCCGTCAACGAAATTATCCGCTATCGTTGACAAAACCGACAAGCCTGCTGGCCGCTTGGAACTCAGCCCAACGCCGTGCGCGGCGCGCTGACGCATCGCTATCTGCACCCCATTGAGAGATCTGAAAATCCTCATCCACGTGCGCGGCCGCCCACGCTTCTTCCGCTGTTAACAGGCCTTTAGCGTGCGCCAACGCTATCAACGCCGATCCCGTCAACGTCGTCATCACGTGCAGACCAGCGAGCGAAAGCGGATCATAGTCAGAAATAACAGCCGCCACGGCCTCGAGAGCATCGTTCGGCTGAGCGACTGGCATTACGCCCTCGGCGAGCACAAAGCGCGCACCCAAATCCTGATGCGCCCATGTTAATAGGGGTCCCCAGGCACGTGCCTGTAGTGTCACAAGTTCGTTTGGATGCGCCGCCCGATAACAGATCAAATCCGACCCTGCGAATGCTGCGATATCCGCCGCAACGGCAGCCTCCTGCCCCGTGACAGCATCAAGTGCCGTATTCACGAGTTTTGTCATCGGCATGGTTTCAGGATCTATCAGATCCCCCTGCGTGCGCCACTCGTCCGCCATGGCTTCAGCCAACGGCGCATGCGCAACGGCAAGTGGCGCCCTCTTCGGCGTTTTTACAGGCCGGCCGTCGAGCGCGATCTGATAACCATCGCCGTCGCGGATAACCTCCACGTCCTTATAAAAGCGGCGAGGGAGCTTTGCGCCAAGCGGCTCACGACCCGGCGTCTTATTCTCAGGCGGCTTGTCTGGCCGCTCCTCGGTCATGCTGCTGCCTCGTTATCGCGGAATACACGTTCAATCGCTGTCTCCAAGCCGTGAGCGTGCGCGACCACAAGATCCGCCCCTGATGCGATCAACGCCTCCTTGGGATGATAGCCCCACTCCACGCCGATCGCCCCAACGTTCGCACCGAGCGCCATTTCAATGTCGAACGTCGTGTCTCCGATCATAACGGTTTCATCAGGCCCGCTATCGGCTTCGGACATAGCCTTGAAGATCATGGAAGGATGGGGCTTCGACGGATGATCGTCCGCGGTTTGAATAGTCATGAAGAGATCCGTCAAACCTTCACGCTCAAATAGCGCTGCAACGCCGCGTCGCGATTTGCCGGTCGCGACGCCAAGCACGACATCTTCGCGAACAGCGAGTGTCTCAATGACACCGCGCATCCCATCAAACATAGGCTCGCTGTGATTAGGATCGCGACGCAGCTCTTGAAAGGACGTCTTATAGGTCTCGGCCAAACCAGCAATTTGCTCCACCCCAGCCTCAGGCGGCAGCAGCCGTTGAATGGCTTCGGCAAGCGATAAGCCAACTACGGACAGCACACTCTCGCGATGCGGTGCGACAAGGCCATGGGTGTAGAATGCGCGGCCCATAGCCGAAACGATAGCATGCTGACTGTCGACGATCGTTCCGTCGCAATCGAAGATTACCAATTTCATGCTTCAATCACTTTCGTTGCCAATGATGCCGCTCGGTTGGCATCGTCGAGATGCGTAACAACAAATCACCGCTCGAACTGCCGTACATCGAGTCCAAGGAGTTCCCAGCTCCGCAGCATATGATCCGGCAGAGGCGCGGTGACATCGATCTTGGTCTTCTCAAACGGGTGCGGGAGCACCAGTCTGCGCGCGTGCAAGTGCAGCTTATTCTCGATGTTCTCGGCGGGCAGGTTCTTGTCGCCGTCGTATTTGTTATCGCCAACGATCGGATGACCGATAAGGGCCATGTGTGCACGCAGCTGATGCTGACGGCCTGTGACCGGCTTCAGTGAAACCCAGGCAGCTTTTTGCCCTACCCGATCAATAACGGAATAATGCGTTGTGGCATGCATGGCCACATCCTGTTCGCCAGGCCGTGCCTTGCGCACCTTGTCACCGTCGGGGCCCGAAGCCTTGACCAGCGCTGCTTCAACCTTACCCTGCACGGGCTTGGGAACGCCATTTACGAGCGCCCAGTATGTTTTCGCTGCGGAACGCGTTTGAAAAATGCGACCCAGCTTGGCTGCTGCGTCCCGATGCTTCGCAATCAGCAACACCCCCGTCGTATCGCGGTCGAGACGATGCACCAATCGGGGCCGGTCTCCGAACCGATCCACCATGCCGGCGAGAAGACCATCAATGTGTCGCTTCGTTCCCGTCCCACCCTGGACGGCAAGCCCGAACGGCTTGTTGAGCAAGACCACGTGATCATCCTCGAACAGAATCATCCCCTCAATGAGATCGCGATCAGCCTTTGACAGCCCAGGTGGCGGCTTCACGGATGGCTTGGCGCGCGGAGGTTGACGGACCGCCTTTGGTACCCTGACACGTTCCCCCGCTTCAAGCCGTGCATTCGCCAGAACACGGCGGCTGTCCACGCGCACCTGCCCGGACCGCAACAGCTTCTGAAGGTAGCCGTAGGTCACATCCGGAAAGTGGATCTTGAACCAGCGGTCGAGCCGCAACCCAACTTCGTCCGGGGTCACGGGGATGCTTTCAACGGGGTCGCTCATGTCAAAACCTGGCGGGCAAGTGCGAGCCCAGCATACAAAGCTAAAATCGATAAGCCCACGGAACTGGCAACGTAAACGCCCGCAAGCAAGCTTTCCTTCCGGCTCATCAGCGTTACGAAATCGAGAGAGAACGCGGAAAACGTCGTGAAACCACCGAGGACACCGGTGGCAAACAACGTGCGCAATTCCAGCGATGCCTGAAATTTGAGCGCCAAGGATTCTATGAGCACCCCCATCAGGAATGAACCCACAACGTTGACGCAGAGTGTGGCCCACGGAAACATCGCGTTAATACCGACGAAGCGGGTTACACCCACGCCAACAAGGTATCTGGCCCCTGCGCCAAAGGCTCCGCCGGCGCAGGCATATAACAACAGTTTCATCGCAAATTTCCCAGGCCGGTAACGGCAGAATTACCCACAGGCCTATAGCATTGACCGCCCCGGGATACCCAGGCCTGTCGGCAAAAAGAATAAACCTGGGGTGAGAAGCGCGTTAAGCCGGTTCGTCGCGGCCTTCAATTTTGGCCCCCACGACCCACCCAATCGCAAAGCCGATCAGCAACGCGATGAAGTTGCCCCCCATAAAGAGGGCATCGTGTGCGTTGGATACCTGATCCGGGCTCTCGAAGGCAAATTTACCGACAACCCAGGAAGCAATGGGGGAGCTAATTGTCATGGTTGCCGCAAATGCCGCGGCGCCACCGAAAATAATCGCCAACAGATACCGCATTACAGCCTCCCCTGCATTGTTTTGGCAGAACGGATATCCATCATTGCCGCACCGCTACTTCACTTCCCAGAACCAGATTTGACCTGCATCTGCGTAATTCGAGTAGTAACCGAGCCAGGAAAACCATTCCATCAACCATTTAGCGCTCGAACGATAGCCGTTCCAAACGTCGATATGGTCGCCGGTCGGACGGCCAGGTGCATCCGACGAGCGGTGCCAATAATCCTGGATGAAGATAACGCCAGTACGCCCAAAAAGCGTCGGATAAAACTGCGCAGCATCGGCTCCGACGATCTTCTGGACGGGTGCAAAACCCGGCAGATTCGCGGAATTGATAGCGTGGGCAAGCTGACTGGCGTTGATATAGTGCATCTCTTCGCGCGGGTGCGCATTGCAAGTCGTCACACGTCCAAGTTGGTCCGGTGTAACACCGGCACGCTTCAACGCAACGCTCATGCGGATCGCACATTGATTTGCGTAAACCGGAAAACCCGGAAGAATTGTCTTGCCCTCAAGATTGACGAGCTGCTTATCGGCAATACAGGGCGCCGTAATGCTCTCGTTAAACGGATGCCCGCGCCACAGATTTTTGAACTCGACCGTCAACGCACCACTCCGTTCTCAATCCAAGCTGCCGATAATCTGCACCATGTCACAAAGGACAAAAACGCGCCTGCAGCATGGCAATATTGCAAGCTTTCCGTGAACGTCCAAAGACGAACGCAAAAGCCAATCTGAAAAGCGGCCCCGCAAAACACCCGGATCGGACTATACTGCCCCTTTCGTTCCGACGAAAGCATCTGATCGGCAACGCTTTTCCCACCAGCCAGGGAGTCTCGGAATGGCTCGAACAGGAACGAAGTCTGCGATCGTCTGCCTCACGCTTTTTGTTGGAGCCGCCAACGCCACAGCGGACATGGACATCGTATCCAAAGCTCGGATGGCAGCCGTCGAAGGCGACCACGTAACCTGCGCAAAGCTGGCGGATGAAGCCCGAAAACGCCCCGGCGCCGATGGACGAATTCACCATCTCTACGCCACGTGTCAGGCGTTCGCTGCCGATATCAAACACTCAAAGCTCTCAAAAGAGGAATACGTTGCGGAAATTCAAAAAGCTATCGATGCATATCAGCTTCTGCTGCGCACCCCCGGCCTTCTTCCCCACATCGAAGAGCGCGCATCCGTAGAATTTGTGATTGAGCAATTGCAGAAGCGGATCAACGCGCCGTAGTTAGGAAGCCTCAAGCACTGCCGCCACGTTTCTTCCGAAGACCTTCCCAATAGGAGAGCCGCTTACGCAGATCACGCTCAAACCCACGCTCGGGCGGATCATAAAATTTCGGCCGTTGCCCCATCTCATCGGGAAAGTAATTCTGTCCGGAAAAGCCATCAGGTGCATCGTGGTCGTACTCATAACCTGAGCCGTAACCTTCGTCCTCCATTAGCTTCGTAGGAGCATTGAGGATGACCTTTGGCGGACTGAGCGAACCATGCGCCTTAGCCGCCCGCATCGCCGCCTTGTAGGCCACGTAGGCACCATTGGACTTCGGTGCAGTCGCCAAATAAATCGTCGCCTGCGCCAATGCGAGTTCACCTTCCGGAGAACCAAGAAAATCAAAGGTGTCCTTCGCTGCGATAGCTTGAACCACCGCCTGGGGATCGGCCAATCCAATGTCTTCAACGGCCATACGCACAAGCCGGCGGGCGATGAACAACCGATCCTCGCCGCCATCCAACATCCGGCATAGCCAATAAAGCGCGGCATCAGGGTCGGAGCCGCGAACGGACTTATGCAAAGCCGATATCAGGTTGTAATGACCATCCCGCCCCTTGTCGTAGAGCGGCGCGCGACGCTGCACGAGACGAACGAGCCCCTCGCGATCAACATCTTCTTGCCCCTCGGCGACAGAAGCAAAAACCTCCTCGGCCAGATTGATGATGCTTCGCCCGTCACCATCAGCCATAGCGCGCAGAGCTTCCCGACCCGACTCCGCAAGCGGCAGACGCCGCCCGACCTCAGCCTCCGCCCGCTGTAAAAGCGCCTCCAAAGCCTCATCAGAAAGCCGTTCGAACACCAAAACAACCGCACGTGACAGGACAGCGGCATTCAGTTCGAAGGAAGGGTTTTCCGTCGTGGCACCAACAAGCGTGATTGTCCCATCCTCCATATGTGGGAGGAAAGAGTCCTGCTGTGCCCGGTTGAAACGGTGGATCTCGTCGATGAACAGCAACGTCCCTTGACCGGCTGCCCGCCGCGCCTTCGCGCGATCGAAAGCCTTGCGCAGGTCCTGCACGCCGGAAAAAATCGCTGAAAGCTGCTCGAACTCAAGCTTCGTTTCATTGGCCAGCAAGCGCGCAACCGTAGTCTTCCCACAGCCGGGCGGTCCCCACAGGATCATGCTGGATATACGCCCAGAGCGCAGCATGCGCGTCAGCGTCCCGTCCGGTCCGACGAGTTGATCCTGTCCGATAACTTCATCGAGTTTCTTGGGCCGCAACCGATCGGCAAGCGGACGCGGCGCTCCACTCTCTAGCCCCGCCGCTTCAAAAAGGTTCGTCACGATCCGTTACCCCGGCACCCGAAGCTCAAGTTGTCGTCCGCCACGCTTGATCGACATCTGCCACTCGACGGGTCGCTGCGCCAAAGCTGCATCCAGATCCTTCAGATTATGCACGGGCGTGCCCCCCACATCGAGGATCACATCACCCCGCCGGAACCCCAACCTTGCGGAAATTGACATACGTGCAATCCCAACAACCACCACCCCATCGGCATCGTCGAGATGCAGCTCATCTCCAATCGCTGGACCGATATTCGCGACCCGAGCCCCATCCAACGGATGCTCGCCGGAAAGATTGCGGAAATCACTCGCCTTCGGCTCCGGGATAGAGACCAGATCGACCGAGACGGTCTTAGGCTCGCCCTTTCGCATGACCATCAAGGTGACCGAGTTGCCCACGCCTTTCGTCGTCAGGCGGTAATTGACGCTTCGGGCATCCCCGACCTGAAAACCATCAACGCTGGTGATGACATCACCAGGTTCCAAACCCGCTTGGGCAGCCGGGCCATCGTTATAGATACGCATCACGACCGCACCCGAAATACGGCTCAGATCAAGGGCCGACGCAATCTCACGAGACATATCTTCAAGACGCGCACCGATCCATGGACGTTCGATTTTGCGGCCCTTTACAGCGCTATCGACGTAAAGCCGCACAAGGTTTGAAGGGATAGCAAACCCAATCCCATCAGACCCGCCAGACCGCGTAAAGATCGCGGTGTTGATGCCAACCAAACGGCCGGACATATCGACAAGAGCGCCGCCTGAGTTACCTGGATTAATAGCGGCATCCGTCTGAATGAAGACGGCATCAGAAGCCATCTGCGATCGAGACAAGGCAGACACGATACCGCTGGTCACGGTCTGCCCGATACCGAAGGGGTTGCCGATTGCCAGAACGAGATCACCGACCTCCACCGCATCGGAATCCTCAAACTGCATGTAAGGAAAATCAGTCTCATCGCTTTCGATCTTCAAGACGGTGATATCGGTCTTGTCGTCCTGCATTAGAACCCGCGCATCAAATTCGCGCTGATCGCTCAATGCGACGCGGATTTCTGTCTCACCGCGCGCTTTGACAACATGTGTATTCGTTACGATTACGCCATCCGGACTTACGATGACGCCGGAGCCCAACGAAGACTGCATCCGTTCGCGTGAAGGTCCTGCGTCATCGCCAAAAAACCTCCGGAACAATGGATGCCCCGCGAACGGCGATGAAAACGACCGAACACGCGTCGAAACATAGACGTTGACCACGGCAGGCGTCGCTGTCTTCACGATTGGCGCGTAGGAATACTTCACGGCTTCCCGAGACGGTGGAACCACGCGCTCCTGCGGCTCGGACTGCACCACGGAACGATTCTGAGCCCCAAGCGGTGTAGAACCTGGCCGCCAATCAAAAGCGCCGGCAACCGCCAGAAGCCCTCCAAGGAGGGCTACGCTCACAAATAGGATTGCAAATCGTCTCATAGCGTTTTGCCTGTCGGTCTCGCGATCATCCGTTAAAAGACACAAACCATCATCGCTGTTTGCACCATAGATAGGCTACCAAGTCATCCACCGGAAGCATCGCGGCATTCTGCCCGGTAGCGTCAGTTTCCAATCGCTAAACACAAACGCCCCGAGCTGTGAGCTCGGGGCGTTCGCAATATCGAGGCTGGAAGGAATCTGCGGCACTCTCGACGGTGTCGCCCCACCAGTTTTAAGCGTTCGCTTCAGCCTGCTCTTCGAGCATTGCCTCGTGGCGTTCGCGATCTTCGCGGCCTTTGACCGACTCATCGCGATCGACGAGTTCAATCACGGCCCGCGGCGCGCTGTCCCCGTAACGGAACCCAGCCTTAAGAACGCGCGTATAGCCACCATTACGGTCCTTGTAACGGTCTGCCAGGACATCGAACAGCTTCTTGACCATATCGTCGTCACGCAGACGCGACGCGGCGATGCGGCGCGAGTTTAAATCACCGCGCTTAGCGAGCGTGATGTACTTGTCCATCACCCGCTTCAGGTCTTTAGCCTTCGGCAGCGTCGTGATGATCTGCTCGTGCTTGATGAGAGCTGCGGCCATGTTGGAGAACATTGCCTGACGATGACCGCTATCGCGCGAAAAACGGCGGCCAAGCTTCTTGTGTCGCATCGTGTATTTTCCCTTACGTTGGTTGCGTCGAGAACGGGTTGATCCCGTCGTGACTTGGGAGGTTCTGCGGCCTCGCCTTGTTGGAGTATTTGTCGGTGGGTGACCCGCGTCAGCGACACGGATCACCCCCCACAAAGCAGTGACTTAGTATTGATCCTCGAAGCGCTTTGCCAGCTCGTCGATGTTATCCGGCGGCCAGTTCGGCACTTCCATACCGAGATGCAGGCCCATGGAGGCCAGCACTTCTTTGATCTCGTTGAGCGACTTGCGGCCGAAGTTCGGCGTGCGCAGCATTTCCGCTTCAGTCTTCTGAATGAGATCGCCGATGTAGACGATGTTGTCGTTCTTCAAGCAGTTGGCAGAACGCACGCTGAGCTCCAGCTCGTCCACCTTCTTGAGAAGCGCCGCATTGAACGACAGCTCCGGATGACGCTGCTCTTCCTGTGGCTTCTTCGGCTCTTCGAAGTTGATGAAGACAGCCAACTGATCCTGCAGGATGCGCGCGGCAAGTGCGACCGCATCTTCTGGAGAAATCGAGCCATCGGTCTCAACCGTCATCGTCAACTTATCGTAGTCGAGGATCTGGCCTTCGCGGGTATGCTCGACTTTGTACGAGACCTTCTTCACCGGGCTGTAGAGGCTGTCGACCGGGATCAGACCGATCGGCGCGTCTTCCGGCCGATTGCGCTCAGCCGCGACGTAGCCCTTGCCGATGTCAGCCGTTAGCTCCATGCGCACCGAAGCGCCTTGGTCAAGGTGGCAGATAATATGTTCGGGGTTGAGGATCTCGACCTCAGAGCTGACCTCGATATCACCAGCGCGTGCCGGGCCTGGGCCGTCCTTCTTCAAGACCATCCGCTTTGGACCCTCAGAGTGGACCTTCAGCGAGATTTCCTTGATGTTCAGAATGATATTCGTCACGTCCTCACGAACGCCGGGGATCGACGAGAACTCGTGCAGCACGCCGTCGATCTGCACAGTCCGGATGGCTGCACCCTGCAGCGAGGACAACAGCACGCGCCGTAGCGCGTTGCCGAGCGTCATGCCGAAGCCGCGCTCCAAAGGTTCGGCAACGATCGTCGCAACACGCGTGCGATCACGTCCGGCGACAACATCGAGCTTTGCGGGCTTGATTAAGTTTTGCCAATTCTTCTGCAACAATTGGGTGGTCACGATCAGCCTCGTTCGGTTAGTTCGGAAGATCGCCTGGCGACGGGCAGCTTCCGGTATCAAAATCATTTATCCGGCCGCGCACGCGACCCGCGAGCCGCGCCGCACCCAGATGAAAAAAGGCTGGCACGCTCCAAGGCGCGTTAAACGCGGCGACGCTTCCGCGGCCGGCAGCCGTTGTGCGGAATTGGTGTCACGTCACGGATCGCCGTGATCTGGAAACCAACCGACTGCAACGCACGCAGCGCCGATTCACGACCCGAACCCGGACCGCAAACTTCAACCTCAAGCGTCTTCATTCCATGATCCTGAGCCTTGCGGCCAGCATCTTCAGCAGCCATCTGGGCGGCAAACGGCGTAGATTTACGCGAGCCTTTGAAACCCATCATGCCCGAAGACGACCAGGAAATCGTGTTGCCCTGAGCGTCCGTGATGGTGATCATCGTATTGTTGAACGATGCGTTGACGTGTGCCACGCCCGACGAGATGTTCTTTTTCTCGCGGCGGCGCACTTTGCCGCGCTGCTGCTCTTTCGCCATTTGGTTTTAAGTCTCCGTTCCCGCGCGCGGCGGTCCTATGCGATGCGTAGTCTGAGGCACAAGAAGACACCGGATAAAGCATGGCCCAAAGGCCGCGTCCGGCATCTTAAAGCGCGTTACTTCTTCTTGCCTGCGATCGGCTTGGCCGGCCCCTTACGGGTGCGCGCGTTGGTGTGCGTCCGCTGGCCGTTCACGGGTAGACCGCGACGGTGGCGCAGACCGCGATAGCAACCGAGATCCATCAGGCGCTTGATATTCATTGCGACTTCACGACGCAGATCACCTTCGACGATGAAGTCGCGGTCAATCGTCTCGCGGATCTGAAGTACTTCCGCGTCAGTCAGCTGATTCACCCGCCGTTCGGCCGGGATACCAACCTTCGTGCAGATGTCGCTCGCCATCTTCGGGCCGATACCGTGAATATACTGAAGTGCGATAAGCACACGTTTCTGCGTTGGGATATTCACGCCAGCGATACGTGCCACGTCTGTCTCCTAGAACCATCGATGAGCGGAAACCAAGCAAACCAGCCACCAAGGCTGGGCACGATCCCGCTGATTTTGTTATCAAAAAACGCAACCACCTGCCCTGCGGCACCCTCTCCGCCGGACAAGTTACGGCTCGTTGCGTCAGAAAATCGCGTTGTTGTAGCTGAGCATGCCCGGTTCGTCAATATTTGCCCTTGACAAGCCTGGACACCCGCAACGCTACCCCAACACCTCGTCGATCTGCCGAGTGACCTCTTCGATCGGCGCCATTCCATCCACACTGTGAAGCTTACCCTTCGCGAAATAGAAGCCGATAAGCGGCGCCGTCTCACGATAATAAGCCATTAACCGGTTGCGCACGGTTTCAGCGTTGTCGTCCGCACGGCGTGTGAATTCCGTACTTCCACAAACGTCACAAACGCCCTCAACCTTGGGCTTCTTGTTCCGATCATGATATCCAGCGCCGCACTTCGCACAGGTGTAACGCCCGGATACCCGGTCCACCAGCACCTCGTCGTCTACTTTGATCTCGATGACCACGTCGAGAGACTTGCCCTTCTGTGCGAGCAATTCTTCGAGCGCAGCCGCCTGCTTTAACGTACGCGGAAAGCCGTCAAGGATAAAACCGTCCTTGCAATCCGGCTGATCAATCCGCTCAGCAATAATGCCAATCACGATATCGTCGGATACGAGCTGCCCCGCGTCCATAACCGCCTTGGCTTTCTTGCCGATGTCAGTACCTGCCTTCACGGCCGCCCGCAGCATGTCACCCGTCGAAAGCTGAACAAGCCCACGCTTAGAGACTAACTCCTGCGCTTGGGTCCCTTTGCCCGCGCCCGGCGGTCCCAGCAGGATCAGATTCATCGCCGCCCCCCCCTGCGCGTTGTCGGCGACGCACCTTTGAGTTTCGCCTTTTTTATCAAGCCTTCGTATTGGTGCGCCAGCAGATGGCTCTGGATTTGCGCAACCGTGTCCATAGTCACGCTCACCGCAATCAGCAACGACGTACCACCAAGAACCGCAGCGAAGGTCTGCGGAACGGCCGCATACGAAATCATGATCTCAGGCAACAAACAAACGGCAGCGAGGTAAAGGGCACCAACAACCGTAATGCGTGTCAGAACGTAGTCGATATATTCCGCCGTCTTGGCGCCAGGCCGGATGCCGGGAATATAGCCACCGTACTTACGCAGGTTGTCGGCCGTTTCCTGCGGATTGAACACGACCGCAGTGTAGAAGAACGCGAAGAAAATAATGAGCGCGGCATAGATCAACGTATGCAGCGGTTGGCCGTAGCCCAACGCTGACACGATAACGCGCAGCCATTCAGAACCTTCGCCACCCTGACCCGTGGTGAACTGAGCCGCCGTGATCGGCAACAAAAGTAGCGACGAGGCAAAAATCGGCGGAATAACACCGGCAGAGTTTAATTTCAGCGGCAGGTGCGAGGAATTGCCCTGCATCATTTTGTTGCCCACTTGGCGCTTCGGATACTGGATCAAAAGCCGCCGCTGAGCACGCTCAACGAACACGATCGCCAGCACAACAAATGCCATCAACAACAACAGTACAAACAGCATGAAGAGCGAAAGCGAGCCAGTACGCGAAAGCTCAAAAAGCCCCGCCAGCGCCGACGGCATACCCGCGACGATGCCAGCGAAAATGATCAACGAAATACCGTTGCCGATCCCACGTTGCGTAACCTGTTCGCCGAGCCACATCAGGAACATTGTGCCGCCGACAAGCGTAATGACGGTCGTCACCCTGAAGAACCAACCAGGGTCAGTCACCACTGACCCAGCAGCCGATGACGTACCCTCAAGTCCCACAGCAATTCCGTAGGCCTGGAAGGTTGCCAAAATCAGCGTCAGATAACGCGTGTATTGGTTGATCTGCTTACGGCCCTGCTCGCCCTCTTTCTTCAGCGCTTCCAGCTTTGGGTTCACGCTGGTCATCAGCTGCATAATGATCGAGGCGGAGATGTACGGCATAATATTGAGCGCGAAAATCGCCATGCGCTCCACCGCACCACCCGCAAACGTATTGAACAGCCCCAGAATGCCGCCGGAGGCCTGATTGAACGTTTCGGCGAAAGCGACAGGGTTGATACCCGGAATAGGAATGAACGTTCCGAAGCGATAGACGATCAGCGCTCCCAACGTGAACCAGATGCGGTTCTTGAGATCTGTCGCCTTCGAAAAGGCCGAAAGGTTGATGTTGGAGGCAAGCTGCTCCGCAGCGGATACCATAGCTGATGTGTCTCCCGACCCGGGCGCAGCTCCCGATCCTGCGACGAATGCTTCGCCGTGCGAGACTGCACCGCTTTCATTGAGCGTTAGAGCGCGACTCTCCACGGCGACGACGCGGAGACCGGGTCCAAATGTCCCCGGCGAACGGCCCCAAAAGTAGTCGCCTCCTCAACGCAGCTCGCGCCCCGAAGGACGCGCGCTCTATGATCTGGCCATTCCCCAGCTCCATGACAACCTTTTCAAAGTCGCCATATAACGAACAGAGGTGGCATTCCCTCCTTCAGGCAGAGCGCGCTGCAATCAGCCCTTTGCCTTCTTCTTAGCTGCAGACTTTTCGGCCTTCTCGACGTCTGCAGCCAGGATTTTCTTTTCGATCAGCGTAATGCTACCACCAGCCTTCTCGACGGCAGCCTTGGCAGATGCTGTCGCGTGATCGACCGTCAGCTTTACAGCCGCAGTCAGTTCCCCACTGCCGAGCAGACGAACACCGTCTTTAGGACGACGCAGAACGCCGGCTGCAACCAACGCAGAGACGTCAATCGTCTGAGCTTTGTCGAGCTTGCCCGCATCAATAGCGGTCTGCAGCACTCCGAGGCTCACCTCGTTGAAATCCTTACGGCGCCACTTGCTGAAGCCGCGCTTCGGCAAACGCCGGTAAAGCGGCATCTGACCGCCTTCAAAGCCACCGATCGCAACACCCGTACGGGAATGCTGACCCTTGTGGCCGCGTCCACCCATCTTGCCGACGCCGGAACCGATGCCGCGGCCGACGCGCACGCGCGTTTTACGCGCGCCAGGATTATCTTTGATCTCGTTAAGCCGCATGAGTCTACAAAGCCTCTTCGTCAATTCTTTCAGTGGGGCGCCTTAGGCCTTCTCGTCAACGATACGCACCAAGTGGCGTACGCTGTTGATCATGCCACGCACAGACGGCGTATCTTCAAGAGTTCTACGGCGGTGCAGCTTATTGAGGCCAAGCCCCTTGAGCGTCTTCGTCTGCACTTCGGGGCGGCGGATTGCACTGCGCACCTGTTCGACCGTGATCGTTTTCTTCTCAGCCATTTCGTTTCAACCTCAGCGGTCCAACCGGGACGACAGTATGCCCGTTGATTCAACCTAGTGGATGAACGGTAGCGCGAACCGCCAGGCCGCGCCTTCGCTCTAAATAACTTAGCCTTCTACCGCTGCTTCCGAAGCGGACGAACCGTCGCGGCGGCGGGCCACGATATCCGAAACCTTGAGGCCACGACGTGCGGCCACGGTCCGGGGATTTTCCTGATGCTTCAGGGCATCGAAGGTTGCACGAATAACGTTGTAAGGGTTCGTTGAACCCAACGACTTCGCAACAACGTCCTGCACGCCAAGCATTTCGAACACAGCGCGCATTGCACCACCGGCGATGATACCCGTGCCCGGAGGCGCCGAGCGTAGCACAACCTTACCGGAGCCGTGACGGCCTTGGCTGTCGTGGTGCAACGTGCGTGCATCACGCAGCGGGATGCGGACCAACGAGCGCTTCGCCGATTCCGTAGCCTTACGGATGGCTTCAGGCACTTCGCGAGCCTTGCCGTGGCCATAGCCAACGCGACCTTTCACGTCGCCGACAACAACCAGCGCTGCAAAACCGAAACGCTTACCGCCTTTGACAACCTTGGCCACACGGTTGATGTGAACCAGCTTGTCTGAAAATTCGCTGTCGCGCTCTTCGCGATCGCGGTCCCGGCCGCGGCGGCCTTCAGGAGAACGTGCCACAGTCGTGGTCCTTTCGTTTTAGAAGCTCAGGCCGCCATCACGCGCGGCGTCCGCGAGCGCCTTGACGCGCCCATGAAACAGATACCCACCACGGTCGAAGACAACCTCTTTGACACCAGCAGCAACGGCGCGCTCGGCGACGAGCTTGCCGACAGCCGCTGCTGCGTCCTTGTCTGCACCGGTCTTGATGTTCCCTCGGAGCGCATCGTCCAGCGTCGAAGCCGCGGCAAGCGTACGCCCAGCCGCATCGTCGATAATCTGTGCGTAGATGTTCTTCGACGACCGAAAGACCGACAATCGCGGACGACCGGAGGTACGCGCCTTCAGGGTGCGGCGTACACGCGTCCGACGCTTTTCGAATTTCTTGCTCAGCGACGCCATCGTTCCTGTCCTTATTTCTTCTTACCTTCCTTGCGGAAGATGTATTCGCCCCGATAACGCACACCCTTACCTTGATAAGGCTCCGGCGGACGATAGCGACGGATCTCGGCAGCCACCTGCCCGACGAGCTGCTTGTCAATGCCGCTGACCGTCACGATTTCCTGCTTGGCACCTGCCACCGCGACCTGCACGCCGGCTGGGATCTTGTGCACCACTTCGTGGCTGAAGCCGACGTTGAGTTGCAGATCCTTGCCCTTCATGGCTGCACGGTAGCCGACGCCCTGGATTTCCAGAACTTTCTCGTAGCCTTCCGTAACACCCGTCATGAGGCTGGCAATCCGCGTACGCGACATGCCCCACATAGAGCGAGCGCGTTTGCTATTGTCCTTCGGCGTAACGACGAAGCCGGCATCAGTCTTCTCGACCGTAACCTCGTCAGGAACGGTGAACGCCAATTCGCCCTTAGAGCCTTTGACCTTGACCGTCCGCCCGTCGAGCGCTGCGGTCACGCCAGACGGCACAGGAACAGGCTTCTTTCCGATGCGAGACATGGGTTTGACCTTTTCACCCCGGCAACCACCGGGTCTTTCCAATTAGAATACGTTGCAGAGAATTTCGCCGCCGACGTTCTCTTCACGAGCCCGCACGTCCGACATCACACCCTTGGGAGTGGACAGGATCGAGACACCGAGCCCGTTCGCCACCGTCGGGATATCCCTGACTTGTGAGTACACACGACGGCCTGGCTTAGAAACGCGCTTAATAGTGCGAATCGCCGGCTGGCCATTGAAGTACTTCAATTCGATTTCAAATTCGGGCGTTACACCCTTCTGTTCCACCCGCGTATAACCGCGGATAAATCCTTCCGACGCCAATACGTCGAGCACCCAGCCGCGCAGGTTAGAAGCCGGCGTAGAAACAGTCGGGCGCCGCCGCATCTGAGCGTTACGAATACGGGTCAGCATATCGCCTAGCGGATCGTTCATAGACATCCTGTTTCGGCCCTCCTTACCAGCTCGACTTGACCATGCCGGGGATCTGACCCTGGCTCGCCAATTCACGCAGCTGATTACGGCACATCTTGAGCTTGCGGTAATAGGCCCGCGGACGCCCGGTAATCTCACAACGATTCCGAATACGCGTTGGCGACGCATTCCGAGGCAGTTCTGCCAGTTTGAGACGTGCTGCAAACCGCTCTTCAGCGCCAAGCGTCATGTCTTTCGCGGAAGCCTTCAAGCGCTTACGCTTTTCTGCGTACTGCGCAGCCAGCTTGCGGCGCTTTTCGTTGTGTTGGATCTTGCCGGTCTTTGCCATTCATATCCTCCAAAGGCCTTTCGGGGTGCGCCCGAGGTCCTCTAGCTACGGAAAGGGAAATTGAATTCACGCAGAAGCTCGCGAGCTTCCTCGTCGTTCTTCGCGGAAGTACATACGATCACGTCCATGCCCCAGATCTGATCGACCTTATCGTAGTCGATTTCCGGAAACACGATGTGCTCTTTGAGACCGCAGGCATAGTTGCCACGGCCATCGAAGCTCTTCGGATTGAGACCTCTGAAGTCCTTGATCCGCGGCATTGCGATCGTCACAAACCGATCGAGGAACTCGTACATCCGATCGCCACGGAGCGTGACTTTCGTACCGAGAGCCATACCTTCGCGGACCTTAAACGTCGCGATCGACTTGCGAGCGATCGTGGTCACAGGCTTTTGACCAGCGATCATCGCCAAATCGGAAGAGGCGTTTTCCACCTTCTTACGATCAGCAACGGCTTCGCCGATGCCCATGTTCAACACAATCTTCTCGAGCTTCGGAATCATCATCGGGTTCGCGTAGCCAAACTTCTCCTTCAGCTTCGCGCGCACCACTTCTTCATAATGCTTCTTCAGCCGCGGCTTGTAATCAGCCGGGCGCGGGCTAGCCGGCGCCATATTGGCTGCCGGAGCGGCTTTTGCAGCCTTTCGGCCCTTCTTGGCTTTGTCGTTATCGGCCATGACTTACTTCTTCTCCGGAATTACTTCGCCAGAGCGCTTAGCGATACGCACTTTCGTGCCGTCCTCAAGCACCTTGGTTCCAACCCGCGTCGGCTTCCCGTCACGCGGATCTTCCAAAGCGAGATTCGACAGGTGGATCGCCGCTTCCTTGGAGATGATGCCGCCCTCCTCCTGCGCCGTCTGACGCTGGTGACGGCGCACCATGTTCACTCCGCGCACAAGCGCACGATCTTCATTCGGCCGAACCTCGATCACTTCGCCATGCTTGCCCTTATCGCGGCCAGCAAGCACGATCACGTGGTCACCCTTTTTGATCTTCGCCAACGCCATTTCAAATCACCTCCGGCGCGAGCGACACAATCTTCATGTGATTTTTCGCTCTTAATTCACGCGTAACCGGTCCGAAAATACGGGTACCAACAGGCTCACCCTGCTGATTGATCAACACTGCGGCGTTGCGATCAAAACGGATCAAGGAACCGTCGGCGCGACGAACACCCTTAGCGGTGCGCACAACAACAGCCTTCATCACCTGGCCCTTCTTGACGCGACCTTTGGGGATCGCCTCCTTTACGGACACAACGATGATATCGCCGACCGTTGCGTATTTCCGCTTCGAGCCGCCAAGCACCTTGATGCACTGCACCCGGCGCGCGCCCGAATTGTCGGCGACGTCGAGATTCGTCTCCATCTGGATCATCGCACTTGCTCCTTATCCACCCCGCCCGCTCGCGGCCTTAGAAAATCTTCAATGGCGCGGCGCGGCGCGCACTTCCTTCAATCGCTTCCGGGACCCGCGTCAAATGGCGAGCCCCTTCGCCTAACCTTGCTGTACGAGCACCGACCATCTCTTGTTTTTCGAGATCGGTGCTGTCTCTACGATCTGCACGCGATCTCCAATCTTGAATTGATTGGCCTCGTCATGCGCATGGTACTTCTTCGTCCGGCGAACCGTCTTCTTGAACAGCGGGTGCGTATAGCGGCGCTCGACCTCAACAACCACGGTCTTGTCGTTCTTGTCCGACACCACGACGCCGTGCAGGATTCGCTTAGGCATTTCTTATCTCCTCAGGCGTCTTTACCAGCGCCGGCCGCACGCTTCTCGGTCGCGATCGTCATGACACGCGCGATGTCGCGACGCACTTCCTTAAAGCGCGACGTATTCTCGAGCTGTCCCGAAGCCCTCTGAAAGCGCAGGTTGAACTGCTCCTTCTTGAGCTTGACCAATTGGTCGTCGAGCTGATCGAGCGACATATCCCTGAACTCGGCGGCTTTCATCGTTTCGTCCTCAAGTAATCTCTTTCGTCCCGGCGGGCTTAGCCAATCCGCGACACGACACGCGTCTTAATCGGCAGCTTCTGGGCTCCAAGCTCGAGTGCCTCTCGGGCGATATCGTCCGGCACACCATCAAGCTCGAACATGATCCGACCCGGCTTCACGCGAGCCGCCCAATATTCCAGAGAACCCTTACCCGAACCCATTCGGACTTCGGCGGGTTTTGACGTCACCGGCAGATCTGGAAACACACGGATCCAAACGCGGCCAGCACGCTTCATGTGACGCGTAATTGCCCGTCGTGCGGCCTCAATCTGGCGTGCCGTGATCCGCTCCGGCTCCATCGCCTTCAAGCCGTGCGAGCCGAAGTTCAACGTCGTGCCACCTTTGGCAACGCCGTGAATACGTCCCTTGAACTGCTTGCGGTACTTCGTGCGCTTAGGTTGCAGCATGACCAGTCCTCAAAATATCCCGTTCTTAAGCGTCTGCGCCGCGATCACCGCGCTCACGACGCTGACGGCCGCCACCGCCACCTTCCTGCATATCGACCGCGCGACGCTCAGCAGCCATCGGATCGTGCTCAATGATTTCGCCCTTGAACACCCAAACCTTGATACCGATGATGCCATAAGCGGTCTGCGCTTCGCCGTATCCGAAATCGATGTCGGCGCGCAGCGTGTGCAGCGGCACGCGCCCCTCGCGATACCATTCGGTACGTGCGATTTCCGCGCCACCCAGACGGCCGGCGACGTTGATACGGATACCGAGACCGCCCATCCGCAGCGCAGACTGCACCGCCCGCTTCATCGCACGGCGGAACGCCACACGGCGCTCTAGCTGCTGCGCAATGTTCTCAGCAATCAACGTCGCATCGATCTCAGGCTTGCGCACTTCGAGGACGTTGAGATGGACCTCACTGGTGGTCAGGCGCGAAAGCTCACCACGCAGCTTGTCGATGTCAGACCCCTTCTTGCCGATTAGCACACCCGGACGCGCCGTATGCACTGTAACGCGGCACTTCTTGTGTGGGCGTTCGATCACGACCTTAGAGATACCAGCCTGGCGCTGCTGCTTCATGATGTGCTCGCGGATAGCCATATCCTCGTGCAGCAACCTTCCATACTCAGCGCCGCCGGCAAACCAACGGCTGTCCCAGGTGCGATTAATGCCGACGCGCAGGCCGATCGGATTGACCTTCTGACCCATTATTCGGCCTCCTTGGCCTGTACGGCGTCCGCAGCCTTGGACCGCTTACGCCCCTTGGACTTCTTTTCTTCGTCTTCAGCCACTTCGCGCACCACCACGGTGATCTGCGAAAACGGCTTATGCACCATCGATGCGCGACCACGACCGCGGGCATGGAAGCGCTTCATGACAAGGTTCTTGCCAACGTAGGCTTCCGCCACCACGAGCTGATCGATGCTCAGCTGATGGTTGTTTTCAGCGTTAGCAACCGCGCTCATAACGCACTTGCGTACGTCCTGAGCGATGCGCTTGCGAGAGAACTCGAGGTCAGCCAACGCGGCGTCGACCTTCTTGCCACGGATAAGTCCCGCGACGAGGTTAAGCTTCTGCGGCGAAACTCTTAAGTTGCGCGCAACCGCCTTCGCCTCATTCTCTGGCAGGCTGCGCTCTCGGCTAGGCTTACCCATTATCGTCTCGCCTTCTTGTCTCCGCCGTGCCCCGGGAAGTTACGCGTGGGCGCGAACTCGCCGAACTTGTGACCGATCATGTCCTCGGTCACGTTCACGGGAATATGCTTCTGCCCGTTGTAGACGCCGAAGGTCAGGCCGACGAACTGCGGCAGGATCGTCGAACGACGGGTCCAGATCTTGATGATCTCATTGCGCCCCGAGGAGCGCACCTTATCGGCCTTCTTCAGAAGGTATCCGTCAATAAACGGACCTTTCCAGACTGAGCGTGCCACCGCGTCTATCTCCTTCGTGCGCCGCTGCGGCGCTTACTTCTTCTTCAGGTGACGGCTGCGGACAATGAATTTGTCCGTTGCCTTGTTCTTACGCGTCTTCGCACCCTTCGTAGGCTTGCCCCAAGGCGTAGCCCAGTGCTTGCCGCCGTTCGTACGACCGCCGTTCGGGTGATCGATCGGGTTCATGGTGATACCGCGAACCGTTGGGCGCGTGCCCTTCCAGCGCGTGCGGCCCGCTTTACCGTCTACAGTGTTAGCGTGATCCGAGTTCGAAACCGCACCAACGCTCGCCATGCAGTCAGCATGAACGCGGCGTGTTTCGCCCGAGTTGAGCTTTAAGATAGCCCAACCGGAGTCGCGACCGACCAACTGAACGAAAGCGCCAGCCGAACGAGCGATCTGACCGCCATGGCCAGGCTTCAGTTCGACGTTGTGCACGATCGTCCCAATCGGCATGCCCGACAATGGCATCGCATTGCCCGGCTTAACGTCAGCCGTCTCAGCCGCAACAACCGTGTCGCCAGCATTCAGACGCTGCGGCGCCAGGATGTAGCTCAGTTCACCGTCCTCATACTTGATGAGCGCGATAAACGCCGTGCGGTTCGGATCGTACTCCAGCCGCTCGACAACGGCCGGCACGTTGAATTTGCGCCGCTTGAAGTCAATCTTGCGGTAGGTCTGCTTGTGACCGCCGCCGATGTGACGGGTCGTAATACGCCCGTGCGTGTTACGACCGCCAGTCTTCTTCTTGCCCTCGGTCAGCATCTTGACCGGAGCACCCTTCCAAAGGTTGCTGCGGCTTACGATAACGAGCTGACGCAAACCGGGCGAAGTCGGTCGGAATGTCTTAAGTGCCATAGGTCCCGATCTCCTTAAAGCCCGGTCGTCACGTCGATGGACTGGCCGTCCTCAAGCGTAACGATGGCCTTCTTGGTATCGCTGAGAACTCCTGTCCGGCCGCGAAAGACTTTCTTTTTGCCCTTGCGCACGAACGTGTTCACAGCTTTCACTTTTACGCCGAAGAGCGTTTCAACGGCAGCTTTGATGTCAGGCTTGTTCGCGGTCTTAGCGACGTTGAAGACAACCTGATTGGCTTCCGAAAGGAGCGTCGCCTTCTCGGTGATGACCGGCGACAGAATGATGTCGTAGGCCTTGAGCTTCATCATTGGCTCGTCTCCCCGGACGCCTTGCCATTGAAGCGCTCTTCCAGAGCTTCAACGGCGGCCTTGGTCAGGACTAGTTTCTTGCGCCGCAAGATGTCGTAAACGTTGATCCCCTGCACCGGCAGTACGTCGATGTTGGGAATGTTACGTGCAGCACGCGCAAACGCGGCATCGACCACAGCGCCGTCGATGATGAGCGCATTTGCCCAGTCCAACTTCGCCAACTGCGCCTTGAGCACGCCCGTCTTGCCGTCGCTTTGAGCCTTGTCGAGAACTATGATCTCGCCGGCCTTCGCTTTAGCAGACAGCGCATGACGCAGCGCCAGCGCGCGAACCTTCTTCGGCAACGCAATCGCATGACTACGTGGCTTCGGTCCGAACGCCTTACCACCGCCGCGCCACTGCGGGACGGCCTTATCACCGTGACGGGCACCACCGGTACCCTTCTGGCGATACACCTTCTTGCCCGTAACGTTCACTTCCGAACGATCCTGAGCATGATGCGTGCCAGCCATACGCTTCAGCAACTGATAGCGGACCATGCGCTGCAACAGATCCTGACGCGGCTCGAGGCCGTAGATCTGCTCTGCGAGTTCGACGGTACCGGCGCTGGCCGCGTCGAGAGTCGTCACATCGGCTTTCATCACTGATGCTCCTTCCCAGCTGCGGCTTCACCATTGTCGCGCGCCTTGAACGCGCCGGGCTTCGGCGCATCCTTTGGCAGCTGCTTCTTCACGGCATCACGGATCAAAACCCAGCCACCCTTGTGACCAGGAACCGCGCCACGAACCATTACAAGGCCGCGATCGATATCAGTGCGCACGACAACCAAGTTTTGCGTTGTCACACGCTCGGACCCGAGGTGCCCGGCCATCTTCTTGCCCTTGAACACCTTACCAGGATCCTGGCGTTGACCGGTCGAACCATGGCTACGATGCGTGATCGAGACACCGTGCGAAGCCCGGAGGCCGCCGAAGTTCCAGCGCTTCATCGCGCCCTGGAAACCCTTACCGATTGAGGTGCCCGTAATGTCGACGAACTGCCCTGGAACGAAGTGATCAGCGGTGATTTCCGCGCCGACTTCGATGAGGTTGTCAGGAGACACACGAAACTCAGCCATCTTGCGCTTAGGCTCAACCTTAGCGACAGCGAAATTGCCCCGTTCGGCCTTCGTCACGCGCGATGGTTTGCGCGTACCAGCTCCCAGTTGAAGAGCCGTGTATCCATTCTTGTCGTCAGTACGGTGCGCGAGCACTTGGCAGTTTTCGAGCCGCAACACCGTGACAGGGATATGCTCCCCGTTGTCGGTGAAGATGCGGGTCATTCCCACCTTCTGTGCGATCACTCCGGAACGCATGTCAGCATTCCTTCCCTAATTGCTTAACGGTCTTACAAGAGGATTTGTATTGCCCCTGCAGAGGACCACCTCGAACTTCGCGAAAGTCGTCTTACAACTTGATCTCGACGTCGACGCCGGCGGCCAAGTCGAGCTTCATGAGAGCGTCCACCGTCTGTGGCGTCGGATCTACGATATCCAGCAGACGCTTATGCGTACGCATCTCGAACTGCTCCCGGCTCTTCTTATCGATGTGCGGAGACCGGTTCACTGTGAAGCGCTCAATCCGCGTGGGTAACGGGATGGGCCCGCGCACCTCAGCGCCTGTGCGTTTCGCGGTGTTCACGATCTCTCGCGTCGAAGCATCCAATATTCGATGATCGAACGCTTTGAGCCGGATGCGAATATTCTGGCCGTTCATGTTTCTTGCCTATCCACCGATGGCCGGATTTGCCCTTGCCGACAGCGAGAAATCCACTGTCTTGGCTATTGAGACTGGCTTCCGGACGCGATGTCCCTCTCTTCACTAAATCCAAAAACACCCGGCCCACTGGCCCCATTTTGGCGGCCTGTTAAGGGGCCACCAAAACGGATGCGATCATTATTCGACGATCGCGGCAACAACACCCGCGCCGACCGTACGGCCGCCTTCACGGATCGCGAAGCGAAGCTTCTCTTCCATCGCGATCGGAGTGATCAGCTCAACGTCCATCGACACGTTGTCGCCAGGCATAACCATTTCCGTGCCTTCTGGAAGCGTGACGACACCCGTCACGTCCGTCGTACGGAAGTAAAACTGAGGACGATAGTTCGTGAAGAACGGCGTGTGACGGCCGCCTTCTTCCTTCGTCAGGATGTATGCCTCAGCCTTGAACTTCTTGTGTGGCTTGATCGAGCCCGGCTTGCAAAGAACCTGCCCGCGCTCAACGTCCTCACGACCGATACCACGAAGAAGAGCGCCAACGTTGTCGCCAGCCTCGCCCTGATCCAGAAGCTTCCGGAACATTTCAACGCCCGTGACAGTCGTCTTCGTCGTATCACGGATGCCGACGATCTCGACTTCCTCACCGACCTTAACAATGCCACGCTCAATACGGCCCGTAACAACCGTACCGCGGCCAGAAATCGAGAATACGTCTTCGATCGGCATCAGGAACGGCTGATCCTTCGGACGGTCCGGCGTCGGGATGTATTCATCAACCGTCTGCATCAGAGCCAGGATCGCGTCGTGGCCGAGCTTCGCATCACCGTCTTCCAGAGCAACCAGAGCCGAGCCCTTCGTGATCGGGATGTCGTCGCCAGGGAACTCGTAAGACGACAGAAGCTCGCGCACTTCCATCTCAACGAGCTCAAGAAGCTCTTCATCGTCGACCATGTCGCACTTGTTCAGGAACACGACAAGGGCAGGAACGCCGACCTGACGGGCCAGAAGGATGTGCTCGCGCGTCTGTGGCATCGGGCCGTCAGCAGCCGAAACGACCAGAATCGCGCCGTCCATCTGCGCCGCACCCGTGATCATGTTCTTCACGTAGTCCGCGTGACCTGGGCAATCAACGTGCGCGTAGTGACGGTTCGCCGTCTCATACTCAACGTGCGACGTCGAAATCGTGATGCCCCGAGCCTTCTCTTCCGGTGCACGGTCAATCTGGTCGTAAGCTGAAAACGTTGCCCCACCCGTCTCAGCCAATACCTTCGTGATCGCTGCCGTCAGAGACGTCTTTCCGTGGTCAACGTGACCGATCGTGCCGATGTTTACGTGCGGCTTCGTCCGCTCGAATTTCGCCTTGGCCATTGCTC
>NZ_FNJC01000005.1 GCF_900104305.1 Filomicrobium insigne | reverse complement strand
GATACTGACCTGGGTACGATATTCTGGTTTGGGCGCGGAATAGTTGGTAATGCGCTGGCGCGCAATCTGACTGTTGGGGAGGATCACATAGGTACGGTCACGGGTTAGAAGACGTGTGGTGCGCCAGCCGATCTCGATCACAGCGCCGCGTGCCAGACCGTCGATATCGACCCAGTCGCCGATGCGGAATGGCCCTTCGATGCCGAGAGCGACCCCGGACAATGTGTCGGCGACGACGTTGCGAATGGCGAAACCCAGCATAGCGAGCACCAAGCCTGATCCCGCAAGCGCCCCTAACGCGCCCTTCCCCATAAAGAGCGAAACCACTGCGGCGAAAGCGACCAGGAACAACATTGCCGCGACCAAATCCTTGAGCAGGCGCGGAGATGCGAGCGCCTCGTTGCGGGAACGCGGGGGTGAATCCAGGAACCGTTCGGGCCTTACAAGTGGTTGGCCAGGGTTGGTAATTTCCAGTCGATCTTTAAACATCTCGATCAAAGGACTGGTTCCGGTGATCGTCATATCCTGGTGGATGAGGGCATTTGCGATCAACTCGCGAATGGCAATCGACGGATAGAGCGGCCTCTCCTCGCGGAAGGCTTTGCCGATATGCTCATTATGCGGCAACAGGCCGTCGATATAGTCTATCAGGCCCTTGAAGCCGCTGGCATAGCCCCTCTTGCCATCTTGCCGGTGTGTAACGGTACCAGCCCGGTTCAGTCCATCATAGGAAACAAAGCGGACGCCCTTTCGTGCGATCGAAGGAGAAAAGTCGTTCAGACGCTTCGCGAAAAGGATCGCACCAAGATTGGTAATGTTCCATTTCCCGCCGACATCTGGCAGCACAAGCCGGTCGGCTGCAAGCTTGTCGAAGATACCGTTACGGTTGTCCGGAAGGGGTTGGTTTGTGAGATCGAAATAGCTTGCATAGTCCAGCCGCGCCAGAACTTCGTCACTTGAGAGGAACTGAGCCGCAATCCCGGTTTCCCAAGCATAAGGCTGCAATTTTGCCCACAGTGCCTTGAGGCGCTCTTGATGGTCGGAAAGCCGGGGCGTAGCGCTGCCGATACGAATATAAGCCATTCGATCGAATTCGACGGGACCGGTTGCCGCCGCCGGTATCTCGAGCAGAACGAGCTTGGTGTCGTGATAGGCTACCGACTTGAAGGAAATGGCTACGCTTGGCTGTAGGCGCTGGGCCAGCCAGAGTTCCAGTGGCTGGTCGCCCGGATATCGAAAGAGCTGTCGCGGACCTGCTTGACGGTCGTGATGCCGGCAAGCGGCAGAAAGAAGCCGAAGTGATCAGGGAAGTCAGCATAAGCGCAGGCGACCGTCTCGCCGCTCGCCAGATCCTCGGCCTCGAAGGTATCCCCATCAGTCGCCAGAACGAACTTCGCCTTGGCTCTAGCAGTGGCCGGACTGGCTTTCAGGTCGGAAAGGGTCTTCGTCACCTCGCCGGCAGCGGCGACGGCGATATGGATGTTGTTGGTCTGAAGGACACCGCGCCAAGGACCGGCAAAGTCCGACTTGTTCGTCTCGCCCTTGCGCAGTCGCTTGATCGTCGTTTCCTTGTTGCCGAAAGCTTCCAAGAACTGGAACGGGAAGTTCTCCGGATCGAACTCCTCCTCCGCCAGTTTGGAGATGGCCTCCTCGATTTCGACAGCGTTCATAGATCGGTCGCGCCCCAGCCCCGCAACATAATTCTCGACGTTCGCCTATAGCACGCGAAGGAGCGGGACGGTAACAGTAGTGGCGGGGCGGAGCGGGCAAAAGGCCCGCCATCTGCTGCTGTTGGTCAGAAACGAGGATAACGCCGAGGTCGCTTCTTGAGTCTTTGCTGTAGCGCAAAAGCTGCATACTCAGCGCTCTGTCGACGCCGAATGTCTGCTTCGATGGCGGATATTAGTTTGTTGCCATCAAAGACTGGGTCACCCCTCTGAGAAGCGGAGACGAAGTGCGTTTTGTTGATGGCGACGATGACAGCGCGCGCCATGGCCCGTCGCGGCAGAAGGCACCACACTACCGGCGACACAATTGGAAATGGGTCACCCGGCTCATTGTCATCGCCAAAGTCGAAGTAAACCGGAACAGCGCAACTCAGCCACTCCCTTGGCAAGCCTTCCTCGACAAAGGAAACGAGAAAAACCGCGTTGCCTATTTGCCGCGACGACTTCAGGGCGTCGAAGAAGCGCTTCCTGTCGCGCTTGCGCCTCTTGCCATCCACCACCCAAACAATGTTGCGGTAGAACGCTTCACGCAAGTTACGCTCTTGGATATCCAAAAAGGAATGTTGAAATTCTATGACAAGCCCAAGTGGTGTCTTCACGTCGGCGATGTGCTTTTCGCCATCGTTTGAATGGTGAACTATCTCTTGCCAATCTTGCGGGAAGCGATTTTTCCAACCCAAATGCCATTCGGTTTCCGGTTCCCACCAAACATCACATGTGCGTTTGCCACGATGCGACCAGTGCCAAACTCGCAACGGTCCGCACTTGGCGATCACTGGTTCTTCGCATCGGGGACAGATACCCACTAGGCCGGGTCGCGCTTCTTCACGTTGGCCGTCAACCAAAGCATATCGCATGCTTGTCTCCACGTTCTGGCGCGCGCGCACAACGACGCGTCACGCGCAATAGCGTTGTCGTAGATGGGAGTTTTGATTGGGCCAGCTCGACCAGATCGTGTCCGGCGGCGGTTCTTAATTTTCTTCAGCGTTGCCCAGTTAGCTCTGGCGCTGGTTATTGAGGGCGGTGTTCTGGAGTCCGCCTTTTTACTCTCAAACGACTCGAATGCTACAGCGAGAGCTCGAGACCTTCAAGTTCGCTTCGCTATATATTGAGCGCGTAGATGTGCCGTTTAGTGCCGCCCAATTCCGCCGCATTCCAAGTCGCGATGTGGGAGTAACTGTGGGATCAAATTTGCCCAGCCGTTGATTTTATTGAATAAAATTATGATTAATGGCGCACCGGGGAAGATTCGAACTCCCGACCCCCAGATTCGTAGTCTGGTGCTCTATCCAGCTGAGCTACCGGTGCTAAAGCCTATCGCGTTGCGACGGATGGCTGGCGGACGGATTGAACCGCCGCAGAAGCGCATCTTCTAATGGTTTGCGATCGGGAGTGCAAGCGCTTCGGCCAATAATCCTACAGGAATGGGATTTGGCGAAAACGCCGGTCCGCAAAGGGCGTGGCGGGTCGCCGGAAAATATGCCGCAGGCGCTTTATTTAACGTCGTTCCAGGCTCAAAGTTCGTGTGGGCTTCGATCGGGGATCTCGATGCGAAATGTCGTGCCAGATTCGGTTTCCAACAGCCGTATTGTTCCGCCGTGGCTGGCGAGCAGTTCCGTTGCGATGGACAGGCCCAATCCGCTGCCGCCGACGCGCTGCGAGGACCGGAAGGCCTGGAACAGTGTCTCCCGGACGCGGGGGGGGATGCCGGGGCCATTGTCTTCCACGTCCAGGACAACTTTGCGCCCGTCGCGCCAAGCCTTCACGGAGATGCGTCCGCCGGAGCGATCTCCTTCAGTGGATTCCAGAGCTTGTACGGCGTTCCGGCAGACGTTGCTCAGCACCCGGTAGAGATGTTCGCGGTCGGCGTCGATCCGCAAGGTCGCCGGCGTAATGCTCATCTCCCAGGCGATGCAGTTCTCGCGCGGCAGGAGGAGGCTGTCGCCGACCTCGGAGAGAATTGACTTCACCAGCAGCAATTCGCGGCGTGGAACGGCTTCCTGTGCACGGCCAAACCTCAGCGTGTCGTTACAGAAATTGATGGCCCGATCGAGCGAGGCAATCAGCTTCGGGGCGAACCGTTGCACCGTCGGGTCGGGTAGGGCGCTGAGGCGGTCGGAGATCAGTTGTGCATTGGCCAGCATGTTGCGCAGGTCGTGATTGATCTTGCTCACGGCCAGTCCCAATTGCGCTAGGCGATTTTTCTGACGGAGCAATTGCGTAAGCTGTTGCTGCATGTCCGCGAGTTCGCGCTCGACGGTGCCGATTTCGTCGTTGCGTTCGGACGCGACGATAATGCGGCTCTGGTCTTCTGGATTCTCGCTGAATCGCACGAGGTTGCGCGAGATGCGCATCATTGGCTGAACGAGCAGGCGTGAGAGCGCAATGTAGACCATGGCTGCGGTCACGAAGGAGATTATGATTGACAGCCCCAGGATGTTGAGGCCGAAGCGATACATTGCGGCCCGTAAAGGCTTTTCGGGCATGACGACTTCGATGAAGTCGTCGGCGTTATTGCCCAGAGGGCCGATGACGCGGAGTGTGCGCTGGCCGGAGCCCACAAAAACTCTCAGCGCGTCGCCAATCAAACCGAGCCGGACCAAGATCTCATGTGATGTGCCTAACTCGGGTCGGCTGCGCAGGTCGAAGTGGGCGTCAACAGCTAGGGGTGCTCTCGGCGGCAAAACGAGACGGCGGCGGCCATCGCGCCGCCATGCGACCGCTTGCACCTCGGCTGTCGTCAACAATTCCTCGCGCAACGGTGGGGGAATATTGCCACCCGGGACTGCATCGGCAGCCAGGGCTGCTAAATGCGCGGCCATCAATCGGTCGTTGATCCAGTTCACGCGGAAATTGGCGACTGACGGGACGAAGATGAGGACTTCAGCCAGCATGACGAAGATCACGGTTAAAACCAGAAGCTTCATCGGCAGGCCTAGCTTCAGCCAAGCCTGTTTCGGGGCTGTCAGTCCGTTTTGAATCGCAATACGCGCGGGAGAGAGCTCCTCTCCCACGTTCTCATCATCGCTATGGCTGGCGTGACGCTGCAATACGGTTCGGTCCTCAGAGGCTTTCTTCACGCCCCCTTTTAGCCGAATTTAGCGAGGAATCCGATTGCCTTCCGAATGAGCGGACTTGATGGCGCCTTGGAGTAGAACTTGTAGGCAGCGCGCTTGTTAATCTCGCTTAAGGTCGGATAGGGGGAGATCCAACCTGTCATTGCCTTGATATTCATCTTCTGGGAAATCGCCAAGGCCCACATTTGGATTAGTTCGCCAGCCTGCTCGCCCACGATGCTGGCGCCGAGTATGCGACCGGATTTGTCTGTGACAACCTTAACGTGACCGACTGTTGCGCGTTCCGCCTGGGCGCGGTCGTTCTCATGATAGGGCCAACGCAGCACGTTTACTTTGCCGTGTTTTTTGGCGGCGTCTTCTTCCTGAAGGCCGACCTGGGCCAATTCAGGATCTGTAAAGGTTACCCAGGGAATGAGGCTGGCATCAGTTTTTGCAGGCAGACGGAAGAGGGCCTTCCGGATGACAATGCCTGCATGATAATTCGCCATGTGCGTAAACTGAGCACCTCCTATGACGTCGCCGATGGCGTAAACGCGACGGTTTGAAGTGACCAGCCCGCGGTTCACCTTGATCCCTTTGTCTGAGTACTTGATACCCGCGGTCTCGAGGCCGACGTCTGTGACGTTGGGCCTGCGGCCGGTTGCGATCAACAGGTGGCTGCCCTCGATAACCTCGGTGCTGTCTCCCTTTTTCAAGGTAAGGGTGACGTTGCGGAACCTGGTGTCGACTTCCTCGACGCTCGTTTTCTCTCGGATATCGATGCCTTCTTCGCGGAGATGATCGAGAACGATCTTGCTCATCTCCGGATCATCTTTGGCCATCGCTCTTGCGGCTTCGAGCACCGTGACTTTGCTGCCAAGCCTTCGATAGGCTTGTGCGAGTTCCAGCCCGATCGGGCCACCTCCGATAATCAAGAGGTGGTCGATGTGTGTGCCGTTGTCGAAGATCGTTTCGTTCGTGAAATAGGGGACTTCGCTAAGGCCCGGTATGTTCGGGACGAGCGGGGACGATCCGGTGGCGACGACGAAACGGCGCGCTTTAATACGGTAGCCGCCGGCTGAAACTGTCGACTTATCGGTGAAATGACCAGCGGCGGTGATCACGCGAACGCCCAGACCGGTGAAGCGCTCGATCGAGTCGTTGGGCTCGATTGCGGCAATAACACCTTTGATGTGCTCGCTGACCGCTTCGGGATCGATTTGCAGGTCTCTTGCCATGACCCCGAACTGTGCCGAGGTGCGGATCATGTGCGCACGACGGCTAGCCGCGATTAATGCTTTAGACGGCACACACCCGTAGTTGAGGCAGTCGCCTCCCATCTTGTGCTTTTCTATCAGAACGACGTTCTGGCCGAAGGCCGCAGCGGCGGCTGCAACCGATAGGCCACCGGAGCCCGCGCCAATGATGCAAATGTCACATTGAAGAAGATCAGTCGGGGCACCTTTCGTCGTGACATCTGCGCTACCACCGTTGCCCGCGCCCGCATGATTGTCCGAGCCAACGCCGAGCTGGTTGGAATAAGCGGCGGTGGAAGGATCAGACGGCGGCATTGCGCTTGCTCCATTTTTTGATGATCACCGGAATTAACGCCACGATACCAAGGAGTGCAAACGCTAACAGGAGTTCCTTGGTCACTAGAGCGGACGTATCAACCGTATACGGGCAGGCTGAGGCATTTTCCGGGTTATTTGCGAGACAATCTCTGTAAATCCTATTTTGCGCGTCGATGACGCTCCCCAGTCCGGCACCGGCGACGCAGAATGCGTAGGTGCCGGGGATAATGCCGAGAAGTGTCCCGAGGATATATGTGCCGAGAGGCACGCCTAGCAGCGCGGGCACCACATTGACAACGACGAAGGGGAACACCGGCAGGAGCCGCAAGAACAAGAGATAGCACAGGGCATTTTCCTGGAAGCCGTTCTTCAATTTGCAGACCCACGGTCCCGCCTTGGCGGCGAGTGCCTCACCCAGAGAGGATCTCGCGGCGAGGAAAATGATAGTCGCTCCAACGGTTGCGCCGAATATCGTTGCTGGTGCCGCGATTACCCAGCCGAATAAAAGCCCACCGGCAAGGGTCATGATCAGTCCGCCCGGCAACGAGAGCGCGACGACAACGATGTAAGCGAGAACATAGATCGAGAGCGCGGTGGCGAAGTTGGCCTCGATAAAGTCCATAAGACGCTCGTAATTCAGCCCAATCGTCTTAAAGGAAAGATGCTCGTGCCAGCCCATGGCAAAGACGAACGCCATGAGAGCGACGATCGCGATGAGCGGTAGCCATTTGCGCCATTTGCCTTTGGGTGGTGTAGGAAAGTCAGCACATTGGCCATCTGAGCATTTCATCGCGCGGTCACCCCTTGAGAGCTAGCCCCGTTACCGCTGGCCGGTGCCGCGTCATTGAGTGACCAATCGTATCGATAACTGTCGATTGTCGTAATGCCTCGGAGCCTGTTTTTAAGGCTTGGCTCCGCATATTTGGAAGCATGCAGCAGAACCGCCTCAGCGCTTCCGCCGAAATCAGCTTGGAACCATTGATAGATGGATGACGCCGTCACTTGGCCGGACGTGATTTGGAAACCGCGTGGATGATTGATGTAGGCCTTGGCGCCTGCGTCCAATTGAGCTTCGAGGTTGGCAGAGGTGAGTGCCTCGCTTGGCAGGTTGGGGCATCCGTATGACGCGCAATTGACTACGTAGTGGATGCGTGGGTCCTTAAAGATCGGGCGCAGGATATCGTGCTCTATGTTGTCGAGTGACAATGCAACTCCGGCGATTGTTAGGATTTCTGCTTTCCAAGGTCCACCAGCGCCAACACTCTGCTTCAGCAAATCCAGAAGATCCGGCGATATAGAGATGTCGCGAATTGACGCCACGGGATACTTGTCCAGGACGACATCGACAGTCTTGGCATTGTACAGGTTGACCCAATAGGCAAACTGTTCTGGTCGGCTCAACGTCCGGGGATCAATCCGTTCCAGGCTTTTAACGTAGCTTTTGAGGCTGGAGTGTTTGGTTTCCTTGAATGGCCCGTAGGCAATGCGATTGATCCCGTCGGAGCCTTCGACGAGAAATTCTTTAAGCAGTATCGACCAGGCTGTGTGGTCGACCCGGGCTTTTGCATTCCGGTCATGAACCGCGAAGCTTTGCGTAATCGATTGCGCTGCGGCGGTGTCAGTTGTTTTCAGGGCCAGGCCAACTATTGCCGGGATGATGAAAAGCGACGCACGCAAAATCGCGCGTCGCTGGCCACGTTTCGTGCCGGATTGTTCGGTGAAGGAGTGCACCGCCAGATGTGAGCTTTGGTAAATAACTCTTCGATACATGGTGCTTTTCGAGCTTCTCGCGGAGTCTTCTTAGTTTGATCCGTTTTGAATTCTAGATGACTAAGTTCAGTTGAAAAGAAAATGGTATCTCAATCAGTCGTGATATTTGATATTACTTCGTGATTGTACGTGATGGCCGAATGCGACGTCGCTGGATGGTCGCTGTTGGGCCGCATGCTATCGAGTGTTTGGCGCGGCGCGTACCTGCATTTGCCGTCGTCGTGACGATTGACTTTAGCCGGGGCCACCCCTATAAGCGGCCAATTCCCGCCTTCAGCCCTTCGTGGGCGTTTGTGGAGACGCTCAGCTTTGGCTGCGGCTGAAGCGCTATCAATCAGATTTTTCGGCTGGCTTGCGCCCTTTTGCGCGCGCAACCGGCTTGACGTGGTGGAGACGAGAACGTGAAACGCACATATCAACCGAGCCGGCTGGTTCGCAAGCGCCGCCACGGTTTCCGCAAGCGGATGCTTACTAAGGGTGGCCTGCGGGTTCTCGCCCGTCGGCGCGCGAAGGGCCGCAAGCGTCTTTCCGCATAATCTGTCCGTATGCGACACCGAGCGTGTGCGGCTCCGTCGATCTAAAGTTTGGAAGCTGTGGAGACGCTCAAGAAGCGCTCGGAATTCTTACGTATACGCGGCGGAGCGCGCTGGGCGACTCCGGCGTTTGTGCTAGAGGCTAAGCCGCGTACACCCGGGCGAGCCCGGACCGTTTTCGGTGCAGAATCCGACGTTGCCCGTTTCGGGTTCACAGCGACAAAGAAATTGGGCTCGGCTGTTGTTCGCAATCGGATACGCCGACGCTTAAAGGCCGCGGTAGACGCACTGGCACCACGTTGCGCGCGTTCCAATTGTGATTATGTGCTTGTAGCGCGGTCGAGTGCGGAGACGAGGTCTTTCGCAAGTCTTTGTGGTGATCTGGAGCAGGCTTTCATCCGGGTTAACCGCGTGATGAGTTCGGTGGATGGGCGTGGGAGTTCAAAGCGTCCAAGAGGCCCTGTGAGTTAAATTCCACGCGATGACCGATATGTCACGGTTGCGCTGAAGTCGGTGATGGCGGATACCGTCAGCCAATATGCACGGTCGGCCTAGACTTCGTTCGTAATTTGCCGAACGATCGCGGCCCGGCCAGAGTGACCCCGCGAGTCGAGGCCCTGATGCTCAGCCAAAAACCGGATAATTCCAACAACCTCATCATAGCTATTGTCTTGTCGATGGCTGTACTGCTGGTGTGGCAGTTTTTCTTCCCGCCACCCAAGCCGCCACAGCAACCTGCTGTCGAGCACAGTGAGACACAGAAGCCGACGAAGACGGGTGAGGTGCCGGCGGCGCCCGTAGCACCCGCCGCTGGTAGTTCTGGTGTTGCGCAAGTTCCTGGTGGCGGTGCGGGGACGGCTCCGGCGGCCGGTCGCGTTCCGCTCGCGACGCCATCGCTCAAGGGCTCAATCGGACTTCTTGGCGGTCGCATTGATGATGTGACGTTCGTCAAATATCACGAGACTGTCGACCCCAGCAGCCCCAACGTGGTTTTGTTCGCGCCTGCGGATACATCACGGGCCTATTTTGCCGAGTATGGGTGGATTCCAGCGGCGGCCGGTTCAACGTTCAAACTTCCGCAACGGGATACCGTATGGACCGCTCCAGAGGGTGCGAAGCTTACGCACGAAACTCCGGTCACCCTGACCTGGGACAATGGCGAGGGACTCGTTTTCAAGCGCACGATCTCGGTCGACGACGAGTACATGTTCAAGATCGTCGACGAGGTTCAAAACAACACGTCGGGTGACATTACCCTGCATCCGTACGCGCGCATCTACCGGTACGGTACGCCCAAGATTGAAGGCTTCTTCATTCAGCATGAAGGTCTCATCGGCTGGGTCGGTGAGGCCGGTCTGAACGAGATCACCTATTCGGGTGCGCTGGAAGAGGGCGGCGCCAAGAAGTTCACGGATAAGACCGGTGGCTGGCTTGGCTTCACGGACAAGTACTGGGCCGCGACACTCGTGCCCGATCAATCGGTGCCGTACACCGCAAATATGCGGGCCGTTAATCAGAGGACCGATACGCAGCGTGAAGCTTTTCAGGCTGACTATATGCGGTCTGCCATTACGGTCGCGGCCGGAGGCTCAGCGAACGTGAGCGGGCACTTGTTTGCCGGTGCGAAGCGAGTCCAGACGATCGATCGATACGAGGCCGATCTCGGTATTCTGGAGTTCAACTATCTTGTCGATTGGGGCTGGTTCTACTTCATTACCAAGCCGCTCTATTACCTGCTCGACTGGCTCTACAAACACCTTGGCAATTTTGGCCTGGCTATTCTTGCGGTGACGGTCATCGTGAAGGCGGCGTTTTATCCGCTGGCCAGCAAGGCCTACGAGTCCATGGGCAAGATGAAGAAGCTGCAGCCCGAGATGGAAAAAATGCGGCAGCGCTTCCCGGATGACAAAGCACGGCAGCAAAAGGAGCTGATGGCGCTTTACCAGAAGGAGAAGATCAATCCTCTGGCTGGCTGTCTGCCCATCCTCTTGCAGATCCCGGTGTTCTTCGCGCTCTACAAGGTGCTGTTCGTTTCCATCGATATGCGCCATGCGCCGTTCTTTGGCTGGATTCAGGACCTTTCCGCGCCTGATCCGACGTCGGTATTCAATCTGTTCGGATTGCTGCCGTTCATGGTGCCCGAGTTCCTGCATGTCGGAGCTTGGCCGCTCATCATGGGCGTGACGATGTGGCTGCAGATGCAGCTCAACCCTGCGCAGCCTGATCCGACCCAGCAGATGATCTTCAACTGGATGCCGGTGATGTTCACGTTCCTGCTTGCCACGTTCCCGGCAGGGCTCGTGATCTATTGGGCCTGGAACAACGTTCTGTCGTTGGCACAGCAGTATCTGATTATGAAGCGGCAAGGCGTCGAGGTGCCGTTGATGGGAAATATCAAGAAGACATTGCTGTCAGTGCGATCGTTGGTTCCCGGCGGGCGAAAGAGCGAATAAGGGGAGAGCCGCCCAGGCGGTCGTGAGCTGTGGAACCTGAATTTTCCAAGGAGATGCTCGCTGCCGGTGAGCGGCTCTTCGAGCTGCCGTGGGGGTTCGTCAAAGGTGTCGTCGGATTAGAGCACCTGCCCCCGGCGGACATCCCGGAAATCGCCTTTGCCGGGCGTTCCAATGTGGGTAAATCGAGCCTTATCAACGCGCTTGTGCGTCAGAAGGGTTTGGCGCGCACGTCAAACACGCCTGGGCGAACGCAGGAGCTGAATATTTTTGCTCCTGATGCGGGCGAGCGCGTGCCGCTGTGCATCGTCGATATGCCCGGATACGGTTTTGCGAAGGCTCCGAAGGAGAAGGTTGAAGCCTGGACGGACCTGATCAAAGACTATCTACGAGGCCGTCCAACGCTGAAGCGTGTGTTTGTGCTTATTGATAGCCGTCACGGGATCAAGGCGATCGACAAAGAGCTAATGCGGATGCTGGACACGTCAGCTGTCAGCTATCAGGTCGTGCTCACCAAGGCCGATAAGATCAATCCGTTCAAGCTAGAGGCGCTGACTGAGACAACGCTGGGTGAACTCAGAACCCATCCGGCGGCGTTTCCTTACGTGCTTGCGACGTCGGCGGAGAAGGGTCAGGGAATGGCTGAGCTCAAGGCTACGATCGCAGGGCTGATTGCTTGACGGTCAAGCGCTTACGGACCGCCAAGCGTTTTCAAGAAGCCGCTGATTGACGTCCACAGCTCCTCGCCAAAGCGTGCGAGAATGCCGCCTGCCACGGCTGCCGCGAGCCACCCGAATAAGATCGTAAGAGTCCGTGCATAATTGGTGCGCACTCTGATTTCGACAATCTGGTCGGGTAGTGCTGTCTCGGCTGCAAGCCCGTCTGCACCAACGGTGCGCGCGGAAACGATCAGCTGAAGGCGGCGCCGGCCCCTCGCCTTTGGAGTCACTGTCCAACGCCAGCTTGCGTAGTCATCCGCCATCAAGCCGAGCGCGTTCTCGATCCACTGCGTTTCGGGGGATGAGGTTTCTATAAAGAAGCCGCCATCGGGTGCTCGCAATCTCACAGACATGGCGCGCGTAATGAGAACATCGTGCCGATAGGCGGCTCCTTCGCCGATCATGCCATCGGCGAGGTTCTTAACTTCGGATTTGGCGATCCGCGCTTCCACCAGCGAGGGGAGGGCGACGCGCATAATACGCGGAATGTTTTCGATAAGCTGGCCTGCCTGCACGCTATCAGTGCGGGCGCGGCGGCGCTTCTTAGCCGGTGCGCTGCCTGCCCGGTTCTGCGCTGCGGCTTTTTGTGAGGTCTGTGCGGGGGCTGGAGCCCGGTCAGCTCCGCCTTGCCGGCGCGCTGTCGTCTGCGCGCGTTCGAGCTCTGCGGTCGGAGGACCACCAAAAACTTCCTCCACAGAAGGAAGTGGCGTTTGCGGTCTGGCCTGTGCTCCTGCTGGTGCAGGACGTTGCTGATGTGACGGCCCGGGCGCAGGAGAACCTGCGGGCACGGGAGGCCTAGCCCCTCCTGGACGATGTTGAGGGTTGGGAGCAGGATCGGTTTCTGTACGAAACGGACCCGTCGGTGGCGGTGGCCGCATACCAACGTCAGGGCTCAGGGGAGGGGGCGCGCGATAAGGCCGCGGTTGCGACTGAGGCTGCGCGTGCGAGGGCGGTGGCGTCCAAGCCTGGCCGGGTTGAGATTGTTGAGGTAGTGGGGGCTGTTGCTGCGGGTGTGGATCTCGCGTCGCAGGGGCTGGTTGCGGTGAGGGCCGCGCCGTAGGGGGAGCAGCGGGCGTTTGTTCGCCGGGTGCCGGGGCGCCGAAGTTGGGTTGCGGTTCGGGGGCGGGGGATTTAACGGGCGCCGGCGCCGGCGCCGGCGCTGGTTGTGGTTGAGGCGCAGGGCTGGGTGGCGCGTTAAATTGAGCTTCGCCTTCCGGAGAGGGTGGTCCCCCGCGGCGGTGCTCTACGCGCGAGCGCGCGTCGGCCAGGAACGAATCAGCGTCCGATTGCTGACGGTTGCTTTGCTCGGGCTGTGGAGGGGCCGGACGTGGTGTAGGGTGCGGTTGCTGTCGCTGGGTTTCGGCTTCGGGGCCAAACCGCTGTTTGACCACTTCAATTGCCGCACCGAAGGTCAGCCCGTGGGCTTGTAACAGCCCGGCAGCGCTGCTGTTGGCGTCACCAATGATCGCAGCGAGCACGATTCCGCCGTTTATGTCATTGCGACGGCCGCTGGCTGCGGCTGCAGCGGCATTGAGGATACGCCGGAGCTCGTCTGATATAGCGGCGGTACCAGGATGGTCCGTCGGAAGCCGGTTTTCTATGCGTCCTACGTGATTTGAGACATCCGTTTTGAGCTGGTCGAGGTTGACGCCGGCAGACGTCATGACGATACAAGCATCGTCATCCTCGGTTAGAGCCAGCAACAAATGTTCAAGTGTAACTTCGATATGTTGTTGAGATTGGGCATAATTTGCCGCCCGAGCCAGCGTAGACGCCAACGTCGGTGACATCGGAATAGGTCCCAAACTCTCAACGAACGGCGCTGTCATGCCCTTCTCCCAACCAGCCGCTCATCGCAGCAGCCGATGCCCCTCGCACCGTGTCTTAGCGCTATTAGCAACCGATTGTGAGGGAAATCCGTTGTCGCAGGCTTCGGCACGGATATAAGTCCCGCGTAGGATAACTCACACACGCGGCGGCGGATTACGATTTCAGCGGCTGCATTTTAGTCAATATCGAACTGCAACGGACCGTTCAAGACCATGTCAGATAAGATGTCGCAGCCGCAAAAAATGGTGGGGAAAGACTACGAAAACGGTGGAATTAGCGCCCATGTCCAGGCGCGTATTCTTGCCGAGGCTCTTCCGCATTTGATTCGCTACGATGAGCAGTACGTCGTCATCAAGTTCGGCGGGCATGCGATGGGGGATGCGGCGCTGTCGCAGGCGTTTGCCCAGGATATCGTCTATCTGAAGCAGTCAGGCGTAAATCCCATCGTCGTACACGGCGGCGGACCGCAAATCGCACGGATGCTGGATAAGCTTGCTATCCAATCGAGCTTCGTGAATGGCCTGCGTGTAACGGACAAGCCGACAGTTGAAGTCGTGGAGATGGTTTTGGCGGGCGCGATCAACAAAGAGATTGTGTCAGCGATCAATCAGCAAGGCGGCAAGGCGGTTGGAATCTGCGGCAAGGATGCCAATCTGATGATTGCCGAACGCATAACGGAAATACCCGATCCGACATCCAATCTGATGCAGGCTGTCGATATCGGCTATGTGGGCGATCCGGTTGAGGTTAATCCGCATATCGTGGATGTCATTTCGAATTCGGACCTCATTCCCGTCATTGCCCCTGTGGGCCTCTCGCGGAGCGGTGAGACCCTTAATATCAACGCTGACAGCTTTGCGTCTGCGCTGGCGGCCAAGATGAAGGTCAAACGCCTATTGTTGCTGACTGACGTGGCGGGTGTTCTCGACAAGAATAAAAACCTCGTCGCGTCTCTCTCGGTCGACGAGGCGCGGCAACTCATTCGGAATGGTACGATTTCGGGTGGCATGATCCCGAAGGTCGAGGGCTGCATTGAGGTCGTTGAGGCGGGTGTCGAGGCGGTCGTCATTATCGATGGGCGGGTGCCGCACTGCGTGTTGCTTGAGTTGTTTACCGAGCACGGAATTGGAACGCTCGTTGGACAAGAAAATAGGATCTGAATGCAAACCAAAGTGGCGGCTGTTTTGATTTGAGCCGTGAGGTGGTTTGTGTCTTGGAGTCGTGATCTGCGATGGCGGAGAAGGACAATATGCCGGCGACCTCTAACGAAGAGGACGTTCGTGTGAAGCCTCAAGTTGTTTCAGATGCGCGCCGCGGGTTTGATCGTACCGCTATCTGGGTTTTCGATCTCGACAACACACTTTATCCGGCGGAATGTAATCTGTTCGACCAAGTCGATCAGCGCATGGGCTTGTTCATTGCCAAGAAGCTTGGTGTGCCCTTTGAGTACGCGCGTCATTTGCAGAAGAGCTACTATCGGCAATTCGGCACAACGCTATCCGGGCTGATGCAAGTGCACGGAATGGAGCCGGGGCCTTTCCTTGATTACGTCCACGATATCGATCTCACCTGCGTGCCGGAATGCCCCGATCTTGCTGAGGCTATCGAACGGTTGCCTGGCCGCAAACTCATTTTCACGAACGGGTCGCGCCGTCACGCCGAACGCGTTGCGGGGAAACTCGGGGTTCTCGACAAGTTCGAAGATATCTGTTCGATCGAAACGTGTGAGTACGTGCCCAAACCGGAAGCCGAAGCTTTCGATCGCATGGTGCGGCGACACGGCGTTAGCTCCGAACAATCAGCGATGTTTGAAGACATGCCCCACAATCTTGAAGCGCCACACGCGCTGGGGATGACGACCGTTCTGGTGCATTCGGACTATGTGGATCATCCCGCGCAGCTCAAGGTGAAGACTTGGCAGGAGCTACCTGAACATGTGCATCACTTGACCCGGGACCTGTGCGGGTTTCTTCAAGGCATCAAATTCAAATAGGCGCGAAAAAACCCGCCACAAATGAGCGGCGGGTTTCGACTTTCAGGAAGGAAGAGAAGGGCGTTGCCTGTTACGCGCCTGGGCCGGCGTCAAAGCCAACGCGGTCCATGATGGCCGAGGCTTCAGCGCGATGCTTGGCGATTTCCTCGAGTGGGAGTTTGTCAGGTTTGAGGGTTCCCCAGCTCGCGACGCGCTCAGAAATCGGCACGCCTTCCTTGAGCGGATATTCGTTCACGATCTCGGCGTAGATTTTCTGTCCCTCTTCCGACGTCAGGAACTCAATGAGCTTTACGCCTGCGTCTTTGTGGGGTGCGTGCTTAGCCAGAACTGCGCCGGAAATGTTGACGTGGGTGCCGCGATCATCGGCGTTCGGGAACAGGATCTTGGCCGACTTCGCCCACTCCTGCTGTTCAGGCTTCTTCGTGTTGGTTTGCATCGCAGCCATATAGTAGCTGTTGCCGATGGCCAGATCGCATTCGCCAGAATATATGCCCTTCACCTGATCGCGGTCACCGCCGGCAGGCTTGCGCGCCAGATTTTCCTTCACGCCCTTTGCCCAGGCTTCTGCCTTTTCAATGCCGGAATGCGCGATGATCGAGGCGAGCAGCGCGATGTTATAGGGGTGCTGACCTGAGCGTGCGCAAATCTTTCCTTTCCACTTCGGATCGGCCAGTTCTTCATATGTGATGCTGTCCTGCTTTACGCGATCCTTGGAGGCGTAAACGAAGCGTGCGCGCTTAGAGAGGCCTACCCAGTGGCCCTGCGGGTCGAGGTAGGTCGAGGGGATATTGGCTTTAACGGTGTCGGAGCTGATCGCCTGGGTGATGCCCTTGTCTTCGGCTTCTGTGAGACGACCGATGTCGACGGTGAGAAGAACGTCGAATGGGGAATTCGCGCCTTCGGCAGCCGCGCGTTCGATCAAACCGTCCTTGGCGTAGACAACGTTCGGCTTGATGCCTGTCTTGTCTGTAAAGGCTTTAAGGAGCGGGGCAATAAGGCCGGGTTCTCTATAAGAGTAAATGTTGACTTCATCTGCGGCGATGGCGGGAGAGAAGCTGGCGGCGGCGACGGAAATGATCGTCGCCAGCGCACCGACGCCGCAAGATGCGGCACGGCTGATGGTCATGACGTGCTCCAATCAACGGGGGTCAAGGCCCCGTTTTCGTTTGAAAATTTTGAACGACGCGGCTCCGGAAAGGGGCCACATGTGGGACACAGAAGACAGGAAGTATTGTTGATCTGTCAAGTCAATATTACGGCTGCATCCCACGTTGTCGGTTGCCTTTGCGAGGCGCGATACGGCTTTCCAAGGACACGTTGCAACTGACGCGTTAAGCGATGAAATCGCGGCTCTTTTTGCTCCTGCATCATCATAATCATGCGTGAGCTCCGGCAACGGCGTTGCACGGCACCATACGCATGAGCAACCCGTTTCTCTCATTGTGGGGTATCGAAGTATTTTCCTTCACAACGCGCATATAGAAATGAATTTCTATGTTTATTTGATTTGAGTGGTATCACGAGGAAAATAATTTCCTTATGTTCCCCGTAACGAAGGAGGCGCACCGAATCGGGCCAGTCAGTCCGGTTGGTAGAGGTCTCTGCAACCTGTTTCGGGGTGATCTGAGCATGGCTGGATTTCCGATATTTGTGGAATTGGGGCGTACCCCACCTTTGATCGTCGGAGGTGGCGAGCTGGCCCTTGTGAAAGCCCGGCTGCTTTTGAAGCGGGCTAACCGCGTCCTCTTCGCGGCGGATCGTGTTGTTCCGGGCATTGCCAAGCTCGTTGCCGAAGGACGAGCGGAGCGCATTAGCGGTGTACCCGATGTGGAGACGTTGCGCGGGCGTCCGGTCGTCATCTCCGCAACGGAAGACGATGCAGAAGATGCGCGTATTTCGCATCTCGCTCGCGAAATCGGCGTTCCGGTCAACGTTCCGGATCGGCCCGAGCTTTGCTCATTCTCGCTGGCTGCAATCGTTGATCGGTATCCGGTGACATTTGCGATCGGTACGGAAGGCGATGCCCCAGTGCTGGCGACACGACTGCGCGCGTGGCTCGAGCAAGAGCTTTCTCCGCAGCTGGGTTCGCTTGCGAGAATTGCGGGTGATTTCCGTGATCGTGTCGCGCAGAAACTGCGGCCTGGCGTGCAACGCCGCGTGTTCTGGGACCGGGTTTTCAGCGGGCCTGCTTCTGCTGCGATCCTGGCGGGCGACGAAGCTGAGGGTGTTCGTCGCATCGAAGCCGAACTCGACAAAGAAGACACAACGGCACCTCGCGTAGGCCGGGTCATCCTTGTTGGTGCCGGGCCTGGTGATCCGGAACTGCTGACACTCAAAGCGGTCCGTGCGCTTAAGGCCGCAGACGTGATCCTAGTCGATAACCTGGCGGGAACGGGCGTTCTCGAACATGCGCGTCGTGAGGCTGAGATCATTCCTGTCGGCAAGGCGAAGGGCCGCCATTCGAAAACGCAGGCTGAGATCAATGCCCTCATTCTCACACACGCCAAGGCCGGAAAGACGGTTGTGCGCCTGAAGGGTGGTGACCCCTTTATCTTCGGACGTGGGGGTGAGGAAGTGGATACGCTGCGGGCTTCCGGCATTGCCTGCGAGGTCGTGCCTGGGATCACGGCAGCCACAGCGGCCGCGGCCTCCCTGCAAATTCCTTTGACCCACCGCGATATCTCGCACTCGGTGACTTTTATCTCCGGCCACTCTGCCGGGGATGGGGCGGCGAATTTCGACCACGTCGACTTCAGGGCTCTCGGTGAAGGGAGCAACACGCTCGCTGTTTACATGGGCGTGGCAACTGCCGGTGCTTTGGCGCAAACGCTTATCGATGCGGGTTGGTCGCCGGCTACTCCGGTGATGGCGGTGGAGCGCGCAAGCCATGCCAATGAGCGGCGCGTTGCTACGTCACTTGATGTTGTCGCTGATGATGCCAAGCGGCTTGCTCTGAGCGGACCTGCGATTCTGATCGTCGGGGAAATTGCCGGTCTAACCCCGGCGGGCGCCGTCGAACGGATCGCAGCAGAGATCGATCCTCAGTTTCAGCCGGTGCTTTCAATACGTTCTCAGGGGGATTTCGCTCATGCCTAACATCATAACCGCCAACCTGCTGCGGACAGGCGATGTCGTCTACTTCGCAGGCCTCAACAACTGGGTTCGCGAAATCGGTGATGCGACGGTCGCGAAGGACAAGGACGAACTTTCCGAGCTTGAGAAGACGGCACAGCGCGACGTGGAGTCTCAACGTGTGATTTCCGTCTACGCCATGGACGTCGAGCTTGTCGATGGACGTCCCGAGCCACGTTCCGTGCGTGAGCGCATTCGCGCCGCGCTCGGCCCATCCGTTTGACGCCAAGAGGAGATTGGCGATGTATCGCTACGATGAATTCGACGCGGCTTTTGTCCGGAGCCGCACGGCGCAGTTCCGGGACCAGGTGGCACGCCGGCTGGCGGGTGAAATTTCGGAGGAGCAGTTCCGGCCACTGAGACTGCACAACGGTCTTTATCTTCAACTTCACGCGTACATGCTCCGTGTCGCTATTCCATATGGCGTGCTGTCAGCGCGACAGCTCGAGCAGCTCGCGCGTATCGCGCGCAAGCACGACCGTGGATACGGGCACTTCACGACGCGCACCAACATTCAGTTCCACTGGGCGAGGCTTGAAGAGACGCCTGACGTTCTGGATCTGCTGGCTGACGTCGATATGCACGCGATCCAGACGAGCGGAAACTGCATCCGCAATACGACGACGGACCCTTACGCCGGTGTCGCTATCGACGAGATCGAAGACCCTCGCGTTTGGGCCGAGATCATTCGCCAGTGGTCGACCGTACATCCCGAGTTCCTGTTCCTGCCGCGCAAGTTCAAGATCGCGATTACAGGTGCCGCGGAAGATCGGGCGGCGATCCTGTATCACGACATCGGCATGCGCATCGTGAAAGGGAAAGGTGGCGAAACCGGTTTTGCGATTTATGTCGGCGGCGGCCAGGGACGGACGCCCTACGTTGCGGAGGAGCTGAGGAGCTTCCTGCCGAAGGAGCAACTTCTGTCTTATCTCGAAGCGATTATGCGCGTGTACAATCTGCACGGTCGCCGCGATAATCTTTACAAGTCCCGCATCAAGGTTCTCGTCAAAGCGCTAGGCATTGAGGAATTCCGCCGCCAGGTCGAGGAGGAATGGTCGAAGATCGATCATGTCAGTATCGATCTGCCGCAAGAGGAATACGACCGTATCGCGGCCTACTTTGCCCCGTTGCCTTTGGTTCCCGGACCGATCACCGACGCAGGCGTCGAGAAGCGACGGCGTGAAGATGCGTCGTTCGATTCCTGGGTGCGGAACAATGTGCTGCCGCATCGTGTTGCCGGGCATGTCATCGTCAACATTCTCTTGAAGGAACCGGGTAAGGTTCCCGGTGACGCAACGGCCGATCAGATGGAGGCTGTGGCAGCGCTGGCGCGTGCATATGGCCACGATGAAATCCGCGTGACGTATCAGCAGAATTTGGTTCTGCCCAATGTCGCGCTCGTCGATCTCGTCAAAGTGTATGACGGGCTCGTTGCTGCGGGAGTCGCCGTGGGCAATTACGAGCTCATTACGGATATCATTTCGTGCCCGGGTCTCGACTATTGCAACCTTGCCAATGCGCGATCGATTCCGGTGGCGCTGGAGATTGCGAAGCGGTTCGCCGATCAGAGTGTGGCGGAAGATATCGGCCGGCTTCGGCTGAATGTCTCTGGCTGCATTAATGCCTGTGGTCATCACCACTCCGGCAATATCGGCATTCTGGGCGTCGATAAGAAGGGTACCGAACACTATCAGATCACGCTCGGCGGTAGCCCGGGCGATGACGCTGAGGTTGGCACCATCCTCGGTCCAAGCTTCCCGGCTGAAGCTGTGCCGGATGCAATTGAAACCATTGTTGCGACGTATCGCGCGCATCGCCGTGAGGGCGAGGTGTTCCTCGCGACCTACCGTCGTATTGGCCAGGCTCCGTTCAAGGAGGCGCTTTATGGAGCGCCCAACTCCGGAGCTTCGTCTCGCAAACAATTACAGGAGGCTTGAGAATGCCGATCTATCGAGGTGGAGCCTTTGTCGATGATACCTGGCGGGTGCTCGGCGACGATGAAGTCGCGGATCGCGGAGCGCATGTCATAGTTTCACTTGAACGGTGGCGTTCCGAGCCGCAGCTCAGGACTGGCAATGTTGGCGTCATCCTGCGCGCAGGCGAAGAGCCCGACGTCATTGCTGACGGTCTGGTGGACGCGCCGCTCATCGTCATCACGTTTGCCAAGTTTACGGATGGACGCGGCTATTCAGTGGCCCGTGCGTTGCGGGAACGTCATGCTTTCAAAGGTGAGATCCGCGCGACGGGTGACGTTCTTCTCGACCAAATCCCGTTGATGTTGCGGTGTGGGTTCGATGCCTTCGAGATTACGCATGGGCCGACGATCGCGGCGTTGGGGCGTGGGTATTTGCCGGGACTAGCGCTGAGTTATCAGCGTCCAGTCGGCGGCAGTCGCAGGTATTCAACCGTAGTTCGTCCTTCTCAAGCGTCACGCCAGGTTGCGCAGGAGCAAAACGATGGTGCAGGTCAAGCTTGAACGGAGGGCACCGGAATCGGTTTCGGTTGCCAAACTCGATGCCGATATTGGAAAGCTCGAGACCCTAGAGGCGCGGATCGCATTTATCGGCCGGGCGATTGAAGGACGTATCAGCTTCTCCACCAGTCTCGGATTGGAGGATCAGGCGGTCCTTCATGCAATCGCACACGAACAACGAGTGTTCGATGTCTTCATGTTGGACACCGGTCGCCACTTTCCGGAAACGCTCGAGACGCTGGACGCCAGTCAGTTGCGCTATGGGCAGATGATCCGGATGGTCTCGCCGGATGCCGGCGAGACCCAAGAGCTTATTGCGCGTGACGGTGTGTTCGGTTTCAGAACGTCGATCGATGCTCGAAAAGCCTGCTGTGTCGTTCGCAAGGTGCGTCCGCTTGCGGCAACTCTCGCCGGGGCTGCGGCCTGGGTTACGGGACTACGCCGCTCGCAATCCCAAGGCCGCAATGAGGTGTCATTCGCCTCTTGGGATGGTGCGATGAATCTCATCAAGATCAATCCAATCGCGGATTGGTCTCTGGATCGCTTGGAAGCTTACATCTCTGACAATTCGATCCCAGTGAACACGCTTCACGCGCGTGGGTTTCCCTCTATCGGGTGTCAGCCGTGCACGCGCGCCATCAAGCCGGGTGAGGATATCCGTGCCGGACGCTGGTGGTGGGAGAACGAAGACGGCAAGGAGTGTGGTCTGCATTCGCGACCTGCCCGCCTCCCTTCCCAGGAGAAGCCGGCGCCCACGACCTGCTAGCCGGTCGTTGCCGGTTGTTCGAAATTTTTTCGCTCTTCGGTCAGGAAAGAAGTCGTCGGTATGACAGCGCCTATTTCACACCTTGATTTGCTCGAAGCGGAAAGCATTCATATTTTCCGCGAGGCTGCGGCACAGTTCCGTAAGCCTGTTCTGCTCTACTCTATCGGAAAAGATTCCACGGTTCTGCTGCATCTCGCGCGCAAAGCGTTCTGGCCGCAGGTTCCACCGTTTCCACTGCTTCACGTCGATACGACGTGGAAGTTCCGCGACATGATCACGTTCCGGGATGCGACTGCGAAGAAGTACGGACTCGATCTTCTCGTACATACCAACCAGGATGGTGTGGCGCAGGGCATCAATCCGATCGACCATACGCCATCGGTTTACACGGACATTATGAAGACGGTGGCGCTGAAGCAGGCGCTCGACCTTCATGGGTTTGATGCCGCATTCGGAGGAGCGCGGCGCGACGAAGAAGCGAGCCGTGCGAAGGAACGCATCTTTTCATTTCGCTCAACCGGACATCGCTGGGATCCGCGACGGCAACGACCTGAGATGTGGCGGTTGCTGAACGGGCGACTTGGCATGGGTGAGACGGTTCGCGTCTTCCCGCTCTCCAACTGGACGGAGAAAGACGTCTGGCGCTACCTGCTGCGCGAGAAGCTCGACGTTGTCCCACTCTATCTGGCGGCAGAGCGGCCCACTATTGAGCGCAACGGCCAGATCTTGGTTCTCGACGATGATCGGATGCCGCTTTTACCGAGCGAACAGGTGAAATTGCGCAGCGTTCGGTTCCGCACGCTGGGCTGCTGGCCGCTGACGGCCGCAGTTCCCTCAACTGCTACGACGATGGAGGCGGTCGTTGCCGAAACGCTTTCAGCGCGGACGTCTGAGCGGGAAGGGCGGTTGATCGATCACGATCAAGCCAGTGCGATGGAGAAAAAGAAGCAGGAAGGGTACTTCTGAGATGCATGCTTCGGAGCTGACGCCGGACGACCCCGCCAAGACGGGTGCACCGGTTGTGTCTGAGTTCGCTGCCGAGAAAGTGCTCGGTGCGGCACCAAATGAAAGTTTGCGCATCCTGACCTGCGGTTCGGTTGATGACGGTAAGTCGACGCTCATCGGCAGATTGCTTTGGGATGCATCGGATCTCGCTATCGATCAGCGCGAGATGATCGAACGCGGAGCGGAAAGCGCGGGCGCTGGGCCTGATTTCTCCCGCCTTGTCGATGGTCTTGCCGCCGAGCGCGAACAGGGCATCACGATAGATATTGCGTGGCGAACCTTTGACACAAACCAGCGGCGCTTCGTCATTATTGATAGTCCGGGCCACGAGCAGTACACGCGGAATATGGCGAGCGGCGCCAGTCATGCCGACGTTGCGATCATGCTTACAGATGCGCGTCACGGTGTTAAGCCGCAAACGCGACGGCATGCTGCCATTTTGGATCTTATGGGCGTCAAGCACGTCATCCTCGCCGTCAACAAGATGGACCTCGTTGACTGGTCGCAGTCTGTCTTCGACGAAATCGCAGAAGAGTTTCGTGCTCTGACGTTGCGATTTGGATTTCAGAACGCGGTAAGCATTCCGGTTGCTGCGGTCAGCGGCGACAATGTCGCGACGCGGTCAGCGCGGACGGAATGGTATCGCGGGCCGACTTTGCTGGAGCATTTAAATTTTTTGCCGCCACGGGCTGCAGTTGTCGCGGGCGCATTCCGTATGCCGGTGCAGATGGTGCTGCGTGATGGTCGAGATTTTCGGGGGTTGGCGGGTACGATCAGTTCCGGTCGCGTCGAGATCGGCGATGAAGTCGTCGACGTTCTGAGCGGCAAACGTGCGCGGGTCCAACGCATCGCGACCTTCGATGGTGAACTCACATCGGCTGAGCCCGGACGGGCGGTGGTTATCGGGCTCGATAGGGATATCGACGTCGCGCGTGGACACGTTCTTGCAGCAGCTGTTGCGCCGCCTTCTCGCGCCGATGGTTTGACTGCCCAGTTTGTCTGGCTGGCGGAGCAATCTTTTGATGCGAACGCCGGTTATCTCTTGCGGACCGCTACGGACCTGGTGCCCATCGATAGCGTTGAGCTTGCGGCGTTGATGGACCTTGAGACGCTGACAGTCCGCCCTAGCGCCGTGTGCACGACGAACGACATCGCGGTTGCGAAGATCGCGTTGGGACGTCCTGTTGTTCTCGACGCTTTTACAGAGAATTGCGAAACCGGTGCATTTGTGATCGTCGATGCTATCACTGGGGCATCGGTCGCTGGCGGAATCGTATTGGAACCTTTCGGTCAAGCCGAGCGTAGTTCCGGCGCGCAGTTCGTTCTCGACAGTACGCGGCTGGCGGCCGGACTTTGCCGCGATCTTGGCAATAGCGCCGAGGATCGCGCGGAATTTAAACGACGCGCAGCCGAGGTCGCTCTCATTTTGAGGGCTGCCGGCGTGAAGACGTCAATAGACGTCTAGGTCACTAGCTACCGCGCAGAAACATCGCAGGGTGCCGCCGTGTGGGAAGACATCCTGATCTACGTCGCGATCGGATTTGTGGCGCAGATGGTCGATGGTGCCATCGGGATGGCATTTGGGATCGTCTCGACCAGCGTTTTGCTCAGTGCGGGCGTTCCTCCTGTGACGGCAAGTGCGTGTACGCATGCTGCGGAGACGTTCACCACCGCAGCTTCAGGTATCGCTCACTGGCGGGTCGGTAACATCGATTGGCGGCTGGTGCGGCGGCTCGCTCTGCCTGGAATGATCGGGGGAGCGCTCGGCGCATATCTGCTGTCGGAAGTGCCCGGCGATGTGATCCGGCCGTATATCAGCGTCTATTTGTTCATCCTTGGCGTGCTGATCATTTTGCGGGCGGCACGTAACGCTCGTTCCCGCAGCAATATCGGGCATCGGCATCTTCTTCCATTGGGCTTCTTCGGAGGTTTCCTCGACGCGGTCGGCGGCGGTGGTTGGGGTCCGATGGTTGCGACGACGCTCATCGGCCGTGGGGCTGAAGCCCGTTACGCAATAGGTTCGGTGAACTTGGTCGAGTTCTTCGTGACGGCCGTGATTTCAGCGACGTTTCTCGTCACCGTTGGATTGGAACTTTGGCCGATTATTGCCGGCTTGGTGGTTGGAGGCGTTATCGCCGCGCCTTTCGCGGCTCTCGCGACACGATATTTGCCAGAGCGGTTGCTTATGATCGTCGTCGGGCTGATGGTTTCAGGCCTGAGCGTTCTCTATCTCATTAGAAAACTTGCACCGTAGAATTTATGTCTGCGAGAACCCTCATGCATGCATCATTCCCAGATACGTGGATCCTTGTCTCGCTCGGGGGGCTGTTGGTTGGGTTTCTGATCGGGATGACAGGTGTCGGTGGCGGTTCGGTCACTACGCCGATGCTTATTTCCGGATTCGGTGTCGCCCCGGCACTCGCCGTAGGGACGGACCTGCTCTTCGCATCGATTACGAAGGCAAGCGCGGCGTGGCGTCATCACAAGTATGGGAATGTTGATTGGGCGATCTTCGGCTACCTCGCGTGTGGCAGCTTAACGTCCACACTCATCACCTTGGCGTGGCTCAAGTTTGCACACCCTGACACGACCCTTCTGGCTTCGGTCATAAGGACTGTATTAATCGGTGCGCTCGTTGCCAGTTCGCTTGCTGTCTCGTTGGTACCATGGTGGCTGCGACGGCATGGTAGCCAGGGGACGCCGGAGATGCGCAGTGCGCCACGTCCCATTCCCACTGTTCTTTACGGCCTACTAGTTGGCGCGTTGGTTACGCTGACATCGGTTGGTGCGGGCGCGATTGGTGTTGCGATCCTGATCATGCTGTATCCCAATCTTGCAGCGCGCCGGATCGTGGGAACGGACATCGTGCATGCGATCCCTCTCGCTTTCATTTCCGGCGTTGGTCATCTGTCGATGGGCAATGTGGATTTTGGACTTCTCGGTGCTCTGCTCATCGGTTCAATTCCCGGCATCATGCTTGGGTCGCGACTTGTTGGTGCGTTCCCCGACTGGCTGTTGCGGCTGCTTTTGTCGGTGGTTCTGATTTATGCCGCATATCTCCTTTATACTTTCGCGCATTAGGTGATTTTGAGAATCACTTTGTTTCCGTGCGTCAATTGCATGGGGGCCAATTCCCCATCTGTTTGAAAGTTGTGACCGCTTTCCCGTGCCGCGAATGCGACGTGGACGGGCTTGTACGAATCGGGACACTTTCGCTTCTCGTTACCGGGGCACTGGTCTTGCTTTTCACGACCCCGCGGACGTCCAACGTGTTGCGTCCCCACGAAATTTTTCGTGTCAACTTTTTGGGGTTTTGTGTGTCATGGCTATTGATGCTCTCGTTAAACCATTGATGAACGTAGCAATTTTTCAGGGGCTGAAGCCGCTCCAAATTACCGAGATTGCGCGACGGGCCGAGCGTGTCGTCTACAGACCTGGACAGGCCATTATCGAAGAAGACGTTGATGGTGATGCTGCTGTTCTCATCGTTTCAGGCGATGCTGTGCGCATTTCCGGTCCCGGTTGCGAAGGAGCTCCCAGGGAAATTGCCCAAGGGGCATTGCTGGGTGAAATGGCAATGCTGATTGAGACGCAGCACTCCTCCACTGTGATCGCACGTGGAAGTGTGCGCGCCCTACGCATCACCCGTGCCGATCTTCATGCGCAAATGGAAGAAGACCCCGCCGTTGCCGATCATTTCGTTGGAAAAATCACAGGACGCTTGACGCGTCTCGCGCAAGAGCTACGGACAGTCGATGCCACTTTGGGTGGCGGGCAAGAAAATCTCGCGGATGCGACGGTTCATTGACGCAGTCGGCTGTACGCGGGCCGTTCACCAAGTATTATTTCTGACATGAGATTTAAAAAGTGAACGCCCAGTCCCGGGGGGAGGGACTGGGCGCTCTTGCGCTCTCGCGCGCGATGCCGGGAGGGAAGCCGGCATCACAGGCTGCGTCTTCGGCTAGACGGGGGGCACTACCGAATACAGGGTGACGCGCCTGACTAACTCCAATTTAAGCGCGAAACAGGCTTATGCAATAGGTGCAATAAGCCATGATCACGAAAACGTGAACAAGAATCGGCTGTTTTCCCCTGCTCAATTGTTGCCCAGAGTCCGAACAGACACACTTTATGTGCAGCGAATGCAGTTTTAACTACTGCTTGAAGGGGTTATTAACGGACTTTATTACGAATTTACTCTTCTCGACGGGCTCGTCACGAACAACATCGGCGACCTGTACGCGCGTGTCCAACCCTTGAGCGTCAGTTGTAATCCATTCCTTGAGCTGCATATCAGGGGTTTTGGACATAATCAGGGTAATCCGGCCCGTCGCATCAGGACTTTTGTCCTCCAGGGCCAATAGAAGTGACTCCCCAATTTGCTGGACTTCAACGATGCGCGCGTCACGCATCAGGTCCACATCCTTGCCAAGAAGAATCCGAAATGGCGTTTGGTCTAGAGCAACGCGATCCTCAGAATCGACATCTGGGTCCTGGATGGCGAGGTATGTCCCGTCAGAAATGATGAGCTGGCGCGAGGGCCGGTCGTAGTTAAAGCGGAACATCCCCGGCCGCATCATGAGGAAGTTTCCCTTCATGACTTTGCCGTCCGCTGCCGTCTGCACGAACTCGCCTTTCAGCGTTTTTAGCTCGTTGAAATATTTGGAGACCGAATTGACGTCCTGTGTCTGCTGGGCATCGAGCGCAATGGAGCTCGAGCCATCCGGGGCGACCTGTGCGCTCCAGCCTGGTCCGACGGGTGTGGCCGTTGCGTTCTTGGCGGGGTCGGCGGCAAGTGCTGTTGCGCTGAAGGCTGTCGCCAAGACGAGCGCGCTTGCGAGCGATGGAAAGTGTTTCATGGTCTCAGTCCCTCCCCCAGGTCCCCGTTAACTGTATCGTGCAGTGCCACAAGAAAGGGCATACAGTCCAGTGTGATTCCTTGAACAATGCGACAAGATCGGGGCGGTTGGGGTTATTCCATCCGTTATGGGGTGAGATAAGGATGCCCACACGCAAATATACCACGGTCAAAAAGCTGATTACGATAGTTCAAGCCCAGCGAGGAGAAAGACGCGGTCGGCTAGCGCGGGCATAGTTATCTTCTTGTGGGGCTCTTGGTTGGGGCTCCGATTCAGCTCCAGCGATGCGAGCCATGAGATCCGCATCATAGTCGGCTGTTCCAGCCGACCGTAGAAACTCAGCAACGGCTTGGACTTCATGAGAATCCACTCGGGCGCTATGAATGCGTGCGCAGTGCCCACTGCCGGACGAGAGCAACATATCGTCTCGATCGAGGAGTTGTTCGGCGCCTGAGCCACCCAGAACAAAGCGACTGTCCGCTTTTGTCGGCGTTTTGAAGCAGATCTTGGTGCGAAGATTTTTGATCAGCGTGTCGGTGAGAACGTCTGGCGACATTTCCTCTGTCGCCAGAACCAAGTGAATCCCTGCTTGCTGAGCCATAGTAGAAATGCGCCGGAACGCAGCTTCGAACTTTTCGGACGCCGAGCGCGCTATGCCGGCGAACTCATCGATCACAACAACGATGTAAGGCATCGTCGCGAGGTCCATCTGCTCATGTTCGTAGATGGGCTCACCAGTCGATCTATCGAATCCCGTATTGACCGTGCGCGAGATCATCTCACCGCGCTTTTTGGCGTTGATTACCCGGTTGTTGAAAATGTCAATGCTGCGCACTGAGAGCTTGGACATCCGCTTGTGGCGCTCTTCCATTTCAGCAACGATCCATTCGAGGGCTGCGATGCCCTGAAGCGGATCTGTGACGACAGGCGCAAGCAAGTGCGGAACGTCGTTGTAGTTCGACAGTTCGATCATTTTCGGATCGATCAGCAGAAGCCGGCAGGCGTCCGGACCGTGGCGATACACGATCGACTGAATCATCGCATTGAGCGCGGCCGTTTTTCCCGAGCCGGCCTGTCCGGTCACGAGTAGATGCGGCATCCGGGTGAGGTCAGCGACGACCGGCGTACCCTCTATGGATTTGCCAAGCGCAATAGGCAGCGGTCCATCGAAACGGCGGTAGGTATCGCTTTCAAAGATTTCCCGCACGTGGACGGTTTCACGCCGAGGATTGGGAATTTCGATGCCGATCGCGCTGCTGCCGGGCATCGCGGCAATCCTTACCGTGGGGACAGACATGGCGCGTGCGATATCGTCCGCGAGTGCGACGACCCGAGAGGTTTTTGTGCCGCGCTGGGGCTCGAGTTCAAACAGGCTAACGACAGGCCCCTGCTTGATCTCGCGAACCTCGCCATTAATGCCAAAATCTCGCAGGACATCTTTGAGCATACGGGCGTGGGCTCGGCTCACGGTTTGTGTGAATTCAGGGCCGGGTCGCCCCGTCGGTGCGGGATCAAGGAGGTGAACGGACGGACGCTTATAGCCGATGCGGGCGCTGGGTTTGTAGCACAACGAGCCTAGGCGGCGTTTGCGTGTGTCCTCTTCCGTAGAAATGGTCTCGGCGATTGGCGATGGGGTGATGGTTGGAACAGCTTCCCAAGGCGCCGGTGTCGATCGTGTGCGGTTACGCTCGACCTCGTCGTCTTCGCTTGAGGATTTGTGCAAGAATGACTTCATGAGTTTGCGCGCAGGCGAAGCGGTTGCGCGCGCAGCGGCTGAAGCGTTTTTCATCAGCGTGGGGGCGAGTGTCGGTTCGTCGCTCACTTCGATTTCGGACGTTTCCTCGCTGAGTAGAGTCGGAGAGGATTTCGCACGAGAAGTTTTTTTCGGTTCCCAGTTTTTTCCCGTCGTTGGCGGCTCGGCGTAGGCGGCGTAGCCTTTGCCTTGCCGGTTTGCAGGCGCGAAACGTCTTGCGATGGCGGCGCTGTCGTCATCGGTATCGAGATCGAATTCGGGCTCACGTTGCGTCGGCGTGTCCGTTTCCCATGAGCCCGAGGATGGTTTGGATTTTTTGACAGGTGGTTCTGTTGCCTGAGGCCGTAGAGACGGCGGCAGGTCATCGATCTCTTCGTCCTCAGATTGTTCACGCGCAGGCGCGCGCTCGTCAAACGAACGCATCAACGTAGGAGCGTCGTTGTCTCTAGATTTGCGCGCCATTGGCTTTCGGACGGGCGCTGCCGGCCGTTCGGGTGTGAAGGTTGCCTCCACTTCGTCCACGGATTCCGGCGCAAGAGACTCGAGCTCGGGTTCGGCTCTTGGTTCGGCAAAGGGTGCGGAAGAAAAACTCGGCTCGCGGCGTTCTGTAAGACTGGGCTCTTGCGGCGTCTCAACCGTGGTTGTCACGGGCGTCAAGGCATTTAGGCCAGCTTTGAGCGCCTTTGAGATATCCTTGAGTTCGATCCCGATTGAATAGGCGAGCGCGGCGAAGCCAGCTGCAAACAGTGCTGCGCCCGCAACAGGTGCGATCGTGGGGGAAATCAAGGTTGCCAGAATGAGGTGGCAAAGGCCGTAGATGGCGTCACCTAGAATGCCGCCAAGGCCTTGCGACATTGGCCAGACCTGTGGTGGCGGCAGCGAGGCAAAGGCGCTTGCCAATGTGAAGATCGATAACGGAAAGAAAGTCAGCTTTGTCCGGAGGTCGCGAATGCGGCCAGACAGCGCGAGTTCTGTTCCCCAGAACATCGGCGCCAGAAGCGCAAGGATGGACGTGAGGCCCAGGCTTTCCAGGAGAAGATCGGAAAGGATGGCACCCGGATAGCCTAAGACGTTGGCGGGAGGGGCGCTCGTAATGTGTGTCAGGCTGGGGTCGGCTGCAGACCAGCTAATAAGGCTGGCCCAGACGGCTGCGAGGACGATGAGAACGGCAAAGCCGTAGACACGCGAAATACCACCGCGCAAACGTTTCTCCAACGATTGTGGGAGAAGTCGCTCGGTTTCACTCACATGACTTTTGTACTGGTACTGGGGCAACATTACTCAGACGAACGCTACGCGAAAACATCGACTATTCGTTCCAGCGCCTGTCTGATCGTTTCCGGGCTTTGCACCAATGCCACGCGCACGAAATCTGCGCCTGGATTGATGCCGTCGCGACCGGTTTGAGCGAGATAGGCACCAGGCAGTACCTTGACACCCGCACGTTTCCATAGGGTTACCGAAGCGTCGATTCCGCCACCAAAATTGCCGAGATCGAGCCAGAGGAAGAATCCGCCAGCCGGGCGGGTATAGCCGTAGCGTGTGCCGAGCACCTCGTCACATACGTCGTATTTCTTTTTATATGCCAGACGGTTAGCTGCTACGTGGGTTTCGTCCGCCCATATTGCCGCTGATGCAACTTGAATCGGTCCTGGCATTTGTGGGCCGATAAGGTTGCGAATTGTCGCAAGCGAGGCGAGAAATTTTTCGTCGCCCGCCATGAAGCCGGAGCGCATGCCTGGCAGGTTCGATCTTTTGGACAGGGAGTTAAAAACTATTAGGTTGCGAAAACGTTCTGGTGTCGCGGCTGCAACCGTGAGAGCACCGACGGGTGGCTCATCGGAATAAAGCTCCGAATAGCACTCATCGAAGAACAGCATGAAATCGTAGCGCCGGGCGAGGTCCAGGGCACGCGCAATATATTCCGGCGTGGCTACGGCGCCCTGCGGATTTGCGGGCGAGCAAAGGTAAAGCGCGCAGGTGCGTTTTAGCAGGGACGCCTCTGAAGCTAATGCTTCAAGATCGGGGAGCTGGCCGGTGGCTTTCGTTGCGTTGAGGTAGACCGGTTCCGCGTTGGTGGCGAGGGCCGCGCCGATATATGCCGCGTAATATGGATTGCACATAAGTATTGCGGGACGCGTACCTTCAGGCTGCCGCTTGCGGCCGACGGCAGGGAGTGCGGCGTAGAACAAGCCTTCACGTGAGCCGTTGCATGGGAGAATAGACGTTTCCGGATCGATCCCGGGCTTCAATTTAAAACGACGGTCGATCCATGCGGCAATCGCTTGGCGTAGCTCATCGGTGCCACGAATGGGTGGGTAGTTCGCAAAACGTGCCTGAGCGTCAGCAATGGTTTCGGCCACGTGGGCCGGCATGGTTTCGCGCGGCTCGCCCAACGTCAAATCGATGATGGGTTCGCGGCCCGGCGGGAAGGGAGCGAGAAGTTCGCGGACATGGCTGAAAGGGTAGGGGATGGCGCCTGATGCAAGGCGCTCAAGGCCGGTCAGCTCATTCATTCAGAAAATCCCTGGCATGGTCGGCTTCTACGCTCGCACATGAGACGATGTCTGCCCTCCTCTCTTTGCCTGTAATGCCGTTTGGGATCAAATGCGACCGGTGCGCACGTCGAGTTCCGGATTGGCAGAGATATTGTGGATCGTCAGGTCTGCGCCGCGGCGTTGTTCTTCATCGCTCATGCGGAAGCCGAAGATCAGGTCTACGAGCGTGTAGACGATGAGGCCGGCGACCAGTCCGTAAGCGGAGCCCAGGAGCGAGCCGACAAACTGCGAGGCGAATGTCACGCCGCCGATCCCGCCGAGCGCTTCCGTTCCAAAGATCCCGCAAGCCAGCCCACCCCATAGGCCGCAAAGTCCGTGCAGCGGCCAGACACCAAGTACGTCATCGATCTTCCAGCGCTGGGTGGCGAGTTGGAAAAACTGGACGAAGATGAAGCCAGCGATTGCGCCTGTGACGAGTGAGCCGACTGGGTGCATGACGTCGGACCCCGCGCACACAGCGACAAGGCCTGCGAGGGCACCGTTGTGCACAAAGCCCGGGTCGTTACGGCCGACGATGAGGGCGGCCAGGATCCCACCGGCCATGGCCATCAGGGAGTTCATGGCGACGAGGCCGGAAATGGCAGCGACGCTTTGGGCGCTCATGACGTTGAAACCGAACCAGCCAATGCAGAGCATCCAAGATCCCATGGCCAGCCAGGGGATCGATGACGGTGGCGTTCCGGAAACGCCAGGATGGTCGTAGCGACCACGCCGCGGGCCGAGGCGCAGGATAGCGCCGAGCGCTGCCCAACCGCCAAATGCGTGGACAACGATCGACCCTGCAAAATCATGGAAGTTGGCGCCGAGCATGCTTTCAAAGAGTGTATCTTGAAGCCCAAAGTTGTTGTTCCAGACGGTTCCCTCGATCAGGGGGTAGGCAAAGCCGACGAGTAGGGCCGTCGCGGCGCACTGGGGTACGAACCGCGCACGCTCCGCGATGCCGCCCGATACGATGGCGGGGATGGCCGCAGCAAATGTGCATAGGAAGAAAAACTTGACCAGCGTCAGACCCTGGGGGCCGAAGCCTTCGGCGCCTCCCGTTAAAGCGGACGCACTGACCAGAAATGTGATCCCGTAAGAGATCCAAAAGCCGATGAAGAAATAAGCAACGGTCGAAATCGCGAAGTCGACCATGATTTTTACGAGCGCATTGACCTGACTGAAGTGGCGGACGGTACCGACCTCAAGGAAGGCGAAGCCGCCGTGCATCGCGAATACAAGTATCGCGCCCATCAATAGGAAAAATACGTCAGAGCCCTGTTGTAACTGTTCCATGGTGCCCACCCCTTGAAAAAGCTTTGTTGATTATTCTGCGTGCATTTCGCTTCCCAGAAAGGCGGCTGATTGCACGTGGCCAAAGCAATGGTCAAGGGTAGGATTGCCGTATAGGCGGGCAATATAAATAATTGCTCGATATTTAGTCTTCCGCCTACTTTTTCACCTCTATTTTGATTTGTTTTTGTGCGCTTGATCGGGTGTTGAAGGCTAAATTTTGAGCACTAGCGCACGCGGCGAGGGTTCTTATAGAGGTCGGATTCCTGACGTTCGAGGGCTGGGGAAATCCGGCCATCGATCACGTCATGCCAAAGCCGCCACATATGCCAGCGTGCCTGCCGGTTGAAGATGATGAGACCGGAAAACAGTTTCATCACAGTCAGCAGCTTTTTGTCAGCATGTTCGCTGCGAATGGCGCCCTTCCATTTGCCGGCAATGGAAAGAATTTTGCCATCAATGTAGCCGATGGCTTTGTTGTGCTCGTCATACAGCGTGTAGTCGCCACCAATGTTGATGAGCGCCCGCTCAAGACGGAAGAATTTGGGCGTTCCATCACTGACGATGAAAAACGAAAAGTGCTCAGGAAGAAACGGCCATTTGAGCGCCGATCGTTCGAGATAGATCATGAAATTGTCGTCGTGGGTGTTGATGGAATAGGCCATCACCGGCACACCGCGAGCCCCCAACGTGAGTTGCAGGCTGCGACCGACCATGAGGTCCATCGTTGCGCGCCAATTGAGACTGGGCGTGAACAGCTTGAAGACCAATCTGCGGTCCATGCCCTTCGCGTCTTTCCAGAGATCCTTGCGGTAACCGAGAAGACCCGTCCGCTCGCCATTCTCAATGACCTCGGCGTAGATATCCATGTCAGATGAAAACTGCCGGGATTTGGCGCGGTTACGGGAATGTTTGTAGATGCCGAACTCTGTCGGATTAAGGTCAGTCAGCCAGACGTCTACGACAAACTTCTGCCAGGTATCGCTCGAGGTGGACGCCTTGGTAATGCGACGAGACGGCTTCTTTTCGGGTTCGGTTTTGGCGCTGCGCTCGAGAACTTCGGCCCGAGCTTCGCGCGCAGCCTCGTTGGCAGCTTGTTCAGCTTCTGCGGCGACGCTTTGTGCGATGCCTTCAGTCATGGGGCCTCCGATATCATGAAACGCACGCACAGTTTTCGAATCAGTGTGGAGCCTAACATTCCAGTCGGGAATACAACCGCGTAGGCGCAACTCGTCCTCAGAAGAATCTTGGTCTTCTGCTCGGGGCGTTGTTTAGAACGTGTTCAGACGCGGGCGCCGAATATGGCTGAGCCGACACGAACGTGCGTAGCGCCGAGTTCCACTGCGGATTCAAAATCGCCTGACATCCCCATGCTGAGGCCAGGGAGATCCAGTTCGCGCGCCAGCTTGGCCAGAAATGCGAAATGAACCGCAGGCTCTTCGTCAACGGGAGGAATGCACATGAGGCCCGTGATCTTGAGGCCGAACTCGTTTTGGCACTGATCGAGGAATTGGGCCGTATCGCGCGGTAATACACCGGCCTTTTGAGGCTCCTCACCTGTGTTCACCTGAATGAAGAGCTGAAGTTCCTTATTTAGCTTCGCTTGCTCTTCGGCAATAGCCTTGGCGATTTTGGGCCGATCGATGGAATGAATGGCGTCAAACAGCGTGACGGCTTCCTTGGTTTTATTGGACTGCAACGGTCCAATCAAATGCAGGGTTATATCTGGGAACTTGTCACGCAAGGCTGGCCATTTGCCGGCGGCTTCCTGGACCCGATTTTCGCCGAAGTGGCGCTGGCCGGCGTTCAGAACGGGCAGGATTTCGTCTGGGCCGAAGGTTTTGGAGACGACGATCAGCTCGATGTCAGCCGGGGAGCGACCGACGTCTTTCGCGGCGGCGGCGATCTTATCTTTGACGGCGCGTAAGCCTTGATGATCGGCGGAGATCGTATCGTCGGTCGTCATTTTGATGATCTGTCAGCTTTCTATGTTCGAACCCAATGGGGCTCTAGCACGTTTCCGGGCGGTGTAGTCCATCCGACCCGATTTTCATCATTTAATATAAGGACGTGCCATGCTGACCTTGAAGGATGCTCGACGTGTCATCGAAGCCGCCGAGAAAAAGGCTGAAGAAATCGGACAACCCATGAATATTGCGGTTGTCGACGCTGGTGCGCAATTGCTCGCACACATCCGGATGGATGGAGCCTGGATCGGCAGCATCGATATCTCGATCAACAAGGCTTTTACGGCGCGTGCGTTCGATATTTCGACGGAAGAGCTCGCGCGGAATAGTCAGCCTGGTGATCAGTTTTTCGGGATTCACGCGTCGAACCAAGACCGCGTGATGATTTTCGCAGGCGGTATTCCGCTTAAAGGCTCCGATGGCAGCATTGTCGGCGCGATTGGTGTCAGCGGCGGCAGCGGTGCGCAGGACCAGGCTGTGGCCGAGGCGGGTGCGGCAGCCCATACCTGCTAGACGGTTTGTGTGGGGGACGCTGGACCTTAAAAGCACGCCTTATCCGAGCGTTGGCGGCGGGTAAGGCGTGAACGTATTTTCGTCGCGCGCCATCAGGTAGAGATACTTGCGATGGATGAAAATCTTGCTCCTGCCGACCTTATGCTCCTTGAGGATGCCGATGGCCGCGAGCTGTTTCAGATAGACGGCCGCCGTTTGGCGTTTGGCGATCCCCGACCGCCCGAGATGCTGAATGCGTGTGTAGGGCTCAATGAAGATGAGTTCGGCGAGTTCGGGCGAATAGATTTTCGGTGCGTAGGTTTTGATATGATCGGCGGTCATATCAATCATCGCTCTTGTCGCTCTTAGCTTGCCATTGGTCCAGATTGCAGACTGTTCGATGGCGGTCAGCATGTAGTCCAAAAACGGTTCCCACTCGCCGGTTTCCGTCACCTTCGCGAGGCTGCGGTCATAGCTGCCCTTGGTCGCCAGGAGATGCCGGCTGAGGTAAAGCACTGGCAAATCAATCAGGCCAGTGTTCAAGAGGCCCATCAAGGTTAGGATGCGGGCGGCTGGCCCCGTTGCGAGGGCAAAGGGTTGCGCGGAGGTGAAGAGATAGTGGGAGACCGCGAGGTGCACCAGCGGGTCGATATCCTCGGATTCGGTCTGGAAGCGCGCCCAGTCAGCCAGAAGATGCGTGAGCCGATTTTCGCTTGGTGGTGTGAAGCCGGCCTCCAACGTTAGCGCGTGTGCCAAGGTTGCGGCGGTGACGATGGAAAGGCGCTGGTATTTCGACGCGGCCGCGGCGGCGATCAGGGCTGCCCGACACCGGAGAATTTGGCGCGTGGCATCGTCGTCTTTGACGCGCAGTCCGTTTGCGGCTTTAAAAAGCGGATCAATGGCCGTTACAACGTTCGCGATTTGGCAGCTGTCCTTCGCTTCCAGAAGCGCGAAGGTGCTTGCACAGGCGGCAGGGTCCGAAAATGTCTTCCCGGCATAGCGTAGGTCGGCCAGGGCGGTTCGTGCTGCAACGCATTTTTTCAGGATTGATCGGGTTTCGAGCTCAACAGCCTGAGGAATCACGGGGCGCGGTGGGGAGGCGGATTCCGGGGGGGCGAGCATGAGACAGAATAACCTGGGCCAGAAGGGTCATGTCGACGTACGCAATTTTTCTCGACATATTCGTGAGGCTCGTCAACGCGCCGACATATATGTGTCGATGAAATGGGATACTTATCGACATGATTGCGTAGTTCAGGGCCTGTAAATCCGCCCACGCATGCGGATATGTCGCTTCGTCGCCGTCCATTCGACCTATCGAATTCCCAGTTTCACCGTCAGCCCGCCTTGACCGACGGGTTTGTTTGGCGCTCATTACCGCCGCCATTGAACGAACCGTTAAGAGACCGATAAGCCTCATGGGAAATGAACGTTACAACGCGCCTGCGCGCGAAAAGCACTGGCAGCAGATGTGGGAGGAGGCTGGTGTCTTCACGGCCTCGAACAACGATGAACGGCCCAAGTGCTACGTTCTAGAGATGTTCCCGTACCCATCGGGCCGCATCCATGTTGGACACTCGCGCAACTACACAATGGGAGATGTGTTCGCGCGGTATAAGCGCGCCCGGGGTTTTAATGTCCTGCATCCAATGGGTTGGGATGCGTTCGGAATGCCGGCCGAAAATGCGGCGATGGAGCGTAAAACGCATCCGGCGCAGTGGACGTACGCCAATATCGCAGCGATGCGCCAGCAACTGAAGTCCATGGGGCTTTCTATCGATTGGCAGCGCGAATTCGCGACATGTGACGTCAATTACTACAAGCAGCAGCAGAAGCTGTTCCTGGATCTTTTGAAGAAGGGCCTCGCCTACAGACGGTCTGCAAAGGTCAACTGGGACCCCGTGGATCATACCGTTCTGGCGAACGAACAGGTTATCGACGGTCGTGGGTGGCGTTCGGGTGCCCTGGTCGAGACTAAGGAGCTGACGCAGTGGTTCTTCCGGATCACTGAATATGCAGATGAGCTGCTGGAAGCGCTCAATACGTTGGATCAGTGGCCGGAAAAAGTGCGACTGATGCAGGCCAATTGGATTGGCCGATCGGAAGGCATGTTGGTGCGCTGGGCTCTTGACCCAGCAAACGCGCCCAAAGGCATTAGCGAAGTCGAAGTTTATACGACGCGGCCGGATACGTTGTTTGGCGCGTCCTTCTTGGCTGTGTCACCTGATCATCCGCTTGCACTGGCCGCGGCTGCGGATAATCCAAAGCTCAAAGAGTTCTGCGACGAATGCCGTCGCCAGGGAACCTCCGTCGTGGAGTTGGAAAGTGCGGAGAAGAAGGGCTTCGATACCGGACTCCGCGTTCAGCATCCTCTGGACAAAGATTGGTTGTTGCCGGTTTGGGTCGCGAACTTCGTGTTGATGGATTACGGGACGGGCGCAATCTTTGGCTGTCCTTCGGGCGACCAGCGCGATTTGGATTTTGCCCGCAAATACGATCTGCCGGTCAGACCCGTGATCTTGCCGCCGGGCGAGAATGCCGAGACCTTCGCGATCGGTGATGAGGCCGTCGATGGTGACGGCTCGATGATCAATTCCGATTTCCTCGATGGACTAGATCCCAAATCTGCATTCGAGAAAGTTGTGGACCGCCTCGGCGCTATGACGATCGGGGGGCGGCCGGTTGGTGAGCGCAAGGTCAACTTCCGCCTGCGTGATTGGGGTATTTCGCGGCAACGCTATTGGGGGTGCCCGATCCCCATCATTCACTGCGAGAGCTGCGGGGCGGTACCGGTACCCGATGATCAGCTCCCGGTGGAGCTCCCAGCAGATGCAACGTTCGATAAACCGGGTAATCCGTTGGACCGGCATCCGACGTGGAAGCACGTCACGTGTCCGAAGTGTCAGGGGCCGGCTGTGCGAGAAACCGATACGATGGATACGTTCGTCGATTCATCGTGGTACTTCGTGCGCTTTACTGCGCCTGATGCGGACACGCCTGTGGATGCGCGCGCTGCGCAGTACTGGTTGCCTGTGGATCAGTACATTGGCGGGATTGAGCATGCGATCTTGCACTTGCTCTATTCTCGCTTCTTTTTCAGAGCGATATCGGATGCTGGCCAAGGCATAGGGCAGTTGCGAGAGCCGTTCCGCGCGCTGTTCACACAAGGCATGGTGACCCACGAAACGTACAAGTCGCAGAACGGCGAATGGTTGTCGCCGGATGAGGTGAAGATTGATGGCGACGGTAAAAACCGAGCTGCGCGCCACGCGGTGAGTGCGAACCCCGTTACGATCGGGCCCATCGAGAAGATGTCGAAGTCGAAGAAAAATGTCGTCGATCTCGACGCATTTGTTGGCGAGTACGGCGCGGATACGGCTCGTTGGTTTGTGCTGTCGGACAGTCCGCCAGAGCGCGATGTGATCTATACGGAGGTCGGCGTTGAGGGGGCCCGCCGATACGTGCAACGCGCTTGGCGGTTGATCGACGAGATCGCGCAAAAAACGCCGCAACGCGCGGATGTCATGCCTGAATTCGGCCCCGAGGGCATCGCATTGCGCCGGGCGGCCCATAAGACGCTTCATAGTGTAGGCGGGCACATCGAGGGGCTGCGGTTTAACGTTGCTGTGGCGACGCTCTACGAATTTACCAATGTGCTCAGTTCGACCCTACAGAAGTCGGAAGACGGGCTCGATTGGGCCCTGCGGGAAGGGGCTGAGCTGTTGGTGCAGATGATTGCACCGATGATGCCACACCTGGCGGAGGAATGCTGGGCGCGGCTCGGTTACAACACCTTATTGGCCAAACAACCTTGGCCCGTGGCGGAACCGGCCTTGCTCGTTGACGATGTTATGACCATTGCCGTACAGGTGAATGGCAAGCGGAGGGACGAGCTTACCATAGCGCGGAGCGCCTCCAAGGAAGAGATCGAGGCAGCCGCTTTGGCCTTGGAACCGGTTACTCGCGCCTTAGAAGGCAAGCCGGTGAAGAAGGTTATAGTTGTGCCGCAAAGGATCGTTAATGTCGTTGCCTGAGGCGCTTCGTGCGTCGGGTTCGGTCGCCGACAGGATCGGAGAGTCCAGCCGGATGTGCAGCAGACGGTCGGTTTTTAGAGTGATGGCGGTCGCGGTACTAATCGCGCCGCTGGTTGCTGCCTGTGGCCCCGGCGGTTTTCGTCCGATGTACGCAGACTTGAACGGCACCGGCAGTTTGTCGGAGAGGTTGGCGCAAGTTGATATCGCACCGATCCCAGGCCGTGTTGGTCAGCAGCTTCGCAACGAGCTGATCTTCCAGGCTCGAGGAGGCGGCAACGCTTTGCCGCCGGAGTATCGCTTGGAAATTGCTATTCGCGAAAGTGTAACGTCAACGCTCGTGCAGCGTAGTGGTGACTCTCGCGGTCAGATCTACAGTCTTGATGCATCGTTCCGGCTGATCCACCTCAAGGATAAGAAGGTAATCTTGTCGGGCACGAGCTATGGGCGTGCCGGTTTCGAGCGTTTCGACTCCATTTTCTCTAACGTTCGCGCGCGTCGTGACGCGGAGGACAGAGCCGCCGGTACTGTGGGCAACGACCTGAAGTCACGGTTGTCAGCGTTTCTTGCGACACAGGCTTAAGTTCCGTTTTTTCGGGACGCTATTCGTTTGTCGTGCGGCAGATCAGCGAGCCGGTTGATTATGGTCGCTATTAAAAGTCATCAATCTGCGAGTTTTCTGAAATCGCCCGACGCCAAGATCACGGCGTTGCTCTTCTACGGCACGGATGCCGGGCTTGTCTCGGAACGCGCCCGACAGGCCGCGGATGCATGGGCGAAGCGCGAAAACCCACCCGGTGAAATTTTAAGAGTTGATGAGATGGATCTGGACGGAGACCCAGGTCGTCTTGCGGATGAACTTCTGACGGTCGCTATGTTCGGCGGGCGTAAAATAGTTCGTACGAGCACCGGACGGCGTATCAACGCCAATCTGCTCAAACCGCTTGTCGCTGAGACAGCTCTGCCCAGCGTTTTGATCGTAGAGGCAGGAAATCTGAAGCCGACGGATGCGCTTCGAAAGATGTTCGAGCAGCCTGCACATGCGGCCGCAATCGCGTGTTTTCCGGATGAAGAACGCGATCTTGGCGCGGTGGTCGATGAGGAGATGAAGGCGGCCGGGTTGACGATTTCCGCACCGGCTCGTGACAGCCTCGTTGCTCGGCTTGGCGCGGATCGGGCGATGTCGCGCGGAGAAATAGAAAAGCTGATCCTTTATTGCTCGGGGCGTGGCAAAGTTGAAGTTGAAGATGTCGAGGCGATCGTGGGGGACGCCTCTGAACTTACAATCGATCGCATTGTGCTCGCCGCCGCGGGTGGACAAGGTGATCGGGCTGTCAATGAATTCAGTCGGGCGATAGCCGCAGGAGAAAGCGCGCAAGCTATCATTCTCGCCCTCCAACGGCATTTTATGCGACTGCATCGCGTGTGTACGCAGATTGATGCCGGCCGGCCCGTTGCCGATGTCATGCGGAGTTTTCGGCCACCGCTCCATTTCAAGCAGAAAGATGCGCTCACGGCACAAGCGCGTATGTGGACGGTGCAGCGGTTGGCGCAGGCTCTTGGGGCGATTCAAGCCGCGGCCAAGACCGCGCGGCACAATGGTGCTCTGGAAGATATCGTCGCTGAGCGCCTCGTGTTGTCGCTGACCCGGCTGGCGCGTGCGAGCGGTTATTCGGGCCGCTAAACTTGCTCTGCGAAGCTGAGTGCCTATAGTGCCGCGCAAATCGTAAACAATTCGAGAGGTAACATGACCGGACTCCGCTACGACGTAATCGGCATTGGCAACGCTATTGTTGATATTATTGGGCGCTGCGATGAAGAGTTTTTGGCGCGTCATGAAGCTCCGAAAGGAAACATGCGCCTCGTTGATGCGGAAACGGTGGCAGCGATCTATGGTGACATGGGGCCGGGCGTTGAGATTTCTGGTGGTTCGGTCGCCAATTCCATGGTCGGTATTGCTTCCTTCGGAGGCCGGGCGGCGTTCATCGGAAAAGTCGCTGATGATGACTTCGGCAAGGTCTTTGCGCACGACATTCGCGCGGCGGGGGTTGAATTTTCCAGCTCACCCGTTAGCGGCAAGGCGCCGACGTCACGCTGTCTCATCCTGGTGACGCCAGACGGCGAACGCACGATGAACACATACCTGGGCATCTCCACCGACCTCGATCAGGGCGAGGTTGATCCCGACGCCATTCGTGCTGCTGGTATCGTTTATCTTGAGGGCTATCTGTTCGATCAGCCGGAGGCCAAAGCGGCTTTCCGTCAGGCGGTCGAGATTGCGCGCAGTGCCGGGCGCAAGGTGGCTCTGACATTGTCAGATGGTTTTTGTGTCGATCGTCACCGTAGCGAATTCGTTGATCTGATCCGTGACGGTATCGATATTCTGCTCGCCAACGAGGATGAGATCACATCGCTTTATCAGACGGAAGATTTTGAGGATGCTGCTCAGCGTGTGGCCGTCCATACGGAGCTTGCTGCTCTGACACGCAGCGAGAAGGGATCGGTCATCATCTCCAAGGGCCAACGGATCGAGATCCCCGTTCATCCGATTGAGCGGCTCGTGGATTCGACTGGAGCTGGGGATCTCTATGCGGCCGGTTTCCTGTATGGCTTGGCAACGGGCAAGGACCTTGCTACCGCTGGCCGACTTGGTTCGTGTGCGGCAGCTGAGATTATCAGCCATGTCGGTGCGCGGCCGGAAACTCAACTCAGCACTTTAGCAAGAGAGTTGGCTCTTTCAGCCTGAGCGGGCGAGATAGAGACTGTGGCAGTGGTTGGCTGACGCTTCGGAGCGTAAATGGAAAACTTGGAGCGGGCACGTAACAAGCTCATTGTGGCGCTCGATGTTCCGACGGTCGAGGAGGCCGAGAACTTAATCGGCCGGCTCGGTGACGACGTCTCAGTCTATAAGATCGGTCTGGAACTGGTGATGGCTGGCGGCCTGGAATTGGCCCGCCGGCTGATCAGAGAAGGGAAGCAAGTCTTCCTTGATATGAAGTTCCTGGACATTGGCCATACGGTTGAACGTGCGGTGGCCAATGCCGCCGAATTGGGTGTGACGTATCTCACAATTCACGGGCATGATCGCAAGACGCTCGACGCGGCTGTGGTCGGGCGGGGAAGCAGCGGGATGAAGCTGCTTGCGGTTACGGTTCTGACAAATCTCACTGCTGCGGATCTCGAAATTCAGGGCAATCGGCTTTCTCCTGCAGACCTTGTTTTGCATCGTGCGCAGTTGGCACGTGCGTGCGGGGTCGATGGTATCGTTGCCTCGGGGCAAGAGGCGGACATGGTGCGCCGAGAGGTCGGTTCTGATTTTCTGATCGTGACGCCGGGTATCCGTTTACCTGGTAGCGCATTGGACGATCAGCAACGGGTGATGACTCCGGACAGCGCTGTCGCTGCAGGGGCCGATCTGATTGTGGTGGGGCGGCCTATTACGCGGGCGGATGATCCAGCTGATGCGGCGCGGGCTTTCGTTGCGCATATCGCTGCGGCCCTTGAGCGTCGAAGTGCGACCTAAGACTCTGCAAGTTTATAAGCCAACCAAGGAAACAAAACGAAATGCCGAAGGGATATGTGATCGCCCACGCCGTTGTCACCGATGCTGATGCTTGGGGGCAGTACGTGGCGAAGTCGAAAATTGCACTGGACAAGTTCGGCGGCACACCGATCGTTCGTGGCGGACGATGCGAAATCGTCGAGGGAAATGGCGTAGCTCGTAACGTCGTTCTAGAATTTCCCAGCTATGACCACGCATTGGGTTATGCCAAGTCGCCGGAATACGCAGAGGCCAAAGCTTTGCGTGAGGGTGCCGGTACTATCGACATTACCGTTGTCGAAGGTGTCTGACGCTCTTCTTGTATCCGGCGAAGGCCTGTAAGGCGTCAACGTCATGCCACACATGCCAACGAGCGATGGTAGGCCTGCTTGGCGGGCACAAATTCTTACGTTGTTTCCGGAGATGTTTCCGGGGCCGCTCGGCTATTCTTTGACCGGGCAGGCGCTGGACGCGGGAATCTGGTCGCTACAATGCGTCGCGCTGCGCCAGTTCGGCATCGGTCGTCACCTTGCGGTGGATGACCGTCCGGCTGGTGGCGGTGCCGGGATGGTTATGCGCGCGGACGTTCTAGCGGCCGCTATCGATGAGGCGCGGCGTCAAGCGCCAGATCTCCCCGGCATCGTGCTTTCGCCGCGCGGTGAACCTCTTCGTCAGGAGACTGCGCGAGAATTGGCGGCCGGGCCGGGGGTCATGCTGCTGGCTGGGCGTTTCGAAGGCATCGATCAGAGGGTAATCGAGGGGCGCCATTTGCGTGAGATTTCGATTGGAGATTTCGTGCTTTCAGGCGGGGAGTTGGCGGCAATGGTGCTGATGGATGCGTGCGTGCGTCTGTTGCCGGGTGTGCTTGGCGCACCTGACAGCCTTGTCCACGAAAGCTTTGAAACGGGGCTTTTAGAGTATCCACAGTATACGAAGCCCCGGGAGTGGGAGGGGCGGGCTATTCCTGAGGTGCTGGTTTCGGGCGATCATGGGAAGGTGGACGCCTGGCGCCGCCGGGCAGCTGAGGCCCTGACCCGAGAACGGCGACCTGATCTCCTTAAGAGCCTGTCGATGGCCAAAGTAGACCCAGAAAAGAACGGTTAAGCCGTTGGCTATCAAAAAACCGGGCGAGGGCATCGACAAAGCCCTACTTTTCGGCTATGATGCCGCATTCAATTCCCTTAAATGGGCCGCAAGAGCCGTGTCCGTCCTCGATTTCCAAGGACAGACAGTGATGCTCCTCTGCTATGATGACAATCAAGGATCGCAAAAAATGAACATCATTCAAGAGCTCGAGCAGGAGCAGATCCGCGCTATTTCAGCCAAACGTGGCGTACCGGAGTTCGGCCCTGGCGATACCGTTAAAGTCACCGTGCGCGTGCTTGAGGGTAAGAACGAACGTTTGCAGGCCTATGAGGGTGTTGTCATCGCCCGCTCAGGCGGTGGGCTGAATGAAAGCTTCACTGTTCGTAAGATTTCCTACGGCGAAGGTGTTGAGCGTGTATTTCCGATCTACTCGCCGTTCATCACTGAGATCGAAGTTATCCGGCGCGGTAAAGTTCGGCGCGCGAAGCTCTACTATCTGCGCGGACGCCGCGGACGTTCGGCCCGTATTGTGGAGCGTACGGACGCACGCGCACGTCGCCTGAACGCTGCTTGGAAGGGCTTCAAGAAGCAAAAAGGTCAGCCTGATGATCTGACGCAGATCCAGGGGATCGATGAAGAAATGGTGCTGCGTCTGAAACAGCTGAACTGCGTTCAGCTTGAGCAGATCGCCAACTTCTCGGACGACGATATTGCGAACGTGGAAGACTTCCTGAAGATGGAAGGACGCATCGAGAAGGAAGACTGGGTTGGTCAGGCGCAGAAGCTTATTGCTGCTGCAGCGGTCGAAGAAGTACCAGCTTCGGATGCAGAAGGCGAAGCGCAGTAAAGCGCTTACCTCTATGGGATACAAAAAGGCCCGGGCTTTCTGCCCGGGCCTTTTTCTTTTTGTTCTGCTTGTCCCTGGACCCTACGGGAGATTTCCAACCCGTTTTGCCAGGATCAGTTCGTCAGCACTTTGAATTCAATGCGCCGGTTAAGTGCGCGATTGGCGCGGGATGTATTGGGGACGAGCGGGCGCGATTCACCCAGCCCTGCGGTTTCCAACGCTTCGGCGTTAAGGCCGGCTTCCGTCAGAAATTCGGCGACGCTTTGCGCGCGCGCTTCCGATAGGGCCTGATTCATTGCGGCGTCGCCAAGCGAATCCGTGTGACCTTCAATGCGAATCCGGAGACCGGCGCACTCGCGGGCAGTGGTAACCAGCTGCTTGAGGTCACGGTTGCTTTCGGAGGTCAGTTTGGCGCTTCCGGTGGCGAACTGAATGGAGCTGGCTTCCGTGATCTGACGTAGCGCTTCTGTACACGTCAGAGCATCAGAGCGAACATTCCGGGCCAGCGAGATGGCCGCGACTTGCGTGTGGGCCAACATGTTCCAGCGGGCACGGCGCGCAAGGTAGGCGTCGAGCGTGACCACCGGCAACGAAACATCAGCTTCGGAGCTTGTGATCGATGGTGATGAACCCCACGAGGCCCGGTCATTCAAAAGGTCGGTCAGAGCAGCGTTGACCGTGTTTGAATCGAGTTGGGCCAATACGGGCGCTGGGCGCTCGTCCGCGGGGTGAATGATGGGCGGCGTCACAGGACCTGCTTCAGGAAGAGCCGTGATCTTCGGCAGGCGCCGATTTGCGCCGGCGGCTAGCTTTACCCGAACTTTTTTGGGTTCGGAGCCCTCTCCCCATGCGGTGCGGCGGGCAAGGAACCGATCGAGATCGGTGGCTTCCCGAGCAACGCTGAGGGTCGGTTCGGTGCCGTATGAGGCCCGTTCGCTCAGCAATGCCGTCAGCGATGTCTTGACCTCGTTGACTGGTATCGCCGTCAATACCGGTGCCGGGCGATCCTCAGCAGGGTGAATGATTGGGGCCGGACCGCTCGTATCGACAGAGCGGCTCGGGATAACCGGCAAACGCCGTTTTGCGCCGGCAGCCAGCTTCACACGGATCTTCTTGGGTTCCGGTCCGACGCCCCAGCGATCACGGCGTGCGAGATAGGCACCGAGGTCTCCGGCGACGCGCGCTTCGGCGACAACGGGTTTCGATCCCCAGGATGCGCGCTCAGCCAGGAGCTTTTCTAAAGCGCCGTTTGTTTGGCTGGCGGGAATATCGGTGAGCTCTGGAGGGCGCTGTTCGTCGGCATGATGAATGATAGGTCTCGCTGCTTCGACTTGCGGAGAGATCTTCTCGATGCGGAGACGCGACGGGGCACCGGCTGCCAATTTGACACGGATTGGCTTTGGCTTCGGACCCTCGCCCCAGCTGTCCCGACGCTTCAAATAAGCTTTGAGATCTCCTGCAAAGACGGCATGGCCGAGTGCTGGCTCGCTGCCCCAGGCTTCACGGGTGGCAAGCAATTCTCGTAGCGCTTTGCGAATGCGCAGCTGCGGAACCTCGGTCAAGTGTGGCACCGGCCGCTCTTCTGCAGAATGGATGACCGGCGAACCGGAATTGGTTACGGGGGCCGTCGCCAATCTGGGGAGTGTGCGGCTCGCACCAGCCGCCAAGGGGGCAGCAATGCGCTTCGGCTCTGGTCCGGGGCCCCAGCTTTCTCGTTTCGCCAAGTATTCGGCGAGTACACTGGCATTATCCATCGGCACAGCCTCGGGACTTGCGCCCCAGCTGTCACGGCGTGCCAGATATTCTTTCAGGTCCGTGGGCTCGCTGGACTGAGCAGATGCGTTCCAGGCGTCGCGACGGGCCAGGTAATCGTCTAATGCGTTCCGGGTATCGACGACAATGATAGCATCCTGCTGGCCGGAGTTTTCATTCCAGGCAGCGCGTGTATTCAAAAGGTTCGCCAGCGCCCTTTCGATAACGTTCTGGGACGGCGTGGCGTTATGGTGGGGAGCTGCTTCGGCCGCAAGCGGGCCGGCGCTCAAACAAATGAATCCAATAGCAGCGACGTTGCGCAACATAACTTGGGTCCTCCGTCATGGGCACACATGTTATGACAGGGTTTACCTTAACTTTCAGTAGCCATTTGCTTGTCTATGAGACTGAATCGGCGGTTTTTTTCGTCAACAAACTAATAACGAGGGGTCCGAATACCGAGCCCCTCCATTAGAGGTTGAGATTGAAGCTTTTCCTCGACTCAGCGAACCGAAAATTCGATACGCCGATTCTTTGCGCGATTTTCAGGGCTGGAATTCGGTACTAGTGGCCGACTTTCGCCGAACCCGATGGCTTCAATACGGCTGGAAACCACGCCGCCTTTCACAAGATAGTTAAGGACCGCCATCGCGCGTTGTTCCGAAAGCTTTTGATTCGTGCTTTCGGAGCCGCGGTCGTCTGTGTGGCCTTCCACGTGGATTGTCGTGTTACGGCAATTCTTTGCTCGTTGTGAAAGCTCGTCGAGAGTTGAGAAGCTTTCGGCATCGAGAATGGCGCTGTTGGTGCGGAACAATATCGTTCCCTTGCCAACGGTGTTGCGCAGCTCCGTTTCGCAGGCGTCCGCTTCGGCGGAGCGTGCGGCAACCTGCTGACCTGCGGAGCCAGGCGCGGTGCCCCAGCTCTCCCGTTCGGAAAGAAGCTCCGAGAGGGCTTTGTCGACATCCGCGCGAGGTATTTCGGTCATCTGCGCTGGAGGGGTCTTTTCGGCGGCGTGCACGAGAACGGATTGGTCGCTGCTGTCCGATGCAGGACTTGCCGTTGCGGTTGCTGTTGCGGGAAGTGGTGAGACTGCACCCGCGGCGAGGGGAGCTTTCACGGGTTTGACCGGGTTGCCAGGCCCCCAGGAGTCGCGACGGGCCAAGTATCCGGCGAGGGTATCGGGCTCAGCCTCTTCTGCCGAGGCCAGTTCAGATTTTGGTGTCGCGGCAACTTTAGGTGAAGGTTCAGTTCCCCAGCTTTCCCGTTCGGCCAGGAGATCAGTGAGAGCCTTACTAATATCAGCTTGAGATACTTCGGCCGTTTGCTGAAGTTTTGGCTCATTGGCGTTTAGAGGTTGAGCGGCTTTCTCAGCAGGACCCTTGCCCCAGCTATCCCGCTCGGCGAGGTAGCCGGCCAAGCTCCCGACGGTGGCTGTACTGATCGGCGAGGCTGTTGCGCCACTCCAGCTTTCGCGTTGAGCGAGAAGGGCAGCCAGATTCTCTTCAATGATAGATTGAGGGACTTCGGTGATCTTAAGCGGAGGGCGCTCCTCGGCGGGATGCACGATCGGAGGCGTGGCGTCTGCTGCAGGTGCGGCCGTTGTGGCACTCTTGAGTGGTATGGATGCTCCGGCTGCCAATCGAACATTCTTTGGCGTCAGCGAACTTTCTCTGCCTTTGCCCCAGCTTTCGCGTCGTTTGATATATTGCTCGAGAGTTTCTATCTTATCGGCGTCGCCTGAAGTTGCTGGCGTGGAGGTTTCGGAGCTGGAACTACCTATCGCAGATGGTACCGTCGTTCCGGTGGCAGCGGTATCGATTGTTCTAAGCTCTCGACCATGCAGTACTTGCAATTCGAGGCATTGAGAGAGAGACCGATAGCTTACGTAGGGCTCTTTAACTTCGCCGAGGCACGCATTCCGGTAATCATCGGGTAGCAGGCCCCAGCCCCCAAGGATTGCGTGCTTGGCTTGGAATTCGAAAAGTTGACATTGGCCGGCTGCGTTTTCGCTGGCGCAAATGGTGGCGATATTCCAGTTTGGAAGTTCAACCGCCTGCGCTGACGTGGCGTAAAGGAGTACCACTCCAGAAGCCAACTTGGAGACTCTCGACATCACGCACCTCCCCAGGTGTTAAGCAAGCTTAATCACGCCCCAACTTTTTGTGGGCAAGGTTTTTTGTTAGACGTTCCCTATATCAAAGAAACAGCAACCTTACAGAACACGCAATGTCTAATCTCGATACCCGACGCACCCAGAAGAACGATAATCAGATAAAGCGCTACAGCGCCGAAGACTTTGAAGGGATGCGCCGGGCGGGACAGCTCGCAGCAGCGGCGCTCGATATGCTCACCCCGCACGTTAAACCGGGCGTGACCACCGAGGCGCTGGACGAGATGGTTTTGCAGTTTGCGCTCGACAATGACGCGATACCGGCACCTCTCAACTATCGCGGCTTTCCCAAATCGATCTGTACGTCGATCAATCATGTGGTTTGCCATGGAATTCCGGGGCCGAAGCCGCTGAAGGAAGGCGATATCATCAATATCGATGTGACGTTGATCGTCGATGGTTGGTATGGCGATACGAGCCGTATGTATGCCGTCGGAGCAATATCGCGGCGGGCTGAACGTCTGATCGAGGTGACGTATGAATCGCTGTGGCGCGGTATCAACGCAGTGAAGCCGGGCCACACGACGGGACATATCGGTGAGGCGATCCAGACCTATGCCGAAGGTGAGCGGTGCAGCGTGGTCCGCGATTTCTGTGGTCACGGTTTGGGGCGGCAGTTCCACGAGCGGCCGAACATTCTGCATTATGGCGAGGCGGGTGAAGGCCCTGTACTTGAGCCGGGCATGCTCTTCACCATCGAACCGATGATCAATCTCGGGCGGGCGAATGTGAAGGTTCTAAATGACGGCTGGACTGCCGTGACCCGAGACCGGGAATTGTCTGCTCAGTTCGAGCACACCATCGGTGTGACCCAAGATGGATGCGAGGTCTTTACGCGGTCGCCCGGTGGATATGATTGCCCGCCTTATGTCACCGCAGGCTAGCATCACGCCTTAAACGCAGCCTTCCGCCTCTTCAGCGGCAGTACGGTGCCCATGACCGATCGACGTAAGGCCGAACGGCCAGAAGCACCCGAGACGGCTTCAGCGCAGGATGGCGGACAGGGGGCTTTTTTCGAATCTTCGACCCCGTCGCACGTTGGCCACCGCAGCAGGCTGCGGGAACGCTTCCGCAAAGGTGGGCCCGAGGCGTTGCCCGATTACGAATTGCTCGAACTGGTTCTGTTCCGTGCCATTCCGCGGCGGGATACCAAGGAGCTGGCAAAGCGGCTGATCGCGCATTTCGGTTCGTTCGCGGAGGTGCTCAACGCGCCGGAGCACCGTCTGAAAGAAGTGAAGGACGTGGGCGATTCTGTTGTAACCGAGTTCAAGCTCATTCGGGCAGCGGCGGTCCGGTTGGTGAAATCGGAGATCGTTGAGCGTCCTGTTTTGTCTTCGTGGAGCCAGGTTCTCGATTACGTTAAAGCCGCGCAGGCTTACGGACACCGTGAACAGTTCCGTATCCTGTTCCTAGATAAGAAGAACCGCTTATTGGGGGATGAAGTCCAGGGGGAAGGAACGGTCGACCATACACCTGTCTATGTGCGGGAGGTCGTAAAGCGCGCTCTTGAGCTATCCGCTACAGCGCTGATACTGGTCCACAATCACCCGTCGGGAGACCCCACGCCGTCGCGCGCGGATATTGACATGACGCGGCTGATACAACAGGCGGCGCGTCCCTTGGGGGTTAGTGTTCACGATCATATTATCGTTGGGCGGGAGGGGCATACGAGCCTGCGCGGGCTAAAGCTGATTTAGTCTGGCTTGTTCTGCCGTGCACTGACTGCTCCACAACCGGGCCTCTGACGTAGATCACTGGCTATCGCATGACGGAACGTTTCGCCTTATATGAGGAAGCGTTTTTGAGGGGTCGAGATATGCCCGGCGAATTCGGAATTTCGGGTTCGTCCAATGGAAAGGAACACCAATGGCAGCAACACGGCACGTAAAGGTCTTGATTCTGGGTTCTGGGCCGGCCGGCTATACCGCAGCCATTTACGCCTCGCGCGCGATGCTGAAGCCGCTCGTTCTCCAGGGCATTCAACCCGGCGGACAATTGACCATTACGACGGATGTCGAGAACTATCCGGGTTTTGCTGAGCCGATCCAGGGGCCATGGCTGATGGAGCAGTTGCAGGCCCAGGCAGAGAACGTCGGAACTGAAATTGTGATGGATCATGTGAATTCCGTAGATCTCAGCAAGCGGCCGTTCCGGCTCGTCTGTGAATCGGAAGATATCTACACATGTGACGTGTTGATTATTGCCACTGGTGCTCAGGCGCGCTGGCTCGGTATTCCTTCCGAAGAGAAATTCAAAGGCTACGGCGTTTCGGCATGCGCCACCTGCGATGGCTTTTTCTATCGTGACAAAGAGGTGGTCGTGATTGGTGGTGGCAACACGGCTGTCGAAGAGGCGATATTCCTGACTAATTTCGCAAAGCGGGTGACGGTAGTGCATCGCCGCGACTCCTTCCGCGCCGAAAAGATTTTGCAGGATCGATTGTTCAAAAATCCAAAGGTCGAGGTCGTATGGGACAGCGCGCTGGAGGAGATAATCGGAACGGAAGAGCCGAAATCGGTGACCGGTGTCCGTCTCAAGAACGTTAAGACGGGTGCGATCGTGGAGCGACCTGCGGATGGTGTGTTCGTTGCCATCGGGCATGCGCCTGCGACGGAGATGTTCAAAGGACAGCTCGAGATGAAGGGCTCAGGTTATTTGATCACGAAGCCAGATTCGACGGCGACCTCGATCCCCGGCGTTTTCGCTGCTGGCGATGTTACGGATGATATCTTCCGGCAGGCCGTGACCGCTGCTGGGATGGGGTGCATGGCCGCTCTTGAGGCTGAGCGCTACCTCGCAGGTCTCGAGGTGGCTGCTGAGGCTGCGGAATAGGCGTTCGTTGAAACGAAGCAGCAGCCCGTTTTGCGTCTGCTCTTACTTGGACAGGCTTGAGCATGGACTGGGATAAGCTGCGCATTTTCCACGCTGCCGCCGAAGCGGGAAGCTTTACTCACGCCAGCGAGGCGCTGCAAATGAGCCAGTCGGCGGTAAGCCGGCAGGTCTCATCGCTGGAAAAGGACCTCGGCATCCCGCTGTTTCACCGGCACGCACGCGGGCTGGTGCTTACGGAACAGGGGGAGCTGCTCTACACGACCGTTGCGGAAGTGATGAACAAGCTGCAAACGGCGGAGGCGCAGCTTTCCGAGACGACGACAAAGCCGGCTGGCGAGTTGCGGATCACCGCACCTGTTGGGTTTGGAACCGTATGGGTTACCCAGAGGATAAGGGAATTCCTTGAGCTTTATCCGGAGATAAATATCGAGCTCATTTTGAATGATGAGCAGATGGATATTGCGATGCGCGAGGCCGATGTGGGCTTGTTTGTGCAGGAGCCTGGGCATGTTGAGCTCATCCGGCGCCCGCTTTTTTCAATGACGGTGCGGGCCTACGCCTCAGTGCAGTACATACGGAAATTTGGGGCGCCGCAAAACCTCGCCGGACTGGGAAAGCACCGGATCGTTTCTTACAGCGGTCCACCTGCTCAGCACCTCAGCGCGATTGCCTGGATTGAAACCGTGGGGTTGACGGGTAAAGAGGTTCGCCATCCGCACTTCCGGGTCAATAGCATTATGGCTATGAAGTACGCCATTCGCACCGGCGTCGGGATCGGTATGCTGCCTGACTATCTCGTGGAAGGTGAAACGGATCTCGTGCCAATTCTGACGGAGATAGATCCGCCAAAGTTGCCGGTCTATTTCGTTTATGCGGAAGAGATGAAGGGTTCGAAGCGCGTTCAGGTTTTTCGCGATTTTCTGGTCGGGAAGGCGCGTCAGTGGCGGCATTGACACCGCTTCTTCCATGGGCCGTTTCGAAAAGGATTGATCAAGTTTAAAATTTTGGAGATTTTACTGGACTTGAGCTCGCGTACATGGCCTTGATCCGCCTGCGCGCGAGTCATCGCGTCACTTTAGCCAACCGGCGTCGCGTGCGGTTTCTTGCCACCACCTCATTCGATACTGGAAGGCTACGACGTTTGCCTCAATGCGCCGGGTCGAGGTTTATTCGATCCGGCATTTTTCTTGCCCTGAGGCGTGTCGGCTGGAATAGCCTATTTGATGCGACGTTCGCAGCGTTTGCGCGCGGCGTTGCCAATCGCTATCTAGTGTGCTGCAAAGAACAAAGTGCCCCGCAAAGATTGGCGATCCTTCGGTGGCGCGACATTTCATATCCGAAAAGAAAGAACGGCAAACCGTTATGGCAAAGACGCTGTACGACAAGATTTTCGATGACCACATTGTAGACCGGCAAGAAGATGGCACGTGCCTGCTCTATATCGATCGTCATCTCGTGCACGAAGTAACGAGCCCGCAGGCGTTTGAAGGCCTGCGTATGAGCGGCCGTAAGGTCCGCGCTCCGGAGAAGACGCTTGCCGTCGTTGATCATAACGTGCCGACTTCTGAGCGTACGAACGGGATCGATGATCCTGAGAGCCGGCTGCAGGTTGAAACTCTAGCGAAGAACGCGGCTGACTTCGGCGTCGAGTACTACAATGAACTCGATATGCGTCAGGGCATTGTTCACGTTGTCGGACCGGAGCAGGGTTTTACGCTTCCTGGTACAACTATTGTTTGCGGTGACAGCCACACGTCCACCCACGGTGCTTTCGGAGCGTTGGCCCACGGCATCGGCACGAGCGAGGTGGAGCATGTTCTGGCGACGCAAACGCTGATCCAGAAGAAGGCCAAGAACATGCGGGTGCTGGTCGACGGCAAGCTGCCCGAGGGTGTGACGGCCAAGGACATCATCCTGGCGATCATCGGTGAGATCGGAACGGCCGGCGGTACGGGCCACGTCATTGAGTATGCCGGTGAGGCGATCCGTGCGCTTTCGATGGAAGGCCGGATGACTGTCTGCAACATGTCAATCGAGGGCGGTGCGCGCGCTGGCATGATCGCGCCGGATCAGGCAACCTTTGATTTTATCAAGGGCCGTCCCAAGGCACCAAAGGGTGCCGCCTGGGATATGGCTATGAAATATTGGGAAACGCTCACGACGGACGAGGGCGCGCATTTCGATACCGAAGTGAAGCTCGATGCCGCGTCGCTTCCGCCGATCATCACCTGGGGTACGTCTCCCGAGGATGTCGTGTCGGTATCCGGCGTCGTTCCTGATCCCAACGCCGTCGCGGATCCCAATAAGAAGGGTTCCATGGAGCGGGCCTTGTCTTACATGGGGCTGACGTCTGGTACGAAGATGACGGATATTCCGCTCGACGTCGTGTGGATCGGATCATGCACCAATGGACGTATCGAGGATCTGCGCGCTGTTGCGAAGATCGTCGAGGGGCGCAAGGTTTCGGAACGTCTGGACTATGCGATGATTGTTCCGGGATCAGGTCTTGTGAAGGCGCAGGCCGAAGCAGAAGGCTTGGATAAGATCTTTGTCGATGCTGGATTCCAGTGGCGCGAACCGGGTTGCTCGATGTGCCTGGGTATGAATCCGGATCAACTTAAGCCAGAACAGCGGTGTGCTTCGACGTCAAACCGTAACTTCGAAGGCCGCCAGGGCTATAAGGGCCGTACGCATCTTGTTTCGCCGGTTATGGCGGCCGCGGCGGCGCTCGAAGGCCATTTCGTCGATATCCGGTCTTGGGCACATTAATCCTGAGAGGACCGGAGATGGATTGATCGGCAAGGCCGCGCGGAATTCGATACGCGCGGCCTTGTTGTTTTTCGGGCTGCTATTTACGCGCGCTGCCCTTAGTTGGCCCCTCTCGTAGAGGAAAAGGCCTCATCCAAATGCGGAGGTTCGCCAATGTCTCAAACGCTTGTTCAGCAGCAGTTCGGACCGAGCGCAAAGCATTATGCAGAGTGTGAAGTGCATCGCTCGGGAGCCAGTCTCAACCGTGTTGTTGAACTCGTCGGTCCGCACCGTAATTGGCGAGTGTTGGACGTGGCGACGGGTGCCGGGCATACGGCAGCGATTTTCGCACCTCACGTCGCTGAGGTTGTCGCCAGCGATATTACGGACGAGATGCTTGGGCAGACGGAAGCGTTGGCGCGAGAGAAGGGCCTCGGCAATTTACGGACGGCGAAAGCCGAAGCCGGAGAGCTGCCGTTTGATGCGGCGTCGTTCGACCTCGTAACATGCCGGTTGGCCGCGCATCATTTTCCCGACATTGCTCAATTCGTCGCCGCGGCACGCCGTGTGCTCAAGCCGGGCGGCCGCATTGCCGTGGTCGACAACGTTACGCCAGATGCGGAACGGCTTGCAGGTCTGACCGACGACCAAATCAGAGAAGCTGGTGTCGCCTACAATGCGTTTGAGAAACTGCGCGATCCCAGCCATGCCAGAGCGCTCTCCGTTGATGAGTGGGTTGGGATCTTGGACAAGGCTGGTTTTACCGTGTTAGCGCGGGAACAGATTGGCAAGGAGATGGGTTTCCAGCCGTGGGTAGACCGCATGCGCTGTGGGCCTCAGACGGTCGCAGAGTTAGAGCAATTGCTATGTGCGACGTCGCCGCTCTCGACGTTTCTGATGCCGCGTGAGATCGATGGGGATCTGCACTTTACGCTACAGGAATTCATCGTCGTGGCTGAGCTTAGCGATTAAGGGGCTTTATGTTGTTAGAAAATCGCAACGACTGACGCCTTATCAATCTAAACGGTATTTCTTGCCCCGCGTGGTTCGGAATCCGTGGGTCTTTGAAGTCCAGGGGTTGAAGACCGGGCTATTTCGGGCAAGGGTTGGATGTGCAGTCATCTCGCAACTGTCGGAGCGGGGATTTTAATGGGGCTTGGAAAAACGGCTGGTTGGATCGCGGTTGCCACTGCCACGTTCCTTTTTGCGGCGGCTGGCGCTAAGGCAGATGGCCCGCCGACACCGGAAGAGTACGTTTCGCACGTTGGCGGAACTGCCAGGATTCTGTCCCCGGGTGAGTTCAAGCTTGACGGCCAGACGCAGTGGTGCGGCCGCCGGCCCGTCGTGGTCGATCCGCAGTTGGATGACTACGGTGCGGCCTATCCGGGCTTTCTCATCATGAACCCGCGGTTGCTCGACAAGGTTTCCATCTCGGTGAAGCAGTGGATCTTTGCACACGAGTGCGGGCATCAGTTTCGCGGCCCAGATGAAGAGACCGCTGATTGTTTTGCGGTCCAACGCGGACGCCGCCAAGGTTGGTTGACCCCTGCCGGTTTGGATGAGGTTTGTACGTTCATTGCGCCGGCGAAGGGCGACATGATGCATTTGTCCGGCTCGCATCGCTGCGAGTACATGCGCAAATGTTACGCCGACCCTAAGGTCCATTAACGTTCATCTCGGCGTCGGGGCAGGAATCTTAGCGTCTGGTTTGTCCCCGCCCCCGCCCACAATTTTAGGATTTGTGGGAAGCGGCGAGGTGATGGGTGACGGCTTACGCAAACAAAATCCTGAATTTGGCGCTGGTTTTGCACCAATGGTTGGGCGATCTCGCCGGGCTAGAACCGGAACGTCGCGCCCGTGTCGCTGATTATGCCGAGGCAATTGCCGAGACGTTGAACCGCGCAGGAGATGCCTTGGCTCGGTTTGAGCGTCGGCGCGGCGATCGATCTGCTCGGCGTCAGGTCATTCGGGAATTCGGGCGGATGCGCGGATATGTCGAGACAATCGTCGACGTTCTGCAGCATCGGCTTGACGGACGTAAGCTGGCTGGCGTTAAAAGGCGTTTGGAAACCATCTGCGCCAGTGAATTGCGGGATTCTGAGGCTTTCGCGGTCAATTCCTTCCGAATCGACCGACTGGCTGATGCTGAAGGCTATTTCCGCGCTTTAGCCGATGGACTACGCGCCTAACGCGATGCATGGCCGTAGGCCAGAACGAGGATTGAATGGATAAGTTCACGACTTTGACCGGTATTGCTGCTCCCTTGCCGCTGCGCAATATCGATACCGACATGATCATTCCCAAGCAGTTTCTTAAGACGATCAAGCGCACCGGGCTTGGTAAGTCGCTGTTTTATGAAATGCGCTATGGGCAAGGTGGCTCGGAAAATCCGGATTTCGTTCTCAACAAGCCTGCATACCGGAGTGCGCAGATCCTCGTTACGGGCGACAACTTCGGTTGCGGTTCGTCGCGCGAGCATGCCCCGTGGGCACTGTTGGACTTCGGTATCCGGTGCGTTATCGCTCCAGATTTCGCGGACATTTTTTATAACAACTGCTTCCAGAACGGGATCTTGCCGATCAAGCTGCCGCAGTCTGAGCTCGACAAGCTCATGGACGATGCATCGCGTGGAGCCAATGCGACGATTACCGTCGATTTGGAAGCCCAGGAAATTCGCGGACCGGATGGCGGTGTGATCCGCTTTGAAATCGACCCGTTCCGCAAGCATTGTCTACTCAACGGTCTCGATAATATTGGGCTCACGCTCGAAAAGGCGGATAAGATCGATTCCTTCGAGTCGCAGATGTCGCAGTCGCGTCCTTGGGCGTGACGCGCAATTAACATTGCCGTTGGCCCGTGCATTTGCCGTTTGCACCTTCGTGGCTACATATGGGGCCATACGCGTAACGCTGCAGGTGATTGATCTATGGTGCTCGTCGTCGACGCGCTTGACCCCAAGGACAAGGCGTCCGTAACCAGACCGGAACCGTTGCCTAGCCTCGCCGGGGCTGGGCGCGGTGAGCTGTGTGCGGCGCTGACGTCGGTTGGGGTGCCGGACAAGCAACTTCGGATGCGGGTCAATCAGCTCTGGAGTTGGATGTACGTACGCGGTGTTCCTTCGTTCGACGCTATGACGGATGTTTCGAAGGATCTGCGCGCGCGGCTGGCTGAACGCTACTCTCTCGACCGTCCGGAGATTGTTAGCGAACAGGTCTCGCAGGACGGCACACGCAAATGGCTTCTCCGTTTGCGGCGCAGTGGTACGGAAGTGGCGGCTCCAGAAATCGAAACCGTTTACATCCCAGAGTCCGATCGCGGTACGTTGTGTATTTCTAGCCAGGTAGGCTGCACGTTGACGTGTACCTTCTGTCATACAGGTACGCAGCGCTTGGTGCGCAATCTGAGCGCGGATGAGATTGTCGCTCAAATTCTAGTGGCGCGCGATAGGATCGGGGATTGGCCGGATGCCGTTGCTCCGGACGATGGGCGGTTGCTACCCTCCACAGAGCGCAAGATCACAAATATCGTGCTTATGGGCATGGGGGAGCCGCTCTACAATTTCGATAACGTCAAAGCGGCTATGGCCATTGCGTCTGATGGTGAAGGACTTTCCGTTTCGAAGCGCCGCATTACGCTCTCGACTTCTGGGGTCGTGCCGGAGATCGCGCGTTGGGGCGGCGAAGCGCAGACAATGCTGGCGATTTCTCTGCACGCAGTGCGCGACGACCTGAGGAACGAACTGGTTCCGATCAACAAAAAATACCCCATCAGCGAATTGCTCGATGCGTGCCGAAGCTATCCTGGTCTGTCCAACGCCCGGCGCATCACGTTCGAATATGTCATGCTGAAGGGCGTGAACGACAGCCTCGCCGATGCCAAAGCCCTGGTGCAGCTGCTCAAGGGCATTCCGGCGAAGATTAATCTTATTCCGTTTAATCCGTGGCCCGGGTCACAATATGAATGCTCGGATTGGGAGCAGATCGAGCGGTTTGCCGAGGTCGTCAACAAGGCGGGATACGCCAGTCCTGTGCGGACGCCGCGCGGACGGGACATTTTCGCAGCTTGTGGTCAGCTGAAATCTGAAAGTCTCAAGATCAGGGCTTCCGCGCGGGGGGGCTCTGTAACCCAATCCGGCACGGCCGGCTCCGGACAGGGAGCTTGACGGGGACGTGGGGCGCGCACTTGGGCGATTGCTGGTTGTACCCTTGTCGTTTCTCATCGCAGCGATGGTGACGATGGCCGTGCTGTTTACGCTAGGGCTAGAGCGCGTGACGCACGTGATGCACCGTTACGGCGATGTCGAGAACCCTGATGTCCTCTTTGGCCTGATGGAAGACGGCATCCTACTGGTCGCGGGAGCCACGATCATTCCGGCGCTTGCCGTTGTCGTGATCGGTGAGGTGGCCCGCATCAGGTCGGTGATTTACTACGTGGTCGGGGGCGGAATCGCGCTGGTCTCCATCCCGTTGTTCTCCGGATTTGCGTCAGGCTTTGGCGCGGCTGACGTCACCTTATGGCAGGTGTTCGCGACCGCAGGTTTTGCCGGGGGATTTGTTTATTGGCTGCTGGCCGGTCGATGGACCTGAAGCCATCTGCTCAATTTTGCGTCCTGCGCCTTTTGGCGTAGGGTCTTCCGCTACGGGTCCAAGAGTTATTTTGCCAGGCAGATTATGATCGCGTCGTTCTTGCGCATTCTATTGGGGTTTGTATTCGCCTGTCTGGCGGCAGCGATGACGAAGGTCGCTTTCGTTATAACGCCGGCCGACATTTTGGCTTTGGGTCCTGACGCTCAATTGGAGCGGCTCGCGCGTGCTGGTGCGTTAATCCTCGCAGTTGCCACTCAATCGGCGATATTTGCGCTCCCCTTCGCGGCGATTGCAATCGGTCTCGCCCATTGGCTCCGTATCCGTGGGTGGCCGTACTATGGTTTTGCTGGTCTGCTTATTTCTCTTTTGGGTTTTGCCGCTTTGTATGCGTCCGAGCCGTCAGGCATCCCGACGATTGCCAATGCGTATGCTGTTGCCGCCTACCTCTTTGCCGGAGTGATCGGTGGTTATGTTTATTGGGTGATTGCCGGCCGTGTTGCGGGACGGCGATCTCCTCCTCCTAAGCCCGATTTTGTGGCGCGCCGAGGCGAAGCTAGGGACGGAAACGGTGAGGGACGGGACGCGACCGGCGAGTCCGCACCTCAGGACGAGCGTTTGGCGCAGGTCAAACTGAATGCTCGGGTCAATGGTACCGGGTCTGCGCCTAGGAGCGGCAGGCAGCTACAAGCCTAAAGCGTGTATGCCGGAAGATCGGCCTCATTTGAGCTCTTGCTGCATTAAAATTCAGCTTCCGCGTCAAGTTCGCCTTGTTGCACTGCAAAAATTGAAGTACTTTTGGTGCGGCACTATTTCGCGATCGGCAAAAATACTCGCCAGGGCGAAGGCAGCCAGATTTATCCGTCGCCTTATTCCGCAGAGGAAAGTTTGATCGCCATGTTTGATGCACAGGCTCAAACCCGCATTAACAAGTGCTGCAGCGATGCGGCCTTTGGCTATCTGACAGCGACGGGGGCTGCTTATGCTGCTTTTGCGGAACAGGCAGCTGGCTATTGGACGGAAATGCTGAAGGCGGCTGTGCCTGCCCCGGCTCCGGAAAAGCCGAAGTCGTGGTATGTGCCGCCGCCTGAGGTTTCATCATCGACAAGCCGCGCGTCGACACCCGCTGGGCCATGGGCCTGCATGATGCCTTGGATGGGGGCCAGTCAGATGTCGGCAATGCCCGGTTCCGCGAATGACAGTCTTTTGGGGTTTCCGACGTGGATGTGGGGGCCCTTCGCTCCATGGGTGGCAATGTCTGATCCGCGCACGGCCATGGCTTGGCCGATGGCCTGCGGAATGATGGCTATAGGTGTTCCACAAACTGTGGCTTGGCCGACGGCGCAGGCCAATGTCGCGGCTATGGATGCGCTGAATACCGCGGCCAAGTCCGTTGAGTCGGCGGTGGTGAGCTACCGCTCGAGCGGTGGTCATGCCGTGGCTCGTATCGTCAACTCGGCTCCTGTTGCTGCGCCATTTGCTTTGCTGTTCTTGATAGCTCCGCTCTCTGCTGAGGGCTTAACGATGCTCTCCGACCTGGGGCGCGTGGGCTTCTGGTAAGGCATAGCGGCCGACGGGTCGGTACGAATCTCTCTTTGACGCAGCCAAATATCTTGGTGTCCCGCTTGTCGGCGTTCGCGCGATGCCTATAGTGCGGCGCGCGATGCGTCATGCGTCGCATGCTTTCATACACGCAGCACTGATGGACGGTGCGCGGTTCAGCGACGGGAAGACACATGGCCTCGGGCAATTCAAACGGCAGCGACAAGGCACAGGCAGGCAAGATCAAAAAGGTCGTGCTCGCTTATTCCGGTGGCCTTGACACCTCAATCATCCTCAAGTGGCTGCAGGAAACGTATGGCGCCGAGGTTGTTACCTTCACTGCTGATCTGGGACAGGGTGAAGAGCTGGAGCCCGCTCGCCGCAAGGCTGAACTGCTGGGCATTAAACCTGAGAACATCTTCATTGAGGATCTGCGCGAGGAATTCGTCGCGGATTATGTTTTCCCGATGCTGCGGGCCAACGCACTCTACGAGGGTATTTACCTGCTTGGAACGTCGATCGCGCGGCCGCTCATCTCCAAGAAGCAGATCGAAATTGCCCGGGCGACTGGGGCTGATGCTGTCTGTCACGGCGCAACCGGGAAGGGCAACGATCAGGTTCGGTTCGAACTTGGCTATTACGCGCTGGAGCCATCTATCCGCATTGTCGCGCCATGGCGGGAGTGGGATTTCAATTCCCGCGAAGACCTGATTGCGTTTGCGGAGAAGCATCAGATCCCCGTGGCGAAGGACAAGCGCGGAGAAGCTCCGTTCTCTGTCGACGCGAACCTTTTGCACTCGTCATCGGAAGGCAAGGTACTCGAAGACCCCAACGTCGAGCCACCAGACTATGTCTACCAGCGGACAATCGCGCCGGAGGATGCACCCGATAAACCGACCGTCATCACGATCGGATTTGCCAAGGGCGATGCCGCTTCCATCAATGGTGAGAAGCTTTCGCCGGCAACGATTTTGGCGCGGTTGAACGATCTCGGCCGCGATAACGGCATTGGGCGCGTCGATCTTGTCGAGAACCGGTTTGTGGGCATCAAATCGCGCGGTGTTTATGAAACGCCGGGTGGAACGATCCTGCTCGCGGCGCATCGGGCAATTGAAAGCCTGACGCTGGATCGCGGCGCAGCGCACTTAAAAGACGAGTTGATGCCGCGTTACGCTGAACTCATTTACAACGGCTTCTGGTTTTCACCCGAGCGGGAGATGCTGCAGGCTCTGATCGACAAGAGCCAAGAGCATGTCGAGGGTGAAGTGAGGCTGAAACTCTACAAGGGCAACGTGATCGTCATTGGACGCAGCAGTCCGCAATCGCTTTATTCGGAAACGCTGGTTACGTTCGAGGACGATAAAGGCGCTTATGATCAGAAGGATGCGGAAGGGTTCATCCGTCTGCAGGCGCTGAGATTGAGGACGCTGGGTTTGCGCAATCGTGGTGGGGCGTAAGACGCCTGTCCGGGGCTAGGCACAAGGCGTCGTCGCTCGAAGGAGTGTGATGCCCGTGCCGCGAGCCGCCCGATGACCCGGACCAGTCTCAATAAGAAGCTGTGGCTGGTTTACGTTTCGATACTCCTAGTGATCGGAGTGTCCTTTCTCGCGACGTTTGCCGATCTCGTTCCGGGGCTTCCTCCAGCATTTCTCGCCGCAGCCGGTAAGATCTACAAGCTCGTGAGTGATATGGCGCTTCTGATCGCCACGTTGGCTGCTGCCTATCTGGCCAACGTCTTTCAGAAGCGCGCCAGCTTCGTCACCGCATTGGAAGACGAATGGCGCAGCATTGTTCGGACGAAGTCGGCGTTGTTCACCTTCTGCGAAAAGCAGAACCCTTCGGCGGATGATTACATCGAGGCTTACTGCCGGGTGTCAGAAGTCATCGATACGATGCGGGTCGTTTATAAGAACGCCGGCGAGACGGATGATCTGATCGGGCTTTATCCTTACGCACCGCTCCACGATATGCGCCGTGCGCTACAATCGGTCGATCCACGCAAGCGTTCCAATATTACTGCAGAAGAGCGCAAACTCGCTGGCGATGCGATCATGCAGTCCTTTTTTGCGCTCCGCGAAAATTTCCTCGAAGAGCTGGATCTGGAAGAGCCGCGCCATCCTTTGCTAATCGCTGCCGGACGCCGCCTAAAACGGCCCGGCGCACGAAGTTATGCTCGCAAACGGCAAAATCGGCAAAGGCGACAACAGGACCGAGATGCGTCTCAGCGGCCGGATATCGATGCCTTCTTGTGGGGGCTTTACGCAGACGAGAACGGTGGTGCGGACAGCCAGGAGAGGTCCCGTGAAAGCGTTCCTCCGACCGTCGCCCGATGACACCGTCAATCGTGACGCGGGCGCTGGAGCTGGACAGGGTTCGAAGTTGTCTTAGTTGATCTGGCGCGTTCTCATTGCCATATAAGCGTCTCTCGTCGCCGCGTCACGAAACCTAGAGCCCCCTTTGCTGAAGCGGAGCAAAGGCGTGGTTAAGACCAACCGTGGCGGCAAATTGCTGAGATTGAGCTTTGGATCGCTCCGGGAGGTTGTGCGGCAAGCCGCTGGCGGTTCAGCCTGCAATATGCTACGTCCCGGCGACAAAATGGTGCGCTGCAAAATTGGGCGGCACCGTATCAATACATTATCCGATGTCGGAGTTTTCATGGAATTGCGAAACATTGCCATCATCGCTCACGTCGATCATGGCAAAACAACCCTCGTGGACGAACTGCTGAAACAGTCAGGTGTGTTCCGAGAAAATCAGCAGGTCGCCGAGCGGGCGATGGATTCTAACGATATTGAGCGCGAGCGCGGCATCACTATTCTTGCCAAGTGCACATCGGTGGTTTGGAAGGACACGCGGATCAACATTATCGATACGCCCGGCCACGCTGATTTCGGTGGTGAGGTTGAGCGTATTCTCAACATGGTTGATGGTGCCATCGTTCTTGTCGACGCTTCAGAAGGTCCTTTGCCTCAAACGAAATTCGTCGTGTCGAAAGCCCTGAAACAAGGGCTGCGGCCGATCGTTGCGATCAACAAGATCGACCGGCCGGACGAGCGTCATCAGGACGTTCTGAACGACATCTTTGATCTGTTCGCTAATTGTGACGCGAATGACGAACAGCTCGATTTTCCGGTTCTCTACGGTTCGGGCCGTAACGGCTGGATGGCTGAAGATCCGGCTGGGCCGCAGGAAAGTCTCGCGCCTCTGTTCGACTTGGTCCTGCGTCATGTGCCGCCCCCGAAGGTTGACACTGGTCCGACGCGGATGCTTGCCACAACGCTTACGGCTGATCCGTTTCTTGGCCGTATTCTGACGGGGCGCATTACGTCCGGGAGTATCAAGCCTAACCAGGCTCTCAAAGCGTTGCATCACGACGGCTCGTTGGTCGAGAATTTCCGGGTGTCGAAAGTGTTAGCCTTCCGCGGCCTTGAGATGACGTCGGTCGATCTGGCCGAGGCTGGTGATATCGTCGCGATTGCTGGGATGAGTGAAGCGACGGTTGCGGACACGCTTTGTGATCCAGAGGTTTCGGAGCCGCTAGCCGCTCAGCCAATCGATCCACCGACTCTCTCGATGCTGTTTCGCATCAACGACGGGCCATTCGCTGGTCAAGAAGGCGATAAGGTTCAGAGCCGCGTCATTCGCGATCGGTTGTTGAAGGAGGCAGAACGCAACATCGCCATTCGGATCACCGAAACGGCTGAGAAGGACTCTTTCGATGTTGCGGGGCGCGGAGAATTACAGCTCGCTATTCTGATCGAGAATATGCGGCGTGAGGGGTTTGAGCTTACGGTGTCGCGGCCGCGTGTTGTCTACAAGAGAGATGAGACAACGGGGCAGCGGCTTGAGCCCATCGAAGAGGTGATTATTGACGTCGATGAGGAACACTCCGGCGTCGTTGTTCAGAAGCTTTCCGAGCGTAAGGGCGAGTTGATTGAGATGCGCCCTTCCGGCGGCGGACGCACACGCATGGTACTTTATGTGCCTACGCGTGGTCTTCTTGGCTATCAGTCCGAGTTGCTTACTGATACGCGCGGTACGGCGGTGATGAACCGAATCTTCCACGAATACGCACCTTATAAGGGTGAGATCTCCGGGCGTCGTACAGGGGTTCTGATCTCAAATGGCAATGGCGAGGCTACGGCCTATTCGCTGTTCAACCTGCAGGATCGCGGGCCATCGATGATCGGACCGCAGACGCGCGTGTACGAAGGGATGATCGTCGGGGAACACACCCGCGACAATGACCTTATCGTCAATGTCATTCAGGGTAAGAAGCTGACCAACGTCCGAGCTTCCGGCAAGGACGATGCGCTGATTCTGACACCGCCGATGCGTTTGTCGCTTGAAAAGGCAATGAGCTACATCATGGACGATGAGCTTGTTGAGGTGACGCCGGAAAACATCAGGTTGCGCAAGCGCTGGCTTGACCCCAACGAACGCAAGAAGCAAGAGCGCAAGAAGGAAGCCGAGGCTGCTGACGCCAACGTCGCTTAAGCGACGTTGGCGCGTCCAACGCAACGACCTCGGCTGGACCTAATTTGCGGTGGTGTCTAACGCATAGGCCAGGCGCAACCCGCCCCAGTGCTTTCCATTGACGTAGATTGGCGACGACAGATCGACCATGGCGGCGAAGTGACCACCACCCATGTCGCGCTGATAGGTCTGAACAAGGCAAGGCTTCTGGTTGCGTCCTGCACCCAAACCTACGCGATCGTTGAAGAAGCGGCGGTTGCGGCTTCGTGCAGCGTTTTCGACGGGATCATCGCCCTGCGGCCGCGAGAACTTTGAATTGTGTGTCGGCAGGTAGCCGTTCTCGTCGATCGCGGCACAGAAGACGCAACGCGGATCGAAACTCAAGGCGCGATCGAAGATTGGCTGCAAGGTGTGGTCGAAGAAATCCAGATAGCGGGTGCGAAACTGCTCCGGGTTGGTGCCGGCGATGGCTTGGTAGCTGCGATCGAAGACCGTGCTGTGATCGAGGGTGCCAGAGTTGACAGCCTGGCTGAGGATTTCCGAGATTTGTGCCGCAACTCGCTGCGTTTCGGTGGCGAAGCGTGAGTCCGCGGTTTCGATACCGCAATCGATGGTGGTCTCAACCAAGGCTTCGGTCGAGATCTGTAGATCCGTCATTCGCTGCTTCGTGCGTACAAGGTTCTGTCCGGTCTTCTCGAAAACAGTGGCCAGCCCATCAATGGTTCCAGCTAAAGCAGCTCCGCGTGTGTCGATGGCGGTTGCCGCTTTCAAGATTCCGGAAGTTTCGTCGACAACTTGTTTCACGCTGGCTTCGACGCCATCGAGTGTGCTGCCAATCACGGACGACGCCGATCTTGTGGTCTCCGCGAGCTTTGAGCTGTTCTCTCCCTGACGCAGCAGTTGCTGGGACTTGCCTTCCAGGTCCGCAACGGTGCCCGCGATGGCTTTTGTGGCGCTCGCTGTCTGGCCTGCGAGCGTTTTCACTTCATTGGCCACTACAGCGAAGCCACGACCAGCTTCCCCGGCTCGTGCGGCTTCGATCGTTGCATTCAGTGCGAGCATGTTGGTTTGACGCGCGATGACTTCGATGCCTTGGGCGGCTCGCGCCACTTCGGTGAGGGCTTCGCGTAGCGAGGCGATCAAAGTCTGCCCCTCTGACACGGTCGTCGCTAGCGCTTCCATGCTGGAGATGGAAGCGCGGACCTGTTGGACAGACTGCGCTATGTTCTCTCTGGCTTGGTCAGCTACGGCCAGGCATTCCTGCGCGCTGGCCGCGATCAGAGAGTTCTCGCCCTGCAACTCCTTCATTTCACAACGCACTTCGTTCAGCAGCACATCCTGCTCGGTCATGTGCTTTGAGAGTTCCTCGATGTTGCATGATACGTGTGCGAGTCGATGAGCTGTCGTCGTGGCGTCCTGAGCAAAGCGATTCAGGAGCGCGTCAGTATTCTTGACCTCCGATGTTGTTGATGAGGATGGAACGAGTTGGGATGTATCTGATTGCAATTGCAGCATGGCTAATATCGCTTCCAAATTAAAATATAAATGCCCGTGCGGGGGTATTCTCTGTTACCTAGCTTGCATGAAGCTAAGCACTCATCTGTTGACAGTCCGGGGGGTGATTTTGACAATTGCCCGTGCACGTCCCAAGCGGAAGAAAGCTCTCGGTGGCGCCTATTTGGCGCTGCTTGCGCCGTTGATTTGCGGGATGTTTGTGTGCGTTGTCCACTCGCCGCGCGAGATCGCTGTTGTGAAGCCAATACCCTTGAAGCAGGCCCTATGACCAACGCCGTCGCCGTCTGGCCGGCCGGGTTGACTCCGACCGAAGAACACCAAGCGGCGCTTGACTACGCGCGGCATGGCGAGGGGCATCTGTTTGTTACGGGGCGCGCCGGTACAGGGAAATCGACCCTTCTTCAAAGCCTAAGGGACATGGTCGAGGGGGAAATGGTCGTGCTGGCGCCAACGGGGCTTGCCGCCGTGAACGTGGGTGGGCAGACGATCCATTCGTTTTTCGGTTTGCCGCCACGTCTGATCCGCACAGAAGACATTCGCAGGAGCCGCAATGGCCGCGTGATGCGACGCCTAAAGCTCGTCATCATCGACGAAGTTTCCATGGTCCGTTCCGATCTTATGGCAGCGATGGACCAATCTCTGCGCATCAATCGTGGTCGTCCGCGCGAACCCTTTGGCGGGTGCCGCCTTCTTATGTTTGGTGATTTACATCAGCTGCCCCCGGTCGTTCAGGAGGCAGAGGTTGCTGAGCATCTCGAGTCGAATTTTGGCGGTCCGTTCTTTTTCTCGGTGCCATCGCTACGGGAGGGTGCGGGTACAGCGCTTATTGAGCTCGCGCAGGTGTTCCGGCAGCGGGATGAAGCGCTTATTCGCGTGCTCAACCGCGTGCGCGACGGTGAGGCGGATGAGGATGATCTTAATGAGCTCAACGAGCGCGTTATGCCGATCCGGACGCTGAGCGAGGGTGATCCTTATGTGATCCTTACGCCGACTAATGCCGCGGCTCAGCGCATCAACATGGCCTATCTCGATGCGCTCCCCTCCCAGTCTCGTTGCTACGATGCGAATATTACGGGCGAGTTTAATCAGAACGCGCATCCGACCGACACTCGGCTTATTTTGAAGGTTGGCGCCAAGGTCATCTTGTTGCGCAACGATGCCGATCGTCGCTGGGTGAATGGTACCGTGGCGCGTATTTCGCGCTTGGAAGAACGCCAGGTGTGGGTCGAGATCGAGGGCAAGGAATACGAGATCGAGCCCGTGGCGTGGGAAGCGCGTCGGTATGCCTACGATCAGACGCAGGACAAGACTGTCGAAACGGTTTCGGGCACCTTCACCCAATTTCCCGTCCGTTTGGCCTGGGCACTGACGATCCATAAATCGCAGGGTCTCACGCTAGATCGCGTTTATATCGATCTCGGACGGGGAACCTTTGCCCACGGTCAAGCATACGTCGCATTGTCACGCTGTCGGACATTGGAAGGGCTCGCGTTAGCGCGTCCGCTCCGGCCAGGGGATATTCTCTTTGACCGTTCTGCTATGGGTTATCGCGATCTTTTCGATAACCTTGCCTGATCGCGGTTTTAACTTTTTGAATTACCTGTAGGATTTGTGAGCATATGCACAATCTCTATAGGACTTGCAATTGGTCGCAGATGCACCAAAATGCTTGGGAGCGGCTTAAACGCTTATGTCTGAGCATGGTGCAGCGCAAAATGTCGCGGCGCCTTTAGTTGCGGGAGTTTCTGTTGCGCCGCACAAAAAATCGCACTATATTGCTTTTCGTCGGATACAGAGAACCGACGAAAGTTTTCGCTGAAACGAGCTCTTATCAGTGCTGTTCAGGCCAGTTCTTACGTGCCGCCGCCCCAAAGCCACCTTCCCCAGGAGATTGTCATGACTGAGCAATTTACACGTCAAGCCCAAGACATGTTTGCCGCCGCCAAAGACGCCCGCATCCCTGAAAATGTTCAGGCCTTCGCTGAAGAAAGCGTCGCAAAGAGCCGCGAGGCCTATGCCAAGTTCAACGCGACCGCTCAAGATGGCGCGAAGGCTATGGAAGAAGTGATGTTGGCTGCGCAGGCTGGCGCCAAAGCTATTGGCGATAAGCTTGTGAACAATACTGCTGTTAACACCGAAGCTGTGTTTGACGCAGCGGAAGCCATCGCCCGCGCCAAGACCCTTCCGGAAGCGGCTCGCCTGCAAGCCAATTTCTTTCAGCAGCAATTTGCTGTTGCTGGTGCTCAGACAAAGGAATTGTTCGAGCTTTCGACGAAGGTCACGCGTCAGACTTTTGAGACGATGAATACGGCGGCCTCTAAGACGTTCGACCAGATCAAGAAGTCGGCTTAAGCCCCTCCGTTCGAGGTCGAAGTCAACGGTCAGAGGCGGTGTGCTCCTTCGGGGTACGCCGCCTTCGCTTTTTCATGGCAGCCAGATTATTTTCTCACGCAAGCGCGTTCACTCTGCTAGTCTTCTCAGTATGCTGGGGTCGAGTGCGACAGTAAGAATTAGGTATGCCGAGCCTAAGGATGCCGGGGCTCTGGAGAATGTCTATCAGCGTTCCTGGCGGCATGCTTACGCGGGCATTATTCCCTACGATAAACTCGACCGAGTCATTTCCCGACGGGGCAGTGGTTGGTGGCGCAGGACACTTAGATCAGGTGATCGTGTGCTGTTGCTCGAAGTGATGGAGCAGGTCGCCGGCTACGCTACGTTCGGCCCTTCGCGCCATGGTGGAGGCGAAGAGGGCGAGATCTATGAGCTTTATCTCGCTCCGCTTTATCAGGGCCTCGGTTTTGGAGAGATCCTGTTTGAGGCTTGCCGATGGCGGATGGACCGGCGCGGCCTTAAAGGGTTGATCATCTGGGTTTTGGCCGAGAACGATGTCGCGCGAGGGTTCTATGACCGTCGCGGTGGCCGGCCCGTTTATCAACGGCTCGACCGTAGTTCCGGATATCCGCTCGAGAAGATCGCGTATCTTTGGGAATAGGTGCGTCGCGCCCAGACTGTTCCAGTTGTTCGAGCCCATGGGAATTCTGTACGAGTGTCCATATGTCGCGTGCGGCTCGGATGCTGTGGCGGTTTAGTTCGTCGTCGGATACACGTCCGCCAAGCACTATTTTCATACGACAAGGAGAGAGAACCGATGCGTATTGAGGCGATCGCCATTGGCAAGAGCCCGCCGCATGACATCAACGTCGTGATCGAGGTGCCGCTCGGCGGTGAGCCGATCAAATACGAGATGGACAAGGCTGCGGGAACCCTCGTTGTCGACCGGTTCTTGTATACGCCGATGCTCTATCCTGGGAATTATGGCTTTGTCCCCCATACGCTATCCGCCGATGGCGATCCTATCGACGTGCTGGTGTGCAATACGCGGGCGATTTTCCCTGGTGCAGTGATGAACTGTCGCCCAATCGGCGTGCTCGTCATGGAAGATGACGGCGGTGGGGATGAGAAGATCATCGCGGTTCCAAGCGCTAAGCTCACGCGCCGCTATGATCGTATTAAGTCGTATACGGACCTCCCTGAGATCACGATGCGCCAGATCGAGCACTTCTTTGCCCATTACAAGGATCTAGAGCCTGGAAAATGGGTGAAAATCAAACATATGGGTGATGTCGACGAGGCTAAGCAACTCATCCTTGAGGCTATTGATCGTGCCGCCAAGGCGTAAGTAGTAACGGCATCGCGATGAGTAGACTTGCGGTGCCGCGTACGTTCAATGCAATCTGTATCGCGGTGATGGCTTCCCCCTAAGACTTTCGCTGGTCTCCGGGGGCTGCTATAGCCATGGCCTCCTCCTGAACAGCAACGGACTTAGCTAGGTTCATGAACGACCTCAGAATCGCGATAATGGGTGCTGAGGGGCGTATGGGCCAACAGCTCGTGCGCGCCGTTGCCGCGTCGGAAGGTTGTGTGGTGGCCGGGGCGACGGAACGCCCTGGATCTGTCGCGGTGGGCAAGGATATCGGCGTGCTGGCCGGCCTCGGACCGATGGGTGTCAATGTTAGTGACAACGCCGAGGCGGTCATTGCAGCGTCAGATGCTATTTTGGATTTTACGGCTCCGGCGGCGACGTTGAAGTTTGCCGATATGGCCGCATGTGGCGGCATTGTCCACGTGATTGGCACAACGGGTTTCAGTCAGGAAGACGAGGCCAAGATCCGCGCGGCCGCCGAGCGTGCGCGGATTATCAAGGCCGGCAACATGAGCCTGGGTGTCAATCTGCTTACTGCGGTTACGCGACGAGTTTCGGCGGCTCTCGACATGGATTTCGATATCGAGATCGTCGAGATGCATCATCGCCATAAAGTTGATGCTCCGTCTGGCACGGCGCTTATGCTCGCGCATGCGGCTGCTGATGGCCGTGGCGTTTCCCTCGAAGATACTGCAGTTCGGGTTCGCGATGGTCACACTGGGCCGCGCGCCAAGGGCGCAATCGGTATGCAGTCGTTACGCGGAGGGAGCGTCGTCGGCGATCATACAGTGATACTCGCTGGTGAGGGAGAACGGATTGAGCTCACTCACCGAGCCGAAGACCGTTCTATTTTTGCCCGCGGTGCCGTAAAAGCGGCGCTTTGGGGTCGTGATAAGGCCCCAGGTCTTTATTCAATGATCGACGTGCTGGGCCTTTAAGGTTGAGTTAGATCGTCGGCTGGGAGGTAAACTTCTCAAGATGGACAACGTCCTCGTGCTCGTCCGACACGGCCAAAGTGAGTGGAATCGCCGTAATCTGTTCACCGGGTGGTGTGACCCGGACTTGACCGAGCAGGGCGTTGCGGAGGCCGTACGCGCGGGGCGACTGCTCAAGGCGCAAGGGTTCCACTTTGATCTAGGGTTTACCAGCGCGCTCTTGCGCGCCAACCGCACGCTATCGCTCATCCTCGATGAGTTGGGACAGCAGGACCTCGAAACCATACGGGATCAGGCCCTTAACGAGCGCAATTACGGTGAACTTTCCGGCCTAAATAAAGATGAAGCGCGCGTGAAGTGGGGCGACGAGAAAGTACTTCTTTGGCGCCGCAGCTACGACATTCCACCGCCAGGCGGCGAGAGCTTGAAGGATACGGCGGCGCGTGTGCTGCCCTTTTACAAGACCCGTATCTGGCCCGCTGTGAAATCCGGCAAGAACGTTATTGTTACGGCTCATGGCAACTCAATCCGCGCGCTTATCATGTACCTTGAGGAATTGTCGGCGCAGCAGATCCTTGAACGTGAAGTCGCTACGGGTGTTCCAGCAGTTTACAGGCTGACGATGCACGGGCATGTCGAAGATCGCAGGGATCTCGTCGCCTAAGGGTACGCACTTTAAAATGCGGGGCGTTGGGGGGATATGTGATGGACGAAGTGGTTGGCGCCGTCGATGACGCGCGGCCGAGCCACCGTGATCGGTGGATCGGTGTTTATATCGGTGTGCTCGCCGTTGTCTTGGCCATCGCGGCTATGGGGGGCGACAATGCGGCGAAGACGGCCACGATCAAAAATATAGAAGCGTCCAACACCTGGGCCTTCTTTCAGGCCAAAAATCTTCGTCGACAGATCGTGCGCACACAGATCGAGAACCTTGAGCTGACGCTTCTTGCGTCGCCCGGTCTGGATGATGCGAGCAAAGCTCAATTGATGGCGCGCATGGCGGAACACAAAGCCAGCGACTCCAAGCTGACCACCGATCCGACAAGTGGCGAGGGGCTCGATGAGCTGTTCGTCAAAGGAAAGGTGCTGGAGCAGGAGCGGGACCGCGCTATGGCCCAAGATCCTTACTTTGACTACGGTCAAGCGCTTTTGCAGATCGCGATTGTGCTCGCCTCCATTGCTATTATTTCCGGAGGCAATGCTCTGCTCGGGTTGAGTGGCGTATTAGGGATTGCCGGCGCCCTGCTGACAATCAACGGATTTACGCTGGCCGTCAGTATTCCGGGCCTAAGCTGAGCTGCCGCTTGCCGGTGTCTACAGGGCGTGTCTCCAGATTCAGAGGCACGGCCCGTTGGCCTGCGTTTCGGTCCGGGCCCATTAATCGGATCGGGCACGCGCATTTACACAGCACAGGTTTCGATTGTGACTACGAGCGTGCGGCGCTTTCGATCGCTCGCGGCAATGGATAAGCTCAGCTTCAACTTTGGAGAAGAAGCATCATGCCCCGAGCATCAGCCCATCCGGACGACCCGCACTACGTGTCTCGCAGCGGCTGGCTGCGCGCTGCAGTCCTGGGCGCGAACGATGGGGTTGTGTCAGTCGCATCGTTGATCGTCGGCGTAGCCGCAGCCGATCCGAACCCAAGTACAGTGGTCATAGCGGGTATTGCGGGTCTCTCGGCGGGTGCAATGTCAATGGCGGCCGGTGAGTATGTATCCGTCTCTTCGCAATCTGATACGGAACGGGCTGACATCGCACGTGAAACCGAGGCACTGAAAGAGCTTCCAGAGGCGGAACTTGCCGAACTCGCCGCCATCTATCAAGAGAAGGGGCTTAGTAAAGAGACGGCGCTCATCGTTGCAAAAGAACTCACCGAGCACGATGCATTGGGCACCCATGTTCGAGACGAGCTTGGGTTGTCGGAGGTACACGCGGCCAATCCGCTTCAGGCCGCATTCACTTCGGGCCTGACGTTCAGTGTCGCCGCGGGAATCCCGTTGTTGGCTGCATTCGCAGCACCCGCAGGTTCGATCATTCCGGTTGTTCTTGTCGTCACGGTCATCACCTTGGCGGCTCTCGGCGCGCTAGGAGCAAAAGCAGGTGCTGCACCGGTATTACGCGCCACCTTTCGTGTGGTGAGTTGGGGAGTGTTCGCAATGGCTGTTACTGCCGGAGTGGGTTGGCTTTTTGGTGTCAGTGTCTGAGTGAATCCCGATAAGCCGGTTGGCGGCGAACTTCCTCGCCGCCGTGTGTATCGCGGCCGCCGTCAGCTCCTAGTTATGAGCCGACGCTAGGGCTTGATGTAGGTGTAGCCCTGTCCTTGCAGGTATGAGAGCTCTGCAACGCCTGAGGGGACGATGTCTTCGTCAAAGACCTCGAACAGATCATTGTCCTTGTCGATCTTGCGGCCCTTGAGGGTATTGTTGCAAACGGCGAAGGCGACATTCTGGAGCTTCAGGTTTGAGACTGTGCCCTGCAGCTGAAGATTATCCTTGGCGACACGTAGCAAGTTGACGCCATCGCCGTGCAGAACGACTTTGACGTCAATATTATCCTTACCTACGGCGTTGATGTGGTTCTGAATGTTGCCCAGGGCGCCTTTGTAGGCTTTTCCGTCTTCCCCACCATCATAGTTAATATGATAGACAACTTTCTGTTTGCTGTAGCGATCGCCTTCCGCCATTGCAATGGGGGCTGCGATGACAGCCAATGTGCCGAACGCTACAAGGCAAGATACTAATTTTCCTAGCATTTTTCTCACCCTTTAATTTGTGTGCGTATTCGTTTGACGGCTTGCTTTGCCGATTTCGCTCGTTGAGTTCGTAGCCCCGGGGTCAACAAGGCCCAACTTATTGTCGAATGCGTCGGGTTCAATCGCCGACTTTATGGCTCTCCATGCGCTGCAACCGCTTGCAAGCTCACGCGCCGGGGGCTAGCAGTACGCACTTCCAATCAGACGAAATCCAGAACAATTTCTTCACAAACTCATCAAATCGCGGGGGAACCCAGACTATGGCAACGCACAAGCTGCTCCTTTTGCCAGGCGATGGCATCGGCACGGAAATCATGGCTGAGGTCGAAAAGATCATTGACTTCCTTGGCTCGCAGGACAGCTCGGTGACATTCGAGGTCGAGCGCGATCTCGTTGGCGGCGCAGCTTACGACGCACATGGTGAAGCAATCACCGATGCTGCGATGGCGAAGGCTGATGCCGCTGATGCCGTGATCTTCGGTGCTGTTGGCGGGCAGAAGTGGGATGACGTTCCCTACGAACACCGTCCCGAGGCCGGTTTGCTACGTTTGCGCAAGGATCTTGATCTGTTTGCGAACCTGCGGCCCGCGATTTGCTATCCCGCTCTGGCGGACGCTTCGAGTCTTAAGCGCTCGCTCGTTGAAGGTCTCGATATTCTCATTGTGCGCGAGTTGACAGGCGGCACCTACTTTGGAGAGCCCAAAGAGATCGTGGACCTTGCCGACGGCGAGCAACGTGGTGTCGATACGACGGTCTACACGACGCGCGAAATTGATCGCGTTGTGCGCGTGGCGCTGGATCTTGCGAAGGTCCGCACCAACAAGCTGCACATGGCGGCCAAGTGGAACGTGATGAAGACCGGTGTGCTTTGGCAGAAGGTAACGACGGCTACGCATAAGGCGTATGCGCCGGATGTCGAACTCAACCTCATCCTCGCTGACAACTGCGCGATGCAGCTCATCCGTAACCCGCGGCAGTTCGACGTGATCGTGACCGACAATCTGTTCGGTGACATCCTGTCGGATGAAGCTGCGATGATGACCGGTTCGTTGGGTATGCTCCCATCTGCCTCGTTGGGTGCTCCTGATGGGTCAACTGGCCGGCGCAAGGCGCTCTATGAGCCGGTTCACGGCTCAGCGCCCGACATCTCCGGACAAGGTCTTGCGAACCCAATCGCGATGATCGCGAGCTTTGCCATGGCGTTGCGCTACTCCTTCGGCATGGGCCAGCAAGCCGATGCGATCGAGCAAGCGATTGCGAAGGTCTTGGACAGTGGGCTTCGCACGGCGGACATCATGCAGGACGGCAAGACGAAGGTCGGTACCGAGCAGATGGGCACGGCGATCCTGCAAGAGCTTCAAGCGACCCTATCGTAAAACTTCGTAGGGTCGTGGTGACAAGGTCGCTGCAGCCGGAGGTCCGATGGCCAGTAATTTTGACTGCATTGGGCTCGGTGTCACGAACGCCGCCGAACTCGGAGATCTTGTTGTCCGGTTGGCGGGAGAGGCTGGCGAGCGCCTTGTCACAGATGCTGGTGAGTACGCGATCTGGCGATCGCGTACCGGAGCCGAGCTTTGGATACATCTCGGGGCAGCAGAAGACGGAGAGCGCGAGATCATTGGTCTGACGCCCTTTTTTGAGGGGCGCTCAGAAATGTCGCTTGACGTTGAGCGAGCTATCACGCGTCCGCACGATAATGCCTATGAGGGTGCGTTCCTTGGCGCGGTTCGTACGCACGCGGGTGGGCAGTCTCCTCTGATTTTTGACGCGGTTGATTTTGCTGCCCACAGCACGCGGCCTCTGCCAGCACGCTGGCTCGTCCGGCTTACGGGATTTGCGCGTCGGGTGGACCTTCTGGAGGAGGTGGGCGATCACGCTCGAGGTGAGCTGGCGGCGACCGGTGCAGCCACGGAGGGTGAGGCCACTGCGCGCGTTGTGGGGCAGATCGCAGGCTGCGAGACGCTGATCAACGAAGCCACGGGACACTCATTTTGCTGGCTTTTCATCGATGGAGCTGATGTGTCTATCGATGTTGTCGCGCCTCTTGACCTCTTGCACGGCGACATCAAGTTGGGTGGGACGGTCAAGGTTGATTGCGCGTTGTTCGGCCGGATCATCGACTGACGGGGGCTCGCGTTAAGTAACCGGTTTCGTTTTTTTGCCAATTTCGTGTAAGGAAGGCCCGAATTGCCGACGGGCCATCACTAAGGATTGTCGCGAGACGCCTTGAAACGCGCGTCAACCCCGAGTATGGGACGCCGTCGCCATTTAATCGCGCCACCGGAAACATGCTTCCCGCCGTGGCGGCATGAACTTCGAGGATTCCTTTATGGGCTATAAGGTCGCCGTTGTCGGTGCCACGGGTAACGTGGGCCGCGAAATGCTGAATGTGCTTGCCGAGCGTGAGTTTCCTGCTGACGAAGTGATCGCTCTTGCCTCGCGGCGTTCGCTTGGCAAGGAAGTATCCTTTGGTGACAGCGTTTTGAAATGCCGCGACCTTGAGACTTACGATTTTTCCCAGACAGACCTTTGCCTAATGTCGGCTGGCTCTTCCGTTTCGAAGGAATGGAGCCCCAAGATTGGCGCGCAAGGCTGTGTCGTAATCGATAATTCGTCGTGCTGGCGCTACGACGTCGATGTTCCTCTGATCGTGCCGGAGGTCAATGCGGATGCCGTTGCCGGCTTCACGAAGAAGAACATCATCGCCAATCCCAACTGTTCGACGGCTCAGCTCGTTGTTGCGTTGAAGCCCCTTCATGATGTGGCCGGCATCAAGCGAGTGGTTGTTTCGACGTATCAGTCCGTTTCCGGTGCGGGCAAGGATGCGATGGACGAGCTTTGGGCGCAGACCAAGGGTAAGTTCGTTCCGGGGCAAGAAGTCGAACCGACCAAGTTTCCGAAGGAGATCGCTTTCAACTGCATTCCTCACATCGACGTCTTCATGGAAGACGGCTACACGAAAGAGGAATGGAAGATGATGGTTGAGACGAAGAAGATCATTGATAAGAAGATCAAGCTTACGGCGACGTGTGTGCGCGTGCCGGTCTTTGTCGGCCATTCGGAAGCGGTGAACATCGAGTTTGAACGCCCTATCACCGTTGAAGAGGCGCGGGAGATTCTGCGCACGAGCCCGGGGATCATGGTCGTCGATAAGCGCGAGCCTGGTGGCTATGTCACGCCGTGCGAAGCCGCGGGGGAGTACGCGACCTACGTTTCGCGTATCCGCGAGGATGCGACGGTCGAAAACGGTCTGGCGCTTTGGATCGTTTCAGACAATCTTCTCAAAGGTGCGGCGCTGAACACCGTTCAGATTGCAGAGACGCTCATCAATCGCGGGCTTCTGAAGGATCGTGCCGCCGCGTAAGGATTGCTTGCAAAAACCGGCCGCAAAACGTGCGGCCGGTTTTTTGTGTTTCGGGACGTAAGACGTGAAACGCTAGGTTTTGCGTTTTCCCTTTGGTGCCTCTGCGATCATCGTCGTTTCCATACTGCCCAGGGCAGAGACGATCGTCAGCAAGTCCGCTATGAACCGCTCCCGCTGTTCCTGGTTTGGAAGTGCGGTGAGAATCCGTTGGTCGACGCGACGGGCCAGCGGTTCGCATGCCTGCAGGGAGCGCCGCCCCAGCTCGGTGAGCTTTACGGCGTAAGCCCGCGCATCCTCCCGGGTCCGACGACGTTGTACGAGACCCTTCTTCAACATGCGGCGAATGACGTCGGCCAGGGTTGACCGATCAATTCCAGTACGTTGAACGAGATCGGTTTGGCTGAGCCCTTCATTCTGCGCGATTGCAACGAGCAGCGCATATTGGCGGGGGGTCAAATCTTCTGTACCCATCTCGGCCTGAAATATGTTGCCCGCACATTGGCTTGCACGATGCAGGAGATGGATGGGTGAACGTTCCAGTACGTCGCTTGGCGAGGAGCCGGAGGTGAGTTTAGGCGAAGCGCTTTTTGCTTTTTTGGCCATCTGAAGTCAGCTGTTGTTGGAAATAGGCGCAGAACAGAATGTCAACGCTGCAGAACGAGTTTCGTTTCATAAAAAATTAGCAATGACGTAGATATGCGGATGGTTCCATAGGTCTGCATAAATATTATATTAGGGCCGACCAATAATCGGCCTTACCCTGACAAGTCAGGTGTCTCGGAAATGATGAGTTTTTCCGTCAACAATTTGGCGAGCAGCTATGGTGTTTTCGGACTTGCATCATATTTCTTGAGTAATCCGACCTGAGACATCGCGAAGACGAGTGTCAAAGGCATGATGCCGAATAGCTTGAAGCTGATCCAGAACTCGTCGGAAAAGTTACGCCACACGATCTCGTTGAGAGCTGCGAGCAAAAAGAAAAACATAGCCCAGCGGATCGTCAGTAACTTCCACCCTTCATCCCTCAGACGGAAGACTTCTCCAAACACGTACTTCAGCAAATATTGATTGAAGAACAGGCCTGCTGCCAGGATCGACCCAAATAGGGTATTCACCAGGGTTGGTTTGATCTTGATGAAGAGATCGTCGTGCAGCCAAAGCGTCAATGCGCCGAATACAAGAATGAATACCCCCGAGATGAGGGGCATGATGGGAATTTTTTTATAGATTATGAAAGACAGGGACAGTGCGACGAGCGTTGCTGCCATAAAGCACCCCGTCCCCCAAAATATGCCGCCTTGCGAATTCGCAAAGAAAAAGACCCCAAGTGGGCCAACCTCAAGCAACATTTTTCCGAGTTGAGCTCCCCCTACCGCCGGTTCTGCGTCGCTTTGGACAGGCTTGGTATTGTTTCTGCTGTCCGGTGCGGCGGAATTGGTCATCGCGTCCTTCGTCCTTGCCGTTTTCTTGCGCAGAGATGGCGAGCTTCGGTTGATTATTTTGGCAGGCGCCTAGCCATTAGGGAACCCCTCATGGCCGGATCCGTGTGCACGTTTTCGACGACGTTTAAGGCTTGAGATCGGCGCCAGCTTGCCGCAGCGTTGAGGATGGTTTTTTTTGCTCGTTCGGCTTGGCGAACTCCATGCCCTTGCCTGCGGTCGCAACTCCGCCGGGACCGACTTCTGCGGGCGCCTTCTTATCCTCAATACGGTACTTTTGCATCAGGCGCGTCAGATACCAAGCATACAGACCCGACAACGGCATGATGAAAGCAACTTTGAACAGGATCCAGATGTTGACGCCGTCCATCTGAAAGCCCAGCACGTCATAGACGTGTGTGTCGATAAATGTTTGACGCACCACCTCATTCAGGATCGCAGTCAAAACGAAGAACCAAGCAAAGCTCCAGGTGAAGCGGTCCCAGCCTTCCTTTGTGTAGTGGAAGGTCTGTTCAAAAATGTACTTGAAGAAATTTTTTCCGGCCATCAAGCCGCCGAACAAGAACACGGCGAACATGATGTTGAAGATCGTTACCTTGATCTGAATCCACATCGGATCGCCAGTCAGCAGTGTCATGGCGCCAAAGGCGACGGTGACGCTTGAGGCTATAAGTGGAAAGATCGGCAGTCGCCCGAGGACTCGGAGCATGGCAACCATCGCCAAGCCGGTCGTGATCATCAGTGCCCATGTTCCGGCGTTGATGCCGGCAATGGCGTTGACGATAAACATCGCCACGAGGGGGCCGAACTCGCTCAAAATATTGACGGTTTGTTCGGCGGTGAACGGATAGAAACGCCGGCGCTGGGTCATCAGTCCCACAGTTCCTTTTTGTTCGGCATGGCCCTCGAGTTGAGCACCACTGTTTGCCCCCCAGGTCTTCTTCTCGTCACATGGACGCTATCGCTTTCGCGAACTGTGCGGCGTCGAAAGGTTGGAGGTCTTCAACTCCTTCCCCGACGCCAATGGCATATACGGGAATGGCGAATTTGGACGCGATCGAGACAAGAATTCCACCCCGGGCGGTCCCATCCAATTTCGTCATTATCAAGGCCGTAACACCGGCCCGTTCGCGGAATACTTCGACCTGCTGCATGGCGTTTTGACCTGTGGTCGCGTCAAGGACCAGCGTCACGTCATGGGGGGCGTCCGGGTCCAGCTTTCGGAGCACGCGAACAACCTTCACCAGTTCGTCCATTAAAGCTTGTTTATTCTGTAGTCGGCCAGCCGTATCGACAATAAGCACGTCATATTGGCCCTCGCGCGCCGCTTTCAAGGCATCGTAAGCCAAGCCTGAAGAATCGGCACCCACGTCACGGGCGATCACAGGCGAACCGGTGCGTTCACCCCAGATCTTGAGCTGGTCTATTGCAGCAGCGCGAAATGTATCTCCAGCCGCGAGCATCACCTTTTTGCCATCTGCAGCGAATTTTGCGGCGAGCTTGCCGATTGTCGTGGTTTTACCAGCTCCGTTGACTCCAACGACCAGGATGACGTGGGGGCGAGCTGAGGCGTTCAGCTCCAAAGTTTGGGCGACGGGGGCCAGAACACGTTCGACCTCCTCTGCGAGCACGCGGCGTACGTCTTCGGGGGCAATGCCTTTTTCGTAGCGCCCCTTTGAGAGTGTATCGGTAATGCGCATTGCCGTGTCGACGCCCAGGTCGGCTTGAATCAGCAGGTCTTCAAGATCCTCTAGCGTTGTCGCATCGAGTTTCTTTTTAGTGAAGATACCGGTGATTCCATCAGAAAGGCGTGATGACGTTTTCGTCAGGCCGGATCTGAGTTTTTGGAACCAGCTTTGCTGAGTGGGTTTTTCGGGCTCTGTTGGGGCTTCTGACGCGACAACGGGGGAGAACTCTTCCACCGCCGTCACGGCGACCTCTGTCCCGGACCGAGGATGCGTGTCCGTAACAGCGCCTTCGCTCAAGTCGTTAGTGACGGTGCCGGCTTCAACGTCAGACGTGTGTTCAGCGCTCTCGTGGCTTTGGATCTCATCCGGTGTTTTGGGCGCATCCTCGGGCCCTGTTTCTTCGACGCTTGTCTCGCGTCCGAAGAGGCGGCCAAACATCCCGCGCCGTTTGCCTTTTTGCTCGCTCAAACTACTGCCTCGCCAACGAGCCTGCGGCCGTCGTGGCCGATGACCTTTGCTTGCATCAGAACGCCAGGTTCGGCGTTTATATCCTCGATCAGGATCTCGGTGAATTGCTCGGTGCGCCCGAACGTCGGCTTTTCCATCAATGTCTCAAAGGTCCGGCCGGTCTGACTATTCAAATAAGTGGTCAGGAGCCGATCGCCCAGTTCGCGAAGCTGTGCTGCGCGCTGCTTGATAACGGGCTTGGCGACCTGCGGCATCCGCGCGGCGGGTGTGCCTGTTCGAGGGGAGAACGGAAACACGTGAAGATAGGTGAGGCCGCAAGCTTCGGCGATACGCATCGTGTTCGCGAACATCTCGTCTGTTTCAGTCGGGAAGCCTGCGATCAAGTCGGCGCCGAATGCAACATCGGGACGCATGGCGCGGACGCGTTCGCAGAACGCAATGGCGTCCGAACTCGTGTGCCGCCGCTTCATACGCTTCAGGATCATGTCGTCGCCCGCCTGCATGGACAAATGTAGGTGCGGCATGAGCCGGTCTTCTTCAGCGATTGCATCCATCAAATCCGGATCGGCTTCCACTTGATCGATGGAGGACAGGCGTAGACGTCGGAGTTCTGGAACGAGATTTAAGACCTTGCGTACGAGCTTGCCCAGAGTCATCTGGCCCGGCAGATCGCGGCCGTAGGCCGTCATGTCGACGCCGGTCAGAACGATTTCGGGATAACCGTTTTCTACGAGCCTGCGAATTTCGTTCACGACCTCTCCGGCCGGGACGGATCGCGACGGTCCGCGGCCGTAAGGGATGATGCAGAACGTGCAGCGATGATCGCAGCCGTTTTGGACTTGAACGTAAGCCCGTGTTCGCGATCCGAAGCTATCGATCATGTGCGCGGCTGTTTCGGTGACGCTCATGATGTCGTTGACGACAACGCGTTCGCTCTCGTCGAGCGACAGCCCTTTGAAGGTGTCTGCTTGCAGTTTTTCGGCGTTGCCGATCACGTGGTCGACCTCCGCCAATTCAGCAAATTTTTCCGGTTCGATCTGCGCTGCGCAGCCCGTGACAATGATGCGCGCGTTGGGCCGATCGCGCCGCATTTTGCGTATGGTCTGCTTGGCTTGGCGCACGGCTTCGGCTGTCACCGCGCATGTATTGATGATGACCGTATCCTCAAGGCCGGCATCATTGGCGTGGCGGCGCATCACCTCGGACTCGTAGGTGTTCAGTCGGCAGCCAAGGGTGATGATGGTCGGTTCGATCATTCGCATTTGCTGTTGATGAGCGGGGTGCCTGAGATGATAGGCACGACGGCCCTGCGTGACGTGACATCTTGGCCTAGTAAAAGCAAGTCTCAGCAGATCCGGCCAGAACTGGGCAGTTAGGTGGCTGGTGCCGGTGCTTCAGGCAAAATTCCAGCATGTTCGTGTGTAGCAGCGCCCGTCATCAGTATTCGGTCGGCCGCGGTCCATTCAATTTCGAGGTTTCCGCCCGGCAGGGTCACTGTAACGCGACGCTCGGTGAGACGCTTGCGCATAGCGCATACGGCTGCGGCGCAGGCGGCGGAGCCACAAGCCTTTGTTAACCCTGCGCCACGCTCCCAGGTTCTCAGGATGATGTGTTCGCGAGAGACAACCTGCGCCAATGATATGTTGGCGCGTTCCGGGAATACAGGATGGTTTTCGAGCAGTGGTCCGAAGCGGGCGAGATCGTACGCGGCGACGTCCTCAACCCAGAAGATCGCATGCGGATTGCCTACGTTCACCACGGAGGGGGAATGGAGGATCGGCGCGTCGATTGGCCCGATCTGCAACTCGATGGCGCGCGTATCACGAAATTCTTCGGCAAGAGGAATGTCCTGCCAGTCGAATTTCGGTACACCCATATCCACGGTTATGCGGTCTGCGCTTTCAACGCGGGCGGCCAGCAGCCCGGCGTCGGTTTCGAATGTCATTTCTGTCTGGCCGGTGTCTTCAGCGACGCTCAGCGCGACGCAGCGTGTTCCGTTTCCGCATGCTGAAACCTGCGATCCGTCCGCATTATAGATCCGGACAAATGCCGTGGTTCCCGGGGTTGAAGGGTCGTGCAGCACCATCATCTGGTCGAAGTGCGTTTCTGCGCGTCCTGCGAGATTTTTCACTTCAGCTTCACTGAAGGATTTGGCGCGGCCGCGTAGATCAACGACGAGAATCTCGTTGCCGAGCCCGTTCATTTTGCGAAATGGGATGTTTTGCGCCGTCTGCATGGTCCCTTATATGGCGGAGGCTTGTGCATTGGCAATTGCGCCCGTGCAAGATGGTTGGTTGATGCAAATTAGGGGCGGCAGCAGGGCTGCCGAAGTGCTTTGTCGAAGGATGCTTCGGAATGGGTGAGACGGTTTCTGCCAGGTGTTCGCCCAGGCGGCCGTGTCCTGGACGTGGCTTGCGGCAGTGGGCGGCATCTCAGCTTGGCGTTGGGTGCAGGCTACGTTGTGACCGGGATCGACAGAGATACGTCACGCGCGCGAGATACGCTCACGGGTGAAGCCGGCCGCTGGCCAGCCAATGTTGATCTGGTTGAGCTGGACCTTGAAGACGGTTCACCATTTCCGGTGCCGGCCGGGACCTGTGATGGGGTGATCGTTACGAATTATCTCTGGCGGCCGCTCTTGCCCGGGATTGTGGCGGCGGCGTCGGATACCGGGCTTCTGATCTATGAGACTTTTGCCACTGGAAACGGCCGGTTTGGAAAGCCTTCGAATCCCGCGTTTCTTTTGCAGCCAGGCGAACTCATCGACGTTGTGGCTGGCCGTTTAACGCCGATTGCCTACGAGCATGTGCATCTGCGCGATCCGGATCGCTATGTGCAACGTATTGCCGCAGTTGGCCTGAAACACGATTGGCTGCGTGATCCTCCCGCGTTTTGAAACCCGTTCCCTTCGGCTAAAGCCTTGAATGTTCAGGCAAGGGCACGAAGTGAGACTCCCCTTGTGGCAGACCAATCAAAACAGATGATCATCAGGAGGAAGAACGGGTGACTAAATGTAAAAGCGATCTCTCTTTTGTCGCGGCTGGCGTCGTGGGCGCTCTTGCTTTGGTGAGCGCGGAGGGGGCGTTAGCTGCGCAGACCAATGCACCGAAGGTTCCGGCGACGTCTGTGACGGTTGAGACAGTGGCCGAAGGGTTGGAAAATCCATGGGGCCTTCAATTCCTCCCCGATGGGCGCATGTTGGTCACCGAGCGTCCGGGGCGGCTGAGGATTGTCTCGAAGGATGGTCAGCTGTCCAAGCCTGTTTCGGAGGTGCCGAAAGTCTACGCGCGTGGACAGGGCGGTCTGCTCGATGTGCGGTTGTCACACAATTTCGCTGATGACGGCATGCTGTTCCTTTCCTACGCAGAACCGCGCGATGGTGGGAAGGCCGCAACAGCAGTCGCGCGGGCGCGTCTTGAACTCACGGACGACGGCGGCCGTTTAAGCGATGTGAAGGTCATCTTTCAGCAGCAGCCGGCCTACAGCACGACCCGGCACTTCGGGTCGCGGATTGTGATCGACAAGAAAGGCGTTCTGTTCATTACGACAGGTGATCGTGGCCAAGGCGAACCTGCGCAGAACCCCGACGAAACGGTCGGCAAAGTCATTCGCATCAACGCCGATGGGTCTATTCCAGACAACAACCCAAAACCTGAGGGCTGGAAGCCAGAGATCTGGTCGATCGGACACCGCAATATTCAAGGGGCGGTGCTCGACGTAGAAACCGGCCAGCTCTGGACCGTGGAGCACGGTGCGCGCGGTGGCGACGAGTTGAACCACCCTGAAAAGGGTAAGAACTACGGTTGGCCGGTCATCACGTATGGGCGCGACTACTCGGGTGCGAAAATCGGAATTGGGACTGAAAAGGCCGGGATGGAGCAACCCGTTTATTACTGGGACCCGTCGATCGCGACATCGGGGCTCGAACTTTACACCGGGGACCTCTTTCCACAGTGGAAAGGGAATTTCCTCGTTGGTGGATTGGCGGGCGCTCAGCTCGCGCGGCTCGTTATGAAAGATGGACAGGTCGTCGGGCAGGAGATCCTTCTCAAGGACGAAGGTCTCCGGATCCGTGATGTGCGACAGGGGCCGGACGGCGCGGTCTATCTGCTCGTTGACGAGAGCGACGGGGCGATCCTTCGTCTCTCGCCGGAAAGCAAATAGCCGGTTGCCCGATGGTTCGTTCCGGACGCCTTAGTAGCGTCCGGGACCGGCGTCGGGCATGTTGGGCTGGCCGCTGCCCTTGTCCTTCATCTGCTGGATCTGCCGTGTCTGCACCATTTCGGTTGGTGCGATCTTGCAGTCCTTGTCGCGATCGAGCATCTCGAAGGCTGGATTACGGGCGCCTGTGAACTCCTGCAACGTCAAACGACCATCGCCGTTGCCATCGAAGTGGGGCATGCCGACGACATCGAACAGGCGATCCTGCGACACGATCTTTTTATATTCTTCCGCTGTCACGATCCCGTCGCCATCCTGGTCTGCAGCCTGGAATAGCTCAGTCGTGTATTGGACCCACTCGTCACATGTGACGGAATTGTCCTTATTGAGATCCCACGTTTGAGCCGCACTGACGAATACCAGATCGGTGGACGGGGCTTTTGAAAAGGGTGACGTGGCGCCGCCGCAGGCCGCGGCAGCGACGGATGCGGCCAGAGCTGCGGATATGGCGAGCGCATTTCGGCTCATTATGGCGATTGCCCCCGTGTTTTTGTTGCCCCCCGGCCTGAGCGGGATAACCTTGAAATATAGCCATGTCCACTATGAGGCTTCACGCTAGGCTTTAAGTGCACGGGAAAGATGGCGATGCTGCTGAAATTGTCACTGCAAGTCTTTTAGGCAGTAATAAGCGAACGTCTTATAGGGGAAGGTTACCGTTTCTGAGTTTGCAAGTTCGGGCGTTGTGGCGATCAGCTCGCGAACCCGCGTTTCGATTTTTTTCCGTTCGAAGGCCGGGAGTGCGGCAACGAAGCTTGTCGATAGTGTTCGCGCAACGATGACATCGTCAGGGGCGCCTGCGTGGCTGTGTGGGAACTGCTTTTCCTGCAATGGGCCGAAACCTTTAGCCGGAAACAATTTTCGCCAGTGGCCCGTTGCATACTGCGGCGTGGCCCCCTGGTAAGGCGCGATAATCTGCATGAGGTTCACGACCCAGGCGACGTTGTCATCCCTGATGTTCCAAACCAGCCCCAGGCGTCCGCCTGGTTTAAGTACGCGCCGTATCTCGTTAAGTGCCTGTTCGTTCGCGAACCAATGGAACGCTTGTGCGCAAACAACCGCGTCCGCCGATGCATCAGGCAATGGGATCGCCATGGCTGAACCGGGCGTGATGCGAATACCCGGGTGGAGCATTGCCAACTGGATACGCATAGCTGCCACGGGCTCTACGGCGGTGACCTCAGCGCCTGTTCTTTTCAGGAAGGTCGTGAATTTACCCGTGCCGGCGCCAAGGTCGACCGCTTGGCTTCCATCGTCTAGGGCGAGCGTATTTGTTAACCATTCGGTTATCTGACGGGGATATTCCGGCCGACCTTTAACATAGGTTTCCGCGCCGGCTGTGAAGCCGTGCTCTGCAGATTGGTGGAGGCTTGTCACGGGGCTTCTTACTCATTTTGCTCAAGCATTTCAGCCATTGGATGTGATTAAACCTCTCGGCGTACATCGGCCAATCACGTGTTTATGCTTGGTGTCGGTGGCAGTTCGGTCTGCCAACCATTGACAAATATTGTCGTTTGCTACAGGTTCGCGGCCTTATCTACGTAGGCCCGTACATCGAGCCACTCCTCGGCACGAGGCGCAGTCACCCTTTCAGGTTGATCGGCGCAGGAGGCAAAGGAGGCAACATCCGCCGGCGAGTTTCGCCCGCGGGTGCTTTTTTGCTTGGCCAGTCGGTGGATCGATAGTTTGGACAGGACGCGAGAGAGGCACAAGTGGTGTTGAGGATTTGGGGACGTGTGACGTCCATCAACGTACAGAAGGTGCTTTGGGCAGCCGATGAAATCGGGCTGTCCTATGAGCGCGTCGACGTTGGTGGTGAGTTCGGCAAAACCGATACGCCGGAATACCTTGCACTCAACCCAAACAAGAAGATTCCCGTTATCCAGGACGGCGATTTCGTCCTTTGGGAGTCAAATGCCATCGTGCGCTATCTTGCGGAAGCCTATGGTGTTCTGGCGCCTGCCGAGTTGGAAGATCGTGCGTTGGCCGGGCAATGGAGCGATTGGTCTCTATCGTCGCTTTACAGCGATCTGATCACGAATTGCTTTCACCAGCACATCAGGGTGACAGCTGAAAATCGCGATCATGCGCTTATCGCGGCGGCGTCGGAGCGGCTGGTGGAGCAGTTCACGATTCTGGACCGCCATCTGGAGGGCAGGAGCTTTATCGTTGGCGATGCGTTGAGTTTTGCGGACATCGTCGTCGGGGCTCTTATGTTCCGTTACTACACGATGCCGATCCAGCATGTTGAAGCTCCCAACGTGGAGGCTTGGTACCAGCGCCTTCAGGAACGCTCGGCCTATCGGGAGCATGTGATGCGCGATTGGCAGCAAATGAAGATTGCGGGCGCTTGAGGCTTCATGCCCGCAGCACGCGAAAAGAGATTGCAGGTCGTTGATGTTTCAAAGTCTTTCTGACCGATTATCCGGCGTTCTCGATAAGCTGACCCGTCGCGGGTCTCTTACCGACAGCGACGTCTCGGAGGCCATGCGTGAAGTCCGCCGGGCGTTGCTCGAAGCTGACGTTGCGCTTGATGTGGTCAAGGACTTCACGGAGAAGGTTAAGGCTAAGGCCATCGGCCAGGACGTCGTCAAGTCGGTGACGCCGGGGCAGATGGTCGTCAAGATCGTTCATGACGAACTCGTCGCGATGCTTGGCTCGACTGCCGAGCCGATCGATCTCAATGCAACGCCTCCCGTTGCTATTCTGATGGTGGGGCTGCAGGGGTCGGGTAAGACGACGACCACCGCTAAAATCGGTTACCGGCTGAAGACGCGCTTCAAGAAGAAAGCGTTGATGGCGTCGCTCGACACGCGGCGCCCCGCGGCGCAGGAACAGCTCCGGGTTCTTGGCGAGCAGACTGAGATCGATACGCTGCCGATCGTTGCCGGACAAACCCCGCTCCAGATTGCGAAGCGCGCGCTAGAGGCGGCACGGCTCGGCGGGTATGACGCAGTGCTTCTGGATACGGCTGGTCGCGTCACGATCGACGAAGAGCTGATGGATGAAGTCGCTGAGGTTCGCGGCGTGACACAGCCGCACGAAGTGCTGCTGGTGGCTGATAGCCTCACTGGCCAGGATGCTGTTAACACCGCGAAAGCGTTTGACGGACGCATCGGCATCTCGGGCATTGTTCTTACGCGTGCGGACGGCGATGGCCGTGGCGGTGCTGCACTGTCCATGCGCGCGGTCACAGGTAAGCCCATCAAGCTGCTCGGTGTGGGTGAAAAGTGGGACGCCCTGGAAGATTTTCATCCAGAGCGGGTCGCCGGCCGTATTCTGGGTATGGGCGACGTCGTCAGTCTTGTCGAAAAGGCGGCGCAGACGATCGATGCGGAAAAAGCCAAATCGATCGCGCAGAAGATGCGCAAGGGCGCATTCGACCTAGAAGACCTCGCGGACCAGCTCAAGCAGATGCAGAAGCTCGGGGGTATGGGCGGCCTGATGGGCATGCTACCCGGCATGGGCAAGATCAAGTCGCAACTCGCTGATGCAAATATTGACGACAAAATCATCAAGCGTCAGCACGCGATCATCACGTCCATGACGCCTAAGGAACGGCGCAATCCGAAGATTCTGGACGGTAAGCGCAAGCGGCGTATCGCGGCTGGTTCCGGCACCAAGGTGGAAGACGTCAACCGGCTCATCAAGATGCACCGGCAGATGGCTGACATGATGAAGGCCATGGGTAAGAAGGGCATGATGGGCCGTATGCTTGGCGGCATGGGTGGCGGTGGATCACCGAGCGAAGCAGAGATGCAGGCAATGCAGGCTGAACTCGGTCGTCTCGATCCCAAGGCGCTTGAACAGCTTCCGTCGGAATTAAAGGAGTCCCTGCCGAAAGGTGGAGGGCTGCCAGGAGTTCCGGGCACAGGCGTGCCACGTCTTCCCGGTTTGGGGGGCGGAGTGCTGCCTGGGCTCGGCGGTGGTTTCCCGGGACTTGGCCGCGGTGCGGCTTCGGGAAATTCCAAAAAGCGAAAGAAGTAACTGAGAAATGTAACGCCACAGGCTGATTGGTGCTTGTGGTGTTAGATCAACGAAACCAACGAACACGACAAAGCAAGGAAGACTTAGATGGCAGTTAAATTGAGATTGGCCCGCGGTGGTGCGAAAAAGCGGCCTTATTATTTCATCGTTGCCGCAAATACGACATCGCCTCGCGATGGCCGTTATATTGAGCGGATCGGTTCTTATAATCCAATGCTTCCGAAAGATTCGGCTGAGCGCGTTAAGATCGACGAGGATCGCGTGAAGTACTGGCTGTCCGTTGGTGCGCAGCCGACGGATCGCGTTGCACGCTTCTTGGATGCGGCCTCGCTCTTGAAGCGTGACGCACGCAACAACCCGGATAAGGCAAAGCCGAAGAAGAAGGCGCAGGAGCGCCTGAAGGCAGCTGAAGAAGCGCGCCTTGAAGCTGAAGAGGCGGCAAAGGCAGCAGCTGAGGGCGGCGAAGCGGCTGTCGAGTAACTCAAGCTTCGCTTGTCATTCCAAGAAAGGCCCGTCTGCGTTTTTCGCGGCGGGTCTTTTTTGTTTCACGAGTGGTCGACAGATCAGGCGGCGATGCCGGTGGCAAGTTCCCGTCCGTGAGGTATCGGGGGGGCTGCCAGGGCTACCGCTGCGCGATTCAAGGGGAGCGGGGTCATATCTAGCCCGGCGACGAGGTTGGGTGCCACGGCGGATAGCTCAAGCTTCAGACGCTGCAGAGCATAGTCAGCGGCATCCAGGCAGTTGGTCGCGCTCGTGTGGAGCTCCTCAAGCCGCAAGGCCTGTTGCGTAGCCATTGAGCTGACTTCATCGAAGTCGACCCAGGGGTTGGTTTCCGTCGCTGCGTTCTCGTCCATTACGATGGCGGGGGGCTTTGCAACGTCGAACTGAAGCCTCGGAGTATCAGGTGCGCGCTTCCACCCGCAGGCCTGCAATAGGCTTTGGGCGCGTTGGCGAATGTCTGAGGGACTAGCGCGCGTTGGGAGGGCGGAAGAGACGATCGCGCGCAGTTGACCGAAAACATCGGTAAAGGCCTCTGCGATCTGGGCAGATAGGCCGTATGTCTCTGGCGCGGTCACGGATCTTGAGGATGTATTCCCCATTGCACTTCCCTATCGGTAGTTCTAGGTGGAGCCGATGCAACCCTGCATTGGAAAATGCATGTATGGCGCATAGGTTCCGTGTGTGCGTGGAAATGCGGTACGAGGATGCCGGCGCAACGATTTGGTAGGATTGGCTTTATTGGTTAATAAACACTTATACTGATTCCTTGCCTAAGCCTTTCGCATTTCAACTTTTAAGGAAGCGCAATTCGATATTTTTCGAAATCAATGCCGTTTTGCAGGGGGATTGGATTCTGGGATTACTGCTCTTCGGTTCGTTTCTCCATGTGTGGTTCTGTTTGGAACCTGTAATGCCCAGTTATTTTGTCCGCGAAAAGCCAGTCTTCTTCCTGCACGCCATAGCCGCGATTGTGAATGACGAGAGGAACGCCATTTATGTTCTCGCGGTTTGAGACTATGGCAATATGCGTTTTTGAAAAGGTGCCATCAGGCACGTAATACGTGACGAGATCGCCGGCGCTATAATCTTTTGGGTTTTTGGTAATAGGGAGTGACACGCCACGGCGTGCGAAGAACTTACCTAAGACGTTGACACGACGGTGGTCGATGTTGCGATCACCAGAGCCAACGTTGGATGTGTGTACCAATTCCTGAAGATCGATTCCGAGTTCGCGGTAGGCGCGTACGATGACGTCGGTACAAACGCCGATGTACCAGGGGACATCGCCAGCAGGGTACGGAATTTTTCGGTAGGTCGGATCGTAGAGTGTGGGCACCGATATTTGTGCACGCGCGGCGTCCACCAGCCGACTCGCAAATGTTTGCGAGCTTTCGTCCGGTTGCGGGGCGTCTTCACCTCTCACACCGATGCTTGAAAGTATTAGTGCGGCCAGCAGTGTCAGCGCGAATGCTGGGGAGGCCGTTGGTCGGAGTGTTCTCAAGCGGGTTAGTCCTTTGGGCAGCGGTGCGGTTTGCGGCTTCGCCAAGCCGTTCTGTTTGAAGCTGGATATGGCGACTACGGTTAATTTAACGACTGCTGACTGGGAAATCGCGTGAATTCTGATGAGTGTCGTTGATGGCTTCAAGGACTTGAGCTGGGGTCCAGCCAGTGTTTCGCAGATCGCGCAAGCTTCGCGCGCCCGAACTTTTAGAAAGTTTATTTCCGTTTGCGTCCACGAGGAGGCGATGATGGTGATAGATTGGTTCAGGGAGGTCGAGGAGGACTTGGAGGAGCCGGTGAATGTCGGTTGCAGCGAACAGGTCCTGACCGCGCGTGACATGTGTGATGCCCTGCCTGGCATCATCGACCACCACGGCAAGGTGATAGCTGGCTGGAAAGTCCTTGCGTTGGATGATGGCGTCACCCCACCGATGCGGCTGGGCTTCAATCGTTTCTATTTCACCGTTGGGATGGAGTTCTCGGAAGGTTAGCGGGCGCCCTCCCAGACGCTTCGTTGCCAGCTCCATGGCGGCATCCATGCGGATGCGCATGGCGGGCTGTTCACCGGCTGTAATGCGGCGCTCTACCTCTTGTTGTTGCATGCCGCGGTGCAGGCCGGGATAAACGATGGCGCCGTCGGGATCGCGTTGTGGGTCGCGCCCTCCGGCGGTTGCCGTGATCGCGATCTCGGAGCGAGTTGCGAAGCAAGGATAGAGAAGGTTGAGTTTATGTAGGTGTGCGGCTGCGCGCCGGTAGATCGGAGTTTCCTGTGATTGGCGAAGTATCCTTGGGTCCCAAGTTAAACCCAACCATTCGAGGTCCTCGAAGATCGCCGACACGAAAGCTTCGCGTGTGCGCCCCTGGTCGATGTCCTCAATACGAACTAAGAACTTTCCGCGAAGCTTTTGCGCTAGCTGGCGTCCAACGCGTGCGGACAGCGCGTGACCTAAATGCAAGTAGCCATTTGGGCTGGGGGCGAAGCGGAGAACGGGAAGTTCGGACATTTGCCTGTGATGTAATGCGTCGGCGTCAAACTACAGAAACTTAAGCGGCGTTGGGAATCGGGTCGAGGTGCGGTTTTGGGCAAGGTAGTTGAACGCGGTGTCATCGAGACTGAAGAAGATATTGCCAAAGGCGTTCGTGCTCTCAGGCGTAAGTGCCCGCATATGCGGCGTGTGCATGATGTGGTTGGTACCCCGCCATTAAGGCGTCGCCCCGGCGGTTTTACGGGACTCGTGCGTATAGTTGTCGGCCAGCAGCTCTCTATTTCAAGTGCGGCGGCGATCTGGTCGCGGGTCGAGGCTGGCGTTGTCCCGTTCGATCCTGCGCAGATTATGAGACTAGATGACGACGCACTGCGCAGCTTTGGTCTGTCGCGTTCGAAAATCGCAACGATTCGGTCGTTAGCGACAGCGGTGCTCGATGGGACGTTCGATGTGGCTGCGCTTGATGGCGCTCAAGATCAAGATATCCACAAAGCACTGACCGGCCTGCGTGGCTTTGGTCCCTGGTCGGCTGACATCTACATCATGTTTTGCCTCGGACGGCGGGATGGGTTTGCTGCCGGCGACCTGGCTCTGCAGGAGGGGGTGCGCTTGGTGATGGGGTTGGAGGCGCGTCCTAACGCGGCTCAACTTCAGGACATCAGTGAGCGATGGCGCCCCTGGCGCGGTGTGGCCGCGCGCCTTCTGTGGGCACACTACGGAATGATGAAGCAGATTTCATCTGCAACGCCGGGATGATTCGCTAAAGTGGCTCGCCTGCTGATAGAAGAGTTTGTGCGGAATACTATCTAAGCGTTTCATCGAGGCCGGCATTTGCCGGTGGGTTGGGTGTTTGTGACGGCTTCACAGAGCTGACATGCAGGTTTAGTATTCCTTCGTCCGGATCGGGGTGCGATACCGATTCTCGTCGGGTAACCGTCAGGAAACAGGATCGTGACCGCTGAAGCGTGCATACCGGACGCCAGTCCGGCCCTGGTTCTCAATGCCGACTTCCGGCCCCTGAGCTACTATCCTTTGTCGCTCTGGAGTTGGCAGGAGGCCGTGAAGGCCGTTTTCCTGGACCGGGTCAATATTGTCTCAGAATATGACCGGTATGTCTCCAGCCCCTCTTTCAAGATGCGGCTGCCGAGCGTCGTCTCGTTGAAGACGTACGTTAAGCCGGCGCTTTACCCTGCTTTCACGCGTTTTAACGTTTTCCTGCGCGACCGGTTTTCTTGCCAGTATTGCGGCGCGCGAGATGATCTGACCTTCGACCATCTGATTCCGCGGGCGCTTGGCGGTCTCACGCGCTGGGATAATGTCGTGACCGCATGTGCTCCTTGCAATCTCGCCAAAGGCAGCGAATTGCCGGAAGACGTAGGCATGCTGCCTATGCAGGAGCCTTATCGGCCGACGGTTTTCGAGCTTCACCGCAATGGGCGGCGTTTTCCGCCCAATTACCTGCACGAAAGCTGGCTCGATTACCTTTATTGGGATTCCGAACTCGAGCCTTAATCGCTTTCGTCGACACAGTTTGGGGGTGATCCGGCCTCAGGCTGCGCGTCGGGAGGGCTGATGCGCGCAGAGTTCCTCGGCGATCACCTCAACGACTTTACTCCAATCGCTGAACTGCTCGCCGGCCGGCTTAGTGATCCCGAAAGCTGCGAGTGCGTCCGCGGGCGTTCCGCCATCGCGGAAGATGCGCGCGCAGGATTGCCGGGCATAGCCGATCGCTTGATGCCACTGTAGCGGGTTGATGTGTTCATGGGACATGTGCTGCCTCCAGCGGTTACGCGTTTGCTGGCTCTTATGCGAGCCTGGTGCAATTGAAACGAACGAGGTCGGCAGATACGACACGTGTCAGCAGTATCACTACGCTGAACCTTGAAACGCGATACCGTTTGCGAGATGAAGTCTCAGACATTTGCCGTATCTGCCATTCCGATTGAGGTGATCTGCAGAGGGCGGTCTCACCTCGAATTCCTCGTATGCCGTGTTCAAAGCGACGCGCCGTATGCGCGCCGTCATTGAACGAGTTACGCCAACGCTTTACTCATCGTCCGTACGCGGGTCCCTTGGCTTCAGGACATCGGACGGAGGGACGTGAGCCCCGATTACGCTACTCAGCAAAGTGCCGATCTGACGCCACGTCTCACTGTTTTCTGTCACGATACGCCTCTACTTCACGCTGAACTGATGTGGACTAAACGCTACGCGGGTGGGGCTGGCTATGAAACGCGGCCAGCGACCGGTTACTGAAAACGCAACAACTCAAACGCAACGCTTACAAGGTGGGCCACTGTCACCGAACCCGGCGAGGGTCAGTCGAGTTCGGAGCTGCGGCTCATAATGTTCTTTATGGGGACGAACCGCTCGGTATTACGCAAACACTTGTTTCGCCGAGCAGTTCGTCTCAATTGCAAGAACACGGTGGATAACGTGCTCTTCAAAGGGTGGTTCGACTCATACGCAACGCGACGCAACAAACACGAACTCAACGCAACAGAACTCGACGCATACGCAACGCTTACTGGGGACGGTTTACGCAGAACACTGAGCTGCGGAACGGAGCTGGGTGAGGACGCGGACGGCGAGTTAGCCAAGTGCTGATACGCGCGACTTAATGACCAAATTCGTCGGGCCGATTTCGACTGCGCGGCTGGAACAAATACTGACATCGCCGCGCCTCCAAACTCACCAACAGTTCGCTTTGTGTTCCGCGAATGAGGGAGAATTAATCGTGCTATTCCGGCGACAAAAAGACCACAATCTGGCTGAGCGATGTTATTTCGCTAGACAAGTGATGAACGGGCCACGGTCGTGCGTTGCGACGTGTTGCAATAGACGAGGGGGCTGCGGATTTATCTAACTTAAGTTTATGATATTATTATTTTTTATAAACGCTGGCGAAGGCTGCTTTAAGTGCCAAAGTGAAGAGAATCAGTGACAGCACGGCGTTCCATCCGGCGAACGAAAGCTGGGCAAAACGCCAAGAAGCTTCGTCGCAACGTATGACTGAGGTCGTCTCGAGGCTGGACAGCAAGTCCTTTGCGTTCGTGACAACGCCGGAGCCACCAGAACAGCTGTCGGGGCCGGGCCACCACCCCCATTCGGCCCCCGACTGGTAGACACCAAGACCCGTGTTGATGAGGAACGCGATAGCGATCACGAGAAAGAGAATTGCAGCTAGTCGGCGCAGGTCTGCGCTGATGGCTACCAAGGCGAAGAATGCCAGCGGAATACCCGCGTAGTAAGCGTAGCGCTGCTGCAGGCAAAGCGGACAGGGGGCGTATCCGCCGATGTGCTCAAATGCCAGTGCGGTGAGGATGATCGCTGTGGCGCCGAACAGCACGAGGCTACCGAGGAAGTAAGCTGGCGACTGGACCACGTTTGGCTGTTCGACACGCATGATGCTGCTCCCGCGCACGCTTTCGTTAGATCAAATATCGGATCGCTACGAAGCCACCGATAAGGCAAACCACAAACACAGTGAAAACGAGACCGAGTCGCTTTTCGATGAAGTCGCGAACCGTTGGCCCCAGCCAATAAAGTAGCGCTGCAACTACAAAGAAGCGCAATCCGCGGGAGGCAATGCTCGCAAGCAGAAATACGCCAATATTCAATGTGGTGGCGCCGCTGGCGATGGTGATTACCTTGTACGGGAAGGGCGTTACGCCGAAGGCGAAGACGATCCACGCGCCGTATTCATTGTACTGACTTGCGAACGTCTCGAATTTGTCGAGCGCCCCATAAAACTCGAGGAGAGGTTTGCCGACTGTATCGAATAGCGCGTAGCCGATCAGATATCCGAAAAGGCCGCCTAGGACTGACCCCATCGTTGCGATTGCTGCAAACCACCAAGCCTTCGCGCGTTCGGCCAACACCATCGGTATGAGCATGACATCCGGCGGTATGGGAAAGAACGAGCTTTCGATGAAGGATACCGCGAACAACGCTTCGGGAGCGCGCTTGTGCGAGGCGGACCGCATGGTCCAATCGTAAAGGCTTTTGAGCATGGATGCCGGTGAGTTGAGGATAAACTGGAAAGATCAAACGCGGTTGTGAGGGTGGGACGGCTCTCAAGGAAACCGCACGGGAACGAAGCTTCGCGACAGATGTAGAACTATTTCATTCAGAATAAAGCGTCCACGGCCTACGGCTCGTACGCGACCTGCGTTTTCGTCGCGTTCGATCACTCCGAGCCCAATGAGTTGTCGTAACGTTTCGGGGTTTGGCCTTACACCGCAAATGCGCGCAAGCCGCGCGAGATCCAAGCCTTCGGTGAGGCGCAATCCCATCATCAGCATTTCGTCTGCGGCTTCTGCATCGCTAATTGATTCTTGTGTGATCACGCCGTGGTTGCTGGCTTCGACCTGAGCCAACCAGGTTTCGGGATGACGTTCCGTGGCCGTAGCCAATCGCTCGCCGTTCGAGAGAACGCGGCCATGCGCTCCGGGGCCAATGCCGGCATATTCGCCATATCGCCAGTAAACGAGGTTGTGACGGCTCTCTTCTCCAGGGTTCGCATGGTTAGACGTTTCGTATGCGGCCAGACCAGAGGCTTTGGTCAATTCCTGGGTCAGTTCGAACAGATCGGATGCGGCTTCGGCGGGCGGAACAGAGAGTTTGCCTGCGTTATAGAGTTTCTCGTAAGCGGTGCCGGGTTCGATGGTCAGTTGATAGAGCGACAGGTGCGTTGGCCCTAGGGCCAACGCTTCGCTGAGTTCGGTTCGCCAGTCATCGCAGGTTTGCTGAGGCCGTGCGTAAATCAGATCGAACGAGATGCGTTCAAAATTCGCGCGCGCGATGTCGAGCGCCGCAAGGGCTTCCCTTGACGTGTGGATGCGGCCCAACCTTTTCAGGTCGGGATCACGTAAGGACTGAAAGCCGAGAGATACGCGATTGGCGCCTGCAGAGCGGTACCCAGAAAAGCGTCCTGCATCTACCGATCCGGGATTGGCCTCGAGAGTGATTTCGGCGCAGGACGCCAAGCCCCACACGTGATCGATATGTTCGATGATGGTCCCAAGTGTCTGGGGCTGCATCAAGGATGGTGTGCCGCCACCGAAGAAGACGCTGGCAACGCTGCGAGAGCCAATTTGTGCGGCGGTGTGATCAAGTTCGCGAAGATACGCTGCGAGAAAGCGCTTTTCGTCCCAGCCGTCGGAGCGGACGTGGCTGTTGAAGTCGCAGTAAGGGCACTTCTGAGCGCAAAACGGCCAATGAACGTATACGGCAAAGCCGGGCTCCGAGCTGTCCGATACGGTCAAAGCTTCGGGGGGCGCTGGGGATGGCATCAGCGGCTTGCTGCGAACAGGGCTTTGGCTAGATACCGCCAACGCGGTTCCTCCTCCTCGCTATCGAGTGCACTGACGCTCTTCTCAAGTGCCGTCAGAAACTCGGTGAGGGTGTGTGTGCCCCAGGTTGCTCCGTGGGTTTCGTGATCTTTGCGCAGGTTGGCAATAAAGGTCACAAGTTCGTCGCGCGTTGAGAGATTGCGGGCTGCGGCTGCAAAGCCTTCCAAATCGCGGCCCGTCGCTTTCGATGGCGGCGCTAATGGAATGCCTTCGAGGCAAGCTTCCTTGAAAAGAGAGAAGGCGCGGGTGCGATGGGAGATCGCGTATTTCTGGGCCGGCTCCATTTCGCCGAAGGTCTGTTCCTTACCGTCGGCGACAAACATTGGATCATAGCCAAAGCCGTTTCCGCCGCGAGCGGGCCAGACCAAGTGGCCAAAAACCTTTCCCTCAAAATTCTGAGCTGTGCCATCTGGCCAGACCAGGCTGAGTGCGCAAGTAAAGTTGGCCCGAGGGGGTGAGCTCCATCCCGTGCGGGCCGAGATCTCATCGGCAAGCCGCTTCATGGCTGCGCCGAAGTCTTTTGATGGGCCTGCCCAGCGGGCCGAATAGATGCCAGGAGCGCCGTCGAGGGCTTCAACTTCGAGGCCGGAGTCATCTGCGAGCGCGGGAAGATTGGCGGCGCGCGCGGCATGGCGCGCCTTGAGTTCGGCATTCCCAACGAAGGTGGTTTCTGTTTCTTCTGGCTCTTCCAGGTTCAAATCGGCGGCGGATATGGCGTCTAGGCCATAAGGAATGATCAACTGTTTGATCTCCCAGACCTTGCCGGGGTTGTGACTGGCCACAACGAGCTTGGTGCCGGGTTCCAGTTTATGGTTCATTTCAGTCCCCAGATCCTGGGCTCGGCGAATTCCAAACAGTTGCCTGCAGGATCGCGGAAGTAGATGGAATGGCCTCCCTGCGGCCATTCGAATTCCGTTTCGATCTCTACGCCGTTTGCTTTCAGCTTCTCTTTCCACGCCATAAGAGTGTCGCGGCTGGCGGGGAAACAGATGTGACCGGGACCATGCGCGCCGTGCGGTGGAACCGGTATATGGGCGTCGGGCGCTGGGTTCGCCGTTACAGTGGGGTTAAACACCAACAGCATCTGGTTGCCGCAGCGATAAAATAAGTGACGCCCTTCCTCCTTGGCTTGAAGTTTGAGGCCAAGGAGGCCGGAATAGAAGGCTTCCGCCCGGTCGAGGTCGTCGGCGTAAAGAACGGTTTCGAGAACGCCGTCGATAGATGAATGTGTTTGGTTCTGCTCGGTCAAGGACACTTAAGCCATCAGCTAACGGTGAGCTTTTGCAATTGCAGGAGTTCGCCGATGCCCTTTCTGGCAAGAGCCATAAGCTCGTCGAAGCTTTCCTGGCTGAACGGGACTGTTTCGGCGGTACCCTGCACCTCAACGATACCACCCGCGCCCGTCATGACGAAGTTGGCGTCGGCCTCCGCATTCGAGTCTTCCGCGTAATCGAGGTCGAGGACCGGTGTCGTACCGTATATGCCACACGAGACGGCTGCGACCTGGTCGCGCAGAACATCGTCTTTGACCATGTCGCGCAGTCTCATCCACTGGATGCACTCGTAAAGAGCAACCCATGCGCCGGTGATAGCTGCCGTGCGGGTGCCGCCGTCGGCCTGGATAACGTCGCAATCGACAGTGATCTGACGCTCGCCAAGACGTGGCAGATCGACGACAGCGCGCAGGGCGCGACCGATTAAGCGCTGTATTTCCTGTGTGCGGCCAGATGGATAGCCTTTCGTGACTTCACGGCGCGTGCGTTCGTGCGTGGCACGAGGCAACATCGAGTATTCGGCGGTGATCCAGCCGCGCTGCTGGCCCTTGAGCCAGGGGGGAACACGTTCCTCCAGAGATGCCGTGCAGAGGACATGGGTGTTGCCGAACTTGATCAGGCAGGAGCCTTCGGCATGCAGGGAGACGGCGCGTTCGATGGAGACGCGTCGTAGCTCGTCGGGCTGGCGTTTTGATGGGCGCATGAAGAAGCTCGGCCTGTTTGTTTTAAGGACTGCGGGATATTTCGGTGGAGCGTGCCAGGACACTCCTGGAACGGCCGATCCGCGCCGGACCCTAGAAGAGGGGCGCGGTGTGTTCAATATGAAATAGGCTCGGAAATGGTATCGTCTGAGATGTTTGCGAGGACATTTGACGAAGAGCCGTTGGTTTACCAATACTTATCGGGCGGGCGGACTTTTCCGGCGGGGCGAGAATAGTCCTTAAATTTTTGGCCCCAATGCCCCCTTGAGCCAGGCACGAGCAATGCAGCGGATTACTGAAATCGCGGAGTTGAATGAACGATCGCGTACCGTCCTTCGTCAAATTGTTGAAACTTATTTGTCGACCGGAGAGCCGGTAGGCTCGCGCAACCTGTCACGTGTGCTTCCGATGACGTTGTCGCCGGCATCGATCCGCAACGTCATGTCGGACCTCGAACATTTAGGCCTCATCGTATCGCCGCACACTTCGGCAGGTCGGCTGCCGACGCAATCCGGTTTGCGGCTTTTCGTTGATGGTTTGCTGGAGGTTGGGGACCTCAATGCCGAGGAGCGGCGTGCCATTGAAGGTCAGCTCAGCATTCGCCACCAAGGCAACTTCGATCAGGTGCTGCACGAAGCCAGCGAGATGATTTCGGGCTTGTCGCATTGCGCTGGCGTTGTTCTTGCCGACAAGCAGACGATCCGGCTTAAGCACATCGAGTTTGTTCCGTTGGATCCGCGCAAAGCGCTTGTCATCCTTGTGGATGAGGGCGGCCGCGTCGAAAATCGGATTATCGAGCTGCCGCCGGGCTTGCCTTCCTCGGCTCTTAGCGAAGCGGCGAACTATTTGAATGCGCACGTCATGGGAAAGACCATTTCGGAGGCGCAATTGCTGATCGAGCACGAGTTAACGACGGCGCGCGCGCAGTTGGACAAACTGACGCAACGGGTCATCAAGGCGGGGCTTGCGGAGTGGTCTGGAGCCCATGACGACCGCCAGAGCCTTATTGTGCGCGGCCAGTCCAACCTTCTGAAAGATGTTTCTGCGGAGGAGGACCTTGAGCGTATCCGTCAGTTGTTCGATGACCTGGAGGCGAAACGTGAGTTGCTGCAACTCCTTGGGCTCGCAGAGACGGCGGAAGGGGTGAAGATTTTCATAGGCTCGGAGAATAAGCTGTTCTCCTTGTCCGGTTCGTCGCTGGTGGTGGCGCCATTTCACGATGAACAGCGCAGAATTGTCGGTGTTATTGGGATAATTGGCCCCACCCGGCTTAACTATGCCCGTATCATTCCTATGGTGGACTACACGGCAAAGCTGGTTAGCCGCTTGCTCACTTGATCTGGCGGCGAACGCCCTGATATCGAAAGCGTTGGAAACGCACAGTGGTAGCGCGACGCAGAGTCTTGCGGCGCGGACCGCTGATTGCGGCACTTGCTAAGTGGAGAGAAGATGGCCGAAGAAACGAAAAAGCCTAGTCAAACCGATAACGGCGCGACTAACGGCAGGTCGCCGGACGTATCAACGGCTGCGGAGGAGATGGCAGAGGGTGCGCAGTCTGCTCCAGGAAAAGAAGGCGCACCGCTGGAAGACGTTAGTGCTCTCGCTACGAAACTCGATGAACTAAACGCGCAGAAGGCGGATCTCACGGACCGGCTGGTTCGCGCGCATGCCGAAATTCAGAACCTACACAAGCGTCTGGAGCGTGAGCGCGAGGAGACGTCGAAATACGCCATCGCAAAGTTTGCGCGCGACACTGTAGCGGTCGCGGATAACTTCGAGCGGGCCATTTTGTCTGTTCCTGAGGAGGCGCTGTCGGACAATCCGGTGCTGAAAAGCTTGCTCGATGGCGTAACCATGACGGAGCGCGAGTTCCTGAATGTTCTGGAAAAACATGGTGTGGTCCGAGTCGACCCGAAGGGCGAGCCGTTTGATCCTCACAAGCACCAGGCGATGATGGAGCAGGAGGATACTTCTGTGCCTGCTGGTACGGTTCTGCAGGTTTTCCAGCAGGGCTACATGATTGGTGACCGCGTTTTGCGTCCGGCCATGGTTGTGGTTGCGAAAGGTGGTCCCAAAGCTGCGCCCGCATCGGTCGAGGCGACGCAGAGATCCGGGACGTCCGATCAGCCGGAAGGGCCTGCGAATGAGGCAAGCCCATCGGATGAGGATGAGTCGGATCGCTGATCACTAAACTTGAGTTGGGTTATAATTCAGGAGCGCTGGTGTAGTTGCGTCAGCGCTCTTTTTTGCTTTCGAGCCCGCCCCCTATTCGAGCAGGGTGACAAAACGGCGATCGGCGCATGTGACTCCGCTTTCCTCAGTGCACGAATAGAAGCTGTAGAGGATAACTTCTGCTCGACCGATGAGATTTTCAGCTGGCACCATACCCATCTGCGGGAATCGGCTGTCCGAAGAGTTGTCGCGGTTGTCACCCAGCATAAAATAGTGGTCCGGCGGTACGGTGACCTCAGCCATATTTCGGCCGGGCATATAACGGGTCCGCTGTAGAACCTTGTGGCTATCTCCAGGAATGAGGGTTTCCTCGAACTCATCGACCTCAACGATGCGCCCTTCGTATTCGCGATAACGGTAGGTCCTCAGGTGGCGGCGCGGCACGGGCTGGCCATTCAGCACCAGTTCGCCATTCACCATCGCGATGCGGTCGCCGGGTAATCCTACAAGACGCTTAATCATGCGTTCACCTGACGTCGGGTGCATAAATACGACGATGTCACCATGCTTGGGCTGGTGGCCAAAGATCCGGCCGGTGAGGCTTACGGGAAGCTTCAAGTCATAGGGCAGCGAGTATCTGCTCCAGCCGTATGCGTATTTGGAGACGGTCAGCCGATCGCCGACCTGCAACGTCGGCAGCATGCTTTCGGACGGAATGAAGTATGTTGCGAAAGCGGTCGCCTGAAAGAGGAAAGCAAAGCCGATTGCTAGGCCGATGATGCCCAGGAAATCACGGATTTGGCGCAGCATATTGTCTCCGGGTAGAGCCCGCCTGACGGTCGGAGCTACCACCTACCATACAACTAAAGGCGGCATCATTACGTAGTGGGACGACAGATAGTTTTTCTTAAGTCCCGCGGGTTCGGTCAAGATCGGGCACGGGATTTTGATATGTGGTGACGCGGCGCAGGGTCAGATTGAAGCGGCCGCCCTCCGTCAGCAGATCGGACGATCCCGGGATGATCCTGTCGATCCCGTGGTAAGCCTTGCGGGCCGAACCACCGAGGACCGCCACGTCTCCGGAACTTAAGACAATGCGCGTTTTGGGATCCGACCTACGAAGTCCTCCGACGTGGAAAATTGCGTCATCACCGAGGGAGACGGATACGACGGGGGCAGAAAAATCGCTCTCATCACGATCGACATGACTGCCCATACGGGTTCCCTGACCGTAGTAGTTAATCAGACAAGCTTCAGGATCACCTGGCCAATCGGCCACGTCTCGCCATAACGCGCGCAGTGTCGCGGGTAAGGGCGGCCATGGCTCGGCCGTCTCGGGATGCCGGTCCTGATACCGGTAGCCTGAAATGTCAGAGACCCAGCCCAAGGCGCCTGCGTTGGTCATTTGTACGGAAAATGGTTTGCCGGTTCTCGGCATAGCGGGGCTGAAAAGCGGGGCCTGGGCGATGATTCGGCGGATTTCCTCGAGAAGTTCGAGTTGCTGAGGGTCCTTGAAATAGCCGCGAATATGACGGAAACCTCTGAGCATGGGACCCACCTGCGACACGACCCCGCCAAGTTGAGGCTTGGGAGGGGAAATATTTCACTTCCGGATCACGTTCGCGTTAGCGCGCACAGTTGCACCCGGAAAAGCCCTGCTTATATAACGCCAAGCTGATCCGTGAACTCCAGGGGACCGTGTCCGACCGCACGGTGGTTTGGGCAATCAGCACCCAAGCCCCAGTGCTGGACAGCAAAGGCGCCAGTCTCTGGGCCTTAACGGTCTGCCGAATTAAGAAGGAAATTAGACTATGGCTAAAGTCATCGGCATTGATCTCGGTACGACCAACTCGTGCGTCGCCGTCATGGAAGGCGGAAAGCCGAGAGTTTTGGATAATGCGGAAGGCGCCAACACGACGCCGTCCATCGTCGCGTTTACTGACGATGGTGAAAAGCTCGTGGGTCTGCCAGCCAAGCGCCAAGCCGTAACGAATCCACTGAATACGTTCTTTGCGATCAAGCGCCTTGTAGGTCGTCGTTACGATGATCCGCTTGTCGAGAAGGACAAGAAGCTTGTTCCCTACAAGATCGTTGAAGGCCCAAATGGCGATGCCTGGGTTGAGGCCAACGGTCAGAAATATTCCCCGCAACAGGTTTCCGCATTCATCCTTCAGAAAATGAAGGAGACCGCCGAAGCGAAGCTTGGCGAGAAGGTGGAGCAGGCGGTTATTACCGTTCCGGCTTACTTCAACGATGCGCAACGTCAGGCAACCAAGGATGCGGGTAAGATCGCAGGCCTTGAAGTTCTGCGCATCATCAACGAACCGACGGCGGCAGCGCTCGCTTATGGTCTTGAGAAGACAAACGATTCCAGCACGATCGCGGTCTACGACCTCGGCGGTGGTACGTTCGATATTTCGATCCTGGAAATCGGTGACGGTGTTTTTGAGGTCAAGTCCACCAACGGCGACACCTTCCTCGGTGGTGAAGACTTCGACATGAAGCTCGTTAGCTATTTCGCCGATGAGTTCAAGAAAGAGAGCGGCATCGATCTTCGTGGTGACAAGCTGGCTCTGCAGCGTTTGAAGGAAGCTGCGGAAAAGGCAAAGATCGAGCTGTCGTCCTCGTCCCAGACCGAGGTCAACTTGCCGTTCATCACGGCCGACCAGTCCGGACCGAAGCACCTGACGATGAAGCTGACGCGCGCCAAGCTCGAAAGCCTCGTCGACGATCTGATTTCGCGTACCAAGGGGCCGTGCGAAGCGGCTTTGAAGGACGCAGGGCTCAAAGCGGCTGACATCAATGAGGTGGTTCTCGTTGGCGGTATGACCCGTATGCCGCGCGTGCAGCAGGTCGTTAAAGAACTGTTCGGCAAAGAGCCGCACAAGGGTGTCAACCCAGACGAGGTTGTGGCTGTCGGTGCCGCTATTCAGGCCGGTGTTCTCAAGGGCGACGTCAAGGACGTCCTGTTGCTTGACGTTACGCCATTGTCGCTCGGTATCGAGACCTTGGGTGGTGTGTTTACGCGCCTCATCGACCGCAATACGACCATTCCGACGAAGAAGAGCCAGGTCTTTTCGACAGCAGAGGATGGTCAGAGCGCGGTTACCATCCGCGTATCTCAGGGCGAGCGCGAAATGGCCGCCGACAACAAGCTGCTCGGTCAGTTCGATCTCGTCGGTATTCCTCCCGCACCTCGTGGTGTGCCGCAGGTCGAGGTGACCTTCGATATCGATGCGAACGGTATTGTGCACGTGTCCGCCAAGGATAAGGCGACAAGCAAAGAGCAATCGATCCGCATCCAGGCGTCTGGCGGTCTGTCCGACACCGAGATTGATCAGATGGTGAAGGACGCAGAGGCGCACGCTGCTGAAGACAAGAAGCGGCGCGAGCTTGTTGAGACCCGCAACCAGGCTGAAGCCTTGATTCACCAGGTCGAGAAGTCACTGGAGGATAACAAGGACAATCCGAAGGTCGATGCCGTCAAGGGCGAGGTCGAGGCTGCTATTGCGTCCGCTAAGGAAGCGATGGGTAAGGACGACGTGGAAGCGATCACTACCGCTGTGGCAGCTCTCACGCAGGCGTCGATGAAGATCGGTGAAGCCGTTTACGCCGGCCAAGGCGGTGATACGGCGGCTGGCGGACCTGCTGCCGGTGATGGGGCTGAGGGAGGTGCCCAGGCTTCCTCGGAAGGCCGCGACGACGTCGTTGATGCTGATTTCGAAGAGATCAACGACGACAAGAAGTCGGCTTAATCTCAAGTCCACTGGTGCGCGAAAGTCTCTTTCGCGCACCAGTACGTCACGGGGCGGCGCGCTAGGTCCGCGAATCAGTGACAGTGTCCGTTGGTTATGCACGGGGACATTGATCGCGTTATCCGGATCCGAGTTGCCGGAAGGGGTTTTCGCCACACAGGGCGAACTGGTGGTAGAGGATGAGCCGCATTGGTCCGGTCCGCTATGCCAGTGAGGATATTTTCATGGAGCACTTGCGGTCATAGGCGTAGGTTCATGCGGGGTGTGCAATGCGCGGAGACGCGTACCGTGTGGGATGGGAGATCTTCTATGATTGTCTGGCTCGCAGCGAAGAAGGACGCGCGCTGAAATGAGCAAGCGCGACTTTTACGACATCTTGGGCGTGCAGCGCGGAGCACAGGATCAGGAAATCAAGTCGGCTTTTCGCAAGCTGGCGAAGAAATATCACCCTGATGCCAACGCAGATGAAGACGCCGAGCTTCGTTTCAAGGAAATCAACACCGCCTATGAGGTTCTGAAGGATCCACAGAAACGGGCTGCTTACGATCAGTTCGGACACGCAGCCTTCGATGGCAGCATGGGTGGCCGGGGTGGTCCGGGCGGTGGCTTTGGGCCGGATTTTGCTTCGTCCATGTCGGACATCTTCGACGATTTGTTCGGAGAGTTCATGGGAGGGCGTCGGGGCGGTGGTGGTCCTCGCAGCCGTACGGGCCGTGAGCGCGGTGCCGATCTTCGCTACAACATGGAGATTAGCCTTAGCGAAGCCTATACGGGCAAGACGGCTGAGATCCGCGTGCCGACGAGCGTGGCTTGCGAAACATGCTCCGGCACAGGAGCCAAGCCGAATACGAAACCCGTGGCGTGCCCGACCTGCGCAGGGCTCGGCAAAGTGCGCGCCAGCCAAGGCTTTTTCACGATTGAGCGGACGTGCCCGTCGTGCCACGGACGTGGCGAGATTATTCAGGATCCGTGTACGAGCTGCGGCGGTTCAGGACGCACCACGAAGGAGCGTACGCTGTCGGTCAATATTCCAGCCGGCGTTGAAGATGGTACGCGCATTCGTCTAGCCGGAGAAGGTGAAGCTGGATTGCGCGGCGGGCCTTCGGGTGATCTCTACATTTTCCTTTCCATCACTCCGCATGCTTTTTTCCAGCGCGACGGCGCGGACATCTTCTGTCGCGTTCCCATCTCTATGACGACTGCGGCTCTTGGCGGTCAAATCGAAGTTCCAACAGTTGCTGGCAGCAAGAAGCGGGTCAAAATCCCCGAAGGAACGGAAAGCGGTAAGCAGTTCCGGCTTAAGGGAGAAGGGATGTCCGTCCTACGTTCCAAGGTGATGGGCGACATGTACATTCAGGTTGAGGTCGAAACGCCAAAGAATTTGACCCGCCGGCAGCGTGAGCTGCTTGAAGAGTTCAGAGCGCAAAGCGGCGATGAGACGAGCCCAGAGAGCCACGGCTTTTTTGCGCGCGTGAAAGAGTTCTTCGACGGTAAGGCGGGCTGATGGGCAATCAGGCGAAATTGCTTTTTTTCGCCGGCTCAACACGGAGTGCTTCGTTCAACAAGAAGCTCGCTCGTCTCGGCGCGACGATCGCTTCGTCGGATGGCATCGACGCAACGTTCGTCGATCTCGCCGACTACGATATGCCGCTCTACAACGGTGATCTCGAACTGGACTCCGGGCAACCTGAAAATGCCAAGCGGTTTAAGAAGCTGTTTGAGCAGCACAACGGAATTATGATCGCGTGCCCCGAGTATAATTCCTCCATCACGCCGCTGTTGAAGAACACCTTGGATTGGGTGAGCCGCATCCGAGAGAATGATGGGACGGCGAAGGTCTTTAAGACACGCGTGTTTCTACTGGTGTCCGCATCATCGGGCGGTACGGGTGGACTACGTGGCCTTCATAGCGTGCGCCCGGTGCTAGAGTTGGGGCTTGGCGCTCTTGTGCTGCCGGATCAGTTCATGTTGCCGCGCGCAAATACCGCTTTCGCGGAAGACGGCAGTCTGAACGATACAGACGCGCAGGAACGTCTGAGGACGGCCATCCGCAAACTTGCACACACGGCATCCGTCTTGGATGCGGCGGGTGTGTTCCCGCGTTAGTGCTGAATTATAGCCAGCAAGATCGAGATCGTTACGGCCGACAGGACTGTGCCCAATGCGATTGCGCCCGAGGCTGAGTTGATGGCCCGGCCGCTTTTGGAGGCGAACAGAAACGCGTTGGCGCCCGTCGGTACGGACGCAAAGATCGTGATGACACCCTGCGAAACGGGGCTCAACTGGAATACCTGAGACGCCAGCAGGTAAGCGATCGTCGGCATGGCGATCAGCTTCAGCAGCACAATCGATGACAGGGTCGGCGCTTGGCCTTTGATTTCGGCTTTCACGAGAGACAGGCCGAGTGCGATCAGTGCTGCGGCGACGCCTGATTGCGCAAGCAAGGTCAACATCGTGAGAATAGGCGCAGGCAGTGTGAGGGTGGTTACGCGCCACAACGCGCCGAGAGCAATGGCTATGATAATGGGGTTGCGGCTGAGATCCCTCACGAGGTTCGAAATGAGATCGCGGGCTGATTGGTTCGCTTCGCGGTCCACCAGTCCAGCGTGAAGCGTTGCCGTCAGCCAGAGTGTTGGCGCGTGGATGGATAAAATCAGGGCGATGGTGGCGGTCGCGGCATTCCCGTACGTGGCCATCGTAAGCGGCAGGCCGAGCATGAGCAGATTGCCGAAGGCTGATGATATGGCAATCGATGGGCCGTCCTGCGCCGGGCGATGCAGGATGCGCGTTGTGGTGAGAGCGGCGAGGAGCCAAATGATGCCTACCGTGCCAAAGTAGCTTCCCCACACACCGACAACGGACAGATCGGCGAACTCGGCTGTCGCTACGGTTTTGAATAGGAGGGCGGGAATCGCCAAGGAAAAGGCAAACTCGGCGACCCCCTTTTCAGCCGCCGGGGAAAGCCAAGCCAAACGGCCAGAGAGGTAGCCTAGGATGATGAGCCCAAACACGGGGGCTACGATGGCCAATACTGCGAGCATGCGCACCGCGCCTTGTTTTAGCCGTTGATGTTGGTCTTCGATCCGGAGGTTTGATCCGGTGGCGGTGAACGCATACGGCTTTGTTGTTTCCTAGCTAAGCTCGGAGGGTTAGGCAACTAGACGAGGTGTCGGATGGTCAGTAAGCGCCGGTCCCTGGGATTGCCCAAGGCGACTCTTTCTGCTGCTGAGGGGAAAGGCCTCCGGTCGTAAGCGGTGTTGTGGGACCGCCGGGCGCGGGATCGACCACGGAGGAGCCGAACTTTTGAACTTCGAGGACTGCGAGCCCGCGCGAGGACAATCCGTCTGGCGTAAAGCGGACGATGCCGTCGACGCCGTTGAAACCAGAGGCCCGCGTTATGGCAGCTGGAGAATAGCGATTGGCGGACGGATTGGACGATAGCGTAATCGCCAAGCTCATCGCGTCATAGGCGAGGCTCGCCAGCCGTGGCGGCGCCTGTCCAAAGTTGCGTGCAAAGCGTTCTGAGAACTCCCGCCAGCCGCGCGGGTCGGGGTTCGGGTACCATCCGCCAACAAACGCTTGATCTCGCCCGATGTTGGGGAACTCCCACGCGCCTGTTCCAATGATCTTGATCTGAGATGTATCGAGGCCAGCATAGGCGATCTGCGGGCCTAGGCTCGGAAGGGTTTCTTGCCCTCCGGGGAGGAACAACGCTTCGACAGGTGAGCCCATTTGCCCAGCCTGCTTGATGATATCGAATACGCGTCGTGCGGGTTCGAGCATCTGATTTGCGCCGGGTTCGTAGCGCTCCAGTGCGACGATGGTTCCGCCCGAACGCGTCACAGTATTACGAAACGCATTTTCTATCGCTGCGCCATAGGTTCCGTTGGGGATGAGAGCGGCGAAACGGCGCTTACCCTTTGAGATTGTGTAGGTAACTATGCGCTCGACTTCAGACTCGGGAAGGTAGCTCAGAAGGTAGACGCCGTTTCCAGCGACCTTGCGATCGTTCGAGAATGCGATGATTGGCACGTTGGCTGTGCGTGCCACCGACGCAGCGCCGGTTACGGCGCTCGAGAATAATGGGCCGAGGATGATTTCGGCGCCTTCATCGATGGCTTGCTGTGCTGCGGCGCGCGCACCTTCGGGCGTGCCTTTGTCATCCTTTGCAATCAGCTGGATGGCTGGGTTATCCAACTCGAACAGGGCCATTTCGCCTGCTTGTTTCATGCTCTTGGCGACGGCGGCGGATTGGCTGAAGCCGCCGAGTGGGAGCAACATGGCGATTTTAACGGGACGGTGGCTTTTGCCGGAAGGGCCTAGCGCGGCGGCTTCGGTCGCTTGATTGGGCGTGGTCAGTCCGGGGCCGCCCAAATTCGTCGCGCACGCGGCTAGCCCCAGCGAGAGCGCGCTCAGACCGAGAATTGATAGTATGCCGGCGGGCCGGATTCGGAGCCATAGTGCTCCGATTTTTTGTATGAAGCTCGCTGCGACGGCCTTCATCATATTGTATTCGATCTCCGCGAGTAGCAGGCTTGGCCAAGGACCGCGGCAATCCGGATTGGCCAAGGGCGCCCCAGTTTGGCGCCCCGAATCGCTCGCAGCCGCCAATGCAACCCTGGATAGACGGTGATAGCACGCGTCGGAAGTCCTTTCCTGTCACTATGCAGCAAATTTGGCTACACGTTGCCCAATTCGCTGTTGAAACCAATACTTGGTGAACATGATGCTCTTGGGAAACAGCCGTACGCTTGAGCATAGGAAGGTTTTTCCAACGTGACGCGCTTGAAGGTTAATCCCGAAAGAGGCACTTCCGGCCGTGAGTCGACTCGCCACGACGGCGGTTTGGACCTTGTCGCGCCGCGTGTCGTGACTGAGCTGGAGCGGGCCTTCTCCAAGGTTACGGAGGCAGGGCTCTACCTCGTGGCGACGCCGATCGGCAATCTTTCCGATATCAGTTTGCGGGCGCTCGCCGTACTGGCGAAGGCCGATGTCATTTATGCCGAGGACAAGCGCCACAGTGGTACGTTGCTTAGCCACTTCGCGATCAAGGCGCCGTTGCGGTCCTATCATGAGCACAACGCCGAGAAAGAGCGTCCGCATATTCTCGCGGCACTCGCACACGGGGACCGGGTTGCGCTGATCAGCGACGCGGGAACGCCGTTGATCTCAGATCCGGGTTACAAGCTCGTGCGTGACGTCATTGCCGAGGGGCATGCGGTCATTAGTATTCCGGGCGCGTCTGCGCCGCTCACGGCTTTAACGGCAGCGGGTCTCCCCACGGATACATTCTTGTTTGCGGGGTTTTTGCCGACACGGAAGGATGCGCGGCGGGGGCGGATTGAGGCCCTGGCGCAGGTCCCGGCGACATTGATCTTTTTTGAAGCGCCAACGCGACTTGCGGAAAGCCTTGCCGATCTCAGTGCCTGTCTCGGGCCACGTGCCGGAGTCGTCGCGCGGGAGTTGACCAAGCTCAATGAGGATTTCGTGCGCGGGCCTCTGTCCGAACTTGCCGTTGCTTACGATGGTGAGACGGTCAAAGGGGAAATCGTCATTCTTGTCGGGCCGCCGGTTACCGAAGAGATTGCGGATACCGATATCGAGGAACGGCTGAAGGCGGCTCTCGCAGACCTTAGCTTGCGTGATGCCGCGCGTTTGATCGCCAGTGAGTTGAAGGTGGCGAAGGCGCGCGTCTATGATCTCGGACTGGCTATGAAGCGAGCGCAAGATGGCGGATGACGCGGAGGCTAGGTGCTGGAAACGTCAAAGGCGACGTCGGTATTTCAGTGGTTTGATGGCGGAGCGCGTGGCCGCAACTTGGCTGATGTTCAAGGGATACAGAGTGCTGGGCCGCCGTGTGCGAACAGCGGGTGGGGAGATTGATCTCATCGCGGTTCGTGGACGTCGTCTTGCATTCGTTGAAGTGAAACAGCGGCGGAACGTGGGCGCTGCGCAAGCGTCTATTCAGCTGCGGCAGCGACAGCGGGTGCGACGAGCCGCAGAACTCTGGCTCAGCAAACGGCGATCGTTTGAGAATCACGATGTAGGTTTTGACGTGGTGTTTCTCGTGCCGTGGCGATGGCCGCTGCATATTCAGAATGGTTTATCGGATCATGAGCTTCGGTGAACTGTCAGTACGAAAATACTGATGATTGACAAGCCCGTGGCTGGTGCCCTTCTTGTGTCGCGCAAATACCCCGGGAATTTTCCCGTTCCCTCCCTGCTTCAATGAGGAAGCCGCCGATGTCCTTGAAAATTGCTTGCCAGATGGATCCGATTGAGCGGATCGATATTGCCGGCGATTCCACTTTCGCGATCCTGATCGAGGCGCAACGGCGCGGGTACGAACTTTTTTATTATACGCCACAGAGCCTGTCGCTGCACGGCGATAAGCTCATAGCGCGCGGTGCGAGTCTCAAAGTTCAAGACAAGGCAGGTGCGCACTATCACCTGGAAGATCCGCGCACCGAGGATCTGCGCGGGCAAGACGTGGTGCTGTTGCGCCAGGATCCGCCATTCGACATGGCCTACATCACGACGACGCATCTGTTGGAGCGCATCCATCCGCAGACGTTGGTGGTCAACGATCCTGCGCATGTACGCAATGCACCGGAGAAGATTTTCGTTCTCGATTTCCTTGATCTCATGCCGCCGACGATGATTACGCGGCAGCTCGACGATGTTCTCGCGTTTCGGCGTCAGTATAAGGACATCATCGTCAAGCCGCTGTACGGCAACGGCGGGGCTTCTGTTTTCCGGTTGAAGCCGGACGACTCCAATATCGGTTCTCTCGTTGAACTCTTTCAGACGGTTTTTCGCGAGCCCTTCATGGTGCAAGAGTTCCGGCCGGAGGTTAGTGGCGGCGATAAACGGATCATCTTGGTGGATGGTGAGCCGGCGGGTGTCGTCAACCGTATTCCTGCGGAAGGTGAGACACGCTCGAACCTGCATGTTGGCGGCAAGCCCGCGGCGGTGGACCTTACAGAGCGTGACCTTGAGATCTGCGCGCGGCTCGGGCCGGAGCTGAAGCGGCGCGGGTTGTTGTTCACCGGCATCGATGTGATCGGGCCTTATCTCACTGAGATCAATGTCACGTCGCCAACGGGTATCCGGCACATTCAGGCGTTGGGCGGCCCAGACATCTCGGCGAAGATTTGGGACGCGATCGAGGCGCGGGTGAATATCGGGCAGTGAAAACCCACTTCTTGTTCCTCTTATGTTCTTGAAATGGCGTATGCGGTGCGTTAGGCTCCTTTGATCGTGAGTGTACGGATCGGGGGCTCAGATGTACGCGCAGATTTCGACGTTGGCGTTCGTGGGGATCGAGGCGCGTGCCGTTGAGGTGCAGGTTCGGATCACGCCCGGAGCCCCCGCATTTGCCATCGTTGGATTGCCGGACAAGGCGGTTGCGGAAAGCCGTGAGCGGGTCCGCAATGCCTTGCATGCCGTGGGGTTGGGGCTTCCTTACAAGCATCTCACAATCAATCTGGCTCCCGCCGATCTGCCCAAGGAAGGCAGCCACTTCGATTTGCCCATTGCCCTAGCACTGATGGCGGCCATGGGCGCGATAGCGCCGGATGCGATAGCGGATTTTGCTGCAATCGGAGAGCTTGCGCTTGATGGATCTATCCGTGATGTGCCGGGCGGCCTGCCCGCTGCGATCGGTGCGAATGCGCTGGGTAAGGGGTTGATCTGTCCAGCGGGATGCGGGGCGGAGGCAGCCTGGGCAGGCGAGGATTTTACGCTGCTGGCGCCACCGCATCTGCTTTCACTGGTCAATCACTTCAAAGGCCTTCAGACCCTGTCGCGGCCAAAGCCTAATGTCGAGGCGAACAACGAGTTGTTGCCTGATCTGCGCGATATCAAAGGGCAGGAGAGCGCCAAGCGTGCGTTGGAAATCGCCGCGGCCGGCGGGCATAATCTCCTAATGGTAGGGCCACCGGGCTCCGGCAAGTCGATGCTGGCTGCGCGCTTGCCGTCCATTCTGCCGCCGCTCGAAGTGGAAGAGATGCTAGAAGTCTCGATGGTGCATTCCCTTGCCGGAGAATTGATGGGCGGGAAGCTGGCGAGCCGGAGGCCGTTTCGCGCGCCGCATCATTCCGCGAGCATGGCGGCGTTGGTCGGTGGCGGATCGCGGCCGAAGCCGGGCGAGGTTTCTCTGGCGCATCTTGGCGTCCTCTTCCTGGATGAACTGCCGGAATTTACACCTCAGGTTCTGGACAGTCTGCGGCAGCCAATCGAGACGGGTGAAACCGTCATCGCACGGGCCAATCATCGCGTCGTTTACCCCTCGCGCTTTCAACTTGTTGCTGCGATGAATCCTTGCCGCTGTGGTGGCGGGTCTCCCGGCCAGTCGTGCAAGCGAGGGCCGCGATGCGCGAGTGACTATCAGGCGCGTGTATCCGGGCCGTTGATGGATCGCATCGACCTTCAGATCGAGGTACCTGCGGTGTCAGCGGCGGATCTCGTCCTGCCGCCACCTGTGGAAGGCAGTGCGGATGTCCGGATTCGTGTGGATGCGGCCCGTCAGCGCCAACGCGAACGTTTTCGGGCTCACGGTGCCACGCGTATTCGAACGAATGCCGAGTGTTCGGGAGAATTGCTGGAGAAGACCGCTATGCCTGACGGAGAGGGCCGGGCGCTTCTGCGACAAGCCGCAGATACCTTGGGCCTTTCCGCACGTGGTTTTCATCGAACGTTGAAGGTTGCGCGAACGCTGGCGGATCTCGACGGCGTGGAGGAGGTCGGGCAGATTCATATAGCCGAAGCTCTGTCGTACCGTGGTGAAAGCTTGCGACAGCGACAGGTTGCCTAGGACGCGTTCGTGCCGCAAACGGCTAAGGTTTGTTCTGGGTGTTGTCGGCTTCGACATGGGCGCTTTGGATGTCTCCGACTGAAGCAAGGGCCTCGCACCTGACCAGCAACCGCTCGTTTGGAGGAAAGTGGACGTGATGGACGTTTCTACGTGGCGCCCCATGACATTGGGGGACCTTGAGGGTGTCCTGACTTTGGCGGACGTCGCCTTCCCTGATCATTTCGAAGAACCGGCACGTTTTGAAGAGCGGTTGCGGCTTAGTTCTACAACCTGCTTTACGCTCATTGCCCCGCACGGCGACATCGAAGGTTACTTGATAGCCTATCCTTGGACGTATGGTAGCGCGCCACCACTCAACGGCCCGATTGGCGCAATCCCAGAGAACGCAGATGTGCTCTACATCCACGATCTCGCTCTTCTTCCCGTCGCCCGAGGCAAAGGCTATACGCGGGCGATTCTCGATCATCTGGTGGAAGCGGTACCGTTGGCTGGATGGCAAGCTGTGGCACTCGTCGCCGTCAATCAATCCGTTCCGTTCTGGGAGCGGAACGGCTTTGAAGTTCTCGCGATCCCAAGCATGAGCACGAAGCTTGCCAGCTATGGGGACGATGCGCGCTATATGGTTCGCGGGCTCAAACGCTGATTGCGAAATTGTGCGGAGCACACGCGTGTTCGCTGTCGGTCACATCGTGTGTGCTCTGCAATTATATTCGGGAAATTCTTATTCGGCGGCTTTGATGGTGGTGGTCGGCTGAGCCTCCCACAGGGCCTTGAACTCGGGAATACCGAAAACCGCGATGATGTTCAGGTCGTCGTCGAGGATTTCATAGATCGGTCCGTCGACGTTGCGATTGCTGAAGAACGCGATCACGTCCTGATCGCCTCCACCCTCGCGATGAGGCTCGCCTCCGGCTAGCGTCGACACATAACTTCCGACAGGCCTGACTTCTTTCAGCTCTCCATTGGCGCGATAGATGCGAAGTTCGCCCTGGAGCACCAACGTGATGTAAGCGGCGCCATGGCGATGCAATGCGATTTGCGAATTGGCGTCGAACTTGAACAGAATATCGACAATGCGTTTTTCTTCATCGACGGCGCAAATATGGTAGGCGACGTGAGCCAAACCTTCGAGCGTATTCCAATGGATGTTCTGAGTATCAAAAGGAAGGGTCGTCACCGTGGTTCCTTTCACTAAAATGCTCTGCGTTGAAGTGCTGGAAACCTGCCTCAGGCAGCGCAGGCCCGCTTGCCATTTTGCGCCAAGCTCCATTCGATTTTGAAGGTTGCTGGAACGATGGCGCTTCGTTTACCAGGATTTACACGTGCAAGCTCACTCGGGCCTATTCGCACATTCATGGGCGAAGGGGGCGGCTCCATTGCGCGCGTTCTTAGCGCCGTTGATCTGCCGTTCGCGATCCTTGAGCAGCGGGACATTCTCGTGCCGTTACGGGAGCAGTTTCGACTCCTGGACAGAGCCGCGCGGGAAACCGGAGATCCTCATTTCGGCGCCCGGCTTGGACAGGTGGTCAAAAGCACGGAATTGAGTGCATTCGGGGCCTGGGTCTGCGCGGCTGGGACATTGCAGCAAGCCACATGGCGTGCGCAAGTTGGCATGGACACCCTGCTGCAAACGTCTACCCCGCTGACACTTTCAGTGTGCGGGCCGATTGCGCGCTGGTCGATTGAATTTCTCGAGCCTGAAAGTGAGGGACGGCATCACAACGAGTTTCTCGCACTCGGGTACATGATAGATGTCGTGCGCGTTTACGCGGGACCGACATGGCACCCCAATGTCGTGATGAGCGCGCTTCCCCGCGGGACACCTACGCGTGAGCTCGAGGAGATCTTTGGCGCGAACATCTCTCACGGGCATGCGGTGCCGGCGATAGAGTTTTGTGCGCCGTTACTTGAGAACGCTTCGTTTGCCCATCGTTTCAATCGGCAGCTTGGGGCTCCGGTTCCAGAGCCGTCCGTGCCGCGTCCAACGGATGTGGCGGCGGCGACTGCCAGCGTCGTCGAGCTGGCTCTTCATGACGGCTATCCGCGTGTGGATTGGGTGGCGTCAAAGCTCGGGACAACCCGGCGTTCGCTTCAGAGGCGGCTGAAAGAAGAGGGGACGACGTTCAATCGCGTCGCCGAGGCGATCTTGCTACGGCGGGCCGAGCAACTTCTTCGTGAGAGCGAAGCGCCGGTGACGGACGTTGCGTTTATGCTCGGTTATGGCGACGCTGCGCACTTTACGCGGGCGTTCCGACGATGGACCGGTGTCTCACCGAGTCAATATCGCCAAAATATTCCTTAGGTTGCAGAGGGCGATCAAAAAACGCCGGGACGCTTACGATTAAGCGCCCCGGCAATTTGATGTTCTGAGATGCGGTGCCGTTTCGGCAAACGTTATGCGTCTGCGCTCAAGCCGGTCTGCATTTCGAATGCTTCGACCGTGTTCTTGAGGAGGCAGGCGATGGTCATCGGGCCGACGCCGCCGGGAACCGGCGTGATGGCGCCTGCGACCTTTGAGGCTTCGGCGAAGTTGACGTCGCCGACGAGACGACCCTTGCCGTCCGGCCCTTCGATACGGTTGATGCCGACGTCAATGACGATCGCACCCGGCTTGATCCAGTCGCCGCGAACGAACTCGGGGATACCGACGGCAGCTACGACGAGATCCGCTTTCTTGACCACGTTTTCAATGTCGCGCGTGCGCGAGTGCGCGATCGTCACCGTGCAGTTTTCGCGAAGCAGGAGGGCGGCCATCGGTTTGCCGACGATGTTGGAGCGGCCGACAACGACGGCGTCCATGCCTGACAGGTTCGGGGCGACGGATTTTGCAAGGATGACCGAGCCGGTTGGCGTGCAAGGCACCAGTGCGCGTTCGCCAATCCAAAGGCGGCCGACGTTCACGGGGTGGAAGCCATCAACGTCTTTGATCGGATCGATAGTGTTGAGAACGAGTTCGGCATCGATGTGTTTCGGAAGCGGAAGCTGAACCAGGATGCCGTTCACCTGCGGATCTTTGTTGAGAGTGTCGACAAGTGCGAGCAGTTCGTCCTGAGAGGTTTCGGCAGAAAGTTTGTGCTCGATAGAATTCATACCCACTTCGACGGTCTGAGCGCCTTTGTTGCGGACATAAACCTTGCTGGCCGGGTCCTCGCCGACGAGTACGACAGCAAGTCCGGGTACCTGACCATGCTTTGACTTGATCGCAGCCACCTTCTTTGCCATCTCGGCGCGGACTTCTGCGGCAACCGCTTTGCCGTCGATAATGCGTGGACCTGTCATTTCTTCTGTTTCCTTCCCTTCAGGTATTTAAAAAATCAAGGCTGACTGGATAGCGCGTATCTGGCGCCTATTGCGCTGCGAGGTCTTGCCACAGGCTTTCGAGGCGCGTTGCAAGTCCTTTCGGTTCGCCATGGATGGTCAAGCCCTTGACGCGAGATTTCTGGCCTTGGCTCACCGCAACGGACGTTTTGGGAACGCCGATCCATTTGGCTACGAGCTTCTCGATGGCTGCGTTGGCTGCGCCGTCAGCCGGTAGCGCGCGCACTCGGGCTTTGATGGCTGGGCCATCGGCGGTTTGTTCCAGGCCGAGGATTTCGTCGCGCGCAGCTTTCGGCGTTAGGCGGATACGCAACTCGACGCCTTCGGCGATTTGGCGCCATGGCAGGGATTTGTCCGTCACAATACCATTTTTGCAATGTTGGGCAGTACGACGCTCTGGATGAAGAAACACGCCAAGAGCAGAACAATGGGCGAAATATCGATGGCTCCGAGATCCGGTAAAATTGCACGGATGGGGCGCAACAGAGGCTCGGTCAGCGCGTTTAGAGCACGATAAATGGCCTGGACGGTGGGATTATAGCCGTTGATCACGCCGAAGCCGACGAGCCAACTCATGATCACGCTGGCGAGGATAACGTAGGTATACAGCGTGATGACATAGCTGATGAAGTTCAAGAGCTCGAGCATTCGTGCGGATCCATTTGCTTGCGGTTCGCTGACGTGTAGCGTTGCCGTGCGCTGCGGGCAAGTCGCTCTGGGTATGTATATGATGATGAAAGTCTAATGAATCCCGTGTTTATGCCAGCGGAAGGACGCGGATCACCTTACAGCTGCTTGACATGCTCGGAGTGCGGGCAGTAAATCGCCCGCACCTAATTTTCAGGGGCCGTAGCTCAGATGGGAGAGCGCCTGGATCGCACCCAGGAGGTCAGGGGTTCGATTCCCCTCGGCTCCACCATTCCTGATTTCCCGTCCTGAATCGCCTTGAGAACCCTGAAGGGATGGGTGATTCCGGCGGTTCGATAACCATCATTTTTGCGGTAGAGCATGCGGTCACCGAACATGAGTTTGGGGACCAGTCGGCGCTTCGCCAGATCGTCCGAAGCCCACTGTTTTGCTGGGTTTTCGATGAACTCCAAAGCGGTTCGATAACTCTCTTCGAAGTCGCCTGCCGCAGGGGCGGGTCCGGCGAGCTTTTCCTGCACCGCGATTCGCTGGCTGTGCAGTTTGCGGACCTGTTCCTCATACGCAGCGATGAGGGTGGCGTTGTCGGCCTCTACCAGCCTGTCCATGAGCTGAGCGGTCTTGCGTTCGATCTGGCTTAGCTCTGACTTCAGAAGCGATGTGCGGTCACCGCAGGCGCGGCGGCGCAGCTCCCACGCTGCCGTCAGCATCTCGCGCAGGGCCGCGTAGATCTCCTGGGAAGGGCGCAGCGATTCGAGCAGGTCGGTGAACTCTCCCTCCAGCTTTTCCTTGCGGATGGACTTGCGCCCTTGCTCGCAGCCTTTTGTGTGGCAGGAATAGTAGGGATAACGTCCGTTACGGCCCTTCGACCATGCCGCCGTCATCGGGCGCTCACAACAGGCGCACAGGACGATGCCCCGCAGCGGGAAGTCGTCGCGCATGTCTTTGCGCGCGATCCCGTATCGTGGGCCGTGCAGGCGCTCTAATACGCGCCGATGCGTTTCGAAAGTGATAAGTGGCTGGTGCTTACCTTGGATGCCTGTGAGCCCCCAGCTGGGCATGTCCATCACTCCGGCATAGAGTGGTCTTTCGAGAACCTCGCGCACCTTTTGCAAGCAGGACGATCTGCTACGCGCCTTGGCAAAAGCGCCATGCTGATCCATGAAGCGTTTCACTTCGGTCTGGCTGGAAAAGCGCCCTGATGCAAAGCCTTCCAGCGCTTCGCGGACGATGGATGCGGTAGGCTCATCCGGCACAAGCATCTTGCCGTGTCCGGCAACGCGTTCGTAGCGATAGCCAACCGGGCAGCTGAACACCCAATAGCCGTTCATGAACCGGGCGCGCATGCGGTTCTTCACCTGCTCGGCGTTCTTCTGGCGCTGGTGCTGGGAGACGGAGGCCAGAAGATTTTCGACAAGCACGCTGTCGGAATCCTCGCCGAATTCTATGGAGGGGCTTTCAAGCTTACCACCTGCCTGCCCGATGGCGGAGCGCAGTTCGATATGCGCTTGGAGCCCGCGCGCAAGACGGCTGATATCATCGATGATGACGCTGAGGCCGCCTGCATTCTTGTGCTGGCGAAGAAAGGCCAGCATGGCTTGCATGCCGGGCCGGTCGATCATCCCCCCGGATACGCCCTCATCCCGGAATACCTGCACGATGTCGTAGCCCTTGTGCCGCGCATACTCCCGGCAGCGCGTTTCCTGCGAAGCAAGGCCATCGCCCTCCTTAAGTTGGCGCACGCTGGATACGCGGCAATAGATGACGGCTGGGGGCATGGATGATCTGGTCATGGTCTTCTCGTGCGGGCTGATTGACCGCGCGCCTGCGCGGTTCCTTCCTCCGGTTTCCGGTTGTGTGTTGATTGCGAAGGAAAGTTTATCACATTGGAATTACACAGGGAATCATTATCGTTCGCCACCTCCGGGTGCTGTGAGGGGTGAACGCCCCATGCGAGATCGGCAACCGTCTCAGCGATGGTAATCAGCGCCTCGATCATGGCGGTTTCCTGCTCCCGCGTCAGATCGAAGTTCGCAAAGTGATGGCGGTAGTCGTCAGGGTTGAGCGGCATGATCATGTGTTTCCATATTGTCTGGAAACACCTTGCCCTGATGCGTGGCGCTGTTCGGGGGAAAGGCCGGTGGGCGGAAGTCGATGAGAACTAGCGCGTGAATTTCCCGGACCCTTGCAATCTCTGGCCCTTTACAAGTACCTCCTGACCAACTTCAAGTCGGTATGCGCCACCGAAGAAAACGGAAATCCATGCCTTCAGCGTTTTCCAATGCTGCTCAACAGAAAGCGACAACCCACCTGCGTATTGTTCCCGTAAAAAATCGTAGGCTTGGGCATCGGTGAGTCCGTCTGCTGCAAGTTCATCGATACGCTGGAATAGAGGCGTGCAGCGCAAAGTGCCGATCGCATAGGCATAAAACTGATCTTTCAAAAGGCCTTGCGGTAGGTCAAGCGCCGCGAGGTCCAGGCGAGCTGCCTTATGCGCGCTGCTTACCATGGAAGACTCGTCCATCCCGGAATAGACATCCCAAAGTCTCTCGGGCACGGGACAGGTCGATATCGCGCTGGAATTCCGCGAAGGCGGCGAAGAGATGATAGACCAGCTTGCTGCCCGGCGTGGTCGTGTTGATGCCTTCCGCCAGCGAGCAAAAATGAATGCCCTCATTCCCGAAATGCACCAGCAGGTCTGAAAGATGCTGCACCGAACGGCCCAGCCGGTCGAGCTTCAAGACCACCAGCGCGTCACCGCGCTTCAAGGTCTTGAGGGCGTTGTCCAGACCGGGGCGGCTGGCCTTGCCGCCGGAGACGCCCTGATCCTTGAATATGTGATCACACTGCGCGCTCTTAAGCGCATCCAGCTGCATGCGGAGCTTCTGGTCTTGGGTGGAAACCCGCGCATAGCCTATGCGCCTGCCCGTCACTTCGATGCTTGGGAAAAAGAGGTTCGTCATGACGTCACCTCGTCAAAATCGATCCTTTTTGCCGAGGTGCGATGCGCGCTAGTGCTAGCGCTATCAGTTGGCGGAATTCCGCCGCTTTGCAAGTGTCGTTCGATCATTCTCGTGCTAGTTTCTCCTCCTCTACAATAACGATCATTTATGTTGAGCAGAAAAGCACTAGCCCTAGCAAGCCTGTGTACCATCGTGTGCGCGCAGACAGGCACCGCCGATGAAGCGTTCAAGAGTTCGAAGTTCCTCACCTACCCGGCGGAATCGCAAACGAGCTACATCAACTCATCCGTACTGATGGCGGGGCTTGTCGCGGCTCAGAACTCTGCCGATCAAGCAAAATGCATTGGCGATTGGTCCGGCAAACATCTTTCGGGCGGATACCAGCCTGTCATCGCTGCTATGCAGCGCTTCCCGGATCACCATCCGACCGGCGTCATCATCGCCGTGTTGCAGAAGGCCTGCGGGTCGTTCAAGTACAAATAGGCTTCTTACATTGTGGGAATATCGTGTGATGTGGCAGGTCCGGCGGTCGCTAGGACCGGGGGTTGCCGGGGCATTTCTGCTTGGGCGGCTTCGGGCATGTTTTCTTGAATATCCCGCTTGAACTGCTCGATCTCCGGTGCCGATGGCGGGTTGTCGTGATCGCTCATGCGGTCGCGGATGCGGCCCAGCGTATCGATGCGATAGCCTTGAAGCGCTTCAAGGCGCGTGACTCTGTTTGTCACAGACTCACGCTCTTCCAAATACTGCTCGTAAGCGGGTTCATCGCCGCGCCATTCGATGGAGGCGGCAACCGTATCACTGACGGGTTCGCCGCGTTCGTTCCAGACTTCCCCCCGCGCATCGCGGAATACGCGCGTGCCGTCCGGCAGCTGGGCGGCGCGGGATAGGGTTTGTTCCAACTGGGCCTGCGCTTCGTCCAGTGCTGCGTGGGCTTTGGCAATGGCGCGGTCGGTGGCGTCTTCCGCATCGCCCAAGAGGGCAAACGTGTCGTTGTAGAGCTTGGCATAGGCGGCATTGCTGGCGAGAAGGGTTTGCAGGCGGGTGAAGCTCTCGCTGCGGCGGCGTTCGCCTTCGCCCGTATGTTCGGCCCGGCGTTTCTCACGGTCTTCAGCGCTGAGGAAGCGGGCCATCCTGCCGTTACTGATGCCGGAGACTTCCGCTGCGAAATCGCGCTCATCCTCGCGGCGCTCAAGCTCACGCTTGGCCTCTTTGAAAATCCCGCGCAGATCGTGCGTGTCGTAGCTCAATTCCCTTCCACACCCCGTTTTATGACTATTTTACCGCATACGGAACAACTCTGTCAAAAAACTGCGCCGTGATTTCAGAGGGTCCGCGAAGCCGGGCGGCAGGATCGCACTACGCCTCGCGGCGGCATTCCTCATAGCGCTAGATGGCTGCCAGACATCAAGGAAAGCGCCGGGCGATGCGCCAAAGAGATGGCGCGCCGTTTGCCATTCGGATTCGAACAGGCGTCGCCAGATGGTGGTCGCCACATGGTTCTCGATGGAATGGTCGGTCGATACGGGGGCAAGCGCGGAAGGAAAGCAGCCTTCGTTGTCGGTATGCAAGCAATAGCGAATTGCGCGTGCCGCGCGCCAGCGTTCGATGGCTTCGGCGTCTCCTGAATAGCGCGGGCAATAGCGCCGCAGCACGTCAGCTTCCTCTTTGATCCGGCATTCCAGTATGGACACCTTTTCAAGTGAGCCAATGGCAGCAGCCCAATGGGCAGCCGTTCGTCCTGTCGCCGGATCGACGCTGTTGATGTTGGCTCCGCTGATAAGCAAGCCTAGGACATCCTCGGCTGTACCATTCTTGGCCGCTGCAATCAGGGCCATCCCTGATGGATCGCTGCGGGGGCGCGAATACATGCTGGCATTCTGATAATCGCGATCTTCGTAAGACCATCCGGGATCGCCATTTGAGCCCGGCGGTCGCCCGGCTCCGGCCAGCGAGATATCGCGGATGTCGAAAATTTCATCGCTGTGTCCGTCTGCGCCTCTTTCGGTTTCAAGCCTGCAAAAGTGTTGCGGCTGGCCCAGATTGTTCAGGAGGGCGATCTCATTCCCCTGCACCGCGATGCGGTAGAAATTGCCGTCCCATGTTTTTTCCCTGACGCACATTTCTACGAGCGTCATGGATTGGTTCGGCATCAGGAAGATCCGGCCCTCGTAGTGCGGCGCTGGTTCCTTGGTCCTGAGAACGATAAAGGGCTGCGAGCGGCCCGGCGCTGCAATCCAAAGGCGATGCTGAGCCGAAATATCGATGTCGCCAAATTCGCCTTCAACCACGCGCCGGTATCTTTGGAGGCGCGGGTCTGAACCGGCGAGGCCTTGGAAGTGCACGCGGAGTCCGCTGTCCGGATGCTGCCCGCAGAGGACAAGCTCTCGGTCCGTCAGATATCTTTCGGCGACTAGAAATCGGGCGATCAGTTGCAGGTTTTCCGCATCCAGCACGGACGTTTTACGCGCGAGCAGGTTGTCAAGAGTGCTGAGCTTTATCGAAAAGCCGGAGTCCTGCCGTGCGCCGCTATCTGCGTCTTCATGGTAAGCGGAGTCAGTGTCCGAGTTTGCCTCGGAGAACGCTATCGCCTCAATCAGCTTGCGTAAGGAATAGGAGCGCTCGCGCGCGCGTCTCTGCGTCAGGTAACGTATCAGGCGCTCGCGGATCAGGATCGCCTGCAAGGCGTTGAATGATTGCTCTGCCACCTCGCTCCCCCCGGTCGCGGCACGCCGGTCCCATAACACATTCGCGCTGAGCCGTTCCCAACTTTAAACCCCTTGGGAGCTGGGAAGCCTCCCTCTATGCAGGCTTATCGAGAGTGTCCCCGAAGTTTTTGGAGACACGTCTCATGAGCAAGGAATTTGATGGGCTGCGCGCGAACCTTCCCGGCACAGCTGAGCCGGACGATCCGGCACGCACCGTTGTTGTGGCCTCTGATACGGCGCTCCGCAGCCTGTCCCACTTCCAGCGTCTCGCCATCGCCACGGCGGCGCTGCCCGTATCGCGCCGCGAACTTCCGAACCTGATTGCGGATACGATCTATAACTTCGAAGGCGAGATCGTCTGGCCCAACGGCACGCCCTACGGTCTGCCGGATGTAGACGATGCCTTCGGCGGAGAGGGGGCTTTCCGCTGGGTGAGCGATTTCATTCGCTTTGCGGAAGAGCCGCCGCGCCAGCACCCGCAGCGCCGCGTGCTTCAACGCCTGCGGCTGATCGATCTGTATTTCCGCATCGCGTACCCGGAGCGCGCTCGGCTCATCGCAGAGTAAGCGCCTTTAATACATAGCTGCGCCCGGCCTGAAGAGGCCGGGCGCGATTTTTTCACCCTAGAACAGCGTCAGCTGCGGCGTCCGCTCATCTTCCAGCAGCGATACCAGCTTGCTTGCCTCTACCGCCTCCGGTCTTCCGGCGGCGGCGATATGGCGGAACAGCTCCATCAGCGCGTAAAGCCCCGCGGCTCTGGCATCGTCATCGCTCAAGAAAGCAACACGGTTCCAGATGGAGGGCGAAGAACCGTTGCCGCTGGTGGCTGTCATATGGCTGGTATCCATCGCCCAGAGGCCGGACGGGGACGCAGCATAGCGGATTTCTGCGCTGCACCGCCCGGCGCGAAGGTCGATGCTCTGATAGGGCATGAACACGCCCGCATCATTGATGCACTCATGCTCCGGGCCGATGCCCCAAAGCGCCGCCACATCGCGCAGGCAATCCTTGTTCACATGGTAGGCGCGCCCATACCGGGCGCGGATGTCTTTTTGCGCGGGGCGCATGTCCAGCGCTTCAACGCCGGGCGGCACGATAATGCGGGGATGCTCTCTCATTTGGCCCCGCCTTTCCCTATTCGGTGTAGGGCAAGGATGGTTTTGCACAGCGCGGCGTGCGTTTCGAGCTGGTCCATGACGGGCAGCAACGTGCCGATAGCTTCATTGGTACGCCCGCCCTTGGCGGCATCAGAGGCTTGCCATGCGGTTTGCGATGCGGTGGTGAGGCCGTCCGCGAGATTGCCGATCATGGGGGTGAGGTTGGTTGCGTGTTTGCTCATGGTTTTTCTCCTTATTGCTGAGCTTTGTTGAAAGGGGCGGTGGACAGCCAGCGGAGCGCGGTATCTCCCTCATGGTCCTGATCCCAGATCAGCCACGCATAGCGGTGCTTGCTCGTGTGCGCGGTGGCGCGTTCGGGCTTGCCCAGCGGGAAGCACACGCATTCATCGAGCGCGTAAATTACGCTGGGCGGGCGGCGGATGAAAAAATCATGGCGCTTCGGATGGCAGAGGGAGGCGATGTTAAGCAACATCGCCACGCGCCCGCCTGTCTCAGCGGTGAATTTAAGAGCCTTCTCAACGAATCTATCCGCCATGCCCCAGCCGTAAGGCGGGTTGGTCACGATGTTGCGGGCGAAGGGCTTGTCTAATGTCAGGAAGTCATAGCCGGGATAGCCATAGCCCCAATCGGTGATGTCGGTAGCGATCACGTCATAGCCAGCATCCACAAGCGCGCGGGAAATCGCGCCGTCACCGCAAGCGGGTTCCCACACATCGCCCTCAAAGCGCTCCACCGAAAGCAGCGCCCGGATGGCTGAGGGGGGTGTCGGATAAAACTCAAACGGTGCGCGCAGCGAAGGCACGCGCGGCCTAAAGTAGGTTCGGTATTCTTGGCTCTCTAGGTTCATGGCTTGGTCCTTTCTCCCTTAAAAAAGGGGTTCGCATGAACCCTTGGCCCTCGCCGAGAGCGGGGAGCCAAGCGCAAGGAGGCTCCGCACGAGGGGACCCCGCACGAAAAAACAAAAATCAAGAACGGGCGGGGATACGGGGGGATGCCTTGCGCGCGGCAGGGGCGGACGCCCCTTAGCTCTTTCTTCGCGTCATGGGATGGAAGCCCGAAGGGCCGAGACAAGCGAACGCGATGGCTTGGCTTTAGCGACAGCCCGGCCCGAACGAAGTGAGGGAGACGCCCAAACACTGCGCTCAGCGCAGCGAGCTATGATAACTATTTATTTGTATACGGAATAAATGTATAATGGATTTAGCTGGGAATTTCCAGCCGGGGTGTCGAAACCTCGCATTTCACTCGGTTGGCATCAGCCGTTAGTTGGTGCGTCTTCCTCATAGATTATGGCGAAGCGCGCCATGGATGTCGCTTCTCGGCAGTCAGACCGGGAGGCGGCAGTGCATGTTCAGGCTCACTGCCTGCCGTCGCGCCTTATGCGCGATCAGGTGCGCGGCTAAAGACTGCCGCACCGTTTGAGTGAAATGACGGTTTCGAACTCCCGGTCACCAAGAGCTTAGGCTCTGGTGGCCGTTTCGCATTTTGACGGGGGACGTTTGCAGAGTTTCGTGCGCTATTTCGTGATTTTTGTCTTGTGCCTGCTGGTGGCTCCGCAGATAGCATCCGCAGATTGCGTTAGCCCGGTCGGCGAAGAGGGAGTGTTGCTGTACAATCCCCCGCACAAGGTTATGCAGTTCTGCGATGGTGAGAAGTGGATCTCTGCGGCGGGGGGCATATCGCAAAAGCACCTCAGTCCTGGTGTATCCCCGTGGAAAAATATGGACCTGACCGATACGGCTGATTTTGACGGTGCCTGCGAGTATCGGTTCGATATCGGCAGCGGCTGGGCTTATGCGCATACGGTTCACCCCGACTATCTGTTGTTTGATGCCTCAACTGCCGGATGGAAGTTCGGAGCCATCGAGAAGGGCGCAAAGGATCAGTACTGGCATCGGGATGATGGAAATGTTGCCGCAACCGGCGGAACCCCGATGCCGATTGCAGCCATGCAAAAGAGCTGCATGATCGATGCGGAGCCGGACGCCATCACGTTTGTTGATGTGGCGGACGCCGCGCCGGATACGCAGATAACGTCTAACGCCGTCACCCTTTCCGGCTTCAATTCCGAAGTGTTTGTAACGATAAGCGGCGATGGTGCGCCGGAGCTTTCGATTGACGGCGGGCCATGGGTGACAAGCGGAATTGTAACGAATGGTCAGACAGTGCAGCTTCGGCTTACTTCGGACAGCGGGTTCGAAGCAGCCAGAACCGCGACAGTGATATTGGGTGGCGCAAATTATAGCTGGTCCGTGACCACCGGCCCCGAACCCGGCGACTGCGCCAGCATTACTATTAACTGGTCACCCGGCTGTTCAGCTTCATCAGGCAACATGATCCATGGCGCAACCAAGAGTGTGAATAACAGCGCCTCCGGTTATTCGGGAACGCGCGATCTATCCTGCGATGATGGCACGATCAGCCAGAGTGGGGGAAGCTGTACGGCTACTGGCGGAACGTGGAAATCGCTGGCTCCTGACTATAGTTGGAATGGCTGCGGTAGCTCCGTGCCAACTCCGGGGACGCCATGCTCTCCTATCGGCAAAAAATGCACCGGCCACAATGGAAGCACGGTGCGGTCGTTTAGATGTCAATAAGAGCGCATTACACGTATTGAAGATCTGCGTCGGCACTTAATCAATCATACAGAACCGAAACCGTGATGGAGCGTCCACGGACAGACCGCTTATTGTGTCCCCAGCGGGAACTTAAGCAGATACCGCCTGTAATCCTCGTATAATCTAAGCTCAGGATGTTCGTGGGGCTTCGCGCCGGGGATGAGGTCAGCCAGTTTTTGCAGCGACTCGCGCGGGTGCAGCGCGGTGAAGGCATCACCGATTGTCGCCAGCAGACGCTCTTCAACGTCTAATCCTCTTAAATCCAGCGCGCAGAAGATGCGCACGGCTTTTTCCAGAAGAAACAGCTGCTCGCCTTCGCAAGAGGACAGGCGTGGGGCATGGCGTTTGATGTAACGGTCGAATCGGCGCGTCCGCTCGATGCTCGCAATGATCAAGCGGCCTTCGGGCGTGATCCCCATATCTCCGAACAGATAGACACCAGCATGCGCGAACCGCGCGCGCTCACGACGCGTGGCGATAGGTAGGTGCGCGCGCAGCCTGCCGTAAGTTGCGCGGATCGTTTTACCGCTCACATGGGTGGTGGGCTCCAGCGCCTGTAACGGCGTGCCGTGAGCGTAGCCGTGCAGGAGACGCAGGAACTTGTGCTCCGACATTTTAGCGCCCGCGTAATAGCGGTTGCGGCGCGGGCTGGCCCCCGCGCTTTTTTGTTTTTTCATATCCCTCAATACCCGCGCTCACATTCTATCTATGATTGCATTTGCGCGCGCGTTCTTCCCTTCGATTTTGCAGAATGCGGCGCAAAAACACTATTGTTTCGGCATGCGCGAATTAAATACTTCTACTTATGCGTGTGCATAAAGAGGGGGCGCTGCGGTTTTTCGAAACTGCCAACAAGAAAAAGAAAAGGAGACTTGAGTAATGACTTACTGCCAACGCTGCGGATGCGATGTCTGCAAACCCTGCAGCCCTAAACCCGTCAACGACAACAAGCGCACCGTTATCGTGGCGAGCGATGATGAGCTGCTGCGCCGCTCGCATTTCCAGCGCCTCGCCACTGCCACGCGTTCGCTCGGCATGTCACGCCGCGAGATCCCGAACTGGATAGCCGATACCATCTACGGCTTTCGGGGCAAGATCACATGGCCCGGCGGCAAGCCGTTCGATGTGGACGATGAGGATATCGATGCCGCCTTCAACGATGACGGATCGTTCCGCTGGCTGTCCGGCTTCATGTATTTCGATGACGTTGATCCCAAGCAGGCTCCGCAGCGGCGGATACTCACCCGCCTGCGCCTGATCGATCTCGCGTTCCGCATTTCCAACCCGGTGCGCGCGGGCTTCATTGCCAAGTAAGGCGCGAAGATTTTCCCAAGTTCGGCCCGGTCTCAATCCCGGCCTCGCATAGCTTTCCCTCAAAGTCGCCGGTTCGCATGCCTGACGCGGACCGGCAGCCAGAGAACCTTAAGAGGAAAGCGCTGCCATGCATCCCCACCGCCACCCGCATCAAAAGAGCCATGACCCGAAAGAAGGCATGACGATTGTGCTTGCCATCACGGCAGCCTTCTTCGGCGGCCCTGAGCTGTTTCATCACACCGTCGATTTCGTGTTCGCGTTCGCGCAGAGCCGCTACGGCACCGATTTGGCAGGCTTTGCCGTCATCGGCTGGGCCGTGATCATCGCGGCTTTCACCTACTACGCCGCGCGCATCACCTTCGACATCGCCCTTGTCAGCGCCCTGCTGGCGCTGGCGACCCGCTTCTTCTGAAATCCCAACCACAGATAAGGAGACCTCACATGGCAAAGTACAAGAAAGTCGGCGAAGGCAAGATCGAAGTCTACGAGAAGCAGAAGTCGGATTGGGGCAACGTGGTTGTCTGGGTCGTCATCGCCTTCTTCGCCTACGCTGCGTTCTTCGGCGGCAAGTAAGCGACAGGCAGACGGTAAGGGGCCGTGAGCAACGCGGCCCCTTTTTGCTTTTTCAGCGATCAGAGGACCCGCCATGCATTCTTCCTCCTTCAACGAGCACTACCGCTTCGGCAGCGCTGCATGGGCGGAAGCGCATCAGCTGCGCGCCGCCGGGCTGTTCGAGCCGAAGGGTCCGCAAATCGGGTTCTTTGACCGCAGAGCGATTTATCTCGCAGGCGATGCGCCGATGATCACCATCGGCGGTGCGGGCAGCGGCAAGCTGCGTGATGTGCTGGGCTATGTTGTTTGCCGCTCGCCCGGCGAGCGCATGATGTTCTTGGACCCGCGCGGGGAGCTTGCCGCCATCTCATGGCATGTCCATGCGATGTACGGCGAGCAGGCATATTTCTTCAATCCGTATGGGCTGCACTTCCTGCCGCAGCTGGCCTGCAACCCGCTCGATATTCTGGATCTGAACGGCCCCAGCTTTCATGCCGACTGCAAGTTCATCGCGCGCTCCCTCATCACTGTCACCAGCACATCGGACGGCAAGTATTTCGAGCAGCGCGGTGGCGGCTGGGTTGAGGCGCTTCTCAAGATCGATGTCGAGAAGAACGGCTTCACAAGCCTGCCGCGTCTTATGCGCCTTGTGAACCTCGCGGAGTCGGGGAGCCCGGCATGGATTGACGTGATCGAGGCGATGTCCCGTTCGCGCTTTGAGGATGTGCGCCGCACGGGCGGTGAGATGATCACCAAGCAGCAGGACAGCCCGCGTGAATTCGGCTCCATCATGGGCGAGATTTACGCCAGTCTCGGCTTTCTGGATGATCCGGTCTTGCAGGCGTCATTAGAGCGCTCCGACTTTTCGCTCTCAGCCCTCTGCGATCCTGACAAGGCCTGCAAAATATTCATCATGATGCCAGCGGAGACGCTCAAAATCGCAGCGCCGCTGCTGCGCCTGCTCTTCACCGTCACCATGCTGCACAAGGGCCGCACGCCGTTATCACCCCGCGTGAACCTCATCGTCGATGAAGCGGGGCAGCTGGGAGCCTTCGAGGATCTCCTGCGCGCCTTTACCTTCGGGCGCGGCGCGGGCATCCGCGCTTGGGCCTTCTTTCAGGATGTGGGGCAGATCATCCGTCATTACGGGGCGCCGGGTGTGCAGGGCTTTCTGGGTTCGGCGCAGATGCGCCAGTTCTTCGGCGTGCGCGATTATGAGACGGCACGGCTGGTCTCAAACATGCTGGGCACCGAGACGCTGGAATACGACGATCTCAAAGCGCAGGACGCAGCTAGGCGGCACAAGGCGCAGGCCGTTCACCGCGCGCTGTCCGGCGAAGATCTGTTCGCTGCCATGCTGGATGCCGCGCATTTCTCCCGCGCGGAAAAGCACCGCACCAAGCAGGCCCGCAAGATCATGACGGAAGATGAGATCCTCGGCCTGCCGGAGGACCGGCAGATTCTTTTCATTTCCGGCAAAAACCTGCCGCCCGTCTATGCCGCGAAATACCCGTACTACATGCAGCGCGCGATGGCAGGACTCTACCTGCCGAACCCCTATCACCCGCCGCATGACAGCGTGCGCATCGCCGGACGTTTCGGCTCCAAGTGGGCGGCGCGCGTGATCCGCGAGGCAGTGCCGGAAAACTTCGCGTCTTTCGCCCAGTATCGCGATGGAAAATGGGCATATGTGGAAGGCTACAAACCAACCTGACACTTAAGGAGATCAGACCATGAGCAACGACAACGACACCAAACGCCCCTCCCACATCGCCTATCAGGTGCGTGAGGGTGAGGAGAACAAATCCTACTTCAACCGCATCGGTTCGGTGTGGCCCCACAAGGATGGCGAGGGCTACAACATCCAGCTTGATGCGGTCCCGGTAGACGGGCGCATCACCATCCGCTCGGTGCAGGACCGCATTCAGGAAGCGAAGGATACGCCGCGCGGCGGTGACCGCCGTGACGAGCGCCGCAGCGAGACGAATCGTTCCGGCAGGGAGGATCGTCAGCCCCGCGATAACGCTCCCCGTTACGAGCGATGACCAAAGAGTTCGGTCGTGCTGCCGCCGGATTAGTCACGAAGGCGGAACGCGACCAACGCATCGCAGCTCGGCCCAAGCCGCGGGCCGAGCTGCACCTTACCCCGAACGGGTGGGAAGCAAACGAAGTACGGCGGCAGATCGATCAAGAATCGGAACGCCGCATCCGCCATATCGATGAGCGCCTCAAGACCGCGCGCGACAATTTCAAGAACAATCACAACCGCGCGCTGAGCCGGGGCCGCGCCAAACAGGATTTTGACCGGGGCCGGTAACGCCGCCCCGGCTCCTTCAATCAGATCACGCGGGGCCCCATGAGCAAATTCACAAAGCTGGATGCCATCCGAAAACATCTCCGCCTGATACCACCACCGGAGCCGCACGCACCGGCCCGCAAACCCGCGCCCGCTCCCGCAACCAGCAAGCGCGTGCAGAAGAACCTCTCCATTCTTGAAAGCGATGCAGAGCGCCTCAAGGCGCTCGCCAAGCGTGACGGTATCAGTCAGGCACAATTGATCTCAGCCGCGTTGGATGCGTATGCGTCTGACGGAGTGGATTGATCTGTCCGCCGCTATTGGAAGGACGGGAGCAGATGTGTACGCTAGTCAGTATTGATGGGTAATGGATTTGCTGAGGGCTTGATTGGCTATTGACTGGGGCGATGCGGAGCGCGGCATCCAAACCGCTGTTGCAGCGGACGCGCAAGAATTCATTGACGCACTAAGGCGGTCCAATCCGCACTGGTGGGAGGATGAATCCTGCCCGTGGGTTTTTCGCGGTCATGCCCAAGCGGACTGGCCTCTACTGCCATCTGCTTGGCGGCCCGGAAACCCGATCATCGAGAATGCTACCTTGGAAGCTACCCGGCGTTTCGAAGCCGTAGCGCCGAACCAAGAACTGAAGTGGATGTGGGGCAATTTTGTTTCGGGGGCAGCGGAGTTCGGCCCGAACGATCAGGAACTAAGTAAGCGCCTTTCGATAGCAACAACTACCGAGTACCTGCCGCTTTGGGAGTTTACCGCGCGGTGCGATGCTCTTGGTATGCCCGTTCCCCTGATGGGCGGGCCAGGTCCGGACCCCGATCAAGATCCTGATTGGCTGGCTGACGCTCAGATCCCATTGGTGGGCGATGAACTGCTGCGCTTTTCGGATCTGCCCAATGCCTTGGCGCTCGCTCAGCACCACGGACTTCCTACCCGTTTGCTAGACTGGACGTCTGATCCTATTGCGTCTGCATTTTTCGCAGTCGAGGCGCTGAACGAGCCTGAAGCAGAGCACGATCTGGTCGTGTGGGCGCTACACAAGCGCCGTGCAAGGGACACAACGACAGAGGGCATAACGTTTCCGAATGGTCTGGACGGCGCAGGGCCGGTGACGCCTCGGATCGCGGTGTTCAGACCATTAAGCCGGGATAATCCCTATCTTGCAGCTCAGTCGGGGCTATTCACAACAATCGCGGCTTCGGGTGTCTATTATCTGAAGCACAATGGCGAGCGTCCCAGCCTTGAGACGTTTGTCCACAACGCGAACCCGGCTCAGCCAGTGCTACGCCGCCTTCTGCTCAGCCACGAGCATGCGCCGGACCTAATCAACATTCTCCAACGAGAGCGTGTTTCCCGCTCCGCTCTGATGCCCACGATGGACAACGTCGCCGCTGACGTGCTCCGGAAATGGCGGCAGTTTAAGCTTGTCGATCCCTGAGCGGGTATTTCTGTGCGGCGGCAATTGATGCGTGTGACTAGTACAATAATTCATCATCGTCATCATAGCCTTGTATGCCGCGCCGCACGCACCAGAATTCATGCTTGATGAACCATGCGTGCGCGGTGCGGCGGCTGATGCCGAACTGCTTGGCGAAGTTCTCGAACTGGGTATGGCAGAGCATGCGAGGCTCCATGCCGAAGCGCTCAGCCACGTCCTTTCGGATCACGGCCATCACGGCGGGCGGCAGGATACCTGTGTCCGTCAGATCCAGTATTTCTTCGTAGTAGCGGTAAGCCGTCACGACCCACGGCATGCTGATATCGGCAATGCGGAAGACCTTCTTTTCTTCCGGGGTGATCTCACACCAGTCAGTCCCCTCGTAGTTGACCGTGCGCTTTACGTCCCTGCGATATGCCTCGTGCAATGCCTGCCATGCTGCTTCCGTGCTGATTTTGGTTTCGCTCATCGGCCTCACCTGCTGCATCGGTTTGTCAGTCCCTCATATTTGCGGCAGCAAGCCGGATAGGCTGGGGGGATCTCGGCGGCGCGGGTAGCGCGAATGTTCCCCCAGCCCTGCCGCCAATTCGTGGTCCCATAACCACCCTCTGCAAAGGAAGGTGGTTGGAACGTGCAGGCTCTGATTTCGATGGCGGGGTCCGCCGCCGCGCTCGTGCTCTGCGCGGTATCGGCGGCGATGAATTACCTCAGATCTCGGGGGAAACATCACCAGCACTAGCGCAATTCCGAGATGGGATTGCCTAACAGGCTTTGCTCCCTAAGAGTTCGGTTTGCCACCTGGCCGGACACCAATCGCATCATCGCGATGTGGTGCCGTCAATCTGTCGTGTGACCGGTTACCTTGCCGACGTCTATTCGAATGTGCGGTCCGCATTTCGGGTCCAAAGATTTGTAACTGCGGTATCCGGCCCAGCGTTCCAACTGAACATGCTCGAGGTCGTCGCCTCCTTATACCTATCCTAGCCCATTCGGCATGCGGCTCCTGCTTCGCAGAGGCCGTGCTCTTCATCACAAGCAACAGAGCTTTACGTCCGAAGCGTGGGGGATGCGGCAGCGCGCCGCTTTGTCTTTTAAGATGCATATCTTGTACATCTTTTGCTGGCAGGTCGCCCTAAGCTCAATGGAGAACATAAGAAAATGTCTGCTCAGCTCGCACCTGAGACTATTCAATTGGTCAAAGCCACCGTCCCGGCCTTACGTCAGCATGGGTTGGCAATCACGCAGAAGATGTACGAACATCTCTTCAAGAATGAAGAGATCCGGGATCTCTTCAATCAGTCTCATCAGGGTGCAAACGGTTCCCAACCCAAGGCTCTCGCGCAGGCGATCCTTGCGTACGCGGAGAACATTGAAAATTTGGGCGCACTAGCGCTTGCAGTGGAGCGGATTGCTCAAAAGCATGCAGGGCTCAACATTCTTCCGGAACACTACCCGTTTGTCGCAAATGCTTTGCTCCAAGCGATCAGCGATATTTTGGGCGATGCGGCATCGGACGATATCTTGAAAGCTTGGGGAGAAGCTTACTGGTTTCTGGCAAATATTCTGATTGGCCGTGAGGCGGAGATTTATCGGGAAACGGCCACGGTGCCAGGTGGTTGGGCCGGATGGCGGCCGTTTGTGATCGAAAAGGTTGAGCCCGAAAGCTCCGTCATCTGCTCCTTCTATTTGCGGCCGCAGGATGGGGGAGCAGTTATCTCCCATAAGCCCGGTCAATATCTGACAGTGCTGTTACAGGGGGATGGGTTGCCACCTCTGAAGCGTAACTACACGATCTCCTGTGCCCCTAATGGCAGATATTACCGCATCACCGTAAAGCGAGAGGGGCGGGCTTCCACTTGGCTTCATGAACATGCGGCGGCTGGTACGGTGTTGGAGGTCTCACCTCCTGCGGGCGATTTCCATCTCGATGTTGGTCAAAGTGAACCCATCGTGCTGGTTAGCGGCGGGGTTGGACTGACGCCTATGGTCAGCATGCTTGAGACTGTTGCTGAAAAGCGGCCGGATCTCCCAACCTGGTACGTGCATGGCGCATTGAATGGGGCTGTTCATGCGATGGGGAGCCACGTGCGGGGCCTTGCGCAAAGGTCACCGAACATTGATGTGAAGGTGTTTTATGCGGACGCCACGAGCGCTGTTGGAGAGGCTGGCGGTTGTGACGAGGAGGGGTTGATTTCGGCTGATTGGCTGCATCGAAATACGCCATCCGATCGTGCGACGTATTTCCTCTGTGGGCCAAAGCCGTTTCTACGGGATATCGCGGTTGGGCTCAGAGACGCTGGCGTTTCGCCGGATCGGATTCGCTATGAGTTTTTCGGTCCAGCCGATGATCTTTTAGCTGCCTAAGGTCGGCACGGAGTGAGACGGCGCCAAGCAAAAGTTAAGGCGCCGTCTTTTTTCACTGCAGAATGCTGTGGTGCCCCAAAAAACGATCAGCTTTTAGCTGTACTTTTTCATTGGATGGCCATGCTTGGTGTCAGCTCGATTTTTTGGAAGTCAGGCAATCCCCAGGACTTGTCGAAAAACGGCTCGGTTGGACCATAGAACCGGAAGTAGGCGAACCAGCCCTTGTCCGGATTGGTCTGTACCCAGTTCGTTTCCTTGCCTTTCGGCGCGCTGGGGCCGAAGTAGACATCCACAGAGCCATCGCTGTTTTTCGCAATGTCTGACTTGCGCGAGGAGATGTCAGGGCGCCCTTGCTCGGTGACGGGCATCTGTCGCGTATTCTCGTCGTACGCGGTGACGGACCAGAATTGCTTGGCCGGAGGATTAGGAGGAACGTGCAGCTTGTAGGTGTTGCTGCCGTTGAGCCAATTGCCGTCAGAGTCTTTGTAGGACGCGATGTACCTTTGCCCAACACCAGGGGTCTGCGTCAGCATGGCTTTGGAGATAACCACCGCCTCATAGAACCATGCGGCGCGTTCGTCGAGCTGGTCGTAAGTCAGGGCTCTCTGGTCGGTGGAAACGACCAACGCGTGCTTCCAGTGAGTACCCTCCCAGAACGGCGGCTCTACCCGTTTGTCGGTCGTGTTAGCCTTCGCCATCGCCTCGCCCACGACAACGCCGTCCTCAAGCAGCTTCGTCTGCCGTTCGTCGGGCTTGTAAGGTTTTCCTCTCTCAATGCCGAGGAATTTTAGCTGCGCCAGGATGAACCGGTCGCGCTCGTCGACGGGGTTACGCTGGATGACCTCGTTGAGACTGTCCCAATAAGCCATGCCACGTGGCGGCATCTGGCTCCACTTCTTGTCGCCTGCGTCACGCGCGGGCATCGCCTCTCCGGTGCCTGCAACCGTCCATCGATATGTCTTGATTTGCGGAACCAGCTCCGCAATCGCCTTTTCCTTGTCGGCGCCCAGCAGTCTGAACCCGGCCAGGACATCACGACTCGTCGCTTCCACAACGTAATAGCCTTCGGCTTCTACGGGCCCGTATCCCGGCGGCATGATCAGGTATTTTCCGCCTTGCCCCTTGTCAGGTCCGACAACACCTAAATCAGCTAGAACGCGTTGCCAGTTGTCGAGGATCATGCCTGCGATCAGTCCCGCGGGGACTTCGACGACAAAGGGGCCAGTTTCCTTCAAATCGATGAACGTCGCGATGTAGGGTGTTGTGTAGTTTGGAGTCAAAATGCCCAGCTTTTCGGTGAAGTCGAAATAGTTCAGCATCTCGCCGCTTTTTCCACTGAAGACGTTGTAATGAGCCCGGCGCCACTCGTTGAGCCCGACCGCGGGGATGCCCCAGATGTACGCCTGAGCTGCGCGCTGGAAGTCCATTTCGTCATAGAGCTTCTTCACCGTTTCTTTTGACGGATAGCCGCTTTCGAACGTGAGCTTGCCAATGCGGGTGTTGATGGTCTCTTGCGCAAGGGCAGGCGATGACACGGGGTAAAATGCGAGACTAGATAGAAGTATTAGTGAGGGCGTTGAGAACCGGCTTTTCCTTCTCAATTTCAGTGAGTGCTTTGGTTTGCTGAGGCGCAAAGTCATGCTCGCTACTCCATGATGAAATTTGTCGGGGGGAATGTCTCGTTACCTCGCGTTGCACCGGGCTCATGCCCACAGCAAAAGCCGAACGTTGTCGGACACGTTTCGTAGATTTTTGCGCAGATTGACTTTGAAGGGTGGGCTCCGAATTGGGAGCCAACTTCGGCTCGGTGGTGCAGCCGCAAGCGTTGATACCCAAGGGCATCGATAGAGAAATGTCTGAAACTTCGCGATTTTCAGAATGCGGGCTATGCCGTCTGAAAGACGAAGCGAAGGCAACATGTTGCCCTCGGGAAATAACCACCCCGGCCATCGTGGACTTGCTCCTTCAGAGAAGTCCCTCAGCCACCCGTCGTGACAAAGCGATGCTATTGGCTTCTCATCTCAATCACAACCTTAAAATTATTCAATACGTCATTGATTGAATTGCTTTTATTTCTTTTTTTTAATCAGGTTTCGGCCAGTGGTATGTATTAACGGAAACCGGTCCAGCAAGAATACAGCTTTTTCTATTGCGGTCGGAGAATTGACGGGTGGTTATGCTCTCCGCCTCGTACCTCTTGCGTATGTTCACTTTTTGTTCTAGCATTCCAAAATGCAGTTTGACCTCGCATTTATGGAGCCAAATCCCTTGGTGGAAGTCCATTTCCGCCTGCTGAAAGCGCATGTGAGAACGTATGGTCCGCTGGGTCGATGGATCACCTTCGATCCCATAACGCAGATGGTTCATGCGGTTCTCGATGGGCGAACGCGTGAGGACATCTCCAAGCGGGCCTTCCGCAAACTTTGTTGGCGTTTCACCAGTTGGGACGACCTGCGTCACGTCTCACCTGACGCGATTGCGTATCTTATTCAGCCTGTCACCTTTGCGGACAACAAGGCTGCGCAGATCTCCGCAGCACTTCATAGAATTCATTATCTTCGTGGGGCCTTGAGCCTCGACTTTCTCGCCGGCTATTCCGTGGAAGCGGCGCGTGCGTGGCTTGAAGCTTTGCCTGGTGTTGGCCCTAAGGTGAGCGCAGCAGTCGTCAACTTCAGCACGCTAGGGATGCCGGCTCTGGTCGTTGATAGTCACTATCAGCGCATTGCTAAACGTCTTGGGGTTGTGGCGTCAAAAGCTAGCGACAGGGCGGTAGACAGGTCGCTCGCTCGTCTGGTTCCGGGTTGGATGACAACGGACGATCTGCAACAGAACTATTTTCTTGTGAAGCGACATGGGCAGACGGTCTGCCATCATTCTCCGAACTGCCGCGTCTGCGTCCTAAAAGATCTTTGCCTTTTTGGCAGGAGGCGGTGCGATGGGTTCTGAGCTTTCACCCAAAGACGTTCTTCTGCGTGACAGGTTTCAGCACGCCGCAGAGACGTCTTCGAAGATCACGGCTTTGCGCGGTTTGATCGCGGCTACCGAGCGGCACGCGACCCGAAAATACGTTCACCCTGAAAGGGAGGCCCGCCTTCCTTCATCAATCTGGTGTACCGGGGTGCCGGATATCGACGGAGCTTTGCCGGAAGGTGGTTTAAGCCGGGAGGGCGTGCATGAATTTTCGGGTGAGAAGTATGCCGACATGCCTGTGGCATCAGCCTATCTTCTTGCGGTTCTCAGGAGGTTTGCGGATTTAGAGCCGGCGTCTCCATCTCGATATGTCCTCTGGTGTCAGACTGTGAGGACTGAGCGTGAATTCGGTGCGCCTTACGGAGCAGGATTGAGGGAATTTGGGTTTGATCCGCAGCGTTTCCTCTTCGTCAGTTCGGCTAAAAATAACGATGTGCTTTGGGCGCTTGAAGAAGGTGCGCGTGCTGGCAGTCTTCTCGCTGTTATTGGCGAAGTCGACACGATTTCGTTCACACAAACTCGTCGCCTGTCGCTAGCAGCAGCGGCGGCTGGCACGCCGGTCCTCTTGCTCAGATCCGATCAGGATCGCGCAGCTAGCGCGGCTGAGACTCGTTGGCGTGTGCAGGCGGCTTCGGGTGTCAGTGACCGTCTTGTGTCGACGGTTCCGGGGCATGCACGCTGGCAGATCGCCCTCAACCGTTGTCACGGAGGACGGCCGGGCAATTGGACTGTGGAGTGGGAGAATGAAGCGCATTGTTTCCGTTTGGTTGAAGACCTTTGCGCTCGATCATCTGAAATGGCAGAGGCGCAGTTCCCGAGGCCCTGCATGCGACTTGCATCCGGTTGAGGCCGATCCTTTTGCGCTTGTCTGCAAGGACGCAAGTGGTGTCCGGATCAGCGCGCCGAATGCGATTGCCCGTAAGGGCGGTGTGTCAGAAGGCATGCGCCTTACGGATGCGCGCGCGCTCCTGCCTACACTCGTAACAGAAATCAGAGATTTTGAAGCTGAGGCGCGCGCCTTGCAGGGTTTGGCTAACTGGTGCCGACGTTATGCGCCGGTTGTCAGTGTTGATGGCGTTGATGGCCTTTGGATCGATATCACGGGTGCGGCGCATCTTTGCGGGGGTGAGGATGCCCTGCTCTCCGATCTTGGCAAGAGACTGCGCACCATTGGTTTTGCGAGCAGGCTCGGGTTGGCTGATACTCCAGGAGCGGCGTGGGCGATTGCCAGATTTCACGGGGTTCGCGAGGCTCAGAGCGTGCCGTCGGGGGATGTGAAGACAGCCCTTTCTCTGTTGCCTTTGGCGGCGCTCCGTCTCGATCCGGATGTCCTGCTTCTCCTCAGGCGATTTGGCTTCAAAACGATTGGCGCCCTGTGTGAAATTCCACGTGCCAGTCTCTATCGCCGGTTTCCAGCGGGTGAGGCTGGAGAAGCGGTTTTACATCGCCTCGATCAGGTTCTTGGGCTGGCTTCGGAACCTATCGTCCCTCTTCAAGCCGCGCCGGATTATTTCGAGCGTATTTCCTTTCCAGATCCGATCCTCGCAACAGAGAGTTTTTATCGTGGCCTCCACGAACTTCTGTGCCGGCTGTGCCGCCGTATGGAAATGGATCACAAGGGGGCAACGCGTCTGACGTTTGCCGCCTACCATGCGGATGGCGGCGTTTCGCAAGTCAGCATTGCGACGGCACGGCCTTCGCGAGATGCCAAACATTTGGAGCTTCTTTTCCGAGACCGGATCGAGACGCTTAATCCCGGTTTCGGAGTCGATGTTCTCATTTTATCGGCAGATGCCGTCGCTCGGCTTGGCACAGACCAGTTGTCGCTTTCGCGCGGTGCAGCCATGGAGCGCGCACGGGTGGATGTGTCGTCATTGGTCGACCGCCTGTCGAACCGTTTGGGAGCTGGAAGCGTGCAGCGGATACTCCTTCACGAGAGTCATATTCCGGAGCGGGCGGAGATACGCGTGCCGGCTCTCCGCGGGGGGGCTTCTGCGGTGACGCGGTGCCCCTCAAAACCGCCTCGGCCCTTCCGTCTTCTGGCGCGGCCTGAGGTGGTTCAGGTCCTTGCGGAAGTTCCAGAGGGGCCGCCTCTGCGGTTTACGTGGCGGCGTGTTGCACACCGCGTCGTTCGCGCCGAAGGACCGGAGCGGATTGGCCCGGAATGGTGGGATCAATCATTCGGGCCAGTTCATCGCACACGTGACTACTACCGTGTCGAGGACGATAGGGGACGGCGGTTCTGGTTGTTCCGCGAGGGGCTTTATCGCGATCAGGGAAGTTCAAAGGAAGAGCCTCTGCCGACCTGGCATATGCATGGGCTATTCGCATGAGTGGCGTACTATCCTTCTCTCCGCGTTATGCTGAGCTGCAGGTGTCGAGCAATTTCTCGTTTCTGCGCGGAGCGTCGCATCCGCAAGAGTTGGTGGCAACGGCGCGAGAGCTGGGACTTTCGGCTGTTGCGTTGACTGACCGTAATACTCTTGCCGGAGTGGTGCGCGCGCATACTGCGGCTAAGGACGCTGACATTCCTTTTATCGTGGGGTGCCGGCTCGATCTCGTCGATGGTGTAAGCCTTCTTTGCTATCCGATGGATCGTGCTGCTTATGGACGCTTGTCGCGGCTTTTAACGCGCGGCAAGCGTTTCGCCGACAAGGGTGACTGCCACCTCACTCTTGAAGATGTTTACGTTCATGCCAAAGGGCAGATTTTTGTTTTCCTGCCACCGGAGCGTTGGGAGCACGATGTGCTCGTCCGAGACGTGGCGACGATTTCAGACCGGCTCGGAGCTCCATGTTTTTTAGCCGCGCATTACACGTATCGCGGTGATGATCGGCGTCGCATTGCGGAACTGAATGCGATTGCTGAGAAGACTGGGGCGCCGCTCGTGGCGACGGGGGATGTGCTCTATCACCGTCCGGAACGCCGCCCGCTTCAGGATCTCGTCGCTTGCATTCGGGAGCATTGCACCATTCAGGAGGCTGGATTTCGCCTGGCGGCGAATGCCGAGCGGCATCTTAAATCCCCCGCAGAAATGGTCCGGCTTTTTAATGGGTATGAGGCCGCGATTGCGCGCAGCCAGGAGATTGCTCAGAGTTGCCGTTTCTCTCTTGATGATCTGCGCTACAACTATCCTCGTGAGCCGGTGCCCCTCGGAAAGACGCCTCAGCAGTATCTCGAGGATTTGACTTGGGAGGGAGCGCATCAGCGGTATCCGGAGGGCATTCCGGATAAGGTGCGAGAGGCGTTGCGAAAAGAACTCGTGCTTATCGCCGAGTTGAACTTTCCGCTCTATTTTCTCACGGTGCACGATATCGTTCGCTGGGCACGCAGTCAGGATATCCTGTGTCAGGGGCGAGGCTCTGCAGCTAACTCGGCTGTTTGTTATTGCCTCCACATAACCTCCGTAAATCCCACTGAGATCAATCTGCTATTTGAGCGCTTTATTTCGCGGGAGCGTAAGGAGCCGCCGGATATCGACGTGGATTTCGAGCACGAGAGGCGGGAAGAGGTGATGCAGTACATCTATGCCCGCTATGGGCGCGAGCATGCCGGCATCGCTGCAACGGTTATCAGCTACCGTTCCAGGAGCGCTATCCGCGAGGTTGGAAAGGTGATGGGGCTTTCCGAGGATGTGACGTCTGCGCTCTCCGGTACGGTGTGGGGGACTTCCAATAAAGGAATTGCTGAAAAGCGGGTGCGCGAAGCAGGGCTAGATCCGACCGATCCGCAGCTTTATCGAACGCTGGAGCTTGCCACGGAATTGATTGGCTTTCCGCGGCATCTGTCTCAGCATGTGGGCGGGTTCGTGCTGACTGAAGACCCGCTTTGCGAGGTTGTTCCCATCGGGAATGCTGCCATGGAGGATCGCACCTTCGTTGAGTGGGACAAAGACGATCTCGATGCGCTCGGGATACTCAAGGTCGATGTGCTTGCGCTTGGCATGCTGACCTGCATTCGCAAATGTCTCGACCTTTTGAAACGTCACTACGGTCAAGAGCGGGATCTCGCGAGCTTTTTTCCAGCTGATGACATTCCCACCTTTGAGATGATCCAGGAAGCCGACACGCTCGGTGTTTTTCAGATCGAGAGCCGGGCGCAAATGAGCATGCTACCGCGTCTCAAGCCGGCAAACTTTTATGATCTTGTTATCGAGATCGCAATCGTACGGCCCGGCCCAATCCAAGGTGGAATGGTGCATCCCTATCTGCGCCGCCGGAAGGGGCTGGATAAGGTTCAGATTCCGTCACCTGATCCGAAATATGGGGATCGCGACGAGCTTAAGGACATTCTCGGTAAAACGCTTGGCGTGCCTCTGTTTCAGGAGCAGGCCATGAGCCTTGCGATGAAGGCGGCGCAGTTCACGTCTTCGGAACTCAATGGATTGCGTCGAGCGATGGCAACGTTTCGGCGTTCCGGCACCATCCATGTTTTCGAAGACAAGATGGTGTCGCGCATGGTGGCGCGGGGGTATGACGAGACGTTCGCGCGCCAGTGCTTCAGTCAGATCAAAGGGTTTGCTGAATACGGTTTTCCCGAAAGCCATTCGGCGAGTTTCGCGCTTCTGGCTTATGTATCGTCTTGGCTGAAATGTCATCGTCCTGAGGTGTTTGCCTGCGGGCTGCTCAACTCGCAACCGATGGGATTTTATGCCCCGGCGCAAATCGTGCGCGATGCGCGTGACCACGGTGTCGAGGTGCGCCCGGTCGATGTCAACATGAGCGAGTGGGACAATACGCTTGAGCCTGCCGAGGAAGATCGATGCGCTTTGCGGCTCGGAATGCGTCAAGTGGACGGCCTGCGCGAGGAGCATGCAAATAAGATCGTTGAAGCCCGCGAGCTTCCTTATGAAGACATGGAACAAATTAGATTGCTATCCGGCGTTCCTGTGGGTGGCCTTCAGAAACTAGCGGAAGCGGATGCATTCCGATCTCTCGGACTCGATCGCAGGGCGGCGTTGTGGAACGTGCGGGGACTCGCTCAGGCAAAGCCGTTGCCGTTGTTTGCCCATGCTCACACCAGCGCCGCTGGGCCAGATCCCGATATCAGACTGCCGGAGATGCCGCTATCGGAGCATGTTATCGCCGACTATCAAACGCTCCGTCTTTCGCTCAAAGCGCATCCGATGGCTCTTTTGCGTGCGCACTTCACGGAAGCTCGATGCGTGACGACGGAACGATATCGGGACTTAAAGGATGGAACGCGTGTTTCGGTGGCTGGTGTCGTGCTTGTCCGGCAACGTCCTGGAACGGCTAAGGGCGTGATGTTTATGACGCTTGAAGACGAGACGGGCATCGCGAACGCGGTCGTCTGGCCGAAGACGTTTGAAGCTTATCGCAAGGTCGCAATGGGGAGCCGGCTCGTTGTAATACGTGGGCGCATCCAGTCGCACGATGGCGTTGTTCACCTAGTTGCGCAACGGCTTGAGGATCATTCGGCCAAGCTGGGTCTCCTCTCCGATTCCGATGTCAAATTACCGCTTAGTTCGGCGGACGAGGTGATGCATCCAAATTATGAACGCTCACCTCGCCGTCATCCCCGGACAGTCCGCATCATTCCTAATTCGCGGGACTTTCATTGAGGTGCAGAACGTCTTCTAGCGGCCCGCGAAATCTGGTTTACGCTTTTCAATGAAGGCATTCATGCCTTCCTTCTGGTCGGCCGTGGCGAACATCATTTCGAACAGGCGCCGTTCCATCAGGAGGCCCGTGTCCAGTGCTGCGTCGGCCCCTGCCAACGTGACTTCCTTCGTCAGGCGTATGGAAATCGGTGGTAAGCTCGCGATCTTGCGAGCCATCTCTAACGCGCGATCCAAGACCGCATCATCGGGCACGACTTCGCTAGCTAGTCCCATGGTGAAGGCGTCCCGCCCTGAAATCGGTTCTCCAGTCAGAACGAGTTTCATCGTTTGGTATTTGCCGATAGCGCGGACTAGACGCTGCGTGCCGCCGCCGCCCGGCATGACGCCGACACAGACTTCCGGCTGGGCGAACCGCGCGTTCTCGCCGGCTACGATGATATCTGCGTGCAATGCAAGCTCGCAGCCTCCGCCGAGTGCAACGCCGCGGACTGCAGCGATGACCGGTACCGGGCATGATGAGATGACGTTCCAGAAGCGTCTCACATTCCGGTTCATAATTTCTACCGGCGTGTCGTCGACGATCTCCTTGAGGTCGGCACCCGCCGCGAAGGCTTTGTCATCTCCGGTGATAACGATGCAACGCGCGGTCTCGTCGGAGCTGAGTTCCTGGAAATGGCTTGCGAGTTCTTTTCTCAGCGCAGTGTTGAGCGCGTTTCGTGCATCCGGGCGGTTCAGCCGCAGCAGCTTCACACCTTCGGATGGTTCTTCGCGTAGCACGAGCGCCATAGTTTATTGCCTCCCAGCTTATGATTTATCGTGATGATATCGCTTTCGGGCGAGGCTATCGGTCCAATTTTTATTCAGCCAGTGGATTTGCCGAATATTGTCCATTCGATTTGGTGATGATGCGGGAAATTAAAGCCTCTGGCAGAGATCGAGCAGGGACTGCCGCAGCCATTGGTGGCCGGGGTCCTTCTCCATATTTTTGCTCCAGATCAGGAAGATCGGGATCTTGGGGAAGTCTATTGGCGATTTGAGAACTTTGACCCGGAAGTGCTCCATGTAGAGCATGGCCATCCGGCGCGGCAGGGTGCAGATGAAGTCCGTGCTTTTCACGATCAGCGGCATCGAGATGAAGTGTGGGACGTGCAAGGCGCGATTGCGGGTCAGGCCGCGCACGGCAAGCTCCCGGTCCACCATCGGGGATTTCTGTTCAAGGACCACGTGGGGCAGCGAGATGTACTGTTCCAAGGATAGCGTGTCACGAATGGTTGGGTGATCGACCCGGACCATGGACACCAGTTCGTCCGTCATAAGATGCTGATTTGTAAAACTATTGTCCCTGATCCGGAAGTAGTCGATCACGAGGTCGATCCGTCCATCGCGCAGTTCGTCCTGCAGGGCCAGGCTCTGTTTGAGCCGCACATGCGCCTTGGTATTTGGTGCGACGCCAGTCAGCCAGTCCATGAAGCGCGGGGTGATGACGGCTTCCCCATAGTCCTCAGCAGCGATTGTGAAGACGCGGTCTGATTGGGCGTAGTCGAATTGCTCAGGGCGGTCGCGTAGTGCGCTTGTGATGAGGTCGAGGGCTTGGCGCACCTCCTGGATCATCTGCCGGGCACGTAGCGTTGGGGTCATCCCTCGCGGGGTCCGGAGGAAGAGTTGATCATCAAGAGTGGCGCGCAGCCGGGCCAATGCGTTGCTTACGGCAGGCTGACTCATCGCCAGCTTATCTGCAGCGCGCGTCAGATTTCCTTCGCTGTAGATGACCTCGAAGACGAGCAGAAGGTTCAGGTCGATCGCTCTTAAATTCATGTGCTGAATAATGGTGATTATGGAGTTCAATTAGATTTATAGCATGGCCGCTCCTACGCTCCTTTTCAACCGACAAAAATATGTCGTCCCAGCCAAAAGAAAACGCGGGCGACGCAAAGGGATGAAGGGAGGGTTGGCGTGGCGGAAGCGATTTCGGCTGTAGGTGTCGTTGGTGCGGGGGCCATGGGCCGGGGCATCGCGCAGGTCGCTGCAGTCGGCGGCTACGAAGTTATCCTGATTGACTCCAAGCCGGGCGTTGCGGAAGACGCCAAAGGTTTCATTGCGAAGCTTCTCGCGCGGAGCGTCGAGAAGGGCCGGATGGAGCAGAAAGATGCCGAGATCGTGGTTGGACGGATCACGACCGCGGAGAGCCTTTCCCAATTGAACGGCTGCGATCTCGTCGTTGAGGCGGTGATCGAAGACCTAGATGTGAAGCAGGCGCTGTTGGCTGAATTGGAGGGGATCGTTCGCAGTGACTGCATCCTCGCGAGCAACACTTCGTCTCTATCTATCGCAGCGATTGCCGCTAAGGCCAAGGCGCCTGAGAGAATTGCGGGCTTCCACTTCTTCAACCCTGTTCCGCTCATGCGCCTTGTGGAGGTCATTGACGGCATTCGCACCGCGCCATGGGTTTGCGAAGCGCTGATGGAAGTCGGCCGGCGGATGGGGCGTGAGCCGGTACGGGTGAAAGATGCGCCGGGCTTTCTCGTCAACCAGATTGGGCGTGGATACACCATTGAGGCAGCGCATGTGGTTGATGAGAGCATCGCGACGACCGAAGATGTTGATCGGGTCATGCGCGATCTCGTCGGCTTCAGGATGGGCCCGTTTGAGTTGATGGATCTGACCGGGCTGGATGTAACGCATCCGGCGACCGAGCTGATCCACCAGCAGTTCTTCTTCGAACCGCGGTACCGTCCTTCGCTATTGATGGCGCAGCGCACGGCGGCCGGCATTCTCGGACGTAAATCGAATGGTGGCTTCTATCTCTACAAAGATGGCCAGCCCATTGGACAGGACGAGCCGGCCGCGCCATCGACGCTCCCTTCCAGCGTCTGGATCAGTCAAGCCAACCCGGATGGTGCGCGTGCGATTTTGGGCGCACTCGAAGCAAGTGGCGTTAAGGTTGAAGCTGGAGAGCGTCCCAGCGATAGCGCGCTGTGTCTGGTTGCGCCACTTGGTGATGATGCCACGACAACCGCTCTTAAAGAAAACCTCGATCCGGCCCGGACCGTTGCGGTCGAAACGCTGTTTGCGATGGGTCGCCGGCGCGTCATCATGCCAACACCCGCAACGACAGCAGAGATGCTGGAGGCAGCTCAGGCCGTGCTTGCAGCCGGCGGGATATCAGTGACCGTTCTTCGTGATAGTCCGGGTTTTGTCGCACAGCGCATCGTGGCGATGATCATCAACATCTGCTGTGCGATTGCGCAATCAGGCGGCGCTTCTCCTGAGGATGTCGATAAGGCGCCGACCCTTGCGCTCAACTATCCGGCTGGTCCGCTCAGTCTTGGTGACCGGATCGGGCCTCAGAAGGTCCATCAGATTCTGAGTGCGTTGTTCGCGACCTATGGCGATCCGCGTTATCGCCCGAGCCCTTGGCTGACACGCAGGGCGCGGCTCGGCCTCTCATTGAAAGCACCGGAACGGATGCCCGTCTAAACGACGGCGAGAATAGCTGACTGATTGAAACAGGGAACGACCCAGGAAACGACTATGCTGGATGCCTATTTATACGACGGATTGCGGACCCCTTTTGGACGCCATGGTGGAGGTCTTGCTCCTGTCCGACCTGATGATCTTCTAGCGGGCGTGATCCGCGATCTTGCTGAGCGCAATAACGGTGCTGTCTCCAAAGTGGAAGACGTTGTCGTCGGGTGCGCTAATCAGGCGGGCGAAGACAGCCGGTGCGTTGCGCGCCATGCGTTGTTGCTTGCTGGATTGCCGATCGAAGTAGGTGGCACTGTCTTGCAGCGCAATTGCGGGAGCGGGCTTGGTGCTATTGCAAGTGCCGCTCATGCGATCACTGCTGGAGAGGGTGACCTTTTGTTGAGCGGTGGCGTTGAGAGCATGAGCCGTGCTGCATTCGTCATGAGCAAGGCCGATTCTGCTTACAGCCGGAACATTCAAATCTTTGATTCAGGTGTCGGTGCGCGGTTTCCGAACAAAGTGATCGAAAAGACCTTCGGCGCGGATAGCATGCCGCAGACGGCGGATAATCTCGCGGAAGAGCATCAGATCTCGCGCGAGCAATGCGATCGCTTCGCGCTTCAATCGCAACAGAACTATGCGCGCGCAGAGGCTGAGGGATACTTCGAGGGCGAAATCGCGCCCGTAAAGATTCCACAAAGGCGCGGAGATCCCAAGATTGTCGCCAAGGATGAACATCCGCGTGAGACGACGATGGAAGGGCTGCAAAAGCTCAATGCGATACATGCTGGAGGCGTTACGACTGCCGGCAATGCCTCGGGCATCAACGATGGCGCGGTGGCCTTGTTGTTGGGGAGCCGGGACGCGGGCGAGAAGCTGGGGCTTACGCCGAAAGCGCGCATTCTCTCGTCAGCTGTTGCCGGCGTCGCTCCACGGATTATGGGGTATGGTCCCGTGCCAGCGTCAAAGAAGGCGCTCGAGCGCGCGGGTCTCACCATCAACGATATGGATGTCATTGAAGTCAACGAGGCGTTTTCCGCTCAGGTGCTGGCATGTCTCGCCGGCCTCGGCGTGGACTTTGAAGACAAGCGTGTCAATCCGAACGGTGGCGCGATTGCGCTGGGACATCCGCTCGGTGCATCGGGACCGCGCATTCTTCTGACTGCGGCACGTCAGCTTGAACGTACCGGTGGCCGGTACGGCCTCATCTCCATGTGCATCGGCGTCGGTCAGGGCATTGCCGTCGTTATTGAGCGCACCTGACGCCGATACCGGGAGGATCGACCATGACAGTGACGGACGCCGTAAAGCCCGAAGCCTCAGAGAATTTCTCCGAGTTCACCAATCTTGGGGCAGCATTTCAGTGGGAAGACCCCTTCCGACTAGACGAAGAGCTTAATGACGAAGAACGCTTAGCTCGCGACAGTGCTCGGCAATACGCGCAGAAGTCGCTGATGCCGCGCATTCTGGAAGCCAACAGGACTGAGACCTTTGATGTTTCCGTCATGCGGGAGATGGGCGAACTCGGATTTCTCGGCGCGCCTATCGACGGCTACGGATGTGCGGGTGTGAGCTACGTCACGTATGGCTTGATCATGCGAGAACTGGAGCGTGTGGACACTGCTTTTCGCTCCGCGTGCGGGGTGCAGACCACGCTCTCTATGACGCCGATTTACGCCTATGGCAGTGAAGCGCAGCGGCGGAAGTATCTGCCGAAGATGGCGACTGGCGAATTGCTCGGCTGTTTTGGATTGACGGAGCCCGATCACGGCTCGGATCCGGGCAGCATGAAGAGCAGGGCGAAAAAGGTCGCCGGCGGATATAGGCTCAGCGGCAGCAAGATCTGGATCACACACTCTCCGATTGCGGATTTGATGGTGGTGTGGGCTAAGGACGATGACGGCGAGATTGGCGGCTTTATTCTCGAACGCGGCATGACCGGGCTCACGACGCCGAAGATTGAAGGCAAATTCTCGGTTCGCGCATCGCCGACAGGCGAGATCGCGATGGACGATGTTTTCGTTCCGGATGAAAACCGCTTGCCCTACGCCAAGGGGCTCAATGCGCCGTTCGGCTGTCTCAACAATGCAAGATTCGGAATCTGCTGGGGCTCGATGGGGGCTGCCGAGTTTTGCTGGCATGCTGCCCGAAGCTACGTGCTGGACCGCAAGCAGTTCGGGCGTCCGCTGGCGGCCAATCAACTCGTACAGAAAAAGCTCGCCGACATGCAGACGGAGATCACGCTCGGTCTCTTGGCGTGCCTTCATTTGAGCCGGTTGCGCGACCGTAAGCTGGCATCACCCGAAATGCTTTCGCTGCTCAAGCGCAATTGCGCCGGGAAGGCCCTGGAAATCGCGCGGGTGGCGCGTGACATGCACGGCGGAAACGGCATTTCGGACGAATACCACGTCATCCGGCACGTCATGAATATGGAGACTGTCAACACGCTCGAGGGCACGCACGATATCCATGCCTTGGTGCTGGGTCGGGCGCAAACCGGCATTCAAGCCTTTCGCTGAAGAGAAACAGCAATACTGACCGTTGGTCCACAACCGGCAGGGGAAACATGAAGACGTCATTGAAGCCGTTGGTGAAGCCAAACGCGATTGCCGTGGTCGGCGCTTCCTCGGATTTTCGCAAGGTGAGCGGCCGGCCCGTCAAATGGCTGATCGAGAAGGGCTACAAGGGGAAGATTTATCCGGTTAATCCGAAGGCGCAGGAGATCGGCGGGCTTCCGGCGATCGCGTCGATCGATGACTTGCCGGATGGTGTTGACCTTGCTGTCGTTGTGTTGCCGGCTAGCGGTGTCGTGCAAGCGATCCGCGATCTCGGACGAAAGGGCGTTCCTGCTGCGGTCGTCTTCGCCTCTGGGTTTTCCGAGATTGGGGAAGAGGGCTGCAAGCTTGAGGCCGAGCTACGTGAAGCGGCGCGGGCCTCCGGCGTCAGGATCTGTGGTCCCAACTGCCTTGGTCTCTTCAATGCTTTCGAGCGCGTGATTGCATCCTTCAGCCAGTACGTGAATGGCGAAGTTCCGGCTGGTCCGATCGCGTTCGTTTCGCAGTCGGGTGCGTTTGGTACGGCGATTTCCGCATTGGCACGCTCGCGCGGTTTGGGGCTTGGGTATTTTGTCAACACGGGCAATGAAGTCGATGTGACCTTTGTCGATGCAATGCGCGAGGTGATCGAAGATGAACGTATTCGCGTCGGTGCGGGATATATCGAGGGACTGAAAGATGGTCCCGGGCTATGTGATCTTGCCGATCGCGCGATGGAGCTCGGTAAGCCGCTCGTGCTGACGAAAGTGGGCCGCACGGGAGCTGGCGCGCGAGCGGCGGCCTCACATACGGGATCTCTTGCGGGCGAAGACATCGTTTTCGATGGTGTTGTTCGTCAGAAGGGAATAATCCGTGCGCGCAACGAAGAGCATATGCTCGATCTTGTCGAGGTGCTCTCTTGCTGCGACCTGCCCGAAGGGGCGGGTATCGGTATTGCTACCCAGTCCGGTGGTGCCGGTGTGCTAATGGCTGATCGTATCGAGGAGCTGGGGCTTTCCGTTCCGCGCCTCAGCGATGCGACCCAGGCGAAGATACAAGAATGCATTCCTGGCTTTGGTGCGACAGCCAACCCTGTCGATGTGACTGGGCAGTTTGTTGCCGATCCCAAGATCCTGAGTGAAAGCGTCCTGCATATGCTGGACGATCCGGACGTTGATGTCGGTATCGTGTGGCTCCAGCTTATGGAAGGGTTTGCCGATACGTTGGTCTCGCTGTTCGAAGATATCAAAGCGCGTGCGACCAAGCCCTTCATTGTGGCGTGGGTTGCGGCACCGGATGAGGCTGTGAAGGCTTTACGCAAACGCGGGATCGCCGTGCTGCGTGGTGCGGAGCCGGCTGTTGATGCCGTTGTCGGTTTGATCCGTTTTGCTGAAGCGCGACGTCAGTGGTCTGCGGATCGTGAGGTGCGGGCGAAGCAGCAGCTTGCGCAGGTGGTTATTCCCTCGGGGGATGGTCCTTTGTCGACCGTCGATGCCGTTCGCGTTCTGAAATCTGCCGGTGTTTCGATTGTTCCCACCGAGTTCGCAGCGAGTGCGGAAGAGGCGGTGCATGCAGCGGAAAGTGTCGGCTTTCCGGTCGTTATGAAAATCGAGTCTGCAGACATCCTGCACAAAACGGAAGTCGATGGCATTCGTCTGGGGCTCAAGACGGCGGAGGATGTGCGTAGCTGCTTTGCGGATCTGGTTTCGTCGGTTGCACAGAAGCGCCCCGATGCAAGTATCGATGGCGTGGTCGTGCAGCCGATGTTCAAGGGCGACGTCGAGGTCGTTATCGGTCTGCAAGATGATCCCGTCTTTGGAAACGTCATCATGGTTGGTCTTGGTGGCGTGCTCGTTGAGGTGCTCAAGGATGTGGCGTTCCGCAAGTGTCCGCTCACGCCTCGCGATGCTTCCAACATGATCGATAGCCTGATGGGCGCGGCGATGTTCGGCGCGTTTCGTGGACGCCAGGGGATCGACCGGGATGCGCTCGTCGCGATGCTCTGCCGCGTTTCCGAGCTGGGTGCGGCGACGGAAGGCGTTCTGCGGGAGTTAGACCTTAATCCGGTGATGCTGACAGGCGAGGCTGCTGCCGCCGTGGATGTCGTGATGGTGCGCCATCCTCGCCAAGTGACTTCAGTGTCGGATAGCAAAGCATCGTCTGGGCTTTCCGCCGCCGCTTTGATGGAGAAATGACGCAAGCTGCTTGGCCAATGAGGTCGAGGATGCTTAGGGCTCACTTTATGTGGCTGCACTATTCATCAATTGCATGAGGCAGATATCGATTATCGATTAGACCAATGATGTGACCAATTTTATGGTTGGATGTAATCTTATAGAATTGGAGGTTTTTACACGGACGCGCTGAAATCTTTCACACAATAGGAGATTGGACGAAGAAGCCAAAATCTCCACGGAGGAAACCCAAATGACGAATGCAATTAAGACAATGATTGCGGCTGGTGCTCTTTTATTGGGCGCAAATGCAGTCCAAGCAGAGAATTACAGTCTGATCTCCGCGCCATTTGGCAGTGGCTCTTATATCCTAGGCTCCGCTCTCGAGCAGATTGTCAGTAAAAACCATCCAACAATTCGCATTAGTCACAGCGAGAGCCCAGGCTTTGCGTTTAATCACGTGAAGCTGCAGAAAGAGCCTGATCTCCGTAAAACCATGATCATTGGATCAGGACGTGGCGTCAGTACACTGGCTGTGCGTGGTGAAGAGCCGTTTAAAGAAACGCTTCCGCCCGTCAAAGCTATCGCGAACTACAATCTGGGCAGCTATTTCCTCGCCACTCTCAATCCCGATATCAAGTCGGTGGCCGACCTGAAGGGAAAGCGGGTCGCTCTGGGCCGCAAACCGCAGATCAACTGGACCATTCAGCCTGAGCGGTTGATGCGCGTCGGTTGGGGTTTGGGTAAGGACGTTCAGATTGAGTATCTAGGTGTGCAGGAAGCCGCCGCCGCGCTGCTCGATGGACAGGTGGAAGCGGCTATCGTTGGTGGCTATTTCGATCCGCTCACGAATACTATGGTTCTTTCTCCGCAAACGACCGAGTTCCTCGCTTCGGGACGCAAGGTCTATTTCCTTCCGTGGGGTGGGGATGCTGTGAAGAAGGCACAGGATTCCGGGATGCCCATGGTGGCTGTGACTATCCCAGCGGAAGCTCTGCCTGGTCGCGATGAGCCGCTTGACGGTTTTGCTGACACGATTTCCTGGACAGCTTCGGAAGAGTTTCCTGAGGAAGCGATTTACCAGATTACGAAGCTGATCATCAATCATGTCGGGGAGTTCAAGAACTACCACGCACTCGGCAAGCTGATGTCGCCAAAGGCTCTCATGTATGGCTGGGAGCCGAGCGAACTGCATCCTGGTGCGCTGCGGGCTTACAAAGAAGCCGGACTGATCGACTGAAGCGCTTCTGATGGGTTGGACCCGGCAATAAGCCCCGCCGGGTCCAGTTGATTAGCCTTCGCCCATTCCGCTCACCTTCGCCGAAAGGGCAAGCTGATGAGCATGTCAAAAATACTCGACTACATCATCGTCGCCGTAGGGATTGCCGCGTTCGGCTATCACATGCTGACGACGCAGGTGCTGATGGTTGGCTCCTATGAGCATCAGACAATCCATCTGATGTTTGTGGTGACGCTTATTTTTCTCGGTGCCGTGCGATTGTCGACATCAGTATCGGCGCGGCTCTGGTATTTGAGCATGCTCGGATTGGGGTTGTTTGCGACGGCCTACATCTATTTGAATTTGTCTCACCTGGAAATGGTGATCGGATTTCCAGAAACAATAGACGTGATCGTCGGCGTCATATTGATGTTGGTGGTTTTGGAAGGGACGCGTCAAGCGTGGGGAAACATTATGCCCTGCGTGATTGTTTTCTTTGTTGCCTATTTCTTCCTCGGTCAGTATTTGCCCGAGCCGTTTTATCATCGTCCGTTTAATTTCAGCTATGTCGTCTCTTATTTGAGTGTTGGTCTTTCTGGTATCTACGGGAATTTTTTATCTATTTCCGCAAACTATGTTTTTCTTTTTGTTATTTTCGGAGCGCTGCTGGAGATTCTCCGAGTTCATGGCCTGTTTCGCGAACTGGGGCAGGCCGCCGGACGCGTATTCCGGGGCGGGCCTGGCCAGACCGCGGTGATATCGAGTGCCATGGTTGGCACGGTCACCGGCGCGGCCGTGGCGAACGTCGCGATCACGGGCGCCTTCACGATCCCTTATATGAAACAGACGGGCTATAAGCCCCACATTGCGGCAGCGATTGAGGCCACGGCGTCAACCGGCGGCCAGCTCATGCCTCCCGTGATGGGCGCTGCGGCGTTTCTGATGGCCTCGTTTATCGGCGTGTCCTACGCAAGCGTGATGGCAGCCTCGCTTATTCCAGCGTTGCTCTATTTCTGGGGTTGTATGCTGAGTGTGCAGCTCATTGCTGTCCGCGAAAATATCCGTGCTCCGCGCGCACCGATCGACGTGCGGCTCATCTTTCGACGGTTACCGCTATTCTTAATCCCTCTCGGCGTTCTTGTCGTTATGCTGCTTATGCAGTACTCGGCAAACCTCGCCGCGTTTTGGGCCATCATCGTTGCCGTTGTGTTGAGCTATATCTCGAGCGACACGCGTCCGACCTTCAAGGAGCTAGCGGAGTGTCTGTCGCGAGGTGCTGTAATCGGCGCGCAAATTGGTATTGCGCTAGCGGGCGTCGGCATGATGGCGCAAGCGCTTATCACGACCGGCATGGGCACCAAAGTTGCGAGTGTGGTCGAAATGTTGAGTGGCGGGAGCCTCGCGCTCGCCCTGGTCATCACGATGATCGTGTCTATTATTCTCGGACTCGGTATTCCAACCAGCGCAGCTTACGCGCTTGTTGCGATTGTGGTTGTGCCCGTGCTGATCGAGATGGGAGTAACCCCCATCAGTGCGCACTTCTTTGCGTTCTACTTCGCGGTCGTATCTGCCATTACGCCACCTGTTGCGCTGGCATCGTTGGCTGGTGCGGGCATAGCGGGGGCCGACTATGTGAAGACGTCGCTCTACGCGTTTATGATTGCCCTGGCGGGATTCATCATTCCGTTTCTGGTGGTCTATAATCCCGTGCTCGTTCTTGAGCCGGATGATTGGGCGCACGGTGTATTTGCCCTGATCGCTGTGCCGATTGGTATGTCGACATTGGCCATGGCCATCTTTAATTGTGCGCTTACGATGTTCAGTTTGTACGAGCGCGTGTTGGCCATCGTCTCAACGGCCCTGATCGTAGCATTCCTGGTTCTTCGCCACGACAGCGGTTTGCCGTTCGAGTATCCAGTGCTTGGGATTGGCTTGTTAATTTTTGCTGTCCTCATGATGGGGCAGATGCGAAAAAGGAAAGCTGAGACCACTGCTTTGCCAAAAGCGCAGCCTATCGGTCAATCTTATGCAGAGCCTGATCCCACACGGTAGACGGTACAACGAAGTTCGTACCGCTAAGGCTATAGACAGACACGTGTTTCTTGCGTTGAGATGGGCGACATACGGGGAAACCTGTTGCCCTCTCTCTTAACGTGGAGCTTTTCTATGAGACTTGTGTTCGCTGCCGCCGTCGCGCTGTCATTGGTTCTGGGTGTGACGCAAAATGTATTCGCTGCTGACGATGAGCTTTCTCCGTACGGAAGTTCGAAGAGTGATATGCATGAGTATCCTATGATCAATGCGGTGTTTGATGCCAACTACACCGATCCCAACAATCTCAACATGCTCTATGCCTTCGTGAAGAACACGATGAAGCCGCTCAAGGGCAAGATGGTCGTCGTGACTCACGGTCCCGAACTCCGGGCGTTCGCTAAAGAGAACTACATCAAGTATCAGGGCCTTATGGATAAGATGAAGGAGCTCGCCGACGCGGGTGTCGAGTTCCGTATGTGCAGCAACGCACTAAAGGCAGCAGGCTACAAGCCAGAAGATTTCCATGGGTTTGTGACCGTTGTTCCGGCCGGTTTTCCTGAAATCGCTTTGCTGCAATCAGAAGGCTACCGCTACATCAATCCGCTTCCCTATTCGCCCAGGGACGTTCGGTATCTTGATCACCCCGAAGCGAAAGCACAATGAGTGCGGATTGATGCCTGGTGCGCTTCGTACCGGGCATCATCCTAAATTACTTATGAAGCTTTGGCTGGTTCCGCGCTGAAGGACAGGTCGTGGTCGGTGGCGAAATGAGCCATCGCCCGTTCGGCCAGCGCTGTAATGGTCAGGAGCGGGTTGACGCCTAACGAGCGGGGAATAATCGATCCATCGATGACGTAGAGCCCCCGATGGACGTCGGTTGAGCCACTTGCTCCTGCGTCGAAGACTTGCCCCTTGTGATTTACGACGCCTGTGGTGCAATCCTCCGCCATTGAGCATCCCCCAAGGGGATGTGCCGTCGCCGGCTGGTGGCCCATGACTGTGCCTGCCAAAGGATTCTTTACGTATGATCCCCCGGCGTCGCCCACGATTTGCGCGAGCGCGGCATCGATGCGGGTGTAGACGGGTTCATCCTTTGCGCCAGGCCACGAGAGGCTCAGGCGATCAGAGTCCAGGATAAAGCGGCCGGAAGCGCTGTCATGCGATACGGCGAATATTGTCTGTAGGTGCGCGAAGGGACCTCGATATACTCCGCTGACCAAGCTTTTCAACGCGCCGAGGATGCGGCCATTCGGAACGAACATCACGGGTAGGATTGGAGCTAGCGCTGATGGCAGGGCTCCGTCCTGAACTGTGAGTTCGTTTTCGAGGGTTTCAGCGTCGCGGACTTCAAGCTGCCCGGTTACGGATGGTCCGACGGCAAAGTCCTCAAGCTTGGGGGGATGGCCAATCCCCACGGCATTTACTTTCGCCTTCAGCCCATAGCCAAAGGCGATGATGTCGCCATTCGCCGAGAAGCGGTGACCCAGGCGGTCTGACACGGCGAGGCCTTTGGCTGCTGCACGGAGTAGAATTTCTGTAGAGCCTAGAGTGCCGGCTGCAAGGATGATGACCGGGGCTGAAAGTTTGAAGCCTTCCTTCTGTCCGTCCTTGCGAAGGTCTTCGACATGCAGTTGCCAAGTGCCGTCTGACTGCTTTTCCAGGCTACTAACCTTGGCGTGCGTAAAGAGTTCGGCGCCATGCGCGACGGCGTCTGGTAGATATGTGACGGCCACAGTCGTTTTGGCGCCAACATTGCAGCCCGCGCAGCAGTCGCCGCATGACGTGCAGGCGGCTTGCGTTCGTCCCGCAGCGTTGATGGTTTCTGAGAAACTCACAGCGACCGGTGTCTCCACCATCGCGTGCCCGAGGCGGTCTGCGGCGGTTTTGAGTGCGTTGAATTTGGTCATGCTTGCGGCGCGAGGATCTTTGGCTGGGCGCAGCCAGTTTTGTGCGCGGACATAGCCCTCCTGCAGCCAGCCGTCCTGCCGAAGCTCTTCGGGCCATGCGTGATCTTCGAAGACACGCGCGGTTGGGCGCAGGGCGACGCCCGCGTTGACAAGGGAACCGCCGCCGAGGCCGCATCCCACAAGTATGTGCATGTGCTCGCCGAGGCGCACGTCATAGAGGCCCGTCGGCGAGCCCGTGCGCACACTTTTACCGGTGACTTGGAGTTCGTTTTTTAGGTCGGGAAATCGGTTGGGAAATTCCCCCGTCAGCACTTCGCGTCCGCGTTCCAGAACGGCGACGCGCTTTCCTGTACGGGCTAAACGGGAGGCCGAGACGCCACCCCCGTAACCGGAGCCGACGATGATGACATCGTAGCAGGGTTTGATTTCGCTGAGGGGTTTGGAAAGACGTGTCATTCGTCAAATTGGTCCTGGTCGGAAGAGCGACTTGGCGCGCGAAACCGCCGCCTTAGGACGCTCATTCACATAGTGTTTGCCTATTGCGAGAACATCCATCCCGGTGCGTAGGAAGCAAGAGATGGCATGTTCAGGCCGTGCAACAATGGGCTCGTGCCGGTTGAAGCTGGTGTTGAGCAGAACGGGTACGCCTGTGATCCGTTTGAAGGCATCGATCACGCGATAAAAATGGGGGTTGTCTGTGGCGGAGACGGTCTGGATACGCGCTGTGCCGTCAACGTGAACGGCAGCGGGGATGATGTCGAGCTTTTCTTCGCGGACCCATGGCGCCATCGTCATGAATGGGTCGGGTTGATCGATGTGGAAGTACTCTGATGCGTGCTCTTCCAAAACTGCGGGTGCGAATGGACGGAAAGGTTCGCGGTGTTTTATTTTCCCGTTGATGACAGCCTTTATCTCTGCACGCCGAGGATCGGCCAGGATTGAACGATTGCCGAGGGCGCGGGGGCCGAGTTCGAATCGTCCTTGAAAGAAGCCGATGATTTTACCGTCGGCGAGATCGCGGGCGAGGCGTTCGTAAAGCTCGGTTTCTTCCATGATCTCGGAGGGCACGCCCGCCTCTTCGAGTTCGTGGGCGATATCGGCGTCGGCATATTCCATACCGAGTGATGCGTGGCGTAATTCGTAAGAACGCGGTTTTCCAAGTGTTTGGTGGTAGTGCCACAGAGCGCTGCCGAGGGGAGCGCCGGTATCCGACGCGCAGGGTGGAACCCAAACGCGCTTCATTTCCGTATGTTCGAGGATGCGGGCGTTGGCGACACAGTTGAGCGCAAGGCCGCCTGTAAAAACCAGGTTGCGCGAAGGGAAGCGCTTTTCCATCTCGCGTACGACATGGATGATCGCTTCTTCAGTTACGGTTTGTAGCGCATGGGCAATCGCCAGGTGGCGGTCTTCCAGTAGTTCGCCGGTTTTGCGCGGTGGGCCGAAGACATCAAAGAAGCGCTGCTTGAATGGTTTCAGCTCGCCGAACGTTCGATAGCTGAAATAGTCGAAGTTGACGCTATAACGTCCGTCCGGTTTCAGGTGGATGACGTCGCGAAAACGCTCCACGTAGCTGTCGTCGCCGCAGGCTGCGAGCGCCATTACCTTGCCTTCGTCGGAAAAGCCACCGAAGCCCAGGTATTGGGTCAGAAACGTGTAGACGAGGCCCAGCGAATTGGCCATCGGCTCATGCCAATGACGCTCAATGTTATTGTTCCGTCCAGTGAATATCGTCGTGGCAGCGTCATCGCCGAAGCCATCCATAACGAGGATGCTCGCCTCTTCGAACGGTGAAACGAAAAAGGTCGCCGCGTGCGACTCATGGTGGCCAACGCCGATAATCGGCGGCAAGGGAATGCGGTCTTGTGTGAGCCGTTTGAGCTTGCGACGGAGAACGGCAGAGACGCGCACGATTTCATTACGCTGGGGCGTATGAGAACGCTCTAGCAACAGTGCTAGGCTCATAGGAAGATGGCTGGTGATGGCGCGTGCAAATGTTCTGCGCAGGCGCTGTTCATCCCAGGGCGTTGTGATGACGTCGATGCTGCGGAGATCGGCGATATCATCGCCAAGAGCTTCAACAAGAGCGTGCCGTGGAAAAGCTTTCGTGTGCTTTTCGCGGTTGAATCGTTCTTCCTCGACGACAAGCAATGGCTTGCCATCCTCGATCAGGGCGAGGCCGGTGTCGTGAGTTGCTGCAACTAGCCCCAGGATTCGCAAGCCGCTGTCACACCGTCGTTCACATGGTTTCCCGGTGCCGGATGTTGGAGCGTTTCACTATGCTCGCGTCCGGCTGCCGGCGAAACGAGCTTCTCAATCGTGCTTACCGTGGCAGTGCTTGTACTTTTTGCCCGAACCGCATGGGCACGGTGCGTTTCTTGCGACGCGTCCCCACGTTGCAGGATCGGACGGATCAATATCGCGCGAGCCTCGGCGTGTTTGTAAGGGCGCGCGACGTTCTTCTTCGCCGTATCCATCCCGGCCACCAGCTTCGATCGCGGCATCGGCCATTGCGAACTCGTCCAGGCCAGTCGTTGCATCGATATGATGAGCGTGCATGGGTGGTAGTTCTGTTGGCTGCAGGTACTCGTCCTCAGCTTCCTGAGCGAGCTCGATGTGCATGAGCTGACCGGTTACGGCTTCACGCAATCTCGACAACAGGGCTTCGAATAGAACAAAGGCTTCGGACTTGTATTCATTCAGTGGGTCGCGTTGCCCGTAAGCTCGGAAGCCGATGACCTGACGCAGATGCTCAAGCGTCACAAGGTGTTCACGCCAGAGATGATCCAGCGTCTGAAGGAGCACCATCTTTTCGATCTGACGGAACAGGTCGCTTCCGATGTCGGCGGCTTTGTAGGCGGCCTTTTCTTCGACGGCCTTCGAAAGGCGCTCGCGAATTTCTTCGTCGGCGATGCCTTCTTCGTTGGCCCAGTCGGCAATCGGCAAATCGAGGCCGAAGGTGTTGGAAACCGCTTCGGTCAGGCCGGCAACGTCCCATTGTTCCGCATAAGCGTTTTCAGGAATATGTTTCGTAATCAGCTCGTCGATGACCTGGTTGCGCATCTCCTGGATGATTTCAGAGACGTCGTCTTCGCCCATGATTTCAAGGCGTTGCTCGAAGATGACCTTACGCTGGTCGTTCATCACGTCGTCGTATTTGAGAACGTGCTTACGGGCATCGAAGTTGCGCGCTTCAACTTTGCGCTGCGCCATTTCGAGTGATTTGTTCATCCAGCGATGGGTGATCGCCTCGCCTTCTTGAAGGCCGAGAGACTTCAACACGCTCTCCATGCGATCGGACCCAAAGATCCGCATGAGGTCATCGTCAAGAGCGAGGTAAAACTTTGAGCGTCCGGGGTCACCCTGGCGGCCGGAGCGGCCACGCAGCTGGTTATCGATACGACGGCTTTCGTGGCGTTCGGTTGCAATAACGAAAAGGCCACCGGCATCGAGCGCACGTTGCTTGTCTTTGGCGACCCGCGCTTCGATTTCCTCGAATTTCTTCTTCTTTTCGGTCTCTGTCGGCTCGCGACCAGCTTTGGCTTCTTCTGCCAGCCAGTCCTTGAGTTGATACTCGGCGTTGCCGCCCAACTGAATATCGGTACCGCGGCCTGCCATGTTGGTCGCGATGGTGATCGCGCCGGGAATACCCGCTTGGGCGATGATGCTCGCTTCCTGCTCGTGATAGCGGGCATTCAAGACATTGTGCGGAATGACAGCCTCGGAGCCCTTTGCGTTGCGGGCGCGGTCGATGAGGAAGTTTCCAATATCTGTCAGGTAGTTTTTGAGTTCGCTCTCCTTCTCCTTGAGGGGCTTTGCCTGCTCAATGAGTTTATGGCCGAGTTCGGAGATCAACTTCTTGTCTTTGAGCAACTCCGAGAGCTGTTCGGATTTCTCAATGGATACCGTACCGACAAGTGTCGGCTGTCCGCGTCGTACGCTGTCGGCAATGGTTGTTACGATGGCAGAGAGTTTTTCTCGCTGCGTACGATAAACCTCATCATCTTCGTCAATGCGCGCGATGGTTTTGTTGGTCGGGATCTCGATGACATCGAGCCCGTAAATGTCCATGAATTCCGAGGCTTCAGTAAGCGCCGTACCGGTCATGCCGGCCAACTTTTTGTAGAGCCGGAAGTAATTCTGGAAGGTGATCGAGGCCAGCGTCTGGTTTTCAGGCTGGATCTCGACGTGTTCTTTGGCTTCGAGCGCCTGATGCAGGCCTTCCGAGTAGCGACGTCCAGCCATCATACGGCCGGTGAACTCGTCGATAATGACGACCTGGCCACCTTTAACAATGTAGTCCCGGTCGCGCTGGAACAGCTTGTGAGCTTTTAGCGCCTGATTGACGTGGTGGACTACGGTGACGTTATCGATGTCATAAAGCGAGCTGCCCTTAAGCATTCCGGCGGCTTCGAGCAGCTGCTCGATGTGCTCGTTGCCGACATCGGTCAGCGAGACCTGTCGTTGCTTTTCATCGAGTTCATAATCTTCCGCGTTCAATTGCGGCATGAAGCTGTCGATGGCGTTATAAAGTTCGGCGCGGTCGTCAAGCGGACCAGAGATAATGAGTGGCGTGCGGGCTTCGTCGACCAGGATTGAGTCGACCTCGTCGACGATCGCAAAGAAATGATCGCGTTGGACCATTTCATCGCGGCTCATCTTCATGTTGTCGCGTAGATAATCGAAGCCCAGCTCGTTATTGGTGGCGTACGTTACATCACAATTGTAAGCGTCTTTGCGTGCATCATCATCGAGTTCATGGACGATGCAACCGACAGTTAGGCCTAGGAAACGATAGATCTGGCCCATCCAGTCGGCGTCGCGTTGGGCGAGATAGTCGTTGACCGTAACGACGTGGACGCCTTTGCCAGCCAATGCGTTGAGGTAGACGGGTAGTGTCGCCACAAGCGTCTTACCTTCACCGGTCTTCATTTCGGCGATATTGCCACCGTGCAGGACCATGCCGCCGATCAACTGGACGTCGAAGTGACGCTGGCCTAGAGTTCGCTTTGCGGCCTCGCGCACGGTTGCGAAAGCAGGAACCAAAAGGTCGTCGAGTTTGGCCCCTTCTTTGATCTGGCGGCGGAACTCTTCGGTCCGGGCTCGCAGGGCGTCATCCGATAGGGCCTCGATTTCCGGTTCCAGAGCGTTTATTGCCTGAACGCGGGGGCGGTAGCTCTTTACGCGCCTCGCATTGGACGAGCCGAAAATCTTGGTTGCCAGCGTGGCGATTGGGAGCATTCGGTCCTCAAACGTTTTTCAAACGGGAGCCCCTCCGGACATCCCAAAAATTCTCAGCCCCGCTGCCGTCATACGCATCGCAAGCCCGTTCACGCGATGCTCACACCGGTGGTTGGGCGCGATCTTCAACCTTGGGTGGAAGAACGGCCGAGAGTGCGAAGCCGACACGACAAAGTGCGGCCAGACGAACCGGTCCATGCCGTTAGAGGCAGAAATAAGGACCGGCAAGCGTAAATGTCAACGGATCGCCGTGGCTGAGACGGGTCGAAACGCGATCAGCGGTTGACCAATCTATCGAAATCTTCACTTGGCAGCGTCGCATGGGCTGGTCTATCGATGCCGGCAACACATTGAGTTTTAACACTCCTACGATGGCCGGGCCGGTTCAAAAGTCACAACTAAGAGCCGTGGCGGTAGAAGCCAATCGACCGGGAAAGGAACAACGCGTGAAAGTTTCCATGACATCCAAGTCCACAATGAATTTACTCGCGGCGGCCATGCTTGGCGCCCTCGTCTGGCTGCCTGCTGGGCCAATCGCCGCCGAAGATGCACCGCTGGCAACCGTCAATGGCAAGCCCGTTACGGATCGGGATCTGCAACTAGCAGAATCTGAAATCGGCTCCGACCTCGGCAATCTGCCGGAGTCCACGCGACGTCGCGTTTTAGTTGAATACATTATCGAAACGCAACTTATGGCGGATGCCGCGCTTGGCGAAAAGATGGATCAGGCGCCGGGCTTCGATGAGCGGATGGCCTACTACAAGCGCAAAGCGCTACGCGAGGCCTACTTCGATAGCAAAATCAAGGACTCTGTGGGTGAAGCGGCCGCTAAGGCATTTTACGACGACCAGATCAAAGGCATGAAGCCGGAGGAAGAGGTCAAAGCGCGTCACATTCTGGTGAAAACAGAAGAAGAGGCGCGTGATATCAAGGAAAAGATCGCTCGCGGAGCCGACTTTGCGGAGATGGCTAAGGAATTCTCTCAGGACCCTGGGACGAAGGACAACGGTGGGCTTCTTGGCTTCTTCTCGCGCGGTCAGATGGTTCCACAGTTCGAGGAGCCTGCGTTCATGCTAGAGCCGGGCGATATTTCCGATCCGGTCGAGAGCCGGTTCGGCTGGCACCTGATCAAGGTCGAGGAGCGCCGCAAGAAGCCGCTGCCGACATTCGACGAGGTCAAGGACCGCATTCTTAACTCAATGATCCATCGCAAGGCTCAGTCCGTCGCGGAGGATCTCCGTAAAAACGCGAAGATTGAATACGTCGATCCGGAGATCAAAAAGGAAGTGGCGGCGCAAGAGGCTCAAGCCGAGCAGCAGCGCCAAATGATCGAGCAGCAAATCAAGCAGCTTGAGGCGAAAGAAAAGGCAGGCGAGGCGGACAAGAAAGATGCCGAACCGGCTGAGGGCAAGAAAGCCGAATAAGCCGGCGCTCGCTCTAATCTTTGCTGATGTCTCGGGCCGCTTGTTTTTTTGCGGCCCGAACTGTTTTCTGTGCCGGGGTTTCAGTCCTTTCACCTTTTGTTGAATCGCGGAGCCCCCCTTAGCTCTTTGTTTGGTTGTGCTTCTTATCGGAAAGCCGGTTTCCACTTTTCCGGATGCACGCCACCTTCTCATTCGGAGATCCGAGATGGGTTCACCACCACCGCTTTCGCCGTTCGCCCCCAAATCATTGCCGCAGGCTGCTCCGGTGGAAGGCGTGCGTTTGGCGGTCGCTGAAGCGGGTATTCGCTATAAGGGCCGAAAGGATTTGATGGTGGCAGTACTGGACCCTGGCACGGTGGTGGCCGGCGTCCTCACGCAGTCCAAAACAAGATCTGCGCCTGTCGATTGGTGCGCGGCTCAATTGCGTCACGGATGCGCGCGGGCATTGGTGGTCAATTCCGGTAATGCGAATGCTTTTACGGGTAAGCGCGGGCAGGAAGCTGTCGAGATCACGGCAGCCGCAGCGGCGGAGGCGGTTGGGTGTGCTCCAGAAGAGGTGATGCTGGCTTCGACGGGTGTCATCGGAGAGCCGATGGACGCCGGTGCGTTTTCACACCTGCTGAAAGGGCTTGCTACTGAAGCGGCGCCTGATGCGCTGTTGCCGGCGGCGCAGGCTATCATGACGACGGACACCTATCCCAAGCTCGTGTCAGTGAGCGTTGATTTGGATGGGGTGCCGGTGCGCATTGCTGGTTTCGCCAAGGGGGCAGGCATGATCGCGCCCGACATGGCGACGATGCTGAGCTTTATTTTTACCGATGCTCCGATCGCACACCCGGTCCTGCAAGCTCTCGTTTCAGAGCTCGCTGATCAAACCTTCAATTGCATCACCGTGGATGGCGATACTTCGACTAGCGATACGGTTCTTGTGTTCGCAACGGGTAAAGCTGCGGAGCGCGGTGCGGCGGAGATTGCGGACGCAATGGATCCTCGCGTTCCGGCGTTTTCTGCTGCGCTCAAGGGCGTGATGCATGACCTCGCGATGGCGATCGTTAAAGACGGCGAGGGATTGAGCAAGTTCGTGGAAATCGAGGTGACGGGTGCTGAGAGTGACAAGGCAGCCCGAACAATCGCTTTTTCTATTGCCAATTCACCAATCATGAAGGCCGCGATCGCCGGTGAAGATCCGAACTGGGGACGCGTCGTCATGGCGGTGGGCAAATCCGGAGAGGCTGCTGACCGCGACCGGCTTTCGATCTGGTTCGGGCCGCATCTCGTCGCGAAAGAGGGGGAGCGCGCGCCGGAGTATGTCGAACAGACCGTGGCTCAATATATGAAGAACGCTGAGATTAAGATCTGCGTCGACGTTGGTATCGGCGGCGGTCACGCACGTGTGTGGACTTGCGATTTGACGCACGCGTACATTTCTATCAATGCGGATTATCGCAGCTAGAAACAAACGAGAGGGATGCTGCACGCATCTCCGCGATGAGGTGAGAGCGATGGAACCAGAATTCTGGATCAAGCGCTGGGAAACGGGTGACATCGGCTTTCATCGTGACGAGGTGCAGGCGGGGCTATCCGAATTCTGGCCGCAGATCGCCCAGAACACTGAAACCCGTGTTTTTGTGCCTCTGTGCGGTAAAAGTCTCGATATGCGTTGGCTTGCGGCGCGCGGGCATTCCGTGCTCGGCGTGGAACTCAGTGCACAGGCGGTTGAAGCCTTCTTTGAGAATGAGCGGCTTGAGCCTGAGGTGCGCCGGGAAGAAAGTTTCTCGGTTTATTCTGCGGGGCCATTTGATATCTGGTGCGGCGATCTGTTTCAATTGCCCGAAGGCGTCCTTGCAAATGTCTCTTATTTTTATGACCGGGCGAGCCTTGTGGCACTCCCTCCCGACATGCGGGCCAAGTATGCGCGGAGGCTGGGGGAGGTGTTGAAGCCTGAGGTCAGTGGGTTGCTCGTTTCGCTTTCCTATAATCCTGCCGAAATGTCTGGCCCGCCTTTTTCGGTGTCGAAGGTCGAAGTGGAAAAGCTGTTTGGCGACCGTTTCGCGATAGATCTACTATCTGAGCGTGATGCTCTTGCAGGAAATGCCAATCTCATAAAACGTGGCCTGACGGGTCTCGTTGAAACTTGTTACAGGCTGCGCTGATGGCTCTTACTACTTTACGTCCTTCATCCGAGGGAGATGCGGCACCGCAGTCCAAAATGCTGCTTGTTGTGGCCGCTGCGCTTGTCGATCCGAACAACCATGTGCTTATCGCGCGACGTCCTGCAGGCAAAAATCTCGCTGGTCTGTGGGAGTTTCCCGGCGGCAAGGTGCACGTCGGGGAAACGCCCGAGGCGGCTCTCGTGCGCGAATTGCGTGAGGAACTGGACATCGAGGTCTGTGAAAGCTGCCTCGCACCGTTCACCTTCGCCAGCCACACTTACGAGCAGTTTCATTTGCTGATGCCCCTTTACCTCTGTCGGAAATGGGATGGGGACATCGTCGCGCGGGAAGGCCAGGAGTTGGCTTGGGTGCGTGCCAGTCGACTCGGCAAGTATCCGATGCCGCCAGCAGACATTCCGCTTGTCCCCATGCTGAGGGACCTGCTCGGCTGATCAAGTGGTCCGACTAGTCTCGACGTTTTGAATTGCCGACTTGGTCCGGTTTTTCTCCGGTGGAATGTTCCGTCGTGCCTAGGGCGTCTGCCAGACGATGTTGTGCGGAGCCTGGACGCAAGGGCTTCTGCTGACTTTCGTGCGGTGCCCATGCCGTCATCGTGATCAATTCAAAGGTAGCGGGTATCCTTCCGTCAGAGGTTGCGAAGGTGTCTATATAAACCTCGCATGCGCGCGCCAGCAGATGACGCGTGACGGGATGTCTGTGCCGCCCTGATAGAGCATTTGCGGCGCCCATTTTCTTGAGTTCCCTCATCAGTGCGAGGGGGGAATCATAGGTCACTGTCAGCGTTTCGGAATCGACGACGGGAAGTGCAAAGCCCGCTCGCTGCAAAAGAGCCCCTACCTCGCGGACATCGGCAAAAGGTGCCACGCGCGGCGAGACACCACCGGAAACTTCGGACTCAGCAACCAGCCAAGCATGACGCAGTTCTCTCAACGTGGCGCCGCCTAGCAATGTGGCCAGGAGCAGACCGTCAGGCCGCAAAGCCTTGCGGATCTGAATGAGGGTGCCGGGCAAATCGTTGACGAACTGGAACGCTAAGCCAGAGACGACCAGATCAAGGCTTTCGGAAGCAAACGGGAGGGCCTCTTCATCGGCGAGGACGCGGGGGCCCGTGCATTGCATGAGGAGGTTGAGCGATGCGTCGGCGTCTATCACCACGCCGACGTTGTCGAGTTCTCTAATTCTACGGCTTAGCAGACCGTGGTGGGCTCCAAGATTGAGCGTTGCCGGAAATGATCGCGTGACGATGGATAGGCGGTCAACGAGGTCGTCACTCACATAAGCCAGCAGGAAGTCGTGATCGGCGGCACCACCCGCGGCGCGGTTGCGCTGACGGCGAAGCTGGGCACGGTCAAAAACGATATTTGAGGTCTCGGATGCCATTCCTGATTCCGTGGCTTTGCAGGCCTGGGCGATATGAATAGAGGCGTGCACTTCGTTCTACATAGGTCGCGCTGGCTCTCGCCGATTCAAGCTGAGCAGGTTATCCTCGTGTACGGAGGAATTTGCTTATGGTTGTTTCAGGCAAGGGCGAAAGTAACGGCGCAGAGCCGCAGACACGCTCAGCTTTTAGCGCATTTTTTGTCAATGCGCGCGCCCTTGCCGGTCGCCTCGCCGACACCATTGTTCCGCCTGTCTGTCTCGCGTGCCAGGCTCCCTTATCCGTACATCATGCGCTTTGCCCGGAATGTTGGTGCCAAATAGATTTTATTCGTGCGCCTTTGTGTGACCGGCTCGGTTTGCCTCTGCCGTTTGATACGGGTGGGGTCATGATTTCGGCGGCGGCCGCGGTGCGCGTGCCGCTCTATCATCGGGCGCGTGCGGTCGCGAGTTATGACGGCGTTATGCGTCAGCTTATCCATCGCTTCAAATATCACGATCGCCACGATATTCGGCGGCTATTCGGTGGTTGGCTGCTGCAGGCGGGGCACGAATTGCTAGATACCGCTGATGTCATTGTCCCCGTTCCGCTCAATCGCTTACGGCTGCTCAAGCGCCGATTCAATCAAGCGGCCATCCTGGGCGGGGAGCTCAGCCGACGGTCGGGGGTAAAGCACTCACCTATGGTCCTGCACCGCGTGCGGGCGACCCGGAGCCAAGTCGGTTTGACCCATGCGCAACGGAGGCAGAATGTGCGGGGGGCGTTTGTTATCGCACCTATGGGGCGGTCCATTGTGCAGGGACGCCGCGTTCTTCTTGTTGACGATGTCGTTACGACCGGCGCCACGGTGGAGGCTTGTGCCAAGGTCTTGCTGGATGCCGGTGCGGTGGCAGTTGATGTTCTGGCCTTGGCGTTGGTCACGGAGCCCGAACGCATGACGACGTAACGTCGCGGTTGTTGAAAGTGCATGGTTAGGGCTTTGCCATGAACACCTGCTATCGCTAGCTTTTCGGGTTGATCCGGCAGCGTGTGAGACGAGGGAATGGCGCACATAACCATCTACACAACACTGTTGTGTCCATACTGCCATATGGCCACAAACCTGCTCCGCAAAAAGAATGCCCCGTTTGAGGAAATTGATGTTACGGCGCGCGCTGATTTGCGGGAGGCCATGCGTGCGAAGGCGGCGGGTCGCAATACGGTGCCGCAGATCTTTATCGGTGATGAGCATGTTGGCGGCTGGGACGATCTGTTCGCCCTTGAAACGACAGGCCGTCTCGACGCTAAGCTGACCCCCCGGAGTGATTGAGCAGTTTTCGGGGTTTCTCTCGATAGCCGAGCGGCGTATTCCTTTTTGTTAGCGTGGTCAGCGAAGCATATTCGAATACAACGGGCGGCACATGACTAATAACACTATTGCAGGTGAAAAATTTCGGGCGGGCCTCGTACAAATGTGCTCGGGCCGTACGGTCGACGCCAATGTGACGGCAGCGGTTGCGTTGATCCGTGAGGCGGCAGCGGGAGGCGCGCAGTATGTTCAGACGCCCGAAGTCACGACGCTGATGGAGCTCGATCGCGAACGTTTGTTTGCCGCTTGTCAGCCGGAGGAAGGAAATGAGGCGTTAGCGGCGTTTCAGTCGGTTGCGCACGCGCTTGGGATTTGGCTGCACATCGGATCGATCCCCGTGCGGGTAACGCCGGACAAGCTGGCGAACAGGTCTTTCCTGATTTCACCCGCTGGCGAGATCGCCGCGCGCTATGACAAGATCCATATGTTCGACGTCGAGCTTGCCAATGGTGAGAGTTACCGCGAAAGCGAGAACTATAAGGCCGGAGAAGAAGCCGTGATCGCGGCCACACCTTGGGGCGGCCTCGGTTTGACGATCTGCTACGACCTACGTTTTCCCTATCTTTTCCGGGCGTTGGCTCATGGCGGGGCTTCGTTGTTAGCCGTGCCTGCGGCGTTCACGCGTACGACGGGTGAGGCGCACTGGCATACCTTGTTGCGTTCGCGGGCGATCGAGGCACAGTGTTTCGTGCTTGCGGCGGCGCAGGGTGGTCAGCATGAGCATGGCCGTTCAACCTATGGTCATAGCGTCATCATTTCACCTTGGGGTGAAGTTCTGGCCGAAGGCGGGACGGAACCGGGCGTCGTTTTTGCTGACCTCGATTTGGGGCAAGTTGCTCAAGTCCGTGCGCGTGTTCCGTCTTTGCGGCATGACCGTTCCTTCACGGTAACGACGCAGGCGATGACGGCGCCGATGGAGAGCTGAGGGAACCCTGCTCCGCATGACGGACGAGGTACGAGCGCTGGAAGTGGGGCGGGGCCGCGAACCGGAGCGCTCGTGCGCGCGGGAGTTGAAGACAGGTTTCAATTGGTCGGGCCATGCGCGGATACTGCTGCTGACGTTCGCCGTTTCGGCTGTGGCCCTTGTTCTGATTGTGGCGGCGTTGAATCCGTACGGCAATCTGCCGTGGAGTTTCACCGGATCTCATGTCGTCATGGACGACAATCAGCGCTTTCAGTATCCGGCGCTGGTGCGGGAAAAGGACTACGATTCGGTTGTCGTCGGAACGTCAACGTCACGCTTGTTGGATCCAGAGCTTCTTGATGCCCAGTTTGGCGGCCGATTTCTGAACCTAGCGCTCAATGATGGGCGGGCCTGGGAGCAGAGCCAATTCATGCACCTCGTGCAGTCTGAAGGGGCAAAACTCCATACCCTTATTGTCGGCCTTGATGTGGTGTGGTGCGATCAGCGTGCCGATGAGCGGCGTATCACAAAGCGGGGCTTTCCCGATTGGATGTACGACGCCAATCCCTGGAACGATTTCCCGTTCATGCTAAATGGAAAGGCCGTTGAAATCGCCGGCCGGAAGCTTGCTTATCATTTGGGGCTCACAGAGGCTCGCATATCCTCACGCGGGTTCGAGGTCTTTGTTCCGCCGGATGCGAGCTATGACGCTGAAAAGGCCAAACGTAAGATTTGGGGAAATCGCGGGCATCGACGCACTGCTGCCTCAAAACCTTACGTAGCTTCGGATGAAGAGCGGAAGGGATGGGATTTTCCAGCCTTGAAGTGGCTGGACGCCGATTTGGGTGCGCTCGCTGCTCAGCGGGTGATCCTGGTTTTTATGCCGGTTCATATTGCTGCCCAGCCGCGTCTTGGTAGCGACGTTGCCGCCGTCGAAACGGAATGTAAGTCCCGCATCGCGGGCTTAGCACGTCGGCACGACGCCTATCTTATTGATTTTCGGCGCCATTCTCAGCTTACGACCCGCGACGAGAATTATTGGGACAATTTGCACTATCGGCTACCGATAGCCGGACAAATCATCGATAGCCTCGGCGAAGCTCTTAAAACGGGTGGCGCCGCCGCAGACGGAACATGGCATGTTCTGGCGCAACCTGCAGGCAAATAGCCGCAGAATGCTGGGATACCAGGGTGATTTGGGCCTCGTGGAAAGTACAACCGCTGACAAGGGCTTGCCGGAGCGGGCTCGGCGGTGCACAAAATGCGGCCAAACAAGGCGGTAAGTGTTCGCCGCGGCTGGTTCAGTTAAAGAGCCGACACCTCCACGGGATAGCAAGGAGAGATAATTCATGCTCACCGACACGGTTGCAATGGCGCGCGCCGAGACGGCGAAGCGGAGCGATGTGCGTCATGACTGGACACGTGTCGAAGCGCTCGAACTCTATCGGCGCCCGTTTAACGATCTGCTTTTTGAGGCGCACACGGTTCATCGTCGCTACTTCGACGCCAACGCCGTCCAGAAGAGCCAGCTGATTTCGATCAAGACGGGCGGGTGCCCGGAGGATTGCGGATATTGCAGCCAGTCCGCGAAATACGATTCCGGCTTGAAGGCTTCAAAGCTGATGGCGGTCCAGGAGGTGCTCGAAGGCGCGCGTGCGGCCAAGGCTTCGGGCGCTACGCGCTACTGCATGGGGGCAGCATGGCGGAGCCCGAAGGCGCGTGACATGGACACGATCGTGGCCATGGTCGAGGGCGTGAAAGAATTGGGCCTTGAGACGTGCATGACGCTGGGCATGCTCACGGACGATGATGTCGGCCGGCTCAAGGACGCCGGGCTCGACTACTACAACCACAACATCGATACATCGGAGCGCTATTACTCCGAGATCATCACAACGCGCAGCTTTGAAAGCCGTATCGACACGATCAATCGGGTGCGGGAAGCGGGCATCAAGGTTTGCTGCGGCGGCATTCTCGGTATGGGCGAGGATAGTCAGGACCGGGTGGACATGCTGGTCACGCTGGCTAATCTCGAACAGCATCCGGAAAGTGTCCCGATCAACATGCTCATACCGATTCCGGGGACGCCGTTGGCGTCGACGGAGAGGATCGATGGTATCGACTTCGTACGCACCATTGCAGTTGCGCGCATCATGATGCCGAAGTCAGTCGTTCGCTTGTCCGCCGGGCGCACGGAGATGAGCGACGAGCTTCAAGCTCTATGCTTCTTTGCCGGAGCGAATTCGATCTTTGTCGGCGAGACATTGCTCACGGCGGACAATCCTGGCGAAGACGCGGATGATGTGCTGTTCGACAAGCTCGGTCTTCAAGGTATGGCACCCGGAACCTGAAGGGGTTCGTTAGCCGGATGACCTGAAAGGCGAAAGGCTCCATGAACGACGCGCGGGCGAAAAGCAGGCACGCAGCTCAGGCGCGCGGTCTTGAAGCGCTGGCCCGTCGCAATCGGTTGCGGCAGCTTTCACCGCGCGCAGGGCTCGACTTTGCCTCAAACGATTATCTCGGCTTGGCTTCGGCTCCTGAGTTGCGGGAAGCGGCGATGGTTGCTTTGGAACAGGGGGCAAGTATCGGCTCTGGAGGATCGCGTCTCCTACGAGGGAACGATGCTGAACACGAGGCGCTTGAGGCGGAAGCGGCCACGTTCTTCGGAGCTGAGGCTGCGCTCTTCTTCGGCGGCGGATTTGTTGCGAACTACGCACTGTTTTCTACGCTGCCGCAGCGCGAAGACCTTATCGTCCATGATGAACTGATCCACGCCAGTGTGCACGATGGCATGAAGGCTTCGCGCGCTCCGCATGTTGCCGTTCCGCATAACGACGTGCAGGCGTTCGGGGATGCCATCGCGAAGTGGCGGTCTCAGGGGCATACGGGACGAGCCTGGATTGCGGTGGAAAGTCTCTACAGCATGGATGGGGACATCGCGCCGCTGGAAGACCTGATGAGCGTCGCGCGCCGGCATGATGCGATACTGGTTGCCGATGAGGCCCATGCGACGGGCGTCTTTGGTCCTCAAGGCCGGGGGCTCTCGGCGAGGTTCGAGGCGACCGAGAATTTCATCGCGCTTCATACCTGTGGCAAAGCGCTGGGCGTTATGGGCGGGATTATTACGGCGCCCAAGGTCTTGTGTGATTTCATCGTCAATCGGGGGCGTCCATTTATTTATGCGACGGCGCCATCGCCTCTGCTTGCGGCGGTGGTGCGGGCAAGTCTTCGGCTCATCGCGCAGGGCGACGAGCGCCGGGCGCAGTTGAGCCACCTCGTTCGGCGTGTCGGGCGGGCACTTGAAGAGAAATGTGGTATCCAGCCCACGGGCACACAGATCCAGCCGGTGATTGTCGGAAGTGATGCTGAGGCCGTGCGACTTGCGGCGGCGATGCAAGCGCGCGGGTATGATATCCGTGCGATCCGCCCACCTACGGTGCCGGAAGGAACCGCGCGGCTGAGGCTGTCGCTTAATCTGAATGTGAGCGAGGATGAGGCTTTGGCCATGGTTGATGACCTCGCGGAAGAACAGGCGCAACGGCTGGCATCATGACATCGGGTTTCATTGTTGCCGGAACCGACACGGGGATCGGAAAAACCGTCTTTTGTGCAGCGCTCACACGTGCGCTCGGCTTCAACTACTGGAAGCCCGTTCAAGCGGGGACGCAGGAGGAGACCGATACGCAGGTCGTGCAGCGGCTTTCAGGTTTGCCTGCGGATCACTTCCTTGAACCGCGATACAGTTTGCGCACGCCCTGTTCCCCTCATCTCGCGGCGGAGATTGACAAGGTACAAATCGAGCGGTCGCAGCTAGGTCTGCCTGAGACGGTGCGCCCCTTCGTTGTCGAGCTTGCCGGGGGGCTGCTGGTGCCGCTCACACGCGACCTGCTCCAGATCGATGTCATCGGAGATTGGGCGCTTCCGATTATTCTCTGCGCGCGGACGTCGCTGGGTACGATCAACCATACTTTGCTCTCGATCGACGTGTTGAAGACGCGAGGTCTCAACATTCACGGGATCACTTTCATTGGTGAGGAGAACATCGATACGGAACGCACGATATGCGATTTCGCGATGACACGGCGTCTGGGGCGTTTGCCCTTGTTGGCGTCGCTCGATGCGGTAACTCTGCATGCGGCATTCGACGCGCACTTTCGTCGTGAGGTTTTCCAATGAGCGTGCAATCAGAATCGCCCGTTTGGCATCCTTTCACGCAACATGCGCTGCAGGCAGAGTTTCCGGAAATTGCGCGTGCTAAGGGTGCGATCCTGCAAACGGCTTCAGGCCGGAAGATCCTCGATGCCATTTCGTCGTGGTGGGTTGTTACCCACGGTCATCGGCATCCGCACATCATGGACGCGATAAAGCGTCAGTGCGATGTGCTGGATCATGTCATCTTCGCTGGCTTTACGCATGAGCCTGCGGAGCGGCTGGCGCAGGAACTCATCCGTCTTGCTCCCGCAGGCTTGTCGCATGTGTTTTATTCCGATTCCGGATCGACCGCCGTTGAAGTTGGTCTGAAGATGGCGCTCGGGTATTGGCACAACAGAGGGGAACCGCGTTCACGCATCCTTGCGCTGGAGCACGCCTATCATGGCGACACTGTCGGAACGATGTCGGCAGGTGCGCGGGGCGTTTTTAACGAGGCCTATGGTCCTTTGTTGTTCGATGTTGAGCGGTTGCCGTTTCCTGTGTCGGGGAGCGAGCAGGGCACGCTCGATGCGCTTGAAGCGGCATGCCGTGATCAGGCGGTGGCTGCGCTCATCGTGGAACCATTGATCCTCGGGGCCGGAGGTATGCTGACCTGGCCGGCAGAGACGCTCACAGAGATGAAACGCATCTGTGAGCGGTTTGATGTGCTGTTGATTGCCGACGAGGTCATGACCGGATGGGGGCGGACGGGCACGTTGTTTGCGTGTGAACAGGCAGGCATCACGCCTGATATTCTGTGTCTGGCAAAGGGGATCACGGGGGGAAGCATGCCGCTAGCGGCGACGTTGGCGACGGCGCCGATATTTGAAGCGCACTATTCTCAAGATCGCACGCGGACCTTTTATCATTCGAGTTCGTATACGGCGAACCCGATCGCCTGCGCCGCTGCGTTGGCCAACGTCGGAATCTGGCAAAGCGAGCCGGTGGGCCAACGTATCTCGACCTTGAGCACGCTACAGTCCGAACGGCTCAACCGGTTTTCCGGTGACCAACGTTTTTCATCCCTGCGTCAGTGCGGGACGATTGCAGCTATGGATCTGGCTTGCGGGGATCCTGGCTATCTCGCCGGGGTAGGGCCTCGCCTTTATGACTTCTTCCTCGAAAGGGACGTTCTGTTGCGACCGTTGGGCTCCACGATCTATGTGCTTCCGCCGTACTGTGTGACGGCGCAGGATCTCGACAAAATTTATGATGCGATTTCTGATGCCGCCGAGTTGGTTAATGCCGCATGAGTGTCGCGGGCAGTAGGAATAGCATTGGTGTCGAGATCGCTGGGCTTGGGCATTATGCGCCGGAGCGGATCGTTACCAATGCCGAAATCGAGCAGCAGCTTGGGCTCGAAGCTGGGTGGATCGAGCGACGGACGGGAATCCGGTCCCGCCGATGGGCGCATGATGATCAGGCACTTTCGGACATCGCAATTGCTGCAGGGGAGCGGGCGCTAGAGCGGGCGGGACTCGCACGCAAGGACGTCGGGCTTTTGTTGCTCGCGACGTCTACACCGGATCATTTGTTGCCGCCGTCGGCTCCGCTCGTGGCGCATCGCCTGGGGTTGAGCCGGGCCGGGGGCATTGACATGGCAGGCGCCTGCGCCGGTTTCGTTTATGCTTTGAGCTTGGCGGATTCCTTCGTGAGAACAAGGCGCGTTCCAGTTCTTGTCATCGCTGGCAATATTCTGTCGCGGCGCATAAATCCGGAAGAGCGTGCGAGCGCGATCCTTTTTGCCGATGCTGCAGGCGCCGTTTTGCTGGCTCCGAGTTCCAGAGAAAATGCAGGCGTTATCGGTTGCGAACTGGCGAGTGAGGGTGATGGATACGATCTCATCAAAATCCCGTCAGGAGGAAGCCGGCAGCCATTCCGCATGGGGCTGGATCCAATTGAAACGCTGATGTCGTTGTCTGACGGGCGGGCCGTGTTTCAGAAGGCGGTGGCCATGATGACAGATACAAGTCGTGCAGCTTTGACGCAGGCAGGACTGAGTATTTCGGACATCGACCATTGGATTCCACACCAGGCAAATGCCCGCATTATTGAGGCCGTTCGCGGGCGTTTGGGGTGTTCAGCCGACCAAGTTATTTCGACAGTGCCAGACTACGCGAATAGCTCCGCCGCCTCGATTCCGTTCACGCTATCGAAAGGTGCGGAAGCTCGCGACTATCGTTCCTCGCAAGTCGTGCTATTCTCGGCAGCAGGCGCTGGTCTGACAGGTGGCGCGGTCGTCTTCCGTCTCTAGGGAACTGGAAGGCGGGAAGTGCGTCACCTCCGTGACATGCGCTTGCGTGAAGACCGGTTCCAGGGAGATGGAGGAACGTCATGGATCAGGACATGGAGCAGACTGAAGTCATCGCCGCCAACGATCGCTTCTACGCCGCGATCCGCTCAGGTGATTTCGCAACAATGGATGCTCTGTGGTCGGCTCGCGATGTTGTTTCCGTGTACCATCCCAATTGGCCGGGTATCACAGGACGCGAAGAGGTGATGGCCTCCTGGCACGACGTTCTGGTTTTAGCAGAGCCGCCGGAGATCTTTCCGAAGGAGGTAACCGTCATCCGTACGGAGCGGATGGCGTTCGTACTCTGCGTCGAGGAAGTCGGCGGGGCACGGATGACGGCGAGCAACGTCTTCGTGAAGGAGGCCGGCGGATGGCGTCTGACCTGTCATCACGCGCGACCTCTCCCTGTCGGAGCGGAAAGTAAAAAGAGCCGCTGAAGCAGCTTCGCTTTCCTAGCGGGCGCTGATTATCTGCGCCGGCCGTGATCGCCAAAGTTGGTGTAGGGTGCGCAGATATCCTGAACGCGCGTGTCATGTCCGACTAGTCTGCAGACTTCTTCCTTCTTACTCGGGTTGTTACGGATTGCGCGGGCTGAGACGCGGCTACCGTAACTCTGGGCGACCGACGCGAGATAATTATCGCCGCAGTAGGGTGTTGCGATCAGCGACCCGTTGACAATCTGATACGCGCCGTCACATCGGATCTTTGCGGCAGCAGGTGTCGCCGCTGCAAAGATCGGCAGCGTTGCCGCGCATGCCAGTACGAGTGTGGATTTCCAAATTTGCATTACCTGTTCCTCTTCGGGAGCGAAACCTTGTGTCTGATATTCAGATATAAGGTCACGTGCGCCGGTTGGTTCAGTTTCCTAAGGAACACAATTGCTTTTCACTGAATATTGATGCGCCATATTTTCGGTTTCTACCGCCTCGTCCTAGTTGCGATTTGAACGCGCCGTTGCGACACCTGTTTTGCCCTTGGTGGTGCGCGCTTGGTAGCTTCGTTGCTGCAAAGCCAGGAAACGGCGACAGCTCGCCAAGCCCAGATTGCACTGAAGACGGGGAAGGGGGGGGCCGGCGGCCACCGCACGCGGAGGACGCGATTTCGTATTGGTAGATTTAGCGGCTAAGTGCTGGGCGGCTATCGTCTCGATCGGTAACGGCAGCAGTGCGACCAGCTTCTGTTCCTCCACGGACAACGCTTTCCAACGGGAGGGCTGGTGGACAATATTTTGTAATGTCTCCTCTGCCTGAAGAACTGCGGCTGTCTCGCCGCACACGGCTAAAGGGGGGTGAGCGCCCCCCTCCCCGGGGGCGGCATCGAGAATGCTGTAGCGACCATTGCACACGCTGATCCGTGGGGGGAGCCGCGTGCGCTCAAAGGAATCGTAGCCTTCCTTCAAGTTGATCCAAAAGTCACGCCACTCACTCTCAACGTGACTTGCGAGATTCTCGTTGGTCATGCGGAAGGGAAAGACATGAACCGGCACGTAGTCCTGTCCCGCCTTTATGGCGTCGTACACAAGACCGAAGATTTCGGTCATGACCGCGTCGGTCATGGCGTAGCAGCCAACAGAGGAACAGCCTCCGTGAATGAGCAAGTAAGACCCCGTCCGCAGCAGCGAACGGTCTAAAACGTTGGGAAAGCCCAGATTGAAAGACCGCGGCCAGCGTCCGCTGCGGTGGAGGCGCTTGCGGGTTATGGTGTAAAAACCTTCAGGACTTTGCTTGTCGCCTTCCACAAGTTTCGGCCCGAGGTCACCGGACCAATGGCAAATGGGATACGTTGCGAAGTGGACGTAGCGATTGTCCTTCTTCATCCATATTTCGAATTCGGACTCGTCCTTGAAGATGCGCAAGAGGACGGGGTTTCCGCGTGTCAATTGCTTGTTCGCGAGTCGTTCGTCTAGCTTCCCTACATTAGGTGTCGACGGGAGGGGGAGGTCGCCGTTGGCAGCTTGGCGTTGCCGCTCGATGCGGTCAGGCGCTGCACCTTTGAGCTCGATTGAAATTGCGTAAGCGCGCGGTATTGCGCCTAAGAGGATCAGGATGGCGACAGACAAGCCGACCAAGCCGACAGCCAGAGGTTTGACTGAACGCGCATAAGCGAAGCAGGACCATGTGGATCTAGACACTGCCTGTTCCTTCTCATGCCGGTCTGCGCGTAAGGCGGCGTCCGGCGCTATCAAGGGTACTGCCAAGTGCACACCAAATGCTGAAGCATTGTGACGATTTCATTGAACAATGCTTAACGAAGCCGCCGGTTCAATCTATGCGGGCTTCCACAAAGATGCAGCGGGCATGGCGTTCAATTGGTAACGACCGCGTTCTGCGTTGCGCAGGATTCGCCGATCGTGGCTGATCCATCGGAGCGCTCGACGCCGGGTGTGGCGACGTAGCGTTTACGGCAGATGGCCACGCGTGGCGGGATTTGCGTCTTCTCGAAGAGGTCGTGGGCGTGTTTCAAATCACGCCAGAACGGTGCCCATTTGTGATCGGCGCGTGCTTCGATTGCTTCTGAAGTCATACGGAAAGGAAAAATCTGCACCTGGAAGCGCGGTTGACCGCTTTTCAGCGCCGAGGTGACGATCTCCCAGATCTCATCAATCACATCGTTGGTCATTGCGTAGCATCCGATCGAAGAACATCCGCCGTGGACCATCAGAAAGGTGCCTGTGCGGTCGTGACTGCGATCGAACGCATTGGGAAAGCCGAGGTTGAAGGAGCGATGCCAACGGCTCGCCGGATTAAGCTGACCCGAGGAAACCGTATAGATGCCTTCGGGTGACTGGTGGTCGCCTTGCTTCAGTTTTGGTCCGAGCTGTCCGGAGTATCGGCAGATGGGATATGTGGCGAAGCGCTGAAACTTGCCGTCTCGCTGGATCCAGATTTCGAGCAGAAACTCACGCTTGAAGATCCGCATAAAAATTGGATCGCCGAGTTTTAATCCGGCATCTTGAAGGCGGGCCTCGAGCGAATTCAGGTCCGGGGTTCTCGGGAGCGGTAGCCCGAAGCGGGCAAACGCTTTGCGCCAGAGGCGTTCTCCTTGAAGAACAACGTCGTCGTGATAAGCGGAGAGCGTGGTCCAATGCTGGCGCACGAAAACGGCACCTAGCAATATAAGGATGGTACCAAGGACGAACAGTGCCGCTCCGGGGCGGCGACGGCGCCGTGGTTCTCGATTTTCGGACTTGCGGGTCATCTCTCGAGGAAACCTCGCGGGAATACTCGTCCGCAAAAGAAACATCCCACCCAGGGTAGGTCAAATGACCCTGGGTGGGATTGCGTTGCGAGCGGCTTACTGGTTGAAGCCTAGCGCCGCGGAGGGCGGTGATTGCGTATAGCCACTGGATGCGATGCCAAGGCCAAATTTTGGGCCTGTGCCGATGGCTCCCGTTGCAATTGGCGATTGCGTTTCCGAAGCTACGGTGCGCATGCGCTGGCCGGGTGCGGTGTACCGTTCCAGCGCGATTTGCTGTTCCGTGGAGCTTCTCGGGACAAACGGCTCAATCTGCGGCCGCATGAAGCGTGGGCAGTGACCGATGGGATCAATCCTGCTGTTTTGGGGCAGGTGAACATTGACGATATAGTTGCGATTACAAACGGCGACCGTCGGCGGGATGCGATGCACTTCGAAGTGGTCGTATCCTTCCTTCAGCGTCCTCCAGAACTTGTACCACTTGTTATCGCGGTGAAGTTCCATGTTGGCGTCGGTCATGCGGAATGGAAACGCGTGAACCTCAATCCTCTCCTGACCTCCGCGGAATGCTTCGCGGGCTAGGGCGTAGATTTCCTCAATCAGCGCGTCTGTCATGGCGTAACAGCCTGCTGAACGGCACTTGCCGTGGACCATGAGGAAGTCTCCGGTCCGGTTGTGAGCGCGGTCGTAGGCGTTGGGGTAACCTAGATTGAACGCGATGTGGAAGCTCGAGTTCGGGTTCATCTGGCCGCTGGCTACGGTGTAGAAGCCCTCCGGCGCTTGTTTGTCGCCCTGCTTCACCTTCGGCCCCAGTTCGCCGGACCAATTACATATTGGGTAAGTTTTGTAATGGTAGAACCGGCCGTCATCGCGGGCCTTCCAGACCTCAAGTTCGGATTCCTGCTTAAAGATCCGAATAAAGATCGGTGAGCCCACTTCCATGCCCTTGTGTCCCATCAACATCATGGCGGGACGTGACAATGGCTGTTCGGCGGGTGGGATTTGAGGTGCATTTGCGCACGCAGCCAACAATAAGCCGCATGCTGCGACGAGCGTGATAGCGCGCAACATTTTCAACATATCAGTGATGATCAGACTCATGACGCAGTGCCCCTGGCGCACGCCGATCACCTTCGATTCGTAACGGTTAACAAAATGTTAACGCGCATGAGATTAGCGATGATTGGGCGGATGCGCAATGATTCGTTCCCTGCTCAGAAATGAGCTTAGGAATGCGGCGGTCTGTAGGCGGAATTGGGGTCAACCCATCACGTAACGCTTTGTAACTTATGAGAATAAGCTACCTCTGGAGGCGCGTTGCTGCAGCTGTTTCGCCTCAGGTAAGGGTATTGTGCGGACTACAGGTTGCGGCCCATTTGCAAGAAGCGGTCGCGACGGTGCCGACGGATCTGGTCGGGCGTCATGGTCTCAAAGCCCGCCAGGGCCAGCGCAATTGCCGTTCCTGTTGCGTCGATGACCCCTTTGGGGTCGCGATGCGCGCCGCCTACGGGTTCGGCAATGATACCGTCGATCACGCCGAGTTCCTCAAGGTCCTGAGCTGTGATTTTCATTGCAGTGGCGGCTTCTTCCTTCTTTTCGGCGTCTCGCCAAATGATTGAAGCGGCACCCTCTGGTGAAATCACCGAGTAAATGGCGTGTTCGAGCATAAGTATGGTGTTGGCCGTCGCGATCGCCACAGCACCGCCGGATCCGCCTTCGCCGATAACGACGCTGACAATCGGAACGCCGAGTTTCAGGCAACAATCGGTGGACCGGGCAATGGCTTCGGCCTGACCGCGCTCTTCCGCCCCGATGCCGGGATAGGCACCGGCTGTGTCCACGAGCGTGATGATGGGAAGCGAGAACTGGTCAGCCATTTCCATTAAGCGGACGGCTTTGCGGTAGCCTTCCGGCATGGCCATGCCGAAATTGTGTTTGATCCGGCTTTCTGTATCCGAGCCCTTTTCGTGGCCCATGACCATGACGGAACGGCCGCGGAAGGTGCCTACGCCACCAACGATTGCTTCGTCTTCCGCGAAGTATCGATCGCCTGCTAGCGGCGTGAAATCTTCGATAAGGCCGTTGATATAGTCGAGGCAGTGTGGCCGCTCGGTGTAGCGGGCCACGAGAGTCTTCTGCCAAGGCGTAAGCTTGGCGTAAGTTTCAGCGAGGGCCGTGCGCGCTTTTTCCTCCAGTTTCTCGATTTCTCCGCGCATAGACTCGTTCGTATCATCCCCGATCAACGTCTTGAGTTCGTGGATCTTTTTATCGAGTTCTGCGATCGGCTTTTCGAAGTCGAGATACGTGCGGACAGGCGAGCTGTTTTCCAACGGAACGGACCTTTCAATGACGTCGCGGAGCCTCAGTTCAGGCTCGCTCATCGTACTTGTGTGTGGGCAGATACACTTTTGTCCGGGGTTGGTGTCAAGACCGAGACCCCGTGAGTGCCGCAACCATTGACATGATAGCATTCGTGCGGCGCAGCATCAGCTTTCTGCGGCGGTGATTTCGACCATGGTAAATCGACTGACCGTCAGGGTTCGCGGCGGGCCAACGGATGGTGTTCCTTGACCAGTTTCTTCAAACGTTCTTCGAGAACGTGGGTGTAGATCTCGGTTGTTGAAATGTCTGCGTGTCCAAGAAGTTGCTGAACGGCGCGCAGATCGGCCCCGCGATCCAGGAGATGGCTGGCGAAGGCGTGGCGTAGAACATGGGGGCTGACGCTCTCGGGCGCCAATCCGGCCGCCACTGCCAGCTCTTTCAAATCTTGAGCGAACCGTTGGCGCGTCAAATGGCCCGTGTCGCTTTTTGATGGAAACAGCCAGCGCGTTGCGACCGTCGCTGAGAGAGCCGCGTGCTCCTCCTCGCCGATGGACAAATAGCGTTGAAGCGCGGTGCGAGCCCCGGAATTCAAAGGCACGAGACGTTCACGGCCGCCTTTGCCCTTGATCGTCAGCATCCGATCATCGCCGCGCAAAACTGTACGCGGAAGTGAGACAAGCTCGCTAACGCGAAGTCCAGTGGCGTACAGCAGTTCGATCAGACAGTGTAACCGCAGAGCGCGCATGCGTTCGATGCCGGATGTGCCTTCCGTTCGACGGCGCGCTGCGTCGATCAGGCCATCGACTTCTTCGACGGTGAGCGTTTTGGGAAGGCGGCGGCCCGATTTGGGGGCGGCAACGCCGTGACTTGGGTCTTCCGGGACCCTGCCTTCCGCCGTCAGGAAGCGAAACAACTGGCGCAACGACGACAGTCGCCGCGCTCTGGAGGCTGGCGATAGCCCTGCAGCTGAAAGGGACGTCAGGTAGGCGCGGATGTTGTCTGGTGAGACTGAGACGAGCCTGCAGTTGTTGGCTGCGAAAAAGTGGCAGGCATCATGCAAGTCGCGCTGGTAGGCGGCCAGGGTGTTTGCTGCAGCCCCACGTTCGGCTGACAGCATTTGCAAAAATTCATCGATCTGGCCGCGGTCTTCAGCGGATATGGGCGCAGTCATTGAGCGCTTCTCCGCAGCCTAGCCGCTGACCTGGCGTGGCCAAGCCGGAAACAGCGCTTCAAAGCCGAGACGGCGGGCTTCAGCCTCCAAGCCCGCACTTTTGAGGGCACGGATGGCATCACCAAGCGCGATCATATGTGCTCCTTCGGCTCCCTTGGGGCCGAGGGCGTTCATAGTTAGGAGTACGGTCCGGCCGAATTCCTTAGCTTTCGCGGCGTTCTGGAGCCTGGAAAGTACGCCGGTTTCGGGTAGATGGCCTGTTGACGGCTGAGGTGTGCGGCTCGCCGCTTCCCAGAGTGGAATGGGGATCTGGTAGTCCAGGGCGTCGAGGACTGTGGCAATACGATGCAACTGATCGGGAACAAAAACGCCGCGTAAAGCGAGATGCTCAAGTGCTGCCAAGCTTTGGCCGTGGCGGGCGCCATTCACGTCTGAAATATCGATCAAGGCGCGCCAATGATTGAGCTGGCCTGCCGCGCGTGGGTCCGCCGGATCGCTCAAGTTCAGCCATGATCGGGCGACTTGAGGTTCATTGCTCGCCAATAGGACTTCAATGGCGGTTTCAGAGAACCAGCTGATTTCCGGCACGGGCCGCATCGATTGGACGGCCGGCCCCATCGTTTGGAGAGCCGGGATATAAAGATTGGCGCGGCGGGCTTCGTCCAGGTACGTGCGGATCGCGCGCACCTTGCGGAATGGCGTCTGCTCTGTTTCCGCCTGCAGGAAGAGTATGGCGCGATAAACTGGCGTTCCGGCCGCAACATGAGGGTTTTGAGAGCCGAACCCTCCACCTGCGGCTTGCGGAGTGGCCTGGGCCGTTGTTGCCGCCGACATCGCGGCTCTGCGGTAAATCGCGCTGAGCTCTTCAGCCGTTATTGCGTTGAGCCGGGCCGCAGCCTCGCCGGCTGACAGATGCACGTCTGAAGAGGCTTGCGGATCGCGCGTGAGGGCGACGAGCAGGGCCGGGGAAGCGCCTGGCAATAGACCGGAGATGTCAGTGTAACCGGCTTTCGCAAGCAGCTTGTAATCAATCAGCGAAACAGGGTGACCAGATTTCAGCTTTGGCTTGCCGCCGTGGGCGATCGCGTCGAGGGCGGCCAGTCCCGCTCCTTCCTCAACGCCTTGTTCGCGGGCAAAACCTGCGGCTACGCCAGCCGCGCTGGAATTGCCTGAGCGGGTCACACAATAGCCTGAGATCATCACCGCTTCGCCGGCAAGCATCCGCGGCATGCGTCCCAGGTCGCGCAAAAAGCCCTGCGTCTGGCTGCAGGCTTCGTCATCATTGCCGTCAGCGATGGCGGCGCGGGCCAAGAGCACGGAGATAGCCGGGCTTGGTGTGCTTGTTGCGGATGATTGCATGAGGCGCTGCATGTCTGCGGTCAGGCCCGAGCGATAGAGCGCTTCCAAACGTATGGCTTCAAATCTCTCTCTTTCGCCTGCTCCGGTGGCGCGAATTTCCGCTGTCATCAACCGGCGCCAGAGGCCGTGGAGTGCGTTTGACCGGGGGGGGATCTCTATGTCTGCGAGCAGCTTTTCGAAGGTTGCTGAATCGAGTTTGTTCCAAAGTTCATAAGGTAAGCCCGAACCATCGCCCGCCATTACCGGTGCCAGATCGGAACTTTCGACTGTGACAGGGGGGCGGAATGCCGGACCTTCTTGATAACTCGCCGGCGGGCGCTGTGAGGGCCCACGTTGTGTTTCGGCAGGTGCCTGCCAGCCGCTGTTGGGCGGTTCTGTCCCCGTCGGCTTCATATACGGAGTGTCGTAATCGGGAACTGTTGGACGTTCCGCAGGCGCGCGTTGACGGTCATATCGCGGCTCGTTCTGCCATGGCCAGCCTTCTTGAGCCTGGGCCGGCAGCACAAATGCGGAAAGAGCTATAAGAGTAAGAACAGAAAGGTTTTTGGGGCCGGCCAGTGACGAATGCACGGTGGTGCTACTCCGTTTGCGCAGGGGGGGGAGTTCCGGCATCCTTTGCACCCTCGTTCTGGTTTGCCGCTCCGGTATTGTCCGCAGACGGCGACTCCCGCGTCGGCATGGGCCCGTTCGTCTTGACGTCCTGGAGACGGTAGACCGTATGGCGTGGTTCGGGCTCGAAGCGGGTCGCCAGAATATAAAGCCCGGCAAACACGGCGGCGACGAGCGTTCCCGTGACGAACAAAAATCGAAAAAGAGTGGGCATTGGATTAGTCTGCTCCCGATCAATTTCTTGTCGGTTTATATTGGCTGCAGTATGGCGCGCCGTCGCGATGGTGGGTTACCATCTTCGGCTGGTGGCGATGAAGAGCCGATCAGCAACAGTTAGGATAGCAATTATGTATTGTCGGTTCGATTCTCGCAAACAGGGCAGCTTAGCATCCGTGCAAGGGGCCAGGATTCGATGATCCGAATCGGTCTGCAGCGACGGGCGAAGCGAATGGATGCGGCGCAAATCGAGAAACTGCGCGTGGCGCTCGGTGAGCGGTCGATCGTGATGGTTGGCATGATGGGATGCGGCAAGACGGCAATTGGCCGCCGTCTGGCTCAGCGGCTCGGTTTGCCTTTTGCTGATGCCGACGACGAAATCGAAAAGGCAGCAGGCAAGAGCATCTCGGAGATATTTCAAGATCACGGTGAAGAGCACTTCCGTGAAGGAGAGCGTAAGGTCATCGCCCGCCTTCTGAGTGGTGGACCCCAGGTGCTTGCAACGGGTGGTGGGGCATTCATGAATGCCCAGACGCGGGATGCCATCCGTGAAAATGGGGTTTCGGTCTGGCTCAAGGCCGATTTACCAGTGCTTTTGCGCCGTGTCGGACGCCGCGACAGCCGACCGCTTCTGCGTGGTGACAACCCGGAAGCTGTTATGAAGCGGCTGCTTAAGGAGCGGTCCCCGATCTATGCCGAGGCGGATCTTGTCGCCGAAAGTCGTGATGAGCCGCATGATCAGATCGTGACCCAGATCATCAATTTACTGCTGAAATCGCCTATTCTGGCAGCGCAGCCCGGTGTCTGATAGGAACAGCTGCCTTATCTCCCTAACTTAAGCTGGTGCCGCTCTGTCGCCAGCCAACTCGGAAACTTTTATGCCGACTGTCGTCAATTCACTCGCTGCAACTCAGAACGTTTCACGGACGGTGAGCGTCGCGCTGCCAGGACGCGCCTATGATATTTTGCTCGGGCCCGGCCAGCTGGGGCAGGGTGGTCGACTGATCGCAGGCCGGCTCGGTAAGGGGCGTTGTGGCATCGTGACCGATGCAAATGTCGCCGCGTACCATCTGGGTGAACTCGAGGCGAGCCTTAAGGCTGAAGGTCGGTGGAAGGGCTCGATCGTCTTGCCGGCCGGTGAGGCGTCGAAGAGTTTCTCGCAATTGGCTCCGCTGTGCGAGCAGCTTCTGGAAATGGAGCTTGAGCGGGGCGATATGGTGGTTGCGCTGGGCGGTGGCGTGATCGGCGATCTCGCTGGTTTCGCTGCTTCTATCCTGCGGCGCGGCGTACGTTTTGTGCAGGTTCCCACCTCTCTGCTTGCCCAGGTCGATTCATCGGTTGGCGGAAAGACCGGGATCAATACGCCGCAGGGCAAGAATCTGATCGGTACGTTTCATCAACCCAGCCTCGTGATCATTGACACCGATGTTTTAGAAACGTTGCCGGATCGAGAGCTTCGCGCAGGTTATGCCGAAGTTGCCAAGTACGGTCTCTTGGGCAACGCGGATTTCTTCGACTGGCTTGAAGCGAATGCGTCAAAGCTGTTCGACGGTGACTTGCCAGCGCGTCTGCATGCGATCGAGACAAGCGTTGCTATGAAGGCGCGTATCGTTATTGCGGATGAACGCGAAGCGGGCGAGCGGGCCTTGCTCAACCTCGGGCACACATTCGGACATGCTTTGGAAGCGTGGACGGGATATTCTGATCGCCTGCTTCATGGCGAAGGCGTTTCGATTGGAATGTGCCTCGCGTTCCGTTTGTCGGAGAAACTGAAGCTTTGTGCTCCAGGAACGGCAGCACGTGTTACTGCGCACCTTGCGGCGGCTGGGTTACCGACGCGGATAAGCGATATTCCCGGTGGGGAGATGCCGACGCCAGCGCGGCTCCTGCAACTCATGGAGCAGGACAAGAAAGTACAAGATGGACTTTTGACATTCGTACTTGTCCGGGGCATCGGCCAAGCGTTCGTTACGCGAGATGTCGGACGTGACGACGTAGCGGCATTCCTGGATGAGAATATCGGGGCACAGGCTTGAACGGCTCTGAGATGTTTGCGGTTCTCAAGGGGCAGACGTCTTCTTTTTCCGGGGCGTAAGCTTGCGAGTTCCGTGCGTGGACCTTACGTCAGTCCGCTACGTACGAATATCGATTATCGCCGACTTTAAACGCATCATGCAAACCCATAAAGAGACATGGCCATAGAACTCCTCCTCACCCTTCTTGCCATATTTCTTCTGTTGGCGCTCTCGGCCTTCTTTTCAGGTTCTGAGACAGCCCTGACGACAGCGTCGCGCGCGCGCATGCATGCTTTGGAGAGCGAAGGTAATGTACGGGCGCAGATGATCAATCAGATGCTGGCTGCACCGGAACGCATCATCGGGACGGTGTTGCTCAGCAATAACCTCGTCAACATTCTTGCTTCGGCGTTGGCGACAAGCCTGCTCATTAATCTGTTCGGGGAAGTAGGCGTCGCTTATGCGACGCTTGCGATCACGTTGCTCGTCGTCATTTTTTCAGAGGTGCTGCCGAAAACGTACGCGCTCGTTTACGCTGACCGTATCTCGCTGGCTGTAGCACCGATCATGAAATTTTTGATCGTGGCTCTCTGGCCTTTTACACGGGCGGTGGAACTTGTTGTCAGCGCTATTCTCTCGCTCACTCCAACACGGGAGGACGACGACGCTAACATTCTTTCGGCGCACCAAGAGATCCGAGGCACGATTCAGCTCCAGACCAAGGGAGGTGCTGTCGCCAAGGGCGATGCTCATATGCTTGGCGGTATCCTTGATCTCAGCAGCTTGCAAGTGGCCGATATCATGATCCATCGGACAAAGATGGAAATGGTAAATGCGGACGATCCGCCGGAAAAGATCGTCGAAGAAGTGGTGAAGGCGCAGTACTCACGCGTTCCTATATGGAAGGATGAGCCCGAGAATATCGTCGGCATTCTGCATACGAAAGATCTTTTGACGGCGCTAAGCGAGGTCGACTGGGATGTCACGAAACTCAATCTTCTGAGTTTCGCTTCGCAGCCCTGGTTTGTTCCCGATACGACGACGCTTAAGGAGCAACTCAATCAGTTCCTGAAACAAAAGTTACAGATGTCTTTGGTCGTGGATGAGTACGGTGAAGTTCAAGGTCTCATTACGCTCGAAGATATTCTTGAGGAGATTGTCGGACAGATCGTTGATGAACACGACGCGCCGGAGATGGGCATTCGCCCGCAAGCCGATGATACCGTCAACGTCGATGGCTCTGTGCCAATCCGCGATCTCAACCGGTTTATGGACTGGGATCTGCCCGACGATGAGGCGACCACGGTTGCTGGACTTGTGATTCACGAGGCGCAGACCATTCCGGAGCCGGGACAAGTTTTCACGTTCTACGGTTATCGCTTCGAAATTCTGCGCAAGAATCGCAACCGGATCGCGGCGCTCAGGGTGAAGCCGCTTGAGTCGGATGCCGGAGCGGTCGGTGGAGCTGAAGCTTCGGTTGAGCCGCCTGCCGCGCGGTAGGCGGCTCAAAGCTTTGCATAAATGTCAGGTGAGCTGTTCGCCCGGCGCATAGGTTTTCATAGCGAGGGCGTGGACGCTGCCGGCGAGTTCATCGGCTAAAATCGTGTTTACTAGACGATGTCGATCAACGCGGCTTTTACCAGCGAAGACGGGGGAGACAATGAGTAGGCGAAAATGGCTGTTTCCGGTGCCTGGTGATGAGCGGTGACCGGCATGCAGTTCGCTCTCGTTTATGATATCTAATCGCGTTGGTTCCAAAGCGATCAACAGCTTCTCACGCATCTGACTTTCGATGCTCATTCTTGTCCTCTTAGTTGTTGTGTAGGAATTACGCGGTCTGAATGCATTTCAGGCACTTACTTCGTCGCTGGGTGTCGCCCCTGTAACCTTGTGCACCCCCTAACGAAAGATCATACTTCGGTCCATGAAGCTCGGTTCGAAATACTTCGATTCAATCCGCGTCGCACCCAAGCGTAGCAGGTCGGCGAACGATCCTGTGCAGCATACTGCCGGGGCCCCGACGTGCCAATGGAAGGGCTGCGACAAGGCCGGCCGCCATCGTGCGCCGATGGGGCGTGGCCGCGACGGTGAATACTATCTCTTCTGCGTCGATCATGTGCGCCAATACAACGCATCATACAACTACTTTGACGGAATGTCGGACACCGAAGTAGCCAAATTCCAGAAGGATGCGATGACAGGCCATCGCCCGACCTGGAAGATGGGCGACAACCCGGCATTTGAAGGGAATGGTGAGCGGGAAGCCGAGCACGCGCCTGAGAGCGCGGAGAGCCGAGCCCGTGATCCGCATGGCTTTTTTGCCTGGCGCGCACAACAAGCGCGCAAGGAGGCACCCGAGCGCCGGCGTAAGCTGAAGCCGATGGAAAAGAAGTCTCTTGATGCTCTGCACCTGACGCAATCTGCAACGAAGGAAGAGATCAAGGCGAAGTTCAAGGCCCTGGTTAAAGAGCACCACCCTGATGCTAATGGCGGAGACCGTCGCTCAGAGGACAAGTTGCGTGAGATCATTCAAGCCTATAACTACTTGAAACAGGTCGGTCTTGTTTAGAGCGCCGTGATGGCTGCCCACGCTCAGGGCCTTCAAACTCAATCTGTCAAGACTTCTCCTTGCCAGTCCCGGAAAACAAACTGGATCGAGCTAATCAATTATGCCCGTGCAATCATTAGATACGAGTTCAGCAGATACACTCTTGCCCGATATGACGGTTTCGGCGCGTCAGGTCTTCGGGATCGATAGCGATCTTGAGGTCCCCGCGTACGCGAAGTCGAATGAACACGTTCCTGACGTTGACGCAGACTATGTCTTCAATCGCGACGTGACGCTCGCCATTCTGGCAGGCTTCAAACACAATCGGCGCGTGATGATCCAGGGCTATCACGGTACGGGTAAGTCTACGCACATCGAGCAGGTTGCGGCACGCCTTAACTGGCCTTGCATCCGGGTGAATCTGGATAGCCATGTTTCGCGTATCGATCTTGTCGGTAAGGATGCGATTGTCCTTAAGGACGGCAAACAAATCACTGAGTTTCGCGAAGGCATCCTGCCGTATGCGCTGCAGTCGAATACGGCTTTGGTCTTCGATGAATACGATGCCGGCCGGCCAGATGTTATGTTCGTTATTCAGCGTGTTTTGGAAGTGTCCGGCAAGCTGACGCTCCTAGATCAGTCGAAAGTGATCCGGCCGCATCCGGCGTTCCGACTGTTCTCGACGACAAACACGATCGGGCTTGGTGACACCTCGGGTCTCTATCACGGTACGCAGCAGATCAACCAAGGTCAGATGGACCGTTGGTCGATCGTTGTCACGTTGAACTATCTGCCGCATGACGATGAGGTCGCGATCATCCTATCGAAGGTCAAGTCGATGGCCAAGTCGGCTGAGTCGCGTAAGACGATCAGCAACATGGTGCGCGTCGCCGATCTCACACGCCAGGCGTTCATCAACGGTGACCTGTCGACGGTGATGAGTCCGCGTACTGTTATCACGTGGGCTGAGAATGCTGAGATCTTCAATGATGTCGGCTTTGCGTTCCGGCTCTCATTCCTGAACAAATGCGACGAGTTGGAACGTCCTGTGGTGGCTGAATTCTATCAGCGTTCGTTCGGTGAAGACCTGCCGGAAAGCGCCGCCAACGTAGCTTTGGGCTGAGGCGCCAGATGGCAGGCCGCTCGAACAAAAAGCAGGCCCCTGTCGAGCCGCTGAAACGCGCTGTCGCGACGTGCGCGCGTGCGGTTGCGGGGAAGCGCGATATCGGGGTGGATTTTGGTCCGGGTGGGCCGCAGATCACGGAAACCTCGATTAAGCTGCCTGAGCCGTCGCGTTTGCCCGACAAGCGTGAAATCGCGGTTATGCGTGGTTGGGCGGACTCGCTAGCGCTCCAAGCAGCGTGCCACGATCAGCGTTTGCATCTCAAACTCGCGCCGACCCAGGGTGATGCACGGGCCGTCTTTGAGGCTGTGGAACAGGCCCGCGTCGAGGCAGTCGGTGCATCCCGCATGCCCGGTATGGCCAATAATCTCGCCGCCAAGATTGAAGACTTTTATTCGCATGGGCGTTTTGCGGTGCTGCAAAGCCGCGAGGATGGGCCGCTTGATCAAGCGTTGGCGCTGATCGTACGTGAGCGTTTGACAGGTCGTGCACCTCCGGAAAGTACCCGCGGTCTCGTAGAGGCGTGGCGGCCTTGGGTTGAAGGACGCGCTGGGACCGTTCTTGATCGCATGAATGAGCTGGTCGAGGATCAGGAGAATTTTGCGCAGGTGATGCTCGATCTCCTGGAGGCGCTCGATATCGCGGACAACGCTTCGCAATTACAAAGCGAAACGGAAGAGCAGGAAGAGGCTCGCGATAATTCCGAGGGTGGTGAGGAGCAGGACCAGGAGTCTGGGGAAGAAGGCGACGGCCAGGACGAAGCGACACCGCAGCAGCATTCCGACAACGATGTCGGTGACATGCAGGAAAGCGGCGAGCAATCGGCTGCTGAAGAATTCGATGGCGAGTTCGATAGCGAAGAGGAAGCTGATACACCTGACTCGTGGCGTCCGAACGTCTCTGTTCTCGATGATCCGGAATGGTTCGGCTACAAGGTCTTTACGCGCGAGTTCGATGAGGAAGTCGCCGCTGATACCTTGTCGAGCCCGGAAGAGCTCGATCGCCTGAGAGGGTTTCTCGATAAAGAGCTGCGGAGTTTGTCGAGCGTCGTGGCGCGGCTTGCGAACCGTTTGCAACGTCGGCTTCTGGCGCAGCAGAACCGGGCTTGGAACTTTGACCTCGAAGAAGGGGTGCTTGATGTCGCGCGGCTAACGCGCGTTGTCGTGGATCCGATGTTCCCCCTTTCGTTCAAACAGGAAAGCGACACCGAGTTCCGCGACACGGTTGTGACGCTGCTGCTCGACAATTCCGGGTCGATGCGTGGCCGGCCGATCATGGTTGCGGCGATGTGTGCCGACATCCTAGCGCGGACGTTGGAACGGTGTGGGGTCAAAGTCGAAATTCTGGGCTTTACAACGCGAGCCTGGAAGGGTGGTCAGTCGCGTGAGCAATGGTTGAATGATGGCAAACCGGCCAACCCCGGACGTCTCAACGACTTGCGCCATATCGTCTACAAGAAGGCTGATGCTCCGTGGCGGCGCTCAAAGAGAGCGCTCGCGCTGATGATGCGTGAAGGACTTCTCAAGGAAAATATTGACGGTGAAGCGCTGGCCTGGGCGCATAAACGTCTGTTAGCGCGGCCGGAACAACGCCGCATTCTGATGATGATCTCTGACGGTGCGCCGGTTGATGACTCTACGTTGTCCGTGAATGCCGGACAGTATCTGGAGATGCATCTTCGGCGCGTGATCGAGGAGATCGAGACCAAGAGTCCGGTTCAGTTGATCGCTATTGGCATCGGGCATGATGTGACGCGCTATTATCGTCGCGCTGTGACGATTACCGATCCCAGTGAGTTGGCGGGTGCCATGACGGACAAGCTGGTTGAACTCTTTGAAGAAACAGCAGAGAGGCCTTCGCAAGGCTCGCGCGGTTCGCGGCAGCGCACAGGGACCTGAAAAAGGCCGAGGCAGCTGCCCGGTTTCTAAAGAATTGCGCGGGCGTATCCCGACTTGACGGCGTGACGAAGAGGTGATGGCAGCTGATGGCTGACTACGCTGAATGCGCAGGCAAGAAGCCTGTAAGGCCAAGGCTGTTATTGAGTGCCATCATCGCAGGAATGCTTGCTGCTGGTGTGCAATTTGCTGGCATCGGGCGTGTTTCTGCATCTCCCAAGCCCGATACTTTAAAGCTGAGCGTGCGTCCCATGGCTGTGCGCGCCGTGCCGATATCAAGCTTTGATGCCATCGACATAGGCCGGCGGACGTTCGGCAAACTGGAATGGATTGGCGGGCTGCGCCTGATCAGCGAGGACAAGTTGTTCGGGGGCTGGTCCGGGATTGCATTGAATGCTGATGGAAAAGGGTTTGTTGCGGTTTCCGATTCCGGATCATGGATGACGGGACGGATTGGATACCGCGAAGGTGTTCCTCACGGGTTGGAGGACGTTCGCGTCGGTCCGCTCAAGGCGCTTGATGGATCGAACTTACGTCGCAACAGAGACCGCGATGCCGAGGCTGTGACGCTTGTCAGTGGCACAGCGAAACGCGGACAACTTCTCATCGCTTTCGAACAGAACCACCGGATCGGCCGCTTTCAGATCGGCCCGAACGGTGTGTCGGCCCCCACATCATATATTCGGCCAGATACGAGCCGTGGACGGATGCCGTCTTTGAAGGGCTTTGAGGCCATTGCTGTGCTTAGAGCAGGCAAATTCAAAGGGGCGCTCGTGGCAATTGGCGAGCGTATGCATGACGAGAAGGGGCGACATACGGGCTGGCTTTGGACGGGGGGCAAGGCGCGTGCGTTTGCGCTCACGGATATCGGTGGCTTCGACATAACCGATGCTGTGAGTTTGCCGGATGGTGATCTTTTGGTTCTCGAACGGCGATTTCGCTGGACCGAGGGCGTCAAAATGAGAATTCGACGGATCGCGTCTGGCGAGCTGGCTCCTGGCGCTGCCATTGAAGGAGAGGTTCTCCTTGAGGCGACCATGGCTCAAGTCATCGATAATATGGAGGGAATCGGCGTGCATCGGGACGCGCGAGGCGACACGATCATCACCGTTATTTCCGATGACAACTTCAATCGCGGTTTGCAGAAGACCGTTTTAATACAGTTTCGGCTGCCAGATACCGCTGTGAAATCTACTGCGCGCTGACAATAAGAAATCCGAGAGCAGGCCCAAAAAGGGAAAGGCCAAGCTCGGGGGGAGCTTGGCCCCTTAGGAGAAAAGCTCAGCCCGCTTTAAGCAGCGACGGCTTCGCCTTCGGCGCTTTTCTTTGCCTTTTTGATTTCACGCTTGAGCTTCAGACAGCGGTCTGACAGCTCTTCGTCACGTGCCTTCATCAGGAAGGCGTCCAGGCCACCACGGTGCTCCACGGACTTAAGCGCATGTGCGCTGACCTTAAGGCGGAAGCTGCGGCCCAAAACGTCGCTGATGAGGGTGACCCTGCATAGGTTCGGGCGGAACTTGCGCTTCGTCTTATTTTCGGCGTGGCTGCGGAGCTGCCCCGAAAGCGGAAGCTTGCCCGTCAGCTCGCATTGCCTGGTCATCTTAAAAAGCTCCTTCACTGCGGCAGCCACCCTAGTGTGCTGGGGGCGCGCAGTCTTATTCGTCGCTGCGATTTGGCGAAATTCTTTGGCCCGCGCGGCGAACCGGCGGAACATGACGGGCTCGTATACCGGAGGTGGGGCAATTCCGTCAAGTCGCCTTGTGACGCGGAACGGCGTTAGCCTCACGCAGTTTTAGCTCCGAAATGACGCGTGCGTCAGAGCTTTCTTAATAAGTCTGGGCGAAAATCGAGCATCAAACAGTCGCCGTAAACCCTCGCTACCTATGGTTAGTGGTCGTGAGGCCCGCGTTCGATGGGAAGAACGAGTCATGTTTAAAAGCGTTTCGTGCCGTGCCGCAGGTGGTGCGTTGAGAGTTGTAAGCAAGCGTGATGGTGGCCGATTGTCGGTTGCTACCAAGGGCTTGATCGCCGCAGGGTTCGTTTTTGGCCTGTATGCTCTGCCGCTGGGATCGGTGACCTCCGAACCTGCTAAGGCCACGGGCGGGGAATGGCCCGCCCAGGTGAACGCCGACTACAATATCACCTTCAATGGTTTCGATATCGGCAGTTTTAAATTTCAGTCGGCGATCAGTGGTCGCGGCTATGTGCTCGACGGAGACGCTGAGCTTTCCGCGTTGCTTGGGGCTTTCAAGTGGCGTGGTTTAACCCGGGCGTCGGGGAAGGTTAGTAGCCGCAACCCGCAGCCCGCTGGCTATACATTCACATTCAAAAGCTCTTCCCGATCGGGGTCGGTTAAGCTTGGTTTCAATAAGGATCGGGTGTCCAATGTGTCGTTGGTCCCGCCCATTCCTGATCAGGCAGATACGGTTCCGGTCGAGAAAAAGCATCTTAAGGGCGCGCTTGATCCCTTGACCGCAGTTATGGCGCTGACCCGTCCGGTTGGCGATAAGGGCCCTTGCGAGCGCGTGATCCCCGTTTTCGACGGCAAGCAGCGCTTCGATCTGCGACTTAGCTATCGCCGGCAGGAGCTGATACGCGAAAACCGACGGTCGGGGCAGCCCGGCGTCGCAATCGTGTGCAATGTCCGCTATGTTCCAATCGCGGGCTATAGCCCCAGCGAAGCGGAGCAAATGGCTGAGAATACGGGTATCGAAGTCACCCTGCGCCCGGTGCCAAGTGCTAACCTGTATGTGCCTTATGAGATCCGTATTCCTACGATTGCCGGCTCTGTGACACTTTCATCCAACCGGATCGATATCCGGATTTCGGATAGGGAACGGATCGCGCTGGGGCACTAAAATACGCTTCGTAATCACTTCAGCATTGTGATTGTCCTCAACGAATGGCAGCCTTGGAGGCTGCCATTGCCATGTTGCTGACGCGGTTTGTAACTTAATTCTTCGCACTAGACAGTACGGGCAGAGACGGAACACCTACTGCGGAATGCGCCGTCTCATGATAGGTAGTTCTTGATCTTGACGCGTCCGTGATGCAATGCCACTCGGACCGGCCCGTTTCACGACGCTGTTTCTTCGGGCTCGATCCAGGAGGGCCCTTGCTATGGGCAGCAACCTCGAAACTCGAATCCGCCATGTTACGGCGGTTTTGGGACCGACCAATACGGGTAAGACCCACCTCGCCATTGAACGGATGCTTGGCCATGCTAGTGGCATGATCGGGCTTCCGCTGCGGCTGCTTGCGCGCGAGGTCTACGATAAAATAGGCCATCGTATTGGCTTCCAGAACGTCGCGTTGATCACGGGCGAAGAGAAGATCAAGCCCGAACGCGCGCGCTATTGGGTTTCCACGGTGGAAGCCATGCCGCGTGATATCGACGTTGATTTTTTGGCGATTGACGAAATTCAGCTCGCTGCCGACCCTGAGCGTGGGCATGTTTTCACCGACCGGCTGCTGCATGCGCGGGGCCGCCAAGAGACGCTGCTATTGGGCGCGCAAACTATGCGTGACTGCATTCAGGATCTCATCGACGGTGCCAATTTTATCTCCCGGCCACGCCTGTCAAAGCTCACTTATGCAGGTGAAAAGAAAATTACCCGCTTGCCAACTCGTTCGGCGGTGGTGGCGTTTTCGGCCAGCGAAGTTTATTCGATCGCGGAGTTGATCCGGCGGCAACGTGGGGGCGCGGCGGTCGTTCTCGGTGCTCTTTCGCCGCGTACGCGTAATGCGCAAGTGGAACTCTATCAGTCTGGCGATGTGGATTTCCTGGTGGCGACCGATGCTATCGGTATGGGTCTCAACCTGGACGTCGATCACGTTGCGTTTGCCTCCGTGCGCAAGTTTGACGGTCAAAACCACCGTAATCTGACGCCATCGGAGCTGGCTCAGATCGCCGGTCGCGCCGGCCGGCATATGAATGACGGTACTTTTGGCGTCACGGCCGGGGTTGAACCGTTCGATGCGGACGTTATTGAGCGTCTCGAGTCCCACACCTTCGATCCCGTAAAGGTTCTGCAGTGGCGGACGCGCAATCTCGACTATGGAAGCGTTGATCGATTGCGCGATAGCTTACGAGAGGTGCCAGGCGAACGGCGTCTCACGCGGGCCCGTATGGCTGACGATGTCGAAGCTCTTGAGGCAGTTGCCAACGACCGGGAAGTCGTGGCGCTCGCTCAGGCGCCGGCTGCCGTTGCGAAGCTCTGGGATGTTTGCCAAGTTCCAGATTACCGCAAAATCTCCAGTAGCAGTCACGCTGAATTGGTAGGCGTCATCTATAAGCATTTGATGGGGCCGGGTGAAAAAATCCCCGAAGACTGGTTTGCCAAGCAAGTTCAGTTTGCTGATCGCACAGACGGTGATATCGACACGTTGGCCAACCGGATTGCACATATCCGGACTTGGACGTTCGTTTCCAATCGCTCGGACTGGTTGAAAGACCCTGCGCACTGGCAGGGGCGGACGCGCGAGATCGAGGACAAGCTGTCGGACGCACTACATGAATGTCTGACGCAACGTTTTGTCGATCGGCGAACGAGTGCATTGATGAAGGGTATGCGGGATAAAGACGAGTTGAACGCCGAGATTGCTGAAGACGGCACTATTAAAGTCGAAGATCATTATGTCGGACGCCTCGTTGGCTTCCGCTTTTCTCCTGAGACGCAGGTTGACGGCATCCATGCCAAGGCGACTCGGCATGCTGCTGCGCAGGTTCTGGCCCGTGAGCTCGGGATGCGCGCGCGCCGTGTGGCAGCTGCTAAGCCTGATGCTTTCACGCTCTCGCCCGACGGCAGGATCTTGTGGCGGGATCAAGAAGTCGCGGTGATCGAAGCGGCGGAAGATCAGTTGCGCCCGACCGTCAATCTGCTGGTCGATGAGCATCTGAGTGCGCCGGATAAGGAGAAGATCCAGGCGCGTCTTGATACGTGGATCAGCGAGCATGTACGCGAGAAGCTGAAGCCCCTCGTCGAAATGGCGGAAGCTGAGGATATCACCGGGCTCGCGCGCGGTATCGCGTTCCAGCTCAAGGAGAACTTCGGCATTCTCAAGCGCGAGCTTGTGGCTGATGAGGTCAAAGCCCTTGATCAGACCTCTCGCGCACAATTGCGCCGCCACGGCGTGCGCTTCGGTGCCTTCAACATATATATGCCGCTGCTCTTGAAGCCGGCCGCAGCAGAATTGGCGGCCACTCTTTGGGTTCTGAAAAGCGGTGACGCGCATGGCATCACCCGTTCGAATTTGCCGGTAGCGCCACGTGCCGGTTTGACCTCGATTCCGACCGATGCTGCGACGCCTGAGCCTTTCTATCGGGCTTATGGTTTCCATGTGTGCGGTCCTCGCGCCGTGCGGCTTGATATACTTGAGCGGCTCGCGGATCAGATCCGTCCTCTCCTGGCTTGGCGTAACAAAGCTGAGGAAGCCGTGCCGGATCGTACCCCGCCGAAGGGGGCGACTGGCGACGGTGGTTTCACGGTGACGCCAGAGATGATGTCCATCCTTGGGTGTTCGCCGGATGAACTCGGGAATGTGCTGAAGGCCCTAGGTTTCCGTTCCGAACGGCGGGAAGTCAAACGCGCGAGCGTTGCAGCTGAGATTGAATCGGATTCTGCGTCACCGACGGTGCAGACGTCGCCAGAAGCTGATGCGGCTGAGGCGACGCATGTCGCGGATGCCTCCTTGGAATCGGTCGCGACGCCTGCTTCAGAAATCGACGCATCGCCGGATTCTGCGGAGACCAGCGCAGAATTGGTCGCCTCTACGACGGAGAATGCTGCAGAGGTTGCTGCGGAAGCGGTGCAAACTGAACCGAGCCAGGAGGATACACCATCGGAGTCCGCCACAGAGGCGCCGGTTTCCGAAGCTTCGGGAGAGCCGGAGTTCATCGAGATCTGGCGGCCCAAGCGGCATCATCGGAGCCATGATGGTGGCCATCGTGACCGGCGACGTGGCCGCGGGCGGCATCGTTCCGGCGGCGAGGGCGCGCATGATGCCACCTCCTCTACGGGGGGCGCTGCTAATGGTGCGGGGGCGCAGCATGCAGGGGCTAATTCCGACAAGCCGAAAAGTGGCGAACATGGCGATCGGCGCGGCTCGAGCGACGGTAAAAAGTCTCATGGGCGTGAGGGGCAGGCACGCGGAGACGGGCGCGGGCGCGGGCCCAAGCGTGGCAAATGGGAAGGCGGACGTGGCCGTGAGGATCGCCGCAGGCCAGAAGTTCATTCATCGAGCCCACGAGGTAAAGGCGGCTCGGTCGATCCGGATTCTCCGTTTGCGGCACTGGTCGCGCTTAAGGAGGCTTTGCAGAAGCAGGGAGATGAGCCGAACACATGAGCGGGCCGGACACAGCCGATACGCCTTCGGCTGCTGCCTTACCGGGGCAGAGGCTCGATAAGTGGCTGTGGTTTGCGCGGGTTACAAAGTCGCGCACGCTTGCAGCCACGCTCATTGAAGGCGGGAAAGTCCGAGTTAATCGAGCGAAGACAGATAAGCCCAGCTACCAGGTTCGCGTGGGAGATGTGATTACCGCGACGGTGCATCGGAAGGTTCGTATTCTCAAGGTTCTGGAGCCGGGTTTGCGGCGTGGCCCTGCGACCGAGGCACGCACTCTTTATGAAGAGTTGACGCCGCAGTCTGGCAGCGCGATTTCTTCGGAGAGCAAAACTGGAGCTAGTCCGGTGGATTTTGAACCAAGCCCCGTTGAGAGGACGCCCGGTGCGGGGCGGCCTACAAAAAGAGAACGACGGCAGCTAGACAGATTTAAAGGTGGAGAATCTTGATCTCGGTGGGATGAGCGCTTTTAACAGAGCAGCATTCATCCTCTGAAACCCGCCGCCTTGTCCATACGGATCGAGTGGGTTAAGAGCGGGGCATCGCGGTGCCGGATTTGATCCAGCGAAGCATTCGGTTAAGTGAATTCTGATATTCAGACGCGCGCAACACGACAAACGACCATACGGAGCACGATCACTCGCATGACTTACGTTGTTAATGAGAGCTGCATCAAATGCAAGTTCACGGATTGCGTGGAGGTTTGCCCGGTAGACTGCTTCTATGAAGGGGAAAATATGCTCGTCATTCACCCTGACGAGTGCATTGATTGTGGTGTGTGCGAACCGGAATGCCCCGTCGACGCGATCAAGCCCGACACGGAGCCTAACTTGGAGAAATGGCTCGAGGTCAATCGGGAATACGCTGACAAATGGCCGAACATCACTTCCAAAAAGGATGCGCTTCCGGAAGCGGAGGAGCATCGGGATGAGGATGGCAAGTTCGAGAAGTACTTCTCTTCGGAGCCCGGTGACGGCGATTGATGCCGCTTATGGTTGTTCTTGGTGCTCGGTCGGTGTTTTGCGCGCTCGTTGACGAGGCGTGAGCCGTTGATAGATCCATCTTCTACTGGCCCTTAAAGCCTTACTGGCTAGGTCGGGGATCTTATTGTTCCAGCATAATTCCTTAGTTAAAACAGGGCCTTAAGACTATCGTTTGGCCTTCGTTGACCAACAGTAATGTTCGGGCCCTTCTATTTCCGTGAAGATTGTGTTACATTATCTATCGAGTGGCGTAGCTGAACAAAACTGGAACCGTAGCGAACATATAGTGTCCATGCATCGTTAAGAGGCGATTTTCTGGACAAATGCGAACATCGACAACGCGATCGCTGCGAGACACAACCCCGTACAGCAGGGCCATGGTGTCCGACAGGCTGATGAGTAGCCCCGCAAGTGGCTAGTATCTGCCCCTATTGATTTGCCTGGAGTTCGATTTTGAACAATCGAGCGCCGGGGCTTGTTTGCGGCGCCTTATATCAAGGGCGCTGTCCAATACCGTCCGTGTGGTTTCTTGGACGGCTCGTGTGTGTGGCAAAAAGTGAGACGATGCAAATGGCTAAAAAGACCAAAGTCGAGGTCAAGGCGACACCCGCAAAAAGTAAGGCCAAGAGTGCAACGAAGTCGATCAGCAAGTCAACTCCCGTGAGCCCAAAGTCGACCCGCGGTTCGACGGCTGCTTCCGCCTCCAAGAAATCGACAGCTAAGGCTGCCGCGCCTACTGCAAAGAGCAAGTCTGCAATGGCCGCAAAGCCACGCGCTACCGTTGCGCCGACCAATAAGGCTGCTGCGGCTCGTGTGAGCCCGACAGCGTCGAGCAAGGGTCGTGTTTCGGCCGCTGTTGCTTCTACCAAGAAGGCATCATCAGCGAGCCCTGTGAGCGTTACCCGCAGCGTGGCCGCCTCGGTTGCCGAGAAGGCAGCAAAGAAGATCAGCGCTCCTGTGAAGCCGGCGGCTCCGAAAGAGGCGCCTGTGCAGACGGCTGCGCGCGTGAGTGATCAGCAGAAGAAGTCTGTGAGCCAGCGCCATGGCTTTAAGACGAACGAATACGTCGTCTATCCAGCGCATGGTGTGGGCTGCATCATTGGCATCGAAGAGCAGGAAATTGCCGGCATTGCTCTCGAACTCTTCGTCATCAACTTCGAGAAGGAGAAGCTGACGTTGCGGGTGCCGACTGGCAAGCTTGAATCTGTTGGCATGCGTAAGCTTTCGGATGATGGCATCGTCAAACGCGCGATGGAGATCCTGAAGGGCCGTGCGCGCGTCAAACGTACGATGTGGAGCCGCCGTGCTCAGGAGTATGTCGCCAAGATCAACTCAGGCGACCTCGTTTCTATCGCTGAGGTTGTGCGCGACCTTTATCGGTCGGAAGCGCAGCCCGAGCAGTCGTATTCAGAGCGTCAGCTTTATGAAGATGCTCTCGACCGTATGGCACGTGAAATTGCGGCGGTTGAGAAACTCGATGAGCGCGGCGCAGTTCAGCGCATCACTGACGTGCTAAGCAAGAGCGCACGTAGCCGTCGCGCGGCTGCTGAGGAAGAAGCTGCCGATGCGGAAACTCGTGCGGCCTAAGTTAGGTTGCGGTCGCTTCGTTGATATTCAAGAAGGCGCCGAACGTGAAAGACGTTCGGCGCCTTTTGTTTTTTGGGGACCGCTGAGGCCAGACCTTGTCCTCCCGATCTGTCACGATTGATCTTTTTTCAGGAGTTCGATCTGGTTCGGGTGCGTGACCTCAATGTGCGGGCCGTTGTGAATCTCGATCCAGCCGCGTACTCGGATGCGGCGACCCTTTAGAGTTTTGAGGTCCTTGGCCCAGTCGCGTTGGCCGGTTAGTGATGCGCGTGCAATGAATGCCGTGAAGGCAAAGCGACGATTTCGACCGAAGTTGAGATAAACGTTGCCGCGAGAGCTTCCTACGCCTGTTATGCGTCCCTCAACGAGTTGGAATGTTCCCTTGAGCCGTCGTAGATGCTCAGTGCGCGATGAAGCAATGGGGCGGTAGGCTGCGAGAGACCAAAGTCCAAGCCCGGCGTTTCGTGCCCGGTTCTCGGCCTCAGCGAGTGCATCAACACATTCGGCATTCCCCGGTATCACGTAGGTGCGCGCGTGGCCGTTGGTGACGAGATGCCTTTGGACCCACGTGCGTCCCTGTGAGCTGTCTTCTCGAACCACATGGGCCAGGGTCCGTCCGTATCGGTCGCGATCAATCGCGGGATAATAAAGACGTACGCTGTGACCGAGTACGAGTTCGGTGAGAGCTCTTGCGGCACGCTCTTGGAGTGTTTCTCGATATCCGGCGGCGGTGCTGGACGGGGCCGGTGTTCGTGCTCCTATCAGTCGGACGAGACGGCCATCATCGAGGCGGATGGTTTCTGCATCAACGACATCGGTAACGGTATGGAGCGCACCGCGTTTAAGACGACAGGGTGGGGAGAAGCCCGTCTGATCAATGTCGTAGCCTGGGGTATTGCTCTCCGTTGATCCTGAGGCGGAGGTGGCGAGATGAAAAGACAACGCCAGCACCGCTAAAGTGCAGGTCCGTATTGCCGATTGTGCTGCAGGTTTTCGAAGCCGATTCACACGAGGCGCCTGCATTCATTCGGCCTCCTAAAAGCGGCTTACCGTTGCGCTGTTCTGCGGGGGACCATCCAAACGCGGATTTTGCCATCGTCGCCGGCACTGATCAGGCGGCTTCCGTCGGGTGAAAAGTCGACGGCTGTCACTTCGCCGGGGTGGCTTGCAAAGGTCTTTACTGTTCTTGAGCGTTCGACGTCCCAGAGGCGGACGGTTCCATCTGCGCTGGAGGAGGCTAGTAGACCGCCGGAGCCGCTAAACGCCAACGCCGTGACGCTATCTTTGTGACCACGCAGCCGCCGGTAGGTCCTCTGGGAGGAGGTCGACCAGAGGCGTATGTCTCCGTTGAGCGTCGCGGACGCAACCCTTGATGCGTCGGGAGAGAACTTGACGGCCGTTACGAAGTCAGGGTGCCGCCTGTAGGTGCGTACGAGATCGAGCGTATTGAGGTTCCACAGTTTGACCGTTCGGTCGGCGCCGCCGGAGGCGAGAAAGGGGCCTTGGGGTGCGAAGGCGATGGCCTGCACCGCGTTTTCGTGTCCTTCGAAGATGTGGACGGGACTACTTGGAGCGCGCAGATCCCATAGGGCAACTTTCCAATCGTGTGCTGCTGCGAGCAGGCGACCAGGCACGTTCGTAAACGCGAGCGACCAAATGCTCGCTTCATTCCGCTGCAAGTCAGCAACCTTGTGGCCCGAGGTTTTGTCCCAGACCGCAACGTATCCGTCCGCGTGTCCGGTCGCGATGTACTCGCCCTGTAACGCAATTGATGTGGCGGCTCCATGGTCCATCGGAATGATACGGGAGAGGCTGCCGTTGCTGGCATTCCAAATTCGGACCGTCGCGTCGGCACCCGCAGATACGATGCTGTAGCCGCCGGGGGAGTACGCTAACGCTGTGACAGCGCCGGTGTGGCCCACGAGCTGTTGGAGCAACGGGTTCGCCGGGCCATCGTCTTCGGCAGGGCGCTGTTGAAGGGATGCTGTCGTCTCAGGTCGTTGTCGCGGCTTTGGGAGAGTGCTGCTTTTTGTTGTTGCCGCGCTGTGTTCGCCCATGGACGGCAGGTACGCCGCGACGTCGATTTCCGGAAACTGATCGCGTGCCGCAATCACGCCTGTTCCGAGCCCGCCAACCAAAATGAGCTTGAGGAAGAGCGAGACCCATCCCGAGCGGCCCGCACGATTGGCGCGGGGACGCGCGGGTTTGCGTGTTTCCACTGGCACAGGAAGTGCGGCGGCTTTGCGCTCCTTGCGCTGCCGACTGCTTGCTGCGCCTTTTTGTGGCGCCGCCTTCTTCGCTTTCTTTGCGAACAGCGGGGGCGGTGCCGTGTTCAGCTTTACTGTTTTGGCAAGAGGCGATTGAGCCGCTTCTTCGTTTGCATTTATTTCGGCTGGAGCGGCATCGGCTTCATCGGCAGCAGGGTTGTCGGCCTCGACATTCGCCAACGCCTCAGCTAGCGGCTTGCGCTTCAAGCCGTCTACGAAATCAAGGATACCACCATGCGGTCCTGGGGCGTCCGGAGGTGGAGGCATTCCGGGATCGGGTGTTACCACGTCAAAGGCCCGTTCGGCTGCTTCCTCTTTCGATTGTGCGGCGCGACCCCGCGAGAGCCAGCTACCCCGCTGAGCAGGAGGGGTATCGGGCGCGAGAAGTTCGCCGCGCCAAGCTGCGATCGAACGTGGCCGAGCATCGATATTGAGGGCCATTGCGGCATCGATCGCGCGGAGAAAACGTGTGCGATAGGAGCTAAGTGCGGCCTGACGTGCAGGAATATACTCGTCGTTGACCATGCGCGAAGGCGCGTCCGGAGGCCGCTTTCCTGTAACGGCATGGTAGAGAGTGGCGCCGAGGGCGTAGATATCCGTCCAAGGGCCCTGCTGTCTGCTTGTCTCAGCATATTGCTCATAGGGACTGTAGCCCGGCTTTACGAGAGCGGAGACCGTCTTCGAATGACTCGCGATTTCGCCGCGCGCTGAGCCAAAGTCTATGAGAACCGGGTTGCCATCCTTGCGGATGATAATGTTGTCCGGCGCGATGTCGCGATGGAGAAAATCCGCCTTGTGAATGAGTTCGAGCGCTTGGAGCAACGGCTCCAGAATGCGATCCAGCTCTTTCTGGCGAGGTGCGCGCCCGAGGCCTTTGAGCCAGTTTTTAAGGCTTTGGCCCTCCTCGAAATGGAGAACCATGTAGGCAGTGTTGTTCGCGCGGAAATAACGGTACACGCGCACAATGTGCGGGTGGTTGAATTTTGCGAGCGTCTGGGCCTCTTCGATGAAGCGGTCCAGCCCCCAACGGTAATCGCCATCGCAATCTTGCGAGCGCGGGCTCGCGTTGATGCTATTGGCGCGGGCGGCAAAATCCGAGGGGAAATATTCCTTGATGGTTACGCGACGCTCAAGCGCAAGCTCGTCGGCAAGATAGGTGATGCCGAAGCCGCCGGCTCCGAGCACACGTTCTATCCTGTAGTCACCGACAAGCTCAGTGCCATCTGGAAGCGCTATCAGGTTGGTCATCGTCCCCGTTAAGTCCAGTCTACCGATATTGGCGATGCCATAATCGTCTTACATGACACGCGCCGATTCTTTCACCAGTTTTCCGAGGCGTAAAACCTTGCTCATGCCATCTTTGCAGCACGATTGTGGCGTTCGCGCGTGCGCGCATGCATGTAGCACGGATAAAGTTTGACACTGACGCGATTGGGCGGAAAGGCCAAGAGGGGACGGGGACGTGCGGGGCGGAATTGCGTATGAAGTCGGAGTGAATGCCACAGTGGCAGGGGATCGTTGCCGCCGTTTGACGGCTATACCGACATTTTTGAGGTTCCGACGATCGTTGTTGTGGATAAACAAGACGGCGTGGCAGTGCTCAGTGATCGCTTTGAGCGCTAGATTGCTGGCGGCTGATTCGGCTCTAGCCAACGAGGTTTCAATGCCAATCTGGGATATCGCCGCCGATTGGCAGGGTGATTTGCTGAGCTGGTGGCAGCGCGTGACTTCCGACTTTGGTGATCTTCTTGGTCAGGGCTATGGACAGGCTCCAGCGTTGCTGTTGGGATTGAGCCTTGTGGTCATTGTGCCGCTGTTCGTTGCTGCGGGTTTGATTTTGCGGCGGTCCGGGAGTGTCATCGAGCCCGACCGAACGGTGCGATATCCGGCGGCGCAAAAGCTGCCGACGACTAACCCACCGCCCTATTCACACAGGGTGATCGTCCCAGGAGATGCGTTTGTGCAGATTCAGGAGACGTCTGACGCGGAGGTTTCGGAGTTCCGATTCAGCGGTGCGCTGATGGTTCGGATTGGCCGGGAGGAGGATAACGACGTGCGACTAACCGATCCTACCGTGCATCGTTACCATGCGGTCATAAGTCGGTCCGCAGATGTTGGTTATGTCGTTTCTGATTTATCCAGTTCGGATGGTAATGGCGTCATCGTCAACGGAGAGAGGATTCGGCGGCAACGCTTGAAGGACGGCGACGTCATCACCCTGGGGACGGCGAAATTGACGTTTCGACTGCAATAGATAGTCAGCGCCGGATGCTGGCGCGGAGGAGACAAGTGGCGAAGAGGAGCGACGCGATATGGCCAACGAATCGAAGCCGGTAGCCGGTGGGAAATCTGGTTTTTTGGGAACATTGAAAGATGCGTTGGTGGCGGCGAGCCGAGACGAAACCGGTAAACCGCAAAAGCCTGCAGAAAGCGCCGCCCCTGAGGCAAGTCCGGCGACCATAGCTTTGCCACCGCCTGTTGCGCCCTCGGAGCCTGCGCCTGCCGCTGAGCCTCCTCCTGTCACCACCCGTGTAAAAGACGGCAATACGGGATTGAGTGCAGCGGAAGCCGCGCGCGAAGCGCGCACCCGTGGCCCGCAGCATGCAACGCCTCCTGATGCGCATGTGGAAGCCGATGCACCGCCTACGACGCGGGTCGTGAAGACGCCGAGTGCGCCGAAGGCTGAAGAGAACTCCGAGCGCACCCAGCTGGTACGCGGTCGCCAGCAGGTCAAACGCGGTGAATTTGAGCGTGATCCGGTGGTGGGGTGGCTAGTCGTTGTAGGCGGCCCTGGGATCGGTTCATACCGGCCGGTGTTCGAGGGAAACAATACGCTGGGACGCTCGCCCAACCAACGCATTCCGCTCGACTTCGGTGATGATGCGATTTCGTCGGAAGAGCAGGCTTACATTCGCTACGATTCCAGCGACCGGTCTTTCCTGTTCGTGCCAAATCTTGCTAAGACAAATGTGGTTTCGGTGAACGATAAGCGCCCGACTGGCGCCGTTGAACTCACCGCAATGGATGTCATTACGGTCGGTCGCACGCAGCTTGTCTTCGTGCCCTTCTGTGGGCCAGAATTCGATTGGTCTGAACTTGCCGAAAACAAGGATTGAATGAACGCCTTTGAACACGCCTGGCAGACAACGCGCGGGGCCAGGGAGTATCAAGAAGACAGCGCTGCCGTCGCAAACGGATCGAGCCCGGCTGGAGGTGTGCCTCTCGTAGCTGTGCTGGCCGATGGAATGGGTGGTCACACTGGCGGCGCGTTGGCCAGCCGCGTTTGCTGCGAGCAATTTCTCGAAGCCTTCACGAAGCGTAACGGGCCGGTGCCGGACCGGTTGCGCGATGCGTTGGATGCAGCCAATGGCGCGGTAGCGCAAACGGTGATCTCAAATCCGGTGCTATCAGGGATGGGTTCGACGCTGATCGGCGTGGCCTTCTCCGAGGGCGGTGTCGAGTGGGTCAGTGTCGGAGACAGTCCCTTGTGGCTGTTCCGCCGGGGCGAAATTGCTCTGCTCAACGAGGATCACTCGTTAGCCCCGGAGCTGGACCGGTTGGCTGAGATTGGACGGATGACCGTCGAAGAGGCGCGTTCTGATCCGCGTAGGCATATGCTGCGTTCGGCGGTGACGGGCGATGAACTTGATCTTGTCGACCAATCTCAACGACCTTTGACGCTGGAAGATGGCGATTACATTATTCTGGCGAGTGACGGTTTGCAGACTCTTGAAGAGAGTGAGGTCGAACGCATTATCGCGGCCTACGCGGAGGATGGACCGGACGCAGTGGCGAGCGCGCTTATCCGTGCTGTTGAGGCTGTCCGTGATCCGCATCAAGACAATGCCACGGTCGTCGCTGTGCGTGTTGTGGCCGCTGAACAAATCGGCTCCGTTTAACGCCGTAAGCGCGTGCGGAGATTGCATGGGTTTGCGCCATCACCCTGCAGGGCGGTGAACTCGGTCGTTGGCACAGCGTTGTTTCCTCGCGTTTCACAGAGCTTGAAACTAGGCTCGGGTGATGCTCGTGAGCTTGCGTGTGTGGCGTATCGGGAGACTAACTTGACCGGTTTAAATGAAGGGCAGCAAGTCAGGGCCGACGGTGGTGCTGGCGGCTGGCGCGCCGGTCTCAAGGCAAGTGGGCGGCCCGGGGCTGCCAACGATCCTCTCCTCGGGGCGATTTTCGTTATTATCGCCATGGCTTTGTTGGCGGGCCTTCTCTCGTTGGGCCGGTACTTAGCATTGCAGGGTATGGATCCGCTGCAGGTTCTTTTTTTTCGCAATGCGTTCTGTGTCGTATGGATGCTGCCGCTGCTTGCTTGGCGTGGGCCCTCGCTATTCCAGACCAAGCAACCGAAACTCTACGGCGCGCGTGTTGTGCTGAGTTTCATCTCGATGATGGCCATGTTCCAGGCCGTGGCTTTGATCCCCATCGGCGAGGTGACGGCAATCGGATTTCTGTCACCACTGTTCGGCACGGCCGTCGCAATAATGGTTCTCGGCGAACGCGTCCATTTCCGCCGCTGGGCGGCTCTGGGGATCGGGTTTCTTGGCGCCATGATTATCCTTCGGCCAGGGCTTTCCGAACCGGGCTGGGGGCAGTGGGCGGCGCTGGTCTCCGCTCTCGCGGTCGGTGGCATCGGACCTCTCGTCAAACAGCTGACTCAAAAGGACGATGCTGATCGCGTGGTTTTCATCACCAATGCGATCATGACGCCGTTGGCACTCGTGCCGGCGTTGTTTGTTTGGCAGTGGCCATCACTGGACCTGTGGCCGTATCTGGCAGCTATGGGGCTTTGCGCGGTGCTTGGGCATATGGCGCTCGTACGAGGCTACGCTGTGGCGGAGGCGTCTTTGGTCATGACGTTCAAGTTCGTACGTTTGCCGTTCGCGGTCGCGATCGGGTTTCTCGCATTCGGAGAGGCGATTGACGCTTTAACGTGGGTGGGCGGGCTCATCATTTTTGCAGCTTCGGCTTACGTTACGCGGCGGGAGGCGCAGTTGAAACTCAGGGCGTCATCGCGGCCAGCGGCGGGGCTCTAAGGGAAACGGCCGCGCTTTGGGCGCGGCCGCATTGTGCGTTTAATTCTTCCAGACCAACGCGTCGTATCAGTCGACCGAGTTGGTGGCCTCTTCCGGTGCCGCGTCTGGGAAGACTGGGTAGACGTTGGCTACGCGACCCATCTGTTGCGTGAGGGCGAGGACAGTGTCGATGGTCGGTGTGTTCACATCGACCAGGCGACCCATTTCCTGGACCACCGTCAGCAAGGCGTCGAGCTCGATTGGCCGGCCGCGTTCAAGATCCTGCAGCATGCTCGTGCGGTGTGCACCAACCGACGCTGCTCCGTTGATGCGGCGCTCGATGTCGACGCGGAAATGCGCACCAATTCTACGCGCGATGGTTTCAGCTTCTTCCATCATCCGGCGTGCGACTGAGCGTGTGCCGGGATCTGTGGCTACGATATCGAGCGTGGCGTGGGTCAGGGCCGAGATTGGGTTGAAGCAGAGGTTGCCCCACAACTTAAGCCAGATATCGTTCCGGATTTCGGGATAGATCTTCGGCTTCAGACCTGCGGCTTCAAAGGCACCGGCCAGAGCTTTGACGCGGTCTGTTTCTTTGCGTGTCGGTTCGCCCAGGCCATAGCGATCGCCGTAGGTGTGCTTGACGACGCCCGGCTCTACGATTTCGGCGGCGGGATAAACCGTGCACCCGATGGCGCGTTGGGGCCCGATCGCGTTCCACTGCCGTCCGCCGGGGTCGACACTTTCGAGCTGGAGGTTCGCGTACTGGCCTTCGAAGCCATAGAAGTACCACCAAGGGATGCCATTTTGTGCGGTGACGACCGCTGTATCGGGTCCTAGGAGAGGTGCCATCTGTTCGGCGACTTCCCACGCTTGGTGTGTCTTGAGCGCGATGATCACATAGTCTTGAGGCCCCAGGTCGGCAGGGTTCTTGCTCGCCGGCATACGGGCGACCTTTTCCTCGCCGTTGATAAGTAGCTTGAGGCCATTGTTTTGGATCGCTTCCAGGTGCGCGCCACGCGCGATCAACGAAACATCAACGCCGGCAAGTTTCAAAAGAACGCCGATATGGGCGCCGATGGCACCCGCTCCGTAGATACAAACTTTCATTTATTCCTCCCGGAATGTGTTGGGCACGCGCTGCTCTTTTTTGCAGCTTTGCGATCGTGATCTTGGTCCACGTAGGGTTGGTCCGATCTGGTATACCAAGTCAAGGGGGTCTGGGTGCGACCATCAGGACGCGGTAAACTGCCTGACCCCGTCGTTTTCGCAAAATTGGTCAGGCGGCTGCCGATTTGAGAGCAGCGGTTAGCTTTTGGATCGCATCCTTCATGTCGGTGGCATCGATAAATTCGATGCCAGAACCGGCGAGCCGCGTGCGCGCGAAATCAGCGTTGTTGCCCGCGAGACGGACGACGAGAGGAACGCGTCGTGTGGTTTGCCGCATTGCAATGGCGATACCCTCGGCGATCGTATCGCATCGCTGCATGCCGCCGCCGTGGACGTTCACGAGCATGGCCTGCGTCCTGGGATTGTTGAGTACGAGGCCCATCCCGTGGGCGATGTCGAGGCTGGATGCTGTCGTGCGGACGTCCATGAAGTTGGCGGGCCGACAGCCAGCTTCGCGGAGCATGTCGAGTGTCGCGAGCGCGAGGCCGGCACCGTTGACGACGACCCCGATATCACCATCTAGAGCGGTGTAATTGAGCTGGTGGCGGTCGGCGGCCAGTTCGTGTGGGTCACCATCCTCGAGTTCCAGCGCTTGGCGGAATGCCGCAAGGGCAGGGTGGCGAAACAGAGCGTGAGTATCGAGCTCAAGTTTGGCGTCGAGGGCCCGGAACTGACCGGTTGCAGTTATTGCCAGAGGGTTGATCTCGACCTGGGTGGCGTCGAGTTCGACGGCGAGGCGCGCCATTTGGCGAAAGATGCGTGCCGCCTCTTCGGCTGCCGCCCCTTTAAGTTCAATTGCTTCGGCGGCGCTTTTGAAATCGGCAGAGGGACCGTCGCTTGTCAGGTCTATAGGCGTTTGCCGGATCAACTCGGGCTCGGCCGCAATGCGCGCCTCGATACCCGTACCGGCTACCCGGCTGGTCAGCAATTTCAGCCGGCCGGCGCTCCCGTCGAGCACAACGGCGGCATAAACTTGCTGTACGGCCGCGACGGATTCCTCGACGAGCAGCCAACGAGCTTTTTCGCCGTCGGGACGTGTTTGGTTTGTTGTGAAGATCTGGCCAATAAGCTGTTCGGCCGTCGCCTCCACGCCCTCCTTCGAAGCTGCAAATCGGATAGCGCCAACGTCTATACGATTGCCCGATAGAATCTGCGCCTTCACCGCATAACGGGCGCATTGCAGTCGTGCCGCGGCGCGACCCGCTCCGGCGACATCGTCAACAACCCGCCCGGCGGGAACCGGAATTTCGTAGCGCTGGAGAAGTTCCTTAGCCTGAAATTCGTACAAGCGCATTGCGGGTGTCCAAGTCTCTTGATCTCGTTGTCCGTGGGCATGTCGCGCGTCAGGGCGCTTTCCCCGTTTGAACGACTTGCTGTCTCTTTTTGAGATGTAGCAGAGTCGTAGAGGGAGACCTCATAGGCGACACTCAAAAAACGAGCGTTATCCTGCAATATGCCGATTGCGTAGCGCGATTATTTGGCATATTGTATGCCATGCAAGGCGCAAGCAAGGATCCTCTCCGATCACCGGATTTGGACCCAGAAGAAGACGCCACAGAATTCTTGGGGTCAACGGGCTCTCGCCGGCTTGCTGACCTTCGGATAAGCGGCAGGAAACGTGGGCAATGACAGAACCAACCCATGACATCACTTGAAGGGAGCACTATAGTTCGGTATCTGGTATACCAGATGCCGGAGGTTTGTTGGGTTCACCTACCAATGGTCATGGTCGCCGCAGGCGACATCGAGCGGCCAAACGATGGTGCAGCCACGCTCTTGAAGGCGAATGTCATGGCGTTCGTTTTACGTCATTTTGCAACAACATCCGTTTCCGGAGGGCAAGGATCGATGACCGCATCTGAAACCTTTTCCGGACGGCGCCCAGGTATTTTATGGCTGTGACTTCCATCAAAATCGATCTCATCGGCGAGAATCAAAGTCTCAAAGCGAGAGCTTATGAGGCGCTGAAATCCGCCATTACGAATATGAACATTTACGATGCTGATGCCCAACTAAAGCTCGATGAACGCGATCTTTCCGCGCGCTTCGGCATCAGCCGAACGCCGTTGCGGGAGGCCTTGGCTCAGCTTGATCAAGAAGGCCTCGTCAAGGTCGTCGCGCGGCGCGGTATCTTTATCGTGCGCAAGACTAAGGCCGAAGTGCTCGACATGATCACGGTTTGGGCAGCGTTGGAGGGTATGGCCGCGCGGCTTGCGTGCTCGGCGGCCAGCGCCGACGACATCGCCGCATTGCATCGTCTCGTCGATGACTACGGACAAGACGAAGTGGCCATGCGGCTCGGCGAATATTCAGACGCCAATATCACGTTCCATCAGGCAATTCTCAGTCTCAGTGGAAACCCTCTGATTCAGGGCATCGCCGACAGTCTTTTCCTGCACGTTCGCGCGATCAGGAACCGGACGATTATCGAGCAGGATCGGGCCAAACGGTCCGTCGCAGACCACAAGGAGATCATTGAGGCGCTTGAAGCACGAGATCCGGACCGGGCTGAACGCTTGGTGCGGGAACACACGATGAAGCTGCGAGATCACGTCGAACGCTTTGTGGACATCGACTGAAGAAGCCACAGAGCCAACAGCCACAACCATATGACCGGGGGATATTCTCCAAAGCCGGTCGAACTCGAAGGGAGCTGAGACATGGCGACACCGGCGATAGCGAACACGGCCGACGACACTCTGGCCAAAAAGAGTTCGGATCCAAACATTGTTTCGGGTGGGCGCCTCGTCGCCAAAGCACTCAAGAATGAAGGCGTCGATACGATCTTTACGCTGTGTGGTGGGCACATCATCGACATCTATGATGGGTGCATCGATGAAGGTATTCGCATCATCGACGTACGCCACGAGCAAGTGGCAGCCCACGCCGCTGATGGTTATGCACGCCAAACCGGTAAGCTCGGCTGTGTGGTTACGACTGCGGGGCCAGGTTGCACGAATGCCGTAACCGGCGTCGCGACGGCATTACGTTCTGAGAGCCCCATTTTGCACATTGGTGGCCAGGGAGCATTAACGCAGCACCGTATGGGGTCGCTACAGGATCTGCCGCACGTCGATATGATGCGTCCGATTACGAAGTTTGCGGAATCGGTTCGTTCGACGGAACGGATCGCTGACATGATTTCGATGGCCGCACGTGAAAGCTTCTCGGGCGCTTACGGTCCTTCGTATCTCGAAATTCCGCGCGATGTTCTCGATCGCGAAGTGCATATCGACAATGCGGTTATTCCGAAGTCAGGTCACTACCGTGCGTCGGTCAAATCGATCGGAGATCCCAGGGATATCGAAAAGCTCGCAGATCTGCTCGTGAAGGCGGAGCGTCCGGCTATTCTTTATGGTCAGCAGGTCTGGAGTTCGCGTGGGCATAATGAGGCCATTGCACTGCTGCGCGGTCTCGATATTCCCGGATACTTCAACGGTGCGAGCCGCGGTCTCTTGCCGCCGGGCGATGAGCACCACTTCGACCGTACGCGGTCGCTGGCGTTTAAGAATGCGGACGTCATCGTCGTTGTGGGTACGCCATTTGATTTCCGCATGGGCTATGGCAAGCGCATCTCCAACGAACTCACTCTTGTGCAGATAGACCAGGACTACCGGACGGTCGGTAAGAACCGCGATATCTCGCTTGGGCTCGTCGGTGATCCAGGTGCGATCCTCGGTGCTGTTCTTGATGCGGCCTCCGCCCAGATCGACAACGGCAAGCGCCAAGCGCGTAAGCAGTGGATGGAGAAGCTTCGCGAGGCCGAGCAAATGGCGCTTGAAAAGCTAATGCCGCTGTTCACATCGGACCAGTCGCCTATTCACCCCTTCCGGGTTGCTTGGGAACTGAATGAATTCCTTGGTGATGACACCATCTACATCGGTGACGGTGGTGACGTTGTCACGATCTCAGCGCAAGCGGTGCGTCCGCGCGCGCCTGGGCAGTGGATGGATCCGGGTGCGCTGGGCTCCTTGGGTGTCGGTACAGGCTTTGCCATGGCGGCCAAGCTCGCCAATCCCGATAAGGAAGTCATGTGCTACTACGGCGATGGGTCGTTCGGCATGACGGGCTTCGATATGGAAACGGCAAATCGCTTCGGCGCGCCTTATCTGGCGGTCATCGGGAACAATTCCGCGATGAACCAGATCCGTTACGGCCAGATCTCGAAGTACGGCGAACAGCGGGGCAATGTTGGCAACCTACTTGGCGACATTCCATTCTCGCAGTTTGCACAGATGCTCGGTGGATATGGCGAAGAAGTTCGCGAAGCGTCGGATATTCAGCCGGCTCTGCAGCGGGCGCGCGAGGCCATCCAGAAGACCGGGCGTTCGGCAATCGTCAATATCTGGGTCGATCCGCGCGAATATGCGCCGGGCACCAAAAACCAGACGATGTACAAGTAAAACTTGATGCGTCCCGCGTGGGCCCTCGCGCGGGACGCACGCATAATCAACACCGGTATCATCCGGGATAAATAAAGAGAGACAGACATGGTGAAGGCACTGGAAGGCGTAAAGGTTTTGGATTTCACGCACGTGCAATCGGGGCCGACTTGCACGCAGCTGTTGGCTTGGTTCGGCGCAGACGTGATCAAGGTCGAAAGGCCGGGCGTTGGTGATGCGACGCGCAAGCAACTCGTCGACGTCGACGGTGCTGACAGCCTCTACTTCACGATGCTCAACCACAATAAGCGCTCGATTACTCTCGATACTAAGAATCCAAAAGGCAAAGAGGTGCTTGAGCGGCTGGTCAAGGCTTGCGACGTGTTGGTCGAAAACTTTGCGCCAGGCGCTTTGGACCGGATGGGCTTTACGTGGGAGCGTATCCAGGAGCTCAATCCGCGCATGATCATGGCGTCGGTTAAAGGTTTTGGTCCCGGACCGTTCGAAGATAGCAAGGTCTACGAGAACATTGCGCAGTGTGCGGGTGGTTCAGCTTCTACGACCGGTTTTCTCGATGGACCGCCGACGGTCACTGGTGCTCAGATTGGCGATAGCGGTACGGGATTGCACTTGGCGCTGGGCATCATGACGGCGCTTTTCCAGCGCGAGAAGACTGGCCGCGGTCAGAAAGTTCTGGCGCCGATGCAGGATGGTGTTCTCAACCTGTGCCGCGTGAAGCTGCGCGACCAGCAGCGCCTCGAGCGCGGTCCTCTCACGGAATACTCTCAATACGGCGAAGACATTCCGTTTGGGGATGCGGTTCCTCGGGCTGGAAATGACTCAGGTGGTGGTCAGCCCGGCCGTATTTTGAAGTGCAAAGGGTGGGAAACCGATCCTAACGCTTACACCTATTTCATCACACAGGCTCCGGTGTGGGAGAAGATCTGCGATGTGATCAATAAGCCTGAGTGGAAGGAAGATCCTGAGTATAAAACGCCGAAGGCACGCCTCAACAAGTTGTCACATATCTTCAATACGATTGAGGAGTGGACCATGACCAAGACGAAGTTCGAGGTCATGGAAATCTGCAATCCGCTCGACATTCCTGTTGGTCCGATCCTTTCCATGAAGGAGTTGGCTGAGGATCAAGCTCTTCGGGCTGCGGGCACGATTGTCGAGGTGGACCATCCCGAGCGCGGGAAATATCTGACGGTCGGCTGCCCGATCAAGCTCTCTGACAGTCCGGTGGAGGTGCGTCGTTCTCCGCTGCTCGGTGAGCATACGGATCAGATTTTGTCCGATGTTCTGGGATATTCCGCTGCAGAAGTTGAAGAACTGAAGAATGCAGGGGCGACCGAGCCTGCTAAGAAAATGGCCGCTGAATAGTCTGACGCGGTGGCCTTTCAGTTCGGTCTTTCGCGTCCATAAATTCTTACCTTAACACTTGGAGCGGCTGGCGGTGACACCGCGCCAGCCGAAGGGAGGGATCATGCGTATCGTCGTTCATGGCCAACAGGCATTCGGCAAGGCTGTACTGGAACGATTGCTGGAGCGCGGCGAAGATGTTGTCGCGGTTTGCTGTGCGCCAACAAAGGAAGGCAAGCCAGAAGACCCATTAGCTGAACTGGCTCGTGAACGGGGGTTGCCGCTTTATCAGCCCAGTTCATGGAAAACGCCTGAAGCGCTTGAGCTCATGAAGTCTTTCGACGCGGATGTATGCATGATGGCATATGTCTTGTTGTTTGTGCCGAAGGACGTTCGGGATGCGCCACGGTACGGGACGTTCCAGTATCACCCCTCCTTATGTCCGATGCATCGCGGACCATCCTCAATTAACTGGCCCATCGCGATGGGTGAAAAGCGTACAGGGTTGACGATTTTCTGGCCTGACGATGGTCTCGACGAAGGACCGATCATGTTGCAAAAGACATGTGAAATCGGACCGGACGAGACCATTGGCGATGTGTACTTCAACAAATTATTCCCGATGGGCGTCGATGCGATGATGGAAGGCCTCGATTTGGTCAAGGCCGGCATCATTCTCAAGCACTCACAGGATTTGGCGGCGGGTTCTTACGAGGGGTGGTTTAAGAAAGAGATCGCGCGAATTGATTGGTCTAAGCCGGTCGATGAGGTCTACAACCTGATACGCGCGGCGAATCCCGCTCCGGGTGCATGGACGGAAATCGACGGCCAACGGCTGGATATCTTTGACGTCGCCAAGTCGGATGGAAGCGGCGAACCGGGAGAAGTCGTAGAGGTCTCGAAAGAAGGCATCACCATTGCGGCGCAAGGTGGAACGATTCTCGTTAAACGTGTCCGAGCCGGTAAAGCGCCCAAAGTCGCAGCGTCAGAATTTGCGGAAACGGCAGGCTTGAAGGCTGGTAATAGGTTCACGCTTCAGGCCGCGGAATGAATCATAACCGGTGTTAACAAAAAAAGCCGCTAGGCGGCGGAGGAAGACAACGCATGACCGTCAAGTCAGACATTGAGATCGCACGCGAAGCCAAGATGAAGCCGATCTCTCAGGTGGGCGAGAAGATCGCGGTGCCGGGTGACGCGCTGCTCAACTACGGACCTTACAAGGCGAAGATCTCGGCCGAGTTCATCAACAGCGTCAAAGATCGCCCCGATGGCAAGCTCATTCTGGTGACTGCGATTTCGCCAACGCCGGCTGGCGAAGGCAAGACGACGACGACGGTCGGTCTGGGCGATGGTCTGAACCGCATCGGCAAGAAGGCGATGAGCTGCCTGCGCGAACCCTCACTCGGGCCCTGCTTCGGCGTGAAGGGTGGCGCGGCCGGCGGCGGCTATGCCCAGGTCGTGCCGATGGAAGACATCAACCTGCATTTCACCGGCGACTTCCACGCCATCACGTCGGCGAACAACCTGCTCGCCGCGATGATCGACAACCACATCTACTGGGGCAACAAGCTCGGCCTTGACGAGCGCCGCATCACCTGGCGCCGCGTCATCGACATGAACGACCGGGCGCTGCGCTCGATCGTCAACTCGCTCGGTGGCGTTTCCAACGGCTTCCCGCGTCAGGACGGCTTCGACATCACGGTGGCCTCGGAAGTGATGGCGATCCTGTGCCTTGCCAGCGACCTCAAAGATCTGCAGCGCCGCCTCGGCAACATCGTCGTCGGCTATACGCGCGACAAGAAGGCGGTGCTGGCGCGGGATCTGAAGGCGGACGGCGCTATGACCGTGCTGCTCAAGGACGCGCTGATGCCGAACCTGGTGCAGACCTTAGAGAACAACCCCGTGTTCATCCACGGCGGTCCGTTCGCCAACATCGCGCACGGCTGCAACTCGGTGCTGGCCACCAAGACGGCCTTGAAGCTCGCCGACTATGTCGTGACCGAAGCCGGCTTCGGCGCGGACCTCGGCGCTGAGAAGTTCCTCGACATCAAGTGCCGCATGGCCGGTCTGAAGCCGGATGCCGCCGTCATCGTGACGACGGTGCGCGCCATGAAGATGCATGGCGGCGTCGCCAAGAACGATCTCAAGGGCGAGAACGTCGCGGCGGTCGCGAAGGGTTGCGAGAACCTCAAGCGTCACATCGAAAACATGCGCAAGTTCGGTCTGCCGCCGGTGGTTGCCATCAACCAGTTCATCACGGACACGGATGCGGAAATCGATGCGGTCCGGGAAGCGGCTGAATCGGTCGGCGCCAAGGCGTTCCTGTGCTCGCACTGGGCAAACGGCGGCGCCGGTATCGAGGACCTGGCCCGCTACGTCGCGGAGCTGGCGGATTCGGGCCAGGCGGACTTCAAGCCGCTTTACCCCGACGACATGCCGCTGTGGGACAAGATGAACACCATCGCCACGGAAATTTACCGGGCTTCGGGCATTACCGCCTCGGCGTCGGTCAAGGCGCAGTTCAAGGATCTGCAGGACGCCGGTTACGGCCATCTGCCGATCTGCGTGGCCAAGACCCAGTACTCGTTCTCGACCGATCCCAACCTGCGCGGTGCGCCAACGGGCCACGAAGTGCCCGTGCGTGAAGTGATCCTGGCGGCGGGTGCGGAATTCATCGTCGCGGTCGCGGGTGACATCATGCGCATGCCCGGCCTGCCGAGCGTGCCCTCAGCGGAAGCCATCCGCCTCAATGATCAGGGCCATATCGAGAACCTGAGCTAACCCAAAGCCGGGGAGGGGCGCAGCAGCGCCTCT
>NZ_FNJC01000006.1 GCF_900104305.1 Filomicrobium insigne | reverse complement strand
CCACTACGAGCTGGACGGCGGCACGGCTGGACTTGTCGATCCTAACGAAGATAAGTTCGACACCGTTGTCGGCGGTGCACGCATCAAGTTCTGATCGATCTCATAAGATCTGATAGCAGAGGGGCCGCTCTAAAACGGCCCCTTTTTTCTGCCTTTTCGTTGACACGCGTTGGTCACGATTTGTGGTGGCATTATGCAGGTTTAGGCAACAAAAAGGCTTTCTGGCTCAATATCGATTGTTGTGGTCAGCTGGTCACATGGCATCAGGAACACAGGCATTTCAAGAAACGTTCACTGGGGCTTAACTACGATGGAAACATGCTTGTGTTTCGCGGGACTGGCACTCATGTTCACTCCAGTGCCGGAGTCCGTGCATTGCGGGGTTTGATGAATACTATGAAATGGGTAAAGACTCTGGGGGCCGGGGTGATGTTGGTTGGACTTGCCAGCCTGCCCGCGTTCGCCTTCCAGGAACAGCAAGGTGGCAGCGCTTCTACGCCGCCTCCTGCAGCTGCTGCGCCCTCCGCACCGGCTGCAGACGTGGCTCCGCCCGCTGCTGATTTTTCTGCTCCTAACGCAGCCAGTGAGGCGGATCGTGGTACCGAAGTCAGCATTCCTGGCCTCGGTAAGCTCGGCGTGTTGCCCAAGATGGATTTTGGTTTGGAGTTGCTCTACGGAGCGAATGGGCAGCAGGACAAGATGGAGAATGATCCAGGACCAGAAACGGATGACTTACGCATTCGCGGGTCGGTCAAGCACCGTTTCTGAATCGCGTAGATCTTTTTGGATCTGAATGTTCTGGGGCGCTTTTGCGCCCCTTTGCTTTTACGAAATCGATGATCAGCTTTGCTGATTCCTGAGTTCAGGGCAGGCGGCAAAATGGGCGCTATTGCACATGGCTGAGCGTTATGTCGGTTTGGCGAGCTTGGACGGACCGGAATGCGAAACGGGCCGGTACAAAAGTACCGGCCCGTCAATAGCGGGGCACGGTGATACCTAGAGCCCGTTTCCTCGTCTCACTGTGCCTCGGGGGAAGCAGGAGCCGAGAAGGTTTGCAAAGGTATCGCCCTGTGACCAGCTGCAAATCTTAGTCGCGCGTCACGCTGAGGATCTTGAAATCCTTGTCCAGCTTGAAGTCGTATTGACCATCTTTGCACTTTGCATCGTCAACTTCGAAAACGCCGGTTCCTTCGGATTCTTTTTCGTATTCACCGCCACTGCAGCCCCAAGCTGAGATAGTCTCTTTGATCTTGGCGGCTTCGGCATCGCTTGGTTTTTCGTCGGCGAAAGCCAGGGAGCTGCCGAGAGTCAACGCGGCGAAAGCCACGACAAAGCGCTTCATTATACATACCTCCTCTAATTTAACTGCATCGAACGGAGCGAACACTTCGTACAACGCAGATGCACTACGCATTTATGACGTGTTCGTTCCGTTCCTGAAATGCGGCCCATTGCCCGTATGTTTTCGGGAAATATTCCACATTAATTCGGGAAAATATCCCTAGCGCATTTGAATCCCAGAATTCTGGACTTTATCCCTTTACATTGAATATTGCGCGTTGCGTTTCGCCCGTTGTGTTTGGGATCTTCAAGTAAAAAGATCCGGGGCGAATTGTGACGAAGCTAATGACCGCTTCGCCTTCTCCGTCAAATTCTAATGATGATACGCCGAGAGGGCGGACTTCGATATCGTTGATGACGATTTCGTTGATCCAGATGTTGCGGAAAAACTCAGGTCCTTCAATGGCTAGCTCCTGAGATCCATCCGCCTTGATCGTGAGTTTGTAGTATTTTCCAGATTCGAGTTCGTAGGGCTTATCAGCGAGTGGCTTTCCGGCTGAGAGGGTAATCGGATCTAAACGAACCGCCTTGCCGAGCAATCCCGATTGTGCGCTTGCCTCATTGCCAAAAGCTACAGCCGTCAAAACCAATGCGGCGACGGCGGCTAGAACTTGAAGTCGCATATATTACACCCTTCCCTAGCGCGTTCTGTATTGGGCCGTAAGTCTTCAATTGTGCACTTTAGTTTACGGCCGTTGCGAAATAACGTTCCGGTTATAACCCGTAACGTCTGGCAAACAATATGGGGAACGCATTCTAATACGCCATAGCAATTCACCCCGAAGTTTCTTCCTATGTTGGTGTCCGGAGTAGAGCGGCAACGGATGAGAGGGGGAAGCGCTGTGCGTGCTACGAGATGCGGGCCGAGCCAGATTTACGGCGTGGATTCACGTGAAACCTTTGACTGTCGAAAGCTGATCGCATTTGTGCATTGGACTGCGACCGCATGAGTGCTCTGGTGGTGAACAATAGGTCCGTGCAGGATCACCGCTCCGTGAGCTAATGGAGTGGAAGTCTCGGTTTTTTCAAAGAAATTATGGAACCTTTAGAGAGGGGCGGCGTTCAGCCGTCATCGTCGTTGCGCTCTTGGTAGAGAAAGCGAGCATGCAACATCCGCCATCGACCCGAGATCCTCGTCCCCACCATGACCCCGTGCCGTTTGTTTCGTCGCGGCGTGCATTGGTGACGGGGCTCCCAGCTTTGGCATTGGGTGCCGGAGTGGCATTTACGGCTGAGGCCGAGATGTCCACCGGTCAACGATCAGATCCCCGTGCGTCAGAGTATCGGGAAACTCCTCATATCCGGACGTTTTACGCGCTCGCCCGACGATAATCCTGCCTTGCCGCGCAACGGCATAAACGTGCAGGAGCCGAATAGATGCTCAAGAAGAAGCGTTCCGGTGAAGCCGGGACTGCAGTTCTGTCGGATTTCGCCAGAACGAGCGGCATGTCGCGGCGTCATTTCTTAGAGGCGTCAGGATTTGCATCAGCCGCGTTTGTGGGCGCAGCCACGCTGAAGACGCGTCGAGTTCGCGCGCAGCCTCGTCCGGCTCCCACCTCTCCCACTGACATCCAGTTTAAGAAGACAATCTGTCCCTTCTGCGCGGTGGGTTGTTCCATCTGGGCGGAAGTCCAAAACGGGGTGTGGATTGGGCAGGAGCCTGCCTTCGAGAGTCCTATCAACCTTGGAACGCATTGTGCGAAAGGCGCGGCGACGCGCGAACTCGCTATCGGCGATCGCCGGCTTAAGTATCCGATGAAGCTCGAAGGTGGGAAGTGGAAGAGAATTCCCTGGGACGTCGCAATCGACGAGGTTGGCGATAAGATTCTCAAGGTGCGCGACGCCAAAGGACCTGACAGCGTTTATTGGCTCGGTTCGGCCAAGTTCTCTAACGAGATGGCATATCTGCACCGGAAGTTTGCGGCGTTCTGGGGCACGAACAATACGGATCACCAAGCGCGTATCTGTCACTCGACCACCGTTGCCGGTGTGGCCAACACGTATGGCTACGGGGCGATGACGAATACGTTCAACGACATGCATAATTCCAAGTCGATCTTTTTGCTTGGAGCTAATCCGGCGGAAGCGCACCCGGTCGCCATGCAACATGTGCTGCGTGCGAGAGAGAACGGATGCAAGTTCATCGTTGTTGATCCCCGCTTTACGCGGACCGCAGCCCATGCCGACGAATACGTGCGATTGAGGCCCGGAAGCGATGTTGCCTTCATGTGGGGTGTGTTGTGGTACATCCTCGAGAATGGTTGGGAGGACAAGGATTACATAAATCAGCGGGTGTTCCGCTTCGACGATGTCCGCAAGGAAGTGAAAAACTATCCCCCGGACGTTGTTGCCAACATCACCGGCGTTCCGCCGGTTCAGATTGAGCGTGTGGCGAAATTGATTTCGGAGAACCGACCTGGCGCTCTCATCTGGTGCATGGGGCTGACGCAGTCGACCATCGGCAACAACAAGGTGCGGGCGGCCTCCATCATCCAGCTCGCGCTTGGAAACATCGGGAAGCCTGGTGGCGGTGCCAATATTTTCCGCGGCCACGACAACGTGCAAGGCGCCACAGACCTCGGTGTTACCTGTGACAGCCTCCCAGCATACTACGGACTTAGCGAAGGAGCTTGGAAGCACTGGGCACGTGTGTGGGGTGTCGATTATGAGTGGCTCAAGGGGCGGTTTGCTTCCAAAGATCTGATGGAACGCAAAGGCATGCCGGTGTCCCGCTGGTTCGATGGTGTTCTCGAAGATGCCAAGAACATCGATCAGCCGAACACGATCGGCGCCATGATCTACTGGGGGCATGCGCCGAATTCGCAAACGCGCGGGCCAGATCTCAAAAAGGGAATGGAAAAACTCGACCTGCTGGTCATCATTGACCCGGTGCCGACGAGTTCAGCCGTTATCGGCGACCGGCAGGACGGGGTGTACCTATTGCCGGCGGGCTCTACGATGGAGACGTCAGGCTCGGTCACGAATTCGAACCGATCCCTGCAGTGGCGGGAGCAGGTTATAGCACCGATGTTCGAGGCCAAGAGCGATTACGAGATTGCTTATCTGCTCGCTCAGAAATTCGGCTTCGCCGACAAGATGTTCAACCAGGTTGAAGTGAAGGACAACGCGCCGGTTGCGGAGGATCTCCTTCGCGAATTGACGCGCGGATGCTGGACGATCGGTTACACCGGGCAAAGCCCGGAGCGACTGAAAGTGCACATGGCGAACCAAAGCCTGTTTGATCCAACGACGTTGCTCGGCATGAGCGGGCCCGTGAAGGGTGAGTACTACGGGCTCCCGTGGCCCTGTTGGGGAACGCCGGAGATGAAGCATCCCGGTACGCCGCTGCTCTACGATCTTACCAAGACTGTGGCGCAGGGTGGCCTTCCGTTCCGCGCGGCGTGGGGTGTTGAGCATGAGGGCGTAAACCTGCTTGCCGAGAACTCTTATCCCGAAGGTTCTCCTATCAAGGATGGATATCCGGAAATTACCGTCGCGGTGCTCGATAAGTTGGGCTTCGTGGATCAATTGACGCCGCGCGAAAATTTCATCATCGCGGCGATTGCGTTGGGTGATTATCACCCGCGCCTTCTTAAGATAACGGACGATGAAGCCGCGCAGCTCATGAAAGAGGGGGGGGGTGGTGCGGCGATGCCACCGAGTGCCAACGATGCAGAAGGTGCAGCCAAAGCGCAGCAACTCGGTTTGCGTGCGTTCGCGCCGAACGCGCGGGCGGCCATTGAAGGGTATCTTGCGCATCATCCGAACAAGACCAACGGTGCATCGAAGCAGGGCGATGGCGGTTCGCAGTCGAGTAGTGGCGAAACGGCGGCGCGCGACCAAGGCATGGTCGAGCCCGATACGGACGTGATCGAAAAAATCCTGAAGATCAACTGGAAGACGGACCTCTCGGGTGGCGTTCAGCGCGTAGCGGTGGCCAATGGCTTGGCGCCTTTCGGTAACGGCAAGGCGCGTGCGCTGGTTTGGAACTTCCCGGATGGCATTCCTGTCCATCGGGAGCCTCTCTACACCGTGCGGCGCGATCTCCTGCCCCGTTACAAGACCTATGAAGACCGTAAAGATTTCCGTTTGCCGACGCTCTACTGGTCGATCCAGAAGAGCGACGTTTCAAAAGACTTTCCAATGATCCTGACCTCCGGACGTCTCGTTGAGTTTGAGGGCGGAGGCGATGAAACGCGGGCGAATATCTGGTTGGCGGAATTTCAGCAGCGGATGTTTGCGGAAATCAATCCCGAGGATGCTACTGCGCTCGGCATCCAAGACGGCTCGATGATCTGGATTGCTACGCCTGAGAAAGCACGTGTGCGCGTGACGGCCCAGGTTACGAAGCGCATCGGAAAGGGGGCGGTGTTTATGCCGTTTCACTTCGCCGGCATGTGGCAGGGCGAGGACCGATCCGACCGCTATCCCGAAGGCACAGTGCCTTACGTTATCGGTGAGGCCGCCAATACAGCAACGACATACGGCTACGACGTGGTGACCTTCATGCAGGAGACGAAGGCAACGATCTGCCGCGTCGAAAAAGCGTGAGAGACCGATCGGAGGTTAGTAAATCATGGCACGGATGAAGTTCCTATGTGACTCCGATCGCTGCATCGAGTGCAACGCGTGCTCCACCGTTTGCAAGAACGAACATGGGGTGCCGTGGGGCATACTTCGGCGTCGGGTCGTGACGATCAACGATGGTGGGCCGGGTGAAAAATCTATAGCTACGTCCTGCATGCATTGCACGGATGCGCCTTGCATCGCGGTGTGTCCGGTCAACTGCATTTATCAAACCGACATCGGCATCGTGCTGCACAACAAGGATATCTGCATCGGGTGTGGGTATTGCTTCTACGCGTGTCCGTTCGGTGCGCCGCAGTATCCGCAGGCGTCGAATTTCGGTTCCCGCGGCAAGATGGACAAATGCACGTATTGCGCGGGCGGTCCTGAAAAGCCGGGTTCGGAAGCGGAATACAAGAAGTATGGGCGTAACCGCATCGCCGAAGGAAAATTGCCCCTTTGCGCTGAGGTTTGTTCGACGCGCGCGCTGTTGGCTGGCGACGGAGATATCGTCTCGCAAATTTATAGAGAGCGTATCGTCAGGCGCGGTTATGGCGCCGGTGCTTGGGGCTGGTCTACGGCCTATTACAGTTCACAAGCAGTACAAGGATAAGGAGGCAGGTGATGTCTGCGTATCGCGTTGCCGGTGGTCTCGCTGCAGCTTTATTGGCGGCCTTGTTGATATGGATGGCGACGTATGCCGCAGCGCCCAAGCCCATGGTGCTGCCGAGTGTCCAGATCGGGGGCGAACCTGGTGAACGAACCGTCTGGGTCGATCGTTCGAAACTGCTGTCCGACCGGAATGCGGCAGAGACGCTACCAGCGGTTGCTCGTCCGCAAGAGGATGTCGTGGCCGGTGGTACCCAGGCTGGCGGTTCGGTGTCCAATCCAAAGCAAATTGTGCAGAGCTGGAAGCTGGATAAAGCGGACAGCCAGATCCTGATTACTCCGGAGAAGCGCACTGGAACAACGTCACTTCCTTATCGCAATACGAACCTGCTGGAGCAGCCGCAGGGTCGCGACTGGCGGAGAGCCCGGAACGGTACGGTCGTCTATACGGGCGGTTGGTTGATCCTTGGAGTTTCCTTGGCACTGGCGCTTTTTCTATTCGCACGCGGGCGTATTCGTATTGCGGAAGGCCGGAGCAGCGGCACGGTCGAGAGGTTCAATCAGGTTGAACGTGCCAATCATTGGATGACGGCGACGGCGTTTGTTGTGCTGGCTCTTACGGGGCTCGTCGTTCTTTACGGAAAACCGCTTCTGCTTCCGTTCATAAGTCCATCAGCATTTCATGAGGTGGCTTCGATCAGTGCGTGGCTCCACATGGCGGCGTCGGTAGCGTTTGCCATTGGTGTGGTGGCGATGGCCTGGCTTTGGTTGCGGGAGAATTTGCCATCACGTCTTGATGTGGAGTGGCTCAAAGAGGGTGGCGGTTTTCTTTCTGACGGTCGTCACAATCCGCCAGCGCGTAAATTCAATGCGGGTCAGAAGATTGTCTTTTGGGGTGTTACGCTTGGTGGGCTGGCGGCGCTTATTTCCGGTGTCACGCTGATGTTTCCGTTTGCGTGGCTCGGCTTTGATGGGATGCAGTGGGCTCAGCTTGCTCATGCCGTTATCGCGCTACTGATGATCGCTCTGATCATCGGCCACATATACATCGGCACCGTCGGTATGGAAGGCGCGATCGATGCGATGTGGTCAGGGCGCGTCGATCGCAATTGGGCGAAAGAGCACCACAGTCTTTGGTATCGCGATATCAGTGGCAACTGGCGCGACCCGGACGGGACTGGGACCGAGCAAACGTCTTCCACGCATCACCACCACCCAAAGGCTGCCGAGTAAGAAGAATTTCGCAACACAATAATGAGGTTTGCCAACATGAAGACATTCCTGACCGGGCTGGCCATCACCGTGCTCATCGGGTCGCTGGCGTGGGTAGCGTTGGACCGGACACACATTTCTGTGGTGCAGGGAGCACTGTGGCATGGAGACACCCGATTGGGTCCACATCACGGATAACGGCTTGCCAAACGGGCGTCAGGGGAACTTCGTTGGTGCCGACATCGTTGGCCTCTTCAGGAGGTATAACGATGGATTCGATTTCACCGTTCAAGCTAGCGGTTTGCGTTTCGGTACTGGGATTGAGTGTAACAACGTCGGCCTTTGCAGACACGCCACCTCCGCCGGCGAATGCGGGGACGTTGACTTGCACGATTCCAGCAGATGCAGAAGCGCAGCGAAAGTTGCCTGAAGGGGCGACGGCTCTTTCATGTGAGTACGAAGCCCTTAGTGGGCCTGGCGGGCGCTTTGACGGTGTCATCAAGCGGATCAGCAGCGACAAGGAGGCTGAACCGAAGGTTATCCTGTCCTGGGCGGTGCTGGCTCCTACGCCGGACGTTGAGCTCAAGGATCTGGAAGGACAGTATATGGGGACGTTGAATTCTACATCTTCGTCGCCCGATGGTACGGCCGCTGGCTTGCGTGGAGGCGCTAACGACACGATCGAATTGCGTCCCGTGAGTGATCCGCTCTCACCTTCTTCGGAGCCCGCAATCTCCGTTTTGGAGTTGGCGCTTCATTCCATAAAGGCGTAGCACTGATCGTTGAACCAACTGTACCCGTGCGGAAATGACTTGGAACAGACCTTCGGCGCCAACGTTTTCCTCCGATATGGCCGATCAACGGCCGCTATAAAGGAGGATATCATGAGAAGGGAAGTTTTAGGCCTCGCTGCTATCGCTGTGTTTGCGTCCTCGCCGTTGCTTGCCGGCAATAGTGCGCAGCTATCATCTGAGCGAGGCGGTCAGCTTGCTCAAAGTCAAACTGGCGGTTCGAGCGGTAAGGCTCAAGAAGATGTGCACGCCCCGACAAATCGCGTCGGTGAGAGCGTCCCAACGATGAAGGCTGAGCCTAAGGCTGACACTCAGCAGAGTGGGTCTTCTACGCACAAAAAGGACGAAACCCAACACGCGCCGACCAACCGTGTGGGCGAAGCTGTGCCGGACATGAAATCGGATAAGACAAAATAACTCCCTGCCTGTAGGGCGCAGCGGTTTGCGAGACGTTCACTCGGTTATCGAGTGTGCGTCTCAGCCATTCTTTTCCGAACTATTCAAGAACGCGATGTAGCTCTGGTTTTCATAGTGATCGAGCTGCAGCGTTCCTATGAGCTGCCGCAGCGCGTTAGGGTCAGTCGATTCTAACGCGATACTACACAGAGAATGACCGTCAGCGTCGAGGCTCACGTATTCTGCATTGCAAGCTCCGAGGGACCATTTCACTCGATCCTTGTTGAGTTCGATGAGGGCCAACGGAGGGCAATGAGCTTGTACAAGTTCGATGAGTGCATGGGCCGAGAAACGTGTGCCTGCCTTGAGCGAAACAGAAAGGCCGAGTGGAGCAAAGAGGTGCTCTTCGACTTGATCTGCCGTGACGGGGAGTGGTGCAACGAAGCGATATCGCCAGCGTTCGAGGCAATCTAGCTGGCCGAACCGCTCTTTGACCTCTAACCGGTCCTCGCGCAGCTTGATGCTGATATGATCGTAGTTGTGCCGGACGATATAGGTCTGTGCACCCTGATCGCGCTCCGGTTTTTTTGCGCCGGGCAACGCACGTAGGCGTTCTATCAGATTGGCACCGTTGGTCGTGAAGATGCGAAACTCGTATCGGGCCGGTGAGACTGCGCTCGTTGTTTCGTTCATCTGCAACTCTCGATCAGCTTTCGGCGTCGCCTCTCACTTACGGAACGGATTCAGACGACCTTTGGTTTTGTTGTTGCCGCGTCTTTACAATGACAAGCACTGGGAAGCGAGTGGACCTGTTCGACATATCAGTGGTTTCACGGACACATGTGCCGGAATTGGAGATCACAATGCGGTTGCTGCTTGCTGCAGGGCTTGGCGGAGTGATCGGAATTGATCGTGAGCTGAAGGACAGGCCGGCCGGTTTGCGAACGCATATGATGGTCTCGCTGGCGGCGGCGCTCTTTACCATCATCACTTTCGAGATTTTCTATCAAGTTCGCGGAGAGTTTCCGAGCGGGAACGTTGATCCGATCCGTATCATCGAGGCGGTGACGGCCGGCGTCGCTTTTCTGGCCGCCGGCTCGATCATCGTCAGTGGCCGGAAAATTCAGGGGCTGACGACTGGCGCGGGGATGTGGCTTGCTGGTGCCATCGGGTTAGCTTGCGGTGGCGGATATTACTACGTTGCCATCGTCGCGGTCGTCATATCCATCGTGATTTTGGCATTCGTTAAGCGGCTGGAAGATCGAATTTTTCCGCCCGAGCCGCCGTTAGATCCTAAGAACAATGACGAGGCCTGAGATTGCTCCGCGAGGGTGTTTCAAGGACGCCCCGTGGCGGAACCTCACTCGTTTAGAGGCGTTTTACCCATTCGCCTGCCATGACTGGACTCTGCGCAAAGAGGAGGAATGATCATGAATAGAGAATCCCAAAGCGCGCCAGTTCTGACGACGAACGAGGCGCGTCAGGCGAAGAGAACCGGACTGATTTGGGTCCTTGCTATCTCGTTGCTGCTCGCATTGGCAGTGGGATTTGGTATCGGCGTCTATTGGCCGGGCGTTTTTGCTGGGTAATTCACGAAGGATGTCTCGTATGGGCGAACGGCTGAAGATTGACCGGGAAGCCGCCAAGGCGGAACCTGAATCTCAATTTCAGACTCCTGATGATCTCATGGCGTCTGAAGGTTTGACGCGTGGTGAGAAGATTGCCGCGTTGAAGCGCTGGGCTTTTCTCGTCAACCGGCGGCTTGCTTCCGGCGATGAAGGAATGCCCGTTTCAGGCGCGCAGGAGGCGGCTGACGCTGAACTGTTGCGCAAGATCGAAAGTTCTCGCAGCGCGTTGATTGCGGGTGATGTCCCGGAAGAAGAGACCTAATCAATCTGCTGTCACATTCGCGCCTTGCCCCTACAGCGCGCGCAGAGCCACGATGCCGCTTTCGGTGAGCTTCACGGCTCTGCCTCTTTCGATCTCAATGAATGATTTTTCTTTGAGCTTATCGAGAGCTTCGTGGATTTCGGCGTCATCGATGGTGAGCGTGGGATCGGCGATGGCACCAATCATACGGCGAAAGCTCGTGTAGTCGCCGCGGTCGTTGCCGCTCTTCTCGATCGCTTTCAGGATTTCAATTTCACTTGATGTGAGGTCCATTTAGGTCCTCCTCATTGTGCTTGCCCAGGGAAGACGAGGCGTTGTGCATCATGCGGGACGCATCTGCTGCCTTTGCAACTCCGGGTGCGAGCTCACGACCTGATTACGCTCCACGTTTCGATTTGTGCGGTCCATCGCGGACGCTGTGGAGTGCGTGAACTGAAACGCCCCCTCAGCTTCACCGGTTCCGATGGCATGATGCAGAGCGCCCCCACAAAAAGTTGCCCGCGGCGAAGGGGAGCGACGCCGCGGGCCATGGGAGCTGGTGCAAGCAGGGGGAGGGGGAGGGGGGAAACTTGCGACCGTGGCTCCAACTTACCCATCCCAATGCATCAGTTCGGCATGCGGTTCCGTGGGGGTTCGAATTTTTTTCGTTCGCTTTCGACTTTTTGGGTCCGGACCAAAGGACGGCCCGGTCACAGGTGAATGCTTGCGCAACATTGATGCGGAACTGGGCGCGCGCCGGGCCAGTTTTTAAGGAAGCCGCCGCTGAGGATTGCCTTGGCGGGATCCTAATTAACTGGAAGGGTTTGTGACATGCCAGCGCAATCAAAAGCCCAGCAGATGGCCGCAGGAGCCGCGCTAGCGGCCAAGCGCGGCGAGGCCAAGGTGTCAGAGCTTAAGGGCGCATCGCGGGAGATGTACGACTCCATGACGGAGAAGGAACTGGAGGAGTTCGCCTCCACTAAGCGCAAGGGCCTCCCGGAAAAGAAAAGCGAATGAATAATAATACTCGCCCACGTTGCATTTCTGAGGTTTTCGCAGCTTGAAGTCAGTTCTATTCGGCACAGAACAGCCTGCGAGATGAGGTGTCCTGTGAAGGTGGTGTCGTATCGCGCTGGTTTTCTTATTCTATATCATTTATCTGAGATGAGTTCTGAGAAAATATTATTGAAATACTTCTAGCTTGGAACTGTCGGCTCGACTTTTCAGGCAGCTGACCCGCCATTTCACGGGAAGCTCTGCCATTGGGCATGTTTAATATCTTTGGCGTTTTTATTGGGATGCCAGCGTCTTAATAGTATTGTTGTGATGCAAATTTTACCGACAGGCTTCTGCTGCTGTTTTTTTACTCGTAGCTATCAAGAAAAACTTGTGACTGGCTGGGGATGTGCTAACGATCGATTGTGTGTAGAGCGTTTCAGTCAGGTGAATTTATGGGGAGCCAAAACCTGGCATCCATCAGCGGCGAGCCGATGCAATTTACCGCGCGTGTGCTCGTCGTGGAGGATGAGCCGATCGTCGGGATGGATATTGAATCCATCCTTGCTGCGGTTGGCTTTCAGGTTATCGGGCCGGCTGCGTCGGTGTCGGAAGCTTTGGAATTGATTGGAACGCAGGACGTCGATTGCGCTTTGATTGATTACTTGCTGACAGACGGCGATGCGCATGACGTCGTCGAACGGCTCATGGAAAATGCGGTCCCCTTTGCATTTGTCACTGGCCTCAGTCGAGATGCGCTTCCCAAGGCATATTGCGATGTTCCAACAGTCGGGAAGCCCTTTGTCGCCGCAGACCTGCTGAATTGTGTGCAGACCATGTACCTAAAGGCGCAGGTCGCCTAACAACCTCGCGGGTACAATTCGGCTGTGTGAGGCCAGGCCACCGCGTCGTCAGGATTCTATTTTTCTTCCCGTGCTGACACGCCAGAGCTCATAGGATGAGAGCAGCAGGACAATTGCGCCGATGATGATGGCGTTCGCTGTGCCCATCGGGTGGATGAATTCCAGGACGAACGGAGAGACGATCAGCCATGCTCCGATGAGTATCGTTGCCCACTCTTCCCACGGCCGGAATGCCGAGAGCGTCACCACTTCCGCAAAGATCAAAAGGAATCCGACGATGACGGCATTGCGTAGCGCCGGTGAGTCATCGGAGTAGTGCAGTGTCCACGGTGAGAGCAACAGCCAGAAGCCGAGAATCCAACTGACCCAATCCTGCCAATGCTTCGGAACGTGGAACGATGCGGGCATCTTGACCTCCAAATGAGCAAACCTCTGTCATCTGAGATAGGAGCGATGGAGAGGATACCCAAACATAACGCCCGTTAGTGGAACTCGGGTCCATGGGCCCAGAGGGTTAGTGAATAGCGAGCGTTATGGGTCACGGGCGTCACCCTGTGCAGGACAAAGCTCGGAAGGAGCATAGCCGTACCGCACGCCCGTGAGGCGCGGCGCACGTTTCCGTCGGCATTAGTCTCAAGATCTCCGCCGGTATAGCTGTCGTCCTCACTCAGTTGCGTGACGATTGTCAGCTTGCGGTGGCGGGCGAACTGGCCGTCGCCGATGTCGATGTGCCAGTCGAAGAAGGCTTCCGTCTCGGCGCCGTAATAGGCGACCTGCATCCGTTCGGAGAATTCCTCAAGCCCGAACTTGAAGTGATGCCTGTTGGCTTCCGAAACGGTGTCGAGCAACCGTCGGAAGACCCACTCATCTTTGTCGGTATCATCCAGCCATGTGATGCGGGCGCGGCGCGTATTGTCTTGCCGGGCCCCGTCGATCAGGCGCGCGTCGGCATAGGCTTTTTCATCGGTGGTGGAGATAATCTTCTTACATTCGTCGGGAGAAAATACGTTGGCAACTTCGATCGGCAAAAGCATGGAGCGGTGTGCCTAGCTAAGGGATGATGGGATCAATAAGACCCATCAAGTGGGTTGGCCAGATGCATCCTGCAATGGATGCGAGCCTCCCTTTATCGGCATACGGCTCCTCAGGATAGATTGTGTGGTGCGCGGCGGACGCAGGAGAAGGCCAGCACGGCGCTGAGGCACATCAGGCTTGAAACAACGAGTGTCCCTGCCCCATAGGCTTCGATGAGCAACCCGAACGCCAGCGGAGCGGCCGCTTGGCCGATGCGTGTTGGCGCATTGATCAGGCCGACGCGGTACCCGTAATTGTCCGGTCCGAAGACGGCGAGGGGCACCGTGCCGCGCGCAATTGTGAGGATGCCGTTACCGGCGCCGTGCAGAAATGTGAAGGGCAGCGCGAGGGCACCGCCTCCGATGGCGACCAATCCCGCCCCTATCGGGTGAAGCATCATCGCGATGCGCGCACTGATCAGGGGATTGTATTGACTGAAGATCGCGGCTTCGGCCAACCGGGCGATGACCTGAGCCGGACCGATGAGGGAGGCTGCGATGAGCGCTTGTGATGCCGTCGCGCCCGCGGCTTCGAGCAGGCGCGGCAGGTGTGCGGCCATGCCTGCCGAAACCATCCACCCGACAGCGAAGGCGAACCCCAGCAGCATCATCGTGCGGTCGATGGGGACGTGTGGCTTTGCGGCGTGCGTCTCCGTCTTCACTTCGTGTCGCGGTGTTTTTGGTATGGCGAGCAGATTGAGGGGCAGACCGATGCAGATCTGCGCTGCCGCCCAGGCGAGGCACGTCCAGCGCCAGCCGATGGCATCAACGCCCCAGGCGGAGAGCGGCCAACCGACGGTGCTTGCCAGTCCGCCCAGAAGCGTAATGCCGGTGATGGCGCGGCGTGCGGATAATCCATAGATGCGGCTGAGCGTGGCGAAGGCGGCGTCATAGAGCCCGAGGCCCATGCCGACCCCAAGCAGAAGCCATCCCGCCCACAACGTGATCGGGTCATAAGCACAGGCCAGGGTAACGAGCGCGGCGGCATAGACAAGATTGGAGCCGGCCAGGACGCCCCGTCCCCCTATCAAATCTATGGTGCGGCCGACCTTGGGCCCGACGAGGCCGGAGACGAGAAGCGCCACGGAGAAAGCGGCGAAGACCATCGTTGAGCTAATATTCAAGCTCTTGGCCATCGGGTCGCCGAGGATGGCGATAAGGTAATAGCTTGACGCCCAGGCGAGCATTTGGGCGAAGCCGAGCGCGACAGTGATACCGACCCGGGATTTTTGAGAAGCGTCAGTCACCTGATTGTCCTTGGTCGCCCTGATCGACAGGGACCGGCGTCCTGAGAATGGAGGGACGGCTTTGCCGGCGCGACGCTGTGTTCGGCCCGCCGTGTCGGGTTGCCTAAGGCTTTAGGACGGGCGGCAGCGCCGTCGCGTTTTATGGGCCATGGCTGTGCGTTGCTCTGACGAAGAGTCAATGATACGTCCGGAACTGTCGAAATAAGGCGGGTTGCCGCCGGGTGTCGTTCCTTGTTTTTCCCCTCCGTTGAACGGGAACGACGCAGTGCAGCAATTGATCATAGCAAAGAGTGTGGCTGCCCCTGAAGGCAAAACGTCTCATACTTAGGATGATGCCGTGACGCAGGACGATCGGACTTTTCCCGCACTGAACGCGGAACATCTGCATCCGCTCGATGTCGAGCGGCTCTTTCCGCTTAAGCGCTCGACGCATCCGCCGCGCATTCTCATGCTTTACGGATCGTTGCGAGAGCGCTCCTACAGCCGCTTTGCGACGTTGGAGGCGGCGCGGATTCTGGAGCGGCTTGGTGCGGAGGTCCGCATCTTTCACGCCAACGGTTTGCCGTTGCCGGACGATACGCCGACGTCGCATGAGAAGGTGCAGGAGCTTATGGATCTGATGATCTGGTCCGAGGGGCAGGTCTGGTGTTCGCCCGAGCGTCATGGATCGATGAGCGGCACCATGAAAACGCAGATCGATTGGATTCCGCTCTCCAAAGGCGCGGTGCGTCCGACGCAGGGCAAGACGCTTGCAGTGATGCAGGTGTGCGGCGGCTCACAGTCATTCAACGCCGTCAATCAAATGCGTGTGTTGGGCCGGTGGATGCGGATGCTGACGATCCCCAATCAATCTTCTGTCGCGCGTGCGTTCAACGAGTTCGATGACGCGGGCCGCATGCGGCCGTCCTCTTATTACAACCGCATCGTCGATGTGATGGAAGAACTGGTGAAGTTCACGCTGCTGACACGTGATGTGTCGTCCTACCTCACCGACCGCTACAGCGAGCGGGTGGAGAGCGCGGAGGCTCTCTCAGCGCGGGTCAATCAGGATGGGATTTGAGGGGGCAGCGCATAATGGTGCTTAGTGCTTGTGTGGCTTGAGTTTTTTTTATGTCGTATGGCTAATATAACTCGAGCTTGGGAGAAAAACGGGAGCAAAACAAAATTCTTATCGTCAGAATTTCCAGCAAACGTAATGCCTTGACTTCTTGAAAGTGTAGGTTTGCTCGAATGATTTCTCAAGGAACGGCTACCTTATTCAAGGGCACGTGCACCGCTAATGTAAAAAGCGTGCCAATCTCCGTCCTTAAGCACCGGCTTTCCAGTCACTACTATTGGTGTGGCGTTGTCGAGCGCGCGCGTGTACACGTTTTGGGGTTCTGTGACCACGGGATCGGTGATCTTTCCGGTTATTGGCGGAGTGCCATCTCCGGAGATTATTTTGCATGTCCTGCGAATCTTATCGACCGCTTCAATGCGAACTGTCATTGATATCGCCTCTTGAACTTCAAGGACACCACGAGAGCGTATGGCGTCGGCCACGGGTTCGTCGATCACATATTCGGCCGTATCGCCTTTTGAATGTACCAACTGCCTCACGGATGGACCGACTGGTGCTACCATTTCCGTCATCGCAGACGCATTGAGTTGTCCCAGGCGTTCGATGACGCCCAACAACTTGGCTTTGTCTTGCTGGTCGGCGCGCGCTCGTTCTTGGTGACCGGCTTCCACCAGTTGTGCGTATTCGATGAAGCGTTTGGAGAGCTCGGCATTGTGCTCTGCTATTTCCGCGATTTTATCTATGGCTTTTTCAGCGATTTTAGTTTGCCCGGCGCGCTTCGCTATGACGGCTTTGACAACCTCTGGAGTGCAAATGTCCGAAAATTCAGCCAGCAACTGTGGATACATTGGCAGCGTACCGTGAGCTATAAGAACCCAAAGTGCATAGCTGATTGATCCTTCCTGTGGTGGTCCCACAAGAATCTGGACCTCGGATTTTCTTATTTTTGTGGGCATTTTTCCGGTGAAATAGAAATGATTGACCGACCGATACAATCGTCCGATGCCAGCTAAGGAACGGCCAAGTTGTTGGGCATCTATCATGTGTTGCGCGGCATCGAGCCCATCGAATTCGACGAGAATTGGTCTCGCTAATTCTCTTTCCATATCTTTCCCTCAAACCGCCTTGGAAGTGACAGATTAACCAAAAACGATCAGTAGTCACCTGAGTCCTCCCTCAGTCATCACCGCAGATCCGACCCAATGCCCCCAACATCTTCCCTTCCGTGCAAGATCGTGAGATTTCTTCGAGTTCGCGCAGACGGACGATGCTGAGGAACGGGGTGGATTGCTAAGGTGGCGCACGGGAACAAGTTTCAATCCATCGCTATACTGGTCGTTGCTGAAATTCTGACATTGAGCCTCTGGTTCATCTCCGCGGCGGTGCTGCCGGAGATGGTGGCGGAAAGTCAGATGTCGCCCGTGCGCCAGGCGCTTCTTTCCAGCGCTGTGCAAGCCGGGTTTGTCGTCGGCGCGCTGATCTCGGCGTTCCTCGGGCTGGCGGACCGGTTCGATCCGCGCCGCGTCTTCATGTTGTGTGCGGTCACAGCCGGATTGGCCAACGCCGTTCTGCTCGTGGCTCCTATCGGCGGCGTGCTGGCGATCTCCATGAGGTTCGTGACTGGCGCATTGCTCGCGGGGGCTTATCCCGTCGGCATGAAGATCGCGGCTGGGTGGGGCACGAAAGATCGCGGGCTGCTCATCGGTCTTCTCGTCGGCGCGGTGACGCTGGGGTCTGCCTCGCCGCATCTGGCCTCGCTGCTTGGCGGCGCGGACTGGCGGACGGCGGTGAGTATCACATCCGTTGCAGCCATTCTCGGAGGGCTTCTCGTTCTCGCAAGCGGTCTTGGGCCGTATCACGCCCGGGCCAAGCGCTTCGACATCAACTGCATCAAGGTCGCCTGGACGGACCGGCGCATCCGGCTCGCTTATGGCGGCTATCTCGGCCACATGTGGGAGCTTTACGCCATGTGGGCGTGGATCGGCGTGGTGGCGGCGACGTCCTATAGCGCGACGATGCCGAACAACGAGGCGGTGGAGTTTGCCAAGCTCACGGCGTTTCTCGCGATCGGGCTTGGCGGTGTGGCCTGCGTTATCGGCGGGCTCTTTGCGGACAAGATCGGTAAGCCGGAAGTCACGATCATCGCGATGGTGGTGAGTGGGGCGTGCGCTGTCGGGACCGCGCTGACGTTCGGTGGTCCGGCGTGGCTGACGTTCGTTCTGATCCTGCTGTGGGGCATCAGCATCGTGCCGGACTCTCCGCAATTCTCCGCGATCGTGGCGGATACGGCGGTGGCGGAGAACGCGGGCAGCCTCATGACGCTGCAGACGGCGCTGGGTTTCGCCTTAACCATCCTCACCGTGCAGTTGGCGCCCTTACTGGCGGAGACGACCGGCTGGCCCGTCGTTCTTATCATTCTGGGGCTGGGGCCGGTGTTCGGCGTCTTCTCGATGTCGCGATTACGCCAGCTTACGGGCCGCAAGCCGACTCCGTCTCCGGCAAAAACATGAGTGTGATCAGGGGCGAATGGAACGAAGTTCATCCGGCGCGGTTCTCAAAACGTACATTGACCCCCCATGTATGATTTTGAGGTTCCCCAATGGCAGAAATGGTTGCAATTGGTTTTGATAACCCGCAGGAAGCCGATCAAGTTCTGACCGACCTCCGCCGGATGCAAAAAGAGTATCTGGTTGATCTTGAAGACGCCGTCGTTGTGATTAGACAGCCCGACGGCAAAATACAGCTCAAGCAAAGTGTGAATATGGTCCGCATGGGCGCGGCGACCGGCGGATTGACCGGCGCGCTCTGGGGCACGCTCGTGGGACTGCTGTTCCTCAACCCGCTCGCAGGTTTCGCGATTGGCGGGCTCGCGGGTGCCGGCGGCGGTGCTCTGTCGGGCACGCTCGTCGACTACGGTATCGACGACAAGTTCATCGAATCTCTGGCGCAAACGCTCCCCAACGACAGCTCCGCGCTGTTCGTTCTGGTGCGGAAAGCGCAACCTGAGAAAGTCTTGGCCGAACTCTCGAAGTTCCCCGGCCGCGTGCTGCGCTCGTCGCTGTCACCGGAGCAGGAGGCACGGCTGCAGGAGGCGCTGTCGAAACACACGGCGGCCAACGATGCAGCGGCCGCACCTCAATCCAAGGCATCGTAAGCGCAGGCGGGAGAGAGGCCTGTCGCTCCTCTCCCGCTGATCCCCGTTAGGTCAATTCCAGCAACGCTTTTTGCATCGCCGGCAGAATGCCCGGCTCGTTGACGTCGTGGCCCGCGCCATCGACGAGTTCGAGCTTGGCATGCGGCCAGCGCTGGGCGAGGGCGTAGGCTGCCGAGGGCGGGCACAACAAATCGTAGCGGCCTTGCACGATGGTTCCGGGGATGCGTGCGAGCGCGTGCGCGTTGGTGAGTAACTGGCCGTCCTGCAGGAAGAAGTCGCTGGCGATGTAGTGCGCTTCCATTAGCGCTGTCGGGGGCAGTCGCGCTTTTTTATCGAAGCTCGTTGGAAGTTTGGCATTGCGCGGCGCAAGCTGCGACAGCGCGCGTTCGTAGGCGTTCCACATGTGCGCGGCGGGGGCGTAGACGGCCGGGTCGGGATTGTTGAGGCGGGCGAGATAGGCTTCGAGCGGATCGTCGCGCTCCCGCTTATCCAGGAACGCGACGAAGGCGGCATAGAGTTCGGGGCGAAAGCGTTTCGGGCCCTCGATGAACGCCCATTCGACCTCGGCACGCGTTCCCAGGAAGATGGCGCGCAGCACCATGCCCGCGACGCGCTTCGGGTGGGCTTCGGCATAGGCGAGCGCGAGGGTCGAGCCCCAGGAGCCGCCGACCACAAGCCACTTCTCGATCCGGAAGTGTGAGCGGATGCGCTCGATATCATTGATAAGGTGCGCGGTCGTGTTGGCGTGGCGCGCGAGGTAGGGATGGCTGCGACCTGCGCCGCGCTGATCGAACAGGATGGCGCGGTGGCGTTCGGGATCGAACACGTTGCGGCTCGTGTGCTGGGCGCCGCTGCCCGGCCCGCCGTGCAGGAACAGGGCGGGGACTCCGTCGCGGTTGCCTACCTCCTCGACGTAGAGCCAATGCCCGTCGCCGACATCCAGCATGATCGCGTCATAGGGACGGATTTGCGCGGGGCGGATCTCGGGTTTCTTTTCTGCGGCTTCAGTCATAAGGGGCGTGCGGCCTCGCGGTTCAGTTGATGTCATCCGCGCAGACTGCACGACTTCGCGCCGGTGCTCCAGTGCTGCCGGCGTTCGCTTAAAACGTTCAGAGCAGGCTCTCGTTCATTCCGCCGCGAGTTGCTCGGGCGAAAAGTGTCCGCACCAGTCTTCGGCCGCCACAACCGGCCATAAGCCGTGGCCGAGCGGATCGGGCTGGTTCACCGGGGGATTGAAGCGGCATAGCCCGTGTTCGTCCTCAGCGGTCGCGTCGTTGAGTTTGTGGTCGTCATAAAAGCGGCAGCTCTCGCAAGCGGCTGTGTGTGAATTGGGCATGGTTTACTCCATCGATGGTCAGTCTTTGGCGTATGCAACTTTGAAATGCGCGGAAGCCGCACTTGGTTTCGTGCGGCCGGCGGCGCAGGGGCTTGCTTTGACCAGATGGCGGCGTTTCGGGCGGTATGGTTCGCAGCTCACGCGCTGGGGAAATTCGCGGCTTCGATCTTGTTGCCGTCGGGATCGTAGACGAACGCGGCGAAGTAGGGCGTCATCGCGGCTTGGCGCGGGCCCGGTGCTCCAGCGCTGATGCAGCCTTCCGCGAGTGCGATATCGAAAAAGGCGCGCACGGCGTCTTCGGTCGGTGCGAGCAGGCAGATGTGGAAGCCGGTATCGGCGGGCACGCCAACGAGGGTGGGCCGTTGATTGAGCCAGAGTTCGGGATAGCGCTTGCCGAAGCCGATAGCCGTTTCGCGGGTGACGAGCCGCGTCAGCCCGAGTGGGGCGAGCATGCCTTCATAGACTTTGCCGCTGAGCTCCAAGTCGCGCACGGCCACCGAGACATGATCGATCATTGCGCCGCCTTTCTTGAGTGATGTGGCACGTGGTTTCCCATAAACACTGTCGGCCGCTCACGAACTTTCTTTGCGCCGGATTGGAGGCATTTGGCATGCCAGATTGCGAGCCCTCGCAATCAGATGTGCGAGCGCGTCGAAATTTGGTCAGCGAGCCTGAGTATGTCATAGAACGCGCAGGCGAGGCTTGGTCCTCGCCCGAAGATCGATTCAATGGGGGATACAAAATTGATGCGATATCTTGCGATGACTCTCTCGACGATCCTCGTGACGGGTTTAATGGGATCATCTGCCTTCGCGCAGTACCCGGAGCCGGACACCACCCCGGCACAGACACAAGAGCAGGCGCCGGCTGCGGCTCCGTCTGAACCGGCTGCAGCACCTGCGGAAGAACCCGCTCCGACCGAACCAGCCGAGAAGGCTGCGGAGCCTGCCGCCACGCCATCAGAGCCGGCTGCTGCCCCGGCAGAAGAGGCGGCTCCGAGCGAACCTGCTGAGAAGGCAGAGGACCCTGCGGCAACGCCGTCTGAACCGGCTCCAGCCGAGGCGCCGGCTGAAAAGGCCGAGACACCTCCTGCGGCTCCGGCCCTTACGGCGTCGGATGTCGACGGTCTGAACGTCGTTGACTCTGCAGGGAAGGAACTCGGCAGGGTTGTCGGTGTGAACGAGGCCGATGGTAAGGTTTCCAGCGTGGAGGTTGAGACCTCTGGCATTCTGGGCTCGGGCTTCTTCGCGACGACCTACGTTCTGCCGATCGACAAGATCAGCAAGGACGGCGACAAGCTGACCGCCTCCGTCACGAGCAAAGAGGCCGAGCAGTTCAAGAAGAAGTAGGATCCGAACCCCGCGTATCGGGCCTAACGACGAGCGAGGACGCACCGGTTGCAGACATGCGCCGGTGCGTTTTTGTGTTTGGCGCTAGCGCGTGCGCGGCGACTGCCTCGTGCGGAGAAGGTACGCGCATGCGTTCACGCACCCACTACCGTCATCCCGGCATTTATTGCCGGGATCCAACCCTCGGCTGGGGTGTCCGTTGCGCGGTTTTGCTTCACCCGTCGCGTCGGCAACCGCTGATCCTTGGATCCCGGGGACAAGCCCCGGGATGACGGATGAGATGTTTTTCTCGGGTCTTGCCAGCCACGAACGCTTGCGTTCACTGCATACGCTTCACGCCCTCAACACCCACCACGGTCATCCCGGCATTCATTGCCGGGATCCAACTCTCGGCTGGGGTGTTCGTTGCGAGGTCGTGCTTCACCCCTCGCGTCGGCACTGAACCTTGGAGCCCCGGGATGACGGTTGAGGTGAAGCTAAAGCTTCCTGAGCGGCGCGACACCCGGCAACGAAGGATAAAGATCAATCCAATTCGGATTGTCTCGCTCGATGAGGTTCAGCTTCCAATCGCGCGGCCATTCCTTCAGCGTCTTTTCGCGCTGGATCGCCTGCTGCACATTGGGGAGTTCCTCAAACCACACGAGGCGATGAATGGCATACCGTCGCGTGAACACCGAGCCGGTTCCGTCGCGATGCTCTTCCACGCGCCGGACCAAACCGTTCGTCATGCCGATGTACAGAGTTCCGCGTGGACTGCTGGCGAGAATGTAAACCCAAAATCGGCGCATGCGGATCTCCTGCATCATCGGAGTATGCCGTGCCCTGGCTATTATCTTTCAACGCCCGCCACTGTCATCCCGGCATTTGCTTGCCCCGGCATTCATTGCCGGGGTTGCCGGGATCCAGACCAGAGCTGGGGAGTCCGCTGCGTGCTTCTGCTGCCCCCTTCGCGTCGGTAACCGCTGAACCTTGGATCCCGGGGACAAGCCCCGGGATGACAGGCGGAGTTGTTTGCAGGGAAGCCGTCCGCCACGAACGACTGCCTTCGCTACTCAGGTGTCACGCCCTCCACATCCGCGACCGTCAGCCTGCCATCCTAGCCTTTGCTCACCAGACTCCGCACGTCCCCCACTCTTCAACCGTCATCCCGGCATTCATTGCCGAGATCCAACTCTCGGCTGGGGGATGGTTCCGAGGTTGTGCTTCACTCTTCGCGTTGGGCAACGGCTGAACCTTGGATCCCGGGGGCAAAGTTCCGCGATGACAGTCTGCGTGGCGCCCTCTATAGAAAAATTATAATGATGTTCTGTTATTTCTTTTTTCTCTGGTATAACTTTAAATCGAATACATTCTTTAGTCCTAGGTGGACCTTGAAAAACTTTGCGTCCGGGTTGAATTTACTCCTGGGGTCACGGTATCGCCACACATACTTACCGCCACCGCCATGTCCGCCAGAAGTTAGGTATCCGACAACGGAGAATTCGAATAGGGCGGTCAAAGCATCTGTAGGGTTGTCGGGCTCGCAAAAGAGTGATCTCACTTCGTGCCAAGCAGTGTCAAAATCCTCTTTTGAAAAGGTTAGCTTTGAAAGCCGTTTCAGTGGCTCAAAATAATGTTGATATTTCTCTGAATGTTTGTGTAGCTCGTCGTCTAATTCCTGAAGGAAATAATCGGAATAATCCTGCTCCGCGTTTTGGACGTGTTTATTCTCAAATGAGCGTCCCGAGCGGTTGTCGTCTTTAAATTTTTCCAGAACCTCGTTGCAGAATTGAATTATATCGCGGGGTCGTAAGTATCCGCGATCGCATATGTATGCATACTTTGATTGATTTCCTCTCATTTTTCTTTGTTCGTCAAAAATGTCCACCCAACGGATGGGGGTATCGTCGCCAAGAAGTGCTGTAAACCTTCGTTCCATCAACTCCCTGAGGCAGTGGGGTCCATTGTCCTGCCCCCAAGTTATTTCTTTGACTTGTGATTGAGTTAATTTGTTTTTGTCTTCAAATCTGATCATCGACCATATGTCGCTTCTCAGCAGTATAATCACACTCGCCCGCAGTTCTTCTTGGCGAAATCTGTCGTTGTAATATTTTGCGGCTCTGATTAGGCCAATGAGCCGCGAGTTGTATTCTGTGTCATTTGGGTCGAAGCCGATGTCTAGCTCGTCAAAGCATATGTAGAAATGTTGTTCTGTTGATAGGCTTCTGATTATACAATCTGCTATGTTTCGGTTTACTTCCGAGTAGAATTTTGGGAGGTGGTTTATGGCAATGGGCTCGACCTTTGCTGATGCGCCAGGCAGTGAAAGTCTTCCTGATAGTTTGATCGTTGTTCCAGGCGTGAATATCTTCGTTAGGTCTGGGTTTGTCGTTCCGTAACTATCGGTCACAAACTTTTCTATATCTTGGTAGGCGAAATTGCTATCGTTCCCATGGTGTCTGGCGCCTGAATTTTCGAGGAGCAGTTTTGATATCGCTAGCCCGATAAAGTACTTCCAGCTTTCTCGATAGCATTCTTCCCTCGGGACGCCTTGCTGTTTTTGGGTTGCGTGAAAATCCCAAGGGTAATCTGAGAATGTGAATCCGAGAGTGAATGTGTTCCAGTTGGCGAGAGAGAGCAACTTGCGATAAACTGCGGATTTTCCACTGCCTTTTCTTCCCGTTATCATTGTTTTTTCAAATGATATTATAGATTTGTATGCATCGTGGTCTTCGAACGCTTGAATTAAAATGTTGTCTGTGGTGGCATCAATCCCGCCAAAGCTTGGTAAGTTTGACAACCGCTTGGCTAGCTCTGTCATTATGTTGATCCTGTTATATAGGCAAAGGTCATTGGTTTTATTGGTCATGGTCAGTTTATGATTGCTGTCCCTCACCCATCCACCCCACTTGGATCTCTCCCCTGCACCGCATCGATCAAACAAAACACCGCGTAACATGCGGTAAGAAGCGTCACGACGCCGAGGCCGATGAATTGCCAGCTGGGGAAGGGGAAGGTCATGGTGACGACGGCTTCGCCGAGGGCGAGGGCCGTGACGATGATGAAGATCAGGAAGGCTTTGGCGCGCACGCTGAAGAGCGCGAGGAAGATCAAGGCACCGAGGCGCCGAAGCCGAGCCCCAGTTCGCGGTGGTAGGGCACGTCCTCCCGCAACTCCGCGGGACCGATAAAGCAGAGCACGGCGCCGGCGAGCACGCCCAGCGCGACGATCGCCAGTTTGATTTTGTCGGACAGCGACAGATCGGGTCCCATGACACCTCCCCTTATCCTGGGCCAATCGAACCGTCAGTGTGCCCTCAAATGTATCCCTTGTGCAATCCAGGTTCGGCGTCGAAGACCGGCGTAAACGCTAGCGTTTTTGTCGAAAACTTGGGGCCTGACGTCAGCGGGCAACGTTCGATCCCCAGCGCAAACTTACCCCCGCGCCTCTGGGCAGCTCCTATTCTGAGTGCAACCGCGTTTCCGAGGGGTGCCGTCCGGAGGCTGACCTGAAGGCAGGCGCGGGGGAGCAAGTCGTTCAAAACAACGGGGCTTAGCCAAGCCCTGTGAACGGCGGGCCGGCCGGGCGGACGTGATGCCTCTGACGGCGCCACCCGCATGCATCACCACCTGGGTCCCTTGCGTCGGCCGTGGCCGCCCGCCGCAACGTCCAGGCAAACCGGATCGGTGGCCTTGTCCGATCATGTTGGATCGGTAGCTCGCGGGGCGGCGTGAAGGCCGTACCAAAACACATCTCGCGGCTTTGACGTCGCTCCGCACCCCTCGGAATTTCGCGAGGGCTCCACCTCCGCCGTCACCTCGGCGCCCGTCCGGCGCGCGGGGCAATTCGGGGTGGGCCGGCGCACGTCGCACCGGCCATGTCCGTCGCTTCAGAGCTTGACCCCGCGCAGGCGCGCGGCGTTGGCGATGACGCTCACCGATGAGAGCGACATGGCGGCGGCCGCGATCATCGGTGACAACAGGATGCCGAACGCGGGATAAAGGATGCCCGCCGCGATGGGCACGCCCAGCGCGTTATAAATGAACGCGAAGAACAGGTTCTGCCGGATGTTGCTCATGACAGCTTCCGACAGGCGACGGGCGCGGACGATGCCGTTGAGGTCGCCCTTGAGCAGCGTGATGCCGGCGCTTTCCATGGCGACGTCTGTGCCGGTGCCCATGGCGATGCCGACATCGGCGGCGGCGAGAGCGGGCGCATCGTTCACGCCGTCTCCGGCCATGGCGACCACGCGGCCCGAACTCTTATGCCGTGCGACGACGGCGCTTTTCTGGTCGGGCAGCACTTCGGCTTCCACTTCGTCGATGCCGAGTTGCCGGGCGACAGCCTTTGCCGTCGTCCAATTGTCTCCGGTCAGCATGACGACGTGAATGCCTTCGTCCTGCAGGGCCTTCAGGGCTTCCGGCGTCGATGCCTTCACGGGGTCGGCTATGGCGAAGATGGCGGCGGGCTGGCCATCGACACCCATGAAGATGGCGGTCGCTCCATCCTGGCGCAGGCGGTCGGCTTCGGTGCTGAGCGGACCAACGTCGATGCCTTGCTCGGACAAGAACGCGCTGTTGCCCAGGACAATGCGCCGCCCTTCGACGGTGCCCAGGGCGCCTTTGCCCGTCGGCGAGTCGAAATCGGTAACCGATGCCGTTGGCATCCCCCTATCTTCAGCTGCGCGTACAATGGCGTTCGCCAGAGGATGCTCGCTGGCCCGTTCGACACTGGCGGCAAGACGGAGGGCTTCGGGTTCCGTCAAGCCTTGGGAGGGTATGATGGCGGTGACGGCGGGTTTGCCCTCGGTGAGGGTGCCGGTTTTGTCGACGACGAGGGTGTCGACCTTCTCCATGCGCTCCAGTGCTTCGGCATTCTTGATCAAGACGCCGGCGTGGGCGCCGCGGCCGACGCCGACCATGATGGACATGGGCGTGGCAAGGCCCAGCGCGCAGGGGCAGGCGATGATCAGCACGGAGACGGCCGCCAGCAGGCCGAAGGAGAAGCGCGGTTCGGGACCCCAGATCGCCCACGCGGCGAAGGCTACGATGGCCGCGAGGATGACGGCGGGCACGAACCAGCCCGAGACCTGGTCGGCGAGACGCTGGATTGGCGCGCGGCTGCGCTGGGCTTCGGCGACGAGTTGGACGATCTGCGACAGCATCGTGTCGCGTCCGACTTTTTGAGCCTCTATGACGAGGCCGCCGGATTGGTTCATCGTGCCGCCGATCGCTTGGCTGCCAGCTTCCTTCGTGACGGGCATCGATTCGCCGGTCACCATGGATTCATCGACGGCGCTACGGCCTTCTATCACCTCGCCATCAACCGGGACTTTTTCGCCCGGTCGGACGCGGAGATGGTCGCCGACCTGGATGTCATCGAGTTGGACTTCTTCCTCTGTACCATCGCTCTGGATGCGTCGCGCGGTCTTGGGTGCGAGATCGAGGAGGGCACGGATGGCGCCACTCGTGCTTTCGCGTGCCCGCAACTCGAGGACCTGACCAAGCAGGACGAGAACCGTGATCACCGCGGCAGCTTCAAAATAGACCGCCACGGAGCCATCGGCGGCACGGAAGGCCGGCGGAAATATACCCGGGGTGAGCGTGGCGAGCATACTATAGACCCACGCCGTTCCCGTTCCGATGGCGATCAGGGTGAACATGTTGAGATTGCGGGTGATGAGCGATTGCCATCCGCGTTCAAAGAAGGGCCAGCCCGCCCAGAGGACGACCGGGGTCGCCAGGAACATCTGAATCCAGTTGGATGTCTGCTGGTCGAAGAAGTGCCAGCCTACAAGGTGGCTGCCCATTTCCAAGATGAAGACAGGGAGAGTGAGGGCTAGCCCGATCCAGAAGCGGCGGGTCATGTCGATCAGTTCGGGATTGGGTTCCGAGTCGAGGCTGACCAATTCGGGCTCCAGGGCCATGCCGCATATGGGGCATGAGCCGGGGCCGACTTGCCGGATCTCAGGGTGCATGGGGCACGTGTAGATCGTGCCTTCGGGGACGGGTTCCTCAACGCGGTCGCCGAGGTAGCGCTCCGGATCGGTAAGGAATTTGCTCCGGCAGCCCGCGGCGCAGAAATAGTAGGTGCGGCCTCGATAGTCGGCGCGGTGCTTTGCGGTATGCGGATCGACATCCATGCCGCAGACGGGGTCTTTGACTGTGGTGCCAGCGGCCGGTGTGGTTTCAGCGCCAGCGTCGTGGCGGTGGTCGTGGCCTGAGCAGCAGCTTCCATGGCTCTTGTGGTCTTCGGATTTCGGCCCTTGTGGTGGATGGCTCATGGTGTCCTCGGATTTTGAATTTTAAACCCCTGGGGGGTATAGTCGTTGACACTTATACCCGGTAGGGGTATGCGTCAAGCATGGAACCCGAAACGGCGTCGACGTGCCTTAAACGTCTGAGCAAAATCGAAGGCCAGGTCCGCGGCATCTCCAGGATGGTTGAGGAGGACCGCTACTGCATCGACATCATCACGCAGATCGCGGCCGCCCGCGCGGCCCTTCGGCGTGTCGAAGAGGCGGTTCTCAAAGATCACGTGAGCCATTGCGTCGAGCATGCGATTGCGAGTGGCGACGCGGATGAGCAGCGGACGAAGGTGGCTGAGTTGATGGAAGTGCTCGCCCGGACAAATCGGTGAACGTCCGAAGCTGAGACTCGTTGCATCTGAGGCCGAGGATGTGGGGCTTGCCCCCGAACTGCCCGATTTTGTGGTTTGAGTTGTTACTGACCGTTGGTGAGATGAAGTTCATGTTGACGGTGGATCTGACAAGCTTGTGTGCTTGACTGATCGGGAGAATTGCTGCTCATGTCCGCGTATGCGAGGGCTATTGCTACGACTGTTGACCATACTGATGATTGCTGTCACCTGCGTAGGTGGCGGTAGGCATATTGCTGCGATCACAGATGCTCACACGGTGCCCTTGGAACTCGCCCACGCGACTGTTTATGTGGGTGAAGCCTGCGGTGCTCACGATTGCGACGAACACGGGGCCGATCATTACGGTTGCCCGCATGCCCACGTAAATTGTTGCGGTACTTTGGCACTAGCGGCAATCGAGACACCGTTCACATTTGAGGCCCAAGGCCGCACGTCGCCTTTTGATCTGGGATCGGCTGTACCGTTGAGGCAGCCATCTTACTTGCCCCAGCGCCCCCCCAGTTTCGCCGCGTGATCCGCGGCGGCACGGCGTCTTTCCGTGTCGCTTGGTATGATCGGCGCGGCTTCTTTACGCTCAAATTAATGTCGCTCGACATGTTGGGTATGGCGGAATCGCCTGCCCCTTCTGGGCGAGCGTTACGCGGGCAAGAGCCGGTGCCGAACTTAAAGCGAATAAAAGGTTCGACGCATGCATTGGCTCTTTGCCGTCATTCTATGGGCGTTTACGCTCGCGCACCCCGTTCTTGCGGGGCCCGGACATGATCACGGACACGATCATGGTGCTCAATCTGAGATTGCCGCTCCTGAAATCCCTCGGCTTCAGAGCTCCAGTTCCGATCTTGAGCTGGTGGCAACAGCGGAAGGTCATACGCTTACGATCTATCTAGACCGGTTCGCGACCAATGAGCCTGTAGAAGGCGCAACGATCGAGGTTTCCGGTGATAGTATCCCTACGGTCACGGCGTCCCCGGTTGGGGAGGGTGTCTATGAGATTGAGGGTGAGTGGCTCGACCATCCTGGGACGTACGCACTGATCTTTATGGTGAGCGCGGGCGACACCATGGATTTATTGAATGGCACGCTCGATATCCTTGGTCCTGAAGCGCCAAAACAGGATGCTGCAAATTCCTGGTCCGATCTTTTGGCTCAGCCCATGGTGTGGGCGATCGGCGGTCTCGCAGCCTTGTTTGGTTTCTTCTTTTCCTTCGCGTTTCGTCCTGCGCGGTTGCCGGGTGAACCTGCGGCCAGTGCTGTTCCTCACTCCGATACAGTCGCGAAGCAGGGTAGCAAGGCGGCGGCCGCTGTGTTGGTGGCTATCGTTAGCGTGTTGGCCCAGGCGTCCGATGTGCACGCGGGGCCGGGCCATGATCACGGAGAGCCCGCGGCGACACCCACGGGAGGGAACGCGCCTCGTAAGCTTCCGGACGGAACAGTCTTCGTTCCGAAAAATTCGCAACGGCTATTGCGTGTGCGGACGACAGTCACCGAGATCACAGACGCAGCGGAAGGCCGCGAATTAATCGGCGTGGTCATCTCAGACCCTTCTGCTTCCGGACATGTTCAGGCGCCGATGGATGGGCAGATCGAACTCACGGACCGAGGGATTGCCTTTGTCGGCCAGCGCGTCGGGCGAGGCGAGGTTCTGGCGATGCTTTCGCCAACGATCCCAGTGGCGGACCGGGGATCGCTGCAGCAATTGACTGCCGAGGTCGAAGGCAAACTGCGCATTGCAGAGCAAAAACTGGCACGCCTGACGCGGATCGCCGGCGTCGTTGCACAAAGGGAAATTGAAGATACCCAAACGGAGCTTGAAGCATTGCGCGAACAACAACGCGTGCTGGCTCCGAAATCAGCCGAGAAGCTGAAGTTGACAGCGCCGGTAGCTGGCGTGATTTCAATTGCAAACGTCAAGGCCGGACAAGTCGTTAGTGCACGCGATACGCTTTTTGAAATCGTGGATCCGCAACGGCTTTGGGTCGAAGCGATCGGTATTGGTGGCCATGACGAGATGAAAATTCAGGCGGCTTACGCGATTGATGCCGAAGGCCACAGTATCGCGCTTTCTTACGTTGGCCGATCACCGACACTTCGTCAGCAATCTCTGCCAATCCTCTTCAAAGTTGAAGACACGCATGAGGCTCTGGCTATTGGTTCGACACTTAGAGTCATCATGCAAGGCGAGAAGGAAGCACGTGGGATTGTGCTTCCGCAGGCCGCGGTTGTTCGCGCGCTCAATGGTATGGCTCAGGTCTGGGTCAAGGTTGCTCCGGAAAAGTTCGAGCCGGTAACCGTGACAACTATCGCGCTCGATGGTTCGCGAGTTCTGGTTTCAAAGGGGCTCGACGCGGAGAGTCGTGTTGTCGTGGAAGGCTCCGAACTTATCAATCAGATCCGTTAGGGTGACCCAGAGATGTTTAATGCCATCGTGCGCGGTAGCCTCGCGAACCGGTTGTTTGTGTTGGTCGCCGGCGTCGTCATCATGCTCTACGGCTTGATGACACTTAGACAACTTCCTGTCGATGTTTTCCCTGATCTCAACCGGCCTACCGTCACGCTGATGGCGGAATCCGAGGGCTTGGCGCCAGAAGAAGTTGAACTCCTCGTCACGTTTCCAATTGAGACGGCGATGAACGGAATGCCCGGTGTTACGCGTGTGCGCTCGGTATCCGGCGTTGGTTTGTCAGTCGTCTACATTGAATTCGACTGGTCGACGGAGATCTATCGTGCGCGACAGCAAGTCTCTGAGCGACTGCAATTGGTTCGTGAACAATTGCCGAGCAACATCACGGCGCAAATGGGCCCCATCTCGTCGGTGATGGGCGAAATAATGCTGATCGCCATGTCGAGTACGACGGCTGATCCGATGACGCTTCGCGAGCTTGCAGACTTTACGGTGCGTCCGCAACTTCTCACGGTTCCTGGAGTATCTCAGGTCATCCCCATTGGGGGGGAGGTGCGCCAATATCGGGTTATTCCGGACCCCCGGCGTATGGCGGCGGTTGATATCAGCTTTGAGGCTATCGAGAAGGCGATTCAACAGTTTGGCGGTAACACGGGTGGCGGCTTTGTTGACCTCAAGGCACGTGAATTTTTGATTCGGAATATTGGCCGCACCACGAAGATCGAAGATCTCCAGAATTTGGTGGTGGCTTACCGCGATGGCCGTGTGATCTCGCTTAGTCAGGTGGCAAAGGTCGATTTCGCGGCGCGTACTAAGCGCGGCGATGCCGGGTTCAATGCAAAGCCCGCAGTAATCCTGGCAGTCCAAAAGCAACCGGCGGCCGATACGGTCACGATCACGCGTGGCATCGAAGAAATGCTGCCTGAACTCCAGCGCGTGATGCCCGAAGGCGTGCGTGTGACCGATGTGCAATTCCGTCAAGCAACGTTCATCGAGACTTCGATCAAGAATGTGATGACGGTGTTGGTTGAAGCGCTCGTGGTCGTGGCGATCGTGTTGTTTGCATTTTTGGTGAACTGGCAAACGACGTTCATTTCTCTGGTGGCTATTCCGCTCTCGGTGCTGACGAGCGTCATTGTCTTTCAGATCATGGGCCTTTCCATCAATACGATGACGCTAGGTGGCTTGGCGATTGCCATCGGTGCTTTGGTCGACGACGCGGTTGTTGATGTTGAAAACATCTATCGGCGTCTTGGATTACACCGTGCCTCCGGAGGGCGCGACCAACGTAGTATCCAGGAGGTGGTGGCTGAGGCTTCGATTGAGGTGCGATCAGGCATTCTCTACGCCACCGCAATCATCGTGCTGGTGTTCATTCCTCTGTTCGCTTTGTCGGGCATCGAAGGGCGTTTGTTTACCCCGCTGGGTATCGCATTCATCGTGTCGATCGTAGCGAGCTTGATCGTCTCGATGACTGTTACCCCGGTGTTGTCGTACTGGATACTTCCGCGGATGCGGCACCTTGGCGAGCGCGAGAGCCCGTTAGTGCATGTTCTTAAGCGCTGGCAGAAGCGAGGGCTTGAGTGGTGCTTTGATCGCCCCACTTTCGTACTGGGTATCCCAGCTGTTGCGGTATTGGCGGCGATTTTCGCAGGGTCGCTACTCCCGCGCGCCTTCTTGCCAGCATTTAACGAAGGTACGGTCCTGGTCAGCGTTACACTGCAACCTGGAATCAGTCTGGCGGAGTCTGACCGTATTGGCCGTTTGGCCGAAAAGATTGTGACGCAGGTACCAGAAGTGCATTCCGTGGGCCGACGCACGGGGCGAGCCGAGCTCGATGAGCATGCGGAAGGCGTCCACACGAGTGAGTTGGATGTCGATCTGAGGCAATCCGATCGTAGCCGTGAAGAGGTTCTCGCTGACATTCGCAGTCGCTTGTCGGTGCTTCCCGCCAGCATCACGGTGGGACAGCCGATCGCGCATCGTCTTGACCACATGCTTTCTGGGGTGCGGGCGCAGATCGCGCTTAAGATCTACGGTGATGATTACGACACGCTTCGTAGTCTAGCGACGGATCTGGAAAAAAGGCTTGAGAGTATCCCGGGCATCGTCGATCTCCAGACAGAAAAGCAGGTGCGTATTCCGCAGCTGCAGGTGCGCGTCGATTATGAGAAGGCAAAGCGCTATGGTCTCAATCCGAGTGTAATTACGGAAGCGCTGGAAACTCTCTCAAATGGCCGCGTCGTTTCACAGATTATCGATCAGTCAAAGCGGTTCGATGTCGTCTTACGTCTGAGCGACGAAGACCGCAGTACGCGCGCGCTGGGTGAAATGCTGATCGAAAGCCCCGCTGGTCGTATTCCTCTGAACGCGGTTGCGGAAGTTCTCGAGACGGATGGGCCCAATCAGGTTCTGCGGGAAAACGGTCGCCGACGAATCGCGGTACTCGCCAATACTGATGGTTCCGACATGGCCAAAATCGTGGAGGATATTCGTGCCGAGGTTGCGAGGTCAGATTTCCCGCAGGGCTATTTCACTAGCCTAGAAGGGCAGTTTCAAGCGCAGGAAGAAGCATCGCGACTTATCGCAGCCCTGTCGATGTTATCGCTGCTCATGATCTTCGTTGTGCTCTATTCTCGTTATCGTTCCGGGGTGTTGGCTCTGATCATTATGGGCAACGTGCCGCTTGCGTTCATTGGCAGTGTGGCTGCGTTGTGGATTGCCGGGCAGCCATTCTCGGTTGCGAGCGCGATTGGATTTATCACCCTTGCCGGCATCGCGACGCGGAACGGCATTTTGAAGATCAGCCACTACATCAATCTCGTGCTGTTCGAAGGGGAGCAGTTCGGGCGGAAGATGGTGATCCGCGGAACGCTAGAGCGATTGACGCCAGTCCTTATGACGGCCTTTGCCGCGGGTATTGCGCTTGTGCCTTTGATGATTGGTGCAGGCGAGCCTGGGAAAGAGATACTCAATCCCGTGGCAGTGACGATTTTTGGGGGGCTGATCTCAGCCACGCTCCTCGACGCTTTCCTCACGCCAGTGCTGTTTCTGCGGTTTGGTCGAAAAGCCCTGGAACGGTTGATGGTCAATGAGGACACGCTGGTTCACGCCGAAGCCTTCTAAACCTAGAGAAAACGGAGGAATATATGGTCAAGCAACTCTTGGCAGTGCTCGCTCTCGCCGTCATCACGGTCGCGCCGCTGCAGGCTCATGAGGACGAGCACCATAAGAGCAAGCACGGAGGAGTGATGGTTGAGAGTGGCCACCATCACCTTGAAGTCGTCGCCAAAGATGGAACGCTAGAAATTCATGTCATTGGCGAGGATGGCAAGCCGGAGGATGTTACCGGAGCCAAAGCGAAGGCGACTATCTTGTCAGATGGCAAGAAGGTTGATGTTCCGCTCTCTTCGGCATCAGATGGTGTGCTGAAAGGGGCCGGTGCGTTCAAAGCGTCTAAAGGCGCCACTATCATCGTGACGCTATCAATGGATGGCCACAAACCGGAGCAGGCACGCGTCAAGCTCGATTAGGTTGATGGGGGCGGTGGCGTGCGTCGCCGCTTCTCACCTCAGCAAAAAGTTCTGCTGGCTCTTGGATTTGGAAAGTGCGCTAAACACAGCCGAAACCAAATCAAGCAGTAATTGTACTGTTGAGTAACGTGGCCGTGACAGAAAGAGGGCGTGGGTAGTGCCGCTGAGCGATGTTCAGCCCCGGGAGGAGCACATAGATAACGGCGCCGGCGGCTAGGTCTGCCTTTCTCATCATTGTTGGCAATTGCACGCCATGGTTCCACCCGTGATCGCTCGATGAGCTGACGCGGGTAGCCTGATCCGTTGGTTTGGGCGCAGATGCGGAATTGTGTCGGAATTTGGGTAGTGACTCGCGCTGCGACTTTTTGGAGCGCGGGATAGGGAGCCGTTGGCTCCGAGCGCACTTATGGGCCAAATTTGCGCACCGTGTTGCGTTATGATGTGCCTAAAGCGGTGCGGAGTGATATATGGCGCGAATGCTTGGGGAGCCCACGGGTTTGCATGCGAGAGACAATTTCCAAACTAAGCGATCTTCTTGACCGGCGCGAAAAGTGGCAGGCGTTGCTATTGCTTGTGCTGATGCTCGCTTTGGGATTGGTCGAAATGGTGGGGGTTGCGTCGATCCTCCCGTTGATCGCAGTTCTTTCGGATCCGAGTATTATTCAAACGAACCCCTATCTTCGCTGGGCGTATGAGGCGCTCGGGTTTTCTAGCGTAAACAGCTTTCTTATCGTCCTCGCTGCGTTGGTTTTTCTCGTCATTGTCGTGCGCACGGGGGTCACTGCTGTTACGAGTTATGGAGTGCTGCGCTACGCACAAATGCGGAGCCATGCCCTGAGCGTGAAGTTACTCACGTCTTACCTTCGCCGTCCCTACGCGTGGTTTCTGAACCGCCATAGCGCGGACATGGGCAAGTCGGTGCTCTCTGAGGTCGAACAGGTTGTCAACGAAAGCTTGATGCCGTGTTTGCAGCTCGTATCCCGGCTCATCATTACCCTTTTCATAACCGGCTTGGTCGTGGTTATCGAACCTGTCGTTGCTATTGGCGTGCTGGTTGGCGTCTCGTTGGCTTACGGTCTCGTGTTCCTGGCGGTTAGTACGTATCTACGCCGTCTGGGGAAGGAACGCGTGGCGGCTAACCGTGCACGGTATCAGATCGCGCAGGAAGTGTTGGGGGGCGTCAAGGAAGTTAAGATCGGAGGGCTTGAGCCGGGCTACGTGCGCCGCTTTTCAAAGGCGTCGCAGCATTTCGCACGTCTTAGAAGCCGTTTTCAGCTGGTGCGTGAAGTTCCGCGGCATCTGTTGGAGTTGGTGGCAATCGGTGGTGTTCTTGTTGTCATTCTCGTGCTGCTCTTTCGCGCTGATGGCAACCTCAAGACTGCATTGCCAATTATCGCCCTTTACGCCTTTGCGGGATTGCGGCTTTTGCCGGCTGTTCAGACGATTTATCAGAGCTTGGTGGCATTGCGTTTTGGTGGCCCTGCGTTGGATGCACTACACCGAGAGCTTTGCGAGGCTGATGGTCAAGCATCGGATTGGGCGAATGTGGTTCCGCTGCCTTTGCGAAGCCAGATCGAGCTTGATCATGTAGACTTTTCCTATCCACAGGCCGGGCGACCTGCGCTCAGGGACGTTTCGCTCAGAATACCCGTTCACACGTCTGTCGGGATTGTTGGAGAGACGGGGGCTGGGAAGTCGACGCTCGTTGATATCATCCTCGGTCTGCTTGAACCGCAAAATGGGCGGTTGCGCGTGGATGACGTACCTATCGAGCGTTCGAACGTGAGGGCATGGCAGCGCTCCGTGGGTTATGTGCCACAGCATATATTCCTGGCGGACGAGAGCATTGCGGCCAATATCGCCTTTGGGGTTCCACTTGATAAAATTGATCAATCGGCCGTCGAGCGCGCAGCGCGGATGGCGAAATTGCATGATTTTGTCATGAGCGAGTTGCCGCACGGGTATGCGACCGAGGTTGGTGAAAGAGGGGTACGTCTTTCAGGTGGACAGCGCCAGCGTGTCGGAATCGCGCGCGCCTTGTATCACGATCCGGACGTGTTGGTTTTGGATGAGGCGACAAGTGCGCTTGATAATAGGACTGAGAAAGCAGTCATGGACGCCGTAAACAATCTGGCTCATCGCAAGACCATCATCATGATCGCCCACCGGCTGACGACTGTCAGTGGGTGCGACGCGATCTTTATGGTGGAGAGGGGAGCTGTGAGGGTTGCCGGTCAAGGGGAACTGGGTGAACTAGGAAATGCGGCCCAGGTCTTGGGAGCGACGTAAAGAGATACTGGCAAGATAGATGTTTAAAGCACTGCCACTCGATCCAGTGGTTACCATGGCAAAGCACCTTAGCGGGCGGAGCATCGTGCTATCGTACCCGAAGTGCGGTCGCACCTGGCTTTTGAATGTATTCATGAACTACTGGTGGCGTTGCGATCAGCAAGCGGACAAGCCGCTGCCCTTTGTACTGAGCACCCAGAGTGAGCCTGCAAGACGCTTTGCTCGTTCTACAGGGATTAATTTCACACATGGCGGTAAGCTGGGCGCGATGAGGGCCGGTGCGCGGCCCTCTATAAGGGCGACTGACCTTCGAGCCCTAAAAACAACTCTGCTGGTTCGAAACCCTGTCAGCGTTATTGTCAGCTACTATCACCATCTTCGTCGCCCTTCGAAATCCGTTAAATTTGACGGAGGATTTGCGGATTTTGCACTTGGGCCTTGGGGTGCGGAGGCACTCGCTCGATACTACAACGATGTTATGCCGCCACTGCTGCGCAACCCGAGAGCTCAAGTGGTGCGTTACGAGCAGTTGCATTCTGCTTCATCCGGCCGTGAGGAAGCCTTCGAGACATTGCTTTCGCATCATTTTGGAAAGATTGATGTTTCGGCGCTTCTATGGGCAATAAAATCCTGCGAGCCAGACCAACTTCGTTCCAGATCAAGAGAAACTGGCCCGTCGCGAGTTCGAAAGGCGAAGATTGTTCCGGATGACGAGATGTTGACCGATGACCTTGCCCAGAGAGTGCATTGGATCATGAACTCGTCCCTAAAAGCAGAAGTGTTTTCTGTCGTATATCCGGAAGGGTGCAATTACCTTTGACGTTAATCTACGAGGGCACGGCGCAAGCGAGTTATGAAGACGGGGCACGTCGAACGTGAAAATTATTCTACACATCGGCCAGTCAAAGACTGGGACGTCGGCGATTCAAGATTTTCTGACGCGCCATCGAAAGCAATTAGCAGAAAGAGGAATTCTCTATCCTTCGCCCCGTGTCCACGGACTCCCCATCGATTTCGGGAATCATAATCCCTTAGCGGACTCTCTGGCTGGTGTTGTTCGGTATCCGCACATGAGTGCGAACGAGTATTTTAGTCAGTTCTTTTCGGATGCCGACCGAATGAGCGCCAAATTGATGATCCTTAGCGCAGAACATTTTTTTGGCGGACAGCCGAGAGTTTGGGATGTAAAAGATGAGGCCGATTATTTTCTCCAATACAGAAAGAAGGTTGAGACCCTTAGAGGATATATTGGCCATCACCAAGTTTCCATTATTGTTTATCTTAGACCTCAGGTTGACTGGCTTTCTTCGAGCATTGCACAGGTGATAACCTTTGGAAGATTGGTCCACAAGGACTTGTCGCACGAAGATGATCGTTCTTATTACGAGAGGCGAAAGTTCTTACTAAGGTACGGTAGTAGACTGGATATTTGGGAAGAAGTTTTGCGTCCTAGAGAGCTGCAAGCCGTTCCGTATGTGCGTGAGCGTTTGTTTCAAAAAAGTAGTGTTTCAGATTTCCTTGAACGCTGTGGAATTGATTTTGAGTTCGCTAAAGTGGAGGCGGCTAATGCCAGGGCAAATATATCTTTGTCTCGCGAATATCTGGAGGTGAAACGACTGCTTAACCGGGAGCCAAAGAGCCGTTCGGTAGAGCGAGCGATTGTCCATAGCTTGAAAAAGCTTTCACGTGAGAGCAGCTTGGGAACCGCATACCGCGTTGATCCTGAGGTAGTTAAAGATCTTGAAGCATATGTTGCGGAAGACAATTCTAAGTTGACGCAGAGGTACGTGATTGGATCAGAGCCATTTGTAGCCAAAGTGGCCTATCGTGGCGACGATATGGTTCCGCTTGACGAAACGCTCATAGCTCGGGCGCGCACCGCATTCGAGCAGGAGTATAGTCGCCCTCTCACAACATTGTTCATTCTTAGAGATGTGACGCTTGCTACTTTGCGAAGATACGTAACGCCTGCTCATGCTGCCGTTCATCAGGCGAAGAGATTGTGGCGGTCCGTAAGGTATGGTCGGCGGCGGCATTTGGGCAAGCCGTTGAGCTGAAATCAGGGTCGGTTCGTGACGTTGAGGCGGTGCCACCCGCCTTCGCGCAAGACAAAAGAGGGGGAGAGGAAATCAATTAGAAGCTTGATGGGGTCTTCATCTATGCGGAAATGAAGAAAACGTGGATGCTCCTTGAAATAGCTAAGGACGGCGATCGAATGTATTTCGTACGTTTGTCGCCAAATGTCTTTGACACCATTAGCATCAATGTTCCACGCAGCCATCGATCGAGCCAAGTGAGTGCCGTTGTGATGAGTGCAGCGAGAGCGAATCCAGTTCTCAACACTGCGGTCGTTGAAGATGAAATATGCTTGTGGGAACAGTTCATGGAATAGGCGAAAATGTCTATTCCCCTCGATTTGTTGTTCCTTTGTTGAGCATATAATGTCGCTGTAAGCTGTTGCGCGTGTAAGGTAACGACGTAAAGCTGATTTGTCATGGTGGAGCGCTTCAATGCTTGTGGCCAACCGACCATGATCCCAGTGCGCCGACCGTATCGCATAACGCGTAAGTAGGTGATGAAGTGAAGTTGTTCCGCATTTGTTGAAGCCGATGAAGAATATCTTTTCGTCGGGAAAGCGGAATTGTTGCAGAATGTTCCATCCGCGATCTATTAGGTCGGACATGTGAGCGGCTCCTTGGTACAACGATGGTAAGGTTATCATAGAAAGGCTTTTTTGTGATTGATCGAAGTCACTCGTTGGATGGGTCTCAAGTCGGTGTGACAGATGCCTTTTGGTACGCTCGACGCCACGGGGAAACCGTCGGAGCGGCAACAACTGTTCTTGAAGCGGTTTCGAAGTGCGTTCGCGTGCAAAGCGCCGTGGATATTGGTTGCGGAACCGGTACATGGCTGGCGGTCGCAAAGCAATTCGGAGCAGCAAAGGTGCTAGGACTTGATGGGCCGCATGTTCCTGTCGAGCATTTGGATATCAACTATACAGAATTCCAAGCGACGGATTTGACGAAGCCTCCCGAAAATCTTGGGGTCTTCGATCTAGCAATATGTTTAGAAGTTGCAGAGCATCTACCTGTCAGCTTTTCTGAGGAACTCCTTGATTTTTTGACCAGCCTATCCAACACCGTCGTTTTTTCGGCTGCAATTCCCGGTCAAGGCGGGAATGGTCACGTTAATGAACGGTGGCAAGAGTTTTGGGTATTGCGTTTTCAAGAGCGTGGCTACCATTGTTATGACTTCTTGAGGCCCTTGATATGGAATCGGAATGATATTCCTCAGTGGTATTGTCAGAACATTTTTTTGTTTTCTAGAAGGGATGACCTCGCGAGTATTGCAACAAAGTCAGGCTATTTTTGCCTCCCAGCGTCAATGCGTAATGTGGTTCATCCCAAGACGTTTTCGCACCTCGTAACCCGAGTAGACAATCCCGGAATCATGAGAAGCGTGCAGTTGTTGAGGCGTGCGGTACTGTCAAGGTGGAAGCGTTCTTTTGCCAGCCGTACCGAAAGAGCCCATTAGAGCACATGGAGTCGTTACTTCCCATTATCACGGTTGGCATTACTTGCCACAACGCTGCGGACACGATTGAGCGCGCGGTCAAGAGCGCGTTGGATCAGGACTGGCCGAATTTGGAAGTCATTGTGGTGGATGACTGCTCCAGCGATCAGTCGCGGCAAGTTCTGGAAACGCTGGCTCTCAGTGAACCTAAGCTTAAAGTGTTAAGGCATGGAATCAACAAAGGTTATCCTGGTGCGCTCAACACGATCATCAATGCTGCGTGCGGCGAGTTCGTCGCCATATTCGACGATGATGATGATAACCTTCCCTCACGGTTAAGGGCTCAGTACGAACGAATCACGGATTATGTGCGCGCGAGTGGAGCAGAGTTGGTTTTTTGCTACGCCAATCGGAGCGTCGTAAAGTGCGGCCAAGCGGATCCAGACCATGTTGCTCTCGCCATTGGCCGCCGTGCGCCAGAACCCAACGGTCCAGCGGTTGCCGACTTTGTCCTCGATATATCGACTGACACTTATTACGTCTGGGGTATGTTTGGAAGCTGCACGCTTATGGCGCGCAGGAGCGCGTTCCTAACGGTCGGGCCGTTTGATGAGAGTTTTCGGCGTTGCGCAGAATGGGACATGGCCGTTCGCGCCGCATTTAAGGGGGCGCACTTTATCGCCGTCGACCGACCGTTGATCACGCAATACAAAACGCAAAGTGCGGACAAGTCTGGCGCCTTGCCGCTCAAATATTCCCTTCTTTTGCGCGAAAAGCACTCCAGTTACCTCAGGCGCCGCGGATTATACTTTGTCTCCCGAGCTCTGGCGCGCTCTAATTTCTATGGTAGCAAGGGGCGAATATGGGTAAGCCGGGCCTATCGCTTAATGGCGATGGCGCTGCGTTCGTTTCCCTTCCGCAAATTCGTGGATAGCGCTGGCTTCGGGAAGTTCAACCTCCTAACGAGGGGGAGGGATAGCCAAGGCAACCGCAGAGAAATCGGATCTCACAAGTCTCGATGAAATATCTTGTTCATATTGGCTATCCAAAGGCCGCAAGCACTTGGCTCCAAACGCACGTCTTTTCCGGAGTGGTTCCCGCGATTTGCCCCTTGCGGAATAGTGGGAGAAAAGATCGTGCCTATGCTAAATCGGGCGGTGAGCTGTTCTATGACCGGGATGCTTTTGGCACCTTTGTTAATGTATTCCAGTTCAATTCGACTGGCATACGGGCGCAGATTGAGTCTAGGACAGACGAATGCGCACCAGTCACCGTGTTATCCAATGAAGGCTGGTGTGGTCATCCGTTCGCCGGAGGTGTTACCGGGAAAGCGTTCGCTGAACGAATCCATGCCGCGCTGCCCGAAGCAACGATACTGATAGTCGTGCGCAATCAGCCGGATATGATCGTCTCTATTTATTTACACTTTCTAACCCAGGAGGGGGGGAACCTTACACTTCACGAATTTATTCGTCCTGTAAAATGGGTGCATCGGCCATCTTTTGCGCTCAGCCACCTTAGCTATATGAACCTGATCCACTGTTATGATGGTTTGTTTGGCCGCGATCGTGTTGTGGTCGTGCCATTCGAACTAATTAAACGGTCACCAGAAGCTTTTGTTAAGCCGATCTTTGAGGCCGTGGATGTCCCCGTCCCAGAAGCTTTACCGACTGGAGCGGAGAATGCGCGGAACATCAAGCATGCAGTTGCGATCAACCTAATACCTCGTCTTAACTCAGGCCATCCGGTGGTACAGTCAGCATTTGGGGCCGCGGCAAAGTTTTTGCCAGAGCGGTTCGCTAAGCGCCGACGAGCAGAAATGATCAACTATCTTCAGGGTGAGCTTGGCGACTACTACAAAGCTAGTAATAGGGAACTCCAGGCAAGGATGAAGTGCGATCTAAAATCTCTGGGATATCTCGTGTAATTCCTTGGCCTAGATTGTCGCGTACCGGTTGCACAGGCGCGCTCCGCCGGGTGTTGTTGGTGGTTGGTAACCCAACAGCTCCATGAGTGAAGGCCACTGGGCTCATCGCTGCTCAAAAGCGCGTGGCCCGCGAGGAAAACGGGGAGGGGGATGGTCGTTGCGCTCTACTTCTATGGGCTGAGCAATGCCGGTGGGGCGGAGCGGATGATTTGCCAGCTCGCCAATGCGCTGGATTTGCGCGGTTTCGCAGTCCACCTCGTGTCGTGGGACGCTGAGGGGGCGCAGACGTTTTATCCACTTCGGTCCAGTGTTAGTTGGCATCGTCTTGGATTTCGCCCAGGAGCGAGGGACAAATTGCGCCGGACGCGGGCCCTCGCGTCCGTGTTGCGCAAAGCCGGTGCGCGGGCGCTGGTTGGTTTCGTTATGAGTGGCGACAAAACCGTTTACGCTGCGGCTAAGTTATCCGGTGTGCGGCTGATCGCGGCCGAGCGTAACAGTCCTTCGATGTATCGGCTGCGCTACAGTGCATTGCAACGGCGGATCAGCTTCGCGTCCCTGCGTTTGTGTGATCGCATTGCGGTTCAATTCACAGACTACATGGCCGGTTATCCCGCCAATTTGCGTAATCGCATGGAGGTGATCGGTAATCCGGTCGGATCTGCTGACACGTTGGCGCGTCCTGGTGTGTCAAGTGCAGATGGACGTTACACGCTGTTGGCGGCAGGCCGGCTTGATCCTTTGCAGAAACGCTTCGATCATCTCGTGCAAGCGTTTGCTGCGATCGCCGAGCGGCATCGTGATTGGGACTTACGCATTGTCGGAGGCGGGCCGCAGGAGGACGAACTCCGGAAGCTGATCAGGGAACACAGCTTGCAGGACCGCGTGAAGTTGGAAGCGACCACGCTCGATATCTTTAAGGCTTATTCTGAAGCGCACCTGTTCGCTATTCCATCGTTGTGGGAGGGTTTTCCGAACGTCTTGGCAGAGGCCATGAGCCATGGACTGCCGGCCGTCGGATATCGCGGTGCTGATGGCGTCGCTCAGCTCATAGAAGACGGTGCTTCCGGTTGGCTGGCAGAAGGGCTCCACGACCCGCAAATGCTGGCTCTGGCGCTTTCGCGCGCCATGGGGGACGCCAGTGAGCGGGTGCGTCGCGGTAGCAAGGCAAGCCTTGCTATGGCCGCTTATTCGCCAGAAATTCAGTATGACAGGTGGGAGAACCTGATCCGGACGTGTCTGGATGGGGAGAGAGTATGACGCAGCAGCCCTTGGTGACATGTGGCGTTACGGCTTTTAACGCTGCCAAGACGATTGAGCGGGCCTTGATGTCGGTCCTGGCGCAGACGTGGCGGCCGCTGGAGGTCGTTGTCGTCGATGACGCGTCTGACGATGATACGGTGCATGTCCTTGAAAACTTCGCGAAGGTCCATCCAGAAGTGCGGGTGTTCCGGCTCGAAGAAAACGGCGGTGTTGCTGTCGCGCGTAACCGTATCCTCGCTGAGGCCCGTGGGGAATTTGTTGCGTTCTTCGATGACGATGACGAAAGCCTTCCGGAGCGTTTAGCAATTCAGATTGAGCGCATCGTCGATTACGAACGTGATTTTGCTGATGGTGCGCCCGTCATTTGTCATGCCGCTCGCCGCGTTCTTTATCCCGATGGTACGGAAAAAATCGCAGGCACGATGGGAGAGGTAGAGGGTGCTTTAGCTCCCTCCGGTAAGCCTGTCGCCCATCGTATCTTGATGGGTACGCCGCTAAAGAATGGGTATGGTGCTTGCGCAACCTGTAGCCAGTGCGCGCGGCTCTCCACCTATCGTCATATTGGGGGGTTCGATCCGGTTTTGCGGAGGAGTGAGGATACGGATTTTAATGTGCGTTTGGCGCTGAGTGGGGGGCATTTCGTCGGTGTCGCACGGCCGCTTATTGAGCAAACGATGACGGCGACGTCAGATAAGTCTCTTGCGGCAGAATATGAGAACTTGCTTCGGATTATTGAAAAGCATCGGCAAGTGATCGAAGAGCAGGGCCAATATGAATTCTGCCGGTCCTGGATGTCTGCCAAGCAGGCTTGGCTCGAACGACGTTATTTGACGTTTGGCTGGGCTATGTCTTGGCTAGCTCTTACGCGTCCGGTGCTTACGAGCCAGCGGTTTATGCAGGCCGTTCCGCACGTTGGTCTCAATGTGGCGTTTCGCCAATTTCATAGCGCGCGGCACCCGCAATGACGGCGGCAGTTCACGACGACGGCTTGGTGACGATCGGGCTGACTTGCTACAATGCGGCGGATACGATCGAGCGGGCCCTGACGAGTGCTTTCGTGCAGGATTGGCCCAATGTCGAAATCCTGATTGTTGATGATGCTTCGACAGACAATTCCGCCGAAGTTGTTGCGCGTGTGATCGATGGCAGGCCAAATGCGCGTCTTATCCGTCATGAGACGAATGCGGGGCCGGCGGCAGCCCGGAACACGTTGCTCAGTGCGGCGAAGGGCTCGTTCTTGGTTTTTTTTGACGATGATGACGAAGCACTTCCAGAGCGTGTTCGGCAACAAATTGATTATCTGCGGGATTATGAGCAGCGAACAGGTGCTTCACTTGTAGCCTGCTATGCATCCGGCAAACGGCGATACTCCAGTGGATATGAAATGCAGCTGGCTGCCATTGGTTCGCGCGGGGATGTTGCGCCTCATGGGCGAGGTGTTGCTGACTACTTACTGCTTTACCGGAAAGAAACTGGTTGGTTTTTTGGAACCGGCACACCCTCGTGTTCGCTGCTGGCTCGGCGTAGCACGTTTGAAGCAGTTGGCGGTTTTGATGCAGGTTTACGCCGCGTTGAAGACGTCGATTTTGCGGTGCGGCTGGCGTTGAAGGGCGGGCATTTCATTGGCACGGCAGAGCCTTTGTTTGTGCAGCATTCCACTAGCGCGCAAGATAAGTCGCCGGAGCGGAACCTTGAATCAGAGCTGATGCTGGTGGGAAAGCACCGGCCGTATCTAGAGTCCATCGGTCGGTATCATTACGCGGCGAACTGGCCGAAGCTTCGCTATTGGCATTTCAAGCGTCGGTACGGGAGATTTATCGTTCAGTTTTTGAATGTGCTTCTTCGTCATCCCCTCACGGCTTCCCGTCATCTTCTTTCAACGGGGCCGCGACGTTTGCTTCATGAATACCGTATCAAGCGAGGGGGATAAACGTGCGGTTATTGTTTGCCGCGCGCGCCATTGACCGGATGGCCGGTGGTGTCGAGCGCATGATCATTACGATCATGAATGCGATGGTTGCCCGTGGACACGACGTAGAATTGATCACGTGGGACGTTGAAGGAGCAAAGGCCTTCTACGCGATGGATCCCCGGATTGTCTGGCATCAACTGAACATCGGCGATCCCATGGTCAAGGCTGATTTGTCCATGGTTGTTAAAAGGGCCACCACCGTGCGTGCTCTTTTAAGCAAGCGGCGGCCAGACGTTATTGTCGCGTTCCAAGACGGGCCTTTTCGCGCCTTGTGGTCCTATTGCATAGGACTTGGAATTCCCGTGATTGCTGCTGAGCGAAATGCGCCTACGCGTTTTGAGCACACCCGGCAAGGAGCAAGACGAAGTTTCATCGTATTCAATGCGTTTCGTTTTGCAAAATCAGTTGTTGTTCAATGCGAAGGGTATCGTCACGGTTATCCGTCTTATCTGCATAAACATATCGTCACGATTCCCAATCCTGTGCCTCCTGCAGTGCTTAGGGCTCAACCCGAGTGTGCTGATAAAGCAGGTCGATATCGGGTGCTCTCGGTTGGACGGTTGAGCTATCAGAAAAACCCTGAATGTCTGATTGATGCGTTTGGGCAGGTTGCCGACGGGTTCCCTAAATGGGATTTGGTTATTCTAGGTGATGGTGAGCTGCGCGAGAAACTGGAAGACAAAATTGCGGCCTTAAGTCTATCAGATCGCATTCTCTTGCCCGGGACCGTGTCGGATCCCAATCCACACTATGCAAACGCCCACCTTTTTTGTCTCGCTTCACGCTGGGAAGGATTTCCCAATGCGCTGGCGGAAGCACAAGCTCATGGTCTTCCTGCTATCGGGTTTGCAGATTGCGCAGGCACGAACGAACTTATTGATACTAAAAAAAATGGGCTGTTGGCTCAGGGAAATGGAGATTGTGCCAGCTTGGCTTCGGCGCTTGCCACGCTGATGAGAGATCCTTCGTTGCGGTCCAGGATGGGTTCTTCGGCGCGTGATTTGACAGAGACTTTTGCGCCGGATGGCATCATGGACCGTTGGGAGAGTTTGTTTGCGAGGAGTGTTAAGCGCCAATGAAGCTCTTCGCTATCAAAGGATTGGATAGGCCCGGTGGTGGAGCAGAGCGCGTGCTCGTCGACGTCGCAAACGGCTTGACGGCCCGCGGGCACAACGTTGGTATCATCTCATATGATCGTCCCTCTCAGGGCTCGTTCTATGAGCTTGATCCCCGTATCGAATGGGTGCGACTGGGGCTCGGACGTATCGATGAACCCTCTACGATGGGAGAAACTCTGGCGCGTATTAGAGCTCTCCGACGTACGATTCTGTCGCTTGATCCGGCAGTTGTGGTTGGTTTTTTACACAGCATGTTTGTCCCGCTTGGTGTTTCGCTTGTTGGCACGCGTATCCCGTTGATTGCGAGTGAGCACAGCGCACCAGCCCACTATGATACGCGGCCGATGCAGCGCGTCTTGGTGCAATTCACGCCATGGTTGGCCCGGCAGATGACAGTGGTCTCCGATCAGATTCTTTCTCAGTATTCTGAGAAAGACCGTCGACACATCACGGTTATTCCCAACCCTGTACAGCTGAATATTACGGCGCGTGCTGACGTTGTTGGGGAGGCGAGCAAGCGCAAAATTCTGCTGTCTGTGGGACGATTGGTTCCGCAGAAAGATCACCGCACTTTGATCGCGGCGTTTGCGAAGATTGCGTCGGATGTGCCTGACTGGGATCTGCGCATTGTTGGCGAGGGCGAGCTACGCTCGGATCTGGAAAAGCAGATCCATGAACTGAATTTGGGCCAGCGCGTACAATTGCCTGGGGCTACTGACAAGATTTATGTCGAGTATGAGAATGCGCAGTTGTTTGCGCTCTCGTCGCTTTATGAAAGCTTGGGACTTGTCGTGATCGAGGCTCTGGCTCACGGATTGCCATCCGTGGGTTTTGCTGATTGTCCCGGTGTTAATGACCTCATCAAGCCTGGCCTCAACGGTGCGTTGGTTTCGGGGAAAGACAGAGTTGGTGCGTTCGCGGAGGTTCTGCGTTCGCTCATGCAAGATAGCGATACACGTGTTCGTTTGGTCGCGCCGTCAACGGCAGTTCCTGAGGAATGCGACATTGAGCGTGTGGTGGATCGGTGGGAAGTGCTGCTCGAAAAATATGGCCGCCGATGAGTGAGCTTCCGGATGTAGCCGATGTCAATTAAGCAGCGACGCTTTCCGTTCTGTTGCGCCCGTTGTTTTTAGCGCGGTAGAGGCCGGTATCGGCTTGCTTCATCAGTTTGTCGATGTCGACACAGGAAACCGTTGATGAGTGAACGAGGCCGGCGCTCATCGTAACTTTGAACAGCCTCGCATCGTGTGTGATGACAGTTTTTTCTACCGCTCGGCGTATGCGCTCCGTCGCCTCTAAGGCCGCACGTGGTGATATGTCCGGCAGTATGACGGCGAATTCTTCTCCACCTATGCGCGCTACAAAATCCGTGGGACGAAGATTCTTTGTGCAGATTTCAGCGCATGTGCGTAGAGCCGCGTCGCCTGCTGCATGACCGTATTGATCATTGATGCGTTTAAAGTAGTCGATATCAAAAAATATCACGGCGAGATTTGTGCTGGCTCCACTGTCCAGATGTTCCTGCAGTCTTGCTTCGAATGCACGGCGATTATGGATGCCGGTTAGCGGGTCTCGTAGTGCGGCATCACGTAGTTCCCTTGTGCTGCGTTCATAAGCGATTGAAAGGGCAAAGGCGCCGCTCGCCGTAGTGTGAAACAAGGCTACGAAGAGGTGGATCTGGAGCCAAGCGTCCTGCGGGAGGTAGCTCGTTAGGCCATTGCTTGTCAGAATGCCCTGACCGACACGTGCGGAGAACGATACTGCGATCAAGCCGTAAGCCAGCATAAGTCCGTAGCGTGATGGCAAGCCATCACGTCTATCACGCCAGAATTCGTAGGCGATCACGATAGTTTGGATGGCAAGGATGATATTTACGGCGATGTAGGCGGTGCGATATGCGAATATTGCCGGTAACGCAAACAAACCCAACGTCAGAACCGTAGGCACGATAATCACTGCAAGGGGGCTTGGACGGCCGCTAAACTGGCGTGCGGCCTGCCAACGTAGACCGTACCCCAGAACAAGCAGACAGTTGGCCAATATCATCGGCAGGAGCGATTGCCCGCCGAGTGCGATCATGAATAGAATTACGGCGAGGGCGAGCGTCATGTTGGCGGAACTCCAGGAGCTCCAGTAGACTTCTTGAGGGTGGCTTTCCCACGCTGCGAGGAACGCAAACGCAGTTACGATCAGAATGACCGCGTTGGCTCCAAACAATGTGAACGGATCCGCATCCATTTTCTTCGAATCTTATCTTTCGTCTCTGAGCAGCGGCGTCGAATGGGGGAAGAGATCACGAGTTTTCTAATATTTCTTTGAGGTTGAGAACGGCTTCGAGCCCACCTCCTACAAAGCGGCAGGACGTCGGTACTTTCGACTAGCCTGGTCTGAAACGGATCATGGCCCTGCGCTTTACAAAAGGCCGCGACAGCCTGTTTCTCGACGTCCATGAGATTGGGGAAGATAGATCGGTGTTTCCCGGCCTCTGCCAACCGATCCTCGGAGATCAATAGACTGATGCTGGGCGAGCAGCTTAGGCGAACGACCCTGGGAGAACCCCCAGCTGACGCCGAAATCGCCGCCTACGACCACGCCTGCCCGCTATTTGCCGTTCTGCGAGCCGATCTTGCCCGTTAGCCAGTCGCTCAAGGTGGCAGAGCGCACTTGGCGCATAGCCGCCCGGTGGCCGACCTCATAGCCATGCCGCCACGCGGCCGAGATCATTGCCTGCTTATCGCGCACAACTTCGACCTCAACGATCCTTGGCACGACCTTGAGTGGCACGACCTTAAAGTTTTCACTGGCCGTGGAACCGCCGTTATTTAGGCTAAGCCTTCTATCAGACATCGTCAGTTCTCCTTTAGCTGATGGTGTTTAGGGCCGGGCTAAGCGCTCCAACGCTTGCTCGGTCCGCCTGCCGAAAATCGGCGAGCAGGTTGACTATGCACCTCAAAAGGTTTCGAAAGTGTTTCCGACCGACCCGTTTCGGGTCGGTCCGCGCTCATGCGCTTGATATTATTGTGTTATTTTAAGCCTCTTGGGCTCGCTTTTTGGGAGTTTGTCCCTCAAAATATCTCAATCCAATCCGGGTGCCGAGCCGGGGGTTTCACCTCGTCTCTGAGAAATTATTCAATAAAATCAATAGCTTTGGCGGAGGGGGTGGGATTCGAACCCACGGTGGGCGTGAACCCACGCCGGTTTTCAAGACCGGTGCCTTAAACCACTCGGCCACCCCTCCGATGCCTGCGTAAAACCCTTATCGAGGGGCAAGCGCGCCCTCTCCCGATATCAGGGGAAGGCCCCTGCAATCAAGTGCCATTGCAACGGCTTGGCAAATAAGGGTGTTGTGCGCATGCCTCTCATGTGGATGAACGTATCAATCCTGTCAGGTTGACCACGTCTTGGCCATGATTGCCCGGTGTTGCTCTCGTGTACTTGCGGTGCCCGGTTTAGGCTGGCTAATTTCGAGGCGCCAATGTGCTCGCTTGGGCGCGCCGTGCCGCTGTGAAGAGTTACCTTACTGAAGGGCTGAGACGAGGGACGTGGGGTTGTCGGGGGTATTCCAGAAGGGTCCAGGCAGTTTGGCGCGCTGCGGTCTTCGTAGCTGTTCTGCGCGACGACGTTGGGTCTTGCTCATGGAAGTGCTGGTCATTGCAGGTCTGTGCAACTTTCTTACGGGGTGTTCCGAAAAACCTCAGATATCGCAAACGCCAATTTCCTGGACGACGGAAGTCAACCGTGAGCGTCCCATCGTCACCGCAAGCCTTAGCGATGCGAGCCAGACCAACAAGCCTTCTGAAAGCGCGGCGAAAGCCAGTCAGACCCTTACATCGAAGGCGCGAGCCGAACGGCGGCACAAACTGCGCAAAGGGGGCGGATATCACAAGATTGGCAAGCGCTATCAAGTTGCCGGTATTTGGTACACGCCGAAGCACGATGCGGACTACGAAGAAACAGGGATCGCCTCCTGGTATGGCGATAAGTTTCATGCGCAGAAGACCGCGAACGGCGAAATCTACGATCTGAATGCTCTGACGGCTGCGCACAGAACACTGCCGTTGCCGTCTTTGGTGCGCGTAACGTACTTGGCGAATGGCCGTTCGGTGGTGGTGCGTGTCAACGACCGTGGTCCATTCAAGAAAGGCCGCATAATCGATGTCTCGGCACGGGTCGCGCGGGAACTCGGATTTGCCGACAAGGGGACTGCGAAGGTCCATGTCAAGTACCTCGGTCCCGCACCGCTCGATGGCAGCGATGAACAAGAACAGGCTTCGCTGATGACGATACGCGCGCCATAAAAAGTCATATCTTCGTGTAGAGCCGCCAGGCCGTGGGTTTATCGGGGGTGCCGGCGTTGACCCCGTCGCCCATTATTCCGATAGTCGCGAGCGATTTGGATCAGCCGGCGGGGAGTGGCTGATGACAAAATCTGCTTGTAAAATCACGGTCGACGCCTCGCGGGGAGAAATTTTGACGCGCTTTGTTTTTTTGGGATTTGTTTTTTTCGTTAGTTTGCTTGCTGTTGCGCCAACTGGCTCTTCGGCCAGTGAATTTCGGACAGTTGCTAAGCAAGCAATTCTTATCGACGCCGACAGCGGTGCAGTTCTTTTCCAGCACAATGCTGATGTTCTGGCTCCGCCGGCTAGTATGGCGAAGCTTGTCACCGCGGCGGTGGTTTTCCGTGCCTTGAGGGAAGGGCGGTTGTCGCTCACGGATACATTTCCTGTGAGCGAACATGCTTGGCGTACGGGAGGGGCGCCGTCTGGCACGTCCGCGATGTTCGCGCCGCTGAACTCTCAAGTGACCATTGAGGATCTGCTCAAGGGCCTGATCATCCAGTCGGGCAATGACGCCGCTATCGTCATTGCGGAAGGCATGTCCGGATCAGAAGCTGCCTTTGCAAAATTGATGACGGAAGAAGCGCGGAAAATTGGCCTTAAGAAGTCAACGTTCGGCAATCCGACGGGCTTGCCTCATCCTGATCAGTTGATGACGGCCCGAGAGATCGCGTTGTTGTCTCAGTTTCTTATCAAGACCTATCCCGAATACTATGGTTGGTTCGGCGAGCGGCGTTTTCCCTACCAGCCTGAAGGGCGTCGGCAGCCTTACAAGTTCTTCAACCGCAATCCGCTCTTGTCTCTCGATATTGGTGCAGACGGCCTCAAGACGGGGCATTTAAAAGAGTCGGGATACGGTCTGGCGGGTTCGGCGGTTCAAGATGGCAGGCGCCTTATCGTGGTTGTCCATGGATTAGCAAGCAGTACGGCGCGGCGGTCCGAAGCGCAAAAGCTCTTAGGATGGGGCTTTCAAAATTTCTCGAAGTACAAGCTGTTCGATTCTGGCGAGATTGTTGGGTCGGCTCGAGTTTGGGGTGGCGAGAAATACTACGTGCCACTCACCGGCAACGGACCAATTGGGATTCTCATTCCGAAGTCGGAAGAATCGTCTCGGTTGAGGGCGGAAATTGTCTATACCGGCCCTCTCAAGCCCCCTATCAAACAGGGGGATCGCGTTGCGGTTCTTCGGGTCACAAGTGCTTCAAATACCGTCAATGAAGTGCCTTTGTATGCGGCGGAGGATGTCGATGAGGCCTCGATTGCATGGCGTGGACTTGACTCGCTGGCCGTGATGGCGTTCCGCTGGGTCGCCGATCAAGCTTCCGAGTTGATCGGAGGAACGTGAACAGCGGGTGCGGGCGTATGAAGGCGCCCCGGATGGGGCGATGACAACGGGTAAGCTCATCACCTTCGAGGGCGGTGAAGGATCGGGCAAGTCGACGCAAGCGCGTCAACTGGCCGAACGCCTCGGTGCGGCTAATATCAGCACAATTGTAACACGTGAGCCCGGTGGCGCCCCGCTGGCAGAAAAGATTCGGGATCTTGTGCTTAGCGACCGACCGGCAGCGGCGGTGACGGAACTCTTGCTCTTCGCTGCGGCGCGTGCGGAGCATATCGCTGTGACCATTGCGCCAGCGCTGGGAGCTGGCACGTGGGTGGTCTGTGATCGCTATATCGATTCAAGCCGGGTGTATCAGGGCGATATCGGCGGCATCGATAAGGCTTTTATCCGTGCCATCGAGCAGCAGACAGTGACGCCGTGGTTTCCCGATCTCACATTGGTCCTTGATGTTGGGGCGAAGGTGGGTATGGAACGTGCGCAGGCCCGCGGCGGCCTTACGCGCTTTGATGCAGCGAGTCTCGCGCAGCATGAACAGGTCCGACAAGGGTTTCTTGACCTTGCAATGGCCGAGAAGGACCGTTGCGTCGTTCTGAACGGTGCCGAACCGGAAGCCGAGGTGGCTGAGGCCGTGTGGAAGGCCGTTACCGAACGTTTGATTGCGACGGCCGGATAAGACGATGGCGCGGGCCCCTGTTGTTCAAGATATTGAGTATCTGCCGGAGGCGGATCGGCTGGAAGGTTACGCGCATCCGCGCGAGACCGCTTTGCTTTTTGGCCATGAGGGCGCGCAGCAAGAACTGGCCGTGGCGTTAAACCAAGGCAAGTTGCATCACGGTTGGCTAATCACGGGGCCGCAGGGTATCGGGAAGGCGACGTTAGCTTATCGGTTCGCACGTTATGCGTTGGCTGAGCCGGAAGAACGTGAGCCCGGTGGTTTGAGTGTCAGATCAGGAAGCATTGCAGCGCGACAGGTGACAGCGCTGTCTCATCCGGGCTTGCTCGTGATCCGGCGCGTCTATGACGTTAAGACGAAGCGGTTCACCGCTAGCATTCCAATCGATGAAGTGCGCCGACTGAGGGGATTTCTCTCGCATCGCTCGGCGGGTGGTTGGCGCGTCGTTATTGTCGATCAAGCGGACGAGTTGAACATCAACGCGGCCAACGCCATTTTGAAATCTCTGGAAGAGCCTCCAGAACGCACGGTCTTTCTCCTTATTTCTTCAGAGCCTGGACGCTTGCCGACGACAATCCGCTCTCGGTGCCGGCGGCTCGATTTGCAGCCGCTTGGGGCTGAGCCGTTACAGGCGGCCGTGCGGCAGGCGTTGGCGAGCGCAGAGCAACGTGAACCAGATGCAGATCAATGGCCGCAGTTACTGGCAATCGGTCAAGGTAGTGTGCGCCGTGTTCTGGGGCTTGAAGGAGACAAGGGCCTAGAGGTGTTCCGCTCGGTCGAGAGTTTGATTGCGGGTCTGCCCACGATTTCCTGGGGGGCGGTCCATGATCTTGCAGAGAGCTTAGGAACACCGGCGGCTGAGCAGCGTTTCGGGCTGTTCTTTGACTTACTTCAGGACTATTTGGCCCGACTAATTCGTGCCGGGGCCACAAGCGAGGGGAGCGATCGCGATCTCACCCTGGCCCAGCGCCTGATTAAGGACGGGCAACTTGCCACTTGGGCGGCCTTGTGGGAAACAATCACGCGCGAAAGGGCCGAGGCGCTAGCGCTCAATCTGGACCGGAAGGCTTTGATTCTCGATACGATATTGCGTATCGAGCAGACGGTACGCCGCTAGGGCAATCGGGCTTCGTTCAGTGGGTGGCGGTGAATGGGCCACCAGCAACAGGTCGATACAGCTCGATCTCAAGAGGATAATTCATGGGCTCTGCCACGCCATTTTACATTACGACAGCGATTTCCTACCCAAATGGCGCTCCGCATATTGGGCATGCCTACGAGGCTATCGCAACGGACGCGATTGCCCGTTTTGAGCGGCTCGATGGGCGGCCAGTCTATTTTCTGACTGGGACGGACGAGCACGGCATCAAGATGGTGCAGACGGCGCGTAACCAGAACATGACGCCTGCGGAACTTGCCGACCGCAACACGCCGTTGTTTCGTGCGATGGCCGAAGCGTTGAACATTTCCAACGACGATTTCATTCGGACACGTGAAGAGCGTCATCATCGCGCCAGCCAGGAGATGTGGCGGCGGTTGGAGGCGAACGGCGACATCTATCTTGGCCGCTATGCAGGCTGGTACTCGGTGCGCGATGAGGCGTACTACGATGAAGGCGAATTGTCTGTCACAGAGGACGGTACGAAGCTGTCGCCGCAGGGCACTCCGGTTGAGTGGGTGGAGGAGGAAACCTTCTTCTTCCGGCTGTCGGCCTATCAGGATAGGCTCCTCGCTTATTACGAAGCAAATCCCGAATTCATTCTTCCGCTTGAGCGTCGGAATGAGGTTTTGAGCTTTGTCAAAGGTGGGCTCAGAGACCTCTCGATTTCGCGCACAACGTTTAATTGGGGTGTGCCGGTGCCCGGGCATCCCGAGCATGTCATGTATGTCTGGGTCGATGCGCTGACCAACTACATCACGGGCGTTGGTTTTCCTGATGAAGCAGACCCTAAATGGAAGTTCTGGCCGGCGAACGTGCATGTCATCGGCAAAGACATTCTGCGGTTTCATGCGGTCTACTGGCCCGCGTTTCTCATGTCGGCTGGGGTGGAGCCTCCACGCCGTGTCTTTGCGCACGGGATGGTTCTGAACAAAGGTGAGAAGATGTCGAAGTCGGTTGGCAACGTTGCCGATCCGCACGATCTCGTCTCTACGTTCGGCCTCGATCAGCTTCGCTATTTTCTGCTGCGCGAGGTCGCGTTTGGGCAGGATGGGAGCTACAGCGAAGAAGCGATCATCAACCGGACCAACGCTGATCTGGCGAATGACCTTGGCAACCTGGCGCAGCGTTCGCTGTCCATGATCGCGAAAAACTGCGAGGGCCGGGTGCCGACACCAGGTGCTTTGACGGAAGAGGATCGCGCTATTCTCTCGGTGGCGGACGGGATGTACGCGAAGGCTCGCGAAGCGATGGAGCTGCAGGGCCTAAAGAAATACCTCGACGCCGTGTGGGCAGTCGTTGCAGAGGCCAACCGGTATTTTGCCAGCCAAGAGCCATGGGCGAAGAAGAAATCTGATTTCGCGCGCATGGAGACGATCCTTTACGTCACGGTCGAGGTTGTGCGGCAGGTTGCTATCCTGGCGCAGCCGGCGATGCCGGAATCGTGCGCCAAACTGCTTGACCAACTGGGGCTCGGTGAAGATCAACGGAGCTTCAGCCAATTGGGCGAGAGCGGCCGGCTTGCGTCCGGATTATCGTTGCCACCGCCAGCAGGTGTGTTCCCGCGCTATGTGAGTCCTGAGGAACAGGCGAAGCGGGAGGGGCAGGAGAAGCCGTCCGACGGTAATGGAAAGTCCAAAAAGAACAAGGAACGGGGCTGACGTGACCAACGCAGCGATGCTCGTAGATCATCATTGCCATCTTGATTTCCCGCAGTTTGCAGAAGATCTCGACGGCGTTATCGGACGCGCGAAAGCGGCGGGCGTCGGCACGATGGTGTCGATCTCGACGCGCATTCGTCAGTTCGATCGCATTCGGGTGATCGCCGAGACGTATAAGGACGTCTATTGCTCCGTCGGAACGCATCCGCACAATGCGGATGAGGAACTCGATATTCCGGTCGAGGACATCATCCGCTTAGCGCAACATCCGAAGTGCGTGGCCATCGGCGAAGCGGGCCTCGACTATTACTATCAGCACTCCAGTGCACAGGGGCAGGCAGAAGGGTTTCGGCGGCATATTCGGGCGGCGCGCGAAACGGGATTGCCGCTCGAGATTCATGCCCGTGATGCTGATGAGGATACAGCAACAATCCTGGCGGATGAGCATGCACAGGGTGCGTTTCCAGCCGTTCTGCATTGCTTCACCGGTGGGCGCGACTTGGCTATGCGGGCCGTTGATCTTGGCCTGTACGTCTCGTTCTCGGGCGTGGTGAGCTTTAAGAAGTCGGAGGCGTTGCGGGCGCTAGCTGCAGAGTTGCCGCTTGACCGGATCCTTGTTGAGACGGACGCTCCGTATCTCGCGCCAGTTCCTTATCGCGGTAAAACCAATGAGCCGGCTTATGTCGTGCATACCGCAGCGGCAGTGGCTGAAGCGCGCGGTATTACTCTTACGGAACTCGCTGCGGCCACAACGGAGAATTTTTTCAGGCTTTACACCAAAGCGCAGCCTCCTGAGGAGCTCGATCCTTCTTTGTTGAAGGGTGCGCCTCCACAATGAGCATACGGGTTACGATTATGGGGTGCGGCCCGTCAGGCGGTGTGCCGCGCATCGGGCCGAACTGGGGGCGGTGTGAGCCTTCCAATCCGAAAAACCGCAGAAGGCGGTGCGCGATCCTCGTTGATCGGTTCAGTAAACGAGGCCGCACGAGCGTACTTGTCGATACGCCGCCGGACCTGCGCGAACAGTTGATCGATGCGCGCGTCTCATCGATCGACGGAGTTCTTTACACTCACGACCATGCCGACCATACGCATGGGATCGATGACCTGCGCATGGTCTGCTATTCCATGAAAAAGCGCGTGGACGTTTATTTCGATGCGCTCACTCGCGACAGCTTAAGGTCTCGATTTGGCTACTGCTTCGAGACCAAGCCCGATTCCGGCTATCAGCCTATCCTCGATCCGCATGACATCGTGGCAGGAGGCAAAGTCGTTGTTGACGGGAAAGGCGGGAAGATCGAAGCCCTCTGCATTCCGCAGGTGCATGGCGATATTCCGAGCCTCGGCTTCCGCTTCGGCAGGTTCGGATATTCACCTGACGTGTCCGATATTCCGGATGCTTCCATCCCAATGCTCGAAGATCTTGATGTGTGGGTGGTGGATGCGCTGCGGTACGATCCTCACCCCAGCCATTTTCACGTTCGCCGTGCATTGGAATGGGCGGAGCGGCTCAAGCCAAAGCGCACGATCCTCACGCATATGACAACGGATCTCGATTACGACGCGCTCAAGCGCTCGTTGCCGGACAACGTAGAGCCGGCCTTCGATGGGATGGTGTTCGAGGTTTCAGGCTGAAGATTTGGTGCCGACGTGTTGGCGCAACCAACCGGGGCCGTCGAAGATTTCACCATTTGCCGTGCACTCTGGGCTCGCCAATTCAACAAACAGCGGTGCGATGTCCTCCGGCGTATAGAGCGTCGCAGGATCTTCACCCGGAAAAGCCTTGGCGCGCATTTGGGTGCGGATGGGACCGGGATTGATGAGGTTCACACGTACGTTCGTGTTGACCATTTCCCGCGCGTAGGTTTTCGCTAGAGCTTCCAAGCCGGCTTTGGAGACGGCGTAGGGGCCCCAGTACGCGTTCTTCGCCTTAGCGGCGCCTGACGTTACGAACACGGCCCGGCCAGCGTCTGAGCGACGCAACAGCGGATCGAGCGTGCGAATGAGCTGCCAGTTCACAGTTAGGTTCAGTTCAAGCACGCGCGCCCAGGCATCCATTGTGACATGTGGCAAGGGAGAGAGCGGCCCGAGCAAGCCTGCATTGGCAATGAGGACATCGAGGCGTCCGAAGCGCTGATAAAGCGTCGGGCCCAGCGCATCAATCCGTTCGGTTTGCTGCAGATTGAGGGGGATGAGTGTTGCTGTTCCGCCAGCGGCGCGTATGGCGTCGTCAGTTTCCTCAAGCGCGCTAGTCACTCGACCCGTGATGATCACATGCAAGCCTTCGGCCGCGAGGGCGATAGCGACTGCACGGCCGATGCCGCGTGTTGCGCCAGTCACGAGGGCTATGCGGTTCGGCTGTTCGCCGTCCGTGGGTGTTTCCGATTGGCTGGTCACGCAGTGTTCCGTGGTAATGGATGTGGCAGCCGATGGCTTATGCCGTTCGGCTGCTTGGGCTCAGCTCACTTCGGCGAGAAGTGATAGCTGGCGGGCGGCGGGATCGCCAGTCTGATCTGTCAGAGGCGTTGGATATTCGCCCGTCAAGCAGTGGTCCGTGAACTGCGGGGCGTTTGGATCGCGGCCTTCGAAACCGACTGAGCGATAAATACCGTCGATCGAAAGGAACGCGAGCGAATGGGCGCCCATGAACTTGCGCATTCCTTCGACATCGAATTTCGCTGCAAGTAGCTCTTCAGTGCTTGGCGTGTCGATGCCGTAATAGTCGGAATGTGTGATGGGTGGGCAGGCGATGCGCATGTGCACTTCGCGCGCGCCGGCTTCGTACATCAGCTGCACGATCTTCTTGGATGTGGTGCCGCGGACGACGCTGTCGTCGATGAGAACAATGCTCTTGCCGCTGATAATCGACGCATTGGCGGAGTGTTTCAGTTTCACGCCCAGTGCGCGAATTCGCTGTTCTGGCTCAATGAAGGTGCGTCCGACGTAGTGATTACGAATTATGCCGAGTTCGAAGGGCAGATTTGATTGCTGTGCGTACCCAATCGAGGCTGGTACGCCGGAATCCGGGATCGGGACGATGATATCGGCATCCGCAGGAGATTCGATCGCCAACTGCACGCCCATCTGCTTGCGGATGTCATAGACAGAACGCCCGCCGACGATTGAGTCAGGTCGTGCGAAGTAGATGTATTCGAAGATACAGGGACGCGCTGGACGGCGCGGGAACGGGCGGTGGCTTTCCAGACCGGCCTCGGTGATGACGACGACTTCGCCATTCTCGACTTCGCGCACGAACTTAGCGCCGACGATGTCGAGGGCACAGGTCTCGGAGGCAAGAACATAACAACCGTCGATCTTGCCGATTATGAGTGGCCGGATGCCGATGGGATCACGTGCGCCAATCATCATATCGTTGGTGAGGCAGACCAGCGCGTAAGCGCCTTCGATCTGGCGGATGGCATCGACAAAACGTTCGACGATACGACGTTTGTTCGAGCGGGCGAGGAGGTGAAGAATGACCTCGCTGTCCGAGGTGGACTGGCAGATGGCGCCGGAGGAGATGAGGTCTCGGCGCAAGGTGAGAGCGTTTGTAAGGTTGCCGTTGTGCGCTAGCGCGAAACCGCCTGTATCAAGATCGGCGAAAAGCGGTTGTACGTTGCGGATAAGGGTGTTGCCTGTGGTGGAGTAGCGGTTGTGGCCTACGGCCATGGAGCCCATCAAACGTTTGATGACGCTGCCTTTGTTAAAGTTGTCTCCGACGAGACCGAGGCGGCGCTCCGAATGGAATTGATGGCCGTCGTAGGTGACGATCCCGGCCGCCTCCTGTCCGCGATGCTGGAGGGCATGGAGGCCGAGGGCCGTCAAGGCGGCGGCATCAGGATGTCCCAAAATTCCAAAGACCCCGCATTCCTCGCGAAGTCTGTCGTCGCCGTATCGAGAATATCCGGAATCCCATTGGGTTTCCGCTGCTCCGACGTTGTCGTCGCACGTCATGGCTGCCTCCCGCGATCGCATCCGTTGCCGCACAAACTGATCGTCACAATGGCTTGAGGTACCAGCCCGCTCATGGCTGCGCCACCGCTTCTGTGACGGATATATGAAAAACTGTGTACTTTTCCAGTTCTTTTTTGCACTGCAACAGGCCCCTAGGCCTGCGCACCTAGCCTTTTTGCGCTTCGTCGCCCCGAATTTCGATGGAACTGTCTTGCTGGTGCGACGCTTCGTCTTGCTTATTCGTTGCGCGATCTATGACCGGTACAACATAGGCAACGAGCATCGACTGGAGAGCTTCCCCAGTTGAGAGCAAGTAGGGCCGGGTGATTGACTTGGCGAGCCAGTCCGGGTGCTGCTCTTCTTTTGGGTAGAAGTGCAGTGCCAGCATGAACGGGATCACTACCAGGATAAAGCCCCGTACGAGGCCGAATACGAAGCCAAGAATCCGGTCAATCATGCCGACTTGGCTATCGAGAATGGAGTCGGAAATGCGTGCGGTAACCAGATGGACCACGATCAGCACGATCAGGAACAGCAGAACGCCAATAACGGCTTGTGCGATGATGAGCTGAGCGCCCATCTGCTCGGCTACTTCCGTTGCGAATTGGCGGTGATTCAGGATGAAGTAGAGAACGGCAACGGCCGCGATGATCCACGACAGGATGGCCAGAAGTTCGCGCGTGAGTCCGCGATAAAGGGCGAGCAGCCCCGATATAAAGGCGATCGCGATTACCCCGGCATCGAGGTACGTCAAAGGCCCGATCATTCTTGCTTCTCTCCACTGGGCCTAGAACTCCGGCCCACGTGCCGCTTAACCCTGTTTAGTCTCAGTCGCACGCCGTAACCCTTTCCGCAAGCATCTTGAGGTGCGAGAGCCGGCTCAAGTCCAGAGAAATGCCGGTCGCTTCGATTTCACCCAAGGCCGGGATGACCGCACTAGAAAATCCCAATTTTTGAGATTCTTTCAGACGTCCTGCGGTGTTGGCGGCGGCTCGGACGGCGCCTGACAGCGATATTTCACCGAAATAGACGGTTTCCGGTGGTAGGGGTTTGCCGGAAAATGACGATAGCAGCGCGGCTGCGGCAGCAAGGTCGGCGGCGGGTTCTGTGATTTTAAGGCCTCCGGCGACGTTCAGATAAACGTCGTTTTGCGCAAACGAGACACCGCACCGTGCGTCCAGAACGGCGAGCAGCATCGACAACCTGTTGCTGTCCCAGCCGACAACGGCGCGGCGCGGGGTTCCCAGCGCCGAGGGCGCGACGAGTGCTTGTATCTCGACCAGCAGGGGTCTTGTGCCTTCTATCCCGGCAAAGACTGCTGTGCCGGGCGCGCTGGCGTCACGGTCACCGAGGAACAATTCCGACGGGTTCTTGACCTGACGGAGGCCTTCGCCAGCCATTTCAAAGACGCCAATTTCGTCGGTCGGGCCGAAGCGATTCTTGACCGCACGCAGAATGCGGAACGGGTGGCCGCTCTCACCTTCGAAGTACAACACGGTATCGACCATGTGTTCGATCACTTTGGGGCCTGCGATTTGGCCTTCCTTTGTGACGTGACCGACGAGGAGTAGTGTGGCGCCGTGGCGCTTGGCGTGACGAATAAGGGATTGGGTTGCCGCGCGGACTTGGCTGACGGTCCCGGGCGCTGCTTCGAGCGTGTCCGACCAGAGCGTCTGAATCGAATCGATGACGATCAGTTGCGCGGAAGGTTCTGCATCCAACGTCGCCAGGATCGTCGAAAGGTGAGTTTCCGCCGCTAGTCCGACCGGGGCTTCGGCGAGTCCGAGGCGTTCTGCGCGGAGCCTGACCTGATCGATAGCTTCTTCGCCAGAGAAATACAGGCTGCGTCCACCACGTTGCGCGATGGCTGAGGCGAGCTGTAACAGAAGCGTCGATTTTCCGATGCCGGGCTCGCCGCCAATGAGCAATGCCGAGCCGGGAACCAAGCCTCCACCGGTTACGCGGTCGAGTTCCTCTAAGCCAGTGGGGATTCGCGGGGTCCGCTTGGAAGAGCCCTTGAGCGACTCTAGGGTGATCGCCCGGCCTTTGCTTGCTTTGGTCAAACCGCTGCCGGGTGGGGGCCCGGTATCAGTTTCCTCAACAAGCGTATTCCATTCCTCGCATGACGCGCATTTGCCCGCCCAGCGCGGGGCGGTCGCGCCGCAGTTCTGGCAAACGAAGACGGTTTTGGCGGCACGTGCCATGGCTGCTTAGATGTCTCCGTCACGCTCGAGGTAGACCCGATGGAACCGGCGGCCGAGACGCGTGAGGGTCTCGTAGCCGATTGTGCCTGCTGCGGCCCCCATCTCTTCAAGGGTGATGGTCGGGCCCAGGATTTCTGCCCAGTCGCCGCGGACGACTGACGGATCGTTAAATGCGGTGACGTCTGTGGTTATGAGGTCCATCGAAACACGGCCCACCACAGGCGCGCGTTTGCCTGAGAAGGCGACGAAGCCCCCAGTTTCGCCGGCAGCGGCGCTGAGGTGACGGAAAAATCCGTCGGCATATCCAGCAGCGATCACTGCGATGCGGCGTGGCTGTTCGGCGCTGTAGCTCGCTGAGTAGCCAACGGTGGCCCCCGGAGCGAGGTCGCGGACCTGAAGAACACGCGCGAAGGATTGGACAACCGGTTTGACTGGCGCCGGCCTGCCTTTCGAGGCTTGGCCGCCGTACAGGGCGTAGCCTGGACGCACCAAGTCAAAATGGAAGTTTGGCCCGAGCATGATGCCGTCAGAAGCGGCGAGGCTTGTGGCGGCGTTGGGCAGCAGCGGACGAAGTTGGCGCATGACGTCGTGCTGCTTCGCGTTTTTGGGATGGTCGGGCTCATCAGCACAGGCCAAGTGACTCATCACGAGGCGGATATCGAGTCGGCCAAGCAGATGCGTGTCTCCGGCGAGCGCTCGAATCTCAGGCTCGCTCATCCCAAGCCGATTGAGCCCGGTATCTATATGCAACGCACAGGGCGCAGGGGATCCGCGCTGGACGCCCTCTTGGCCCCACTCCTTGATTTCAGCCAGACTTGAGAGGACCGGCCAGGCGTTGATCTGCGTATAAGCTTCGGATGCGCCCGGTGTGATGCCATCGAGAACGAGGATGTTCCCTTGGGGGGCGAGCGTCCGTGCCTGACGCGCTTCGGCCAAAGTCGCGACAAAAAACACGCGGCAGCCCGCGGCGGCGAGGGCTGGGATTACGCGATCTGCTCCCAATCCGTATGCATCTGCTTTCACAACAGCCGCGCACTGCGCTGGCGCTACGTAATCACGCAGGGCCTGCCAGTTGGCAGCGAGTTGGTCCAGATCGATTGCAAGGATGCCGGGGGCCTCGGGAGGCGCTGCGGCGAAAAACGCATTACTGTTTGAGGGCATTAGATCGGGCCAGAGTCGCGTCAATCCGTCTTTCCTGCCAATGGGTGATGGCGATCGAGATTGTCAAAGCGCGTGAATTCACCGGTGAACTGCAGCCGTACCGTGCCCGTGGGACCATGTCGTTGCTTGCCGATGATCACTTCGCCAATTCCTTGTACAGCCTCTAACTCGGTTTGCCACTTGAGATGAGCTTCGACATCGCTGACGGACGGTTCACTCCGTTGGACATAGTATTCTTCTCGGAAGACAAATAACACCACGTCGGCGTCCTGTTCGATCGAGCCCGATTCGCGAAGGTCGGAAAGTTGCGGGCGTTTGTCTTCGCGGGTTTCGACCTGACGCGAGAGCTGCGACAGGGCGATGATTGGTACTTCCAACTCTTTTGCGAGCGCTTTAAGGCCGGTTGTAATTTCCGTGACCTCCTGCACACGGCCTGCGGCAGCTTTGGCGGCGGAGCCAGAGAGCAGCTGGATATAGTCGACGATCAACAGATCGAGGCCGTGTTGACGCTTCAGTTTTCTCGCTCGTGAGGACAACTGCGCAATTGAGATGCCGCCGGTCTGGTCGATGAACAGCGGGGCTTGCGATAGCGCTTGCGACGCCTGGATCAGCCGCTTCATCTCTTCCTCGTCGATCTGCCCGCGGCGAATCTTGTTGGAAGGGATTTCAGCCTGTTCGGACAGAATACGAGAGGCCAGCTGTTCCGCCGACATTTCCAGCGAGAAAAAACCCACTACGGCGTCCTCTACGGGCGCATTGGGATTGGTTTGCAGGCGATGTAAGCGCTTTGCGCTCGCGACGTTCGTCGCGATATTGGTGGCGAGCGCTGTTTTGCCCATAGACGGCCGGCCGGCGAGCACGATGAGGTCGGAGGGCTGGAGGCCGCCCATCATGGCGTCGAGATCGATAAGGCCAGAGGGCAAGCCGGACAGCCGATCGCCGCGCATCCGCGCAGAGTTGGCCATATCGACGGCTTGGGTGAGCGCGGTCGAAAAATTCAGAAAACCCTGGCCGTATTTTGATGGTTCGGCCAATTCGTAGAGGCGGCCCTCGGCCTCTTCGATCTGCTTAGTCGGTGTCTGATCGACGGAGCTATCGAAAGCGACATTGACCATATCCTCGCCGATGAGAATCAGCTGTCGGCGGATGGCGAGATCATAAACGGTGCGTGCGTAGTCGTGCGCATTGATTACGGTGGTGGCATTGGCTGCTAACCGTACGAGGTATTGGGGAACCGTCAAATCAACGTCGATCGGCTCAAGGTTTTCAAAGAACGTCTTGAGCGTAATCGGGGTGGCTTCTTTCCCCGCATGGATCAGCTTCGACATTGTCTCAAAGATCTGCGCATGGAGGGGATCGTAGAAATGCGCAGGTTCCAGAAAGCCCGAGACACGGTCTAGCGCTTCCTTATTGATGAGAATCGCACCGAGCAGGGCTTGCTCAGCTTCAATGTTGTGGGGCGCTTGGCGAAAGTGCACAGGTTCCTCGGAACCGGCAGCGGCGCGGAGTTTGTCAGTCGGGAGGAGGGCTGTCTGTGTCATGCCCCTTGAGTATTCGACTCGTCCCCGTGGCGTCCTTCGCGAATCGTAGGAGCGGTTGGCGTCAACAGCGGCTTATCCAAGATATGCACAGAGCTGCTGAAGCTAGATGACCGTTGCGGCGATGTAGACCGCCGACAAAAACAATTCGCCGCATCGGTCATAACGCGTTGCGACACGACGCCAGTCCTTTAGCCGGGCGACCAGGTTTTTTGACGCTATGCCGTTTTGGTACAACTTGACATCATGGTTCGCAGGATGCCTTCGACCTCGCCGCGCTGTGAAGCCAATGCAGCCCTTGACCTTCTGACAAAAAAGTCAGGGCGCATGTTTCGGTGGCATCAGTCCGACGGCAGCATCTGCGGATTCCAGACTACTTCCCATAGGTGTCCATCAGGATCAGTAAAGTAGCCTGCGTAGCCGCCATAGAAGGTATCCTGTGGTGCTTTGATAATCTCTGCCCCTGCACGCTGGGCCTTGCGCATGATGTCATCAACATCCTCGCGGCGCAGAACATTGTGCCCGATGCTGCCAGCGGTGGTGCAAATCGGATGCTTGGGCAATCCCGTGTCATATGCAAGGTCATCTTGCGCCCAGATGGCGAGTTTCAGACCACCGGAGAGATTGAAGAATGCGACCGCGCCATGCTCGAATTCGCGCCCAATGACGCCCTCAGTCGGCAGACCAAGCCCATCACGATAAAAGGAAAGCGAGTTTTCGAGATTGGAGACGCCAAGCGTGAGAACGGAAATACGTGGTTTCATGTCCATGCCCATTCTATCGGCGTCCGCACCATGCGTACGCCTTGATAGTCTTGGGCCGTCACCTTGATGACAGAAGGACCCGCCAAGCGGGGGCCGGGCCAACCTTCCCGAACCTAACCTGTTTTAGACGTGATAACGATAAGGACAGGACCGCTCCCGCGTCAACACACACTCGTACGCAACGCGGTTGGCGCTATGATTTCAGTGAACGTCCTTGTTGGGGGAACCTAACGATATAGTGGAAGTCTGTTTAATAGGTCCTGACCCTAGATCATTACTCTGAATCAAAACGAGCGCCGACTAAGTCGGCGCTCGTTCTTTTCTGCACAGTCTTGGAGCGCGCCAAGGGCTATTCGCGGGCTTCTTCGGAAGATTCTTCTGCGTCGTAGCTTCCACCGTGCTCTTCGGCGTCAGGGTCGAACGTCTCAAGTTCAATTGCTTCGTCCTTGATGACGGTGACGTCTTCACCCTGAGCCTGGCGCTCAGCTTCGTCCTGTGTTCTGGCAACGTTGATCATCACCTGCACAGAAACTTCCGGGTGCAAGGAAATCGTCACGTCATGAAGGCCGAGTTCCTTGATGGGACGTTCGAGAACGACCTGACGGCGCGCGATGGTGAAACCACCTTCAGTGATGACGTCTGAGATGTCGCGCGGAGAGACCGAGCCATAAAGCTGGCCGGTGTCGCCGGCTTGGCGGATCGCGATGAAAGACTGGCCGGCGAGCTTTTCGCCGATGGCTTCAGCTTCTTTCTTTTGCTCAAGGTTGTTTGCTTCGAGCTGAACGCGCTGGGCTTCGAACTGTGCCAGGTTTTCCTTGTTGGCGCGTAGCGCCATCTTCTGCGGCAGCAGGTAGTTGCGGGCGTATCCATCACGAACCGATACGACGTCGCCCATCTGACCGAGATGTCCAATGCGCTGTAAAAGAATGACTTCCATTTTCTACTCCTTCGAATCTGCCGGGTAGGCAATCGCTTGATGTGCTTGCAGGTTTTTTATGCGTCAGGTTGGAGGTCCGCCTTTCTGGCCCGGTGGTTTTTTCGGGGGGGAGGGCGGCCTCAAAAAGTCTCGCCGTATCGGTGAGAAAGGTTCGAGCAGTGCCATCACGACAAGGATCAATGAGAATCCCGTGTTGAGCACGAGGAAGGCGAAATACACCGACCATAGGATCAGTGGACGCCACGCATTTCCGCGCGTGATGTAGTGGAGGATCGCCAATCCAAGGAGGATATAGGCGAAGTAAATCGCGCCGGCTGCTGCGGAGGAAAAAAGGCCCAGCATTCCAGGCGCGTAGGCGGCTCCAATGACCGATATGGCCAGGAGGAGAGGTATTCCAGAAGGATATGTGATCGTCGCCAAGTCTGGCCAGGGGCGGCGTAAGCGGCCGGTGGCGAGCGTGATGCGCCCCGCGAGCCAGAGATTGAACAATAGCGTTCCCATGATCGACATCACGGTAATTGCGGGCAGCAATTTGAGGCTGATATCGGTGATGGTATCGAGCTCGGCATCCGATATGGCGCTCTTAACTGTGCCTTGATCGGGCATGCCCTGTTCAACGACACGCTGAATGAACTCTCTGAGTGCGCGTTTTAGGCTGTCCACGTCCTGGCCCAAGAGCATCAACATGCCCACCGACAGCACAATCGCGATCAAGGCTGTCCAGACGATGAGCCGACCGACAGGATACCATTCGAGAGCTTGCGGCTGGTTCGGTGCTGGTTCTGGGACTGAGGGGCCTGCAGAGCGGGCAAGCTGGGAGAGGTAGCTGAGTATCCCAGCGGGGGCCAACTGCGATGCGGCAAAGACAATGCCGATTACCGGAGTCGTAAAGACTGCGAGCGCTATCCCTCCGACTAATCCGGCGACCGATGCGGCAACCCAGCTCACGCTCAGGCCAGCAAGATAAACCGGCAGCGGAGTAAGAAGGAAAAGCACGAACTGGATCAGCGGCGAGCCGGTAGTTGCGGACGCGAACGTCACTGCCGAAATCAGTCCGGCGCCAATGCCAGAGAGGAGAATCAGTTGCACAGCTTAGCTGTCCCGCGGTTGAAACGCGGTTAGAGGCGGCTGTACATCTTGGATGACCGCCGCCCCAACCCGTAGCTTTAAATTCGCAGGCTTAGCGCCTGCAGGTGTTTATCGGCTGATAAGCCGACTTACTTGATCACGTAGGGCAGAAGGCCCAGAAAGCGAGCGCGTTTGATGGCTCTGGCCAGTTCGCGCTGTTTCTTTGCCGAGACAGCGGTAATGCGGCTCGGAACGATTTTGCCGCGCTCGGAGACGTAACGGCCGAGGAGACGGACGTCCTTATAGTCAATCTTTGGAGCGCTTTCGCCGGAAAACGGGCACGTCTTGCGGCGACGGTGGAACGGGCGGCGAGGTCCTGCTGCAGCCATTTCTTATTCCTCCGAGCCAGAGTTTGCTTGTTCATCGCGAGGGGGGCGCGGGCCGCGCGGGCCGCCTGGACGATCGCCGCGCGGTGGGCGATCACCCCGATCACCGCCACGGAAGCCGCCGCCTTCGCCACGTGGGCCGCGGAAGCCACCGCGGCCACCGCGTGAATCGTCGCGGTCAGACTTGCGCATCATCACGGATGGCTCGGTTTCATGCTCTTCGACGCGGATGGTCATGAAGCGGATGATGTCGGTCGATAGCCCCATGCGGCGCTCCATCTCAGCGACCACGTCATGGGGAGCTTCGATGTTGAGCAGCGTGTAATGCGCTTTGCGGCTCTTTTTGATCTTGTAGGCGAGGGCTTTGAGGCCCCAATACTCCGACTTGGCGATCTTTCCACCGCCTTCAGTGATGATGTCGGAGAATTCTTTTGTGAGTTGCTCGACCTGGGCGTTTGATACGTCCTGGCGCGCAAGAAAAATATGCTCGTATAGCGGCATACCGCTTCTGGCCCTTCTGTTTCTATGTTGTCAGTCCCGGCGCAAAGCCCCTTGCAGGCCCTGGCCGCTCGTTTGCGAGCGTGAAAGGCCCACCAGAGAAACCCACGAGAGCGGAGACACTGGGAAACAGGCAAATACCTCACGCCAAATACTCGGCGTTCCCATTCAGCCTCCAGCCGGAGCTGGTAGAGGGGCGGTTTATACATGGGTTTGGAGAAACATCAACTAATTTGCTTTGCAGCCCAGCGGACCTTTCGTCTTTATGAGGCGGGCGGGGGTGTCGGCGTTAGAGGCAGGTTTGAAGGAACCCGCGGGCGGCTGCAGCTTGACAGATCACGACTGCGCATGCCTTAAGCGCGGCCGGATATTAAACATTTCACAGGGCCGTGATGGCCCCAGCCCGAAGGAAGCTCGTTATTGTGACGGTTGCATTCGTATTTCCCGGCCAGGGCAGCCAAGACGTTGGAATGGGACGAGAACTTGCCGAAAACTTTAAATCGGCGGCGGAAGTTTTTGCTGAGGTGGACGAGGCACTTGGCGAGAAGCTCTCTCAGGTCATCTTTGAGGGCCCGAAGGAAACACTGACGCTTACTCAAAACGCCCAGCCTGCCCTTATGGCTGTGTCTATGGCTGTCATGCGGGTGTTGGAGAAGGACTTCGGCCTGAATCTGCGTGATAAGGTTCGCTATGTAGCAGGGCATTCTCTCGGTGAATACAGTGCCTTAGCCGCTGCTGGCTCCTTCAGTTTGGCGGATACGGCGCGTTTGTTGCGTCTTAGGGGGCTCGCTATGCAGGCGGCTGTTCCCGTTGGCCAGGGCGCCATGGCCGCTCTTCTCGGTGTTGGGCTCGATGTTGCGCAGACCGTTGCGGCGGAGGCTGCGCAAGGTGATGTTTGCCAAGTGGCAAACGACAATGAGCCTATGCAAGTCGTTCTGTCGGGCCACAAAAGTGCGATCGACAGGGTTGCGGAGATCGGTAAGAAGCACGGCGTGCGTCGTGCAGTGCCGTTGCCGGTTTCGGCTCCGTTCCATTGTGAGATGATGCAACCCGCAGCGGATGCCATGGCCGAAGCGCTGGCGCAAGTCGACATCAAGCCTCCGATGGTGCCTTTGATTGCCAATGTGCTTGCCGGCCCAGTCAATGAGCCTGCAGATATCCGCAATCTACTTGTCGAACAGGTCACCGGCACGGTTCGGTGGCGCGAGACTGTTACCTACATGGCAGAAAATGGAATCACCGAAGTCTACGAGATCGGTGCCGGAAAAGTGCTGGCGGGGCTCTGTGGACGTATCGACAAGTCGATTAAGGCTATGAGCGTCAGTGCTCCTGCCGATATTGAGGCGGCGCGGACTGCCCTTGGATTGTAAGGATTGGTCGCTTCGTGTACGCGCTGCGAGACTTCGAAAAAGGACGATTAGGACGTGATGTTTGATCTTACCGGCAAGACTGCCCTTGTGACGGGAGCAACAGGTGGAATCGGCGGGGCTATAGCCCGCGCGTTTCACGAAGCTGGAGCCGTGGTGGGGATATCCGGGCGACAGAAAGATAAACTTGAGGCTTTAGCGGCGGAACTCGGTGATCGCGTTCATGTTCTTCCTTGCGATCTCGCGGATCGCGAGAGTGTTGCCAAATTGGTTGACGACGCGATCGCAGCGATGGGGCGGCTCGATATTCTTGTCAACAACGCAGGGTTGACGCGAGACAATCTCTTCATGGTCATGAAAGATGAGCAGTGGGATGACGTCATCGCGGTCAATCTGACGTCGACATTCATGCTGATGCGTGCCGGGGCACGTCATATGATGCGCAACAAAACCGGGTATGGGCGGATCATCAATATCTCGTCCGTATCGGGTGTGTTCGGTAACCCGGGACAGGGAAACTATGCGGCTTCAAAGGCCGGCGTCATTGGTATGACGAAGTCAATGGCTCGCGAGGTTGCATCGCGCGGTATTACGGCTAACTGTATTGCGCCAGGGTTTATCAAGACGGCGATGACAGATGTGCTGAACGAAAAACAGACTGAAGAAATCGCCAAGATGATCCCAGCGCAGCGATTCGGTGAGCCAAGTGATATAGCCGCGGCAGCGCTCTATCTCGCGAGCAACGCGGGCGGTTACGTGACGGGACAGACGTTGCATGTCAATGGAGGCATGGCGATGCCCTAAACCGCTACCGTGCACTGCAGCGAATTTTGTCGCGATTTTTAAGGGTTGCGATCATCGAATTCGCAATTAGAAATGGCCTGCCGTCGTCGACTTTGTGTCGCTGGCCAATACAGGGGAAGTGTGATACCGAGCCGTCGCTTGGCGGTTTGACAGATGGGCTGAGACCGTGTTGGTCGCGAGGGGTTTTTGGAAGGTCTGAAGATCCAGACGACCGCGTGTGAACGGGTTGCGCTCTGCAGGGCGGTCGTACCGAGGATAGCAATGTCCCAGCCCAAAGTACGAATTCCGGGCTACAAAGCCTAATGATGAGCTAATAGGACAAGAGGATTTAAGATGAGCGATGTCGCAGAGCGCGTAAAGAAGATCGTCGTGGAGCATCTGGGCGTGGAAGCCGACAAGGTGACCGAGAACGCCAGCTTTATCGACGACTTGGGCGCTGACAGTCTGGATACCGTCGAACTGGTCATGGCCTTCGAGGAAGAATTCGGCTGCGAGATCCCTGATGATGCCGCAGAGCACATTCTGACGGTCGGCGATGCCGTTAAATTCCTGGAAAAGAACGCAAGCGCAGCCTGAGACGGCGCGATTGGGTTTTTTCGGTCGGATTTTATAGCGGGGTGGGGTGCGCCGCTCGTGTGCGAGGTTCCCCGCCCGTTAAGCTTACAAGGCCGTCCACAAGGCGCCTGTGCCACGCTCTATTCGCTTTAAGCGGGTGGGTATATTCATTCATAGGTATTTGCGTGGGCACCGGCATCGGTCTATTTGTCTGCCGGTTTTAGCGGCAGATTTTACGACAATCGGGTTATTCGAATATGCGCCGCGTTGTCATTACAGGACTCGGTTTAGTCACGCCGCTCGGCTGTGGTGTGGAGGCGTCCTGGTCGCGTTTGCTTCAGGGGAAGAACGGCGCACGCCGTATCGAGGAATTCGAAGTTTCGGACATTTCCTCGCAGATTGCTTGCTTCGTTCCCAGAGGTTCCACGGAAGATGGTCTGTTTAATCCAGACGATTGGATGGAGCCAAAAGAGCAGCGCAAGGTAGACGATTTTATCGTCTACGCTATGGCGGCTGCCGATCAGGCGTTGGCCGATTCTGGATATAAGGCGGATACCAAAGAAAAGCAGGAGCAATCCGGCGTTCTTATTGGTTCAGGTATCGGCGGGCTATCCGGGATCGCGGATACGTCGATCCTGCTCAAGGAAAAGGGGCCGCGGCGCGTTAGCCCATTCTTCATTCCCGGTCGTTTGATCAACCTGGCATCCGGCTATGTGTCGATCAGACATCAATTGAAGGGCCCCAATCACGCAGTCGTCACGGCTTGCTCGACGGGTGCGCACGCAATCGGTGACGCGGCCCGCCTGATCGCGCTGGGCGATGCTGAGGTCATGGTTGCTGGAGGCACGGAAAGCCCGATCTGTCGCATTGCGATGGCCGGATTCGCGGCCTGCAGGGCGCTTTCGACCCAGTATAACGATACGCCTCAAAAAGCTTCGCGGCCCTATGATAAGGATCGCGACGGGTTCGTGATGGGTGAAGGTGCCGGGATCGTTGTGCTCGAAACGCTAGAACATGCGCAGGCGCGCGGAGCACACATCTACGCCGAAGTCATTGGTTACGGCATGTCGGGGGATGCCTATCACATCACGGCACCGGCTGAAGACGGAGATGGCGCGTATCGGTGCATGAAGGCGGCTTTGAAGAAGTCAGGGCTGGCTGCGTCGGATATCGACTATGTGAACGCGCATGGTACATCGACACCTATGGGCGATGAGATCGAACTTGGTGCGGTGGAGCGGTTATTTGGCAATACGGCCGCTAAGCTAACGATGTCGTCGACAAAGTCTGCCATCGGGCATTTGCTCGGGGCTGCGGGTGCTGTCGAGGCGATCTTCTCGACGCTTGCCATTCGTGACAACGTCGCGCCGCCTACGCTGAACCTTGATAATCCATCGGTTGAGACTGCGATTGATCTCGCGGCGCATGAGGCCAAGAAGATCGAAATCAATACAGTTTTGTCCAACTCCTTCGGGTTTGGCGGTACCAATGCTTCTCTGATCCTGCGCCGAGTCGCGTAACTGCGTCTTCGCGCAGGTCAGCGTGTCGTCGTTGTCGGCAAGGATGTAACAGGTCCTGGACACTGTTTGCGTCTTGGTGCGTTTGTTCGACGTTTTGCCATATTTGACGCTAGGTTCCTCGCAACAATCTTTTCGCAGATTGGCAGGTTTCGCTCCTGTGATGCGTAAAGAGTGATATTTCGTTGGCGTATGTTCGGGGCCGACCAGCCTGACCAGGATACCGCTCGTAGAGATTTTCCGGGTCCTTTAGAAGGAGGGTAGCGTTTGATGAGCATGCGTCGCCTGGAACCGGAATTGCCCTCTAGCGGCCGATCAATCAGACCTCGCAGTCCTGCTGAAATGCTGGAACCTTCACGAGCTCCCGAGCGTCCACGTGGACGTAAACATCGCCGCGGCCGCAGTTCATTGAGCGGATTTGTGCGTGTGATCAGTGGTGTCTTGACCACCCTCCTTGTCGTGATGGTGGTTTTGGTCGGCGCCATGTTTCTGCTTAATCATCAGTTTGAAAGCCCTGGTCCGCTCGAGGTGTCGCGTACGATCGTGATTCCGAGAGGTGAGGGACGTATCGAGATTGCCACCCGCCTGGAGCGCGAAGGGATCATCGCCAACCGTTGGACCTTTATTATCAACCACCTCGTACGCAACGTGCTGAATGGCGAGCGGTTAGATCTGAAGGCCGGCGAGTTTGAGATTGAGAAGGCGGCAAGCATGCGCGCTGTTCTTTCCGAACTTTCGGAAGGACGGGCGATTGAATACAAGCTTACGATCCCAGAGGGGCTGACCAGTCAGCAGATCGTTGAGCGGATCAGGGCAGATACGAACCTAACCGGTGAGATCACCGCTATTCCTGCTGAAGGATCGCTGCTGCCGGATACGTATGCTTATTCGCGCGGAATGGATCGCCAAGCGTTGGTTGATCGCATGCGCGCGGAGCAACGTCGGGTTCTCATGGAAGCATGGGAAACAAGGCAGGCTGATCTGCCGATTTCTTCACCTGAAGAGGCTGTCATTCTCGCGTCGATTATCGAAAAGGAGACTGGTGAGCCAGATGAGCGCGATCGTGTGGCCGCAGTGTTTGTCAATCGCTTGCGGAAACGGATGCGGCTCCAGTCAGATCCGACAATTATCTATGGTATTGTCGGTGGTCAGGGTAGCTTGGGGCGACCGATTTATCGCTCTGATATCAAAGAAAAAACAGCCTACAACACGTATCATATTTCTGGATTGCCACCGACGCCGATATGCAATCCAGGGCGCGATGCAATTAAAGCGGCGCTGAATCCATCAAATTCAAAAGACCTTTATTTTGTCGCTGATGGCACTGGCGGGCATACGTTCTCCGAGACTCTGCAAGAGCATAACGAGGCTGTCGCAGACTGGCGGAAGATTGAGCGTGAGGCCCGCGCGAAGGCGAAGGCCGCTGCCGCTGAGAAGGGTGCTAATAGCTTGGATTCTGCTGAGGCATCGGATCAGGCCGATGCGAATGTTGCCGCGCAAGCTGCTGCGGCTGAACCCGGCACCGCCGCTGTGACGTTGCCGGTTGCAGGCGCGGTTCCTATTCCGGTGCGCAAGCCGCGGTGAGGCGCAGCGTCCCGAATTGGTGCGCATACGTATTATTTGTCATGTAAAAGTTTTTGTACGGCGGGGCGTGAGCTTGTTGCAGCGGTTGGAAGGGGATAAGTTCCCGCCGGGTTTAGCCGTTTTTTAGGGCGGTGCCTGTCTTGATCGTCAATCCTCAATAACCAGGCTCTAATTTCTCATGACCCTGAACAGTATGACCGGGTTCGCCCGGGCCGATGGCAGTAACGGCAACTCTTCCTGGTTCTGGGAAGTACGCAGTGTTAACGGCCGTGGGCTCGATTTGCGTATTCGTCTGGCGCCGGGGCTGGAAGTGCTTGAGCCTAAGGTTAGGGAAGCGATCTCTAAACTTCTCACCAGGGGCAACGTGTCGGCAACACTAACGATGCAGCGACCGACTAGTGACATTGAGGTGAGGCTCAATGAAGAAGTCGCGGCGCAGGTTATCAGGGCCTCCCGGCGCATGCAGGAATTGGTCGGCGGTGACATGCCTGATGTGGCTAACCTTATGAGCATAAAAGGTGTTCTTGAGGTCGGCGAGGTCGCAGTTGATGAAGAAGAGGTTGCGGCCCGCACAGCGGCAGTGTTTGCGACGCTGGGTGAGGCTTTGACGCAAGTGGCGCAAGCTCGCGGAGACGAGGGGGCTCGTCTTGCTCAAGTTATTTCTCAGCAGCTCGATGAGATCGAAGCGCTTGTCGATCAAGTTGAGCGTTCACCGTCGCGAAAGGTGGACGTGGTCAAGCAGCGACTTACGGAACTGGTCGCGCGTCTTGTCGAGACGGGGCAAGCATTAGATCCAGTGCGATTGCATCAGGAAGCGGTTATTCTGGCGACGCGGTCGGATGTAGAAGAGGAGCTGAAGCGCTTGCGCTCGCATGTGGCGGCTGCGCGAGATCTTTTGCGAAGTGGCGGTGTCATTGGTCGTAAGCTGGATTTCCTGGCTCAGGAATTCAATCGGGAAGCCAACACGTTGTGTTCGAAATCAAACGACGAAGGCATCACTCAAGCAGGGCTTGCCTTGAAAGTGCTCGTCGATCAGATGCGCGAGCAGGTGCAAAACATTGAGTGAGGGACCTGCGCAAACCGGAGACGCATCACTTGGACGGCGTGGCCTGCTGTTGGTGTTGTCCTCACCCTCAGGCGCCGGCAAGACAACGCTTTCGCGACGGCTGCTTGACGTCGAAGGCTCGCAGCTTTCGATGTCGATTTCAGTGACGACGCGGCCTCCTCGGCCTGGCGAGGTTGACGGACAAGACTATTGGTTTGTCAGCGAGAGCACGTTCACGGAGATGCGCGAGGGCGGCCGGCTGCTCGAATGGGCTCAGGTGTTCGGCAATCTCTACGGCACGCCTCGTGATAGCGTCGAGGCCATGCTGCGAACGGGGCACGATGTTCTCTTTGACATCGATTGGCAGGGTGCGCGCCAGCTCGCGGAAAAAATCGCCGAGGATGTTGTGCGCGTGTTTGTCCTGCCACCGACGGCAGCTGCGCTTGCGGAGCGTTTGGAGCGACGCAATCAGGATAGTGCTAGCGTTGTGGCCCAGCGCATGGCTCAGGCGGCTGATGAGATCAGTCACTGGGATGAATACGACTATGTGATCGTTAATTTCGACGTTGAGGAAAGCCTCGCAGAACTGCGTGCGATTCTATTAGCCGAGCGTGCACGCCGGCAGCGCTTGAAGGGGCTTCCTGATTTTGTAGCGAAGCTGCACAAGGATCTTGGCAAAGCCGTGTGAATAGATGCGGTTTAGACGGCGCGTGCGAGGCGTGTCAGCGCGGGGGGCCCGCGCCGGCATCAAAGGCCGCCGCGAGCTCGGCAAATTGTGCGACGGTCAATGCTTCAGCGCGTAGTTCGGGCGATATTCCGGTCTTGTGCAGGAGCAACTCCGGCATGGGTGTCAGTGTCTTCAGGCTTTGACGTAACATCTTACGGCGTTGTCCGAAGGCTGCGGCTGTGACGCGGGCCAGCGTTTGTGGGGAGCAGGAGGGAGTGGGGTTCTGCCGAGGTTCGAAGAAGACGACTGATGATGACACCTTGGGAGGCGGGGTGAAGGCTTCCGGCTTGAGGTTGAGTACGATACGGGGGCGCGTACGCCATTGCGCAATGACGGCAAGGCGGCCATAGGCCTTGGTGCCCGGTTCTGCAACGATGCGCTCCGCGACCTCTTTCTGAAACATCAAGGCCATGCGCTTGTACCAAGGTGGCCAAGGTTCTGCTTCGAGCCAGTTCGTTAGAAGCGCAGTTGCTACTCCGTAGGGAAGATTGGCAACGATGATTGTCTCGTCAGTATTAGTGTCTTCAAGAAGTTTTTGCCAGTTGACTTTGAGCGCATCCCCCTCATGCACGGCAAGACGGCCGGGATATCTGTCGGCGATTTCGGCAAGGGCTGCGAGGCAGCGATGGTCACGCTCAACGGCGACGACGCGGTGGGCTCCTTCCATCAGGAGGCCGCGGGTCAATCCGCCCGGACCGGGGCCGACCTCCACGACGGTACAATTTTCAAGCGGGGCGGCGGCGCGGGCAATTCTCCGCGTCAAGTTCAGGTCCAGAATGAAGTTCTGACCCAGACTTTTCTTTGCGATGAGGCCGTGTTTTTCGATGACATCGCGCAGCGGTGGCAGGTTATCGCTTTGGGCCGCTGCGTTCATTGATGTGCGTGGGGATGATGCTCTTGCGGATTTTTCGCTCACCGGTGAGGTCCCGCGGCTTCAAGCGAACGCTGAGCCAAGAACGCGTTTTCAGCGGACTTCATTGTGGTCGCCATGTGGATTGCTGCTATCAGGCTTTCGGGTGAAGCGCGGCCTTGGCCGGCGATATCGAATGCGGTTCCGTGGTCGGGAGATGTGCGGATGAAGGGTAGGCCAAGCGTTACGTTGACGCCGCGATCGAAGGCCAACGTTTTGATGGGGATCAAGGCTTGGTCGTGATACATCGCGACGGCAACATCATAGGTCTTCCGAGCTGCTTCGTGAAACATTGTGTCGGCGGGGGCTGGACCAGTCACGTTGATGCCCAGTGCGCGTAGGGTGTGGATGGCAGGCTTAATTGTCGATTGTTCTTCTGTGCCGATGCTTCCGGATTCTCCGGCGTGTGGATTGAGACCGGCAAGACGGATGCGGGGTGAATCTATCTCAAAGTAGCGTTCCAGGGCTTCCGCTGTGATCCTGACCGTTTCGACAATGAGTTCCTGGGTCAATGCCTGAGGGACGTTCGACAGCGGAATATGAATGGTAACTGGTACGACGCGCAACTCATCACAAGCTAGCATCATGACAGGATGTGTTTTGCTTCCGGGTTTCGCGCAGTCGGCGAGATAAGCGAGAAATTCGGTGTGGCCCGGATAGCTGAAACCTGAGGCATACAGCACGGATTTTGCGATCGGATTGGTTACGACCGCGGCCGCGGAACCGGCAAAGACAGCGGCGGTCGCTGCCTCGATAGATGTGATGACGGCTTGAGCGTTTTCAGGATCAGGGTCGCCGGGTGCAGCTGGTTTTGCGAGACTTATTGGAATGACTGGCAAGCCGCGTTCAAAGCTGTCCGTTGCCTCACCAGGATCTGCAACCGTTATGCATTTTGTGATGAGCCCGATGTCTCTCGCACGGGCCTCAAGCATGGCGGGATCCGCATAGATCGCGAATGGAGGTAAAGCGTGCTTGGATCGTTGCTCATAAGCGAGCAATGTGATCTCCGGGCCTATCCCGGCAGGATCTCCCATCGTGAGTACGGGAGGAGCCGGTGATGCGGGTCCACTATGATTTGTTTGCGACGGTGCGTTGATCACCTAGCGATACTCGATGTGCGCGTCCTGACGCAGGTCCTTCAGGTGACGCTCAGCGAGCACGTTGAATTCCTGCTGCCGCAATTCTTTTACAGCTTCGTCGCGCTGGGTTTCCTTTGCTTCCACTACCTTGCGGCCGCATAGCACCCAAAGCTCGATCCCTTCCGACCCAACTGTGGCGGGGAGCATTTCCCCATCACTCGCATTGAGTAGCAGCGTCCGCGTCGGTTCAGCGATGGTTGAAGCGGCCCGTGGGCCAATATTATCGAAACGTGTCGCGCCTTCGGATTTTGCGAGCGTTCCCGTCATGGAGCAGCCTTTGAAATTCTGGCGTAGCGCGCTGGCTTCACGCAGACGCCGTGCCACGACGGCTTGATCGACCTTGTCCGGCACGATGAGCACAATGCGTTGAAGGTTCAGTTCGGTCTGGTCTTCAGCCTGAACCTGGGAAACGGCGCGGTCCAGGTCGCGGTCCGTAATTGCGATCTGATGTCCAAACTGGCGGCGCACGACGTTTTGCCAGGACATCATGGCCTGAAATCTCGTGCGCATCGTATAAACATCGGTACCCATTTTCTTCATATGGGCCTCGAATTGCTTTTCATTCATTTTATTGCGTTCAGCCAAGCCGGCGATGATTTTATTGACCTCGTCATCTTCAGCCAGAACATTGAGCCGTTTGGCTTCTTGGAGCTTTAGACGTTCCTCGATCAATTCTTCGAGGGCTTTTTTGCGTAGCCCAGGCAGAACGCTTGCACGCGCGCTAGAGACGGCCTGTTCTTGTAAACCTTTGGCAAAGTCCTTTTTCTTCTGTTCGAAGATGGCCAGGATCTCTTCGCGAGACTTGCCCTGATTTGCTTTGATCGTGGTGTCCAGGATAGCCTTGAGCTTCGTGTTCGTGCTCTCAGCTTTGACAAGTTTTTTGAAATTTGCTTGCGCGCGTTCTTGTAGGCCGCCGACATTCATGGCCAGAAGCTTTTGGCGCAATTCGATTTCGTAATTCGTAATAGGTTCGTCGTTGACCAGAACGGCGATGCCTTGTGTGCGACTAGCGGTGACGTGTACCAGCGCAGCTCCGTGAGCCTTGGCCATGGCGCCAGATGCGCGCGCCAAAGCGGCGGGATCGGCGCTGACTGTGGAGGTCAAGGCAGCCCAGCTTCCGAGGGCGATCACGCTGCAAAGAGCCGAGCGGACTAAGCGCGGGCAGAAGAGACGGGATCGGGGCATCGCAATTGGCCTTGTTTTAAGCTCTCGAAGTAAGGGCGCAGCCCTATTCTGTCCGTTGGCTGTCATCCCGCAGATTGTTGAAGACTAACCATCAACCTCGGCGAGGGCATGGCGAAAGATCTGCAGCAAAATAGCATTATGCGCTTGAACGGCCAAGGGTTGCCATCAGTCAGCTGTGGAGCTGTGCCTGAGTTTCCCCGCCATCATAGCCCGGGACGCAAACCCCAAGCTCATGAGAGCTTATGCAAGCTAAGGTGCTGCCGACGCATACGAGATGCAACCGTTATTGCGGCGAATGCGGCGGCTGCTGATCGCCCATGACGTAGTCGAGCGCGTCGGTCTTATACTGGAAGTCGCCAAGATGCTTGAGTTCGAAGCGCAGGAATAGTGTGCGATCGGTGTCGATGTCGCGCAGAGGATCGTTGTAGAAGTTTTCGGCGTAGGTTGCGGTCAGTACGAAGCACTCGTCGGCATAGCGCAGCTGAATTGCGTCGCTCAGCACGAAATCATCATCAATGTCATAGCGAATGCGCCCGCGAACGCTCCAATTTTCCGTAAGTTGCACACCCAGCGAGCCAGAAATGTCTTGCTGGTCGTCGTCGCTGTAGCCGCCGCTAAGAGGATAGTTACTAAGGTTGGCTGTGTCCGGCGCATATGTGTAGGTGGCGTCGCCAAAGAACGGCCCAAACCTGGCAAGAAGCGCAGCGTCCTGACGACGTAACGCTAAGTTATTGTCGTCAAAGCGGCTTTGAGAGATCAAACGGAACGCATCCGTTGGTGCCAAGTATAGCCCGACCACATAATCCGACTCGCGGGTCTCAAGGCCGCTATTCGGATTGAACACGGGGTTGCGCTCGCTAGGCGGTGCGTTTGGATCGACGTATCCAGGGTTGGCGAAGGGGTTGTCGCCTGCGAGTTGAAAGCTTTGACCTGCGAGAAGCCGAGCATATCCCCCAGTATTAGCCTGGAACGTATACTGGACGCCGACGTTGGCGCGCGTACCGGTTTCGACACGGTCATAGCCGGAGAACTTGTCGAAGAGGAATAGGGTGGTGTCGTCGAACACCAAGCTCTTGGCATCTTCATCAGGCAACTCGCGCTGCGGCACGCTGGCTGTGCGCGCGATGATCTGACCGATCGGCTCGACGGTGTGGGTTGCGTTGAAACCGCTGGCGATCCAGGGGTACGACACGGTGGCGCCCGCAGCGGCAACGCCGCGCGCGATTGATTCATCGGCTACCGCCTCACCAGTTATCGGATCAATGTAGTTGTTGATCTGGTAGAGATCGCCGCGCAGGTTGGCGAATGGCGTGTAGGTGATGCCGAGGTTGTCGATTAGCTTACGACGCCATGTCACTTCCGAAATGGCACGCGTCATGTCCTGCGAGCTTGTGCCGTCGACATGATAGTCGCCGCGCGAGAAGCTGAGGAAGTTGCTATCGACTTTGAGTTCACCGCCAAGGATCGGGTCGGCGAAGACATAGTTGTGGTCGATGATCGGGTGAACGCGGCTTTCCGACTGAGGCGTGTCCTCAAAGGTCAAGCCACCGAAGTGGTACAAGTTCACACCGAAATAGTTGCGGTCTGACTGACCTTCCATGAACACGCGGTTCACGCGATCGGTCAGCAGGATGCTGTCGAGTTGATAGAAGCGCCGGAAGGAGTCGTCGCTTTCCAGAGTGATATCCCAGCCGCCGCGCCACCAGCTTGATAGCGAGAACAGGCCTTTTGTTTCGAGACTGCCGCGGAATCCATCGAGATCTTCGCACCTGCCCCGGTCGGCGCGGATCGAGTCGGGAAGATCGCCGCAGTTCTGATCGATCGCTGCGAACTTGATATTGTACTGACCGTTCGCCAACCGATGGCGGAAATCACCCTGCCAGAGCACACCCTGCTTGGTCATGTACCGAGGATGGAATGTGAAATCGTAGTTCGGTGCCAGGGCGAAATAGTACGGAACCGAGGTCATGAAGCCCAGGTCGGAAGAAGTTCCGTAAGTTGGCATCAGGAAGCCTGAGCGGCGCTTTACCGATGGATCTGCGTGCTGGAAGTAGGGCAGATAGAAGATCGGTTGGCCAAAGATCTCAAACTGAGCATCCTGGTATGTGATGGTTGCCGCTTGCTGATCATGAATGATCGTTTGGGCGGAGATACACCAAAGCGGCGGCGATCCTCCGTCTGTCCGGCACGGCGTGAATTTGGCTTCGTTGAATTCTGTGATGTTGCCTTCGCGGCGCGTCGCGCGTGCAGCAGCGATGCGCGTGTCGTCTTTTGCGACGACGCTGAGCGACTGCACAAAGCCATCGCGGAAATCATCGGTTAGCGTGTAGCGGTCGGCACGGATTATGTTGCCATTAGGTTCTTTGAGCACAACATTGCCAACCGCTGTTAGCGTGTTTGCGCTCTGATCGTAGGCAACTTCGTCGGCCGTTAAGATGTAGTTGTTATAGTAGATCTCGACGTTGCCGCGGGCGATGACCGTGTTGCCCGAATTGTCATAAACCAACTGGTCGCCCTGGAGATACAAAGGCTGGGAGCGATCAATTTTGGTCGATGGCATGAGGCTGGATGAATTACCGAACGTCGGTGCCGGTGCCGCGTGTTTCTTGAAGCCATCGCTCTGAGCGGCGGCTTCGTGGCTGAACGACAGGCAAGCGAACGCCGTCGCGGCCGCTAGAGCCACAGCACATGCCGATAGTCGGTTACGGATGGGCGCAACGAATGCCGAGGGAATCGCCGAGCGAGCAGGACCGCGGAAAAGCCGCCGGTCTGCCTTCTCTGCGCGCCCCCTGCCGCAAACGCTTTGCGGTTTCCGCGCTCGACGCATCACTCAGCCGTCCTCCTGGTGCAAGAGCACCGTCAACGAAACCAAGATCACCAAAACAACCGGCAACCAAACTGCCGCCCAAGGCGGCACTAACCCCGCGGCGCCGATTTGTCGTGAAACTTCAGCAAGCAAGAAGAAACCCAATCCCCCTACCATTCCGGTGACGACCATAGTCTGGATGCCGCCTGATCGGAATGACCGCAACGACACAGTCGCCGCCAAAAGCACCATCGCAAAGCACAAGAGTGGCCTTGACAGGAGGAGTTCGTACTGAATGCGCAGGGTTGTGGCTGAAAGTTTTGCTTTTTCAGCGACTTCGATGAGGCCAGGGAGCTCCCAGAAGGAGACGGAAATAGCCGTTCCGAGAGCGTCCTGAACGCGATCCGGTGTAAGGTATGTGGACACCATGTAGAAATCGTATTTTTGCGGCTCTCTCCCGACGCCGGAGACCCACGCATCGCGAAGCTCCCAGTACCCTTCTTTGAGATCAGCGCGGGCTGCATCGATGCGTTCGACGAAGCCGCCATCATTGTCGTAGACGAACACGATGACGCCGGTCAGCGTAAGCCCCTGATTTGAGGCCCGGACGGCATTGATCACGGATTGTCCGTCAATGCCGTTCTGACGAAGCCATGATTCACCCGATTTGGCTCTTAAGAGATTGACGTCTCTTCCAAAAGCGTCCGCGAAAATCGCTTCCGCCTTTTCGCGCGCTGCGGCTGCCAACGGATTGTAGAGGGTCGTTGCAAAGACGCCCAACGTGACAGCCACGATGAAACCAGGCAGCAGGAATTGCCAGACCGACATGCCGCCGGCGCGCATCACAGCGAGTTCGCTTTTGCGGCTCAGTTGCAGGAGGGCGGCGATGGATCCCGTCATGATTGCAAACGGTAATAGGAACTCGGTGTACGCCGGTAATCGGAGAAGCGCCATCCATGCCAACAGCCAAGCGGGAACGCTGCCGTATTTTCCCGCTTGGCGAAGCAACTCGACAAAGTCGATCATGAAGATGAGTGCGCTACACAACAAAAAGGTGCCGAGGATGGTCGTCAGGAACCAGCGTCCGACGTACCAGTTTAGTGTGGCGGTTCCGATCCCCACGATGATCAACGGCTCCTAGATGTTGCGGGGCCTGGGCCTGCCGGCTGCGGTCGTGCCAAGCGGAGGCGGCCCAGCAAGCTCGTGATGACAGTGCCAATAGCGGTGGTCACCACGTCTCGTAGGCTCTCCAGGCGAGAAGGTCCAGCGCGTGGGCGGGCGTTGTGCACGACAAGAGCGAGCGCGGCAATACAAGCGAGGATTGGAAGTGCGTAGAGCAGCGGGATGAAGACGGGATTTAGCGCTACGAGATTGTTGACCGCGAGGCCGCCCATACGGACGCCGGTGGCAGCAACAAAACCTAGGATTACGCCCTCAGTGCGGTTCTGTCGTGTTGATTTCGCCTGACCTACGGCAGCCAAGGCTATGAGTACGAAGGCGATGGGATATAGCGGGTTCGCGAAGCGCTCGTGCAACTCTGCGCGGAAGAGCCCTGGTTGGGCGTGGTAGGTTTTATCGTCGGGCGCTGGATTGAGAAGCTCGTCCAGATAGCGCTCGCGCGGCTTATAATCGACGTGAGAAGGCTCGTTCTCGTCGAGCGCAGCGAGATTGATGGCGTATTTTTGAAATTCGATGATCTGAGCTGCGTCGCTATCTTCAGCCCGTCGCAGAATGTGGCCGTCCGTCATGACGAGGAACGCACCCGACTCCTGTTTCACGATCTGACCGACTTCGGCGAGATATGCCTGAGATAGCTTCTTGTCGCGCGTATCGTTGATGATCAGGCCACGCAAATCGCCGTTCGGGGTGCGTTCGCGGATATGGAACGTCAGGCCTTTTTCGGCGGTAGAAAAGCGTCCAGGTTGAATAACTTGTGTTAGCAGATCGGTGCGGACCTGGATGATGTATTCACGCAGCAGCCGGAGGCTCCACGGCATGCCGATGTGATTGACGAACCCGACCGCCATCGTAACTAGCAACGCGAGAGCGATGAGGGGCCTCGCAGTTGTCCACACAGTAGCGCCGGAGGCCGTCAGCACGATCAACTCACTGTCGCCGTTCAGCCGGTTCAGTGTGTGCATGACAGCGATCAGCATCGCGAACGGTGCGATGATTGCCAGCAGGTTGGGCAAGGCCAGCGTCGTCATTTTCAGCAATAACCAGCCGTCCTGGCCTTGCGAGGTGACGACGTTCAACTGCTTGAGCGCCAATGCGATCCAGACGATGCCGCCCAACGACAGCAGAATCAGCAGCAACGCGCCCGCAGCTTGCCGAAATACGTATTTGGAGATGATTGACATCTATGTTTTGGCTTTAGCTGTGGCGTCAGGGTAGAGCAGTTCCGTGATCCTGCTTATGAGAGACTCTATGCTATCAACGGGAAGCTGGTTCGCTCTCATAGCACGGTGGCGGAAATTCGGCTGGTGGTCCGTGCGCTGTTGAATGTGTGCTCATAAGTGTCCTCGCCGGGCTTATTTCAGCCGGAAAGCGGCCAAAATTGCTGAGAATCTAGGTTAATATCACTTGGCGGGCGGCTAGCGGCTTGATCGAGCCGTGCGGGTGACTAATCTGCGGCTATTCTAATCCCTTCGGAGCCCAATCGACGCTTGGCGTGGCGCACGCCTCACCGGCCCAATACGGATCTCGCGTAAGTGACCATGTATCCGGACCGCAAGCCCCAGCGTCTTCTTCTGAAGCTGCAAATTCGTCAAACCCTGAATGGAGCCAGCTAATGCCCGCCAAAAAGGCACCCGCGTTCGAGATTACGTTTGCGCCCTTGAAAGCCGACCGCGAGAACGTCACCTGCTTCCTGGTCGCCCGTGATCTTGTTTTCTCAGAGGTCGGACGTGAGGCAAACGAAGACGCATCTGGCGGTCTGGAAAAAGCGGCTAAGGCGGCAGCTTTCTCAGGAAAAGCCAAAACGACGGTGGAAGTGCTTGCGCCTCACGGACTTAAAGAGACGCGGGTCATTTTGCTCGGTGTTGGTGATCCGGCCGATGCCCGTGAAGATGACTGGGTGCTACTGGGGGGAACTGCAGCTGGGCAGATCCTGTCGCGTAAAGCCAAGTCAGCAAGCATCGTTGCACAACTCGACGCCGATGAGCCCAGCGCCGTCGATTTGGCTGCGAACCTCGCATTCGGTGCTCAGTTGCGCCACTACAACTTCCGCAAATATCAGTCCAAAGCAACGAAGGAAGACGAGGGCGAGGACGCTCAGGCCAACGGGTTGGAAAAACTCGTCATTCATTGTGCTGAGCCCAAGAAGGCGGAGAAGACATTTGCTCGCCTAAAGGGAATTGCGGAGGGTGTGCATCTCGCGCGGGATCTCGTCAATGAACCAGCCAATGAGCTTGGCCCGGTTGAGTTTGCCGATCGCGCGCAGGCTCTTGAGGATGTGGGCGTTAAAGTCGAAGTGCTCGACGTTGACGATCTCAAAAAGCTGAAAATGGGCGCGTTGCTCGGCGTCGCTCAGGGCAGCGAGCGGCCGGCTCGGGTTGTCGTGATGCGTTGGCAGGGCGGCAAGAAGGATGCTCCGCCCGTGGCGTTCATCGGAAAGGGCGTTGTCTTCGATACGGGCGGTATCTCCATCAAACCCGCTCAGGGCATGGAAGACATGAAGGGCGACATGGGCGGTGCGGCTTGCGTCGTTGGCCTGATGTACGCCTTGGGTGCGCGCAAAGCCAAGGTGAACGCCGTCGGTATTATCGGCTGCGTGGAGAATATGCCGTCGGGCACCGCTCAGCGTCCGGGCGACATCGTGCGCTCGATGTCCGGTCAGACCATCGAGGTGTTGAACACGGACGCCGAAGGCCGGCTCGTGCTGGCTGATGTCCTCTGGTATGCGCAGGAGCGCTTCAAGCCAAAGCTCTTGATTGATCTTGCAACGCTGACTGGCGCCATCATGATCGCGCTGGGTAAGGAATATGCGGGGCTCTATTCCAACAATGATGCGTTGGCGGACAACCTGCTCAAAGCGTCCAAGGAGACGGGTGAGAAGATCTGGCGGATGCCCTTGGATAAGGCTTACGACAAGCTCATCGACTCTAAAAACGCGGATGTGAAGAACCTGGGCGGTCGCTGGGCGGGGGCGTGCACCGCAGCACAGTTCATTCAGCGCTTTGTCAAAGACAAGGACACGCCTTGGGCGCACATCGACCTCGCGGGCACGGCGATGGATTCTTCGCGCAATGCGATCAACCAGAGCTGGGCATCCGGTTGGGGTGTGCGTCTGCTCGATCGGTTTGTCGCCAATGAGCATGAGGGCTAAGGCCTCAATCTGATCGTTCGCTGGCGGGAGGGGTTTCACCGTCCGCCAGCAACTTTTTTAACGCACTGTTAAGCTGCGTTCATATTTCACCATTTTCCATAATATATATTATGCGAATGAGTTTCGAGGTTGCTCGACAATAGCGGTTTTTCGTGCGTAAGGGGATTTCTCGCCTCGATGGCCGGAGATTGTCCGGAACGTGGATTAACCTTTCTGCGCTTTATCTTGAGCGAGATCATAGGGAAGTGGCCCGCCGGCGGCTAAGTGTCACGAAGACGAGCTGATACGGGAGGCTCGCACGTGGCACGAAATCGGCGTTATGTCCTGGGCTTTACGGTTCTTCTGCTTGCGAGCGTGGCTCATGCGCTTGGCGTGCGTGCGCTCGCCCTCGACTGTCCAGGGATTCCGATTGAGGTCTCTGGCAGTTCTGACGTTGAGGGTAGGGCGGTATGTGCGTCTGCCAAGCGTGCGAACGCATTTTTCGAATATTGCGGACTGCCGCAGAAGCGCAAGCTTCGTGTCGAGATCTTAAGTGAGGTCATTCAGCCGTTTGGGTTGCCGGTTATCGCCCTGTTCGATGCCAAACGATGGCGCATCCAGATTTCGACGTTTGAGGCGATGCGGACAATCCTTCTACCTGGCTCTGCATATCGCCGGCTTCCTCTCCGCGATGTATACGACAGCCTTGTTGTTCACGAAGTTGCGCATGCGGTTTTTCGCGAGCACATCGGGCATCGGAATCTTCCGATCGCAGCGCATGAGTATGTGGCCTATGCGGTCCAGATAAACTCGATGCCAACAAAGACTCGTGATCTGTTCCTGTCGACCTTTCAAAGGCCTACATCGCTTGATGTTGAGATGTTCAACGACATCTACCTAGCGATGGCGCCATTGCGCTTCGGAGCAAACGCGCACCGACATCTCTTTCGACATGGGCAGTCTTGCGAGATGCTCAGCAAGATAGTTGCAGGGCGTGTTGTGTTTTCACAGGAACTCGAATGATTGTGCCACTGTGATAACCAATTCAGCTCTCGATGAGAGCGTGAGGTTGTTTCTTCAGGGCGAGGCCTCTTCAAGCCAACGAACGGCCTCGGCGATGAGGACAGCGTAGATCGCGATGACGAAGCCGCTCAGGACATTCACGCTGACGAGCGTTCCAGCAAGTTGCGCAGCTTCGGGGCTCATGAAGCCTGAGAGTGCCAGCACGATCATGGCATCGAACTTCTGCTTGAGGACGAAGAGAACCTCGCTGGCTTGAGAGATGCTCGGTTTGGCGGGAAGGTCGAATACGATCGTCATGCCGATATCGGCAAAGCTCTTAGTGGGAAGGAAGGAGAGGGCAAACGAGAAGAGGAGCCCGAGAGGGGCTGCCAAACGGAAATAACCCCAGCGGGAAGGTTGTGCATTGAGCGAGATCGACAGGCGTCGCAATAGACTCGATCCAGCAAAGATGGAAACGCCAAAAAAGATCGCGACCCAGAAGAGGCGTTCCGGATCCGTTCCGGAAAACGTAATCAGCGCCATTAGTCCTGCCAACAATGCTTTCACAATGGCATCGATAAAAGCCATCAGTCGCGCGAACAGAGCGTGGCCAGAAAATCCTTTGCCAAAATAGAACGGTAACTCGTGTCTCAGGCGTGCATGTTCCAGCACTAAGCCAAAGGCGAGTGTCAGACCGGCCGTAAGGGCGGCAAAAGTAAGCGGATGATGCAAGCCCAGCCAAGCGGCCGCAGCGACCAAGGCGATTTCGAAGGCCAGTATAGCGACGTTGACGATGAACCTCAGGACGATCATACCGGCCTCATAGCGCAGGTTTTCCGACTTGTGCCCGAACATGCTGCTGACACCCAGCCGCACATCCACAAGGTGTTCTTAGACTAACTTCGTGGGAGCTGTTGTGAATAACGACGAGGCCGGAAAGAAGACGATCGGAGATCTGCTCGTGGTGATGGCGGCGTTGCGGACACCCGTAACGGGATGTGCTTGGGATCTCGAGCAGGACTTTGCTTCGATTGCTCCCTACACGCTTGAAGAAGCGTACGAGGTTGCGGATGCGATCGAACGAGGAGACCTCGTAGACCTCAGGGAAGAACTCGGCGACCTCTTGCTTCAGGTTGTCTATCACGCGCGTATGGCTGAGGAAGCTGGTGCATTTGATTTTCATGATGTGACGGACGGCATCACTCGCAAGATGCTGCGGCGACATCCCCATGTGTTCGGAACTCCTGCCGAGCGAGCCGTGGGCCTGCAGAAGGGTGCATGGGATCGGATCAAGGCTGCAGAGAAGGCGGAGAAGGCCGCAGCAAAGGGAGATGACGCTAATGGCGAGACGGGTGGTCTTTTGGCCGATGTTCCCTTGCCGCTACCGGCTCTTCTGCGTGCGGTGAAGTTGCAGAGCAAAGCTGCGAAGGTGGGCTTTGACTGGCCGAGCCTTAAGCCGGTGTTCGATAAGATGCGTGAGGAACTCGCTGAGCTCGAGGAAGTGGCGTTGCCACACGATCCTCGAGGGGAGGGAGAAGCTTCACAAGAGCAATTGCCCGAACGTGTTCGCGAAGAATTCGGGGACTTGCTTTTTGTCATGGCGAATGTCGCGCGGCATTTGAATGTCGATCCGGAGGATGCGCTTCGCGCAGCGAACGAGAAATTCAGCCGACGGTTTAGGTATATCGAACAGAGACTAGCGGAGCGCGGGAAGAGCCCATCCAGTAGTGATCTCATCGAGATGGATGCACTTTGGGATGAGGCTAAGGACCAGGAGCGCAAACCGACTACTGGATGAGAGATGAGGCTGAGGTTAGGCCAGCGCTCCTCTGGGCTTGAGCACTTCAGCGCTTATGTGTTCAGGACGGACACCCAATCCGATGAGACGGCCTGCTAGACGCCGCAGAAGCGGTGTTGAGGAAATGAGCCGCAGAGGGAGCGGCGGATATTCGGATAGTTCACCTGCAAGCAACGGCGTCAGGAGCCTGTTATGAGCAGCGGCTTGTAGGGTTTGAGTTACCCTCGTCGGCCACATGCGACGCTTTTGGACCGCAGCCAAATTCTCGCTGTGGACGTTCCGCCGGCTAAGCCGATCGAACAGAATGTTTGCCGTAGCCACTGCGTCCTGGACCGCGAGGTTGATCCCCACGCCACCAATGGGCGACATCGCGTGAGCCGCGTCTCCTATGCAGAGCAGCCCTTTCGTCCACCAGGTTTCGAGGCGATCGAGGCGCACATTGAGAAGCTTCACATCGTTCCAGTCGGCAAGTCCGTCGATTCGGTCAGCTGCAAAGGGTAAGAGCTCGCGTAAGCTCGCGTGGAACTCGTGCAGTCCTTTGCTTTTGAGTTCGTCGAAGCTGCCCTTCGCGATGATATATGCGCATTGCCAATAGTCTCCGCGGTCGAGCAGTACGGCCATGTGGGGGGGATCAAACTTCGCCATAGTCTGGGAAGGATCACTCGTGTGACGGGGAACGCGAAACCATAGAACGTCTATGGGAGCGCCAAGGTCTCGAACGTTCAATCCTGCGCTTTCGCGAAGAAGGGAGCCGCGTCCATCCGCGGCGATCACCAGATCGGCATGGAACGTTTGGTCCCCGTTAGGAGTGCGTGCTCGCACGCCTACGATATTATCTCCCTCGCGAATGAGACTTATCGCTTCCGTTTGCATATGAAGTTCGAAGCCAGGATAGCGATGCCCCTTCTCAGCGAGGAAATTCAGAAAATCCCATTGCGGCATGAGAGCGATATAAGGGCAGGCAACGGGGAGCTTTGAAAAATCAGCGACGGGCAAAAATTGGTCGGCGTAGTCCGCTCCGATCTCGGATACCTTTTGATGAGGGAGTGCCAGGAATTCTTCGAGCCAGCCAAGTTCTTTGATCACTTGCAGTGTCGAGGGATGAATTGTGTCTCCGCGGAAGTCGCGGAGAAAGTCGCTATGCTTTTCCAGCACAATGACGTCGAGCCCAGCGCGCGCAAGCACGACCCCGAGGACCATCCCGGCGGGACCACCACCAACAATACAGCAATGGGCTTGTCGTGAATCGGCCATGGAATGCCTCTGTTGGCTCCAGGTTTACGACAGTTCGCCTACTGAACGCGCAATCTCAAATGCTGTAATTGCGCCAAGAGCCGGCCGCGCTTTTCTGCGGCAATCCTCAAACGTAGAGTCGTTTCACCGTTGTCGTCGACGGTGCGTTCAAGGATCTCGCTGTTGTCATGCAGCCAGCTCAGCAGTTTTCCTTCGCGGGCAGGCACGACGAGTGTCAGATAGGTATCGTCGGCCCCGAGGCGCGTATCGATGGCGGCGAGTAAATCCTCAATGCCTTCACCAGTTTGCGCGGAAACAAGGGCAGGTCGGTTTTCCTGGCGCTGGGCCGTTGCTTCCGTTACGCCGCGCACATCAGATGGTAGGAGATCGATCTTGTTCCAGACCTCAAGAATAGGCCGGTCGGTTGGCGTGAGATCAATGTCGAGATCGGCAAGAACGCGTTCTACGTCTTGACGCTGAAGTTCGCTTTCCGCGTGGCTGATGTCGCGCACGTGCAGGATGAGATCCGCTTCGATGACTTCTTCCAGCGTAGCGCGGAATGCGGCGACGAGACTTGTAGGTAGATCGGAAATGAAGCCGACCGTATCCGACAAAATGATCTGCCGTCCGCTTGCCAACCGAACTTCGCGCATTGTCGGATCGAGCGTCGCGAAGACCTGATCCTTGGCCAACACGGATGCGCCGGTGATCCGATTGAAAAGGGTCGATTTGCCTGCGTTCGTATAACCAACGATCGCAACAATCGGATAAGGAACTTTGCGCCGGCCTTTCCGATGAAGGGCACGTGTCTTGACGACTTGGTTCAATTCTCGACGGATGGCGTCGATGCGTGTCTGCAGCATGCGCCGGTCGAGTTCGATCTGGGCTTCACCTGGACCGCCGAGAAAGCTCGCGCCGCCTCCACCGCCACCACGTTGGCGTTCAAGGTGGGTCCATGCGCGAACGAGCCGGCCCTTCTGGTAGGACAGATGCGCCAGTTCGACCTGAAGGCGGCCTTCTCGGGTTCGCGCACGAGCGCCGAAGATCTCGAGGATGAGGCCGGTTCGGTCGAGGACTTTAATATTCCAAGCGCGTTCGAGATTGCGCTGCTGAACCGGACTGATGGCATGATCGATGACCGCGAGGGTTATTTCCGATTCAGCGATCAGTTCGCGAAGCTCTTCGACCTTGCCCGAGCCGAAGAGCGTAGCCGGGCGTGGGGTCGCGACAGGGACGATCAGGGTTTCCCTGACATCCAGATCAATGGCTTCAGCGAGCCCACGTGCTTCCGTCGCACGTTCTTCCGGTGAGTGTACGGAGTTTTGTGATGTGTCCGTGCGGACAGACACGTCCGTCCCCGTTCTGCGGGTTGGCAGAACGGGGACAAGAACGATGGCGCTCGGGCGATCCGAACCTGTTTTACGCAGCAACAGCGGCGCCTTCGTTGGCGGCGTCGCCATTGGGTCGGCAGGCTTGTATGTGCGATCGTCTATGGGGACCTACCCGGTCGTTGTCTCAGTGGATTCTACATCCATCAAATGTACTGGCTGGCCCGGCATGATGGTTGAAATAGCGTGTTTGTAGACAAGCTGGGAATGACCATCGCGGCGCAACAACACGCAAAAATTGTCGAACCAAGTGACGATGCCTTGTAGCTTTACGCCGTTGATAAGGAAAATTGTCAATGGAGTTTTGTTCTTACGTACGTAATTCAGGAATGTGTCCTGAAGGCTTTGGACTCGCTCTGCCGGCATAGTTTTTCTTTCCGCCTTTTCTCGTCTTTTGGATCGGGCTGAAAAAAGCGCCCGTCGTGACGTGCTTGTGCACGGAGCTACTGTACCTCAGGTATTTGATAAATTCAGCAGCGACCTCGCATGTTCTTGCTCGTTGAGTGAACTTAGGGCGCGAATGCCTGGTTTTCGAGCTTTGAGGGAACATAACCGACCGGAGAATGCTCAGCTACACGGGCAAAACTTCGGCGCAGTTGTCGGCACAAGGGACCGGGTGTCCCCGATGAGATCCTTTGTCCATCGATCATAATGACGGGCATTACGGTATTGGTCGCTGATGTTATGAAAGCCTCGGCAGCATCCAACGCTTCGGCGACGGTGAAGGGGCTCTCTTCGACAACGAGGCCAAGTGAGGCTGCCGTATCCATTACGGTTCGACGCGTGATGCCGGGCAGGATGGTGTTGTCCAGCGGGCGCGTTAGTAATCGGCCGCTACGGTCGACGATCCATGCGTTACTTGAAGCGCCTTCGGTGATGAGACCTTCTGCATCAACGAACCAAGCCTCACTCGCTGATTGTGCATGGGCTTGTTGCTTTGCCAGACAGGCCGGGAGCAACATAACTGTTTTGATGTCGCAACGCTTCCAGCGCGTTTCGGGCATGGTGATAATGTGAATGCCTGTTTCCGCTCGTTGATCGACTTGAGCTGGGATCGTTGCACGCGCCAGACAGACGAGCGTTGGGGGGACCGGGGGATCCGGGAAAAGAAAGTCGCGAGGGCTTTCTCCGCGGCTCACCTGCAAATAGACCAAGCCATTGCGCACGCGATTGCGGCGTATGGTTTGCCCCATAACATGGCACAGGGCGGGTTCACTCATTGGTGGGGAGATGGAGAGTTCAGATAGCGAGCGCCACAATCGGGTCAAATGTCGAGTTGCATCGACTAAGGAGTTATCGCTGACTTCGATGACTTCATAAACAGCATCGGCAAGCTGGAAACCTCGATCTTCGACGTGAACCTTGGCGTCGTGGTAGGGCAGGTAGCGGCCGTTGACGTAGATGATACGGGTCATTGCAGCACTCAACTTTACGCATTCGCGCGGACCTTATAGCCGCTCGAGCGGGTTCTCAGTCTCAGAAGTAGTCGGGGCTGACACGGAACATCTGTTCGACTTCGCGAACATAGTCGGCGCCGGCAAACAGTACGACCCGATCTTTGACCTCCAATTCGAGTGCGCCGTTGGGTTTTATGACCTCACCATCGCGCAAAACGGCACCAATACGCACACCCTCCGATATCGGAGCATCTCGCAGCGGATGATGCAAGATGGGAGCCGTTTCGAGGACTTCGGCTTCGATGATTTCGCCTGTCCCGTTATGAATGGAATGAACACCGCGGATGCGTCCCCGACGCACGTACTGGAGAATGCGGCTTACCGTAGTCGCACGGGGATCAATCTGCGCGTCGATGCCGAGACTGCGGATCATGCCTGAATAGTCGGCACTGTTGACCAAGCAAAGGCTTGACTTGCATCCGAGCTGCTTTGCCAACGCCGAAGTAAGCAGATTGATCTGATCGTCATTTGTCACGGCGACGAGCGTGTCGGCGGATGTGATGTCGGCTTCTCGCAGCATGTCTTCACTCAAGGAGGAGCCATGAAGGACGACAGCACGGTCGAGTTGTTCGGCGATCTCGAAAGCGCGCTCACGTTGTTTTTCGATGACTTTGACGCGAAGGTTGGGATCGCGCGTTTCTATTGAGTGGGCAAGGTAGAAACCAATGTTGCCACCTCCTGCGATAACGACACGTCGGGCTTGACGTTCCTCGTGCCCAAATATCTTGAGGATGCGGGCAATCTGTTCGGTTGGGGCGATTAGGTAGACCTCGTCGCCTTCCTCAATCTGGTCTTGCCCACGCGGTGTAAAGAGTTTGCCGTCGCGTGCGAGAGCGACTGTGATGGCGGGCAGGTCGGGGAAGAGTTCCGTCAGCTGCTTCAGCGGAGTATCTACGACAGGGCAGTCGGGGCCGCAGAAGATGCCGGCCATTGTCACTTTACCGTCGGCAAACGTTGCCGTTTCAAACGCACCGGGCAGCTCAAGGCGGCGGAGGATCGTATTGCCGACCTCGATCTCAGGCGAAATGATGTGGTCGATGCCCATGGATTCTCGGGCGAATAGGCGAGACCATTGCTTCTCGAGATACGTCTGCGCGCGTACACGAGCGATCTTGGTCGGGATGTCGAAAAGAGTGTGCGCGACTTGGCAGGCGACCATGTTGACTTCGTCATGCAGGGTGACGGCGATCAGCATGTCCGCGTCATTGGCACCAGCGCGCTCCAGGACATCGGGGTGCGCGGCATTGCCGGCGATGGCACTTACCTCGAGCGCTTCGTTGGCGCGCTCAACGAGTTTCGGGCTGGCATCGATGATGGAAACATCGTTACCCTCGACAGATAGCCGCTCGGCGATGCCGGAGCCTACCTGACCTGCTCCGCAGATAATAACTTTCATGGTGCTCCATGGCCGCCCCGAGCGGGGCAGCTCAACCGGCTGTTACCGCGATGCGAATATTCATCGACACGGCGAAGATCAGCCAGATTGAGGCGCTGCGGTCAACTCCTCTTTGCGGCCTGGGTTTCACGTCAGCTGGCGCGCGCTTCACTGCTCCGCTGGTCGGAGGATACGCCCAGCGCGCGCAGTTTGCGGTGTAGAGCGGACCTTTCCATGCCAACAAACTCGGCCGTTCGTGAAATGTTGCCGCCAAACCGGTTAATTTGGGCTAGCAGATATTCACGTTCGAAGATCTCGCGGGCCTCACGCAGCGGCAAAGACATTAGGTGCTCAGCGCCGCCATTAACGGGTAGGGGCACGTTAGAGCCAATTTCTTCCGGCAGCATATCGGAGGTAATCACGGTGTTCGGGTCCCCGCCGGCGAGGATCATGAGACGCTCAATGTTGTTTCTCAGTTCGCGAACGTTCCCGGGCCAGTCATGGGCCTGGAGAACCGCAATGGCGTCTTCACCAATGCGCCGTGGCGCAAGGCCGGAGGCCTGCGCGAGCTGGGCGATAAAATAGTTGATCAGCTCGGGAATGTCGTCGCGGCGCTCGGCGAGACTTGGCACGCGGAGCGGCACGACGCTCAAGCGATGATAAAGGTCTTCACGGAACCGCCCCTCGCGCATTTCGAGGTCGAGATCGCGGCTCGTCGACGAGATAATGCGAACGTCTACGGCAACTTTCTGTGAGCCGCCCAAACGGAGGAATTTCTGTTCCACGAGAACGCGCAGTACCTTGCCCTGGGTTTCGAGCGGCATATCGGCAACTTCATCGATATACAGCGTGCCGCCGTGTGCTTCTTCGAGAGCACCGACCTTGCGTGGGCCGCCGACGCGGTCCTCCGTGCCGAACAGTTCTTCTTCGACGCGTTCGGGTGCCATGGCCGCTGCGTTGAGGACGACGAACGGGCCTTCCGCACGGTGCGACTTCATATGAATGACGCGCGCTGAAAGTTCTTTGCCGGTCCCGGACGCGCCACGGATCATGATGCGACTGTTGGTGGGCGCGACTTTTTCAAGCTGATTGCGCAGCTGATTTACGGCCACCGATTTGCCGATCATTTCGGCTGACACTGTGGAGCGTTCGCGGAGTTCCTTGACCTCGCGGCGAAGCTGATACGCTTCCAGCGCTCGTAAGGTGACGAGGATCAGGCGGTCTGCCTTAAACGGTTTTTCGATGTAGTCGTAGGCACCGCGCTTGATGGCAGTGACCGCGGTTTCAATATTGCCATGGCCGGAAATGATCACCACGGGCAGTTCCGGATAAGTGCGCTTGATGATGGAAAGAACTTCGAGGCCATCGAGACGGCTACCTTGTAGCCAAATGTCGAGGATGATCAGTTGTGGACGGCGCTCTTCAATGGAGCGCAGGGCCTCGTCGCTGTCACGTGCAACGCGGGTTGCGTGACCTTCGTCTTCGAGGATTCCAGCAATCAATTCGCGAATGTCGGCTTCATCGTCGACGATCAGAATATCAGCAGGCATCGGTGGCTCCTTAGTGTCGCAGGGGACGTGTTTGCGGTTCAGCCGCTTGTCGTCGCCGGGGATTCTGTTTGATCGGTTGTATTGGGGGATCCGCCGCTTTCGGCGGTTTTATGAGGGCTCTCCTGGAGCGGTAGCGTTATGCGGACGACGGCGCCTGTGGTGTCTTCTCCGGTTACGCATGCGGCATCCTCGAGTGTCAGGGTGCCACCATGCTGTTCAGTGATTTTCTGCACCATAGCGAGGCCGAGTCCCGTGCCTTTGTGGCCCTTCGTCGTGACGTAGGGCTCCAACAAACGCGTGCGGTTCTGGCGTGGCAACCCGGTACCGTTGTCGATCACCTCGATGTGGACGCGATCACTTTCGGGGCGCACGCGCGTCGTTACGCGGCCATGCCAGTCGGCAGGTTTGTCACCTGACTGAGCAGCGGTTTCAATGGCCTCGGTTGCGTTCTTCACGAGGTTGGTGACGGCCTGAGAGATCAGCCTTCGGTCCAGCAAACTAGAGATTGGAGCGCGTGGGATTTCCAGCGGGTACTCGATGTTGGGATGCGCCTCCCGGAACAAGAGAACGGCCTCCTGGACGGCATCCCGTACGTCCGTAGGGTTCATTTCGGGTTTAGGCATCCGGGCGAAAGCTGCGAATTCGTCGACCATCCCTTTGATGTGACCGGCTTGACGTTCGATTGTTTCCGTCAGCTTGTTGAAGGTCTCACGGTCACCCTCAATACGTTCTCCGTACTTACGGCGAAGACGCTCGGCCGACAGTTGTATGGGCGTTAGTGGGTTTTTGATCTCATGGGCAATGCGGCGGGCTACATCAGCCCAAGCGCTCGTGCGCTGGGCGACAACGAGTTCGGTTACATCGTCGAACGTGACGACAGAGCCGACGTCCTGGTCTCCGGCCTTTTCATGAGTGATCCTGACTGCATATGTGCGTTCTTCGCCCTCAACGACGGTTGAGATCTGCTCCTGCGGTCGCGCTTTGAGATTAGGTTCGTTGGACTTCTCCAGGACCTGTGCGAGTTCAGGCAAGGCGACGGTGAATGGTTTGCCGACAAGGTCATCTTGTTCGACACCAAGGAGTTCGCAGGCGGAGCGCGAAACCAGGGTAATGCGGTCTTGGCTGTCCAGGCCGATGACGCCGGCGGATACGCCTGAAAGAACGGCCTCCATAAAGCGGCGGCGGATTTCGAGTTGTTCGTTGGCCGTGACAAGCGCGTCGCGTTGATGTTTGAGTTCGCGCGTCATGGTGTTGAAGGTTTGAGACAGACGCCGCAGATCCCCTTCGCCGCGCTTTTCAGGCAGAGCGACTTGTAGGTTCCCCGTTGAGACTTCCTGGGCCGCTGCAATCAAACGTCGGATGGGCGCGACGAAGCGTCCGGCGAACCACATGCCCGCCCAGATAGCAGCAAGCAGCGCTGTCATGGAGATCGTCAAGTACATCAAACCGTGCGCCCATTTGAGGCCGCCGCGGGCGCGACGCAACGCCGTGTATTCGGCGGCATTGCGCTCCGTTTGGTCGAGATGGCGCAGGACGGTCGGGCTGATGCCGCGGCTGACGTAGAGATATTTTCCGGGGAACGCATCGAGCTTTGCTATCGCTGAGATGCGGTGATCGCGCATCGATACGGAGAGTGGAATTTGCCCTGCCTCAGCTTCGTGGATGGCCGCAGGGGTGGGTAATGTGAATGGTAGTTTCTGGTCTTCCAGGGCTGTCAGTTCGCGTTTTCCGGCATTGTCGATGAGGAATGCTGACGGCAGGTCTCGCAGGGCGGCCTGGGACAGGATGACTTCTTTCAGCCTTTTTGGATCCTTCGAGACTTCATCAGCTGCCGCGTTGACGTCGCGGGTCATGTTGACGATGTCGGTGCGAATGACCTGGCTGTGTTCAGCGACGTACGTGCGGGCGACATCCACTGAGTTGTCGATGATTGCGCGAACGCGGTCCGAGAACCAGTTGTCTAGCGAGCGGGCGAAACTCACAGTCGCCGCGATGGCGAGAAGGATCGCAGGCAACGCGGCGATCAGAGAGAACAGTCCGACGATCCGGATGTGCAGGCGGGCTCCTGCCACCTTTTCGCGCCATGCCCGCACGAGCCCGCTGATTTGCGAGGCTACGATGATGATCATCGCAATGATCAGACTGACGTTCAGAAATAGCGCGCCAACGACAACCTCAGGGCGCGGTACAATGGGTGTGAGGCCGGTCAGGATAAGAAAGGTCAGAAGCGCGGATATCAGCGATAGGACAACCGTGACCAAGCCGACTCTGACCATCAGCTTACCAGGGTCGAGACCGGGTTGTTCATCGTCACCGACCTGGTTCAGGATTGTGCGGAGCCGCATCGCAACAAGCTGGGTGTGCTTGTTGAGCCATGCAGCAGCACTATGCGTACGGGTCCTGAGCGTTTCAACAATTGAGGGCATTACGTCTCGTTTCCCGCACGGATTAGCTCCGGGCGTCCTGGATTCCACATACGGCGCGATCAATTCTGCCGACTGGTACGCAACACTGGCGCGTGTCAGTCACAAGTAGGTCTAAAACTGTGACATTCTCGCGACGGAAGCGAGCCTAAAAGCAGTATCCACGCAACAAGTGTGGCAGGAAACGGGCGATGAGCGGCAAAAAATATTGTTACCTCGGGCTGTTTTCCTCAGACAAGATCAAGGCTGAGGAGAACGGAAGACCTTGATATCAAGCATTTTTATGCGGGCCCTCAGCGTGTTCCGGTTAAGTCCTAAGAGTTCGGCTGCACGGATCTGATTGCCACGGGTTGCGGCGAGGGCGGCGGAGAGCAGTGGGCGTTCGACCTCGCGGATCACGCGGTCATAGAGGCCTGCGGGTGGCAAGTCGCCTCCAAAGCCCGAAAAATAACCCTGCAGATATCGCTCGGTTAGTTCGCCCAGGCTCGCCGGGTCATCGACGTCCCCCGTCGACTGCGGCAGTACTGTTGCAAGCTCCTGATCAATAACTTCAGCGGACAACGTGTCCTGCGTGTAAAGAGCGACAAGGCGTCGGACGAAGTTTTCGAGTTCGCGAACGTTGCCGGGCCAGGGATGGAGCCGCAGGCGCTCGATGGCTGCGCTTTCGATGGCGCGTTGGCCAAGTCCCTCCCGCGCCGCTTGGCGGAGGAAGTGGCGGACAAGGTCGCCGATATCTTCGACGCGCTCGCGCAGTGGCGGCAGCCGTAAGGGTACAACATTGAGCCGATAATAGAGGTCTTCGCGGAAGAGACCCTGTTGGATCTGGGTGCGCAGCTCGCGGTGTGTGGCGGCGACAATGCGAACGTTGGTGCGGATAGGTGTGCGGCCGCCGACTGTCGTGTACTCGCCTTGCTGGAGCACGCGGAGAAGACGGGTCTGAGCTTCGAGCGGCATATCGCCGATCTCGTCGAGGAAGAGCGTTCCCCCTTCAGCCTGTTCAAAGCGGCCTTGCGTGCGCACCTGTGCGCCGGTGAAGGCGCCCTTCTCGTGACCGAATAATTCGCTTTCGATCAGTTCGCGTGGAATGGCGGCCATGTTCAACGCGACGAACGGGCCTTGGCGCCGTCGGCCGAAGTCATGGAGGACGCGTGCGACAAGTTCCTTACCTGTCCCGCTCTCGCCGGTGATCATAACGGTGAGGTCGGTCTGCGTGAGACGCGCCAACACACGGTAGATCTCCTGCATCGCCGGCGAGCGGCCGATCAGAGGGAGTTCATCGCCCTCACCCTCGGCTGCTGTGCGTGCTGGCTTGCGCGCCGGTTCATGCAGTGCACGGCCGACGATGGCTACGACTTCGTTGATATCGAAGGGCTTGGGCAAATATTCGAAGGCGCCCTTCTCGGCTGCTGTCAGAGCGGTCATCAGCGTATTCTGGGCGCTCATGACAATTATCGGCAGATCCGGCCGGACTTTCTTAACTCTTGGAATCAAGTCGAAAGCGTTTTCGTCGGGCATCACGACGTCGGTGATGACAACGTCGCCCTCGCCCTGAGATACCCAGCGCCACAGCGTGGCAGCATTGCCAGTGGCGCGCGGTGAATATCCTGCACGAGCGAGGGCCTGATTAAGGACGGTGCGGATCGCCGTGTCGTCGTCTGCGATGAGGATCGTACCTCGAGCCATGCTTTGCCTTTCTCTTGCTGTCAGCCAGGTTTGCCTAATCGCGGCTGGTCGTGGGTGGGCAGCAGAATGCGGAAGATTGTTCGGTTGGGTTCGCTGTCACATTCGATGACGCCGCCGTGGTCACCGATAATCTTGGCGACGAGGGCGAGGCCGAGTCCGGTTCCTTGTGGCTTCGTCGTGACGAAGGGATCGAACAGGTGCGGCCTGAGATATTCGGGAACGCCAGGTCCGTTGTCCTCGATCTGAATCATCAGTGGCAGGGCGACGCGCGTTTCAGTGCCGGGGACCGAGAGGCGGACGCCGGGACGGTAAGCGGTTTGTATCGAGATGCGGCCGTGCTCGCGATCGCGTATGGCTTCGGCGGCGTTTTTGACGAGGTTGAGAAGCGCCTGGATCAGCGTATCGCGTTTGCCTGGTACGGGCGGAAGCGAAGGATCGTAGTCTTCGACGAAGGTGATGCCTTTAGCAAAGCCGTTTTCGGACAGGCGACGTACGTGGTCGAGTACGTCGTGGATGTTGATTGGTTCTTTGACTAGGGGGCGTTCGTCGCCAAACACTTCCATGCGGTCAACGAGTTTCCGGATGCGGTCAGTTTCGGCGCAGATGAGCTGGCTGAGTGCGCGGTCGGCGTCAGAGAGGTTTTGTTCCAGGAGCTGTGCCGCACCGCGAATTCCCGACAACGGATTCTTGATTTCGTGGGCCAGTACGGCAGCCATACCCGACACCGAGCGTGCCGCTGCGCGATGTGTGAGCTGGCGTTCAATCATGTGCGCCATGGAACGCTGCTGCAGCATAAGGACGACGGCGTCCGGCACCTCGATGATGGGCCCGCCGTAGACATCGACCAATTTGGGGCCGGAGAAGCGTGGGGTGACAACCTCGACTTCGTATTCGTTCAGAGTCGAGCCGGTCTCGCGCACTTGCTCAGCAAGCGCGATGAGCGGACAGCCAAAGCCGAGCAGATCATCCAGACGTACGCGACGTAGCATTGCTTCCGACGTCGAGAAAAAGGACTCAGCGGCGGAATTCGCGAAGATGAACTGGTTGTCGTGTGCAATGACAAAGATTGGATGTGGCAGCGCTGCCAGCAAGGCTTCCTGGGTCAGCGGATACCGTGCATTTATCTCGGCTGCTGAAGCAAGCTTGTTCGGACCCGGGCGCCGCTTGATGCGATAATCCGGCGCCAGCGTGAAGGCAGGCCGCGAGGGTGGTGGTTCTGCCGAGGGCGTTGAAAGGATCTGTGTTTCGACGGGTTTCAGCGTCGATGTGATGGGCGTGGACGTCGGCTTTGACGCTTCGGCTTCGGGCTTCACGGTTTTCGCTTTTGGTGCGGTTCCGGCTTTTGGCTTGCCCTGGGCTGCAGCGCTCTTTGCAGGCTTCTTCGTGGGAGCCTTGCGTTTTGATTTGCCGCCGGCGTTGTCGGACTTGTCGATCATGCGGCGACCTCGCCGGCGTGATCATAGAATTCAGCGAGCCCCTTTAAGACGCGAATGGGGTTGTCATCCGTGCACAAGCGCCGTCGCCAGGATTTCAGCTCGCTGGTTAATCGGCCGCTAGTCTCAAGATACCAGCCGATATGCTTGCGGCCATTGCGCAGGCCGAGTGCTTCGCCATAGTGGGCCAGCATCGCGGTTATGTGTTCACAGGCGATGCGTTTTTGTTCGGGCAGTGATGGCGGACCCATATCGCGTCCGGCGGCTAAGCTTCGTGCAATACGTCCGGGCTGCCAAGGAGCGCCATATCCTCCACGCCCGATCATGACGCCATCGGCGCCCGAGAGCTCCATGGCGGTTTTCGCGTCGTCCGGCGTCGTAATGTCGCCGTTGACAATGACGGGAATGCTGACGGCGGTTTTGACTTCGGCAACCCTGGCCCAGTTCGCCTTGCCCTTGAAAAACTGGCAGCGGGTGCGGCCGTGGACTGTGACGAGCTGTATTCCGGCGCTCTCGGCCTTGCGGGCGAGTTCGGGCGCGTTGATCGTGTCCTGATCCCAGCCCAAACGCATTTTGAGCGTGACGGGGACGTCGACAGCTTCGATGACAGCTTCGATGAGGCCCAGCGCGTGTTCTGGGTTCCGCATCAAGGCGCTGCCTGACAGCTTGCCTGTCACTTCGCGCGCCGGGCAGCCCATGTTGATATCGATAATCTCAGCGCCTAGATCGCAGGCAATTTTCGCGCCCTCGGACATCCAACGGGCTTCGCGTCCGGCCAACTGCACAACGAACGGCGTCAGCTCGGAGCCAGTTGCACGCCGCAGGACGTCAGAGCGCTGTGCGACAAGTTCGGAGCTGGCGACCATCTCGGATACGACCCAGCCTGCCCCTAAACGGTGGGCGAGCTGGCGGAACGGCAGATCCGTCACCCCTGACATTGGCGCGAGGAGTACGGCGTTTTCTGACGTATGTCGGCCGATAGTTAAGGGGCCGGCGGGTATCATGCTCATCCAGATTGGCCTACTTTTTGTGCATGTAATTTTTATGCCTTGGTATTGTGCAGATTAGGGCAGGCAGATTTCTTTCGCAAGTGCGTCATGCACGCTTTTGCCGGGGCAATTGCTGAAATCCCAGTCGGTAGGTATGAAGGCGCGTCTGGGCGCAGCAAAAAGGCTAAGACTTTGAAGGTTGCAGCATTGGTCGTCGCCGCGGGGCGGGGACATCGAGCCGGCGGGACGATCGGATCGCCGAAACAATATGCCTTGGTCGGCGGTGTTCCTGTTCTTCGGCGCTCTATTGATACGTTCGACGCTCATCCCCGAATCGATCTGCTCGCCGTCGTGATTCATCCTGACGATCAGGACTTGTATCTCGGCGCTACTCGGGATTGCTCGATGAAGTTGCGCGCTCCCATCGTCGGTGGCGACACACGTCAGCAATCTGTTCTTGCCGGGCTTGAAACCCTGGCCGGGGAACACCCCGACGTCGTGCTGATCCATGATGCCGCTAGACCGTTCGCCGATGCCAAGATCATTGATAGGGTTATTTCCGCGCTCGAAGCAGGAGCGAGGGGAGCGATTGCGGCGAGCGCTTTGGCTGATACGCTCAAGCACGTCGATGACAGAGGGCGCATAGGTGCCACTATTCCCCGCGAGGAGTTGTGGTGCGCACAGACTCCGCAGGGCTTCATCTTCGCTGAAATATTAGACGTCCATCGAAAGGCCGCGGCTTCGGGTGAAAACCGCTTTACCGACGATGCGTCCATTGCTGAGTGGGCGGGCCTGGATGTCGTTGTAGTTGAGGGTTCCAGCGCAAATCGAAAGCTGACAACGGCGGAGGATCTCATTCTGGCTGATCGACTTCTATCATCGAGAGATCGTGACCTTGTCCCGCACGTTGGAACGGGCTTCGACGTTCATCGCTTCGGCGACGGTGACCATGTTTGGCTGTGTGGGGTGCGCATTGAACATAGCCACAGTCTTGTTGGCCACTCGGACGCCGACGTTGGACTTCATGCTCTCACAGATGCGCTCCTTGGAGCCCTGGGTGATGGTGATATCGGCGCGCATTTCCCGCCAAGTGACATCCAGTGGAAAGGGGCGCGATCAAATATCTTTCTTGAGGATGCGGCGCGTCGGGCGCGTGAACGCGGGGGCCGTATCAGTAACGTTGACGTCACGTTGCTGGCAGAAACACCTAAGATCGGTCCGCATCGAGATGCGATGCGTGCGGCGATCGCTGCGATCCTCGAAATCGATATTCGGAATGTCGGCGTGAAGGCAACGACGATGGAGGGGCTTGGCTTTGTCGGTCGGGGCGAAGGTCTCGCGGCAATGGCAAGCGCCACGGTTCTGTTGCCGTATTAGGGGACTGGATGGCGGAGTGGCGTTGCCGGTTCGCCTCACTTCAGCATCCCATTGATTGATTTGCGCTTCGCAGAGTTGCCGCCCCCTACGATTTAGGTTCGATTGTGACGGGGTTTTGATTGCCCTGTGGAGAGAATCGCGCCATTAGGGGTTGTATGAACACAATCCGGCTTTTTGGGGGGCCCAGATGAATATGATGGCCGAAACCGTCGATCGTCCTGTCATGCAGGAGCCATCGATTAAGGAAATCGCCGATAGCACAGCTACGTCGTGTCTCGCAACGCGCGTGCGTCAGCTTTCGCGCATCGTGACGCGCGTCTATGACGATGCGATGCGGCCTTTGGGCATTACGGCGAGCCAATACACGTTGCTGGCGCAGTTGGCTGCACGCGATGGTATCACGGCCGTGGAGATCGGCCACGAACTCGACATCGAGAAATCAACACTGTCGCGCAACCTGAAGCGGCTACTGGCGCTGGGCCATATCGTTATGGATCCTCCGGCTGGACGTCGTGGCCGCGGATTGCATCTGACGCCAAAAGGTCAGGCTGTTTTGAGCGACGCCTATCCCATTTGGTCAGATGCTCAGCGACGGGCAACCAAGGCCATGGGCGCTGAGAGCCGCGATATCCTGGATGGGCTTCTGGTTCAGGCCGAACGGCTCGTGGCGGCCTAAGACTTGGTGAATGCTCGTCCGGGTTGGCGAGGTTTGGCAGTTGTGATTGCATAAGACGGCGTGCTTATCTGGCGCGCCGTTTTTTTCGTATCGCGTCGGGTAGGGCGATAATGGAGATCGGTTCTGTCCATGCTGAATGCCGTGATGATAAAGGATGCGGTTCGCCTGGTGGGCGAATTGCGCGCAGCAGATCTCAAAGTTGCCTCGGCGGAAAGCTGTACAGGCGGGCTCATCGCGGCTGCATTTACGAGCGTTGCCGGCTCGTCGGAAGTTTTTGAGCGCGGGTTCGTTACCTATTCCAACGAGGCGAAGAGCGAGTTGCTCGGTGTTAGTCCTGCACTCATCGCAACGCAGGGGGCGGTCAGTAGGGATGTGGCGCGTGCGATGGCCCTTGGTGGTCTGGACCATGCTCATGCGGATATCTGCGTTGCTGTGACGGGGATTGCGGGACCGGGAGGTGGTAGCGCCACGAAGCCAGTAGGGCTTGTTTATCTTGCGGCAGCACGAAGGAACCGTGAGTGTATCGTGGAAGAGAAGCGCTTCGGTGATGTCGGCCGTAATCAAGTGCGTGAACTAACCGTCGCAGCAGCTTTTGATCTCGTTCGCGGTATGATCGCTGATCCTGACGCCTGAGGGTAAAGGTCGGAGATTTAAGAAAATGGCTCTTGCTTGGTTTCGCGGTTTTAGAGGTTCAGCTATCGCTGGATGCTACGCAGCGGGGCTTTTTCTCGCTGGAACTGGCGTCGTCTTTGCTGCCGACTTCAGCGTGCGAGATATGACCGAGAGGCTTTTTGCGGCCGACGCAGGAACTCCGGTTGACTTTGCCGGGCATGATCTTTCGCAGCTTGATCTCGCAGGGCTAAATTTTAAGGCCGCGAAACTATCGGGAGCGGATCTGTTTGGAGCGGATCTGTCAGGCGCCGATCTCAGTGGCGTTGATCTGGTCAGGGCTCGTCTCGATCGTACTGTGATCATCTCCAGCCGATTTGTGCGCGCAAACCTTTCCGAGGCCAGTCTATTGCGGCCATCAACCTCAAATGAGCTTGTTCCTCGTGCTGGGGAGGCTGCAGATTTCACGGATGCGAATCTCACGAACGCGAAGCTGTTCGGGCGTTTTGACGGCGCGAGCTTCCGTGGGGCGAATATGTCAGGAGCAACTCTGGCACCATTCGGCCGGACAGGCTTTATCGAGAATATCTGGCGTAGCGATTTGCGGTCGGCCGACCTTTCGGGCGCCAACCTGACCGGTGCTAATCTCGGCCACGCGATGTTGGCCTTTGCGAAGCTGAGGGGAGCCAACTTGCGTGATGCACGATTGTGCGATGCGGATCTTTCCGGGGCCGATCTCAGTGGAGCCGATGTCGCGGGCGCTGACTTTACCGGCGCGATTTTAGATGGCGCCAAGCTCAATGACACGATTGGGTTGGCGCAGGCCATTGGGATGGCGAGAAAACGCGAATTGCAGTAGCCGCCGTCGTTCCGATGCGGATTGAGCGTTCATCCGCTCGCTGAAGCGGCAAGGCCGTATGGGCCGTACACTTTGCGGGCCCGCTCTTCAAAAGCTTTAGTGAATTTGCGAAATGCTTGATCGAATAACGCGCCCATCAGCATCTGCAGCATCATCGATTTGAATTCGTAGGTTATATAAAAATCTACGTCGCAGCCGTCAGGCGCGTCGTGAAAACTCCAGCGGTTTTCGAGGTGCTTGAAGGGGCCATGGAGGTATTTGACAAGGATGCGGTTCTCGTTGGGCTCCAGCAAAACCTGCGTCGTCATGTTCTCCCGGATCGCCTTGTAGCCGACGTCCATGCGAGCAACGAGCATCGTATGGTCGGGGTGTTCGTCCCGCCGCGTGATGGTGAGATTCTCACATAACGGAACGAACTGCGGATAGGTTTCGACGTCAGCGACCAGATCGAACATCTGCTTGGCTGTCCAGGACATGCGATGTCGAGTCGAGAAGCTGGGCATGGGCCTTCGTGAGCTTGTAAATTTGATTGGCTCAGTTTCGAGCCTATTCCGGTAACGATCCCGCCGTTCTTATCAGGGTGCAGGCGTTGGGCAACCGGCTGTTTGTCGCTGGTTGAGCGATTGCAGCTGAGCCTCGCGGGCAGCGCGTAGACGCGCGAAGTCCTCACCTGCGTGGTGGCTGGAACGCGTAAAGGGGCTTGCTGAAACGATCAGGAAGCCTTTCGTCAGAGCGATACGTTCATAACTGTGGAATTCTTCGGGGTGCACGTAACGTTTCACCTCTGCGTGCTTCAGCGTGGGCTGCAGATATTGGCCAATGGTGAGAAAGTCGACATTCGCAGAGCGTAGATCGTCCATGAGCTGTTGGACTTCTTCGCGTGTTTCACCCAGTCCCACCATGATCCCTGACTTCGTGAACATAGAGGGGTCGAGTTCTTTGACGCGTTGAAGGAGGCGCAAAGAGTGGAAGTACCGCGCGCCTGGACGGATACGTAAATAGAGGCTCGGGACTGTTTCCAGGTTGTGATTGAACACATCGGGTTTGGCTGCCACGACCGTTTCAAGTGCGCCATCCTTGCGCAGGAAATCCGGGGTAAGGATCTCGATTGTTGTGCTGGGTGTTGCCGCGCGAATAGCTTCGATGACGTGAGCGAAATGAAGGGCGCCGCCGTCAGGTAGATCGTCTCGGTCCACGGACGTGATGACGACGTGGCGTAGCCCCAAGCGCGCAACGGCATCGGCGACGCGTGCGGGTTCGTTCTTGTCGAGCGGTAAAGGAAGGCCGGTTTTCACGTTGCAGAATGCGCAGGCGCGCGTGCAGGTGTCGCCCATGATCATCATGGTAGCGTGACGGCTCGTCCAGCACTCACCAATATTGGGGCAGCCAGCTTCCTCGCAGACGGTATGCAGGTTGTGTTCGCGCACTATGGCGCGCGTCTTGACGAACGCGTCCGAACTGGGTGCCTTGATCCGGATCCATGACGGTTTGGGTAAGCGTTCCGTGTCAGGCCGGTGGGCCTTTTCCGGGTGGCGCGGGCGTTCCGGCGGCGAAACCTTGTCGATAACAGTAACCATGATGATCGGGGGCAAACCTATGTTGTGTGCTGTGACGCACTATTAGGTGGCTAAATAGGCCCTCCGATCAACCCCTCCGTCCGCCGTAGTCTCGTCCCCGTTTAGCGCGCAATCAGCCTTGCTAGAAGAACGACGATGATCGCACCAATGGTCGAGACCAGAATCTGCGTTCCGAACGGAACTTGACTGGTTACATCGGTGACCGAGGGTGGGAGAGCAATAACGCCCAACTGGACCAACAGTCCGCCAAGAAGCGCGCCCAGGATGCCGACGATCAAATTACGGATCAGGCCCCCGCCGCCGAGCAGGAGACCAGCCAACCAGCCTGCAATCAGGCCGTTGATCACCATGACAACCCATGGGTTGTCGAGATAGACGAGCGCGTCTTCCATGGTATCGCCCCAGTTAAATCGATTTTGTTTGAAGCAGGTTAGGCGATCAGGCGGGCCAGAAGTACGACGACGATAGCGCCGACCGTCGCTGTGATGATCTGGCTCAGTAGTGCACTGCGTATGCCGAGGCGGATACCCAGCGCGTCGAAGAGATACCCGCCAACGAAGGCGCCGATCACACCGGTGACGAGATATCGGATCAGCCCGCCCCCGCCGACGACAATAGAGGCAAGCCAACCGGCGAGGATGCCGATCAGGAGGAAGATTAGAAGTTGCTGTGTTCGGCGGTCCATTGCGCGATTATCCCGTTGCCAGTTGATCAATTGAAGTCCCGGCTCGTCCGAAGACTAACGCACAGATCTCATGAGTACGAGGGAACGCTGATCACGCCCCCCGTTCTGATTGCTTCAACCCGACGTAGACAACATGGTGACGCAGAGCCGCTTACACGTGGCAGCGCGCACCCAAATAACTATTGAGAAGCGAGTTATAGCGGTTCGCGAGTTCGCGATCTTTTGAGGAGACGCTGCGTCCGGCATTTACAGCTTCTACCTTGGACGGAATTCCGCGTGCGTCCATGCGGTTGAGTTCCGCACGAATGGATTTGCAGCTTTCACCCGCCGGTAACGCTCTCGCACCCGGATCGCCGTAGCCACTGCCACCCTCATTGGCGCAACCAGCAATCAGCATCGCTGCTGCGGCCACGACCAAAAATTTCATGAAACGCGTGTCTGCAGTAGACTTCGACACGTCTCCCTCCGATTCGAAAGTCCCGTAATTAATAGCGGTTTCATCACAGCCGCAGCCGGTTAGCAAGGGCTCGCGGCAACGATGTGTCCTTGTTGCACCACAGCAAGCGTGCTGCTGGCTCGTGGATGTGTTTTTTGCTGAACTTATTGAGATTGCCGACGCTCGGAAATCGCTCAATTCGGAGGCAAAATGCACATTGGCGGGCCAGGAATCCGGCCCGCCAATGTGATGCGATCAAAACCGATGCGTTGTTATTGAGCTGCAGCGGCAGCTTGCTGGGTGTTTGTTGCGGTCGTAGCTGCTTGCTTGGCTGGCGCCGCCGTCGCTCCGGCTGCCGGAGCTGGTGTCGCCGCGGCTGCGGTTGTCGGGGCGAGCTTCGAGCACTTCAATTGAAACTCGCTGTTCGCCTTATCCAACTCGGTCAGTTTCGCGAGTGCTGAGCGCTTGATATTCACCGTCGAGCTTTTGCCACTGGAAATCTTTTCAACCCGATCCGGGGTTCCTTCCTGGCGCAGCTCCTGGATCTTCGCCATGAGCTTCATGCACTCGGGGCTGATGCGATCACTCTCGGCAACTTTGGTTTCATTGCCGCCTAACGATCCGGTCGTCAGCAAACTGGTACCATCAGCGGCGCAACCACCGAGAGCTAGTGCGCTACCCAGCAGGAGTCCTAAAACGAGTTTGCCTTGATACATAGATCACCCCTAAGTCCCGTTATGTGTCACCGACTCCCCGTCGGACCGCTACAGCATCTGAAGCATGGCAGGTGAGTCGCCTCAAGGTTCAAAGCTACCTTGCGGTAGGCTTGCGTCGGATGATAGGTGGTAAAGTGTGGATAGGTGCGCGGCGTTGCGATTCAGACACTGAAGAGAGGAGTGCCGATCGGAGGGCTGAGCATGCTCATGGGCTCTTCGACTAAGGCCTTGATAGTTGCGAGCAATTCGGCGGCGACAGCGATCGGTATCGCGCGAACATCACATGTTAATGTGCAGTTGATTATCGACGCGCTGCGGATTTGGCCGTCAATTACTATTGGCCGGTGTTCCTTTGCCCCGAGGCTTAAGCTGAGCGCGCGTGGAGGTTCGACCACGGGTTCGAATGAGCGTACGCCATAGGCGCCGAGGTCAAGAATAACGGCGGCGGCACCTTCTAGTTCAGCTTGCTCCAAATTATTGGTGTGGGCGCGCTGCGTTAGGTCGATTACGGTTTCGGCAATCTCATCCAAAGTCAGCGTGTCGGCGTTACGTATGACCGGTGAGACTTGCAGTTCTGGAATAAGGACTGCGAAGGCGACGTCTGCTGTTTGATGATGCAGCAGCGCTTTTGGTGTCCACGTGACGTTCGCGGCTGGGATATCATAGAGCGCCAAGCCCAACGCCTTTGCGAAAACGACGCCAGGTGAAGTCGCGGCGGGCAGAGTGGCGAAATCTCCCGATTGACCGCTATGGACGCGTCGCAGGCGAGGCAAGCCATCCACGATGCAGTCAATCGTGAGGCGCGCGCACGGGATTTCCTGTGCCGCTCTTTCAAGCAAGGTGGCGCGCGTGGCCATATGTGGTGTCACGGGAGAGGAAGGAATCTCTCTGACTTTTGGCGGCGATGGTGCTGGACTCGCAAGTGAGGGCCTGATCTCGGCTTCCCACGCCGTCTCATTGGCGCTTGGCGACTTGTTATGTTCAACTTGACGCCTCTTCGGTGCGGGCTTTTCGCTTGGCGTGTCTTGGTTCGCTTTGAGCGCAGCTTCGACATCCCGGCTAACAATCCGGCCTCCAGGCCCTGAGCCGCACACCATGTCCAGATCAATGGCGTAGGTTTTTGCCAAGCTGCGCGCCCGGGGTGAAGCGAGATGCTTCGAGCAGCGCGAGTGAGTGTCTTGCGGTGGCTGCGTGGCCCTCTGTTCCCGTTGGGGGGCGGCTTGCCGTTTCGGTTCGGGAGAGGGTGTTCGCGTCTGTTGATTTTGAGGCTTGGTCGCACTGCGTCTCGGCGCATCGAGAGGTTGCCAAACTTCGTCAGTCGGCTCGCCGCTGCTCTCAACGCCGCTATCGTCGGGATCAAGAAGCGCCAGGGCAACGTTAGGCGGCATGCCCCACGTGTTCTCCGGCACCAAAATGCGCTTTATGCGGCCTGAGACAGTGGATTCGACCTCGATTGTCGCTTGTCCGGTGTCGATGTCGGCAATGATGTCACCAACAGCAATCTGCTGGCCGACGGACACGCGCCAGCGCATTAAGCGCGCGGGTGGCGTCCGTGGGGGTAGTGCCGGCAGCAGGATCTGGATGGGCATCGGTATCCCGGCTCAGAAACGGATGTATCAGTGCTCCGTGCGACCTTTTATCCGACCGGTCGTTCCTGGTTGGTCTGAATGAACGTGGCGGTCGAATGCATCATACATCTGGGCCAGCGCGTCGGAGCGGTTCATTTGGCCGTCCATCTCGACGGCATTGGCGACATGCTGAGCGACGTCGGCGAGGAGGCGGCCCCATTCGGATACATCATCATGGAATGTTTCGGGATCAAAGATAACGTGCAACGCCCCGTCAGCGACCCAGGCACGAAGGACCTCGATAGCTTCATCCGCCTCGACGACGCCGTCGGGTAGGTCGAGTTCCTCGGGGAGGTCGTCGTCGATATCCATTTGGGCAACTCCTCGGCGTATGTCGCCGCGCATCATTCAAACATGTCAGTCTTGGAACGTAGCAGACCATGCCGGGCTGCCGCGATCCATTGGACAATGATGCCTAACCCCGTTTCAAAATTTGCGCCAGTTGAACGGCACAAAGGGGCGGGAAGTCTTGAGGATATTGCCGTTGATAGCGTTGGAGGTGGCGCTTACAGGCGTCACCTTTACTCGCGGAGCACGATAATCCGGTCTGAGGGATGGGCGTAGCCCAGTACGCCGCGCGCAATCTCTTCGACGAGATCTGGGTGCGGCGGATTTTGATTGAGGAGTGCCACGTCGCGAGCCAGTGCCGACCTGGCGGCCTCGAGACTCTTGATCTCAAACTCCAACAGAGTGGAGCGATCGATCAATCTGGAGCGAGCCTCGAGACCGTGTCGGCCGTGGATCGCGTGGTGGGCGAAGTAAGCTGTGAAACTCAGGCAGGCAAGCAACACCGTAGCCTGCGACAGCTTAGGCCGCCTTACTTGGAAGGTGCGACGAGACACTTTGTTCGAACTCACAATACGCTGAAAAAGATTTGGAGTGGGAACCCCTTTGTCATAGCCTCCGCTGTCTTAAGAGCGTGTGAACAAGACCCAATTTTTTTGCAAATGCGCTCTGGGGTTAGGTGCAGATGATGATCTTCAAATGACAAGCCCCGCTCGTCGGAGCGACGCGCGGGGCTTTTGCTTGTTTCGAGCCTAATTTATGACAGCTTAACTCCGTCCAGCGCGGATTACGCTGCGGCCGGCGTATTGAGCTACGTCCCCAAGTTCTCCCTCAATCCGGATTAACTGATTATACTTCGCCAAGCGGTCTGAACGGCTGAGCGAGCCTGTCTTGATCTGACCTGCATTGGTCGCAACTGCGAGGTCGGCGATCGTTGAGTCTTCAGTTTCTCCGGACCTGTGGGAGATCACGGCCGTATATCCAGCGCGCTGGGCCATGGCGACCGCATCGAGTGTTTCTGTCAGGGACCCAATCTGATTAACCTTCACTAGAATGGAATTGGCGATACCTTTTTCGATTCCTTTGGAGAGCCGCTCGGTATTCGTGACGAATAGATCGTCGCCTACTAGTTGGCAGCGATTGCCAATCAATTCGGTCAGAGCTAACCAACCGTCCCAGTCGTCTTCACCCATTCCATCTTCGATCGAGATGATGGGATAGCGGTTGACGAGATCAGCGAGATATTGCGCCATTCCAGCGGAATCGAGCGTTTTGCCTTCGCCGGATAGGTTGTACTTGCCGCCTTTGTGGAATTCGGTTGCGGCGCAATCGAGCGCGAGCATGACATCCTCGCCCGGCTTGTAACCGGCCGCTTCAACGGACTTCATGATAAAGCTCAAAGCCTCGTCTGCGGACTTAAGGCCGGGGGCGAAGCCACCCTCGTCTCCGACGTTCGTGTTGTGACCGGCGGCACTCAAGTTTTTCTTTAGAGCGTGGAAAATTTCAGCTCCGGTCCTGATGGCGTCCGCGCATGACGGTGCGTTGACCGGCATGATCATGAATTCCTGAATATCGATCGGATTGTCCGCGTGTGCGCCACCGTTGACGATATTCATCATGGGAACGGGGAGAACATGGGCGGTGACCCCGCCAATGTAGCGATAAAGCGGTAATTCTGACGCGGTCGCTGCGGCGCGCGCTGTTGCCAGGGAGACGCCAAGAATGGCGTTCGCGCCGAGGCGGCTTTTGTTTGGCGTTCCGTCAATCGCTATCAACGCCGCGTCGATACCGCGTTGGTCTTCAGCATCCATGCCTACGAGCGCGTCGAAGATCTCTCCGTTCACAGCGTCAACGGCTTTGGTTACGCCTTTGCCATTAAAGCGTGAGGCATCTCCGTCTCGCAGTTCCACAGCTTCGTGTGCGCCCGTTGAAGCGCCCGAGGGTACTGCTGCGCGGCCCATCACTCCGTCTTCAAGAATGATGTCGACCTCAACGGTAGGATTGCCGCGGCTGTCGAGGATTTCGCGACCGATGATGTCGATAATTGCCGTCATTCTTGCTCCTTAATCGCCGTCTCGACGATGCGTCTGCCCAAGCAGGTTCAGTTCTTAAGCGTTAGTTTTGGGGAAATTCCCTCAACTCGAAGCGCATTCTTAGCCGAGGCGGTGCGTGTCGGGCTAGGGGCTTTTACGCCCGTCTTTTCGGACTCTCAGAGACCGTAGCTCTGCTGATCGCGCCAGAGTTAATCGGTCGTTTCGATAGGGATAACTGTATCGTATTCGCCACAGGCGTCTGATCCAAGCACCACAAGCGGTTCTTGATCCATATCGAATCGCCTATGCCTTCATCGGAAGCCGGTCTGCAGTAGAGTTTTTATGTTGAGTGGCCGGGGGCAAGTTCATAAACAGCAAAAGGCCTCGCGCGGGGAAAACCACATGACGGAAAAAATCAAAACAACGGCTCTCGGTCTTGTCGCCGGTGCCAGCTTACTGGCTCTTACAGCTTACACGGCGCCAGCTAGCGCTGCCGACCTCGGCGGTGACTGCTGCGCAGACCTTGAAGAGCGCGTTGCAGAACTTGAAGCAACGACGGCTCGTAAGGGCAACCGCAAGGTAAGCCTGGAAGTCTATGGCCAAGTCACGACCGCCGTGATGTGGTGGGACGATGGTTTTGAGGACAACGTCTACGTCGTTGATCCGCAGACCTCTAACACCCGTTTTGGGTTCCGCGGTAAAGCGGCGATCAA
>NZ_FNJC01000008.1 GCF_900104305.1 Filomicrobium insigne | reverse complement strand
CGGATAGAAATGATCCCGACAGCCGTTCAAACAACAGAATCGAGTCCTTAGGCGCAACATTGGCTGGGAGGATGGTGAGGGGCTCGCCATCCTCTTATACAACCGGCAGCCTCGACCTCAAAGGTCATGCCATCGCCGAGGCGTCTGGAGCAACTGTCAGCTTAGAATATCAAGGTACGACACTCGCTGGATCGGTGCTCAGTTTCACGGCTGACAAGTCGCCGGCTGAACTCAAGCGGCTTGTCGGCGACAGGCTTAGGGAGCACGCGCGCTACGCCGCTATGCTCTAGGAAAAGACGCACTGCTGGCGGGTCAACTATGTCAGGGAGTTCAGCGTCACTCTTACGTTGTCTGGACTTCGTCCAAGCCCGAAGCAGCCAATACGGCCATCGCCGCCATTAATGCAAACAGCGCCAGCACCGTGCCAACGCCGAACCACTGAGCAATGATGCCAAATACACCGCCGGCAAGAAGAATAAGGCCCACCACCGAATTACTAAGTGCAGTATAGGTGGCACGGCTGTCGAGATCAGCCATATCGACGATGTGCACCGAGCGCCCAAGCCGAACCCCTTGATGCGCGATCATGAGCACAAACAACATTGCGGGCAGCAGCAGTGCGGTCTCCAATTGGTCCGGCATCGCTAGCGCCGTGAGCGCGCACACGGCATTAGCCAGTGACGCCAACGCAGCCGAATACATCAACACCTGCCGGCTCGATCGGTCTGCGAGTCGCCCCCAGATATAGGAACTCGACAGACTTGCAGCAGCAGCCGCTATCATAAACAGACCTAGCGTGCCCAGCCCGCTTGGTTCGCGGTCACCGCTAAGCGCGATGTAAAAGGGTGGTGCGAGCGCCGTCGACAATAGCAAGGCGCGTGTCGCAATGAAGTGCTGCAAACGCGCGTCACGACGCAAGAGCGCCAATTGTGCAACGACAGCGGCAAAGCCGTCGATTCCGCCTTCAGTCGCGCCGCGATCTTCACGGATCGATCCAAATAAAAATGCAGCAAGCAGCCACGCCATACCGCCGAGAATTACGGCACCAGCGACGACCGGAATACTGAGCGGTATCCAGCCGGTCGCATAACCAGCAGCCAACAGCAGCGTTGCAGCCGCCGCGATGCTTCCTGCGATACCACTGACAGAGCCACGGCGCCCCCTGTCCACGGTCTTTGCCAGCACGTCCTTGTGCGCGATCGAGCATAGGCTGCGCCCGAGGGCAAACGCCGCGATAAGGCCGATCGCCAGGATGCCGGCTATGCTGCCCGTAAGCATCAGAACGACCAATCCGAATCCAAGAATCGCGAGACCTTGCACAACACAGCCCACAACATAGGCGGTCTTGCGAATGTTCATGCGTCGAACACGCGCCGAAATCAGGAGTTGCGGTAGCATGGCAAGCGATTCACGCACGGGCACCAATAGTCCAATCGCCCAGGTTGGCGCACCAATCGCGTCGAGTAACCAGGCAAGCACCAGTTTGGTATCAGCAAGTCCCTCGCCGATCCTCGTGAGGCTCAGAGACACGACATGCAAGCGGTAATTGCGCGGTTGCTCCCGACAGGCGGATTCCGGAAGATCGCGACAAACTTGCGCCAGCTCGTCGTCGCCAACGAGCAATCCATGAAGATCGCCGTTCATCAGAAGCGATAATCATCAGAAGAGATAGATTGCGGCTGTGCCGGTTCGCGTTCGCATTTTTTCGGCAAGCCCATGCCCTCAGTCAACGTCACCCCCCACAAGGCCAAACGAAAGAACGAAATCACGGCCGAACAGGCATCCCCGCACGGCCAAAGAAGAGGCGCGCCCTCAAGTGTAGGATCTGTCCTGTATCCGACAACCAGGGAACACACATCCAGGTGACATGCAAAAAGCAGGAGACACATGCCCCTTTGCGGGAAGACAGCTATTTCCCCGCAGCAAGCCAAAAGTGCACGCGCGTGTCAATGTCGACAGTAGCCCTACCCTCTGAACATCCGAAGGCCGCGCTTCTTTTTCGATGCGGCCTTTTGGTTTTCTGGCTTTTCGAGCACCGGCGCTTCCAGCACAGGCTCTGAAAGCTCCTGCACCTCTTTCAGTTCCCGCACGATATTCTCCTGGTTGTGATCCGTCAGAGCCGTCAGGAAATCCCGCAGGACTTCATCACGCTCGACGCTTCCCAGCGCCTTCATCTGCAGCACGGCATCCGGTTCCAACCTGTCGAGGGCGGCCGCCAGGTCCTGTTCCGCTTTCCGGCGGTCGATGCCGGTCTCCTCCGTCATCTCCTGTGTCCGGGCAAAAGCCAGCAGCGCCTTGTTCAAACCGCCCAGCGCCGCCTTGCGCTCACGCGCCAGCTTCCCAAGCTTTTGCCTGTCCCACATCGCCAAGCCCTTCAATGCCGCAACAGAGGTTCACCGTATATCGCTTTCGCCCAACCCCGCATCCCGGGACAGCATTCCATTTTTCGCAATCCACCGCACCCGCACAAGCCATTTCGATATGCACTCACCGCTTTTCCCACACCGTCTGCTCTCGCCGTAGCAATGTGCGCTCCGTGTACGCAAGTGACCATTCCGTGCGCACATGCGTTGACCAGCCTTGGCCATGCCGTCAGCCTTCCCGCACCCCACGCAACAACAACAAGAAGAGTTCGGTGGATGTTGATCAACAAGGAAGCGTATATCCATGGACCAAACCATCCCGACCTTTTCCGCAAACCTCTATCCTAAGAAGCGCACCAACCGTAACGGCAAGGCACTGCCCAACCTCAAAGGTTACGTCGCCGCCCATGACAATCCCGACCGCCAGTTCAACGTCGCCGGCTGGAGCACATCCTTCACCAATGCCAAAGGCGTTATCCTCACCGCCTACAACGGCCAGGTCGAACCCTTCGCCCGCAGCGACAGCGCCCGCGACAAGATGCGGGCCGGTGCCGAAGACAACATCGGCCCCGCCGTCGAGGTGAACGGCATGAAGCTCGAGTCCGGCCGCTTCGTGCTGTTCGAATCCGAATTGCCCAACGGCGAGTTGACCGAGGAAGGCTTCCGCCGCGCCGACATTTACGGCTGGTGGAACGACAAGGGCGTCATCCGCGACATCAGCGGCTGGACCAACCAGCATGAAGGCGGCCGCCTCTCCGTGGTCGGCAGCGTCCAGAAGCATTGGGAAAGGGAGCAGGATTCTCCCGACGCCGCCCCGGAAAACGCCAAGGTATCGGCCAAGAAGCTCAAGAAGATGCAGGAAGCCGCCGCGCACGCCGAGGAACCCGTCTTCGGGCACGACGCACCGACCGAGGAACGCACCTTCTAAGTCAGGGTACGTGGCACAGCAGGGGCTCCATCAGGGGCCTTTGTTTTATGATGTATATGCTAAATATGATGCAGGGGGCTCAACCCTGTGAGCCGGCTAGGCTTTATCCCGCGCAATGGCAAGCCACGCTTAAAATCGACTAGTGACGCACTGCGCGAGGTCCTTGTAAGATGTCTCCTTACCGTGTCCGATCCTGAGGCGCAGTGCTCAACGTCGCAAAGGACATTGCGACCGGCCCCAGGGCAATAAACGTGCGTTGTATCCTTATATTCTGCAGTGTGCGTATCAGCGCACACTCCGGGACAACCCGATCCAGCAACTCTATCGCCTGACGTGTCTGACGCAGTCCATGCTCGACGCCGTGCATGCCGACGAGGTAGTCCCCACCCTTAAACACGTCGCCCCAGAAGGCCGCAGAGACTTTCAGGAATCACCTCAGCGGCCCCGGAGCCAGCCGGGTTTCCTTCGCGCCATAACAATGGAGCGCCTGTTCGAAGCCATCGCCTTCGCTGAACCGCCGGACCACTTCGACGCGCTCTACAGCCGCTACGGAGACTGGCATCAGCTTGTCGACAAGGTCAAACTCTACGCCGACGAAATCCATGCCCAGCAGGATGTGACGCCGCTGCCGAATCCGGAGTAGAAGAGTGCCTAGATTTCTCCCAAACGCGACGATCGAGAGGGTCGGCAACCATTTTGGATGAAAGAGTTTGCTCTGCCCCGTTGACACTGAAAATTTGTAGCTTGTCCAGATGATAGGCGAGAGCTCCGCTGACCCACTGCACTGGCTATCGAGCGGCGCAAATCTTCAAAGAAAAGGTCTCCTGTGCGCGGCCTGACCGCGCCGCACTCATGAGGGTGGTTAGCACGCTATTGCCGCAGCTTTGCGTACGCTTCCTTGAAACCGCTCAGCGTAATCGGCACACGCACCTCCTCCTTCTGCAGATTGCGGAAGGCGACCGTCATCGTCTTCCCGGACTGCAGCATCTTCAGGTTCGCGTCGTCGATCGGCAGCCCGGCATAGCAGCCCTTCTGATCGCACGTCTGAACGTCATACTTTTTGCTCACCTTGCCGTCTATGTCGAGCGTCACGCCGTCGGGCAGGAACAGCCCGTGCGGTAGATGCAGCATCATCGCTCCCGTCTTGGACTCCGGCGGAATGCGCACGGTCACGGCAATTAGAAGCTGTCCGGTCTTCTGGACCACGAGGCGCTGGCTCGCTTCGCACGGGACCTCCCCGCCAGTGGAGGCGCAGTTGACGAGCCATGGAACGGACAGCGCCTGGGGCGAAGCTTGTGCGGCGCCCGCTTTGTCAGCAGACGCTGCCGGCGGTGTCTTTCCCTTCCCCTTCTCTTGAGCGCCGGCCACGCCGGTAAGCATGATGATACCCGCGATGAACGCCGCAACTGAAACCACTCTCGACATCTCTACCCCTACGACACGAATCAGACCGTCCGTGTCGCTATATTGAACCATCATGTCAACGTCTTGGTCCGTATGCAGTGTTTCCGAAATACCACTCCAGGGAGTCAACCGATGCACGCAAAAGTGATTTTCGTACTCATATTCCGTGCATACCATTCACTTACGCGGATCAAGCAATTACAAACTGTGCAGGGGTAGGCGGGATAGTGCTGTTTTCAGCGCTGAGAGGTGTCGTGTTGCCTCGCTTCGGACAGCGCGATGCTACCGGAGCAACACAGTCGGTGTCAGCGTACGGTAGCTTACATTATGTCGCGTCGCGTTCTCGGAATTGCCCCGAAGCTCTTGAGTTTTGTCTCCACTCGGCGTCTGGAACGCGTCAAGGCTATTGCGGCGAGCGCCGTCATAGCGCTTCTCGCCTTCGCAGCGCCCACATCTCAGGCACTCGCGCAGGGCGCCAACTCGACCTGCAGCACCAGCGGCTCAGCGGCGACCTGCTCCGGCGTGCCGACCGGTGGCATCAGTTACAATGACGCTGGTTTCAGCTACGTCACGGTGAACGCTCCCGCCGGTCCACCGGTCAACGTCTCGACGACGGGCGTCCTGGTCCGGGAGCGCGGCAATTTCGGTGGCGACGGCACCGATATCGAATTTACCGTCGAATACATCGACAACGTCAATAACGAGGACGGCAGCGAAGGCCCCGACGGCATCCCGGACGATGCCAACAATGATGGCCTTCCCGACGTCGACATCAACGGCGACGGCATCGTAGACGTCGACCTCGACGGTGACGGGCTTCCGGATGTCGACCTCGACGGTGACGGCATTCCCGATGAGGATGCGACTGACGGCAGCAACGCCAGCGCGGCCGGCGCCGTCAACCTAATCAACAATGCTAGCTTCACGGCCAACGGTCATGGCCTGCATGCAGAAGCCGAAGGCGGCAAGGGCGGCAAAGGCGGCACCAAAACAGTTCTAGGACTCTACACGAAGGGCAAAAAAGGCGGCAACGGTAACGACGGCGGATCGGTCGTCGTCACCAATTCAGGTGAGATCGTAATTGTCGGTGCCAGCCGCTATGGCGTCTTCGCAACCAGTGAGGGCGGCAAGGGCGGGAATGGCGGCGGGGCCGGCGGCCTCGTCGCCGAACCGGGCGCAGGCGGCCGGGGTGGCGATGGCGGCGAGGTCTTCGTCGATCTCAAGGCCTCCTCGAGCATCACAACCACTGGCAACGATAGCCACGGCGTGCTGGCGCAAAGCCGCGGCGGTGACGGCGGTGAGGGCGGCGACTCCGACGGCGCCGTCGCGCTCGGCAGTAAGGGCGGCAACGGCGGCAAGGGCGGTAAAGTCACCGTCAACAACGCCGGAGACATCACCACGAGTGGCGACGCCGCATACGGCATCTTCGCGCGCAGCTACGGTGCCGGCGCTGGCTCGGGCTCGGATTCTGGCGGCATTTACGCCATCGGCGGCAACGGCGGCAGCTACGCCGATGGCAGCGCGGTCACCGTCACAAATACTGGAACCATCACCACAAGTGGTGCCGGATCATTCGGCGTTATCGCCCAATCGGTGGGCGGCGGCGGCGGAGACGGCGGTAGCTCGGGCGGCGTCTTCGCCACAGGCGGACGTGCCGGTTCTGGCGGCCAAGGCGCCGCCGTCACGGTCACGCAAGGCAACAACGGCGTCATCGCCACGACTGGGGACCGCGCTGCGGCGCTCGTTGCGCAGTCCATCGGTGGCGGCGGCGGCAACGGCGGCAATGCGACGTCGGTCTCGCCCTCCTCGGCAGTCTCGGTTGGCGGCTCCGGCGGGCCGGGTGGCGATGGCGGCACTGTCACCGTCACCGCCGGTGGAGTTCTGATTACGGCCGGCAATGAAGCCAACGCCATCCTCGCCCAGTCGATCGGCGGCGGCGGCGGCAACGGTGGTCGTTCCATCTCGGCCGGCTTCAGTGTTGGCACCGGCGTCAATACCTCGGTGGCCGTTGGCGGCTCGGGCGGTGACGGCGGCGACGGCGGTGTCGTCGATCTCACGGCCAACGCCCTTATCGCCACTGCAGGCGACCGCTCCAGCGGCATCGTCGCGCAATCGATCGGCGGCGGCGGTGGCAATGGCGGCATGGGGATCGCAGGCTCAATCAGCGCCGGCGCCAGTGCCAGCGTTGGTGTCGGCGGTGCTGGCGGCAAAGGTGGCTCGGCCTCTAACGTCACCGTCGACGTTGAGAGCGGCGTCATTCTGACCGAAGGCGTCGGCTCCTACGGCATATTTGCCCAGAGTGTCGGCGGCGGCGGCGGCTCAGGGGGCCTTTCCGTTGCGGCAGGCGCCAGCATTGGAGGCAATCTCAACGTCGCCCTTGGCGGCGCGGGCGGAGATGGCGGTACCGGCGCAGCCGTTGACGTGTCGAACGCCGCATTGATCGAGACGCTGGGCGACGGCGCCTACGGCATCCTTGCCCAGAGCATCGGCGGGGGTGGCGGCGAAGGCGGCATGTCGGTGGCAGCAGGCCTCAGCAACACCGCGGCTGTCGGAATTTCCGTCGGCGGCAGCGGGGGTAGTGGCAATAACGGCGGCACCGTCAACGTCGACAACACCGGCCGCATCATAACCCGCGGCGCCCAGGCCTACGGCATCCTGGCCCAGTCGGTCGGCGGCGGCGGTGGTGCTGGCGGCAGCTCCATCGCGGCCAGCGGCGCGGGTGGCGTGGCAGCGGGAAGCGTGGCGCTCGGGTTCGGCGGCTCCGGCGGCGGTGGCGGCGCGGGCGGCACCGTCACCCTCGGCAACACCGGCGATGTCACGACGGGGGGGGCGGGCTCCAGCGCCCTTGTCGCCCAATCGGTCGGCGGTTCGGGTGGAACTGGCGGCCTTGCTGTCGCTGGCGCGCTCACCGCCTCCACAAGCGCGGGCGGCGCTGTCAGTGTCGGGCTCGGCGGCAATGGTGGCGACGGCGGCACGGCGGGCACCGTTACTCTGATCAACAGTGGCGCGCTTTCGGCCAGCGGCGATGGTGCCTCCGGCATTGTCGCTCAATCGCTCGGCGGCGCCGGTGGTATCGCCGGCATATCCGTCGCCGGTGCGCTCAACATCAGCGGCGGCAGCGGTGCTTCCGCCGGCGTGTCGCTGGGCGGCTCGGGCGGTACTGGCGGCACGGCCGGCACGGTCAGCGTCAGCAACGATGGCGCCATCTACACTTCAGGTGCCGACGCCTACGGCGTTCTCGCCCAATCGATTGGCGGCTCGGGCGGCGTCGGTGGCCTTTCCGTCGCCGGTGCCCTCAACGGCACGTCGGGCAGCGGCGGCTCAGCCGCGGTCAGCCTCGGCGGCCCCGGCGGCGAGGGCGGCAGAGGCGGCAGCGTCAACATCACCAACAATGCCATAATCGTAACGAACGGCGCTCGCGCCATCGGCGTTGCAGCCCAATCGATCGGTGGCGACGGCGGCGCCGGCGGCCTCTCTGTCGGTCTGGCCTCGAGCGGATCGGCGTCGGCGCGCACGGGCTCGGCCTCCGTCTCCCTCGGTGGCTCGGGCGGTGACGGCGGCAGGGGCGGCGCAGTCAACCTGACCAACAACGCCGACATCTTCTCCGTTGGACTCGCAGAAGATCCGGAGTCCGGCGAGCGCATCAACACTGACGCCTACGGCCTGCTTGCCCAGTCCATTGGCGGTTCGGGTGGCATTGGCGGCCTCGGTGGCTCGGCGGCAATCGCCCTCGGTAGCTCCGGCGCGGCGGCGGCCAGCGTCGCCATCGGCGGCGCCGGCGGTGATGGAGGACGCGGCGGCACGGTCGACCTAGCCAACCTCGGCAATATCTTCACCATTTCCGACCGCTCGCACGGCATCGTTGCCCAGTCGATCGGCGGTAACGGTGGCGCAGGGGGTGCTTCGGTCAACCTGTCCTTCGCCTTCACCACCTCCGGTACCGGCGGCGCAGCCGGCGCCTCGGTCGGCGGCAGCGGCGGCAACGGCGGCGTCTCGGACCGCGTCGCTGTCGACAGCACCGGCAACGTTCTGACGACCGGCGACATGGCCTATGGCATTCTCGCGCAATCGGTCGGCGGCAATGGCGGCGCGGGCGGCATCTCGATCAACGCGTCTGGGAGCGTCACGCGCGCGACCAGCGGCTCCATCGGCATCTCCTTGGGCGGCGAGGGCGGCAACGGCGGCACGGCTGGCGACGTCATCGTGGGGTCGGCCCAGGGCATCGACGGCATCATCGCCACGACGGGCGGGCACTCGGCGGCGATCGTCGCCCAGTCGATCGGCGGCAGCGGCGGCGCGGGAGGCTTTAGCGGCAACCTAAACGGCTCGGTCAACACCTCCACCGGCAGCCGCAGCCTAGCGCCCAGCGTCACCATTGGTGGGTTCGGCGGCGACGGCGGCCGCGCCGGCACCGTCAACGTCACGACGGCAAGCACCGCAATCATCAGCACCACCGGCGATTTCGCATATGGCATCCTGGCCCAATCGGTCGGCGGCAATGGCGGCAACGGCGGCGGAGCCCTCGGGCTCGCCCTCGGCGGCGGGGACTCGGCTAACGTCTCGCTGGCGCTCGGCGGCGCCGGCGGCAGCGGCGCCATCGGCAACGCCGTCTCCGTCGGCAACGACGGCCTCATCATCACCGGCGACCCCGAGCACGCGGATGCCGGTCAGAACGCCCATGGCATCCTGGCCCAATCGATCGGCGGCAGCGGCGGCGCCGGCGGCTTTTCGGGCTCCTTCACCTTCGGCGTGACCAATTCCAACATGCTGTCGGTATCGGTCGGAGGCTTCGGCGGCACCGGCAATGACGCCGGCCTTGTTGACGTCACCAATAACGGCGACATCATTGTGTCCGGTGAACACGCCGTCGGCATCCTGGCGCAATCGATCGGCGGCGGCGGCGGCGCCGGTGGCGACAGTGGCAGCTTCTCTGGCGGGGTCGGTCCCAAGACCCAGAGCCTGGCGCTGAGCGTCGGCGGCTTCGGCGGCGCCGGCGGCGACGGCGACAAGGTTGACGTCACCAACGTCGGCTCGATCACCACCCTCGGCACCCACGGCCACGCCATCCTGGCGCAATCCATCGGCGGCGGCGGCGGCAAGGGCGGCATCTCGACCGCTGCCACCGCGGCCCTCAACGCCGCGATTTCGGGCACCTACTCGCTGACACTCGGCGGTTTCGGAGGCGCGGGCGGCGATGCCGACACGGTTACCGTCACCAACTCCGGCGAGATCATCACCGCCTATCATGGAGCCTATGGCGTCTATGCCCAGAGCGTTGGCGGCGGCGGTGGCGACGGCGGCGGCAGCCGCGGCTTCTCGGTCCTGCATCACGATTTGAGCAGCCAGGTGAAGCCAGGCAAGCAGCTCGCCATTGCGGTCGGCGGCTTCGCCGGCGCCGGCGGTGACGGCGGCGATGTCGACGTGGAAAACTCCGCCTTGATCCTGACGCAGGGCAACGGGTCTGTCGGCATCTTCGGCCAGTCGATCGGCGGCGGCGGTGGCGCAGGGGGCAGTTCCTCCGTCGGCGCCAAGGAACTCAAGACGAAGTTCGAAGCTCAAGGCACGGTCAAGAAGAACTTCCGCAGCCAGAAGTACAAGCTTTCGGTGGGCGGCTTCGGTGCACGAGGCGGCGCCGCGGGCACCGTCGACATCTCCAACTCTGGCAACATCGGAACGATGGGTGACGGCGCGACCGGAATCTACGCCCAGAGCGTCGGTGGCGGTGGCGGCGCTGGCGGCCTGTCCGGTTCGGCCCTGTCCGGCGATATCTCGATCGGCGGCTACGGCGGTGCCGCGAGCGACGGCGGCAAGGTCGTCGTGTCGAACACCGGGCAGATCGTCACCGAGGGCCATCTCGCCAACGGCATTTTCGCACAGTCGGTCGGCGGTGGGGGCGGCGCCGGCGGCTCGGCCGACCTCGGCAGCGCCAGCTCAGAATTTCGCAACGAGTTCATTAAGGTCATACGTAAAGTGGGCTTCAACGCTGCCGTCCAGGAGACGCAGGAAAGCAGCATCAAGCCGCATTATGGCATCTCCGTCGGCGGCGTCGGCGGCGCTGCCGGTGACGGCGACACCGTGACCGTCTGCAACGGCGCCGCCTACGACGCGACGGCCGGCACTTGCTCGGGCGCCGTCACGGAGGTGGCCATCGTCACCTCGGGTACCGCCTCACACGGCATCTTTGCTCAGAGCGTTGGCGGCGGCGGCGGCGTTGGCGGCAACGCCCATCTCGCCAATGGTGGCAAGACCGCCATCGGCGGTCTCGGCGGCGCGGCCGGCGACGGCGGCGACGTGACTGTGGTCCAACGCGGTGACATCGTCACCTTGGGTCAGGGCTCCTACGGCATCTTCGCGCAGTCGGTCGGCGGTGGCGGCGGCGTTGCTGGCGACATCACCTATGGCGTCGAGAAGACCGGCGTCGACGAAACGCGCGCCGTGCGCGACACCTCGGCCAACAAGTTCGACGGCGAAGGCATCGACCTTGACGGCGACGGCACCCTGACGGACGAGGAAAAGGCCGAGACCGAGAGCCTCTTCGCCGACGTGCTCGACGACAACGGTCTGCCGATCTCGGAAGAGGCGGTGGCGAACTTCACCAGCGCCTTCGAAAATCTCCCGGAAGCGATCAAGAATGAGATCCTGAGCGGCCTGCCCGCCGAGATCCGCCCGCTCATCACCAACGGCGACGATTACCTCGAGTACGTTAAGGCTTACCTCCAGGCATCCTCGACGGATTCCGTCGTCTTCAAGGGGGGCGAGTATGGGTTCCGCGACGGCATCTCCGGCGACGGCGGCAACGTGACCGTCTCAAGCGAGGGCACCATCATCGCGATGGGTGGCATGAGCGATGATCCCGAGCAGCGCGCCGGATCGATCGGCATCTTCGCGCAGTCAGTCGGCGGCGGCGGCGGCATCGTAAGCAACACGCAAGCGATCAACGAAGCCGAGTTCGACAACAACGGCGACGGCGATTTCGATGATGTTGAGGACGGCCTCGATCTCAACGGCGACGGCGACAAGACCGATATCGTCGAAGTGGCAGACGGCACGGCGTTCGCAGGCTCGACCGGCGGCGAAGGCAAGGGCGGCGAGGTCTCGGTCAGCCACATGGGCAGCATTTATGCCCCGTCGTGGAACGGCTACGGCATCTTCGCGCAGTCGGTCGGCGGCGACGGCGGCAGCAATATCATCGTCAATGTCGACGAAGGTACCATCCAGGGCGGCGAGAACATGGGCGCGGCCATTAGGCTCGACGGCGGCGCCGACAACATCATCACCATCGGCGCCGACAGCACCATCCATGCGGTCAGCGACCGCGCCATCATGGCGACCGACGGTAACGACGCGGTGGAAAGCGCGGGCTACGTCATCGGCAACATCGATCTGGGACTTGGGGCCAACCGCTACTGGAACAAGACGGGCGGCGTCCTCGAAACCCGCGACACCGTCAATCTCAACGGCGGCACTCTGACCAACGACGGCGATCTCGTGATTGCCGGCTCGGACAACGTCGGCTCAACTGAGTTCACCGGCGATTTCGTGCAGTCGGCGGGCGCGAGCTTCCACGTCGATCTCGGCTTCGGCGTTGGTCCCGGGGCCTCCGACATCCTCTTGGCAGCAGGCGCCGCCGACGTCTCCGGCGTCATCGTGCCGACGCTCAAGTCGTTCGCAGCCGTCCGCCCGGCCGAGACGGTCATCAGCGCCGCCAACGGCCTCACCGCCAACGGCGTCACCGTGGTCGACAGCGCTGCGGTCGACTACGAGGTGTTCGCCGACGGCAACGACCTCAAGGTCGGCATCCGCAATGTCGACTTCACATCGTTCGACGGGCTGACGGCGAGCCAGGCCTCCGCCGGCGCCTACATCGAGCGCATCCTCAACGGCGACGGCTCGCCGGCGCTCGCCAGCCTGTTCGCGTTCCTCGCCAACCAGCAGGACCCGGCGGTCATCGCCTCGGTCATGGAGCGCATGAGCCACGAGCCCTATACGGCGAAGGAGACGTCGACTGTCAACGCCGCGCTCAACTTCACCAACCAGCTGATGAGCTGCCCGGTGAATGCCCCCGGGGCCCAGGGAACGATCAAGGAGGGGCAGTGCTACTGGGCCAAGGCGTCCGCCGGCTACACCAGTATCGACGGTTCCAACGGCAGCTCGGGCGTCAACGAGACGACCTACACCTTCACGTCGGGCATGCAGGTCGCCCTCGACGCCAACTGGCGCGCGGGCCTCGCCATCGACTACGAGAAGTCGCAGATCAATGTCGGCAATCTGTCACGCAGCGAAGGCGACAGCGGCAGCATCGGCGGCGTGCTCAAGTTCCAGACGGGCTCGTGGATCCTCGCGGGCGGCATCACGGCCGGCCACGGCTGGTACGACACAGACCGTTACCTCAACCTCGGCGCCATCCTGCCCGGCGCCGATCAGGCCAACGCCAACCACGAACTGAGCCACGCCAACCTCCGGCTCAGAGCCGCCAACGTCGTCGATCTCGGCGCCCGGCTGTACCTCAAGCCCATGGTCGACCTCAATGCCACCTATCTCTACCAACACGGCTTCAGGGAGACCGGCGCCGGTGCCCTCAATCTCTCCGTCGAAGGCGACGGGCGCTGGCTGTTCTCGGCGACGCCCGCCATCGAGCTCGGCGCGCAGCTCGACGGCTACGACGGCTATCAGATCCGCCCGTTCCTCCGCGCCGGCGTCACGCTGTTCGGCGACGACCTCTTCGCATCCAACGCTTCGCTCGAGGGCGCGCCCGCTTCTGCTGGCCAGTTCTCGGCCGAGAGCGGGACCGATCAGATCGTCGGCGAGTTCAGCGCCGGCATCGACATTCTGAGCAAGGACGACACGTTCGATCTGAAGCTCGGCTACGACGGCCGGTTCGGCGACACGCTGGAAACCCACATCGGTCGGGTGAACTTCAGCACGCGGTTCTAGAGGCAGTTGGGCAATATTCGCTGCTCTTGCCCTTGGTACGAATAATTTCCGGCTAGAGGCATTGACGTCTCGCTACAGTCCTCTGCTACATTTCAGAGGTTAGCGGCGCACAAGGCCACTGATCTTCCGAAGGAATTCGGCTTAGGGTGGCCTTCGAAGCGTGACTTGTCACCGTTGCACTTCTGAGAGGCTGGGATCTCGGGCAGGCCGTGCCGGTCTGCTATCAGCACGAAACCGCGTCAGAGCACATGGTCACCAATAGATGAGGGCCCGCCGCAATAGCCGCAGACCTTGTTCTTGAAGCGCTTGCTCTCACTGCTTGCTCTTACTCAACCTGTGAGAACGAATCGGGCGCCGGTCGAACGGTACGCGCGCGCAGTCTGAGCGACCAGGGATAGACGCACTACCTTGAGGTGATAGTTGCAGCACGTGGAAATTCGAGTCGTCTGGACTACCCTCCAGCTGAGAGAAGCAACTGGGAGCAGCTATGGTTCGTGGAACCGCGGCGTCCGCAAAGCGCTGTCTAGCGGACGTCCGTCGGCATCAATTTGCAGCGGTAAGCACTATCTCAGTCGGGTCGGCTTTCTCGGCCTTGCGACGTCAGTGTCGTCCCAATAACGGAAGTCGGCCCGAGTACCATTCATCAGCGCAATTCCCAGCCACCATGTCCGCTAGTGGTGCGGGACCGGTCGAAGTCTGGGCTGGCTGGATGCGTGCCGCTGACCCGAAGGCGCCGCACTCTGCACCAACAGGGGCAACCCACTCAGCGCAACCAGCTCCTTGACCTGTCGAAGTCCACCGTTTCCATGAACGCAACTAAGTCTGAACTGGGTGCGGGTAAAAGCCCAGTGGGAGCGCCGGACATTGAGGAGTTGATGTCCATGACAGGGGGCAACGGCGCCTTGTCGTCCTCAATAATGTCTGGGATCAAAGCTGCAAGAAAGGACGGTTACTGACGTGAGGTCGCAGTCGCTCTTTCCTACGTTGCTGCGCAGGCCATCGCAGGCTGAATGCAACGCTTCGCTTTCCGGCCCAGAACAAGTCCTCATTCATCGCGACGGCGAAATATCTGCCGTGGGGTACAGAGTGTGGCTGACGCTGATGGGGATCAGGGCGGTTAGAGTCTCGAGAACATGATCGTACCTAAAGCCAAGGGTCTTCCCAGAAGGCTACGGCCGACAGGCCCTAAGCGACAACCTTCACGCCCTTGGAGCGATTGCACTTCCAGCACAGCGTTTGTAGGTTCTCGGGTACGCTGAGTCCGCCCTTGGCCACGGGCATGATGTGGTCGACCTCAAGCAGCAGGTGTGGTTCAACGGCCTGCGAGACCCCACAGTTCAGGCACAAGTAGTTGTCGCGCTCCTTGATTTGACCACGCAGTTTGTTGGTCATCAACGCACGTTGGCCAGCAGCAGACTTCGCCCAGCGGATCTTGTCGACCAGGGTCGCGGATAACGCTTCAAGCGTGGGAGCGGTAAGTTCAACGGCGGTCGTCTGGCCGCTGTTGCCCCCGGCAGAGGTGTATTGGAATATGTACTGCGGATACGGTACCTTTATTGGCGACAAATGAGCGCCGACCTGATCCCAGAACTCCTGACGGTAGTGCTTGAGGATAAACGCCGGCGGATTGATCTTAGCGGTGATGTCCTCCTCGCGCACTTTGACGTTGGCGACCGCCTCTTCGAGGCGGCAGATGTCGTCGGCGACACGCTGGACATCAGCAAGAGTGTCCTGATCCGCCCTGATAGAGAAGTACTTCATCAGGTACTTGATCGGGTCAGCGCTGGCGTTACGCACGACCTGCAACGAGGCATTATGCACGTGCGGGGCATAGTCGGCGACATTGCGGTCGCGCCTGTAGTTCCAGGACGAGGTGTTCTCGAACGACGCAAGATGCGCGTGCTGTCCAGTAGACGATGATCCGATTTCAAATGAACCATTGGTTCGGATCTCCTCGACGTATTCGACCACTTCGTTGTGCTCGGCAACCACAGACGCAAGCTCCGCCTTGAGCGTCTGGAATTGCTCGGAGCCGAAGTAACGGTTCTTGCGGATGATCCGGATGATAGGATTGCTAATGAGGATTACGGCAAGCGCGAATACCGTCAACCCGAAGCTGCCGGTAGTTGCCGGGACGATGATACCCGCGGCAATGAGCAGAAGTATAAAGAGAGGTGCGGGCATGGGCGGCGAGTCCTTGCGGCGACTAATGTCGCATGGTTACAAGCCTTCAGAGAACGGATCAAGAGGTGCTGTGCAGCGCCAGCTGCCCATCAATCAGCAGGGCCAGCCCCACCGACGCAGCCCCCCGACAATGCTCGTGGTGGGCTGATCTTGCGGTTATGGTCGTCGTGGCCGGGTCGTCGGAAAATCCAGATTCGCTCAGTCACCTTGGCGCCGATTCAGGACAGCAGGCCAAGTAAGCACGAGTGCTTCGTCCCATTAGCGGTCATTAGGGCGTCCTTAGTCGGCGCCCCCGTGTCGTCGCCGACCAAGTCTGCTCTTATGGGAAGTTCTGCTATTAGATATCGATCTTTTCTGCGATCTCGATCGCGTCATCGACCTCGATACCGAGATAGCGAACAGTACTCTCGATCTTTGAATGCCCAAGCAGGAGCTGGACAGCGCGGAGATTGCCGGTGCGGCGGTAGATCAGCACAGCCTTCGTACGTCGCAATGAGTGGGTTCCGAACTTCGCCGGATCAAGCCCGATACTGGCGACCCACTCGTGAACAAGCCGAGCGTACTGCCTCGTCGTCAGCCCGTGGGAGCTATCGCCTCGGCCCGCGAAAAGGAACTGGCCCGCCTTTCGTCCTGTGAGCCTGAGATAGTCGTCAATGGCCAAGCGAGTTTGATCCGTCATCTCGAAACGCACCGGCCTACCCGTCTTCTTTTGACGGATGGTTGCTCGGTCCATCGCATAGCCACTCGGTGCAACATCATCCACGCGCAGGGCGACGACATCGCAGCCGCGAAGCTTACTGTCGATGGCGAGGTTGAATAGCGCCAAGTCGCGCTTTCGATCCGCCATCTGGAGCTTGGTTCTTATCGACCAGACATGACTTGGTCGCAACGGAGGCTTCGCACCGATCAGCTTGCCTTTGTTCCAGGGGGCTCGGCGGGCCGGCGTCAAGTCTTCAACTTCGTGATTGTTGTCCATTGCTCTGTCTCCTTGTTCAAGAGACAGACCAGCATGCGCCCGAAGCTACCCAATGGGGAGCTTCCACGACCGCTCTCGGGCCGTTTCTTCCTTCAAGTGGTTACCAGCGGACGAATTTGACCATGAGCAGAGATGCCGATCTGCAGAAGCGCCCCAGCCTTTTCTCGAAGCTATTGCGCGCCTTCAACACGTGAGTCATGTTCGCAATTGCCCACCTCAATCCTCCGGAACGGCCACGCGCGGCTTCCAGGTAGCCGGCACGGGTCAAGGTGTTAACGACCTTCATGAGGTGCGCAAGACACTCGATTTCCGGGCAGAGGCGATCAACTCAGCCTCAGCGCTCCGTTTCTGAAGTGCGGCAAGTTCCGTGCCGCCGCCCTGTTCGAGTGGTGTCCTCACGGTCGTCGTCACCTTGTGCTCAGCGAACGTTTGAGCGGACGTGATCGAGTGAGCGCCTCAGTAAGGTTAGGCCGGTATCATTTCTGCTCTAAAGGCAATCTCGACAAGGAGTGTGGGAAAAGCGAGGCGCGAGACGCCTATGAGATTGCTCGCGCATAGCGGCTTCGCGGTACTGTATGCTTCCTTTCGGACCTTCCCGGCGACAGCGAACGCGGCATCTACGTCAAGCACGAAAAGCGTCTCTTCGACGACGTCGTCCAGCGTGGCTCCGAACTGCGCCAAGACCTTCGCCGCATTGGCGTAGGTGGTTTGCATCTGTAACTCCATCTCGGCGAAGTCCTGTGGCTTCCCGTCGGAACCCAGCTTAGCTGGACCGACGATCTTCCCGTCTGAATCGTGACTCAACTGCCCTGACACATAGATCGAATTACCTACTTTGATCGCTTGAGGAAAGCCATAAGCCTCTTCCCACGGCACTCCGAAATAGGCTGCACTCTTCGAGGTTTCTGTCGATGTCAGTTTCATAGCTTGCTCCTTCCTAGAGTTGGAACCATAAACACCTTTGAGAAGGTGATGGGGCGATGTCCCACCGTTCACCCCAATGCGACGTCGCTCGACACGTGTTGCCCCTCGGTGGCTCAGGTCACGGACATGAGGTGGGCCGCCGATGTCTCGCCCGAGCGGTTGAGCTTCCATATTTTCTGCTGCACGGCGCGATCATCGGCGCTCACATGCTCATGGTGGCGCAAGTGCTGCAGCCACGAAGCCTCCTGCCATGTTTCCACGAAGCGATTGGGGACGCTCAAGTCCTCCATCAGCGACCAGCCGTAGCCTCCGTTGCGGTGCCGCGCTTGCGCAAGCTGCCCCATGAGTTCGATGAATTTGGCGCGGTCGTTGGTGTCGATGTCGTAGACGATCTGGATCATGACGGGACCGCGATCCGTCTCATGGGCGGGATCGATCACCGGTTCGGGCCAATGCATCGACGGGGTGAGATCCATGCTCTCGCCTTGGTTGAGCTTGGCTCCGCGTGTGAGCATCATCGCGATGATCGCACCCGCGGACGCCGTGGCGAGCGCAGCGGGAATCCCGACCTGCGACGCAAGATGTCCCCACAGCAGGCTTCCAACGGTCATCGATCCGTAGAAGACCATGAGAAAAATCGAAAGCCCGCGCGCGCGCGCCCAGTTTGGCAGCGCCGTCTGGGCCGACACGTTGAGCGTTGACATAACAGCGATCCACGAAACGCCCGCGACGATTGCGGCCCCCGCGGCAACGTAAGAATTTGGAGCCAACGCAATGAGTGTCATGACAAAGGAAAGTCCCACCGTCCCGAGGATTACAGCGCCATCGGCTCCGATCCGCGATTTGATTAGTGGGAGAAATATTGCGCCCGCGACGGCACCGGTGCCGAGACAGCCGAGCAGGATGCCGTAGAGAGAGGCGCCCCCCGCCAAGACATTGCGAGCGACCAGTGGAAGCAGAGCCCAGAAGGCGCTTCCGAACACGAAGAATGCGAAAGCTCTCAGGAGGGTCGATTTCACGGGGCCGCTGTGGAGCGTGTATCGAACGCCCGAGATCATCGCGGGAACAATTGTTTCCGGCGGCAATTTGCTTTGCTTGACCGTAGGCGCCCGCCACCAAAGAAGTGCTGCCACGATCCCTATAATGCTCAACGCATTGAGCACGAACGGCACGGCCATGCCGTAGGCGACGATAAGAAAGCCGGCGAGCGCAGGGCCGATCGTACGGCTGATATTTATTCCCATCGAGTTGAGCGCCACCGCAGATGTCAGCTCTTCCCGGGGGACCAGTTGCGGAACCACGGCTTGCCAGGCCGGGGCCATGATCGCAACGCCGGTTCCCATCGCGAAGGTGACCGTAAGGAGCAATGCAGGCGTGACCGCATCTCGGCTCACGAGAAACGCAAGCAACGCAGCGACAGCCCCTAAGAAAAGATTGACTGCGATGAGAAGCCGTCGCCGATCGACGATATCTGCTAAGGCGCCAGCAGGGAGAGCGAACAAGAAAATTGGCAACGTGGTTGCGGCTTGAACCGCCGCAACCACGAATGGCGAGGGTGATAATTCCGTCATGAGCCATCCGGCTCCGACATCGTGCATCCAGGTGCCGATATTCGAGACGAGGGTCGCAAGCCACAACAGCGTGAACGCCGAATGACGAAACGGCGACCATGCGCCGGGATCGATCGATGCCGGAGTGTTCGTGGTGTTCGTCATTGGCGTGCTCCCGTTGAGAGTGGGGAGCTATGAATTTCTGAGAGCACCTGCACACTGAGGCCCGGCACGAGGATCCCGTCCGGGTTCGGAAACTCTGCCCAGGTCGTCAGAACGCCGGCTTTCCTGTCCACTTCTGCACTTTCGAACATCGGCCGTCCGCGATGCGCGTACGTTTCGCCAGACGGCAGGACGAGAGAGAGTGTGATGCCCTCGAACATATCGCGTGCCGATGTTGTGCCCACCTTTCTGAGGGATCGCTGTCGATCGTCGTAGGAGACGCTGTAGCCGACCAGGATCGGATCGGTCTGGACGATCTCTCCGAGGATTGTTCCAGCCTCTGCTTCGACGAAGGTGCCCGGCGCTACGCGAGGGCGCACGATACCGGCAATAGCCGCGGCGACCCGGGTGCGCTCAAGCGCGAGTTCCGCCCGGCGCAATTCGCTCTCCAGACGCCAGACCACTGCCTTCGCGATGTTGACTTCGATCGTTGCCTGCGTGGCGCGCGCCTGCGCGCCACTTCCTCGCTCCGATAGACGAATTTGCCGGTTAGCCACATCCTCGGCCAGCCGCAGTCGCGCGACCGCTTCTTCGAGCGCCGCTTGAGCCGCCGAGACTTCGATCTCAAACTCCGCCGCATTAATCTCGAATAGTGACTCCCCGATTTCGACCTTCTGGCCTGCGACGACCAAGACCCGACTGACGATGCCCGTGACTTGATTGGCGACGGCGACCCTCGCCCGCGGTTCGACAACTCCCTCCAACGTGAGGTTCAGAGGCTCGGCGGTCATCGCCGTACTTCCCCAAAATCCTCCCGCCGCAATCACGCAAGCAAGCAGGCGCATTGAGAGAAAGCCGACAAAGCCGTTCGAACGAGGGGACGTCGTTCTTTTCTGCAGGATCATACCGCGAAGCATGAGCAGCCGAGCGCTCCCCAGAAGGAGGTTTTGTCGGAAACGGGGAGCGGATTGTTCCAAGCGATCATGTGATCGTGGCCGTGAATTCCGCAATGGGAGGCGCAGCCGTCGGCGCATGCGCGCGCGTGCTGTGTCTCGCCGCCGACGTCGGCCCGCTGCGCAGGGCTCGGACCAGCATTCACCGGGCTCCAGGCTGGCGACGCCGGCGGTATGGGCGGCGAAAGATTTGCGAAGCTCCCTTCGCCATAGACGACATTCCCTCCGACGATCGTCAGGACGGCATTGATCCGGCGGATCTCCTGCGGGGGTACGGTCATGTAATCCGCCGACAGCGCCGCAAGGTCAGCATACTTTCCAGGCGAGAGCGTCCCTTTAACATCCGCCTCGCCCGAGAACCACGCCGATCCCTCGGTCCAGAGACGGAGCGCAGCTTTACGGTCGAGGATGTTGCCCTCCTCGTAGAGAGGAAGGCCCCCGAGGGTCTGTCCGGTCGTCAGCCAGAACAGCGCGACCCAAGGGTCGTATGACGAGACGCGTGTCGCATCGGTGCCCGCTCCGACGGGCAGGCCGGCAGCAAGCATTTTGCTGATCGGCGGTGTCGCACGTGCGGCTTCCGCGCCGTAGCGGGCGACGAAATACTCACCCTGGAATGCCATGCGGTGCTGAATGGCGATCCCACCGCCGAGTGCCTTGATGCGATCGATGTTGCGATCGCTGACGGTCTCTGCGTGGTCGATGATGAGGCGCGCTTCAAAAGGCGTCTTCCCGTTCACACGCTCGAACACGGTGAGGAAGCGGTCGATAGAGTCATCGTAGGTCGCGTGAATCCGAAACGGCCACTTGTTCGCCGCAAGAAGTTCGACAATCGGCTCGAGTTCGCTTTCCATCGTCGGCGCGAGGTCTGGGCGCGGCTCGAGGAAATTCTCGAAGTCAGCGGCTGACCACGTGAGGTTCTCGCCCGCCCCATTCATGCGCAGCAAACTGCTGCCGGCTCCGGGCTTCACCATGGAAATCCAGCGCTCGTAATCGCTAAGCTCGCCGCCTGCCTTCTGCGCGAACAGGTTATAGGCGATCCGCACCGTCAGCTCGCCGGCATCGTGTAAACGCCGAATGACGTCGTAATCATCGGGATAGTTCTGCCCGCCGCCGCCGGCGTCGATCACGGATGTGATGCCGAGCCGGTTCATCTCCCGCATGTAGTGACGCGTCGAGTTGATCTGATCCTCGATCGGAAGCCTCGGCCCGCGCGCCAGCGTTGAATAGAGGATGAGCGCTGATGGCTTGGCGAGAAGCAATCCACTAGGGGTCCCGCTTGCGTCTTTCTCGATGATGCCACCGGGCGGGTTCGGCGTCGATTTGTCGAAGCCCAAAACGTTGAGCGCGGCCTTGTTCAGAAGCGCGCGCCCATAAAGATGCAGAATAAAGACCGGCGTGTCCGGCGCCGCCTCATTGATTTCGTCGAGCGTCGGCATGCGCCGCTCTGCGAACTGAAACTCCGACCAGCCGCCGACGACACGCACCCACTGCGGCGCGGGCGTACGGGCCGCCTGATCTCTGAGAAGGCGCAACGCATCGGCAACGGATGGTACCCCTTCCCATCGAAGCTCCATGTTGTAATTGAGCCCGCCACGGATCAGATGCGTATGGCTGTCGTTCAAACCGGGAATAACGCGATGCCCAGCGAGATCGATGATCTTGGTGCTGGACCCGGCCATGCGCATGATGTCGTCTGTCGTCCCAACCGCCTGGACGAGCCCATCCTTGATGGCAAGCGCCTGGACATCCGGCGCCGCCGCGTCGAGCGTGGTAATGCGTCCATTGCGCAGAACGAGGTCGGGTGCATTGGTCATCTCTTGTCCCCAGGCTAGTGGCGATTTCACCGTGGTCAGCACTCCGGCGGACGCCAATCCCTTGACGAAGCTTCGGCGGCGTATCGGCATGCAAGCCTCCATGGTCTGCCGGCCCCGCTGCGCGAAGAGGCCGGTTGAAGACAAATGTCACGGATGTGACTACGCGGCGCCCACGGGAGCGAGCACAGGCCCATGCTTAGCGCGCTCGGGTGCCTTGTGAACCATGGTGTAAGCGTAATCGAGGCCCATTCCGTAGGCGCCACCGTGCTCCTTCACGATGCCAGTGACAGCGTCGTACGTATCGCGGCGGGCCCAATCGCGTTGCCACTCAAGCATCACCTGCACCCACGTCATCGGCACCACCCCGGCCTGGATCATACGCTGCATGGCGTAATCGTGCGCGTCCTTGGAAGTTCCGCCCGAAGCATCGGCGACCATGTAGATCTCGTAGTCTGCATCGTGCATGGCCGAGAGCGCGAAGGTAACGTTGCAGACTTCCGTCCAAAGTCCCGAGACGACAACCTTTTTGCGCCCCGCCTTCGCAAGTGCATCGCGGACCTTCTGGTCATCCCACGAGTTCATCGACGTCCGCTCGAGCAGCGGCACATCGGGAAATACCGCGAGGAGCTCCGGATACGTGTGCCCCGAAAAGGACTCGGTTTCGACGGTGGTAATCGCTGCCGGGATGTCGAACGCCTTGGCGGCCTTTGCGAGACCCACGACGTTGTTCTTCAGGGTCTGGCGATCGATCGATTGAACGCCGAATGCCATCTGCGGCTGCTGGTCGATGAAGATGATCTGGCTGTTTTTCGGTGTGAGGACTTCAGTAAAATGCGACATCTTTAGCTCCTGGTTTCTCGCTCGCCTCGTTAGCCACGTAATTCCGAATGGATTGCGGTAGACGTCATCTGCGGTCGCCGCTTTTGTTGTCGCAAGTACGCTCATCCGCGTTGGACGGAAGCGCACCCATAACGTGGCGACGGCAATTGGCGCGATCGATCGCGGTCACGACGCCATGACCGCTGATAATGTGTTTGGCGACCGGAAGAAGCTGTTCACCGATCAGGATCCCGAGCAGGCCGAGCAACGCCACCACGGGCGGCGCGGGCGAGCGCACGTCGAGAAGGCTATAGACAACGCCGATGAGAACACCTGCTCCGAGCGAGACGACATAAAGCTTCAAGACCATACCTCCAGCCAACATTGGCCGCCTAACCTGTGCACCGCGTGCTGCGGTCTGTGCAGTCGCAATTACAAACATGAGCGAACGCTACCGCCGGGGACCGGATGGCATCAATCGTACGTGGAGA
>NZ_FNJC01000009.1 GCF_900104305.1 Filomicrobium insigne | reverse complement strand
CGGCGCGGGTGTTGTTGCCGCGATCGTCGAATAATGATCGCATCCGTTTTGGTGGCCCCTTAACAGGCCGCCAAAATGGGGCCAGTGGGCCGGGTTTGGATCGTAGCAGACTGTGGGGGATCGGGTGCTTGTTGTAACGAGTAACGATATCCCCGGTTACCGCGTGGTGCAGGTCATCGGGGTCGTTCGTGGGCTTTCCGTCCGGTCGCGTAGTTTGGCGGGAAATATCGGCGCTTCGATCCAGATCTTGTTTGGTGGTAACATTACGGTTTATACGACGTTAGCGGAGAGAGCGCGGCAAGACGCGTTTGATTTGCTAGTGGCGCAGGCGGAAAGCCGTGGGGCAAACGCTATTCTGGCCATGCGCTACGATGCCAACGAGATGGCCGCAGCGGTCACGGAAGTGCTCGCGTACGGTACGGCGGTGGTTGTTGAGCCAGAGTGATTGTGGCATAATTGTCGCAATCAAGCGGAAAATCCAATAGGTGCGTGACAAGTGTCCGAAACTCGGTTATTGGACACGGTCCCAGCTTTCCGGATTTGTCGAGGTCATGCGCTCGCCGAGCGCTCTAGGGGTGTAGCTCAATTGGTAGAGCGTCGGTCTCCAAAACCGAAGGTTGGGGGTTCGAGACCCTCCGCCCCTGCCAACAGACTGTCGGAAGAGTGGAGAGCAGACCCTGCGAACGAGGGCAGCGGGTCTGTTACTATTGCTGTGATGTGGTAGATCAGTCGATCTGCACATCCGGCGCATTGTGCGCTCTCATAAACTTGGCTCGAGATGGCAAGCTTCAATCCGTTTCAATTTATTCAAGAAGTGCGTCAAGAGACGTCCAAGGTTACTTGGCCGACCTGGAAAGAGGTCTGGATCACGACTATCATGGTATTAATCATGGTTTTCATGGCCGCCATCTTCTTCATGGTTGTTGACCAAATCATGGGATGGGCGGTCAATTTCGTACTGCGACTGGGTCGCTAGCGGCGATATCGCGACGTGTTGTCTGCGGAATCGGAAAGTGGATCCCGCAATTAATCAAAGCGAATAGAGACCGAACAATGGCCAAGCGCTGGTACATCGTGCATGCCTACACAAACTTCGAACGCAAGGTGGCGGACGCCATCAAAGAGCGCGCGAAAGCCGCCGGGCTCGAAGATGTGTTTGAAGAAGTGCTCGTTCCGACGGAAGAGGTTATCGAAGTTAAGCGCGGCCGGAAGGTGCAGACAGAGCGCAAGTTCCTGCCCGGCTATGTGCTTGTGAAGATGGAGATGACCGATCCGGCGTTCGTGCTGATCAAGAATACGCCTAAAGTGACAGGATTCCTCGGCGCTGATAGCAAGCCGATGGCGATCTCTGAAGACGAGGCGATGCGGATTCTGAATCAGGTCAAGGACGGGATTGAGCGGCCGAAGCCGACCATCACGTTCGAGGTTGGTGAATCCGTCAAGGTTTCCGATGGTCCTTTCGCGTCGTTCCAAGGCCACGTCGAGGAAGTGGACGAGGAGCGGGCGCGGCTCAAGGTGGCAGTTTCGATTTTCGGCCGGCCGACACCTGTCGAACTCGAGTTTGGGCAGGTTGAAAAAGTGGCGGGCTGATGCGCGCGCATGATCCACGCTAGTTCATGGGCGCTGTTCCCAAGGGAGATCAGGACTAGGAGATAAAGAGATTACCAAGAGCATGCGTGCTCGCGGTGAGACCAAGGTTCGTTCGTGCTAATGCGGCGGCCTTTACGTGCGGGAGGGTCCGCGCCGGTTGTCCGGCAAAGATCCGTGGACCGCTAACCCTGGGGAGTGTCACGCTTCCCGTTCTGTTCAGGGGATACTATGGCCAAGAAGATAGACGGCTACATCAACCTGCAGGTGCCTGCAGGTAAAGCCAATCCATCACCGCCGATCGGGCCTGCGCTCGGTCAGCGTGGTGTTAACATCATGGAATTCTGCAAGGCGTTCAACGCCAAAACGAAAGATATCGAACCGGATACACCGATTCCGGTGAAGATTACGGTCTACTCCGACCGCTCGTTTACCTTCATAATGAAAACGCCTCCGGCAACCTTCTTCCTCAAGAAGGCTGCGGGCCTCAAAACCACCGGCAAGCCCGGCGCAGGTTCCAAGGAACCCGGCCGCGGAACCGTTGGTCAGGTGACGATGGATCAGGTTCGCGAGATCGCGAAGACCAAGCTTGCAGATCTTAACACGGACGACATTGAGCAGGCGGCCCGCTCCATCGCGGGCTCTGCGCGTTCCATGGGCATCAGGGTGGTGGAGTAAGACAATGACAAAAGTTGCTCCAGAGCAAGTCAAGGCGACCCGGATCGCAGGTGGCAAACGCATGCTCTCCGTGTGGGACGGCATCGATCGCGACAAGGCCTATGATATCGACAGCGCGGTTAACCTGATCAAGGAACGTGCGAAGGCCAAATTTGACGAGACGGTTGAGATCTCGATGAACCTTGGCGTTGACCCCAAGCACGCTGATCAGATGGTGCGCGGCGTTTGCATGCTGCCGAACGGTTCCGGCCGTACGGCGCGTGTTGCGGTGTTTGCGCGCGGCGCAAAGGCGGACGAGGCAAAGGCTGCCGGTGCCGATGTTGTCGGTGCCGAGGAGCTCGTCGAAGAGGTTCAGAAGGGTAACATCAATTTTGACCGGTGCATCGCGACCCCGGACATGATGGGGCTCGTTGGTCGCCTGGGTAAGGTGCTCGGTCCGCGTGGCCTGATGCCGAACCCGCGCGTTGGAACGGTGACGATGGACGTTGCTGCGGCGGTTAGCGGCGCCAAGGGCGGCGCCGTTGAGTTCCGGGTTGAGAAGGCCGGCATCATTCACGGTGGCGTGGGTAAGGCCAGCTTCGGCACCGATGCGTTGGTGGAAAACATCCGCGCCTTCGTCGATGCCGTGGTCAAGGCGAAGCCAACGGGTGCCAAGGGCACCTATGTGAAGAAGGTTTCGATCAGCTCGACGATGGGGCCAGGCGTCAAGGTTGATGTCGGCACGGTTATGCCGGCGGCGACACCGGCTTAAGGCCCTCGCGCTTCGGCGCGCAGATGAAACGGAATTCCGGGTGATGAGCCCGGAAGATCCCACTCCCAGACCTTTCAAGACCGAGGGTCAGGAGTGGACCTGTCCGAGACTGCAGGTGGCGGATTTTCCTCATTTTCGAGGGCCGCCTTAAGCCCTTCGGGCCTGCATGAGATGGGAGATGTCGGATTTCGAGGCGCACATCACAGTGTGCCAAGAGTCCGGTTCAAATCTTCTCGGTCGCACCCCTTGCCGCTTGGCTCGGGAGGACAGGTACAAGCGCTGCCTATTAGCCGAAAATCGGCGAGGAGGCGGCACCTTGCAACCCGCGAGACCCTAATTTGGGGCTCGCAGACTAGGAGAGAGCAGTGGATAGAGCCGCGAAGAGTGAGCTCGTTGCAACGCTTCACGACGTCTTTAACGAGACGGGCGTGGTGGTGGTTGCCCACTATTCCGGTTTGACAGTCGCTCAGATGACCGACTACCGCTCCCGCGTTAAAGCGGCCGGCGGTAAGGTCAAGGTGGCTAAGAACCGGTTGGCCAAGCTCGCGCTCCAGGACACTCCAGCTTCCGGCATCGCCGACCTTTTCACGGGACCGACCTGCATTGCTTATTCGCAGGATCCGATCGCCGCTGCCAAGGTCGCTGTCGGCTACGCTAAGGAAAACGAAAAGCTCGTGATCCTCGGCGGCGCAATGGGGGAAACGGTCCTAGACGCGAACGCGGTCAAGGCACTCGCCGAGTTGCCCTCCTTGGATGAGCTCAGAGCCAAGCTTATCGGCCTGCTTAACGCTCCGGCGACGAAGATCGCCCGGACGGTTAAGGAGCCGGGTGCGACGCTCGCACGGGTTATCCAGGCGAAGGCCAGCGCCGGTGAGGCTGCCTAAGAGGGCAAGCGCCTGTAACGCAACGAAGACAGCAGTTCTCCGGAACTGCGCATGCAAACTAAATTTAGATTTGAACCGGAAGGAAAACGAAAATGGCTGATCTGTCCAAGATCGTCGAAGACCTGTCGTCGCTGACCGTCCTTGAGGCGGCTGAACTTGCCAAGATGTTGGAAGAAAAATGGGGCGTTTCAGCGGCTGCTGCAGTTGCTGTCGCAGCTGCTCCTGCTGGCGGCGCTGCTGCTGAAGCTGCTGAAGAGAAGACCGAGTTCGACATCGTTCTGGTCGACGCAGGCGACAAGAAGATCAACGTCATTAAAGAGGTTCGCGCCATCACCGGGCTCGGCCTGAAGGAAGCTAAGGATCTCGTCGAGGCGGGTGGTAAGACCGTGAAGGAAGCCGCTCCGAAGGACGAGGCTGAGGCCATCAAGAAGAAGCTCGAAGAGGCAGGTGCCAAGGTCGAGCTCAAGTAAGACGGCTTGGTGCATCCCCTTCCGCTTGGCGGGAGGGGATGTCCGCCCAAGACGGTTCTCCGGAGCGCCTAACGAAGAGGCGTCCCGGTGAGCCGTTTTAAGGCTTTTGGTGACGGTGCGCCGAAAGGTGTGCGGTTTGGAAATTCCCGGCTCGTTTACAGCCGGTCAGATCATGGCAGCAGTCCCGTGCGTGGGGGCGTTTGTTGCCGTAGCGCAAGACGCGGGAGTCCCAGTCCCCGCGAAACGAAGAGGAGCGATTATGGCTGAGGCATTCAACGGTCGCAAGCGCCTCCGGAAGAAGTTTGGCCACATCCGGGAAGTTGCCCAGATGCCGAACCTCATCGAGGTCCAGAAGAGCTCATACGACGACTTTCTGATGGTTCGTGAGCCGGAAGGTGGCCGCCCGGACGATCAGGGTTTGCAAGCGGTTTTCAAGTCGGTGTTTCCGATTTCGGATTTCGCGGGCAAGTCGACGCTTGAGTTTGTCCGTTATGAATTTGAGCCCCCGAAGTACGACGTCGATGAGTGCATGCAGCGCGATATGACCTATTCCGCGCCGCTGAAGGTGAAACTGCGCCTCATCGTGTTTGATATCAACGAAGAGACGGGCTCAAAGTCGATCAAGGACGTCAAAGAGCAGGACGTCTACATGGGCGACATGCCTCTGATGACGCAGAACGGTACGTTCGTCATCAACGGTACAGAGCGTGTTATCGTTTCACAGATGCACCGTAGCCCTGGTGTTTTCTTCGATCACGACCGCGGCCGTACGCACGTGAGCGGCAAGCTGCTGTTTGCGGCGCGTATCATCCCTTATCGTGGTTCGTGGCTCGATTTCGAATTCGATGCCAAGGATATTGTCTACGTTCGTATTGACCGGCGCCGTAAGCTGCCAGTGACGACGTTACTTTATGCGCTCGGTCTTAACGACGAAGAGATCCTGGCGACGTTTTACGATCAGATCCACATCAAGGAAAGCAAGCGCGGCTGGAAGATGCCGTTCGTGGCCGAGAAGTGGCGCGGCGTTACGCCGGTCTCTGACCTGTTGGACGCGAAGACGGGTAAGGTCGTTGTCAATGCCGGCGAGAAGGTCACGGCACGGACGGCACGACAGCTTGCGGAAAACGGTCTTAATGAGCTGCTCGTCAGTTCAGAAGATCTGTCGGGCAGGTACCTCGCTCAGGATATCGTCAATCTTGAGACGGGTGAGATTTATGCGGAAGCAGGTTCGGAGCTCGACGCTAAGCTTCTGGCTGAGCTGAAAGATGAGAAGGTCAGGGAATTCCCGATTCTCGACATTGACCATGTCAACGTCGGAGCCTTCATTCGTAACACGCTCAATGTTGACAAGAACGCCAACCAGGACGAGGCGTTGATGGACATCTACCGGGTCATGCGGCCCGGTGAGCCGCCGACGATTGAAGCGGCGACAAACCTGTTCCACGGCTTGTTCTTTGACCCTGAGCGTTATGACCTTTCTGCGGTCGGTCGCGTGAAGATGAACATGCGTCTTACCGAGTTGGAAGGTTTCGAGCCGGCGGAGGATACGGTTCGTGTTCTGCGTGGCGACGACATCCTCGGCGTGATCCGGACACTTGTCGGCCTGCGCGACGGACGTGGCGATATTGATGATATCGATCACCTTGGCAACCGGCGCGTGCGCTCGGTCGGCGAGTTGATGGAAAATCAATACCGGCTCGGCCTCCTGCGCATGGAGCGCGCGATCAAGGAGCGCATGTCATCGGTCGATATCGACACGGTGATGCCGCAGGATCTGATCAACGCTAAGCCGGCAGCGGCGGCGGTGCGGGAGTTCTTCGGTTCCTCGCAGCTCTCGCAGTTCATGGATCAGACCAACCCATTGTCCGAGATCACGCACAAGCGTCGTCTATCGGCGCTGGGGCCAGGTGGTCTGACGCGCGAGCGTGCCGGCTTCGAGGTGCGTGACGTGCATCCAACGCACTACGGTCGCATCTGTCCGATTGAAACGCCGGAAGGTCCGAACATCGGCCTCATCAACTCGCTGGCGACGTTTGCGCGGGTCAACAAGTATGGCTTCATCGAGAGCCCCTATCGCCGTGTCATCGACGGTAAGGTGACGGATGAGGTTGTCTACCTGTCGGCGATGGAGGAGATGCGCCATCACGTTGCGCAGGCGAACGCCGACATCGACGAGGGTGGCAACCTAACAGGCGACCTGATCAACTGTCGTTATCAGGGCGACGTCATATTGGTGCCGCGTGATCTCGTGGACTACATCGACGTTTCGCCGAAGCAGCTTGTGTCGGTTGCGGCCGCTCTTATTCCGTTCCTTGAAAATGACGACGCTAACCGCGCTCTGATGGGCTCGAACATGCAGCGTCAGGCGGTGCCGTTGATCAAGGCGGAAGCGCCTCTGGTCGGAACGGGCATGGAAGAGGTCGTTGCGCGTGACTCTGGTGCTGCGATTGCAGCCCGGCGGACCGGCATTGTGGATCAGGTTGATGCAACTCGTATCGTTATCCGTGCTACGGAGGAAGCTGATCCTTCCAAGCCTGGCGTCGACATCTATCGTTTGCGCAAGTTCCAACGTTCGAACCAGAACACCTGTATCAACCAGCGTCCGCTGGTCAACGTTGGCGACTACGTCCGCGAGGGTGAAATCCTAGCGGATGGTCCGTCGACGGATCTCGGTGATCTGGCTCTGGGTAAGAACGTGCTCGTCGCGTTCATGCCGTGGATGGGCTACAACTTCGAGGACTCCATCCTCATGTCCGAGCGCGTCGTTTCCGACGACGTGTTCACCTCGATTCACATCGAGGAATTTGAGGTGATGGCGCGAGACACGAAGCTCGGGCCGGAGGAAATCACGCGTGATATTCCGAACGTTTCGGAAGAAGCTCTGAAGAACCTCGACGAAGCCGGCATCGTTTACATCGGTGCGGAAGTGCATCCAGGCGACATTCTGGTCGGCAAGATTACGCCGAAGGGTGAGAGCCCGATGACGCCGGAAGAAAAGCTTCTGCGCGCCATCTTCGGTGAAAAGGCTTCGGACGTGCGTGACACGTCGTTGCGCCTGCCACCGGGTGTCGTCGGTACGATCGTTGAAGTTCGCGTGTTCAACCGTCACGGCGTCGATAAAGACGAGCGTGCGATGGCGATCGAGCGCGAGGAAATCGAGCGGCTCGCGAAGGACCGTGATGACGAATTGCAGATCCTTGATCGCAACGTCTATGCGCGGTTGAAGGAGTCGCTCCTCGGTAAAGAGGTCGCCAAGGGACCGAAGGGTGCCCGTAAGGGTACAATTATCGACGATACTATCCTGGACGAGATTCCTCGCAGCCAGTGGTGGGAAATCGGTCTGGCCGATGAAAAGGCGCAGGCTGAGGTCGAGGCGATCCAGAAGCAGTACGAAGACGCGAAGAAGAGCCTTGAGCGCCGCTTCGTCGATAAGGTCGACAAGCTTCAGCGTGGTGACGAATTGCCTCCGGGCGTGATGAAGATGGTCAAAGTCTTCGTCGCCGTGAAGCGCAAGATCCAGCCCGGCGACAAGATGGCCGGACGTCACGGCAACAAGGGTGTCGTGTCGCAGATCGTGCCCAAGGAAGATATGCCGTTCCTGGAGGATGGTACTCCAGTCGACGTCGTGCTCAATCCGCTTGGCGTGCCTTCGCGCATGAACGTGGGGCAGATCCTGGAGACTCACCTTGGCTGGGCGTGCCGCGGTCTCGGCCGCGCCATAGATCAGGCGCTGGAGGAGTTCCGTGCGTCCGGTGAGATGAAGGCGCTCGAGTCGCAGCTTGCTACCGTCTACGGCAAGGACCATGTCGATGAAGTGGTGCCGACCAATGATGACAAGGTCGTGCTGGCTGAGCAGCTCAAGACGGGTGTGCCGATTGCAACGCCGGTCTTCGACGGTGCGCGCGAGCCGGACATTGTCGAGATGCTGAAGGCCGCCGGGTTCGATACTTCGGGCCAGGTCACGCTGTATGATGGACGTACCGGTGAGCCATTCGATCGTAAGGTTACGGTTGGCTACAAGTACATCCTGAAGCTGCATCACCTTGTCGACGATAAGATCCACGCTCGGTCCATCGGACCCTACTCACTCGTTACGCAGCAGCCGCTGGGTGGTAAGGCCCAGTTCGGTGGTCAGCGCTTCGGTGAAATGGAGGTCTGGGCTCTGGAAGCTTACGGCGCCGCGTACACGCTGCAGGAAATGCTTACGGTCAAGTCGGACGACGTCGCCGGCCGTACTAAGGTCTACGAGGCGATCGTCCGCGGTGACGACGCATTCGAGGCTGGCGTGCCGGAGAGCTTCAACGTGCTCGTGAAGGAAATGCGGGCCCTGGGCCTCAACGTCGAGCTCTTGAATTCAGAACGGCTTGCCGTTGACGACGAAACGGAAGAAGGCACGCCGCGGCCGCAACTGCCACCGGCCGCAGCCGAATAACAGGCTTGAGCATTCTGCCTCCCCGCTCATCGGAGTGGGGAGGCGTTACCTGCCTGGCACTTTAAGAATTTCAGGGACCGCCGCCCCCGCAGGTCCCGTCGAGGAGACTGCTGATGAACGAGATCACAAACATCTTCAAGACTCAGACGCCGTTGCCGACGTTCGATCAGATCAAGATCTCGATCGCGAGCCCTGACGACATCCTGTCTTGGTCGTTCGGTGAGATCAAAAAGCCGGAGACGATCAACTACCGTACGTTCAAGCCGGAGCGTGACGGTTTGTTCTGCGCGCGCATTTTCGGTCCAATCAAGGACTACGAGTGCTTGTGCGGCAAGTACAAGCGGATGAAGTACAAGGGCCTGATCTGCGAAAAGTGCGGCGTCGAGGTGACGCTTGCAAAGGTCCGTCGTGAACGTATGGGCCACATCGAATTGGCGGCCCCGGTTGCGCACATCTGGTTCCTCAAGTCATTGCCGAGCCGTATCGGTTTGCTGCTTGATATGGCACTCAAGGATCTGGAGCGGGTTCTTTATTTCGAGAACTACGTTGTCATTGAGCCGGGCATCACCCCGTTCAAGGAAAAGCAGCTTCTTACCGAAGACCAGTACAACGAGGCGATCGAGGAGTATGGCGCGGACAGCTTCACGGCCGGTATCGGCGCTGAGGCGATCCGCGAGATTCTGTCAGCTATGGATCTGCCGAAGATCCGCGACGACCTGCGCCAGGAAATCGCTGAAGCCACGACGGAACTGAAGCCTAAGAAGCTTGGTAAGCGGCTTAAGGTTATCGAGGCCTTTATCGAATCCGGTAATCGTCCGGAATGGATGATCCTCACGGTTGTTCCGGTGATCCCGCCCGAGCTACGTCCGCTGGTGCCGCTCGATGGTGGACGTTTTGCGACGTCTGACCTCAACGACCTTTATCGCCGCGTCATCAACCGTAACAACCGTCTGAAGCGGCTCATGGAGCTGCGTGCTCCGGATATCATCATCCGGAACGAAAAGCGCATGCTGCAGGAGTCAGTCGACGCGCTGTTCGATAACGGCCGCCGCGGCCGTGTTATCACGGGTGCGAATAAGCGTCCGTTGAAGTCGCTCGCGGATATGCTCAAGGGTAAGCAGGGCCGCTTCCGTCAGAACCTGCTCGGTAAGCGTGTCGACTACTCTGGCCGTTCAGTGATCGTGGTTGGTCCTGAATTGAAACTGCATCAGTGCGGTCTGCCGAAGAAGATGGCGCTTGAGCTCTTCAAGCCGTTCATCTATGCGCGGCTACAGGCGCTGGGGCAGGCGGCTACCGTTAAGCAGGCCAAGAAGCTTGTTGAGAAGGAAAAGCCGGAGGTCTGGGACGTCCTCGATGAGGTTATCCGTGAGCATCCGGTGATGCTCAACCGTGCTCCGACGCTGCACAGACTTGGCATTCAGGCGTTTGAGCCGACGCTGATTGAAGGTAAGGCTATTCAGCTGCATCCGTTGGTTTGCGCGGCGTTCAACGCCGACTTCGACGGCGACCAGATGGCTGTCCACGTACCGCTGTCACTGGAAGCCCAGCTTGAAGCACGCGTGCTGATGATGTCGACCAACAACATTCTGCATCCGGCCAACGGGCAGCCAATTATCGTGCCGTCGCAGGATATCGTGCTTGGTCTGTACTACCTGTCTCTGATCTCGGACAAAGAGCCGGGTGAAGGCATGATGTTCGGTTCGGTCAACGAGGTGCACCACGCTCTCGAGTCTGGTGCCGTGGCATTGCACGCCAAGATCAAGGGCCGCTTTGAGACGGTTGATGCCGAAGGGAATCCGGTGCGCGAGGTCTATGACACGACGCCGGGCCGCATGATCCTCGGTGAATTGCTGCCACGCAATGCGACGGTAAAATTCGATCTGGTGAACCAGCTTCTGACGAAGAAAGCTATCTCGAAGATGATCGATGCCGTCTACCGCAACTGCGGTCAGAAGGAGACGGTGATCTTCTGCGACCGGATCATGAGCCTTGGCTTCAATCATGCGTTCAAGGCCGGTATTTCCTTCGGCAAGGACGACATGCAGATCCCGTCGAGCAAGTCGGGCATCATGGCCGAGACCGAGGAACTGGTTCGCGAATTCGAACAGCAGTACAACGACGGTCTGATCACCCAGCTTGAGAAGTACAACAAGGTGGTCGACGCATGGTCGAAGTGTACGGACCGGGTCGCCAAGGAAATGATGGATCGCATCTCGGCGACCGAGAAGCTTCCTGACGGACGCGATAAGCCGATCAACTCGATCTACATGATGAGCCACTCGGGTGCGCGTGGTTCGCCGACCCAGATGCGTCAGCTTGCTGCGATGCGCGGTCTTATGACCAAGCCGTCGGGTGAGATCATCGAGACGCCGATTAAGGCTAACTTTAAAGAAGGTTTGTCGGTTCTTGAGTACTTCAACTCGACCCACGGTGCCCGGAAGGGTCTTGCGGATACGGCGTTGAAGACGGCGAACTCGGGTTATCTGACCCGTCGTCTCGTTGACGTTGCGCAGGATGCGATTATCTCCGAGCCGGATTGCGGAACGGATGCAGGCATCAAGATTCAGGCGGTCGTCGATGCCGGTCAGGTTATCGTGTCCCTGGGACAGCGTGCGCTCGGCCGTACGGCAGCGGAAGACGTCATTGATCCTTCTTCCGGCGAGGTGATCATCAAGACCGGTGAGATGATCGAGGAACGACATGTCGAGGCTCTCGCCGCGGCAGAGGTGCAGGAACTGCGCATCCGCTCGGTGCTGACCTGTGAGACGATTACCGGCGTTTGTGGCAAATGCTACGGCCGTGACTTGGCCCGTGGTACGCCGGTCAATATTGGTGAGGCCGTGGGTGTTATCGCGGCCCAGTCGATCGGTGAGCCCGGTACCCAGCTTACTATGCGTACGTTCCACATCGGCGGTACGGCGCAGGTGGTTGATACGTCGTTCATCGAGTCGAGCTTCAACGGCACAGTGTCGATCCGCAACCGTGCCATGGTCAAAGACAGCCAGGGCCGTTTAGTCGCCATGGGCCGGACGATGGCTGTGGTCATCAGCGATCAATCGGGTAAAGAGCTTGCGACGCACAAGATTCCTTACGGCGCTCGATTGCACGTTGACGAAGGGGATACCGTCAAACGCGGTACACGGCTCGCACAATGGGATCCATACACTCGTCCGATCCTGACCGAAGTTGATGGCATGGTTTCGTTTGAGGACCTTGTGGAAGGCGCCTCAGTGCGTGAGCAAACCGACGAGGTGAAGGGTACGACCAACCGCGTCGTTATCGATTGGCGCGCTTCGCCGCGTGGGGCGGAGCTCAAGCCCGCGATTGTCATTAAGGACAAGGACGGTAATCCGATCAAAGTGGCGCGTGGTGGCGATGCGCGTTATCTGCTGTCGGTCGATGCCATTTTGTCAGTGGATGGGAACACCGAGGTCAAGGCTGGTGACGTGCTGGCACGTAGCCCGCTGGCGTCGGCTAAGTCGGGTGACATCACCGGCGGTCTGCCGCGAGTCGCTGAATTGTTCGAAGCACGGCGTCCTAAGGATCACGCGATCATCGCTGAAATCTCCGGAGTCGTTGAGTTCGGTAAGGACTATAAGAACAAGCAGCGTATCGCGATCCGTCCTCACGACGATGGTTCAAGCGACGAGCCACAAGAGGCAGTGGAATATCTCATTCCACGTGGCAAGAACCTGACCGTCCAGCACGGTGATCATATCGAACGCGGTGATTACATCTACGATGGCCACCCGGCACCGCACGACATCCTGGCGATTAAGGGCGTCGAGGAACTGGCGAACTATCTCATTAACGAGATCCAGGACGTTTACCGGCTGCAGGGCGTGACCATTAACGACAAGCACATTGAAGTGATTGTCCGGCAGATGCTGCAGAAGGTCGAAATCACCGACACCGGTGAGACCGACATGATTAAGGGTGAGCAGATCGATCGCATCGAGTTCGACGAGCGGAACCTCGCGGCGGAAAAGGCTGGTCAACGCCCCGCGACTGCGATCCCTGTTCTTCTGGGCATCACGAAGGCGTCGCTGCAAACGCGCTCGTTCATCTCTGCGGCTTCGTTCCAGGAGACGACACGCGTGCTTACCGACGCTGCCGTCAATGGCAAGGCGGATACGCTGGAAGGGCTCAAGGAGAACGTCATCGTCGGCCGTCTCATCCCAGCTGGTACGGGCGGAATGCTGCGGCGGCTGCGTAGCATTGCCGGCAAGCGTGACGATCTCATCGCCAAGGAGCGTGCTCGTATGGATGATCAAGCTATCGCCGGACCCGACGGTGACGGCACGGGTGGGCGCCGGCGGCGGCGCTCCAGCGAGGAGGCGGCTGAGTAAGAGCCGAGAATCATCGCCAGAAATCGATACCGCCGTGGTCCGTTACCTGGATCGCGGCGGTTTTGATTCGTGGGAAAGCGGGGAATTGGAGTAATATATGGTGCCGGAACCGAGTTGCTGCCTGCTCGTTCCGGTCCAAGACGCCCCCCGAAATGCGGGCGGATGATGATAGCGGTACGATGCGACAAAAATATTTCGGCTTTTTGCGGTGCAACTGTTGACCACTAACAAGCCTGTGTATATAGCTTCGCCACTCTAACGGTAGGCAGTAGGTGGTTATCGGGCAGTTGGCCCGGTCGTATTGTCGCCTATACGCTACCGTCAAGACGCAGAACACATTTCGGGCCATGACCTCAGCTTTCGGAGCTGATGGTCCTCTGGTTTTTTCGTGTTGAGCCCGCGAATGCGGCCGGGCCCGACATGGTGGATTTGGCGCTGGCGCCTGCCAGCGCCGTGCATAGACCGGTGGACAAGGCGAATGCCGACAATACAACAGTTGATACGTAAGCCCCGCGAGCAGAAGACGTACCGCGAAAAGTCGCGGCATATGGATGCTTGCCCGCAGAAGCGTGGTGTTTGCACGCGCGTCTACACGACGACGCCGAAGAAGCCAAACTCCGCTCTGCGTAAGGTTGCGAAGATCCGACTGACGAACGGCTACGAAGTCATCGGTTACATTCCGGGTGAAGGTCATAATCTCCAGGAGCACTCTGTTGTGCTCATTCGTGGTGGTCGCGTGAAAGACCTTCCTGGTGTGCGCTATCACATCGTCCGTGGCGTGCTCGATACGCAGGGTGTTGCGGATCGTAAGCAGCGCCGTTCGAAGTACGGTGCGAAGCGTCCGAAGTAAGTTTCGGCGAGAAGTAATGTTTGTGGAGCTCCGATGCTTCGGTGCTCCGGAAGTCAAGGGTCGCGCAGAGTGACCCGCAATCGGATCAAGAAGCTGAGGGCAGTAGCGCATGTCGCGTCGTCACCGAGCTGAGAAGCGAGAAATCAATCCGGACCCGAAGTTCGGAGACTTGATTGTCACGAAGTTCATGAATGCCGTCATGCGCGAGGGCAAAAAGTCGGTCGCTGAAACCATCGTTTACGGTGCCTTCGACCGTATGGAAGATAAGGCAAAGTCGGAAGCTTTGCCGATGTTCCATCAGGCCCTTGAGAATGTCATGCCGGCTGTTGAGGTTCGTTCGCGCCGCGTTGGTGGTGCGACGTACCAGGTCCCGGTCGAAGTGCGTAACGAGCGTCGTCAGGCTCTGGCGATCCGTTGGATAATCGCTGCGGCCCGGAACCGGAACGAGAATACGATGGTGGAGCGGCTGTCGGGCGAGTTGCTCGATGCTGCTAACAACCGCGGAACAGCGGTGAAGAAGCGCGAAGACACGCACAAGATGGCGGAAGCGAACCGCGCCTTCTCGCATTATCGCTGGTAAACTCTAGAGACCCTGAGGCTATCCATGGCTCGTGAATATAAAATCGAGGACTACCGCAATTTCGGCATCATGGCACACATCGATGCTGGAAAGACGACGACGACTGAGCGGATCCTCTTTTATACCGGCATCTCGCACAAGCTTGGTGAGACGCACGACGGTGCCTCGACCATGGATTTCATGGATCAGGAAGCCGAGCGCGGAATTACCATTCAGTCGGCCGCGACGACCTGCTTCTGGCCTGGGCGTGATGGTAAGAAGCGCCGTCTGAACATTATCGACACTCCAGGCCACGTCGATTTCACCATTGAGGTCGAGCGTTCGCTGCGTGTGCTCGACGGCGCGGTGTGCGTGCTGGACTCGAACCAGGGCGTGGAGCCGCAGACCGAAACAGTCTGGCGTCAGGGCGACAAGTACAACGTTCCGCGTATCATCTTCGCCAACAAGATGGATAAGACCGGCGCCGACTTTTACATGTGCGTCGAGGACATTAAGGCGAAGCTTGGCGCGCGTCCGGTGCCTATTCAAATCCCGATCGGCGCGGAAAGTGATTTCCGCGGCGAAGTCGATCTCATCAAAATGAAGGGCTATGTCTGGGGCGGCGACGACAAGGGTGCTACCGTCACGGAAATCGAGATCCCATCTGAGCTTCTTGAGCGCGCGCAGGAATTCCGTGCTTCGATGATTGAAGCTGCCGTCGAAATGGACGATGCGGCGATGGAGGCATACCTCGAGGGTAGTGAGCCAGACGAGGACACGCTGCGCAAGCTGCTGCGCAAGGGCACGATTTCGGGCGCCTTCTATCCGATGGTCTGCGGCTCGGCTTTCAAGAACAAGGGCGTGCAGCCGCTACTCGATGCCGTCGTCGACTATCTGCCGAGCCCGTTGGATGTTCCGGCGATCAAAGGCATTAATCCGAAGGATGAGACGGTGATGGAGCGCAAGTCGTCGGATGACGAGCCGCTCGCTATGCTCGCCTTCAAGATCGCAAACTTCGAGCACGTCGGCTCCATCACGTTCTGCCGTATCTACTCTGGTAAGGTCGAGCAGGGCGTGAGCTTGCTCAATAGCACGCGCGACAAGAAGGAGCGCGTCGGGCGTATGTATATGATGCACGCAGAGGACCGTAAGGCGATCGAAAATGCCTACGCCGGCGACATCATCGCGCTGCAGGGGCTCAAAGATACGCGGACCGGTGAAACGCTGTGCGATCCTACGAAGCCCATCATTCTTGAGAAGATGGAGTTCCCGGATCCGGTCATCGAGATGAAGATCGAGCCAAAAACCAAGGCTGATCAGGAGAAGATGGCGCTGGCGCTCAACGAAATGGCGCTTGAGGATCCTTCGTTCCGCGTGTCGGTCGATCAGGAGTCGGGAGAAACCATCCTCAAGGGTATGGGCGAACTCCACCTCGACATCAAAGTCGACATTCTGCGGCGGACCCACCACGTAGATGCGAACACGGGCGCGCCGCAGGTGGCCTATCGCGAGAGCCTCGCGCGGGCTAGCGAGATTGATTACACGCACAAGAAGCAGACTGGTGGTACCGGCCAATTTGCTCGCGTGAAAATGCGTCTCGAGCCCAACGAGATCGGTGGCGGCAACGTGTTCGCGTCCGAGATCGTCGGTGGCTCGGTGCCGAAGGAATACATTCCTGGCGTGGAAAAGGGCGTCAAGTCGGTTTGGGAAACGGGCATGCTTATCGGCTTCCCAATGGTCGACATGAAGGTCACCCTGTTTGACGGTGCTTTCCACGAAGTCGACTCGTCCGCGATTGCGTTCGAAATCGCAGCGCGCGCAGCGATGCGTGAAGGCTGTGAGAAGGGTGGCATTAAGCTGCTCGAGCCCGTGATGGACGTTGAGATCGTGTCTCCGCAGGAATTCGTCGGTGGCATTATCGGCGATGTGAACTCGCGGCGTGGCCAGATCCGTAGCCAGGAAATGCGCGGCAACGCAACGGTGATCAAAGCCTTCGTGCCGCTGGCGAACATGTTCGGTTACATCAACACGTTGCGGTCGATGTCGACTGGGCGTGCGCAGTACTCGATGCAGTTTGCACATTATGCCGAGGTGCCGCGGAACGTGGCAGATGAGGTTAAGGCGAAGTACGCCTAAGGAATTTGCGGCGGCCCCGATGGCCGTCGCAGTCTAGCCTTGTAGAGAGACTTTTAAAGAGTCGATCGTCGGGCGGAACGAATTTGGAATTGAGACGAGACCCGCGGGTCAGCAACTAAAGATGGAGAGCCGGAGCAATGGCCAAGGCGAAATTCGAGCGGACGAAGCCGCACGTAAACATCGGCACGATCGGTCACGTTGACCACGGAAAGACGTCTCTGACGGCA
>NZ_FNJC01000010.1 GCF_900104305.1 Filomicrobium insigne | reverse complement strand
AACGACGCACATCCAGATATCGAGAGTCGAGCGGCGTCTGGCCAGCAGAGTAGCAAATGCGATCACGTAAAGTGTCAGCGAGAAAGCCGGGATGTACGCCCATATCGCCGTCGTGTTCCTCGCATCCGCCATGAACTTAGGAAGGTCGCCCCCCTTGGCCAGGATCACCCATAAAGCCGATGCTACGAACACCCCGATGCCGGCGATAGCGACGAGTATCCATTGGCCCGGCGGACGCATCGTACGGCGCGGATCGAGGGCAGCATAGCCGACAATCGCTGCAGCAAACCCGATGCGCCGAATCGCTGCGATCCACGCCGTGGATTGGAGATCCTCGTCGAGGCCGACATTTTGGAATATGCCCGGGAAAGTCAGCGCCCACGGAACGGAGAGAACGCCTGAAAGAAGGTATCCCGAGGCAAGAACGAGCAGTGGCATCGATCCCCGGACCCGAAAGGTGGCGAGAAGAATAGCCGCGGTCGTCAGCTCAATCATGAAGATGGCCGCCGCGTAAGCCGGAACGAAAATCTCCGTCCCGCGTGTCGGCTGACGGGCGTAGGGTGCGGTCACCGCGAGCGCAACGACGAGAACGACGACAACGGCGAAAATCACGCGCAGCTGCGTGTCAGTCGGCAGCGACGTCGTAAGCAACCTGCTATCGGGTCCCAAGGACATAATGGGTTATCTGCCAAGCAATTCGACTAGGCAACACCATTGCGCGAGCTACACTTGAAGGCAACGGAAGTGACGATGCGCGATGACTTTCTTAAATGCGCGGCATCATTTCTCGGGTACCGCCATCACTTTCCCGAAAAGGATGGTAATTGCAGGAATGTCCCGCTGCCTTGTCGATATATTTATCGCCGCGTGGGAAGCTCGACAGTCTGGCCCACAACATCGATCGCCACCTTACCTCGAAGTCCACGGGAGCTCCCGGCTTCGAGTAGTTCATGCGCTTCGCCGATGCGAGCCAAGGGAAGCACCGCACCAACCACGGGCTTGATCAGGCCGCGCTCGACAAGGTTTGTCAGCGCATCGAGTTTGCCTCGGTTCTGCCGGGTGAATACGAAATGGTAGGCGGCGTTCTTTCCCCAAGCCTCGATCAGGTTCTGCGGCTGCGCGATGTCGACGATGCTGACCACCCGTCCGGCATCCGCGAGAGCGAGCGGGCTTCTCGTCAGGGTATCGCCGCCGATGGTGTCGAATACGACGTTCACCCCTTGCCCCTGCGTCAGCTCCGCCACGGCTGAGACGTAGTCATCGGAGGTGTGGTCGATGACCTCGTCCGCTCCGAGTGAACGCACGAAGTCATGGTTACTACGGCGCGCCGTCGTGATGACCCGCGCACCGATCGCCTTGGCAAGCTGGATCGCTACCGTGCCCACACCGCCGGCACCACCGTGGATCAGGATGGTCTCGTGAACGGCAAGCTGGGCGCGGGTCACCAAAGCTTCCCAGACCGTCCCCCCAACCAGCGTCAGGCTGGCGGCCTCCAAGTGGTTGATGTTGTGCGGCTTGCGGGCGACCAGTTCGACAGCGGCAATGTGCTGTTCCGCGTATGAGCCGGGACCGCCGAAGATTTTGGGCGTGTAGTAAACCTCGTCGCCTATGTCGACCTCGGTTACATCCGCCCCCCTCTCTTCCACGACGCCGGAAATGTCGTGACCGATTATGGCGGGGAGCGGCACGTAGTCGGCGTAGTCGCCGCGTCGGATCTGATAGTCCAGAGGATTGATGGCGGTGGCGTGGACGCGCACCCGGACCTGCCGAGGTCCGACGACTGGTACGGTAACATCACGCATCTCGAAAGCGTCGAAGCCACCGAATTTGCTGAGGACGATCGCCTTCATTGAGCTGGTCATGATCTTACCTTTTCTCAAATCCAAGTGATGGTAAGAGGACGGGGCCGGGAGCCGCGTCCCGCAGACACCTCAATTGGTAACGAACGCCAAAAGGTCCGCGTTCAGCACATCGGCGTTCACTGTCAGCATCCCGTGCGAGAAACCGGGATAGGTCTTCAGCGTGCCGTTCGGCAGCAGCTTGACCGCCTTCGATGCCGAGGCAGCGATCGGAACGATCTGGTCGTCCTCACCGTGCAGCACCAGCGTCGGCACGGTGATCACTTTGAGGTCCTCGGTCTGGTCGGTTTCCGAGAAAGCCTTGATGCCGTCATAGTGCGCCTTGGCGCTACCCATCATGCCCTGCCGCCACCAGTTCTGGATTACTCCTTCATGGACCGTCGCGCCCTCGCGGTTGAATCCGTAGAACGGGCCCGACGGAACGTCGCGGAAGAACTGTGCGCGGTTGCTGGCCAGCGCTGTCCGAAAGCCATCGAAGACCTCCATCGGTGTTCCCTCCGGGTTGTCGTCGGTCTTCAGCATCAGCGGTGGGATGGCGGCGACGAGGACGGCCTTGGCCACCCGGCCCGCAGGTTCGCCGAACTTGGCCACATAACGCGCAACTTCGCCGCCACCGGTGGAATGGCCTATGTGAACCGCGTTTTTCAGGTCCAACGCCTCGGCGACGGCAAACGCGTCGGCCGCGTAATGGTCAATGTCGTGACCGTCGGCGACCTGCTGCGAGCGTCCGTGGCCGCGCCGGTCATGCGCGACAACGCGATAGCCCTTCGACAGGAAGAAAAGCATCTGCGCATCCCAGTCGTCGGAGCTGAGCGGCCATCCATGGTGAAAAACGATGGGCTGGGCGTCTCTGGGACCCCAGTCCTTGTAGAAGATCTGTACATCGTCGTCGGTCGTGACATAGCCCATGGTGTGTTCTCCTTCTGGAATGTCGAGGGTGGCGGGCCCCGCGGCACGCGCGGTGCCCAATGGGAAGGCGAAGCTCGCGGCAAGTGCCGTGGCCGAGATCAGAGCCTCGCGGCGGCTAAGCGGTAGGGCAGGGGCGGAGGTGGGAGGCATGGAAGGATCTCCGTGAATTATTCAAACGGCGGTGCAGTGGGATGACACATGAAAGGACCTTGCGAGCGAGACGACATAGAGCTTCAAGACCATACCTCCAGCCAACATTGGCCGCCTAGCCTGTGCACCGCGTGCTGCGGTCTGTGCAGTCGCAATTACAAACATGAGCGAACGCTACCGCCGGAGACCGGATGGCTTCAATCGTACGTGGAGATAGGTCGACATAGCCCAAGGGCTAGCTGGGAACCGCAGCAGTCCAGGCCACAGGGGAGTTGAACTCCGTCGGGATCAGTTGATCGTGGGGACATCCCGGCTTTCTCGCTGACACTTTACGTGATCGCATTTGCTACTCTGCTGGCCAGACGCCGCTCGACTCTCGATATCTGGATGTGCGTCGTT